>CAWJUQ010000016.1:0-94752 GCA_963846055.1 uncultured Alphaproteobacteria bacterium
ATCAAGCGATCGAGCGTGATCGGGAAGTTGCGCACGCGGACTCCGGTCGCATGCCAGACCGCATTCGCGACCGCACCCGCCGTGCCGGTGATCCCGATTTCGCCGACGCCTTTGATGCCGAGCGCATTCACGTGCGGGTCGTGTTCCTCGACAAGGATCGCCTCGAGCGAGGGCACATCGGCGTTCACGGGAATGTGGTATTCGCCCAGATTGGCGTTCATCGGACGGCCGGACCGCGGATCCATGACGGCGTGCTCATGCAGCGCGAACGACACGCCCCAAATCATTCCGCCACAGAGCTGGCTGCGCACCATGCGCGGATTGATGATCCGTCCGGCGGCGAACGCGCCGACCACTCGGGTCACGCGCATCTGCCCGAGATCGGGATCGACCTTGACCTCGGCGAACACGGCGCCATGCGCATGCATGGCATAGTTCGACTGCGCGGCCTGATCGGTCGCGCTGTTTGCCTCGGCCCTCGATCATCGCGCGCCCGGCGCGGCCGAGGATATCGGCATAACTCTCGCTGCGGCTCTCGTCGTCGCGGCGGAACAAGCGGCCGCCGCGCGCGATCACGCCAGCGTTGCCGGCGCCGTACAGGGGTGAGCGATTGTCGTTGGTGGCGAGATCGGCAAGCCGGGCAATGACGTCGGCGCCGGCGTTGTGTATCGCCATGCCGGCGGTCGCGGTATGGGCCGAGCCGCCTGCGATACCGGCATCCGGAAGGTCGGAGGTTCCGGATCTGAATTCGACTTGATCGATGTCGAGCCCGAGGCTATCCGCCGCGATCTGAGCCAGCGCGGTCCATGCGCCTTGGCCCATGTCGTGCGCCCCAATCTCCATGACGCCACTGCCGTCTCGACGCAGCACCGCCTTTGGCATGGCCCTCGAACATCAGCGCCGGAAACGTCGCCGTGCCGACGCCCCATCCGACCAACAATCCGTCACGGTCACGCATCTGCCGGGGTGCGAGCGGGCGGCGCTGCCAGCCAAAACGCTCGGCGCCTTGCGCGTAGCACTCGCGCAGCGCCTTTGAGGAGAACGGCTTGCCGGAGATCGGCTCGACCTCGGCATAGTTCTTAAGCCGAAAGGCCAGCGGATCGATGCCGCAGGCGTGGGCCATTTCGTCGATGGCACTTTCGAGCGCGATCGAGCCCGTCGCCTCTCCCGGCGCGCGCATGAAGAGGGGCGTTCCGGTGTCGAGCCGAACCGCTTCATGCGAAGTGGAGATGGCCGGGCTCGAATAAAGCGTGTGCGAAGCGTCGGATGCCGGCTCGAAGAAATCGTCGAACGTGCTCGACGTCGTCTTCGTTCGATGATCGAGTGCTGTCAGCTTGCCGTCATTGTCGGCGCCAATTCGCAAGGTCTGTCGCGTCGGCGCCCGATGTCCCACCGGACCAAACATCTGCTCGCGCCGGAGCACCAGCTTGACCGGTTTACCCACCAAACGGGCCGCCATGATGCCGAGCACTTGCGGGCCGGAGATCATGCCTTTGGAGCCGAAGCCGCCGCCGAGGAATGGACTGCGGATGTGGATTTTGTCCGGCGCGATTCCGAAAAGTCCGGCGAGGCGCCCCTGCGCCATGGCAAGACCCTGGCTCGGGGTATCGACCGACAGCGTATCGCCATCCCATGCGGCGACGATCGCGTGCGGCTCCATCGCGTTGTGATACTGGGGGGCGGTCTCGTAGGTCGCCTCGATGCGCTTTGCGGCTGCGGCGAGGCCGGCCTCTATATCGCCCCGATGCACAGCCGACGGATGGCCGGGGCCGACGGCTGCGGGCACGAAGCTCTCGTTCGCATCCAGACCCAACCCGCGCCGGATCGGTGTCGTAGCGCGGCGACAGCAGCGCCGCGCCTTCCGTCGCCGCCTCCAGCGTTTCCGCGATGACGACGGCGATCGGCTGGTTGGCGTAACGGACCCGGTCGCTTTGCAACAGATCGAGCCGGAACATGAACGGATTGGATTTTTCGTCCGGATCCTGCGCCAGCGCCGGTTTGTTGGCCGGCGTCATGACCTCGACGACGCCCGGATGGGCTTTGGCGGCGGCAACATCGAGAAAGGTGACGCGGCCGCGCGCGATGCTGCTCACCGCCAGGACCGCGTAGAGCATCCCGGGCGGATGGTTGTCGGCGGCGTAGCGGGCGGCACCCGTGACTTTGAGAACTCCGTCACGGCGGGTGAGCGGCTGTCCGATGTTCGAACCGTGCCGAACATGAGCGGGCGCCTGCGTCAGTGTGATCTCAGGCATGGATGACATCTCCGGAAACGGCGGCGAAAGGGGATGCGGGAAGCGCCGGCATGCGCTCGGGCGTGCCGGCCTTGGCGAGCGTGAGCGCCCGCACCACGATCCGGCGCGCGAGCTCGATCTTGAAGCCGTTGTCGCCTGAGGGCTTGGCGTCGGCGAGCGCCGCCTCGGCGGCGCGATGGAACAGCGAGGCATCGGCGCGTGCGCCGGCCAAGATCGCTTCAGCTTCCCGGGCGCGCCAGGGTTTTGGCGCAACGCCGCCAAGCGCGACGCGCGCGTCGACGATCCGATCGTCCTCGAGGCGCAGAGCGGCCGCGGCTGATACGACGGCAAACGCGTAGGATGTTCGGTCGCGGACTTTGAGATAACGGGAATGGGCTGCGAAATGCGCCGCCTCGGCCGGCAAGCGCACCGCGACGATCATCTCGCCGGGCTCCAAGCACGCTCTCGTGCTGCGGCGTGTTGCCTGGCAACCGGTGAAACTTTTCGAGCGGGATGTCCCGCCGCCCGGCTTTGCCTTCGATCTCGACAACAGCGTCGAGCGCGACCAGGGGCACGCAGAAATCGGACGGGTGCGTCGCGATGCAGCTCTCGCTCCACCCCAATATGGCGTGAAGCCTGTTCTCGCCGCCGCGGGCGTCGCAGCCGGAACCGGGGTCGCGCTTATTGCAGGCGCTAGCGACGTCGTAGAAGTAAGCGCAGCGCGTTCGCTGCAAGAGATTGCCGCCCACCGTGGCGGCGTTCCGAAGCTGCGCGGACGCCCCGGATAGTAGCGCCTCAGCGACCGCCGGAAAGCGCCGGGCGAAAGTGCGATCGTGAGCGAGATCGGCGTTGCGGACGAGCGCCCCGATCCGCACGCCGCCGTCGGAAAGGTCCTCGATGCGGTCGAGGTCAGCAAGGTGGGTGATGTCGACAAGCCGGTTCGGACGGGCGATGCCGCCCTTCATCAGGTCCAGAAGGTTGGTGCCGGCGGCCAGATAGGCGGCGCCCGGTTGCGACGCGGCTGCGACGGCTTCTTCGACCGTTGCCGGCCGCACATAGTCGAACAGTCTTCATGCGACTTTCCTTTGGCTTGCTCCGGCAAGAATCTTCTGAGCCTCCAGCACCGCTTCGGTGATTCCCTGATAGGCGCCGCAGCGACAGAGATTTCCGCTCATGCCTTCACGCACGCGCTCCGGATCGTCGCCGGCTTGACCCTCATCGATGAGACCGATCGTGCTCATGATCTGGCCCGGCGTACAGAACCCGCACTGCAAGCCATCGTGGGCAATAAAGGCCTCTTGCACCGGATGAAGCCGGTCGCCCTGCGCCACACCTTCGATCGTGAGCACGTCGGCGCCGTCGTGGCTGATCGCAAGCGCAAGACAAGAATTGATCCGCCGTCCGTCGACGATGACGGTGCAGGCGCCACATTGGCCGCGATCGCAGCCCTTCTTGGTTCCTGTCAGTTCAAGGCGTTCACGAAGAAGGTCCAGGAGCGTCACACGAGGGTCATCCAGCTGGATCGTTCTTCTGACGCCATTCACAGTGAGAGTGGTTGAGAAGGCCATGCTGTACTCCGTAGGAGCTATGAAAAGGGAAATTCGCGGCCCGAGAGCAGAGCCAACTCCAGGGGATGACGATTGGCCAGCATTTGCTTGACTTCGAGTGCTATGTATCGGCGTGGCTCGTTGCCATATACGGAGGGTTCCTCCGTTTTTCAAGGGGCCGAAATTGGACGATCGCGTGAGGCAATCGGCAAAGGCGAAAACAGTACGAAAGCCGCGCGCCGATGCGGTTCGGAACCGCGAGCGAGTACTTGAGGCTGCCAAAGCGGTTTTCAGTGTCGGTGGCGCGGAGGCGAGCCTTGAGGCCGTCGCCCGGGAGGCCGGCGTCGGCATCGGCACCCTTTACCGGCATTTCCCGACGCGCGAAGCCTTGTTCGAGGCCGTGTATCGCCGCGAGGTGCAACAGCTTGCAGACCTGGCCGAGCAGTTGAAACAACAAGCGAAGCCCGTCGATGCGCTGCGTCAATGGATGCGCTCGATGGTGAAGTTCGTCGCCACGAAAAAGGGCATGTCGGCAGCGCTCGCTCTTGCTTTCGACAAAGACTTCGAAGCTCGTTTCATCTTCGACCGATCGATTAGCGAGAACCGTTGGCGGGTTGTTGGATCGCGCTATCGCCGCAGATGAGATCCGCGATGACGTGAGCCCGGCAGATCTGCTGCGCGCCCTTGTGGGCATGTGCTACATGCACGACCAGCCTGGCTGGCAAACAAGCGTTTTGCGGCTCGTCGACGTTTTCATCGACGGTTTGCGGAAGCGGCGCAATTCACGGTCCTAAGCTTTTGCTTTCGAGCGGATTGAACAATTCAATTCGCTACATGCAGCGCCGTCGCGGCTGCATGGTGCAGCCACGACGGTGACAAAGTTGCCACGCCGTGAGCTAGCTCACTTCGAACTCGTTCACATTGCTCCGTTTGATCCAGCGGTCCTCGTAGGACCGCGGCGTTTGCCAACCCTACCGAAGCCGAGGAACTCCCCGAGGTGCAGAGTTTCACATCAGACGGTGCATCGCGAAGCATCGCCTATCAGCCGGGGTAATTTTTCCAACAATCGGCCTCAACTCTGAACAGCTGGCAATCAGAAGAGCCCGTTGTTGGCGGCCCCTGCTCTTTCGCGGGCGCGGGACGCTACCTGGACGCGCAAACTTCAGCACAAGACGCGGCAGCTCTTATGGCAGCGGTGCTAGTTTCGTCTCAGGGGAGGGAATTCGAAACGCTCATTTGATGGGACCATCGCACACGCGCTTCCATCTCGTTCGGCCTTCAGGAGGGGAGCGGCGCTGTACGTTGTGGAGGACGAAGTTTCTGACTGTCGCCAATGACTGTCGCCACTGCCGCCAATTATCCAGCTAAGTCATTGATTTTATTACTTCGTGGTCCCGTGTGAAGGGAACGCTCTCCCGCTGAGCTAAGCGCCCGTCTCCGCTTCGGTTTACGGCCGTGCCCGCGAAAGAGTCAAGGCGGCCGATGCTTGGCTTCACTGCAGCGCCGCTGCGAGCTCGCGCGCGCCGGATTTCCTGCATTCCTCGTCCATCCGCGCGTCGGTCGCGGCGATGAGCTTGCCAACGACGTTGTTGCGCTGTGCCACCGGATTGTCGAGATAACCGCTGCGCTGAAAAAAATTAGCGGTCGGCACCTTGCCGCGCCATTCCGCCGGCAGCGTGACCATATCGAACCCGTTGCCATCACCAGTCAGGTTCATCATTTCCAGATCGGCTGCGGTCAGCGTTGCGTCATAGCCCTTGCGCCGCGCGAAGATGACCGAATCCAGAAGCTTTTGCGTCTGCAACAACGGACCGAGATCGACATCCAGATTTATCGCGTGGATGGCGAGACCCTTCGAGGTGGTCGCAAGCCTTTCGTGCTCGCCCCACGCGTCCGGCACACTCGTCGAATAACTCACCATTTTACGCAGAACGCCGATTTTGTCATCGAGCGCCAGTCTTTCGGCGTCCGGAAGTTCGGCAGCGCGCAATGTGAGCTTTCTTACAAACTGATTGCCCTTTTCTGCGACAATCTCGACCGTGTTGGTCGCGAGCAGCTGATTGTAGCCAAGCGCGGTGGTGATCGCGCGCGCTTTCTTGTTGTATTCAAGTCCGGCCTCTACATCGTATCCGCCGTTGCCGCCGGCTTCGAAGCCGTAGATGCGCACGATCTGGTCTCTGGTCAGCCCGGCCGCGAGCGCCGCCCGCGCGTAAGCGTGCTTGAATTCGCTTTCGCTGCGCGGCAGACGCGGCGCGAATTTAAATTCGCGCTGGGCCGCAGCGAGAAAATCCGACACGACCGGCACATAAGGTGGCGGTTGATTTTCCTGCGGCTTGAGCGGATCGCGCGGCCGCGGTGGACCGGAATAGACCGGAGGCTGGGTCAGCACGTAATCGTCGAGCAATATCTGCTCGTGGTTCGCGCGCTTGCTGATCCGCAGATGGCGCTTTTCGCTAATATCACGCCAATAGGCTTCGGCCACCGCCGCGTAGCGCTGCCGCGCCTCCAAATATTCCGCCAAGGCACGTCGATATTCCGCGACAGCGGATTCCAGGTCGGCGGAGGACAAGGCGGGTGACGCGCCAGCGATTTGATCTCGCACGGCCGAGCCGGCCCGGAGCGCCGCGGGCGAAAGCGCCAGGCAAGCCGCAAGCAAAGCGATCAGCCAGCGAGACGCAAAGGACATGCGATCGCGCTCCAATAGAAGAAACTAGCGGCGGTCGCGCCGGAACCGGTTTCCGCGGCCCTGCTGCCGCTCACCGCCACGTAGGTTGCGATCGAACTGCCGGCGATTGCGTCCACGTGCCCGCATGCGCTCGCGGGTCATTCGCCGGCCGATATTGTGCGCGGCGAACAATCGTTGCAGCACGCCGCGGTCGCGCGCCGCTTCCTGCGGCGGAATCTGAAACGGCACGGCCTGCAATCTGCCGCCCGGTCCGGCGCGAAACGCAAAGGCGGTGGAGCCCTGATTCAAAACGCCGAGCTGGGCTCCTTGCAGGGTGGAAACGTCTATCTGACCGACATGGCCATCCGTATCCGGATAAAGCTTGACGCGCGGCTCCTCTGCGCCGGCTGTGGCGGGCCCCTGTGGCACGTCGATGATTCCAGTTGTGCCGCGAATTCCAAGCGTCGCGACCGGCGTCGTGATCTTCATTGTGCCGGTCTTGGCGACAAGGCTTGCAACAAAGGCGGCCGTTCCAACCGCAACTGCAATAGACGCGGAGTTGTTCTGTCCGCCCTCGCTATAGACAAATTCGTTGACCACAATGCGCGTGTTGGCGGAGAGGCTGAAGGTCGTCTGGTCATCGAATGTAATACCGAGTGCTGAGTTGGGGCCGGTCGAAAGAATATCGTTCTTGAAAATGAGATCTTTGACCTTCAGAGCGACCGCCGCCGCGGTCCCTCGTGTCACTGACGCCTCGCCCTGCAAAGTGCCGACTTGGCCTATGTCAGTCGCCTGATCAGGCTGAGCGGTTTGGCGCGTGCTGGTTTGCGGCCCGGCCGCAGGGTCCTGAGCGCTGGCCACAAAGCGCCACGCCATGGGAATCGGAAGCGGAAATAGCGCCGCCGTCCCACCGATGAACTTGATGAATTGTCGCCGCTTCATGTCCACGTTTGGGCATGATCGGCCGAGGATCTCGCCGTCGCCCCACATTCCAGCCCCCAGCAGAACACAGCCTTGCGGCAATTTGTTGATAGCGACCGACGCGCGCTCAAAGCTCGCGGCTTCACTCCGCAGCGCTCTTTCGCGAATGGTAAACCACGAAGGAGGAACTCGCTAAGCCCTTGAACGGCTTCACATGCCCGATTCGCCGCCAAGTTGGAAAGCGTCCCGATAGCCGAACGGCCCCGGTCCCGAGGGAGCGGGGCCAAGGCCGTTCACGTGCCGGAAGGCGCCCCATTTACGCCCCACCCCGACACTTTACGATCATGCCAAAGCGAAGTTGATCGAGTGTTACGACGCCGTTTGCTGCGGCTGCGGGGCGTTGTGCTCACTTCGGAGCGCGCGAAAGACTTTTTTGCTGCAATTCATCAAGATACTGCCGCCAATAAGTTTCGCGGTTGCGTCCGAGTTCCAATAGGTAGTCCCACGTGAAAATGCCGGTTGAGTGCAGGTCGTCGAACACCAGCCGCACCGCATAGTTCCCAACCGGATGCAATTCGCTGATTTGCACATCGCGCTTGCCGGCGACAATGCGCCGTTCGGCCGGCGAATGGCCCTGCACCTCTGCGCTTGGACTGCGGACGCGCAAATATTCGGCCGAAAGTTCGTAGCTTTCGCCATCGTCGAAACTGATAACGAGGATCTTGCGATCCGTGCGCAACCGCAGCTCAGTCGGCCACGCGGTAGTGTTTGCCATCAGGTTCACCGGCAATTTGAGCGGGCGTTGCCGTACCAGTTCCAGAAAGATGCAGCTCTATTCTGCGGCCCGAGCGGCGCCACCGTGCGCTTTCGACCAGGCCGCCGGATCCTTCATGAATTTCTCGGCTTCCTTGAGCTTCGTCTTATCAAACTTGCCTGATTTCTTCGCTGCTTCGAGAACATCCCACCAGGTCGCAAGCGAATGAAGTGTTACGCCAAGATCGCTCAGAATCTTTTTGCCTTCGGGGAAGATATCGTAGAAGAACACGACGAAGCAGTGTTCGACGACCGCCCCGGCGCTGCGCAAAGCTTCGCAAAAATTGACCTTGCTGCGACCGTCAGTGGTCATGTCCTCCACCAAAAGCACGCGGTCGCCGGGTTCGATGTGCCCTTCGATCTGAGCGTTGCGCCCGAAACCCTTCGGCTTTTTGCGCACATATTGCATCGGCAACATCATCTTGTCGGCCATCCACGCGGCAAACGGTATCCCCGCGGTTTCGCCGCCGGCCACCGCGTCGAACTGCTCAAAGCCGGCGTCGCGTTCAATGGTTGCGGCGCCAAACTCGATGAGCGTTCGCCGCACGCGTGGAAACGAAATGAGCCGCCGGCAATCGGTGTACACCGGACTTGCCCAGCCAGAGGTGAAGATGAAAGGCTTGTCTGCCATGAAGCGGACCGCCTCCACTTCGATGAGCATTTTTGCCGTCAGCTCGGCGATCGATTTCTTGTCGGCAAATCCACTCATCAAACGGTCTCGCTCACTCGCCACGCGATGGTTTCGCCACCGCGATACACCAGCGCCCGTTCGTCCGCACCGGAAACCTTGATTTCAATGGGCGCAGTCCACGGTGTTTTTTCCAGCACAATATTGTCCTCGTTCGGCGGTAGGCGATAATGCCTCGGTCCGTTGAGTGAAGCAAAAGCCTCCAGCTTATCGAGAGCGCCTTCTTCTTCGAAAACCTGGGCATAGGTCGCAAGCGCCACGGGAGCGTTGAAGATTCCCGGCACCGCGGCGACCGCAATTTTCCTCGCGAACGGGTGCGGCGCGGAATCCGTACCGAGGAAGTAGCACGGCGCGCCCGACGTAGCCGCTCGACGCAAGGCCGCGCGATCGGCAGCGGCTTTGATGACGGGCATTGCGTACATCATCGGCTTGAGCCCGCCACCGATCCAATCGGTCCGCGTGAGCATCAGGTGATAGGGCGTAATCGTCCCACCAACCTGGGGGGCCGCACTGGCCACGAATTCGGCTCCGATTTTGGACGACAAGTGCTCGAGCACCATCCGGAGCGCCGGGAATTGTTTCGTCCATTTGGACAACCGGCGATCGATGAAAGCAGCCTCGCGATCGAAAATATCGACATCATCGGCGACCTCTTCGCCGTGCATCAAGAGCGGCATGTCGATTTTCTCCATGCGCTCGAACACCCGGACGACGTTGCGATAATCGGTTACGCCGGCGGTCGAGTTGGTCGTGGCGTTGGCCGGATAAAGCTTGACTGCCGTGAACACCCCCTCGCGGAAGCCGCGTTCCACGTCGTCAGGATCGGTTTGATCGGTCAGGTAGCAGGTCATCAACGGCTTGAAACGCGAACCGGGAGGCAACGCGGCTTCGACGCGCCCGCGATAAGCCGCCGCGTTCGCCGCGGTGCACACAGGCGGAACGAGGTTCGGCATCAAGATGGCGCGGCCAAAATCTTTTGCCGAATACGGCAAGACGGCTTTGAGCATTTCGCCGTCGCGGACATGCAGATGCCAGTCGTCGGGCCTACGGAGGGTGATGCGGGTGGTCATTTGTCCATCACTAATCAGGGAAAAGCACCGTCGGCAATGGTGCGGATTTCGTTACAGCGGAGCGCATTCCGTCCGCGGCAAGCCAAAAATGGAAGATGCGGGCCAGGTTCCCTGGAAGGGACGCGACCGGTCAGAAAAAGGAAGCGATTCCGCGCAAGCACCTGAACCGGGATTTGCTATCCCAGTCATTGAGCGTTGTCATTCCCGCCAAAGAATCATTGGAGTGCTGCGACACTCCAGAGAGGATGCGCGGTACGAAGCGCCCGATTTATCGAAGAAAATCCGAGGCCGTTTGACTTCGCTTTCGCGATGGCAATAACGCCTCCTGTCTCGCTCACTTAAAGGACGCTTTCCGGGAGGGTACTCCCTGATGGCGGAGCGAGTGCGGCGCCCGCGGGCGGAAAGATACAGTCCGCACCCGGGCGGCTCGGGCATCATGCCTGCCGGCACTATGACCGGCGCGCGAGGTGCATCGCTGTGACCGAACAGGTGGCGCGTGCGGCACTGTCCGCTCCCTTATGCCGCCTTTCGGGAAGCCTGGCCCGATGCTGAGCCCTGGGGACGATAAGTCCCGCTTGGCGAGAACCGTCAGTGGAACGCCGGCAGGCGAGCGCGCCCGCAAGCGGAGGGCGGCGCAAGCCGCCTTATCCGTGGCGCGTCCCGCACGCCGCTTGCGTGCGGGCAACAACCAATGCGTCTGCCGGCGTTCCGCTATCCTCTTCTTGGGCGTGATCTTGTCCGAAAACCGGAAGTCCACTTTTCGGGATCACGCGTTTGCCGGAAGCGAGTCGATAAGAGGCGCTTTCGTGGACGAAACGGCTTCTACCGCTCGCTCCGATTTGCTTCATCGCTTCGTTCTTGTCGCTTGGCAAAACTCGGACGCGAAAACCGCGCCGCGGGAACGGAAGTGCTTTTCTTTCCGCTTACCTGATACGGAAGCCTCAACTGGTGCGTTATAGTGGTCATGGCCATCGCTTTTTTTAGCCACCAGCCGGAGATTGCCGCGTGACCTCGAGACCTTACGCTGAAACGCTGAAATTGGCGCTGCTCGTGGTTGCGGTGGCGCTCATCCCTATTTTGATCTGGTATTTATTCGATCTGATACTCATCATATTCGGCTCAATCATTCTCGCCATGCTGCTGCGGCTCGGCGCGCAGCCGTTCATGCGCTGGCTGTCGATCCCGGAGCCGCTGGCGCTGCTGGTCTCCGGCCTGCTTGTGCTGTTCGTCATCGGCGGCACCGGATATCTGTTCGGAACGCGAATCTCCGCCGAGTTTCAGGACGTCCTGCAACGCGCGACGTCGGCAAGCGCCGAGATACAATCAAGTCTGCGCGGATCGGATTTTGGCAACTTCCTCCTGCAACACTTTTCCGGCGACAGCATTTCCGTCACCGGCGTGCTCTCAGGCGTGTTGCGCGTGAGTACGAGCTTTCTCGAAGCTCTTATCATCATGATCATCAGCGGCATCTATCTGGCGGCACAGCCGAGGCTCTACCGGAAAGGCCTCATTTGGCTATTCCCGCCCGCCAAGCATGTGCGCGCTGCGCAAATCATCGACGGCGTTGGTGAAGCATTGCGGCTTTGGCTCCTCGGCCAGCTCATCCAGATGGTCTTGATTGGGGCGCTGGTGATGTTTGCCGTCTGGCTCATCGGCGTCCCGTCTTCACTGGCGCTCGGCCTCATCGCCGGCATCGGCGAATTCATTCCCTATCTCGGGCCTATCCTCGCCGCCATTCCCGCAATCCTGGTTGCACTTACTAAAAGTCCCGAACTCACGTTGTGGACTTTGGTGGCTTACCTGATCATCCATCAGATCGAGGGACAGATCCTCGCGCCGCTTATTCAACACCGGATGGTCTCTATTCCCCCAGCGGTCATGCTTCTCGGCATCGCCGGGCTGACTTATCTGTTCGGAAGCGTCGCCATCATTTTCGCGGCCCCGATCGCGGTCGTCATATTTACCGCCGTCAACCTGCTTTACGTGAGGGATACGCTCCACGAAAAGACCGAGCTCATTCGCAAACTGGAATGACGCAAATCCGCAACCTCGGTTAACCGCTGTTGTAGATGCGCTGGCCCCCTTGGCGTATCGCGCCGGGCGGCCCCCTGAATCCGGGGTGTTTTTTTGGTCCGCGTCGGCTGAGGACAGCCCACTGGGGACCGAATTGGCAATAGTGCCTTTAGGAAGCCGGTGCTAAATTCTCTTTAGGAATAGGCCTGAACAGAGCTTTGGTGGGGGCTAGTCATGACCGCGCAACCCAAGTCCGCGGATCTCAAGGCGAGCGCGCCGATCGCCGGTGACAAAGTCATCAACCTGGCGCTCCAGGGCGGCGGCAGCCACGGCGCTTTCACATGGGGTGTGATCGATCGCCTGCTCGATGACGACCGGATCGGTTTCGACGGCGTTACCGCGACGAGCGCCGGCGGCGTGAACGCCGTCTTGCTCGCCGACGGATTGGCGCGAGGCGGCCGTGCCGGGGCGAAGGAGGTGATGCGCACCTTCTGGAAGAAGATGTCGGACACGACATCGAGCAGCATCATTGCGCCATCCTTCATCGACAAGTTTAACCCGAACTTCGGGCTTGAAAATTCGCCCGGCTACGTGATGGTCGACATCATCAGCCGTTTCATGTCGCCCTATCAGCTCAATCCATTCGACGCGAACCCGATGCGGGATTTGCTCAATGAAGTCGTCGACTTCGAATTGGTGCGCACGCAGAAAGTGCTTAAGCTTTTCCTCTCCGCGACCAACGTGCGCACCGGCAAGGTCGGAGTATTCACCAACAAGGACATCACCGCCGAGCACGTGCTCGCCTCGGCTTGTCTGCCCTTCATGATGCGAGCGCCGATAATCGACGGTGACGCGTATTGGGACGGCGGGTTCATGGGCAACCCGGCCATTTTCCCGGTGATTTATGGCTGTGAATCGCCGGATGTGCTTTTGGTTCACCTGACGCCGACCGAGCGTCCCGAACTCCCGACTAATTCCCGAGCGATCCTCAACCGCATGCAGGAGATCAGCTTTAACTCGTCCTTGATGCGGGAAATGCGCGCCGTCGCTTTTGTCACTCAGCTTATTGACGAGGGCAAGCTCGCCGGCGGCAAACGCATGTTCATTCACATCATCGAGGCCGAGGATATTATCAGGGACCTTTCCGGTTCGAGCAAAATGAACGCGGAATGGAAGTTCCTTACGCACCTTTTCGAGCTCGGCCGTGAACGCGCCAGCGCATGGCTCGCGGCCAACTACGATCGTATCGGCGCCGAAACGACGGCCGATATCAAAGCGAGATATTTGTAATTCCAGAGGCGCCTAACACGACGGTCTAAAGCCGTCAGCGCTCGCCTCTACAATGCCGCCAAACCCAGACTTATTTTTCAGTCGGTGTTTCTACGGGGCCGTTGGCTTTCCGCCACGCGCCAAATCCACCGGCGATGTGGGCTACCGGACGCAATCCCATTCGTGCCGCCGTTTGTGCGGCGAGCGCCGAGCGCCAGCCGCCGGCACAAAAGAAAACGAAGCGCTTGTCTTCGGCGAAGATCTTCTTGTGGTACGGGCTCGCGGGATCAATCCAGAACTCGAGCATGCCGCGCGGGCAGTGAAACGCACCGGGCATCCTTCCCTCGCGATCGAGTTCGCGGGGATCGCGGATATCGACAAAAACCACATCGTCATTGCCATGAAGACTCAAAGCCTTCTCGATCGGCAGCGTTTCGATTTCACGCTCGGCGGCGTCGACCAGAGCGCGAAAGCCTGTGGTGATATTTTGCGGCATGGTACGGTCTACTTCAGGTCGTCAGGGTTGCACCCCAGTAGTGTACAGTCTCACGGCCTTGCAGGCGAGACAGCGAGCGGCACCGGCCATATGTCTGGTGAAGATGGTCGGAGTGGCAGGATTTGAACCTGCGACCCCCTCGTCCCGAACGAGGTGCGCTACCAGACTGCGCTACACTCCGACAAGGCGGCGCTTATACAATTCGCCCTGCGGGGCTGCAAGCAGGCGCCAATTCCGCTATCTAAGCACCGTAGGAATGCGATGACAGTCCCGCTGAAGACACCCGTGTTGAAGGCCGGAGCGGCCGCCGTCGACGAGGCGAAGCGCCTGCTTGCCGCCGGCAGCCTGGTGGCGTTCCCGACGGAGACCGTTTACGGGCTTGGCGCGGACGCGACCAACGGCCGCGCAGTTGCGCGGCTTTACGAGGCTAAGGGGCGCCCGGCATTCAATCCGCTGATTGCCCATGTGGTGGATCTAAAGGCCGCACAGGCTTTGGGCCGGCTCAATGCCAAGGCCCTGCGGCTAGCCAAAGCGTTTTGGCCCGGACCGCTCACCATGGTCTTGCCCAAGGCCGCCAGGTGCCGAGTAGCCGAGCTCGCGACGGCGGGTCTCGATACCATCGCCGTCCGCGTCCCAAACCACCAAGTTGCCCGCGACATTCTGGCGAGTTTCGGCAAACCCGTGGTCGCGCCGTCCGCGAACCGGTCCGGTCACGTGTCGCCGACCCGCGCGGAGCACGTGCAAGCGGACTTAGCCGGACGCATCGACTTGATTGTCGATGGTGGCGCAACTCCGGTCGGCGTCGAATCGACCATCATCGCCTGTCTCGAGGAGCCAGTGCTGTTGCGGCCCGGCGGCGTGACGCGCGCGGCCATTGAGCGTGTATTAGGGCAAAAGCTTGCCTACGCTCCAACCGGATTTGTTCGCGGCACGGATGCGCCGCTGGCGCCCGGAATGCTGCCTTCGCATTATGCGCCCCGCACGCGCATGCGGCTCAACGCCGACCGCGTTGCTCCCGGAGAGGTTTTGCTCGCATTCGGCAAGGAAAGTCCGCCGGGCGGCAAGACGGCGGAGAAAGTTCTAAACCTTTCGGCACGAGGCGATCTTATCGAGGCCGCCGCCAATCTGTTCTCGCACCTGCGTGCGCTCGATGCCTTGGGCGCGACCACAATCGCGGTTGTGCCGATACCCGCCGAAGGTCTCGGCGAAGCGATCAACGATCGGCTCGCGCGTGCTGCGGCTCCGCGTCCCGCAAGCGTCGGCAATGCTCGATAAATCGTTCCCGGCTCCCGATGCAGCGCTGCTCGCGCGCTTCGCGGCGATCGTCGGTGACAAACACGCCATCACCGATCCGCAGGCGCAGGCGCCTTATATCGTCGAGATGCGCGACATGTACCGCGGCCGCACGCCAATGGTCCTGCGACCCGGCTCGGTCGCCGAGGTGTCGCAGAATTCTCAAACTTGCCAACGAAACTTCGACGCCGATCGTGCCACAGGGCGGCAACACCGGTCTGGTCGGTGGACAGATCGCGTTCGATAATGAAATCGTCCTGTCGCTCACACGGCTCGATCGCATTCGCGAAGTCGATCCGGCTTCGAACACGTTGACCTGCGAGGCCGGCGTAACGCTACAGCGCGCACGCGAAGCCGCAGCCGAAGTGGATCGGCTCTACCCGCAATTGCTCCCGTCGGAAGGCAGTTGCACCATCGGCGGCAACCTTTCGACCAATGCGGGCGGTACTGCGGCGGTCGCCTACGGCATCGCTCGGTCGCACGTGCTCGGGATCGAAGTTGTGCTCGCGGACGGCCGCCTTCTCGACAACCTCAACAAGCTGAAGAAGGACAATACCGGTTACGACCTCAAAAACCTTTTCGTTGGCGCCGAAGGAACCCTCGGAGTGATCACGGCCGCCGTGCTGCGCCTGGTGCCGCGGCCGCACGCCGTCGAAACCGCCTTCGTTGGCTTGCCGAGCGCGCAAGCCGCGCTCTCGCTCTTTGGGATCGCTAACGAAAACGCTGCGGGCGGCGTCACCAGCTTCGAACTGATGACACGGCTTGGGCTCGAAATGGTCTTCCGCCACGCGGCCGGCTGCCGCGATCCGCTGCAAAAGGCATACCCCTGGTACGTCCTCATCGAGCTGTCATCGCAAAGCCGAACCGGTTTGCGGGACATACTGGAGGAGATTCTCGCCGAGGGACTTAAACGCGATCTGATCCTCGACGCCGCAATTGCCGACAGTCTCGAACAGTCCAAAGCGTTCTGGCGCCTGCGCGAAATGTTTGGAGAAGTACAGCGTCATGAAGGCGGATCGATCAAACACGATGTTTCCGTGCCCGTCGCCGCCGTGCCGGATTTTATCGCCGATGCCAATGCGGCGGTGGTCGCGTTAATTCCCGAGGCGCGCCCCGTGCCGTTCGGTCACCTCGGCGACGGCAACATTCACTATAATGTGAGCCAACCGCTCGGCACCGATCGGAAGGAATTTCTCGCGCGCTGGGACGAGGTCAACGCCGCCGTTTTTGCCGTCGTGAAAAAGTTCCGCGGCTCAATCTCGGCCGAACATGGCGTCGGCGTGATGAAGCGCGATCTGCTGCCGAGCGTAAAGGATCCCGTCGCGCTCGATCTCATGCGCAAGATCAAGCACCTGCTCGATCCAAATAATATTCTCAATCCTGGCAAGGTTCTTTAGTGCGGCCCACGGCCAGCCTTTGACTGGCCGTGGCCACCGTTCGATGCACCGTTTGTGCGCGTCAGGAAATCGCCAGCGCCATTACCAGCGATGCCATCGGCGCCACCCCCAAGCGTGCCAACCCGGGGCATATCCCCAGTAATGGCCTCGCCAACCCCAGCCGGGCCGCCACCCGCAACGGTAAGGTCCGCAGGCCCACCGCGCGTCTTGGACGGAGGCCGAGATTTGCTTTTCGGCAGGCGTTAGTCCGGTCACCGGCATAGCGGCCGATGCTTCGCCGATCGCAAGGCTTGATCCAAGCAAGCCAAGTGTGACGGCTGTTATTTTCAGGCTGGTCACGATAACTCCTCCAATCAGAGTTCGAGACATCGCCACCCGGCCGCAACTTGCCAGATCCGCGATGGCCGAAAGCTGAAGGCGCCGTTGGCTAATATTAATCAGGCGCTGACTGGAAGATTGTAAGCATGCTCAAGTGCTAGATTGCCGCATTGTAATGTCGGCCACCGCCGAGGCTCAACGCAACGGATCTCGGCAAGACGGACGAGACTCCAACTTGTTTTTCATCATCCCCAGCGGGAGCAGTTCTTGAGCGGCGCCAGTACCCAAGCACGCA
The DNA here is from genome assembly GCA_963846055.1 of uncultured Alphaproteobacteria bacterium. Taxonomy (GTDB): domain Bacteria; phylum Pseudomonadota; class Alphaproteobacteria; order Rhizobiales; family Xanthobacteraceae; genus BOG-931. The sequence goes on from CAWJUQ010000016.1 coordinate 17,017, forward strand.
CATATCCGACGCGACCCTACGTTGCTGTCAGCGCCGCCATCTTTCGTGACGGCCGCGTCCTCATCGTACGGCGCGCGCATCCGCCGGCGGCCGGCCTCTATACTCTTCCCGGCGGGGTCGTCGAACTCGGTGAGACACTTGTCGAGGCGGTCGTGCGCGAGGTGCGTGAGGAGACCGCTCTCGAGATCGAACCGCTGATGCTCGCCGGGTACCGTCAGGCCATTGCCCGCGATGGAAGCGGACGCGTCGAACGACACTTTGTGATTCTCCCCTTCGCGGCGCGCTGGCTTGCCGGCGAAATTGCATTAAATGAGGAACTGGCCGAAGCGCACTGGCTCGAACCGTCCGAGCTTTCCAAGCTTGCAACTACCGAGGGATTGACCGAAATCGTGACCACGGCCTGGGAGAAACTTGGCCGTCCGTCCTAGCGGCGACGCAACTATGCGGTAGCTTTGCAATTGGTAGCGCAAATTCCGGTCCTTTATATTTGAACTAGATCCATGTTTCGAATTTTGATCGCGCTTTCATTTTTGGTTTGTCTCGTCGCGGGACCGGCGCGGGCCCAGTCCTGGATGTCGCCGGTGACCCCGACGCCACCAAGGCCGCAGCCGCAAGTCCAGCCCAAGGCCCAGCCTGCGCAACCTCCCGGTCAATCTGCCGGCCAGAAAGAAAACGCCGCCGCAAATCCGCCGGGTCCGGTTCCGTACGATCGCGACTTGCAGCGGCTTTCCGAAATCCTCGGCTCGCTTCACTTCTTGCGCGGTATCTGCGGCTCAAACGAAGGCCAGAAATGGCGTGTCGAAGCGCAGGCCATGATTGACGCCGAAGCCCCGGCCGGAGAGCGGCGCGAGCAGATGATCGCCAGTTTTAACCGGGGCTACCGAGCCTTCGAGCAGAGCTATCGCACGTGTACCCCGGCAGCCGATTTCGCCATTCGGCGATACCTTGAGGAAGGCGCCAAAATCGCGCGGGAAATCACCGCACGATATGCCAATTAAGCGCGCGCATTAACCCTTCCCCAAGGTTCGGGCTCGCGCAAAAATCTCGGCGTGCTAACGTCGCCTCTCTGGGCAGGGATGGCGCCGGGCTGCGGCGATCTGAGAATTCCGATGAGTTTTGCAACGTCGACGTTGGCGGCGCGGGGCGCCGTTGCCGATGAAGATCAGAAGCGGCTGGCGCTTGCGTATTTGCAAGATGCCTGGGCCGAAGCCCATCACGAGGGAATTGAGGGCGACTGCCTGGCGCAAACGGCGCTTTTTCTCGCCTTGGCCGAATTGATCTCCACTTACGGCGAGGAAGCCACCGCGCGGTACGCGGCCGGCCTTGCCCCGCGCATCAGCAACGGCGAGTTTTCGGTCGAAATCTCGCGCCAGTAACGGCTTTCTTCCACAATTCGAACCCTTGAGCGAAGCCCGGCTGCGCCTTAGTTTGGCGGTATGGCCGAAGCATCCGCTCGAATGAAAGCCGCCCTTCTTCCGGATCGCGGCGTGGTCAAGGTCGCCGGCGAGGATGCCCGGGCATTCCTGCACGGGCTCGTCAGCGCCAATATTCACACCCTTGCGCCGGGGGCAGCGCGTTTTGGCGCGCTCTTGTCCCCGCAAGGAAAAATATTCGCTGATTTCATTATCGTTGAGGCGCCGGCGCAGGCAGGTGGCGGATTCTTCCTGGACGTACCACGCGATCTTGCCGTGCCTTTGGTGGACAAGCTCAACCTCTACAAGCTGCGTTCGCGGCTGGTCGCGGAGAACCTTTCCGAGGTCCTTGGCGTGCTGGCGGCATGGGATGGAGCAGGAACGACTGCCATTGGTCTGGCTTATCCCGATCCGCGGCTCCCTGCCCTTGGGCTCCGCGTCATGCTGCCCCCGCACCGCGCCGCCGACGCCGTGGCCGACCTCGGCGCCGCCACAGTCGACGCCGATGAGTATGAGGCGCACCGCATTACTCTCGGCATTCCGCGCGGCGGGCCGGACTTCAAATACGGCGATGCCTTCCCGCACGAGAGTGACATGGATCAGCTCGGCGGCGTGGATTTCGCCAAAGGCTGTTACGTCGGCCAAGAGGTGGTGTCACGCATGGAGCATCGGGGTATCGCCCGCACGCGGGTTTTGCCGATCCGCTATCGCGGCGCGGCCCCGCGCCCGGGCGAACCGATCATGGCCGGTCAGCGCCAAATCGGCACTATGGGGTCGGCGAGCGGCGGTCACGGGCTTGCACTGCTGCGGATCGACCGTATGGCCGACGCGCTGAGTGAAGGCGAGCCGATTCTCGCCGCAGGCATCGCGGTCGAACCACTGAAGCCCGACTGGGCGCATTTTGCCGTTCCTGAGAGCATTAAAGCCGCCGAATGAGCGAACAATCCGGCCTCGTCCGCTGTCCGTGGCCCAAGGACGATCCGCTTTACGTCGCCTATCACGACGACGAATGGGGGGTTCCCGAATTCGACGATCGCGCGCTCTACGAGAAGCTCGTGCTCGACGGCTTTCAGGCTGGCCTGTCCTGGATCACCATCCTGCGAAAGCGCGAGAATTTTCGCCGTGCCTTCGACGGTTTCTTGCCGGAGAAAATCGCGCGCTACCGACCTGCCAAGGTCGAGCGGCTGATGCAGGACGCCGGCATCGTTCGCAACCGGGCCAAAATCGAAGGCACAGTCCTCTCCGCCAAAGCCTGGCTCAAGGTAATGGAGGATGGTCCCGGCTTTTCCAAGCTGCTGTGGGAGTTCGTCGACGGGAAGCCGAAGATCAATCACTTCAAGACAATCCGCCAAATTCCCGCCGAGACCGCAATCTCGCGTGCGATGTCCAAGGAACTTGCGCAGCGTGGGTTCAAGTTCTGCGGTCCGACCATCGTCTACGCCTTCATGCAGGCGGTCGGCATGGTCAACGATCATCTGGTGACGTGCTATCGCCACGCCGCGGTGCAGCGGCCCGTCAGAAAGCGATGATCTAAGTCACGGCCGCAAGGACTAACTTCTGGCCGGCGCTTCGTTCGGTACGGCAGATGCGCTTTTCAAACGTCTCCATTGCGCCAAGTTGATGCGCGAGAACGTCATTCCCAACGCTATCGCAATGCCCTCAATAACAAATTGAAGCGCGGACGACAGGCCCAGCATTTGCAGCGTCTGGCCAAGCTGGGTGAGAAATAGCGCGGCGCCAGCAACCGCGATCATACTGCCAATGCCGCCCGTCATCGCCGTACCGCCAAGAACCGCAGCGGCGATCGGCGCCAATAGGTACGGCTCGCCAACCTTCAGCGTCGGGTTGCGGATGAAGGCGGAGATGAGAATACCGGCGATGCCGTAGAGGAATGCAGCGACCGTGAACGCCGCCGTTTGATAGAGAGCGACGTTGAGGCCGGCCACCCAGGCCGCGCGCGGATTGGCTCCGACAGCCGAAAAATGCCTGCCAATCGCCGTCTTGCGCAGCACCACATTGAGAATGATGGCGAGCGCCGCCACGATCCAGACTGCAAAGTTCAGATCGAGAAAACGCGCGTCGCCCCAGGCCGCCATGGCAGGCGGCACGCGCGCCTCCTGCGGCAACGACTCCCGGTACCACAATGTCAGGCCGCTCGTTATCGCGCCAACAGCGAGCGTGACGATCAACGCATTAAGCTCGAATACCGCCACGAGGAGTCCGTTGATCAAGCCAATGATCGTGGAAAAGAAAAGCGCTGCCAAAACCGCGGCCAACATAGCGTCGTCGCGGCCGCCGGAAAAACCCAGGATGACCGTGCTCGACAGCGTGATCACCGCCGGTATCGAAAGATCGATGCCGCGCGCCATCAGGACGAGCGTCTCGCCAATGGCGACGATTGCCAGGAAAGCCGCCAGCGGGATGATCGCGAGGAACGTGGATGGAAGCAGGCTGCGCGGCGCGACAATCGCGCAGAAACATATGAGACCGATCATTGCGATCCAGATTGCCGCAAAGCGCATTTGCGGAGGCCGCCAGCGAAGTGCCGCGATGCTCGGCGGCCTCGGAGGCTCGATCCGTGTTTCCGCGGAGTCGGTCATGACGCTTGTGCGGCGCCGGCAAGCCGGCCGAGCGCGGTCCGGATGTTGGTGAAGACACGGCGGATCGGTTGCAGCCCCGAATAGAGCGCTACGGCGAACAACGTCAACGCTCCGCTGGTCATGATGCCGGCACCGGTATTGAGCGCCAGCAAGGCGATAATATTGACCGTCAGCGTAAAAAACAGGGCGCCCAGCAGCGCGCCGACAAAGGAACCGCGGCCGCCGGTCAACGCAGCGCCGCCAAGCACCGCCGCGGCGATGCTGGTCAGCGTGTAGCTCGAGCCGATGATAGGACTACCGACGCCGACTTCCGATCCGACAAACAAGCCGCTAATGGCGGCAATCACGGCGGACAGAAGGTAGGCTCTCATGTGGACAAAATCGACGCGCACGCCGTTTCGCTTGGCGGCCTCCTCGCGGAAACCGACGGCGCGCATTTTGAGACCGCTGCGCGTGCGATAGAGCCAGATATCGCCGCCGATCGCAGCGACGAGAATGAGCACGAACGAAACGGGGATGAAGCCAATTCGGGTCTGAAAAAAATCGACGAAATCTTCGCTGATAACGCCGAATGGTGAAGGCCGAAGGTAAAGCGCGATGCCCTGCACCACGCTAAGCATCGCAATGGTGGTAATCACCGAATTGATGCCGACGTAGCGCACCAACGCGCCATTGCTCAACCCGACCAGCACGCCGACGGCCACGCAGACCAGGGAGCCGAAAAGAATGAAGCCGGGCCCCATCTCCTCTGCGATGAGGAATGAGCCGATGACTACAACTAGGCTTATCACCGCGCCGACCGAGACATCGAAACCCCGGACCATGAGCACGTTGAACTGCGCCATGGTCACCAAGGCGAGCGGCGCCGTGGCGAGCAGAATATGTTTGATATTCAGCGGGGTGAGGAAGGCATCGGTGCGCGCCGTTGCATAGCCGCCGACCGCGAGCGTAAGCAGCAGCAGAAACAATAGCGGCACCCACCATTGGTTACTGCCGCCGGCAACGAGTTGACGCAAGCTGGCCAGGGAAAGCCAACCGTGTTGGGCCTCCCGCACTCGCTCCTTGGCGCTCGCAGCGACTTCCCGTGAACGCAAGAACGAGGACACGATGCTTTCTTCCGTAACCTCGCTACCGTTGAGCTCACGAATCACCCGTCCACGTGAGAACACCAGCACACGATCACACAACCCAGCCAACTCCATGGCGTCGGACGAATTGATGACGCAGGCGACGCCGTCGTCGGCCTTGGCCCGGATTGCACGGTAAATATCGAAACGCGCCTTCGCGTCGACACCTTGGGTCGGCTCGTCGATCAATAATGCTTTCGCTTCGTACAGGAAGCTGCGCGACAAAACCGTCTTCTGCTGATTTCCGCCGGACAGGCCGCCGATCGGCTGATCGAGGTCGGCGGCGACAATATTTAGCTTCTCGATCAAGGTCAGCGTCTCCGCCCGCTCTTGAGATGCGGAGATAAAACCGAAACTTGAGAAGTCATCGAGAACCTGAACGGTCATGTTCTCGCGCACGCCAAGACCGGCGAAAATCGATTCCGCCGCGCGGTCCGCACTGAGCGATAGGATGCCCGAGTTCATCGCCTCGCGCGGTGTCGAGAGTTTCGCCGGCCGCCCACCGCAGATCACAGTACCGGCCGCAGGTTCGAGACCACCGAGCGCCCGGAGCGCCTCGCGTTGTCCGTTGCCCTCAGAGCCGGCAAATCCGAGGACCTCGCCGCGGCGGACATCGAACGCCACGTTGTGAAACCGCGCTGCGCTCAACCCCTTTGTCGAAAGAACAATATCCTGCGCGGCAAGGCCCGATCTCACCGGATACTCCGTTTCAATCGGGCGGCCCACCATCAGGGCAATTAGATCGTTCTCCGAAAGCTTTTCATTGACGTCATAGGTGCCCTGCCCTTCGCCGTCGCGCAGGATCGTCACGCGGTTGGCAAGCGCCAAAATCTCCGGCAGCCGGTGGCTCACGTATACGACGGCGGCGCCGCCGGCCACGATACGACGAACGATCTCGGTCAATTTTTCCACGCCGGATATGTCGAGGCTCGAAGTGGGCTCGTCGAGCAGCAGGACCCGGGGATTAGCAGAGAGAGCCTTGACGATTTCCAGAAACTGCCGCTGCGATGCGTTTAATTCCCCGACGATGGCGCTTGGCGAGATGTTGAGGTCATACGATGCCAATTGCCGCGCCGCCCACTCGAGCTTGCCGGCGATAGTGACTGGACCTTTGACGCTGCCGAGCAGAAGATTTTCCGCCACGCTTAATTCGCGCACCAGCAAATCGTCCTGATAAACGACCGCCAGGCCAAGCTCGCGCGCTTGCAACGGGTCCGCCGCCGGAAGTTCCCTACCCATGATGCGGACGCTGCCGTCGTCGGCACTTACCGAGCCAGCGGCGATCCCGAGCAACGTGCTTTTGCCCGAACCATTCTCGCCGAGAACGGCGTGAATTTCCCCGGGCCGACATTCGAAATCGACGCCGTTGAGCGCTTGCACGCCCGGATAGCGTTTGCAGATGCCGGAAAGCACAAGCGAGGCGGACGTCATTAGTGCCACACCAGCAGTCGCGCGGATTCGGCGTCAGGCCGAATGAAAAAGCGGGAAACAGTTTTCCCGCTTGCAAAGTCGGCGGCAAGCGGGGCGCGGCACAAGGTTCGCGCCCCGAAGACTTACGCGCATGATGCTTCTTCTTGTTTAAGCAGGTTCCTATTGCTTGGAGAACATCTGCTTCATCATGTCGTTGTCGACCAGCGTCGTCAGCGACGCGCTCTCCGGAATATCCGGATTGCACTGGCCTTTCATGACCGGGTGCATTTTGAAAGGCACGTTGATGCTCGGAGGAACATCCTTTCCCTCTTTCTTCATCATCGCCGCGGTCAAAGCGAACCGCGCTTGGTCGTTTTGGCCGTTGGAGTAGAAAATCTTGAAATTGGGATCGTTGGCTTTTTCCCAATCGCAGATCACGCCCATCTCATCGGTGCGCAGCGACACAATCAGGTCCGGCGCCTTTTTTGCCGCTTCATAGGCTCGAAGCCCGCCGCGGAAGCCGTCGGCATACTCGAACAATACCGCGTCGACGCTGCCGTATTGAGCGAGGAAACCCGACATCGCCTTGAACGAACCTTCCTGGGTCCAGTTGGTGTCAGCTTTGCCCAGAAGTTTCAGTTTGCTGTTCTTGGCAATCTCCTGCTCGGAGCATTTCTGCCAGCCGGCGCTTAGTCCGTTGCCCGGCGTGCCGCCGAGTTCCACGATCGTGGTCGAAATCTTTTTTGGAATTTTCCTCGACCATTTTCACGAAATCGGTGCCGAGCGCACACAGGTCTTCGGCGATCGAGGTCACGAAATCCTTGCCGGCCTTGCCACCGACATAGGTGCCGTTGTGCAAGACCACGAGGATACCGGCCTCGGACGCCTCCTTGACGGTGGGCAACAGCGCCGGTCCGGCATCGGCGAAGATCACGATAACGTCGACCTTCTGCGCGATGAACGCGCGCATATCCGAGATCGCTTTGGTGGCGTCCCCGCCGGCCGAGGTGTAGATGATCTTTTTGATGCTCGGATAAGTCAGCGCCTGCAAGATAAATTCCATCTTGGTGACCTGGCGCCAGACATTCTCGCCGAAATCCGTCGGCGTAAGCGACGGTCAGATTGCCGTGCCCGGTTTCGCAGACGTTATTCTTCCAGCATTCCAGCGCGAGCTTGCGCTGCTCCGGCGTCAAATCCATCGCCGCATGCTTGATGGCCTCGACGATCACCGGCGAGACATTCTCGGTGGTTCCCACCGATTTCAACATCAATTCATTGGCATCGCGCGCATTCGACGGCGCGCACCACGCCAATAACGCCGCAGCCGCTAACGGCACGGCCCAATGACGCAGTCCCCTGAGCTCCCAGTTCATTTTCCGTCCTCCCTTTGAATACTTGTGTTTCGAGCGCTTCGATTTCGCGCTTCTATTTGTTCTTCAGCCACGGATAGCGCGCGGTGTCTTTGCCGGCGTAATCCGGATCGAGATAAATGAAGCAGCGCTGGATCTTCCAGTCACGGATCTCGAACACGTCGCACCAGCGCCCGGCGCCGTGCTCGGGCGAACCGGCTCGCCATGGTCCATCGCGATGCTCGCCTTCACTGGTGCCTTCACAGACGACAACGTCACTGCCGGAAAAGATGAAATTGAAATGAGAATAGTGGTGCAGGATCCATTTCAGCGTGGCGCCGACATCGCCAAAGCACTTGCCGATTTCTTCTTTGCCGTTGGCCATGCCCCATTTGGGGAAATAAACCTGCGCATCATCGGAAAACAGATCGAGGATGCTGCCGCCGTCCGATGTCTTTCCGGCTTTATCGAAAGCCTTCAGGTATTCGATGATGACCGATTTTCGTTGTTCGTCGGTCATGGTTTGCTTGGCAACCGCCATGAACTCCTCCCTGAGCCCGCTTGCCGAAATTTATTTGGTAAGCTTCTTGCGTTCCTTGTGGGCCGCAGCCGCGGCGAGATAGGACAGCGCCAAAATTGGTCCAATCGTCGCGCCGCCGGCCCAGTAGGCGCGCGCCGATGCTGAGGCGACGCAATTGCCGACGCCGTATAGACCCGGAATGGGCTTGTCCTGGTCATCCACCACCTGGCCGGAGGTGTTAGTCTTCGGACCGCCTTTGGTGTCGAGATTGCCGCCAGTGAGCAGCGCCGCGTAGTACGGTCCCTGCTCCGAGATCGGATACATCGTCGGGTTCGGCGCCGAAGGCGACGGAGCGACAGCGCCGTTGAACAACAGCTCGACCTGACGTTCGCCGCGGTGGAAGTCGAAGTCGCGGCCGCCGGACGCAAATCCGTTAAATCTTTGGACGCTCGCGCCGAGCGTCTTTTCGAATTCGGGTGAGAGCTTGAGGCCGCCGGTCGCCTTCTCGTATCGGGCAAGGCGTGCAGCGATCGCCTTGGTCAACTCACCAAGCGTGGCCCCTTTAATGACATGGGCCTCGTTCGTGCCCGGGGGAACGATGAAGCGGCCATACTCGTCGCTGGCGCTGTGATCCTGGCTGCGTTGATCCCAGATTGCGATCAGCAGCAGGTTCGGATACTCGCCGCGCGCCCCGTCCCATTGGAAGAACGTTTGCGCCATCTCATTATAGGCGAGCTTTTCATTGGCGACCCGGCGGCCTTCCTTGTTCACGTAGATCATCGAGTCGCCCGACGGCGAAAACGTGCCGATCAGCCCCGGATCCCGCGCCATCGCTTTTTCGAACACGATGGGACACATCCACGCGTAATTCATGTTCCGGAGCTGCGCGCCGAGGGCACTCGCGACATAGACGAAGTCGCCTTCATTGCTCAGCGCGGCGCAACCGCCATAAACCGGTGCACTGAGATAGTTCTTCCGCAGCTCCACATTGTGGGTGAAGCCGCCGGTGCAGAAAACGACGGCCTTTCGCGCCAGGAAGCGCCTTTTGCTTTTGGCGCTGTCGGCCTCGACGCCGATGACTTCGCCCTTGGAATTCCTGATCACGCGTTGGACACGAAGACCGGTACGAATATCCACGCCATCGCGTTTTGCAGCCTCCGACATCGTGCGCACGGCGACTTCGCCGCCATCCGACATGGTTTCACGCGCGCCCTTGGGGAGCAGCACGCGCCCCTTGGGGGCTTTGTCCTCCGGTAGTTCGGCCCAGTAATCCGGCACGAAATCGCAGTGGCGATATTCAAGCGCGCCTTTGTCGCTCAATAGCTCCGTCGCCGTTGAGGCGTTGTCGTAGATCGCCTCGTACTGCGAATACTCCCACTCCGGCATGCCAAAGCGAGGAGCATTGGCGTTGTACATTTCCGGGCGCGACAGCCGCGCCATGTAGCGGATGCAATCCTTCTTAGGATCCTTCGTGCCGGCCTTACGCATGGCGGCGTTGTTCGGCACCCAATACCAAAAGGCGGCCTTGGTTGTCGTGCCGCCGAGTTTGTTCGCCTTTTCCAGCACCAAAACCCTGTTACCGTGCCAGCGGCTGAATAGCGCCGTGGCCAAACCGGCCACGCCACTGCCCACGACGATAACGTCGAACTCGGCGTCAAATTTGCCTTTGGCGGCTGCTGGCGCCGAACTTTTTCGCGCGATGCTGGCCACAGCGTTCCTCCCTGATTTTTCAGGACATTGCCGCCAAGACCGGATCGCAATCTTTCAAATTCCGGATTTTATGGGATTCTGAAAAGCCAAAGAAAAACCGGCAGGTGGCGTTGTCACCTCAGGCCTAACCCGATAAAATGGCCGCTAATTACAGAATAATGGGAAACGTCTAGCGAGCCGGCGGTCACCCAATTTCGCAATTGGTTGGGCGATTGCCTCGGGCGGGACAACGATGGCGCAGCCCGCAAGTCGGCAGCCACCCTGGGGCATGTTTCGCGGTCTTGAACAATTCGAGACCCGGGGCGAAACGAGCGGCGTTGGTTATTGCATCGCCGGACCCAAGCCGTACGCACTCGAGTTCTCTAATACGGCCGACGTGATCTGTCTGTTGCTCGGCGACATCAACAGCAACACCAAGTTCGAAGATGACAGCGAGCAATCGCTCGTCTTCCTAAACGAGTTTACCGCGTTCCATCCGCGCGTCGGCAATGTCCGGGTCCGCGCCGACGAGGTCCGGCATGGATTCGTCGCCTTTAGCTACGAAAACAATTTCCAGCGCCTGATTGATGATCGCGACATCGAGAAACAACGTTTGGACGGAAGCCGAAACAATATTCGCAGCGATGCGATCAAATTTCTTGCACGTTACGCCAAGGAACGGCTGCGAAAGCACGGCCGCCTGCAGCCGCTCGAGCTTCAATTCCTTGCTCTCGGGACTTACGTCGAGACGATGCGCCAACTCGAAAGCGTATCAGCCATGCCGCGCGGTGCGCTGTCGGACCGCGAATTTGCGCTGCTTTGCGACTACATCGAAGGGAATCTCGAAGACAAGCTCACTTGCGCCGACCTGTCGCGGGCAATGAACTTGCCGCTGCGCACCATCCACGACAGCGTAAAACTTCGCACCGGGCGTTCGCCCTATAACCTGATCATCGAAAGGCGCATTGCCCGCGCTTGCGAGATGTTACGCAACTCAAAGGCATCAATCGCGGAAATCGCGTGCGCGAGCGGCTTCTCGTCTCAGCAGCATCTGACCGCAACGCTGTCGCGCAAATTGGGCCGCACGCCGCGCCGGCTGCGATACGATACCTGATCGACGCGGTAGATATTACGCGCTCGCCGCGCGGCGCCGCGCGACGCTGAAGAAGATCGCAGCGAGCAGCGTGAGCGTACCGATGACGCCGTAATGCACCGAAGAGTTCGCATCGATAAAGGAAGAAGCGCTCGACGTTGCCTGCACCAGTGCCGCGCCAAAAAACGTGCTGATGAAGGAACCGCGCCCACCTGCCACGCTGGCGCCGCCTAAAACCACCACCGTGATGCTCATCAGCGTGTAATCGGTGCCAGTCGACGGCGAACCGATACCAACCTGCCCGGCAAGCATCAGGCCGCCGATACCGGTCAAAAATCCGGAGATGACGAAGGCGAGCCAGGTCAGACGCCGGCTATCGATTCCGAGCCGGTGGCTGGCAAGCGCGCTCGAGCCGACCGCGCGGAAACTTCTGCCGAACGCGGTCCTAAAGAGCAGCCACTCGGCAACTAAAACCATCACCAGCGCCAGTACCAGCCCGGCCGGGACTAAGCCGAGCGGATATTGGGCGATGTCGGAAATGGCATCATCGATCGTGCCGGCCGCGACCGGACGCAGCAGCAGCGAGACCCCCTGCAACCCGATGAAAGTCGCAATGGTGACCACGATCGCCGGAAGGCGAAGCGACGTAATCAACAGGCCCTGCAAAAACCCGAAGGCCGCGGTGAACAAAAGGATCAACAGCACGCCCGCGGCAAGCGGGCCAGCCTCCACGCCGTCCGGCGCGAGAAAGGAGGCAAGGACCACGCAGAAGCCGGCCAGCGGGCCGATAGAAAGATCGATGCTCCCGACGAGCACCGTCGCCAGTTGTGCGCTCGACAGGAACGTCAAGATGCCGAGAAATGTCAGTATGCTCTTAATGCTGAACGCCGATAGAAAATAGCCGTTCAGCGCCTGCGTGCCGCCCAGAATGATCAAAGTCAAAACAGCGAGAATGAGCGCAGGGAAGTGATCGCCGGAATAAAATCTGCGCCAGGTACTTTCGCTTTTGGCAGCGACAGCTTTGCTGGTGCGCGATACCGTCGCGGTAAGGTTCGCCTTGGTGATCGCAGCGTCGGTGACGGCGTCGCCCGCAAGCTCGTCGACGATCCTGCCGCGAGCGAAGATCAACACCCGATCGCAAATTCCCTCGAGCTCAAGTCCATCGGACGATGAAACCAGCACCGCCATGCCCTGCTCGGCGGAGGCGCGCAAGCGCTGATAGATCTCGCCGCGTGCGCCGATGTCGACACCCTTGGTCGGTTCGTCCACCAAGAGCACGGTGGGTTCGGCGGCGATTTCGCGGCCGAACAATGCCTTTTGCTGGTTGCCGCCGGAGAGCTCGTTGAGCTTTGACTCGATTGAGGCCGCACGAACCCGCAAGCCCTCGCTGATTTTTTTTGCTTCGGCGGCTTCCGCCGCGCGGTCGACGACGCCGAACCGTGAGATGTCTTTCAGAAAACCCAAACTGTAATTTTCGCGCAAAGTCAGATTGAGAAAAACGCCTTCGCTATGGCGATCGTCGGGAATGAAACCAATGCCGGCGCCGCGAAATGCGCCCGGGGAATCTCCGGCGATCCTGTCTTCCTTGACGAGAACTTCACCGCCATGACGGCGGTCTATTCCCGCGGCGGTGCGAATAAACTCCCGCTGGCCCTCACCTTCTATTCCGGCAAGACCGACGATCTCGCCAGAGCGGACGGTGAGATCGACATGATCGAAACCGCGTCCACTCAGGCCTTTCACGGTAAAAAGCGGCGCGCCCACCGTCTTGGCCTTAGCCGGAAAAATCTGCCCGAGAGGCCGGCCGGCAATCAGCGAGACGATTTCCGCCGACGTAATTGTCTGTGCCGGGCGGCTATCGATGATTTCGCCATCGCGCATCACCGAGATGCGATCGGCCAGTTCATCGACCTCGTGCAATCGATGAGACACGTAAACAATGCCGACGCCGTCGCGCTTGAGCTCGCCGATCAGGCTGAACAGCTTGCGGACGTCGGCGTGCTGCAGCGGCTCGGTCGGCTCATCGAGAAAAAGCACCTTGGGGCGGGTGGCGAGCGCGCACGCTATCTCGACCACATGCCGCTGCGCCAGCGAGAGCTCGCCTACTCTCTTGTTGAGCGGCATCAAGAGCTCGGAGGTGGCGACCCGTCCTAAAATTCGCTGGGCTTCGGCATAACCTCCGGCGGCGGCCAGCGACGGCGCAGCAAGCTGCAAGTTCTCAAGCACGGTCAGGTCGTCAGCCAAAGCCGGGTGCTGATAGACCACCGACACGCCGTCTTCGCGCATTCGCCGCGGACTTGGCGCCTCGACGTATTTGCCGGCGTAGTAGATTGCACCGGCGTCGGCTTGCAGTACGCCGGCGGCAATGCCGATCAGTGTCGATTTGCCAGCGCCGTTTTCGCCGACGATAGCATGGACCTCGCCCGGCATGATCAGGACGTCCACGCCTTTGAGCGCCTGCACCGGCCCGAAGCTTTTACGTATGCCCATGAGCGTCATCACGGGCACGTGCGCAGTAACGCCTGGCAGCAAGGTGTCCACGACGCTATGCATGGCGCAGCCGCCGCGTAATTTCCGGAAGCGCAACGCCGCTCAGCACGATAATCGCGTCCGCCAGATCCTCAGAGGATCCGCCGAAGCCGAGCGCAGTCACCAACTGTGCCAGGTAAGTGAGAAAAAAGGCGCCGACCACGGTGGCGATCACGCTTCCCTTGGTGAGGCCGCCCAGAGGGTTGCCGCCGACCACCACCGCGGCAATCGTGCCAAGAAGGTAAGGCAGGCCGCATAATACGGTCGGCGAGACCAGGTAGCCTGAAAGCATAATTGCGGCGATCGCATACATCAGCCCGGCGACCGCGTAGGTCAGGATACTGTAAACCTTCAGCGGCACTCCAACGGCGTGCGCGGCCGATGGATTGATCCCCAGCGCGATGAACCGCCGTCCGACTGTTGTGAAGGTGAGAACAAATACTGTCGCTCCGGCGACCAGCAGCAGCACCCACACCATTGTCGGCACAAACAAGAATTGCCCAACAAAGAAAGCGACCATCATCGTAGGCGACTGGACCGATGCTCCGGTCGAAACGTAATAAGTCAGCCCGAACAGAATCGCATTCATGCCAATGGTAGTGACCAGCGACGGAACGTTCAGCAGGGTGACGATCAGGCCGGTAACGGCGCCGAACGCCGCGCCGACGGCAAGACCCGCGACAATGAAGAAGATCACGACCGTCGGATCGGTCGACGAATCCGGGAGCTTGGTAACAATGACGGCGACGAACGACATGATGCCGGCCGTCGACAGATCGAGCCCACGCTGTTGAATGACGAGATGCTGTCCAATGGAAGCGACAGCCAAAATCGCGAAATACGGCAACGTCGAAAGAATCGCGGCAACGCTGACGGTCGAGGGTGCCGCGATCCCGCCGATCAAAACGAGAAGCGCGGTGGCAATCAGAGCCTTGGCGGCAAGCGGAAGCTCGGTGAGATCCTTGTTTAATCCGGGGACTAGCAGACGGATTGAATTCTGCTCCGCCATTGTTTCAACCCGCCCCCACTCCCGACCGGACCCGCCAACTTGGCGGCAAAGGTTTAGCAAGCCATCGGCAACGTCAAGCCGCTGCGCAACTAACGTACCTAAAAGATCGCCCGGACCTCCTGCGAGGACCGGGCGATCGGTTTGGCCTAAGGCAGACGGTGTTACTTGCCGCCCAGCGCCTTAACCTGAAGCTCTTTGGTCAGCATCGACGACGGGATCGAATCCATCGGCATCGACTTGTCGCACTTCAATGCCAGCTTCGGATCCTTCGACGTCGTGTCCTCGGAGAACGGAAGCGTGATGAGGCTCGGCTCGTCGTTGTCCATGCCTTGAGCAGCGGCAACGGCCTTACGCAGGGCATTTCGCACCATCCAGGTGTGAGCGTCGATGCTCATCATCTTCATTTCCGGATGTTCGGCCGTGATGCAGCTCAAATCCATGAGCGATTGGCCGACATACGCCGGGATCGGTTTGCCGGCCGCGACGAAAGCGCGGATCGGACCGACCGTTTCGCTGTAGATGCCGTCGATCTGCGGATACTTGGCGATCAGCGCCGCAGTCTTTTGCTGCGCGACAGCCGGATCCCACATCGTCGGCACCGGTTCGGCTTCAAGAACCTTGATGCCGGGATACTTGGCAAAGACGGGCTTCCAGCCGGTTACCTGAGCGGCCGTCATCGGATTGCCCGGCGTGCCGCCGAACATGATGATGTTGCCCTTGCCATTGAGCGTCTTCGCCAGCCATTCCGCGGCCTGCGCGCCGACTTCGGCTTGGCTCTCGGTAACGCGATCGATGTAATCCTTGCCGAGACCCGGGAAACCTTCGCCGGTGGAGAACGGAATGGTCGCGATACCGGCCTGGGTCGCTTCGCGCGTGGCTTTCAGAATGGCCGGACCCGTATCGAGAAACGCGACAATCACATCGAACTTCTGCGCGATCAGACCCTCAATGTCCGCGATCTGCTTTTCGGGCTTGAACTCACCGTCGGTGTAACGCGCCTCGGTGATGTTCTTGCACTTCGAAGCTTCATCTTCGAACTCGACGCGCTGGATGTGGCGCCAGTAGTTGCCGCCCCAGCCATCCGACAACGCGACCTTGATCGGCTTGGTGCCGCAAAATTTGGACATCGGCTGGAAGTCGGCGACGGTGCCCTTCTTATCAGGATAAAGCTTGGCTTTCATAACGTCGGCATAACCGAACGTCGCTACGGCCAGGACCAGGCCGAGCGTCGAAACGCCAAATGTTAGACTGCGTGGTGACAGCATGAACTCCTCCCCTTTGCATCTCATCCGCTTATCGCGCAGCGCCAATTTAGGAGCTGCGTGTGGCTTATCGGCCAAACTTCCGAGATGACCTTGTGCGCCGAAACAATACTCTGCTTTCGCGGCAGGTGCCAAGGTCTCAAGGCCGGACAACGCTGGCGGAATCGCACAAAAATTTGACGTCATTAATCGTGGGCCACGGCCCTTTCGGCGGTGGGCCGAAAGCCCCGGATCAGTTAACGCGGGCGGGTTGTTTGGTCGTTTTCGGGACTACCTCATCACGAGCCCGTTACGCTGCCGCTGGCGGCCGCGAAAAAGGCCTCAGCTTGCGCCGCGCGAGAGGAGGCTGGCATAATGCGCTTACCGAAGTACAACAGTCCAACGGCACTCAGCCGGTAAAAACTCCATTGGGAGGGGAGCGATGAAAAAAAGCACCGATCACATTCTGACGACCCATACCGGCAGCTTACCGCGCGGTGCCGAGCTTAATGACTTGCTGATTGCCGACGAGGCCGGCGAGAAGGTCGACAAGGCCAAACTCGACAAGATGATCGATGACCGGGTCGCTTACGTGATGGAGAAGCAGCGCTGGGCCGGCGTGAGCGTTGCCAACGATGGTGAACAGGGCCGCGTCGGCTTTCAGACGTACCTGCCGAAACGCATGACCGGTTTTGGCGGTGAATCCAAGCGCCCCTTCGGGCAGGAATGGGTTCAACTGCCGTTATTTACCCAGAAATTCATGTCGCGCCTGCCGAAAACCGGAAAAGTGTTCGGTTGTCCGGAAGCGATCGCCGACATCAAATACGTAGACAAAGAAGCCATCAAGATCGAGCTGGCGCGTTTTAAGCGCCATGCCGACGCGGTGAAGCCGCCCTTCACGGAAATGTTCTTCGCCGAGCCGTCGCCCGGCATTGTCGCGACGACGATGCTCAACGCCCATTACAAGACCTATGAGGAGTATCTCAACGTTATCGCCGACGTGCTCCATTACGAGTACAAAGCGGTGGTCGACGCCGGCTACGTCCTGCAGATCGATGCGCCGGATCTGGCGATGGAACGCGTCTTGTTGTTCCAGGACAAGACCGACGCCGAATTCGTCAAGCTTACCGAGCTGCATATCGCTTCAATCAACAGGGCGATCGACGGACTGCCGCGCGACCGCGTTAGGCTCCATATCTGCTGGGGCAACTGGGAAGGGCCGCACATCTTCGACATCGGCCTCGAACCGCTGCTGCAAGCGTTCTATCAGGCCAAGGTCGGCGCGCTCTCGATCGAGTTCGCCAATGCGCGTCGTCAGCACGAATACGCTGCGCTGAAAAAGCACAAATTCCCAGACAACATGATCCTCATCCCCGGCGTAATCGATTCCAAAATCAACCTGGTCGAGCATCCGGAAGTGGTCGCGCAGCGGATCGAGACCGCGGTAGCGGCGATCGGCGATCGCGAGCGGGTCATTGCCGGCGTCGATTGCGGCTTCGGCACCTTTGCCGGCTGGGAATGGGTCGCCGAGGATGTGGTCTGGCTGAAGCTCAAGACACTCCGCGAGGGCGCAGACATCGCCTCCGCGCGACTGTGGGGCAAGAAGGCGGCATAAACGAAGCGCTGTCCCGGGCAACGGGCGCTGCACTTTGCCGCGAAGCGGCAAAGTGCAGTAAGTTGCGGCGGTGCCCGCCCCGTCTCGCCGCGCCAAACCGGCTACAATACGTCTTGAACACGCGCGCGCCTGGCAGCGCATGCTGTCAGGGCGGCGCCTCGATTTGCTCGACCCGTCGCCGCTCGACATCGAGATTGAGGATATCGCTCACGGGTTAGCGCGTGTGGCGCGCTGGAACGGACAGACCAGCGGCGCACACATTTATTCGGTCGCGCAGCACTGTCTTCTGGTCGAAGCACTGGCGCGCGGTCGCGTGCCGCGGCTCGACCAAGGCCGACGTTTAGCAGTGCTGCTACACGATGCCCCGGAATATGTGATCGGCGACATGATCTCGCCGTTCAAGGTCGTAATCGGCGATGCCTACAAAGCGGTCGAACGGCGGCTCCTCGAGGCGATTCACCGGCGCTTCGGTCTTCCGATAAAGAATCCTCCCGAACTCGAACAGCTTATAAAGATATCCGACCGTTCCGCTGCGTATCTGGAGGCCACGCGCCTTGCGGGTTTCAGCGCGGCCGAGGCTCGGCGGTTTTTTGGTCGGCCCCCGATCGTTGCGACGACCATCGAACGGGATTACCTCAAGCCGTGGCCAGCGGAGATCGCACAGGCGCGGTTTCTGGACAGGTTCAAGAAGCTATCCGTCAGCAAGGAATGACGATCGCTGCAATCACGCAAGTGAGGCGGACCTATCCTTTGCCGCACCCGTCCCGTAGAATCCGCGACTGATAAGCCGGGCGCCCGCAACTTCCATGTTTGATCTCATCGTCATCCTGGTGCTGGTGGCACTGGCCTTCCCGGTCATCGCCATTGTTGCGCTGGCGAAAGCCATTTCGCTGCGCACGCTGGTCCTTGCTCTCGGCGCGAGAGTAGAGACGCTGGAGCGCGAACTCGCCCGCCGCGACGTTCTGTTACCGACGACCGCGACACCAACCGCGCGAGCGGAGCCGACACCGCCGCCCGAATCCGCTCCCGCGGAGACCGAAGCTCCACCTGCGCCACCGCCGTCTCCCTCCGTCCCTCTCATCCCTGAATCCGCGCCGGCGGCGCAGCCGCCGCGAGCGATCGGCTTCGAGGAACGTTTTGGCACCCGATGGATCGTCTGGGTCGGCGGCGTGGCGCTGGCGCTCGGCGGCATATTTCTGGTGCGCTATACGATCCAGCAGGGCCTCATCGGCCCCTCCGTTCGCATTGCGCTCGGTGCGTTGTTGGCGATCGCTTTGGTCGCCGTCGGTGAATGGACGCGTCGCGGCGAAAAACTCGCCAGAGTCCCCGGGCTTCCGTCGGCAGATATTCCGAGCATCCTCACCGCCGCCGGCACCACGGTCGCTTACGCGACGGTGTACGCGGCATACGCCCTCTACGGATTTCTGCCGCCCAGCGCTGCCTTCATCTTGCTCGGCTTGGTGGCGCTCTCGACGCTGGCAGCCGCTTTGCTCCACGGCCCGGCGCTTGCTGGCCTGGGCGTTGTCGGCGCCTTCGTCGCGCCCTTGCTGGTCGCATCCACGGCGCCGGATTATTGGTCGCTTTATATCTATATCGCCGTCGTCACCGGCGCCGCCTTCGCGCTGGCGCGAGCGCGGCTGTGGCCCTGGCTTGCGATCACGGCGATCGCGTTCGGTGCCTTATGGACGCTGCCGGGAGCGAACGGTTATCCGGTTGAGGCGATCGGCGCACATGTCTTCAACGCGGTCGTGGGGTACGCGCTCGCCGCGACATTCATCGTTTGCGGCTTGGCTTATGGCCCGCCGGCGATCCCCGGCACCGTCGACCGTCTCTCGACGTTGGCCCTCGCGATTTATCTCCTGGTCGCCGCACTGCTGGTTTTGGTGAGCCGGCACGATCCGACGGCGTTCACCGGCTTCGTGGTCCTGACCGTCGCCACGGTCGCCATCGCATGGCGCGCCGAGAGCGCGGCCGGCGCCGTTGCGGCGGCCGCAATCCTCGCTGCGGCTGTGATGGCCGACTGGGCGGTGCAAATGAATTTTTCGCAGCTCATGGCACCAGCCGGACCGACCGCGCCCGCCTTCGGCGAACCCCAGCGCTACGACTACGGTACGCATCTTTTGCTGGCGGCAGGATGGGCGGCGATGTTCGGCGTCGCCGGATTCCTGGCGCAAGGTCGTTCGACACGTGCGCTTTCGCCCATGCTGTGGGGCGCGTCGGCCGTGTTCGCGCCGCTCGCCATGCTGATCGCGCTCTATTATCGCATTGCCGGACTGGATCGGTCATTGCCGTTCGCGGGCTTCGCGCTCCTTCTCGCCGCGATCTTTGCGGTCGCGACGGAAACCCTGGTGCGGCGCCAACCGCGGCCCGGTCTTATGGCATCGAGCGCGATGTTCGCAACCGGTACGCTTGCGGCGCTGGCGCTCGCGCTCACCTTCGCCCTGGAACAGGGATGGCTCACCGTTGGATTAGCGCTGATGGCGCCGGCCGCCGCCTGGGTCGCCGAGAAACGGCCGCTGCCGTGGCTGCGCTGGCTCGCCGCCATCATGGTCTCCGTGACGGTGGCCCGTATCGGCTACGAGCCGCGCATCGTCGGCGCCGCGCTCGGCACGGCTCCGATCTTCAATTGGCTGCTCTACGGTTACGGCGTTCCGGCGCTTGCATTCTGGATCGGCGGATATCTGTTGCGGCGGCGCGCCGACGATCTGCCGGCGCGCCTCGTCGACGCCGGCGCTATCCTGCTCACGGTGTTGCTCGCGATCGTCGAGATCCGCCACTACGCCAGCGGCGGCGATATCTACCGGGAGCAAAGCGGCATCATGGAAGTCGCGCTCTACGTCAATTTCGGCCTGGCGATGACGATCGGTCTCGAGCGAGTGCGCGGCCGCACCGGCAGCATCGTGCACAATGTCGGCGCGCTCATCATCGCGGCGGCGACGTTGCTCGCCATCGTGTTCGATCTCGCGAACGTCGCGCGCTTTGAGTACTTTCCAGTCGGCGGCAAATTCATCAACGTCATCCTGCTCGCCTACGGCCTGCCCGCCGTGCTGGCGATCGCGCTCGCTTTGATCGCCCGCACCACCCGCCCGATCGCTTATCGTGCCGTCGCCGCGATCACCGCGGTCGGTCTCGCCTTGTTCTTTCTCACCCTCCAAACGCGACGGCTATTTCACGGGCCGATCCTGTGGGGGCCCGTCACCGATAGCGAGCAATACGCCTATTCGATGGTCTGGCTCGCCTTCGGCATTTTGCTCTTGGCCGCAGGCTTCACGTTGCGCTCGCAGCCGGCGCGATACCTCGCGCTCGGCGTCGTCGCGCTGACCATCGCCAAGGTGTTCATCATCGACACCGCAAGCGTCACCGGCATCTATCGCGCCCTGTCGGTGATCGGGCTTGGCGTCGTGCTGCTCGGCATCGGCTGGTTTTATCAGCGCCGGCTCTATCCGCGCGGCAATGCCGCCTCCTGATCGTCACACTTGTGCCGTCCGCCCTACCTGTATGAAACTGCCGACCCCATGATTCACGTCTGCTCTCTTGCGCGCTTGCATGAAACCGTCGAGGAAACCGGCGCGCTGCACGTCGTGTCGCTGATCGGGGATGAGGTGGCAATTGACCGGCCTCAAGCGATTGCTGCTGAGAACCATCTTTGGCTGCGGCTCCACGATATTTCCTCGCCGCTCGACGGGTACGTCATGCCGGACGAGCAGCACATTGCCGATCTTCTGAACTTCGTGCGCCGCTGGGACCGCCGCGCCCCAATGGTGGTGCACTGCTACGCCGGAATAAGCCGTTCCACCGCGAGCGCATTCGCCAGCGTTTGTGCGCTCAATCCGCATCGCGACGAAGACAGCATCGCACAAGCGCTGCGGCTCGCCTCGCCAACGGCAACGCCGAACATCAAGATCGTGGCACTCGCCGACCGGCTGCTCGGACGCCAGGGCCGTATGGTGGCCGCGATAGAAACCATCGGCCGCGGAGTCCTCGCGACCGAAGGGATTCCGTTCCGGCTCGATCTGGAATAGGCCGAAGCGTCAGTCCTCGATCGCCGGGCGCAATGTTGCGATCGGCGTTGAACGCCCCGGCGCCGAAGGCGGTGGCGCCGTGACGGATGCCTGGGCCGTCGCGGGCGGCTGGGCTGTGGTTGCGGGAGCTACTTGCACCGGGGTGACGGGTGCCTCAGCCATGCCAGACGCCGGCACTGCGGCGGGCACTGGCGACGCAGTGACCGGCGCCGGTACGGACGTCGGCGCGACGGCACGTGCCGCCGCCGCGGATGCCGGAGCTATGGCAAGTGCCGGTCCCGCGACCGGCGCAATGGCGCGAATTGGCGCCGCGACAGGTGCTCGCGTCGACGAGTGCGTTATCAGTTCCGCACGCGGGTTGTGCTGCTGAAAGTCGCAGTAAGCAAATCCAAATCCAGAAACGGATCCGCGGAAGCTTTTGTAATCGATTTTCTGCACGCGAAAGCACGGCTCAATGGGCAGGCCGGACAAGTGCGCGCAAATCGAACCGCTTTCCACCCTGAGCGTATTCGGAGGTAGTGTGGCGAAGCGCATCTCGCCGCGACCGCCCGGGCGGATGGTACCGATCACCGAGCCGTCGTCGAGAATGCGACCCATGCCGACGGTGCCGTCAAAGCAGTTGTAGGCGAAAAGCTTGCCGACCACGAAGGCCCTTGCCTGCTCCGGTCCCAGCTCTTCGGCAAAAGCAGCCCCAGCCCCCAATACGCCGGCGCAGAGGACGGCAACACGCAGCAACATCGAACACCCCACTTTGCCCCGGACGGATAGATGTTTTAACCCCGGCTTTACCACAACTGCCCCTGCCACGCTGCACATCGTTCGGAAAATTTCTGCACTGGTTATCGAACTTTTACCACAATGCGTCCGCGCACCTGTCCGTCGACAATGCGCGCGCCGGTTTCGATAACATTCTCAAGACCGATCTCGGATGTCATCGCCGCAATCTTGCCGCGGTCGAGCTCCGTCTCCAGCCGCCGCCAGGCTTGCTGGCGCAACTCCATCGGGCACATCACCGAATCGATCCCCGCCAGCGTGACCCCGCGGAGAATGAAAGGCGCCACGCTGGTGGGTAGGTCCATTCCTCCGGCAAGCCCGCACGCGGCAACTGCGCCGCCATAGCGGGTCATCGAAAGTACGTTGGCGAGGGTGGTCGAACCGACCGCATCGATGCCGCCGGCCCATCGTTCCTTGCCGAGCGCACGCGGTGTTCCGGATAATTCTTTGCGCTCGATAATCTCCGTCGCGCCGAGCCCCTTGAGATAATCGGCCTCCGAAGGGCGCCCGGTCGAAGCGATCACCCCATAGCCAAGCTTAGCCAGGATCGCGATGGCGACCGAACCAACACCGCCTGCGGCACCGGTCACGATCACCGGCCCACGCGACGGCGTGACGCCGGCGCGCTCCAAGGCCATGACCGCGAGCATTGCGGTATAGCCGGCAGTGCCAATTGCCATTGCGTCGTTGGCGGTCATCGTCCCGGGCAAACGCACCAGCCAGTCGCCCTTGACGCGCGCCTTTTCGGCGTAGGCACCGAGGTGTGTTTCGCCAAGCCCCCAGCCGTTGATGATCACCTTGTCGCCCTGCTTCCAGGCGGGATGCGATGAGGATTCGACCGTCCCGGCGAAATCGATGCCCGGAATCATTGGAAAGCGGCGCACCACCGGCGCCTTGCCGGTGAGCGCCAGACCGTCTTTGTAATTGACGGTCGACCAGTCGATTGCGACGGTAACGTCGCCTTCCATGAGGTTCTTCTCATCAAACTCGGCGAGCCGCACGTCCTGCCCGCTCTCCGCCTTGTCGATGACAATCGCGCGAAATGTAGTCACCATTCACTCCAGCTACGTCGCCGCGTTTACGCCGCCCCGGTCCGTTCTTCAGCGCGCAGGAGTTTGGAAGACGGGCATGCCCCGCACAAGGCCCGCGTCTTAGAGTTTCGCCGTGCGAGAAATTCTTTCAGCAGGAGCACGCTGCGCATCGGCCGTGCCGTTCAACGTTGCGGCATCCGCGTTCGGAACGTTAGCGCTGACCGGCTTACCGGCATTCGGCACACTGCCCCAGATCGGATCATCCGAACCATCGCCCCATGCGCGGGGACGATAGAACGTATGGACACCGAGCTTGTACACCCTCGCCATCTCGTGCACCCAACTCGGATGCACCCAGTAGGCGTGATAGTGGGTCGCGTGACCGACCTCGGCGAGCCAGATCTTGCCGTCGAGCGTATCCTTGGCGATTCGCTTTGCTTGGGCCCACATTTCCGGCTCGTCGATGCGGCTCAGATTTTTGCCTTCGCAAGCAAAAGTGAACTGGCAAGCAAGGTGACGGTTCGCATTCTGGTAGACCACACCGCACACATTGTTGGGGTAGCGGCCGGAGAAGACGCGGTTCATTACGACTTGGGCCACCGCCATCTGACCGCGAACGGGTTCGCCGCGCGCCTCGAAATAGACCGCGTCGGCGAGGCATTTTTCCGCTTTGGCGAGCGGTTTGCCTTCCAGGCTCAAACGTTCTGCCGGACTTTTGAAAACACTTGCCTCGTCTTTGCCCGACACCGCGTCATCGTCAGCGCCCGACTCCGCACCGGGCGGGAGCGCGGCGACTTTGAAATGCGGGTCGGTCGGCGGCAAGACCGCTATGGGTTCCGCGCCGGGCTGCCACTGTTGCAATGCGCCGCGTAGCCCCATTGCGGTGACGCCGAAATAAAGCCGCTCGTTACGCTCCGTAGGAGACTGCTCAAAGAAGGATGGAGACCCTAGCTCCGGCTGCGCGTCATCACGACTGCCTTCCGCGGCAACCGGAATTTCCGGCGGCCGGTCGGCAAGAAATGCATCATCTTCTGTCTCTACGTCGTGCACATCCTGCTGAAGCGCCGGCGCATTGGAAGTCGGTTGCAGGGAAGCCGTCCTTTCGCTGTTCGCTTCGGCGTTCTTTGGCCGAGGGATGGTCGGCGGCGGCGCAATCGGCGAGTGGGAAGCAGGCACGTTGACCGGTTGTGCAGTCGGTACGCTTTCCGGGTTGCTTGAGCTCGGAGCGCTTTGCGGCAGTGGCAGACGATCGCCCTTGAGACGCCGGTTGACCACCGGATACTCGATCGGCAGCGCGGGGCGCGCCATTGTCGGCTCGTCAGCAGACCACGTTTTCACGTCGAGCGCTTGAGGATTGAAGCTGACCGGCTGTGTTGCCGGCGGCGCTGGAACCGCCGTTCCCAGCGGGCGGGAAAAACTCAAAGTCGCGACATTGATGGTGCCTGAACGTGGCGCCGAGAAATGTTCGTGCGTGCCTTCAGAAATAATCGGCTGATGCACGAAGAACCCGGCGAGATCCTGATAGCCGATTGGACTTGGTGCAAAGCCGGCGCAAATCGCGCTCAGCAACAACGGCCCCGACAACGCGCCCGCGGGCCGAGTACGCGACGACGCAACCATCACCCCTCACGCGTAAGTTCGTTACCCAACGCGTCCCTGGTACTTAACCAAGCGCCACTACAGCGGCACGAATGCGACACGTTGCAATATTGTCCGGTTAACCTTGCGGAGCCGTTAATTCCGGGCGCAATTGCCACACGCCACCGGCCGCAGGCGCTCGTGGCCGTTACGTCTTGTTAACCAAATGACCGATGTCGCCGGCTGCGAACAGGCGTCTGCAAATCGCCGCAGACGGTTTGCCCAAACTGGAAAGTCGCAGCGCAAATTTTACGCGGTCGACGCCGTCTCTTTGCCCAGCGCCGCCTGCGCGGCGGCAAGACGTGCAATCGGCACTCGAAACGGCGAGCACGACACGTAGTCGAGACCGACTTCGTGGCAGAAGGCAACCGAGGCAGGATCGCCGCCATGCTCGCCGCAAATGCCGAGCTTGATCTTTGGCCGTGTCTTGCGGCCGCGTTCGGTGGCAATGCGCACGAGCTCACCGACCCCTTCGCGATCAATCGACACGAAGGGGTCGGCCGGCAAAATGCCCTTTGCTGTGTAAATACCTAAAAAGCTTGCCGCATCGTCGCGGCTGATGCCCAAAGCGGTCTGCGTGAGATCGTTCGTGCCGAATGAAAAGAATTCGGCGGTCTCTGCGATTTCGTCGGCCTTGAGTGCGGCACGCGGCAATTCGATCATGGTGCCGACTTGGTATTTGACGGCGGCCTTGGTTTCGGCGGCGACCGTCCGCGCCATGGCGTCGATACGCTCCTTGACGAGATCAAGCTCGGCTTTGCTGGCGATCAGCGGCACCATGATTTCCGGTGCCACGGCCGCGCCGGCGCGCCCCACTTCAACGGCCGCCTCGAAAATGGCGCGCGCCTGCATTTCCGCGATTTCCGGATAAGCAATTGCCAGCCGGCAGCCGCGGAAACCAAGCATCGGATTGAATTCGCTCAACTCCCGCGCCCGGTCGGCGAGTTTCTTCGGATCGGCGCCCATCACTTCCGCGACTTCGGCAATCTCCTTTTCGCCGTGCGGCAGAAACTCGTGCAGCGGCGGATCAAGGAGCCGGATAGTCACCGGCAAATTGCCCATGATTTTGAAAAGCTCGACGAAGTCTTCGCGCTGCATCGGCAGAAGCTTGGCGAGGGCGGCGCGGCGGGCCGTTTCGTCCTCCGCCAAAATCATCTCTCGGACGGCACGGATTCGATCCTCGTCGAAGAACATATGCTCCGTCCGGCAAAGTCCGATGCCCTCTGCGCCGAACCTGATAGCACTGCGCGCGTCCGTAGGCGTATCGGCATTGGCACGCACTTTAAGCTTGCGCGCGGCATCCGCCCATTTCATCAGCGTTCCGAATTCGCCAGCGAGAGCCGGCTCGCGCATCGGCACTTCGCCGGCCAACACTTGTCCGGTCGAACCGTCGATAGTCAGCGTGTCGCCCTTCTTTAGCGTCACACCTCCTGCGGTCATCGTCTGCGCGCGATAATCGACGCGTAGCGTGCCGGCGCCGGCGACGCAGGGCTTGCCCATGCCGCGCGCCACGACAGCGGCGTGAGAAGTCATACCGCCGCGAGTGGTCAAAATTCCTTCGGCCGCGTGCATGCCGTGAATGTCTTCCGGCGAGGTCTCTACTCGCACCAGGATCACTTTATGGCCCTGGCTCTTGAGCAGTTCGGCATCTTCCGAAGAAAACACGATCTCGCCGCAAGCCGCTCCGGGCGACGCCGGGAGGCCCGTGGCGATGACGACGCGCTCGGCCGCGGGATCGATGGTCGGGTGCAGGAGTTGATCAAGCGATGCCGGATCGACCCGCATCACCGCTTCGCCCCGGCTGATCAGCCGTTCCTGCGCCAGTTCCACGGCGATGCGCACCGCCGCCTTGGCGGTGCGTTTGCCGTTGCGCGTTTGCAACATCCACAACTTGCCTTGCTCGACGGTGAATTCGAGATCCTGCATGTCGCGATAGTGCTTTTCCAGAACGGCTTCGATGCGCTTGAGTTCAGCGAAGGCCTTCGGCAGCGTCGCCTCCATCGAGGGCTTTTCCGAACCTGAAGCTTCGCGCGCGGCTTCGGTAATTTCTTGCGGCGTGCGGATGCCGGCCACTACATCCTCGCCCTGGGCGTTGATGAGAAATTCGCCGTAGAGCTTCTTTTCACCGGTTGACGGATTGCGGGTAAAAGCGACGCCGGTCGCCGAAGTCTCGCCCATATTGCCGAAGACCATGGCCTGAACGTTGACCGCGGTGCCCCAACTTTCAGGAATGTTGTGCAGGCGGCGATACGTCATCGCGCGCTGATTCATCCAGGAACCGAAGACCGCGCCGATCGCCCCCCACAATTGCGCGTGCGGATCCTGCGGAAACGGTTTGCCGCTTTCTTTTTCGACGCGCTCCTTGAACGACGCTACGACTTGCTCCCAATCGTCCGCTTCAAGATCGGTATCGAGAGTGTAGCCACTGCGCTCCTTGTGCTCGTCGAGAATTTCCTCAAAACAATGATGCTCTATGCCGAGTACCACGTCGGCGTACATGGTGATAAACCGCCGATAGCTGTCGAAAGCAAAGCGCCGGTCACCGGATTTTTGCGCAAGCGCCGCAACTGTCGTGTCGTTGAGACCAAGATTAAGAACTGTGTCCATCATGCCCGGCATCGAGGCGCGCGCGCCCGAGCGCACGGAGACGAGCAGCGGATTGGAGGCGTCGCCGAATTTCTTTCCAGTAACGCGGCCGACCTCAAGTAACGCGGCTTCCACCTGCGACCGCAAATCCTTCGGGTAATTTTTGCCGTTCTCGTAGAAGTAGGTGCAGACCTCGGTGGTGATGGTGAAGCCGGGCGGGACCGGAAGGCCGAGGTGCGCCATTTCGGCGAGGCCCGCACCCTTGCCGCCGAGAAGGTTGCGCATGTCAGCGCGACCCTCGGCTTTTCCGCCGCCGAAGGCGTAGACCCATTTGCCTTTGTGCTGCCGGGCAGCGGCTTTTTGCCGCCGCGGCGCCACACGACCGCGGGGCCGCACACGATGCGCTGCCGCCGGCTTCGACTTTTTCGCCGGCCGGCGCGTTATTTTTGCACGCACTTTCGCCATCAGATCATGACCCTAATCTGCAACACGCCTCGAGAATACGCGCGCCTTCAATGCCAGTTGACAAAATGATGGACGGCGTTGAGGCCGACCAAACCTATGAAGATGAGGTAGATCGCGACAATGTAGTTCAGCAATCGCGGGATGATGAGGATGAGGATGCCGGCAAGAATGGCGACGAGCGGCGTGATGTGGGCGGCGGTGACGACCATAAAATTATCCTCGGCGTTCACGACAACATTGGGTGGGACTGAAAACCGCGGCAGGCTGAAATTTTGCCTATCCGGCACAACCAAGAACGCACGACAAGGCCTTAAGTTCTAGCAGGATTCGTGAAATTGGGCACCGGCGGACCAGCTACTCACGGCACGCTGACGCGCGCATCATCCCTCGATCTTGGAAAAATCGGCTACCGCCCGAGTTGCGGCCCGGATTTCATTTAAGAGTTTCAACCGGTTCTCGCGCACTTTTTTATCCTCGACGTTGACAGTGACCTTGTCGAAGAAGGCGTCGACGTGCGGCCGCAGTCGCGCCATCACGCGCATCGCGGCTTCGAAATCTTCCTCTTCGACGGCGCGGACAGCCTCGGCTTTGGCAGCGTCGATAGCATGCGCCAACGCCTTTTCTTCAGATTGCTCGTAGAGCTTGGCGACTGGAACACCGGTGTACCGGCTACCGTCTTTCTTTTCCTCGATGCGGATGATGTTGGTCGCGCGCTTGTATCCGGCGAGCAGATTTTTCCCATCGTCAGTATCGAGAAATCTCGCCAATGCTTCGACGCGGCGGACTACGAGCAGAAGGTCATCCTGACCTTCAAGTGCGAATACCGCGTCCACGAGATCGTGCCGCGCGCCCTTTTCGCGGAGCTGCACCTTGAGGCGGTCGGCAAAAAAAGACAACAGATCGCTTTCCAGCAGCGACTGGCCGCCACTGGCGGTGCGCAAACCGCGAGCCGAAAATTCAACGCATGGAAGCATGCGAAGCCGGATAGCATTGTCGAGGACGATGGCGATGACGCCCAGCGCGGCGCGTCTTAACGCGTAGGGATCCTTGCTCCCTGTCGGCTTTTCACCAACCGCCCAAAACCCGACCAGAGTGTCGATCTTGTCGGCCAGCGCGACTGCGATAGACACCGGCTCGCTCGGAACAAGATCGCCAGGTCCCTTCGGCCGGTAATGATCCTCGATAGCATGGGCGACGGCTTCGTCCTCGCCCTGCTCCTCCGCGTAATATTTCCCCATCGTGCCTTGCAGCTCGGGAAATTCGCCGACGGCTTCCGTTAACAAGTCCGCTTTGCACAGCCGCGCCGCGCGGCGCGCTTTTTCCACGTCGGCACCGACGAGCGGCGCAAGCTCGGCGGCAAGACGCTCGATCCGCTCGATCCGCTCCCACTGCGATCCGAGTTTTTCGTGAAAAACGATGTCCTTGAATTTCGGCAGCCGGTCTTCCAGCCGGGTCTTCAAATCAGTCTCGTAGAAAAATTTTGCGTCGGACAGCCGCGCGCGGATGACGCGCTCATTGCCCGCGACGATCGCCTTGCCGCCGTCGTCGGCTTCGATGTTGGAGACCAGAATGAATTTATCGACCAGCTTGGCGTGCGCCGTGTCGCGCAACACAAAGCATTTTTGGTTGTTGCGGATGGTGGCGCGGATCATTTCGCCGGGAATTTGCAGAAATTCCTGATCGAACGAACCCATCAGCACCACCGGCCATTCGACAAGTCCGGCGACTTCAGCGAGCAAGCCCTCATCCTCGACCAACTCTAGCCCTTGGGCAAACGCGAGCTGTTTTGCTTCGGTGAGAATGATATCGCGGCGGCGTTCGGCATCCGGCACCACCTTGGCCTTGTCGAGCTTTTGCAAATAATCGTCGAGGTGGCGCACGGTGAACGGCTGCGGCGCCATGAAACGGTGACCGCGGGTCTCGTTGCCGGCGGCAATGTCGCCGACCGAGAATTGCACCACGTCCGGCTCTTCGGTTTCCGGACCGAACGTCGCGACAATGGAATGCAGCGGCCGTACCCAATTCAGCGCGCCGGGCTCCGCCGATGGCGCACCCCAGCGCATGGATTTCGGCCAGGGAAATTTTTCAATCACGTCAGGCAAGATTTCGCCGATGACTTCAATCGCCCCACGGCCCGGCTTCTCGATCACCGCGACATAAAAGTCGCCCTTCTTGTCGGGCTGCACTTTGGCGTCGTTGATCGATTTCAAGCCGGCGCCTTTAAGAAAGCCGGCGATGGCAGCCTCCGGCGCGCCGACGCGCGGGCCTTTTTTCTCCTCGCGCACGTCGGGCTGGCGAGCCGGCACGCCGTGCACGGCGAGCGCAAGCCGGCGCGGCGTCACGAAGGCGCGCGCTCCCTCGTAGACGAGGCCGGCGTCCACCAGACGGTCGGTTACCAGTTTTCGCAAATCCTCAGCCGCACGCGCCTGCATGCGCGCCGGGATTTCCTCGGAGAACAGCTCGAGCAGAAGGTCAGGCATGGTGGCGACTGCCTAGCAAGGCAAAAGTCTGATGTCACCCGGCAGGATTACCAGCCGCCGCCGCCACCACCGCCTCCGCCGCCGCCGGAACCACCGCCGCCGCCGGAGAAGCCCGACGAACCGGACGAGGCCGGCATAGCCGCGGCAAACGCGCCGCTCACGCTTCCGACGGTCGAGGACATGGCGCTGTCAAAATTTCCGCTCGACCAGTTGCCACCGCCGCTGTACCAGCCCGGCTGGTACCGCCGCATCGGATCCGCATCTTCCGGATGCGCTCGCCGCAGCGCCACCTCGAAGGCATGTGACCACGGCTTTTCCACATCAAGCGCCACCGCGTAAGGCAACAGCGCCTCGAAACGATCTGTCGTGATTTCCGGCGCCCCGCTGTTCAGCCGATCCGACTCTGCGGTCTCCAGGTAGAGTCGCAAACCTTCGAGCTGATCCATGACCTTGCGGCCGAGCTCGGTCGGCGCCTTCATGAGGTAGAGAAAAATGCCGTTGAGTGCGGCGAAGGCCGTGATCAGGATGAAAGGAAACGGATAGTTTTCAACGAAGTTTCGCGCTGCCGGCAGCCGTTCCCGAAGCCCGGCGAACGCCGCCGCGCTGGCAATGTGAAGCGCGGTGGAAAAGAAGATCGCCGCAACCGCGAGGAAAATCGCCAATCCCACCAGTCTCGCAATCTTAGGGCCCTCTCCGAACAGGGCTCGCAGAATTGGCAGAAGGAAAATTCCGGCGAAGATACCGCCGAAAGCAACCAAGGCCAGAACGGAGATGTCGGTATCTTCCAGCCCACCGAAGGCGATGATGGCGCCGAATACGGCCGCCGTCATTGCGAGCCCGAGAATCACATAACCGAGATTGCGGCGAAAGAAGCGGTTGCGATTGAGCCCGACAACGGCGGCGCTAAATTTGGCGCTGAGATCGGCTACCGTTACGGCATGCGCGCGATCGATGACAATCGTACCGCCCGCCGTAGCGAGCTTGGTGAGGATGGCGCGTTCTTCCGCCGATGGCGGCGCCGTGCCGCCCGGGTTGTTTCCGGTTGTTTTAGCGTCAGGCCGCCACCGGTGCGGTCGAGCCGGATGAGGCCGCGCACAGCAAGCGAAAGCGCTGCCGCGGTGAAGGCGCGCCATTTCTCGCGCGTCAGACCCCATTTGTGAATGTAATTCGCAAGTGCGGGCGAAATGCCTTCCGGCGGATGGAATAGCGGAATGATGGTGCCGCCCTTGGGGTCGCGCCCGAACGCTTCCCAGGCGGCGAAATAGTAGATGAAGAGCGCAAGAAATCCGAGGACGCCGATGATCCATTGTCGATTGTCGAAAAAATCGTACCACAACAACGTACTGGCGTTTGGCGGGTCAACAGCGTCTTCGGGCAGAGCGGCCACGACCGTCAAACCTTCGCCGGGCGCGAGCGACCGCGTGGTCGAGACCGAGAGCGTGCCGTCACCGCCAATGGCACCGCGCCAATCGGTGCCGCGAGCGCCGATGCGTCCCGTGAAGGCGGTCCAACGCAAAGGCGCAGCATCGCCTTCGAGATGCAATTGGTAAGTCGCCGCCTCGATTGGAAAACGCCAGAAATTACCGGTCACGTTCCAGTTTAGCTCCGGCTTGCCATCGAAAAAACGAACCTGCCGGCCGGTGCGATATGAGAACGAGTAAGTGTGTTCGCCGGAACGGAGCGGCAAATTCTTGTCCCCGATATAGATGCGTATGACGCCGTGCGTCCGCTCGGTATGGTACGGCTCGAGTGAGCCATCGCGGCGAACCGCAATGATGCTGAAGGTCACCTCGCGCAAGCGCCCTCCGGCGTCGCGAAACGTCAGCGGGAAATCGCGATAAATCCCGTGCCGCATGGCGCTGCCTTCGGCGCGCACCCGCAAATTCTCGGTGACGGTAAGTTCGCCATCCTTGGCGACGTGCACATCCGAATTAAAGGAGTTGATGACTTCGGCGGCACGAGCTTCGCCGATAGCTGCGAACACGGCGAATAACACGGCAATGCGCCAAAGCGTTTTCATGTCGGCGCCGGATCGAACTTGATCTCCGGCGCACTGCGCTCGGCTGCATCCGTCAGCTCGAAAAAATCGCGCGACGCAAATCCGCACGCACCTGCCAGGATGCTGCTCGGGAATGACTGTACCGCGACGTTGAGGTTGCGAGCCGCGCCATTATAGTAACGGCGCGACATCTGCAGGTCGTCCTCAAGCGCGCTGAGCTGTTTCTGCAATTCCAGGAAATTGCCGCTCGCTTTGAGATCAGGATAGCTTTCGGCAAGCGCGATTAGCTTGCTGACCCCTGTCGACAAGGCGCTTTCAGCCTTGGCACGTCCGGCAACGTCGCTTTCCGGCACCGCGCGCGCCGCGCCTCGCAGTGCGGTCACATCATCCAGCGTCGAACGCTCGTGGGCGGCGTAACCTTTGACCGCCTCCACCAGATTGGGGACCAGATCGGAGCGCCGCTTGAGCTGTACGTCGATACCGCTCCACGCTTCATTCGTCATCTGACGAAGTCGCACCAGTCGATTGAAGATCGCGATCGCATAAATCGCGATTGCCACAATGACTGCGATGATGATCCAGAGCAGCATCGGTCAGTGGGTGTTCGGCGTCCTCCAGAGGACGGGAATGGAAGCGTCGCTACGCCGGCAAATTCTTGTGCGAACCGTCGCACATCGGCTTTTTCGACGAGCGCTTGCAGGCGCAGAACCACGCCTCCTCGCCCGAGGCCGATTTGTATTCCACGGGAGTAAAGCCAGTGCCCTTGTGCGATCCGTCGCAAAACGGCTGCGACTTCGACCGCCCGCAGGCGCACCACCAATAACTTTTTTCCGGTTCGATCTTGACCGGGATTGGCCGCCGACCGCCGATTTCGGGCATCGTGCTCATGTCTGTCTTCCTCCGCCTTCTGTTGCCAACCAGGCTGCGCCGCAGGCCTTGGCGAGCTCGCGCACCCGCAAAATGTAGCTTTGCCGTTCGGTCACCGAAATCACGCCGCGCGCATCGAGAAGATTAAACACGTGGCTTGCCTTGATGCATTGATCGTAAGCCGGCAGCGCCATGAAATGCCGGCCGGCGTTGGTGCGATCATCTCCACCGTCGCTTTGCCAGCCATCTTTCAAGTACTTCTGACACGCCGCTTCCGCCATGCGGAACTGCTCAAACAGCATGTCGGTATCGGCGTATTCGAAATTGTGCCGTGAATATTCCTGCTCTGCTTGCAGGAACACATCTCCGTACGTCACCTTCTGCGCACCGTCGCGGCCGTTGAAGTTGAGCGCAAAGACGTTATCCACGCCCTGCACGTACATGGCCAGGCGCTCCAGCCCATAGGTGAGTTCGCCCGAAACCGGCGCGCACTCGAAGCCTGCGACCTGCTGAAAGTAAGTGAACTGCGAAACTT
The DNA here is from genome assembly GCA_963846055.1 of uncultured Alphaproteobacteria bacterium. Taxonomy (GTDB): domain Bacteria; phylum Pseudomonadota; class Alphaproteobacteria; order Rhizobiales; family Xanthobacteraceae; genus BOG-931. The sequence continues at coordinate 51,008 of CAWJUQ010000016.1, forward strand.
CCATGCCGTCGCACCAGCACTCCCACCCCAGACCCCACGCCCCCAAGGTCGGGCTCTCCCAATCGTCCTCAACAAAGCGGATATCGTGGCGTGCCGGATCGATGCCGATGGCATAGAGCGATTTGAGATAAAGCTCCTGCAAGTCGTCCGGCGACGGCTTTAAGATGACCTGGAGCTGGTAATAGTGCTGCAGACGATTGGGATTCTCGCCGTAGCGTCCATCCTTGGGCCGGCGAGACGGCTGCACGTAAGCGGCATTCCACGGCTTCGGCCCCAAGGCCCGCAGGGTGGTAGCCGGATGAAAGGTGCCGGCTCCGACTTCCATGTCGTAAGGTTGCAAAATCAGGCAGCCCCAATCCGCCCAATACCGCTGCAACGCCAGAATGAGCCCCTGAAATGAACGCTCGGGGCGCAGGTACAGCGGGGAATCGTCGTTCATGCGACGTTGTTGGTGAAAGGACGGCCCGCGGTCAAGCGCCTCCCGCGGACGCAAGGCCGCGGCCTGCTTAGTCAGGCGAATTTGGGCTTTAGCCCGGACGGTACTCGCCGGTCCGAGGATCACGCTTGAGCTTGGGCAGTGTACCGCGGTCGACGGGTTCTGCCCTCGCGTGAGCACGCACCCGGTCGAGTTCGGCATTGACGCGCCTCACCTCCTTAGCGCACCAGCGCACCAAGGCAGCCGCTCCCACCATTCCGATGGCCAAGGCAAGCACGGGGGGCATGATGTCCTCCGCTATTCCTTTTCCCGCAATCTGCGGCCTATGGACCGACCGCAAAGAAACAAGCGTCAGAGCCCATAGCGCGCCCACAACGCTCGTGTTTCAAGCGCCGAAATTATGTCCCCGGCAAGGCCACCCGCTGTCAACTCACTGCGAGTACCGCCGAAAATGCGGCGGCTGAAGAAACTTCGCTCACCGGCGATGACCGGAGTAACGACCTTTTCGCCAAAGCGCTCACGCAAGGTGGAGCGCAACTCGCCGATGCCGTCGATCAGGCCGAGTTCGAGCGCCCGGTTTCCCGTCCAATACTCGCCCGAGAAAAGCTCATCCGCGGACCCTTTTAGCTTGCCACCACGCTGCGATTTCACCAGTGCAATGAAGCCGTCGTGGATTTCCTGCTGAAGCTTTTTCAGCCGCTCCACATCACCGGCGTTCTCCGGCAAAAACGGATCGAGCATGGCCTTGTGCTCGCCCGAAGTATAAAGCCGGCGCTCGATGCCTACCTTGGCGATCAGCTTGTCGAATCCGAACGAGCCGCCGACCACGCCGATCGAACCGACAATGGAATTGGGATCGGCGACAATTTCATCGGCGGCGCAAGCGATCATGTAGCCGCCGGAGGCGGCGGCATCTTCGACGAACGCAATGACATTGCGTTTCTTCTCGTCCGCTAGTTCGCGGATGCGGCGCCAGATCAAGTGCGACTGGGTCGGCGATCCGCCGGGCGAGTTGATCGACAGGGCGACAGCGGCGGCGTTGCGCGTGGCGAAAGCACGGTCGAGCATGCGAGCAACGCTCGCAAGTGACAGGCCGGGCCGAAGCGGTGTCGAGAAACCGATAACCCCCGTCAGGCGGACGACCGGCACGATCGGACGGCGGCTGCGAAAGGGAAAACGTACCCACGATGGCAATCCGGTCAAACCAAGCTCCCGCAAACTTGCGCTCAGCGCGCTTCAATTCACTCGTGACGCCCAGATAAGCAGTAGCCGCAAGGCGCTCAAGTAACCGTTCTTTAAAGGACTCCGCTGCTTCCTCGTCTTTCTCGTACCGGGACGAAGGATGTTGCGCCATGAAAGTATGGCTGTTGACGATGCTGATCGGCCTTATCGTTGGATCTTCCTATTTTCCCGTGCGCCGGCAGGCCGCGCCGCCGTCTGATTCAGCCGCTGCGTAACCCGATCGATCAGCGTGGACGGGGTTTAGACTTCGCCCAGCGGCAACGCAGCGGCGGCACGTAACACTGCCTCAGCCTCCGCAGTCGGCGTCCCTGCCCGATCAGCCAGGAAAAACCCGGGCAATAGTGAGAGTGGCGCACGGCTCGACTTGACCCCACGTACCAGAACGCAAATCGCGGGTGTGTCTGGCTTCGCGTGGATCGGCAGCACGGCGATCGCACCAAAACCGCCCGAAATTTCCGCCAATACCGAGTCCAACCCGTCGGCTCGCCAGATCAGCGTCGCAATGCCGGCGGACCGGAGCAGCCGAAACGCAGTCTTCAGCCAGGACACGAGTGTGTCGCCGGCCGCGCTGTGGGCCAGCCGGCGGCCCCCGTGCGGTGAAAAATTCTGCGGCGCGTTGAACGGCGGGTTCATGATCACATGGGCCGCCACGCCGGGCCGTAATCCTGCCGCGGCGAAAGCGGCAGCGCTTGCGCCGACGTCGAGATGCACCGCGGTAACGCGTTCGGCCAAACCGTTGCGCGCGGCGTTGTCGCGCGCCAGGTTCACCAATGCGGGATCCGTCTCGACGAGGGTGACGGCGAGATCATCGACACGCCGAGCAACCGCGAGCCCCGCCGTGCCAACGCCGGCTCCGAGATCAACCAAATGCTCGCCGGCGCGCGCCGAGCAAGCCGCAGCCAAAAGGATCGCATCGTGCCCGAAGCGGTGGCCCTGGCGTGGCTGCCTCAAGAGCAGCCGGCCGCCGAGTGCAGCATCTTCAGTGGTCTCGGCGGCCGGATCAGCCGCCATCGCGGCGAATCTCGTTGCCGAAGCCGGCATCTTCAAGCAGCGCCCGCGCTGCATCGAGGCGGTCTTCTTCAACCAATATGCGGCGCGGAAAAATGCCGATTGATCCTTCGAGCACGCTCATATTGGTATCGACCAGCATGTGATGGATATGCGCGCCCTTGAGCAGTGCCTCAATGGCCGAGATCAAAACCGCGTCATTGGTACGAACGAGCTCACGCATATTCAAATCCGCCGCCGCTCTTCACCTGGCGCGCGCAAGGCGAGATAGGCGAGCAATTTAAGCTCACGGCGGCCGCGCGTCACGGTGTCAAGAATTAGCCCGCACGCAAAGCAAAGAAACGCAAGCAGCATCAGACCGGTAGAGAGAACTGCGGTGGGCAAGCGGGGCACCAGTCCCTCCTGAACGTAAGTGATGAAAATCGGAATAGCCAATCCGATCGAGATGATCGCGAGCGCAAGTCCGACAGCTCCAAACAAAGACAACGGCCGCTCGGCACGGTAAAGCCTGAAAACCGTCCAGAGGATGCGAAAGCCGTCGCTCCACGTGGACAGCTTCGAAGCCGATCCGCTTGCTCGTGAATAGTAAGGTGTCGCAATTTCGCTGACCGGAAGTTCAAGCTCGAGAGCGTGAACAGTCAATTCGGTCTCAATTTCGAAGCCGCCTGAAAGCGCCGGAAAGGATTTTACGAACCGTCGCGAGAACACGCGGTATCCCGATAACATATCGGTGAACGAACGCCCGAACACGTGAGCAACAAACCCCGTGAGGAGCCGGTTGCCAAGCCGATGGCCGGGCCGGAAGGCCGCCGGATCGCGGTCCACGCGAGTAGCCACGATCATGTCGAGGCGCTCGTCGACGAGCTTTGTCACCATCGCGCGAGCGCTGGCCGCGTCGTAGGTCGCATCGCCGTCAACCAGCACGTAAACGTCGGCTTCGACGTCGTTGAACATGCGCCGGACCACGTGACCCTTGCCTTGATTGGCCTCGCGGCGAACGACGGCACCGGTTTTCCCGGCCGCAGCAACGGTGCCGTCGGTGGAATTATTATCGTAGACGTAGACGACCGCATCCGGCAGCGCGCTGCGGAAGTCGGCAACCACCTTGGCGATCGCGCGTTCCTCGTTGTAGCAGGGTACCAGGACCGCCACCTCGTAGGGCACAACGGTTATGCCCGCCGCTCGGCGCTGATCGCTTGACATTGCCTCTCTCCGCCGCCACGTCGGGTGGCGTGATCAACGCTGACGCAACGACAACGGCGGCCGACGCGACCTTGGCGCAGACCACCGGCACACTTGCTGCGTCAGCATAGCGTTTCTATGCTCGTTCGTCCTGGCAGAGAAGATTTTGGCGGAGAAGGTTTAAGTGGCCGTTATTGTCCCCTTTGAAAGCCCGGGTAAACCGGCAAGCGACCCGCTGGTCGACTTGCTCAACCCCGATATGGAGCGAGTGAACGCAGTCATTCTGACGCGCACCGGCTCCGACGTGACGATGATTCCGGAGGTCGCCAATCACCTCATCAATTCCGGGGGGAAGCGCCTGCGGCCAATGCTGACATTGGCCCTCGCCCGGCTCACCGGCTATGCCGGCGAAAATCATATAAAGCTCGCGGCGGCCGTGGAGTTCATGCACACGGCAACGCTGCTGCACGACGATGTCGTCGACGAAAGCGAGCTGCGGCGCGGCCGTCTGGCCGCGCGCATGCTCTGGGGCAACGAGGCAAGCGTACTGGTCGGCGACTTTCTTCTCGGCCAAGCCTTCAAGATGATGGTCGAGGTCGGCAACCTCAAAGCATTGGAAATATTGTCGTCGGCGGCCGCCGTCATCGCTGAGGGCGAAGTTATGCAACTCGCCGCGGCCAAAAACACAGCAACAACGGAAGATGAATACATCGCCGTCATTCGCGCCAAGACTGCCGAGCTGTTCGCCGCCGCCTGCGAGGTTGGGCCGGTGCTGTCCGGCAGGCAACGCGACGAGCAGGCCGCCTGCCGTTCGTTCGGCATGAACCTCGGCATCGCGTTCCAGCTTATCGACGACGTCCTCGACTACGGCGGGGCGGCGGCGAAGCTCGGCAAGAACGTTGGCGATGATTTCCGCGAGGGCAAGATCACGCTGCCGGTCGTACTGGCCTTTCGCCGGGGCGGCGATAGCGAACGCGAATTTTGGCGCCGAACGCTGGAGCGAGGCGAAGCGACCGACGCAGACCTTGATCACGCTATTGGCCTGATGAGCAAACATCGGGCGCTCGAAGATGCGATCGGCCGCGCGCACCACTACGGCGCCATCGCCCGCGACGCACTGGCGCTGTTCCCGGAGTCGACGATGAAATCAGCACTCACCGAGACTGTCGATTTTTGCGTCAACCGGACGCATTAGCCGTCACGGCTCTGTTCTCCGAGCACCGTCGGGCGTATCCACCACTGCGGAAATTTGCCGCGTAACGCTTTGGCCGCTTTCTCCGCCGCCGCGCCGGAGCTGTAAAGCGCAAAGCACGTCGCGCCCGATCCTGACATCCGCGCCAATTTGCAGTCCGCTTCCTCCCGCAGCGCGGCGAGCGCATTTGCGATGACCGGCGCAAGCGCAATCGCCGGCCGCTCCAGATCGTTGGACTGCGCCAGAAGAAATTGCAGCAGCGTTTCGTGCGTCGGAGGCGTCCCGAGTATCGCGTACTCACCCGGCGCGGATGGCGATGAACCCGTCGCCCAACCGGCAAAAACTTCCCTGGTCGAGACGGCGACGCCCGGGTTGACCAGTACCGCCGGCAATGCCGGCAAGGTGAGCGGCGTTGATAAAATTTCGCCGACGCCGCGCATAATTCGCGGACGCGGATCGAGACAGACGGGCACATCGGCGCCGGTCGCGCGAGCGGCGGCAAAAAGCTGGGGATCGTCGGGCGTCAGTCCATTGGCTCGCGCGAGAAGCCGTAGCGCCGCGGCGGCATCGGCCGATCCGCCGCCCAGTCCGGCCGCAACGGGTAGCCGTTTTTCGAGCTGGAACGCCCCGAGTGCAAGGCCATTATGGCGCGCCGTTATTTCGCGTGCCGCTTTGAGGACGAGATTGCTGCCGGTGTCGCCGGCTTTCGCCGCCGTGGGTCCGTCGACCGCCAGCGTCAATTCGCGACCCGGTGAAAAGTGCAACCGATCACCGAATTCGGCGAAAGCAACCAGGCTTTCAATCTCGTGATATCCGTCACCGCGACGGCCCAGTACGCGCAGCGTTAGATTGACTTTGGCCGGCGCGTTTTCAACCAGCCGAGCGGACGACCCAGGGCTCACCCGCCGCTGCCGGCCTTCTTGGTCTTGGCCGCATCGGCGGCGGAAGACGTGTCGTCGGGCAATCCGACTTTGAGCTTTTGCTCGATTTTCGGCAGGTCTTCGGGCTCGGGTTTCAAGTCCTTGGCGTGAGACCACTGGAAATGAGCTTCCAGCACCCTGCCCACCCGCCAATAGGCGTCGCCGAGATGGTCGTTGATGGTCGGGTCATCCGGCTTGAGCTCGACGGCCCGCTCCAGTTCCTTGACCGCCTCGGGATAATTGCCAATGCGGAAATTGGCCCATCCCAGTGAGTCGACGATGTAGCCGTCGTCCGGTCGTTGCTCGACGGCGCGGCGGATCATGTTCATTCCGTCTTCGAGATTGGTCCCCTGATCGATCCATGAATAGCCGAGGTAATTGAGCACCAACGGCTGATCAGGGTACAGCTCGAGCGCTTTCTTCAGATCGGCCTCGGCCTTCGGCCATCGTTTGGAGCGCTCGTAACAGATGCCGCGAAAATAGAACATGACCCAATTGGATTTCTCCGGCACCGCAATGTTCGCGAGGGCCTTGCTGTACACGTCGCCGCATTGCGCGAAATCCTTCCGGCCGCGCAGAATATTGGCGAGCGCGATTATGGCTTCGGTATCCTTGGGATTTTCCGCAATCAGTTTTTCGAGCCGCTTCTTGGCTTCATCGGTCCGATCGAGTGTGTCCAAATCGGAAGCAATCTGGATTTCCGCGTTGCGGTGAAGCGGCGACGACGGCGGGATCCGGTCGTAAATCTTGATCGCCAGATCGGGCTTCTTGAGCGACTCGTAGAGATCGGCCAGTGACAGCAGCGCCATGGCGTGGTTCGGCTCGAGATAAAGCGCGAGCTGCAAATAGATCAGTGCGAGATCCTCGCCGCCGCGATGACCGATCGAGGCGCCAAGCCCATACAGCGCTTCAGCAGCGCCAAGTTGCGGCGAGTCCACCAGCGGCGCCAATTTATCGCCGGCCTGCACCTCCTTCATCTCTTCGGTGATGATGGGATGATTGGGGACCGCCTTGCTGAATTCCTCGTAGATTTTCAGCGCCTCGTCCTTGCTGCCGGCGCGAGACAGGTAGCGCCCATAGGCTTCAACCGTGCGCAGCGCCAGGGGATCGGACTTGTAGGCACGTTCGTAACGTTTGCCGGCATCTTTGCGATTGTTGGCGAGGTCGAGGATCATTCCGCTGTGGAGATCCTTGAAGATGCCGTACCAGTCCGGCCCGGTGAGATGATCAAGCGTATCGATCGCCGCGCGCGTATCGCCACTCCCGGCCGAAGACCACGCAGAAAGCAGCGCCGCCGTCAGGTCGGTGACTGGTCCGCGCACCGATTGCGCGAAGTTCTGCCGGGCCAGCGTGTATTGCTTCTGCTTGAGAGCCCGCACGCCGATGATAAGACGCGCGATGCGGTCGCTGCGATCAATCTGGATCAGCCGGTCCGCGAGCCTACCGGCCTCGTCAATGTCGCCGTCGGTCAATACGGAGAGGAACGTGCGGCTGATAAGATCGGTGTTGCGCGGGTCGCTTTTGAGGACATTGAGATAATAAGCCGCTGCCGTCGTCGAGTCGCGCTCAACGCCGGCGTGACGCGCCGCCAGGTAGCTGCCGGCCGCCGTCGTATGGGCGAGTTCCTGCGGTGTCGGCGTCTCGGCTGCGAACGCGGATGGCAGGCTCAAAAGGAAGACCGCGCCAATAATGGCGGCGTGCCGGTGCAGCAGCAAAGAACTCACGATAGCTCCATTTGGCGAACGGGGGCGGCACTGGAATCGCCGGCCGCGGATTTGGCGCAAGAATGGCCCTTTTACTGGACTCCCGCAAGAACGTAGCCCGTCTATGCGGCAAGGGAGGCAAAATCGCGGCAATCAACCCGGGCAAAGGCGGTAAGTCGCCCCGCCGTTTCACATATTCGGATAATTCGGGCCGCCGCCACCCTCCGGTGGCACCCAGTTAATGTTCTGATTGGGATCCTTGATGTCGCAGGTTTTGCAATGGACGCAATTCTGCGCATTGATGACGTAGCGGGGTTGTCCGCCCTCCTCCACCCATTCGTAAACTCCTGCCGGGCAATAACGCGCCGACGGACCCGCATAGACGTCGTGCTCCGACGCCTTCTGTAGGGCGCGGTCGCGCACAACTAAATGCACCGGCTGGTCCTCTTCGTGATTGGTGTTCGAGAGATAAACCGAGGATAGCCGATCGAACGTGAGCTTGCCGTCCGGCTTTGGATAAGCAATCGGCCGGCAATCCGCTGCGGGCTTTAGCGTCGCGAAGTCGGGCTTCCCGTGCTTGAGCGTACCGAAGGGCGAAAACGCAATTGTGTTGGCCCACATGTCCGCGGCGCCGAGCGCGATACCGGCAACCGTGCCGAGCTTCGACCACAACGGCTTGGCATTGCGCACACGCCAGAGGTCTTTGCCGATGGCGGAGCTTCGCCAAGCATCGTCATATTCGGAGAGTTCGTCGTGCGCCCGACCCGCTGCCAGCGCCGCAGCGACACGTTCCGCCGCAAGCATGCCGGAGAGAATGGCGTTATGGCTTCCCTTGATGCGCGGCACGTTCATAAAACCGGCGGCGCAGCCGATCAGCGCGCCGCCTGGAAAAGTGAGCTTGGGCACCGACTGCCATCCCCCTTCCGTGAGCGCTCGCGCGCCGTAGCAAATTCTCTTTCCTCCGGCGAAGGTGTCGCGGATGAGCGGGTGCGTCTTAAACCGCTGAAACTCCTCGAATGGCGACAGATACGGATTATCGTAATTGAGATGAACGACGAAGCCGACCGCCACCAGATTGTCGGTGAAGTGATAAAGAAACGAACCGCCGCCGGTGCTGTTGCCAAGTGGCCAGCCTGCCGTGTGCTGCACCAGCCCTTTGCGGAAATTTTCCGGCGCGACTTGCCATAGCTCTTTTAGTCCGATGCCGTACTTTTGCGGCTGCCGGTCGCGATGAAGCGCAAAACGCTCGATCAATTCTTTGGCGAGACTACCGCGCGCGCCCTCGGCTAAGAGCGTGTATTTCGCCCGCAATTCCATGCCGCGGGTAAAGCCATCCTTGTGGTGGCCATCCTTGGCGATGCCCATGTCGCCGGTGGCAATTCCCTTGACGATTCCGTTTTCGAAAAGAGTTTCGGCGGCGGCAAAGCCGGGATAGATTTCCACGCCCAATGCTTCCGCCTTTTGCGCCAGGTAGCGGCAGACATCGCCAAGTGAAACAATGAAGTTGCCGTGGTTGCTCATCAGCGGCGGCATCAAAAAATTCGGCACACGCACCGCCCCGGAGGGGCCGAGAAAGTAAAACCGGTCATCGGTGACCGCGGTGTGTGCTAGCGCGCCTCCTTCGCGCCAATCGGGAAGCAGAGCGTCCATTCCGACCGGATCAATGACCGCACCTGACAAGATGTGCGCGCCGACTTCGGAGCCTTTCTCTACGACGACCACGGATATCTCAGGCGACAGCTGCTTCAGCTTGATCGCGGCGGCGAGGCCGGCCGGACCGGCGCCGACGATAACGACGTCAAATTCCATCGCTTCGCGGCTGGGAACCTCAGTCTCGCTCATAGCCCGCTCCTTGATCCGCTCAGAAGCCGATATTGCATCCGTTCATCCCTCGCATAGACTAAAAGGATCGTCCATAAACCCGACCACCGTGACGCCCGCAGCCAAAAACGTGCGCGACCTTATTGCGTTTTACCTCGAGGCCGGGGTCGATAGCGCCGTGGGCGAAGAGCCCGTCAACCACTTTGCGGATCGGCCGGAACCGAATGCGTCTCCACGGGACAATTCAGACCAGCACAGCCGCCGTTCCGCGACGCGGCGTCTTCTTCGACCACGCCCCGGACAGGGACTGGCAACGGCACGGTGGATGTACCCCGCGCTCCGGCTCCTGCATCGGTCGTCTCGCCTGACGCAGCGGTAATGGCGGCCAGGGAGGCCGCGCGAACCGCGCAAAATCTGGAAGAGCTGCGCGCGCTCCTGGACAGCTTCGAAGGCTGCATGCTGCGCGCGACCGCAACCCAGCTCGTATTTGCCTCCGGCACCCCTGGTGCGCGTGTGATGTTCGTCGGTGAAGCGCCGGGTCGCGACGAAGACATCGCCGGCGAGCCTTTCGTCGGCCGCTCCGGAAAATTGCTCGACCTCATGCTCCAGGCGATCGGGCTCGACCGAACCAAAACCTACATTGCCAACGTTGTCCCTTGGCGTCCGCCTGGCAACCGCACGCCCACGCCGCACGAAACCGCGATTTGCCTGCCGTTCATCCGCAGACAAATCGAACTTGCGAACCCGGACATCCTGGTTTGCCTCGGTCAACCGTCAACGCAGACGCTCCTTGGAACCAAGGAGGGAATTACACGAACCCGCGGGCGCTGGTTCAAGTTTGATACCGGCACCCGCGAAATTCGCGCAATGCCGACCTTCCATCCGGCTTTCCTGTTGCGCAGCCCGCTGCAGAAGCGGTTCGTGTGGCGGGACTTGTTGGCGCTGAAGCGGGCGTTGGCCGGATAGCAGGCGACATCCTCTACGGCCAAAGGCAGACGTCCACCGTTTTAATCTCGATTGGACAGCATCGCGGCTTGGCGCGCCGGCCGGATCATGCCCCAACCAATACGCAGTGGCGGCAACCTGCCGCGAACCGGCCGCTCGAACGTCTGCGGCACCTCACTCACCAGGTCGGGAAACTGCGCTCGGATTTTGGGCGGTGGCTCCGGCGTGATCTCGGACGCCGGCCATACGACAATGGCCCCTTCCTTGCGGATATCTTCGGTGGTGATGGAGCGCGAACCCGCAATGTCATCGCCGAAATACACACCTGGCCTGCTCGGAGCGGCGATTGCGACCAAAGCCGCGGTATCCCTATCGCCTCCCACGACCGCAAGCGGACGCCCGGTGCGCCGCTCGAAGCTTTCAGCGAAGAAGCTGCCCATCGCGCGTGATGGCTGTGCGACGCTAAGATCGACACCGCCCGACCATGGCAATACAACGATGGCCGCAAGCACCAGGAATGCCGGAACGAGCAACAACCCAATCCAGGCATAGCCAAGAATATACTGATGGCGAAGTTCGATTTGTTCACCTGCGACGACAATGCAAGCGAGGCCTGAGAGCACCAGAAGCGGCGCCGCGCCGCCGACCGGCCAGCCGAGATCGAGAAATACAGTGACAATTGTCGCGACGAGCGCCGGAACAACCGCGAAGATCTTGACGTAGGTCGCTGCCGATCGAGCCACTTGCGAACCGAGAATCACCGGCGCGCGGCCCCCGCCGGGCGCGGGCCAAAATCGCGCCAGCACGAGCAAGACGACCAGCCCGGCATGAGCGAGAATAAGCGCGGCGAGGAGCCACAGCCACTTGGATGTATTGACCATCGCCATTTCCGCTTCGCGCAGACGCGTGAGACCCGAAATCAGGCCAACATCGGCGCGCTCGAGCCACACTGAATAGGCGAACAACCCCGCAAGAAATAAACCCGCGGCGACCCAAGCCTCGATTTGATTGATCGCGACGTTGACGCGCCGGCTGAACGCCGTGAACAAGATCATCACGCCGAGGAGAACAAGCGCGCTATAGCTCGTGAGAAGCAAAAGCGCTGCCGTAGCTCCGACCGCGTACCAATCCCGGGACTGTCCTTCAAACGCAGCGCGCCAATAGAACAAGAGCGCCGCCGCCCAAAGCGCCATTGCGAGCGTGGCCGGGCCGAAACTCGGCGTGGGCACCGTGAAGACCGAAATGCCGGCCATCAGCAGCACCGCCATGGCCGCATGCGTCTCGCCCACAATGGCGCGGCCAAGCGCGTAGACACACCAGTAGGTCGCGATCAGACAAAGTTGCGAAAGCGCATAAACGCCGGGAAGGCCCGCGAGCCGAAATACAATTTCTGCGACCCAATAAGCGAGCGGCGGTCCGAAGCGGCCGTCGAGCGGAAGGCCGTGCCCGAGAGCCAGCACTTGCGGCAGCCCGCTTGGCGGCGCGGCATAGAACAAGACCGGGACAAGAAACCACAACACGGCTTGCGCCAGTGTCGCCAGCCAAAACACCAGCGTCGGCCGCGAACGCAACGCCTCGACATAAATCGCGACCTGAAACATCGAGGTCCTTAATTGCGATACCAGTGGCGGCGACGCCCGCTACTCGCCACGCCCGCTCAGAAAATCGGCGGGTTCTGCCATGACTTGTCGCTGTTCCGAATTCGAGCGCCGCTTGCGGCTCGACAGCTACAGCGGCAAAACGGCGGCGACAAGATCGTCGGCGCCAACCTCTAATTGGCTCCAGGCCCCAGCGACCGGAGCAAACGAGCGGCGATGATGAACCGTCGGACCAAGCCGATCGAGCGCGGCGAAATGCTCGGGTACGCTGTAACCCATGTGCCGTTCGAAGCCGTAGCCCGGATGCGCAGCGCCGAGACAAGCCATAAGGCGGTCGCGGGTCACTTTGGCGACGATCGATGCCGCCGCGATCGATGCGACAAGTCCGTCACCGCCGATTACCGCCTGGCAATCGCAGCCAGAATCGATGCGATCGCGGCCATCGACAAATACCAGATGCGGCTTGACCGGCAGCGCGGCGACCGCCCGCGCCAGCGCCCATAGCGACGCGCGCAGAATATTGTCACGATCGATGCGCCAAGGCGGCGCCATGGCCACCGCCACCTGCGCGCGCGCACAAATGCGTTCGTAAAGCACTTCGCGCCGCTCGGGCGTCAGTCGTTTCGAGTCATCGAGGCCGCGTGGAACATTGTCAGGGTCGAGAATGACCGCCGCCGCGACCACCGGCCCGGCGAGTGGTCCCCTGCCTGCTTCGTCACAACCCGCCACCGGCCACACGCCACGCTTAAGCGCAGCACGCTCGCGCCGAAAAGTCGGCCGCGGAACTTCTTCGTTGAGCGGCAGGCGCGGCGCGGCGGCTTGCTTGCGAGTCATGCGCCACGTTTGACCATGGCCGCATTCCGTTCGCAATGCGCGGACAACCGTCGAGCCAACTGTGTGGAAAGATCTTGTCCGCGATTGCGGCCCAGATCGGAATAAAAAACCTCCGCGCCTGCCGGCGTTCATGCGTCAAAATAGATCAAGCTGCGCCGATGCCGGCTGCGGCGGCCGGAAATGCTCAGTGGTGATCGGCGCGCTTTTCACGTTGAAGCCCAGTCGCTCGCAGGCGACCTCGAAGCGGCGCCCTATCATCCAGGCGATCGGACCCTTGCCTGTCATGCGGGTGCCGAATGTAGAATCGTAATCCTTGCCGCCGCGCATATCCTGGATCAGCTTGAAGACGTGGCGATGGCGGTCGGGAAAATTCTCCAACAGCCACTCGCGAAACAAGTCGCGCACTTCGAGCGGCAGGCGGAGCAGCACATAGCCGGCATTGCGCACGCCGGTCGCGGCAACTCCCTCGAGGATGCGCTCGATTTCAGCGTCATTGATGGCCGGAATGACCGGCGCCACCATGGTTGAGGTCGGAATGCCCGCGTTCACCAGCTGGCGCAGCGCTTCGAGACGGCGCGGCGGCGATGGCGCCCGCGGCTCCATGATACGAGCGAGCTTCGCATCAAGCGTGGTGACGGAGATAGCGACCTTGACGAGATTGCGCCTCGCCATGCGGGCAAGAATATCGAGGTCCCTCAATATCAACGCTGATTTGGTTACAATGCCGACCGGATGACCGGTCCGCTCCAGCACTTCGAGAATGCCGCGCATGATCTTGTAACGGCGCTCAATCGGTTGATACGGATCGGTATTGGTACCGATCGCGATGATCTTCGGTACGTAACCCGGCGCCGCCAATTCGCGCTCCAGCAATTCCGGGGCGTTGGGTTTCATGAATAGGTTTGTTTCGAAGTCGATGCCCGGCGAAAGCCCGAGGTAGGCGTGCGTCGGCCGCGCGAAACAATAAACGCAACCGTGCTCGCACCCGCGGTAAGGATTGATGGAGCGGTCGAAGGAAATGTCAGGCGAATCGTTGCGGGTGATGACCCGCCGGGTCGCGTCGACCGTCACGGTGGTTTTGAAAGGAGGCAGGTCGTCCAGGCTCTGCCAGCCATCATCGAAAGCAATGCGCGCGAGAGGCTCGTAACGTCCGGACGCGTTCGAGTGCGCTCCCCTGCCCCGCCGACGGTCACGATCAACACTCGTCCGGTGCTCAACGACAGGAGCCGGCGAAGCCGCCGTGATCTTTCGGAGCGTGGATGAGCTGGCACTCATGGACGTGAAGATAGGCTCCCTTCGTGAACAAAACAAGAACATTCATTCCCGCGGGGGAATGTTTGGAGAATCAAGTGCATGAGGCATAGTTCCCTGGGAACTTGACCCCAAAGCCCTGCCGATGCTGAGCGTCGTTATTCCGACCCGCGATTCCGAACGCGCTTTGGTGCGGACGCTGGCTGCGCTGGTGTCCGGAGCCGCGGTAGGTTTGATTGCCGAGGTTCTAATCGCGGACTCCGGCTCGCAAGATCAGACCGTGGCGGCAGCGGACCACGCGGGCTGCACCGTTTTGAGCAGCGCAGGGTCCGCTAGGCACCCAATTGAGAGCGGCGGCCGAGGCGGCGCGTGCGCCTTGGCTGCTCTTTCTTCGACCGGGCGCCGTCCTCGAAGCCTTCCTGGACAGCAGAAGTAAGGCTCTTCGTTGAACCGAGACAGGCACAAACAGCGGCGGTATTCCGCCACGCAGAACATGGGCGCGGCGGTTGGCGAGAACTCGTCGCACTTGCGGCCACAGCCTTTGGAGCTAGACCGCAGCCTCGGCAAGGTTTGTTGATTGCCAAGGATCTTTATCAACGGACCGGCGGTCATTCGGCATCCGCGGCGGAACCGGAAGCTGAGTACTTGAGGCGGCTCGGCAGCCGGCGCATTCGCACGCTATCGACAGCGGTCCATTATTTCGACTGACGAAGGGACGACGCTAGATACTTGACTAAGTCAACTATCTGGCCGACCCTTGATCCATGGCCCGAGCCGACGCGCGGATTGCCGCGGTACGCCGCTTTAATCGCTTCTACACGCGGCAAATTGGCGTACTGCGGAAGACCTTTCTGGATAGCCCCTATTCGCTCGCTGAAGCGCGGGTGCTGTACGAGATCGCGAATGGTCGCTCCATGACGGCCAGCGAGATCGGGCGCAAGCTTGACCTTGATGCCGGATACCTGAGCCGAACCCTGCGCAACTTTGAAAAGCGCGGCCTCGTTGTGCGCGAGAGATCCGCGCGCGACGCCCGCCGAAGCCACCTTGCGCTGTCGCCGCTGGGCCGCCGCGCCTTCGCGCCACTCGAAGCACATTCACAACGCGACGCCGCGGCGATGCTGGAGAAGCTCGCACCCGCGAACCGCCCGCGCTTGATCCAAGCGATGCAGACGATTGAGACTCTGCTTGCCGGCGGCGCAGCGACGAAGCCTCAGCCACGCTACACGTTGCGCGCGCCCGTACCCGGCGACTTTGGCTGGATGATCAAACGCCACGCCGAGCTCTACGGCCAGGAATATGGGTGGAAGGAGCCATTCGAGGGCCTGTGTGCGCAAATCGTCGCCGATTACGCCAACAAAAAAGATCGCGATCGCGAGCGTTGCTGGATCGCCGAAGTCGATGGCGAAAATGTCGGTTGCGTTGTTCTAGCCAAGGAATCGGCGACCGTCGCTCGCATTCGCCTGTTGCTCGTCGACCCCGAAGCACGAGGGCTTGGTCTCGGCGCCCGGCTCGTCGACGAGTGCATTCGCTTTGCCCGCAACGCCGGCTACAGGAAAATCACATTGTGGACGCACAGCGTGCTGACCGCGGCGCGGAGCATCTATCGCAAATCGGGCTTTAAGCTCATACGCTCGGAACGGCACCGGAGCTGGGGCCGCCCGGTGGTCAGCGAACACTGGGATCTGGAATTGTAGCGCGAGCTAGACGGTCGCCCCGCTCGCCTTTGGCCGCCGCAAGTGCTCATCGAGCCGCGGCATGATCTCGACGAAGTTGCACGGGCCGTAGCGATAATCGAGCTGATGGACCAAAATCTCGTCCCACGCGTCACGGCAGGCGCCGGGTGAGCCCGGCAAACAAAAGATGTAGGTTGAGCCCGCGACGCCGGCGGTAGCCCGGGACTAAATCGCCGACGTCCCAATTTTCGGAAAGCTCACCACCAGAAATAGTGCCGAAAACGCATCCATCTTTTTTTCGAACAGCGGCTCGACGGCTTCGGGCGTTACATCCCGGCCGGTAAAGCCGGTCCCGCCCGTCGTAATGATGACGTCGATTCTTGGGTCGGCGATCCAGTCCTTCACACGTCTCTGAATGGACGCCACCTCGTCTTTGACAATGCTGCGCTCGGCGACCAGATGGCCGGCGGCGACGATGCGCTGCACCAGGAGCGCTCCCGATTTGTCGTCTTTCAGATTGCGCGTGTCGGACACAGTCAGTACCGCGATTTTCAGCGGTACGAATTCCCTGCTCTCATCGAGCCCTGGCATGGCTACACCTGTACGCAACACAATTCCGATCCGCAACCATCAACACGCCGGTACGGACGCGGGGCATCATACACTAAAGCGCATCGGCGGACATGGTATCGCAGGCGCCCACTTTGCCCTGCTGAAAGCCTTGCATGAACCAGTGTTTTCGCTGCTCGGAAGTGCCGTGCGTAAAGGCATCGGGCACGACATAACCTTGCGTCTCTTTTTGCAAGCGATCGTCACCGATGGCGGAAGCGGTCCGTAGTGCCTGATCGACATCGCCGGGATCGAGGAAGGCGTGCTTTTGCTGCGCCCGGTTCGCCCAGACGCCGGCCAGACAATCGGCCTGCAATTCCACCCGGACCTGGAGGCGATTTGCTTCGGCTTTGCTCGCGGACGCCTGCTGCGCCTGCATCACACGCGGAAGAATACCCAACTGGTTCTGGACGTGATGGCCGACCTCATGAGCGATCACGTAGGCCTCGGAGAACTTGCAAGCGTTTCCGCCCGTGCAGCCGCCGAACTTGTTCTGCAAATCGTCAAAGAACGAGGTGTCGAGATAAATGCGCTGATCGTTCGGACAGTAGAACGGTCCCATAGCCGACTTAGCGAAGGCACAGGGCGTCGGTTCGGAACCGGCGAACAGACGCAGCTTCGGTGGTTGATAGGTTTTGCCCGCAGCGGCGAAAATTTCGGACCAGCGGTCCTCGGTGTCTCCCAGCACCATGGCGACAAATTTTCCGGTGGGATCCTGCGGGGTGCCGGCGGTTACTGGCGGCGCCGTATTGGTCGATTGCGACTGCGATCCGCCGGAAAGTATCTGCGCGCCGTTTAACAGTGCACTCGGATCTATCCCGAAGTACCAGCTGATCAGGCCGATAATAATGATCGTTCCGATGCCAAGGCCGCCTGCGCCGCCCGGCAGGCCGCCACGCGAGGCGCTTTGTTCTCGATCATCCTCGACGTTGTCGCTGGGGCGAAAGTCATCGGTACGCATTTTCCCGTCTCCCGGTCAAAAACGCTTCGCGGTGTCTTGATCCGCGGACGTTTGCTCGAAATTAACCAATCGTTTCCGCATTTTATCCGTTGCTAATCATACGTGCAGTTAAGTCGATTTTTACCTCGATGCCGCATCATCCGTTTGTCGGTTGTAGGTCCCGCGTCGCCGATCGCGTCGCCTGAGTCAGAGTTTTGAGTCATGGTTGTGTCGCGTCGCGGGGCGTCCGGAAGGGCGCCCCGCGTGAGTTTTCAGTCCGCCGCATCCGCCCGCATCCTCGTCGGCGATTGCGTTGCAGAGATGGCGAAACTTCCGGCGGCCAGCGTCGACCTGATATTCGCCGATCCGCCTTACAATCTCCAGCTCCAGGGCGAGCTCAAGCGCCCGGATGATTCCACCGTCGACGCTGTCGATGACGCCTGGGACCAATTCGCGAGCTTCGCAGCCTATGACGATTTCACCCGCGCCTGGCTCGCCTCTTGCCGCCGGGTAATGAAGCCGAGCGCGACGCTCTGGGTTATAGGCTCGTACCATAACATCTTCCGTGTCGGCACGATCCTTCAGGACCTCGGCTTCTGGATTTTGAACGACATTGTCTGGCGCAAGTCCAATCCGATGCCGAATTTTCGCGGCCGCCGTTTCACCAACGCGCATGAGACACTGATCTGGGCGGCCCGCGAGCCTGACGGACGCGGCTACACCTTCAACTACGAAGCGCTCAAGGCCGGCAACGACGACATTCAGATGCGCTCCGACTGGTTCATTCCATTGTGCACCGGCGAAGAACGGCTCAAAGGGGCGGACGGCAAGAAGCTGCACCCGACCCAAAAGCCCGAAGCGCTGCTGGCGCGCGTCATGCTTGCCGCATCGCAACCCGACGACCTCGTGCTCGACCCGTTCTCGGGTACCGGAACGACGGGAGCGGTCGCCCGTCGGCTGCGGCGACAGTTCATCGGCATCGAGCGGGAGGCGGCCTACGCCGCCGCCGCCGAGCGGCGCATCGCCGAAGCCGAACCGTTGCCCGAGCCGTCGCTGGCGTCTTTCATGACAGCACGCGAGGCGCCGCGTGTGCCGTTTACGACCTTGCTGGAACGCGGCCTAGTTGCGCCTGGCATTACACTAGTCGACGCCAAGCGCCGGCATTCGGCGGTCGTCCGCGCCGATGGTGCGTTGGCGCTTGGACAGTCCGTCGGCTCGATCCACCGCATCGGCGCGCTGGCCCAAGGCCTCGAAGCCTGCAACGGCTGGACTTTTTGGCACGTCGAGACCCCGAAAGGTCTGACGGTGATCGACACTCTGCGCGCACAAGTGCGCGCGGAGATGAGCGTTTAGCGCGCCGCCACTACCATGATTTCGACTTTGTAATCCGGCGAGGCGAGCTTGGCCTCAACGGTCGCGCGCGCGGGAGCGTTGCCCGGCGACACCCAAGCGTCCCACACTCCATTCATTTCCGCGAAGTTTCCCATGTCGGTGATCCAGATATTCGCTGAGAGCAGCTTGCTCTTGTCGCTGCCGGCTTGGGCCAGAAAGCCATCGATCTGGGACAGAATGCTTTTGGTCTGCTCTGCCGTGCTCTTGCCTTTAGGCTGATCGGCGACGATGCCGGCAAGATAGACGGTGTCGCCGTGGACTACGGCCTTGCTCATTCGCGGGCCGGTTTCATGGCGTTCTATTTTCATGGGTTACTCCTCTCTGAAATGTTCATCGGTCGGTTTTCACGGATCGCATGGGCGATAACTTTTCGCATCAAGCTCGGGAATGCCTCCCCCGCAATATCGGCAATCGGGATCCAGCGTGTGCCCGCCGGGGCGGGCACCTGTGCAGCGACCCTCCCCCAATAGACCGAAAGCTCTAGCGGAAAATGCGTGAAGATGTGCCGGACCGGGCTCGCGACGCGACGCCATTCGCAGGGCCCGCGCCGCGCGGAAGAAAAAAACCGCGGCGCGCCGTCCGAGGCCCGCGTCTCGTCGAAATCTACCGTCCAATCGGACGTCGGTACCTCGGTCATGCCGCCAAGAAGCCCCTTCGTCGGCCGGGTTCGCACCAGGAGAAAGCCGTCATCCCGAAGCGCGACGAACGCGGCGCCGCGGCGAAGTGAGCCCTCACGCTTCGGCGTTCGCCGGGGGAATTGTGCCGGGTTGCCGATCCGGCGACCGGCGCAGCCGTCCATCCACGGGCATAGCGCGCAGGCCGGACTCTTCGGCGTGCAGATGGTTGCGCCGAGATCCATCATCGCCTGGGCAAAGTCACCGGCGCGCCGGCGGGGCGTTAGGTCTCGTGCCAAGTGCTGCAATTCGGCTTTGGCCTGAGGCAGCGGCGTCGACCACGGCAAATAAGCGGGCCATGACGCGCTCGATATTGCCGTCGACCGGCGTCGCCGACACATCGAATGCAATGGCAGCAATGGCTGCGGCGGTATACGGCCCGATGCCGGGGAGTTCGCGCAGAGCGCTCTCGCTCGGTGGGAATATGCCGCCATGCCGCTCGACGACGGCGCGGGCGCAGGCATGCAGGTTGCGGGCCCGGGCGTAGTAGCCGAGGCCGGCCCAGGCACTAAGAACCTCCGAGAGCGGAGCTGCCGCCAGTTCGTGAACATTTTTCCAGCGAGCCACGAATTTGGCGAAGTACGGCACGACGGTCTTTACCGTGGTCTGTTGCAGCATGATTTCCGAGAGCCACACCCGATAAGGGTCGGCGACTTCGCCCGGGGCTGCGCGCCACGGCAGCTTCCGGCGATGGCGGTCATACCAGGTGAGCAGCGTTGCGGAATGCGGGCATGACTCGGCCGTCGCGCGCTTGCGGCGCTGTCGCCCCGATGGCTTGGCTGCTACCCTCATGCTCTGCCTCGCGCGCAGGGATGACAGAGCGCCCCGCCATGAACAAGCCGTCACGCGTTTTTGCAAAACCCTTGCGAGAGCTTGTTGGTAAAGTCGTTGGCGAAGCTTTTACGCGACAGGGATTTGCGTCGGCCGAGTTGGTGACGCGCTGGTCGGAGATCGTCGGCGCAGAAATCGCGGTGCACAGCGAACCGATCAAGATCCAGTGGTCGCGCGGCACCGATCCACAAATCCGGAGTCCGGGGACGCTGGTGCTGCGTGTCGAAGGCCCCGCGGCAATCGAAATCCAGCACCAGGGCGCCGTAATCTGCGAACGGGTGAATCGTTTCTTCGGCTGGCGCGCCGTTGAGCGGCTTGCCTTCCGGCAATCGCCATTGCGGCGCGGCACAAGCAAACCCACCCGGCGAAACGATGCCGCAGCCGCGGCGCATCATGCGGCAACCATGCCCAAGATCGAGGACGACGAATTGCGCCAGGCGCTCGGCCGTCTTCTCGCCGGGGTCAGGGGCAGCTGAAGCGCTGTTTTGCCATCAAGCCGCCCTGAAAATCGCGACAGTTGTGGCCCTTGGCGGAAAGACGCCGGGGTGCCACATTCCCACGCCAGATTGCGAAACAAGACAGGAGCCAACCTTGATACTCAGCCGTCGCCGAACACTGGTGGCCTTTTCGGCCGCTGCCCTCCTTGGCACGGCCGCGACGTTACGCCTTGCCACGCGTGCCAAGGCCGACCCAGAACCTGACCAGGCCGAGCTCGCGAAAGCCGGGCCAGATGGCGATGTCGTGCTGGGCTCCGACAAAGCGCCGGTCACCATCATCGAATACGCTTCGATGACCTGTCCGCACTGCGCGCACTTCTCGACCACGACGTTTCCGGAGTTGCAGAAGCGCTACATCGATACTGGCAAGGTGCGTTTCATTTTCCGCGAATTCCCGCTCGATGCTTTGGCTGCCGCCGGTTTCATGCTGGCGCGGTGCGCCGGAAACGACAAATTCATGCCGATTGTGGAAACGTTATTCGCCAAACAATCCGAATGGATGGTGCAACAACCGGTGCCGGCGCTCCGCGAGATTTCGAAGCAATTCGGTTTCACCCAGCAATCATTCGACGAGTGCCTGGCGAATCAAAAAGTGCTCGACGGCATCCAAGAGGTGCGCGACCGGGCCGCGGAGAAGCTTGGAGTGAACTCCACCCCAACCTTTTTCATCAACGGCAAGAAGCTGACCGGCGACCAGTCCATCGACTCTCTGACCAAAGAGATAAGCCCGTATCTCAAGGAAGGATAAGGGTTTTTTGGCATTCGGGACTTTGCCGGAGGGTGCCGTCAGCACCTGCCTGCCCGATCTGCTCGACGTGAAGCTTTGAATAACCCGGATGGCCTGTTGCGCTCGATAGCGGGCCGATTCATTCTCCGCGCCGATGCGGCATCGCTTAACTCACCCGCCGGGCGTGAGGCGTTGGCGATTCGTTTTGTCGCCGCAGCGAAGCAAATGGACATAACAAGCGAATGAAGCTCACGCGGCTGCGCCTGATCGGCTTTAAATCCTTCGTCGAGCCAACCGACTTTGAAATTGAACCCGGACTTACCGGTGTCGTCGGCCCGAACGGCTGCGGCAAGTCAAACCTTGTCGAAGCCGTCCGCTGGGTGATGGGCGAATCCTCCTACAAGGCGATGCGCGCCGGCGAGATGGACGACGTCATTTTCTCCGGAAATACCGACCGTCCGTCACGCAACCACGCCGAAGTCAGTGTCCTGATCGATAACGGCGACCGCACCGCACCGGCCGCGTTCAACGATTCCGAGGCGCTGGAAGTGTCACGCCGCATCATGCGCGAGCACGGCTCGGTATTTCGCGTTAACGGCCGCGAAGTGCGCGCACGCGACGTCACCGTCCTTTTTGCCGATGCCTCCACCGGGTCACGCTCGCCGGCGCTCGTCCATCAAGGGCGGATCGGCGAAATCATCCAAGCACGGCCCGATCAACGCCGGCGGGTTCTCGAAGAGGCTGCCGGCATTTCGGGCCTGCATGCCCGGCGCCACGAAGCCGAACTTCGCCTAAAAGCTGCCGAACACAATCTGACACGCGTGGAAGACGTGATCGGCCAGCTTGCCACTCAGGTTGCCTCGCTCAAGACCCAGGCCCGCCAGGCCGTGCGATACCGCAATGTCTCCGAGCAAGTACGCCGCACCGAGGCCTTGC
The DNA here is from genome assembly GCA_963846055.1 of uncultured Alphaproteobacteria bacterium. GTDB lineage: Bacteria > Pseudomonadota > Alphaproteobacteria > Rhizobiales > Xanthobacteraceae > BOG-931. The sequence goes on from CAWJUQ010000016.1 coordinate 73,419, forward strand.
TCCTGCATGTGCGCTGGACGGCAGCGAAAGCGGAACTTGCCGATACCGAGCGAACCAAGGATGCCGCCATTCGGCTGGTTGCGGAGCGCACCAGCGAGCAGACGGTGGCTACAACGCGCCAAGCGAATGCCGCGTCCGTGTTGCCTAGCTTGCGCGAAGCGGAGGCGAGAGCGGCCGCGGGCTTACAGCGTCTCACGGTCGCCCGGGACGGGCTCGAGCGCGAGGAACTGCGCGCCAAGGAGCGGATTAGCGAACTCGACAACCGGCTCCAGCAGTTTGCCGCAGACCTTGAGCGTGAGCGCGCGCTCGCCGGTGATGCGTCGGCCGCATTGGAGCGTTTGGCGGGAGAAGAAAAGTCTCTGGCACAGCAGGCGCAGGCCAGCGCCGAAAGAGTTGGCGGCGTCAGCGAACGCGTCGCGGTGGCGGACACGGCTTTGGCCGCTTCGGAAAAGTCTTTTGCCGAACTGACGCGGGCACTGGCTGATCTGACCGCCCGCCGCCATCAGCTCCACGCAGCCGCGACCGATCAAGAACAGCGCATCGCGCGACTGACAGCCGAACTCGCCGAAGTCGAAGCCGGCTTGGCCGACGCCGAGGGCCATAGGTCAGACGCGACGCCGTTGGCCGAAGCACTCGCTGCAGCGCAGGCCGAATCTGCAAAAGCGGAAAGTGCGGCTCGCGCCGCCGAATCCGAGCACGCCCAAGCGCGAGAGAATATCGATGGCGTGCGCGCCCCTCTGGTTGCAGCCGAACAACGGGTCCAGCGGCTGGAGACCGAAGCAAAGACCATTCGCAAGCTGCTCGCTGTAGAGACCAAGAATCTTTGGCCGCCGGTGATGGACGCACTCACTGTCACTGAAGGATACGAAAAGGCGCTCGGTGCCGCGCTTGGGGACGACCTCGACGCACCGGCCGATCAGAATGCGCCCATGCGCTGGGCGGGAGCCGCTCTTGATCCTTCCGACCCGCAGCTCCCGGACGGCGTTACCGCCCTATCCGCCTTCGTAAACGCCCCGGCCGAACTTGCCCGCCGGCTTGCCCAAATCGGTGTGGTCGAACGCGCGGATGGCGCAAGACTTCGCAACATCGCTCAAGCCAGGGCAACGCCTGGTGTCTCGCGAGGGCGATTTGTGGCGCTGGGATGGTTTCGCGGCAGCCGCACACGCTCCGACCGGCGCGGCCCGGCGGCTCGCCGAGAGGGGGCGCCTGCAGACCATCGAAGGGGAGATCGCCACCGCGCGCGCCGAAGCGGACGCGAAGCGGAAGCTCGTCGAAGTCGCCGAAGCCTCCCTCGCGGTGGCAAACACCGCCGAAACCGAAGCGCGCGCGTCCGCTCGTGCGGCGCAGGAAGCGGTAGACGCGGCGCGCGAAAATTATGCCGCCGCCGAACGCGAGCGCAGCCGCCACACCGCACGGATGTCCGCTCTCAACGAGGCGAAGCAGCGCATTGTCACCGGCCGGGACGAGGCTGTCGCCGGGCACCGCGATAACGAAAGCGCACTGGCGGCGCTCCCCGATGCGGCCGAGATTGAAGACAAGCTGACACAGGTCGGAAAAGTAATCACAGGGGACCGTGAGGCGCTGGCCGCGGTCCGCGTCGAGTCCCAGGCCATCACCCGCGAGGCGGAGCTTGCCGCACAACGCCTCCAAACCATTGCCACCGAACAGGCGGCCTGGAGTGAACGCAACAACGGCGCTGCCGCGCAAATTGCCACCCTCGGTCAGCGGGCCGAAGAGGCGAAACGAGAGCGCGCGGAACTTGAAAGCGCACCGGAGAAATTCGCCGCGCAGCGTCACGCCCTGATTGGCGAGATCGAAACCGCGTCCACCGCGCGCCGCGCCGCCGCCGACCGCTTGGCAGAAGCAGAAACGGAACAATCGACTGCGGACAAGGCGGCACGCGTGGCGCTTGAAGCTGTCGGCGAGGCCCGCGCCGAAGCCGCACGCGCCGAAGAGCGCTGCGACGGCGCAAGGCGCCGCGTTGCCGACATTGAGCACGAAATTCGAGACACGCTGGATGTCGATCCCGCAGGAGCCGCCGAAGTCGCCGAGATCAAGCAAGGCGAAGAGACACCGCCGATCGCGGACGTCGAAGCGAAACTCGACCGGCTGCGCCGCGAGCGTGAACGCCTCGGTTCAGTGAACCTGCTGGCGGAGCAAGAGCTCCGCGAGCTCGAGACTCAGCACGGCAAGCTTACCGCGGAACGCGACGACCTGGTTGAAGCGATCCGGCGCCTGCGCCAGGGTATCCAAAGTCTCAACCACGAAGCTCGCGACCGGCTGCTTGCGTCGTTTGCCACGGTGAATGAGCATTTCAAGAAGCTCTTCACGGAGCTGTTCGGCGGCGGCAACGCGGAACTACACCTCATCGAGAGCGACGATCCACTGGAGGCCGGGCTTGAGATCATGGCCAAGCCGCCCGGGAAAAAGCTGGTGACGCTGTCGCTACTATCCGGCGGCGAACAGGCGCTCACAGCGCTCGCGCTGATCTTCGCGGTGTTCCTCACCAATCCCGCGCCGATCTGCGTGCTGGACGAAGTCGACGCGCCGCTTGACGACTACAACGTCGAGCGGTTTTGCGACCTGCTCGATGAAATGGCGCGGTCCACCGAAACGCGATTCATCATCATCACGCATAACCCCATCACCATGGCGCGGATGAACCGGCTGTTCGGCGTCACCATGGCCGAGCGCGGCGTCTCCCAACTTGTTTCCGTGGATCTCGAAGGCGCCGTGAAGCTGCGCGAGGCGAGCTGAACCACCTGCGCATGACGCTCCCGCTGCGGTGACGAAGGCGGAGCGCAACCTTCGCGGCCCGAGAAGCCGCGAAGGAGCTGAGCCCCGTAGCCGGAAAGTTTGCGCTTTGCCTGGCGATTGAGCGGCGGTTGCGCGCTGGGAGTTAGGCGTCTTTCAATTTGAAGATCCGCCGGGCGTTGGTGCGGCCGATCTTGAGCCGGTCAGCCTCACTGATCGGGCAGGCGTCGAACCAGTCCGTCGCATGATCGACATTCTCAAACGGCCAATCGACCGAGAACATGATGCGGTCGGCTCCCAGCACCAACATCGCGTCCAGTAAGGACTGGCTGTTGAAATTGCCCGACGTCGTGACATGGAAGTTAGCGGCGAAATAATCGCGAATGGGCTTCTTCGCCGGATAGGCGTTTCGCGACTCGATCCAGCCATTGGCGTGGTCGATGCGCCACATGCCGTACGGCAAATTCTCGCCGAGATGGCCGAGAATGATCGACAACCGCGGATGCTCGTCGAACAGGCCGCAACCCATGAGCCGCAACGCATGCACCGCGGTCTCCTGGCCGAATGCCCAAACTGGACCGAGCAACCAGGGATGCCCGTCATAAACCTGCGCATCCCGCGGCAGCGGATTGCGCGGATGCAGGTAAAACGGCACGTCGAGCTTTTCCACCGTCGCCCAGAACGGACGGTACTGCGGCAGATCGTAGTAGAGCGTCTTGTCGCCTTCCAGTTGCGAGAAGCCGTTCACCAGTGCGCCGCGAAAGCCCAAATCCTTCACGCAACGTTCCAATTCGCGAATGGCGAGCGCCGGATCCTGCATCGGCAGGGCCGCAAGCGCCTGGAAGCGATCCGGCCGCTTGTGCACTTGCTCGGCGAGATGATCGTTGGCCTTTCGCGCGACCTCATTGGCGCGTGCCGGATCGGGAATACCTTGTATGGCAGGCGCATTGAGCGACAGCACCATCATCTCGATGCCGTGCTTGTCCATCAGCCCGAGACGCCGGTCATGTATATCCAGGAGGCGGCCCTTTAACTCAGTCCAGACCTTATCGGGGAACGGCGTGCCGAAGTTGCTGGAGGTCTCCTCGATGGCAATGTGTTCTTCGAGCGCAATCTTTCCCTGCATTATCCTCCCTCCGGGCCGTTACATCGGCGCATAGCCGCGCATTAAGCCTAACTCAAGCGCGACCGCAACCGCTGCCGCAAGCGCTCTCGCCCGGCATGCTTTTGGCGGTGGAAGAATGGCGACGAAAGCCGTGTCCCAATACGGGGCAGCGGCTGCATCTCGTTCCGCCGACGGCAAGAGCCGCTAGTACCGCATGAATGCTCACCAGGGCTATACGCTCGCTTCGAAGCCGCAGACCGGTGGTTTGCTTGGCAGTTGGTCGGTGCTGTCGCGCGGTACCTTTGGGGCGGCGATCTTCCTGTCCGATTTCGCTCTGATCGTCGCAATGTCATGCGCTACCGGCATTGCCTATCACCTCGTCGTTTACGGCAATCACGGCGACATCAACTCCTTCGTCCAGGGCGGGGCGCTGGCCGCTTGCATCTTTACGATTTCAAACCTGTTCCGACGCGAGTACCGGCTGCCAAACTTCTTTTCCTTCAAATTGCACGGCCGCCGCACCGTCCAATTATGGAACGTCACGCTGGTGTGCCTGCTCATGCTCGGATTCCTGGCGCAAATCAGCATGGATTACTCACGCGGCTGGATCGTCCTGTTCTACGCCGCAACGCTCGTCGCCTTGATCGTCTCGCGCTACGCGATCGTGCGCATCAGCACCATGGCTCGAGCCGCCGGTCTGATTTCGGCGCAACGCATTTTCCTGATCGGCACCGGCGCAGACGTCGGAGCGTTTATCAATCGCTACGAGCCGTGGACGATCGGGATCAACATCGTTGGCTGCCGATTTCTCACCCCGGTCATGGCAGCCGCTCCTGCCGAGGAGCGGCGTGACAGCCTCGACCGCGATCTCGCCGAGGCGGTCGCCAGCGTGCGAAGCCTCGCGCCGGATGCGGTCTTCGTGTTGCTGCCCTGGTCGGCGACCGCAATGATCGAACGCTGTGCCGAGACCTTTCTCACGCTCCCCGTCGAGATTCATCTCGGCCCAGAGCAGGTGTTGCACAAATTCGATGAGGTCAAACTATCGACGTTGGGGCCGGTCTCGAGCATCCAGATCACCCGCCGGCCGCTTTCGCGCTTCGAGATCGTGCAAAAGCGGATGTTCGACCTTGCCGTTGCTGCGACGGCGCTGATTGTGGCGACCCCGCTGCTCCTTGCCGTCGGCATTCTTATTCGCCTTGATAGCCGCGGGCCGATATTCTTCGCTCAGCGCCGATACGGCTTCAATCAGCAGCCTTTCCACATCATCAAGTTCCGCACCATGCATACCGTCGACGACGGCAGCCGGCAGGCAACCCGCGGCGATTCTCGCATTACCGGGATCGGCGGTTTCCTGCGGCGCTGGAACATCGACGAAATACCGCAGCTCTTCAACGTGCTCACCGGTGAAATGTCGCTGGTGGGACCGAGACCGCATCCGCTGCCGCTTGACCAGGAATATCAGCGGCGCATTTCGCTTTACGCGCGCCGGCACAACGTCAAGCCCGGCATCACCGGTTGGGCGCAAGTCCACGGCTGCCGCGGCGAAACCGACACCGACGAAAAAATGCGCAGCCGCGTCGCATACGACCTCGCCTACATCGACAATTGGTCGATGTGGCTTGACCTACGCATCATTGTCCGCACGCTGCTTTCGCGGACCGCTTACCGCAACGCATATTGAGCCACCCGAACCGGCGGGCTTTGGTTCAACTGGCCAGGACGTAAAGCGCGAACACCGCACTCATTGCAACGAGCGCGGTGGAGACCCACAGTGTCCCAATGATTAGCCAAAGTGGATGCGGGCTGTTCTGACTCGCTGGCGGGCCTGCCCAAGATTGCAGAGCCGGCTCGGCCCGGCACAAGGTGTCGGCAGCCCTTTCAATTGCAGCGATATCGCGCGCGAATTGGTCGCCGTCCTCGGCCGCGATCCAACCGAGATTTGTCTCGGGAGCGCGGACGACGTTGTTTTGCTCTAAATCGAGCGCCCGCGCGCCGCCCAAAACGCTTGGCACCTCAGCATGGTCTTTAGAAAGAGAGCGCGGATGAGGATCCGGCATTGTGCTAACCCTCCTTACCCACGCCTGATTCCCTAGATGAGAAGCGGCGGCGACGCGACGCGCATCACCGGCTAACCTTAACGGCTTCAAGGATTCGTCATATTTTGAGAGCGTTTGGAGCGCGGAGCGGCCGCTTCTGTTGCCGCCTCTCCCCCGGAGGAGTTTGCAGATGAGCACCTCAACACTGATCGTCCTGGCCGTAATCGTTGTCGTCGTCTTGTGGGTCATCACGGTCTACAACGGCCTTGTGACCATGCGGCAGCGGGTCAACCAAAGTTTCGCCGACATCGACGTCCAGCTGCGCCAGCGACATGACCTCATTCCCAATCTCGTCGAGACGGTGAAGGGTTATGCGGCGCACGAGCGCGGCACGCTCGATGAGGTGGTTAAAGCCCGCAATGCCGCAGCGACTGCGCAGGGGCCGGCACAGCAGGCGGCTGCCGAAAATATGTTATCGGGCGCATTGCGCCAGCTGTTTGCGCTCTCCGAGGCCTATCCTGACCTGAAGGCCAACGCCAATTTTCAGCAATTGCAGGCGGAGCTCAGCGATCTCGAGAATAAGATCGCGGCGTCCAGGCGGTTCTTCAACAATGCGGTGCAGGAATACAATACCGCGACGCAGCGGTTTCCAGCCGCGCTGTTTGCGTCGGCGCTCGGCTTTGCCCCAAAGGAATTCTTCGACCTCGGCGATGACCGGAAAACCGTAGGCGAGGCTCCGCAAGTCAAGTTTTAGGACGTTGGTGTTTCTTGGAAGTGACTGGGAAGCCTACAGATGGCCGCCTACGGTCTTTACAGCCACATCCAGTCCAACCGCCGCCGTTCGATTGCGCTTCTCCTTGGCCTGTTTTTCCTTGTCTATCTTCTCGTTTACGCCGGCGCGTTGACCGCGGAAGCACTATCCGTCAATGCCGACGTTGACACGCTGTTGCGATTGGCATGGAGGGATTTGATCGCTGCGGCGCCGCTCGCCACGCTGGGCACGGCACTGTGGGTGGTGATCGCGTATTATTTTCATCAGAACATGATCGACGCAATCACCGGCGGCCGGGAGGTTAGCCGGACCGAACAGCCACGACTGTACAACATCCTGGAAAACCTGTGCATTTCGCGCGGCATCACCATGCCGAAGCTCAAGGTGATGGATAGCGATGCGCTGAACGCTTTCGCCACCGGCATGAACGGAAGACAGTATTCGATTACCGTCACTTCGGGTCTCCTGAATCTGCTCGACGACGCCGAAATCGAATCGGTGCTCGGTCACGAGTTGACTCATATCCGTAACGGCGACGTGCGGATGATGGTCATCGCCGTCATCATTGCCGGTGCGATCTCATTCTTTGCCGAATTGTTCTTCCGCATGTGGTTCTACGGCGGCTTTCGCGGCCCCCGATCGTCCGACGACCGTCGCGGCGGTGCCGCTGCGCTGGCCATACTGATCGCCATCGGGCTGATCGTGGTCGCTTACGTTCTCTCTTTCATCATTCGCCTTGCGTTGTCGCGGTCGCGTGAATTGCTCGCCGACGCCGGCTCGGTCGAGCTCACCAAAAATCCCGACGCCATGATTTCGGCGTTGCGCAAAATCGAGGGCCGCGGGGAATTGCCGGGAGCGACATCCGCCGTGATGGAAATGTGCATCGACAATCCACGGCAGGGTTTCGGTGAATTGTTCGATACACATCCATCGGTCGAGACCCGGGTCGCTGCCTTGGTCAAATTCGCCGGCGGACATGATCGAGGGCCAATCGCGCTGCCGTCGTCGCCACGTGGCGTAGACGATGATGATTCGGCCGAATCAGGCCCTTGGAGTGCAGCGCCGCAAAGCGGGCCATGGAATCCGCCCCGGCAAGGACCTAGCGAATCATCTGTGGAAAGCGAGAAGTCAACGGAAGGCTCGGGGCCGTGGGGCCCGCATGAAAGAAATCGTCAATAAGCCCCGCGAAATCGCTGCTTCGTGCCGTGAAGCGCACGCGTTTCAAATTGCAAAGTCGCCCGAAAAGCGAACTCAGCCACATACATGCTATCGAACGTAAGACTTCCAAACGGATCACGGGGTGTGTAGAACAAACGCACGGGGAAATCAGCGCGATGCGCCCTATTCGGCCGCACTCATCCGGTGCAATGAGGTAGGACGTCTCGGCAAGACTCGCCGCGCAGCGCCGCCAGTGAGGTTATGGCCATGTCCAAGCCGACAGTGATCGTAGTGGGTGCAGATAAGGGAGGCGTGGGCAAAACCACGGTCGCCCGGACGCTGCTCGACTACTTCACGGCGCATCACCTCCCGACACGGGCGTTCGATACCGAGTCTCCGAAAGGCACACTAAAGCGTTTTCATCCGGAAGATTGCGACATCGTCGACGTCACATCGGTCGCCGACCAGATGCGTATTTTCGATACGCTGACCAGTGCCGATGCATCGGTGACGATAATCGACGTGCGCGCGGGTCTGCTTTCGCCCACGCTTCGGGCGTTGCGCGACATCGGCTTCCTCGACGCGGTGAAGAAGGGACAGCTTAACTTCATCATCTTCCACATTCTCGGATCCTCCATCGCTTCGCTGAACGAGATCGAGGACACTGCCGCCTTCGCCGTCGACAGCAAGTACTTCCTGGTGAAGAACTTTATTAACAACACGAGCTTCTTCGAGTGGGACCAAGCTACGCACGCCTCGTATTTTCGCAAACTCAAGGACGCCATCGAAATCACGATCCCCAAGCTCAACGAGATGGCCTACGAACAGGTGGAACTCGCTTCAGTGCCATTCCTTACCTTCGTCGCCAACAAAGGGACCAAGGGTGATTCCGCCAACTACTCGTTCGTGTTGCGCGGCTACGTGCGGCACTGGCTCGGCAACGTATGGGGCGAGTACGACCGTATTAAGCTCAATGAACTGGTGACGAGCGGCGCCGCCCCTGCACAGGCACCGCGGGTGCAAGCGGTCGGCCGATCTTAAGCCCGGCGCGCGCAGGTTTCGCGGCGGCGGCTATACTGCAGTGATATTTGGAAACGCTAAAATGCGCTTGCTGTAACGATGCAGCCAGCCCCGATATACATTGTCGCATCGCCACGGCCCCGCGTCGGCAAGACGTTGCTGGCGCGGCTCGTGATCGAGTTTCTTTATTCGCGAAGCCGGCCGCTCGTGGGGTACGACCTTAATCCGCGGGAGTCATTGCTTGCTGAGCGGTTTCCAAAGCTGGTCTGGCCGATCGACATCACCAGTACACGCGGCCAGATGGAATTGTTCGATCGCCTGATTGCCGATACGGCGAGCACCAAGATCATCGACCTCGGCTCGCCGCTATTCGATCATTTCTTCGATGTCATCCGCGAGATCGGCTTTATCCAGGAAGCTCGCCGGCTGTCGATGGAGCCGATTGTATTGTTCATCGCAGATCCGGCGCAGACGACGGTGCGCAGCTATGCCGAGTTGCGAAGCCGGCTCGCGGTCACAACCGTGCCGGTGCACAACGAGTCAGTATCGCTCATGTTCGCCAAAGAGGATTTTCCGGGAAGCGGCCCCGAATCCGGCATGATCCGCATTCCGCGGCTGTCCGCGATCGTCCGCGGTGTAATCGACCGCGCCAGTTTTTCGTTCGGCGCTTACCTAGAGAGGCGCCAAGGCGGGCCAACGGAAATCCATGAATGGATCGCCCAGATTTTCAATGAATTTCGCGACTTGGAGCTGCGGCTGCTCATGGGCCGGGTCAACATGTCGCTGGGCCGCGGCGGGCGGCGGACAGACCAATCAGCTGGCTAAGTCCCGGCAGGCCGAGGCGCGGTCCAGATACGCGCTAGTGTCCCTCGAAACTCACCAACGTACGTACTGGAACTCCTAGCTTGCGGATTTTTTCGGCTCCGCCCAAATCCGGCAGATCAATAATGAAGCAGGCAGCCAAAACGTCGGCGCCGATTTGCTTCAACAACTTGCAAGCCGCTTCGGCGGTCCCCCCTGTCGCCACCAGATCGTCGACTAGAACCACCCGCTCGCCCTTATGCACGGCATCTTCGTGCATTTCCATTTCGTCGATGCCGTACTCGAGCGAATAACCAATGCTGACGCGCTTGAACGGCAGCTTGCCTTTCTTGCGGATTGGCACAAAACCGGCAGAAACTTGGTGCGCTACGGCACCGCCGAGAATAAAGCCGCGCGCTTCAATTCCGGCAACCTTGTCGATCTTGCCGCCCGCCCAGGGCTGCACCAGTTCATCGACCGCGCGGCGAAAACTGCGCGCGTCGCCCAAAAGGGTCGTTATGTCCCGAAATATGATGCCCGGCTTGGGGTAATCGGGAATGTTACGGATTGCGGCCTTCAGGTCGCTTTCAAGCGTGACAGTCGTCATTATCGGGCCTTTCGTCCGCAGTCCTCACGCGTCGCGGAGTGGGTTTTACAGCGGCGGACGTGACCCGCGCAATCGCGGCGGCATTGTAACGATAACAAGCGCGGGCCCGACCAATGGCGCGACTGTGCCCTTAAAGGCGCAGAACGAAAAGTTGGCCGCCCAAACGGTTTAGGTATCAGTGCCCGAGCGAACCAAGGAAGCCGCCTAGCGCTCCGCCAACGGCACCGCCCACGGACCCGCCAATGGCGTCGCCGACGGCGCCACCGACTCCATCGCCGTGATCGCCACCCTTGCCGCCACCACCTTTGCCGCCCGCGCCCTTTGCCGCCAAATCTTTCGCGCCGCCCTTACCACCGCTCTGGCCGGAAGGCGCTTTTGGTCCCTTCTTATCTTCCGCCAACGCCGAGAATGATCCGGCAAAAACGGAAAATGCAGCAGCAACAAGTATAAGGCGTGTCGCTGATTTCATAGCTGCTTGCCCCCTCATGAACGGACGCGCACACGGCGCTCGCCACAATTGATAACCCTACCTGCCGATCGTAGCGCATTTCGCCTAGAGGCGCCACGATGCGATCGGTTCGCCTTAACCAATGCGCCGAAAGCAGCCAGAAGATTTACGGTTTTAGCTCTTCGGATATTCCGTGGGTGCTCGAGGCTCGAGTAACTCCGGATGATGGAGGACGTCGTGCCAGACTTTCTTTTTCGTGAAATAGAGCAAGCCGGTCAGCACGATGAGAAACACAAATACCTGGAAGCCAAGCCGCTTGCGCTCATCGAGCTTCGGTTCGGAAGCCCACGCCAGAAACGCGGCAACGTCGCGCCCATATTGATCGACCGTCGTCGGCGTGCCGTCGGTGTATTCGACCTGACCATCGCTCAGCGGCTTCGGCATGCCGATCGCGTGACCGGGAAAATATTTGTTGTAACTCGCCCCCGGCGGCAGCGTAACGCCGGCCGGCGGATCCTCATAACCATTGAGAATGCCGTGAATGTAATCGGGGCCTTCTTCCTGGTACTGCGTGAACGCGTCAATAATGAACCAGGGGAAGCCGCGCTCATAGGAGCGCGCCTTGGCTAAAACCGACATATCCGGAGGCAACGCACCGCCGTTGGCATTTCGCGCGGCCTGATCGTTGGCAAAAGGCGGCGGAAAGCGATCGGAGACTTTGCCCGGCCGCTGGAACATTTCACCCTGATCGTTCGGTCCGGCGGTGACCTGAAAGGTTGCCGCGATCGCAGCAGCCTGTGCTTCGCTAAAGCCCGGACCGCCCGGATCGGCGAGATTGCGAAATGCCAGAAGTTTCAGACTGTGGCAGTTCGAGCAAACCTCCCGGTAAATCTTGAATCCGCGCTGCAGTTGCTGGGTATCGTAAAGGCCGAACGGCCCCGAAAACGACCAGCGCTGTTCGGGCGGGGCTTCGGCTTCCTGCGCGCGGGCCGCGCGCATGCCAAAACTGGCGACGGCGGCCAGGACGGCGAGACCAAATGCAGTATGGCGGTAAGCGTTCATGGGCGCGCTCCTAAGCCTTCACCGGAGGCGGCGCCGAAGCACCAAGGGGCAAGCCGTCGCGCAAAACCGATTCGGAAATCGAGTTCGGCAGCGGCTTCGTTTTCTCAAACAGTCCGAGCAGCGGCAGTATGATTAGCAAAAACACGAAGTAGTAGGCGGTGAGGATGCGCGCCGCGATCACGTAGCCGCCCTCGGGGGGCTGCGAACCCAAATAGCCGAGGCCAATGACAACCAGGAAGAATACGATCAGGAATTGCCTATAGAGCGGACGATACTTCGCCGAGCGGACGCGCGACGTATCGAGCCAGGGCAAGAATGCCAAAAGGACGATGGAAGCAAGCAGCGCGATGACGCCGAGAAGCTTGCTCGGGATCGCGCGCAGAATGGCGTAGAACGGCAGATAGTACCATTCCGGCACGATGTGCGTCGGCGTTTGCCCGGGATTGGCAGGAATATAGTTGTCGGAATGCCCGAGGTAGTTCGGGATGTAGAAGATGAACCAGGCGAAGAACAGGCAAAACACCCCGATGAAGAATGCGTCCTTCACGGTCGCATAGGGTGTGAACGCAACGGTGTCCTTTTTCGTCTTGGGCTCTACTCCCGTCGGATTATTTTGCCCGACCATGTGCAATGCCCAGACATGCAGCACCACGACGCCGGCGATGACGAACGGCAGCAAGTAGTGCAGCGAATAAAAGCGATTCAGTGTTGGATTGCCGACGGCGAAACCGCCCCACAACCAGGTGACGATCGGATTTCCGACCAGCGGGATCGCGGAGAACAGATTGGTGATCACGGTGGCAGCCCAGAAGCTCATCTGCCCCCAAGGCAGCACGTAACCCATGAATCCTGTCACTACCATCAACAGGAACAGGATGACGCCGAGAATCCACAACACCTCGCGCGGCTCCTTGTACGAGCCGTAATACATGCCGCGCACAATATGGGCATAGACGGCGACAAAGAAGAAAGCCGCGCCATTGGCGTGCAGATAGCGCAGCAGCCAGCCGTAGTTGACATCTCGCATGATCGCTTCGACGGAATTGAACGCGAAGTCGACGTGCGGCGTGTAATGCATCGCCAAGACGATGCCGGTTATCATCTGCACGCCGAGCATGAACGTCAGGATGCCGCCGAACGTCCACCAGTAGTTCAGGTTGCGCGGCGTCGGATAAACGATGAACGAAGAGTAGACGAGGCCGGCGATCGGCAGCCGCCGTTCCAGCCAGCGCATGAAAGGGTGTTCTGGTTTGTAGACTGAATGTTCGCTCATGCTCGAACCTTGTCGTTGGCGGGCGATAGCGGCAGCGCTTCACCCGATCGCGGCAGCGAAAACCAACCTGTGGAAACCGCGCCGCCAAACCCCGGTGCGGAGATTATCCTCACCCTTCGTCCCTCGTCGTCTTGCCGGTTACGCCGTCCACGCTGCGAGCCGCTGGAAGGCCCGTGCCGCGGTGGCTGGCCTGGCCGCACGCAATCTGGGGGAGACCAATGCGGCCAATCCGGCGAGGTTCTATTGGCACCCTTACCGCGATAGCGCAAGTGCGCCAACGAAGCGAGCCAAGCCCCGCGGCTATAAGGCCAATCCGCCCTTTTCGCGCGCCGCGGAATTGGGCAAAGGGTTTGTTCGTGGCCTCGCGAACACGTTGATTCCATGCGGATCGCTCTTTACCAACCCGATATTCCACAAAACGCAGGAACCATTTTGCGCTTATGTGCGTGCTTCGACATCGAAGCCCACATTATCGAACCTGCCGGCTTCCCCGTGAGCGACCGCGCCTTCCGCCGCGCTGGCATGGACTACCTCGACGCGGTCAGCATCAAACGCCATCGGTCGTGGCCGGATTTTGAAGTTTGGCGTCGGACCGACGGTAGCCGTCTCCTCTTGTTCACAACCGCCGGGACCCTCTCCTATCTCGATTTCGGCTACCGGTCAGATGACATTCTCTTATTCGGACGCGAATCTGCCGGCGTGCCCCCTGAGGTACATGCCGCGGCAGACGCGCGCCTGCTCATTCCGATGCGCACGGGATTGCGTTCACTGAATGTGGCGGTGACCGTCGCCATGGCCGCCGGCGAGGCGATGCGGCAAACGATACACAGGGCGCAAAAAACCTAGCGTTCGAGTTCGGGGCGCTGCATAGTCACCAGCCGCAACGTTGCCTATGCCGCCACCACGCCGGGGCGTCCGCCTTCGACCGCGAAAGTCTTGAAGGTCGAAATGTCCGCGTTGGGATTGGTGGCGTCGGAAACGACCTGCATGCGCACCTGCATTTGCTTTGGCACGAGATCGATCGCGACATAACCACGGCGGCGGCTGTCAAAGAAATGAATGTAGGGAGTGTCCGCTACCGCCCGCGCTATCGGCTCGTAGGGCGGCCCGAAGGACGAGATTGAGGTACCAACAAATTCCGTCGCCACGATCGGCGAGGCCGGATCGTCGAAATCGAGCCGAAGGTCATTGGCGAAAAATGAATGCGCGTCGCCGCCAATCACAACCGGATTTGACACCTGGCTGTCGTGAATGCGCTTGAGCAGTCGGGAACGGTTGGCCGGATATCCGTCCCAATCGTCAGTCGAAAATCCATAAGTGTCATCTATTTTGATCCCTAGTTGCGCCATCAGCACATCCTGCGCGATCACGTTCCAACGCGCCTTGGAGCGAGCAAGATTGCCGTGAAGCCAGGCTTCCTGCGCGAACCCCAGCATGGTTCTGCCCGCATCGTTTCGTTCCGGGCAGCTTGCGTTGGATTCAAGATGAGTGCCGCCCTTGTTGGGCGGCGCGTAACAGGCCTCGCGTGAGCGATATTGACGCCCGTCGATCATAGAAATTTCGACAAGATCGCCGAAGACGAAGCGATCATAGATACGCATGACCGCGCCCTCCGGCTGTGACATGATGGGTCGCACCGGCATGTGCTCGTAGAACGCCCTATAGGCGGCCGCGCGCCGGTTTAAAAATTGCGACGGATCGTCGAAGAACTTCGACCACTTGTCGGCATAGTCGTCTTGCACTTCATGGTCATCCCAGGTGACCAAGGCCGGGGCTTCGGCGTGCAGCGACTGAAGATCCGGATCAAGTTTATATTGCGCGTGGCGATTGCGGTAAGTCGGCAGCGTGGAGGCTTCGATGCCGTCCGAATGCCGGCGCACGATCGGCCGCCGCTCTTCCATGTACTCGTAAATGTAATCGCCAAGAAACAAAACGAAATCCGGATTTTCGTTCGCAAGATGGCGGTATGCGGAAAAATAGCCGTGCTCGTAATTCGAGCACGAAACGAACCCGAATTTCAGCCGCTCAAGCGCGCTGCCCGGCTTCGGCAACGTAACCGCGCGCCCGATGCGGCTTGACGCGTCGCCGCTCGTGAAGCGGTACCAGTAAGGCCGGGACGGATCCAAACCGGCAACGTCGAGATGCACCGAGTACGCAAAAGCCTGTTCGGCGATCGCTTCGCCACGCCGCACGATATTGCGCAGACCGGAATCGCTCGCGATCTCGTAATTTATGGTGACGTCACCGCCGTGCATACCGCCCGGCGTGGCGGGGTCGGCGGATAACGGATCGGGCGCCAGCCGGGTCCAGAGCACAAAGCCGTCTGGGCGCGGCGCGCCTGCGGCGACCCCTAAGCTGAACGGATCGCCGACGCGCCAAGCCTGGGCGGCGGCATGACGCAGCAAATAGGGCGCGGCTATAAGCGCAGTGCCGGCACCGGCCATGCCTTTCAACAGGAGGCGGCGCGACAAACGGCTTAAAGTGGATGGCACGGCGTTATCGCCTTGAGATCGCGTATTCCCATCACAATTCAATATATAAGCCCGCAAGTGTGACAGTCTGGACAAGCTTCACCCGGACTTGCCATTGTGATTGGCGCTGCCTCAGTGAGTTTCCAGCTTTGGACGCTAACCTCCTAGAAACACGCAAGAACCAGGCGCGCGCCTGGTTCGAGACGTTGCGCGACCAGCTGGTGGCCGCCTTCGAGGAGCTGGAAGATTCCCTTCCCGCCGACGGCCCGCTCGGCGACCGGGCTCCCGGCCGCTTTGAGCGGAAGCCCTGGACGCGAACCGATCACACCGGGTCGCCGGGCGGCGGTGGCGTCATGGCGATGATGACGGGCCGCGTGTTCGAGAAAGTAGGCGTCCACGTCTCCACGGTCTTCGGCGAATTCGCGCCTGAATTCCGCAAAGATATTCCCGGGGCCGCCGACGATCCGCGTTTTTTCGCCACCGGCATCTCATTGATCGCACATATGCAAAACCCACATGTGCCGGCCGTGCACATGAATACGCGGCATGTGGTGACGACCAAGGCATGGTTCGGCGGCGGCGCCGATTTAACGCCGCTGTTGGCGCGCCGCCGCCTACAAGAAGACCCGGACACGATCGCGTTCCACGCCGCCATGAAACAAGCCTGCGACGCCCACGCAGCGATCGCCCCGTACGACAAGTTCAAGACGTGGTGCGACGAATATTTCTTTCTCAAGCATCGTGGCGAAGCGCGCGGGATCGGCGGCATTTTCTACGACTGGCTCGACTTCAGGCGATTTCGACGCGGACTTCGCTTTCACTCAAATGGTCGGCCGCAGCTTCC
Source organism: uncultured Alphaproteobacteria bacterium (assembly GCA_963846055.1). Classification (GTDB taxonomy): domain Bacteria; phylum Pseudomonadota; class Alphaproteobacteria; order Rhizobiales; family Xanthobacteraceae; genus BOG-931. The sequence goes on from CAWJUQ010000016.1 coordinate 89,770, forward strand.
TCTCGATCTATCCCGAACTGGTGCGCCGAAACTTCAAAAAAGCCTGGACCGAAGCGGAGCGCGAGGAGCAACTCGTACGCAGGGGACGCTATGTCGAATTCAATTTGCTCTACGATCGCGGGACGGTCTTCGGCCTGCGCACCGGCGGCAACGTCGAATCGATCTTGTCATCGCTGCCACCGGTGGTGAAGTGGCCGTAACTCTTACTTTCTAACCAACGTCACAATCCAAGGAGATTTCATGAAACTCGTCCGTTACGGCGCACCCGGCCGCGAGAAGCCGGGGATGCTCGATACCCAGGGCCGGATTCGCGACCTGTCCAAGATCGTTCCGGATATCGCCGGCGAAGTGCTTTCTCCCAAAGGCCTCGCCAAGTTGCGCAAGCTCAAGCCCGAAAAGCTTCCGCTGGTGAAGGGCAAGCCGCGGCTTGGCCCTTGCGTTGGCAAGATCGGCAATATTATCGGCATAGGCTTGAATTATTCCGACCATGCGGCCGAAGCCGGCATGCAGGTTCCCAAGGAGCCGATCTATTTCAATAAGCCGGTGACAGCGGCCTGCGGACCAAACGACGACACCATTACCCCGAAGGAATTGACTAAGCTCGATTACGAAGTCGAGCTTGGCGTCATCATCGGCAGCCGGGCCCGTTACCTCGCCAAGAATAAGGCGATGGAGGCGGTGGCCGGCTATTGCCTCGCCAACGACGTCTCCGAGCGATACTTTCAGATCGAACGTAGCGGCGGCCAATGGGGCAAGGGTAAAGGCTGCGAAACCTTTGGCCCGCTCGGACCGTGGTTTGTCACCAAGGACGAAATTCGCGACCCGCAGCGTCTCGATATGTGGCTCACGGTCAATGGCGAGACACGGCAGAAAGGCACCACCGCCACCATGGTGTTCGGTGTCGCCCATCTCGTCTGGTACTGCTCACAGTTCTTTGTCATGGAACCGGGCGACGTGATCATTACCGGCACCCCGCCGGGCGTTGGCATGGGCATCAAGCCCGTGCCGAAATTCCTCAAACCCGGCGACATGGTGCGGCTCGGCATCGATGGGCTCGGCGAGCAACAGCAGAAGATCGTGAAGTTCAAGATGTGACCGAGGCCACGGCAGGCTACACCGTCCGCTTGAGCAATCGCTCGCAAGGAAAGGCCCGGGCATGAAACTCGGCTTCTTCACCATGCCAATCCATCCGCTCGATAAGGACTGGCGACAGTCGCTGCGCGAGGACCGGGAAGCCTTCATGCTGGCCGACCAACTCGGCTTTGCCGAGGCCTATGTCGGCGAACACACCACCGACCAGGCGGAGAACATCACCTCCTGCGCGATGTTCATTTCGAGCCTGGCTCGACGCGACCCGCACCATGCAGCTCGGCACCGGCACCATCAACATGCCGAACACGCATCCGGTGCGCGACGGCGTCGCAGATCGCCATGCTGGATCACATGCTCGATGGCCGCTTCATCTTCGGCATCAGCCCGGGCGGGCTTCTTTCCGACGCTGAAGCTTTCGGCAATCTCGACGCCGACCGTAACGCGATGTTCGTCGAAGCGATCGACCGGTGCTGAAGATCTGGGCAGGCGAGCCGCCGTACAACATCGAGGGCAAGTACTGGAACATCAAGATCGAACGACAGGCCATGCTCGATATCGGCCAGGGCATTCTCCCCAAGCCGCTGCAGCAGCCGCATCCGCCGATCATGGTGACCGTGGTCGCGCCGTTCTCGAAGGGCGTGACCGAAGCCGCGGCGCGGGGTTGGGAGCCGATCTCGGCGAATTTCCTGATGCCGCAATGGGTCGAGAGCCACTGGCCGAAATACGTCGAGGGCTGCGAGCGCGGTCGGCCGCCCCGCCGACCCAGCGAACTGGCGCGTAGCCAAAAGCATCTTCGTCGCTGACGACGACGCGACCGCCGCGCTACGCGACCGATCCGGAGAGTCCTTATCGGTTCTATTACAGCCAGCTATTGACCAAGATGAAGAGGGGCGGCCGCGTCGAGCTGTTCAAGACGCGCCGCGATCAACCCGAGGCCGAGGTCACACTCGACAGCGTGTGCGACGAACTGGTGATTTATGGATCACCGGATAACGTTGCCGACCAAATACTTCGCTTTCGCGATTACATCGGCGACTTTGGTACGCTGCTCATTGCCGGCAAGGACTGGCGCGATCCCGCACTCGCCAAGCGCTCCATGGTGTTGATGGCGGAAAAGGTGCTGCCCAAGATCAATGCCGCGCTCAAAGGATGAGCCAACAACGCCAACCGAACGAGACGGGAATTATTTGATTGCCTGCGGATTGAGCGGCGAGCCGGTGCCGCCGGTAATGATCAGCGGCGCGCCGCAGAAGAAGAATTCATAAACGCCGTCGGCCGCGCAATCCTCGGCCAACTCCTTGACGTAAAACATCTCGCCCATGGTGAGCCCCATGGCCGGAATCACGACCCAGTGCCACGGTTGATTGACTTCGGTGGTTTCATTCGGCCGCACCTCTACGCCCCAGGTGTCGGAGCAGATCGCGGCAATCTCCTTTTCCTGCGACCAATAGCAATTCTCGAATTTGACACCGGGCGCGGGGCCGCCAGCGTAGGCTCCCCACTGCTTCTCGTGCAGACAGCGCTCCATCTGGCCGGTGCGCAGGATGACAAAATCGCCCCGTCGGATTTCGACATTCTCTTTCTTGGCGCACTCGTCGAGTTCGTCGTTGCTAATCGCGTCGCCGTCCTGGAGCCAAGGCACGCCACGGAAGCGGGCGATGTCGAGCAGCACACCACGGCCGACCATCTTGTTTCGGGTGTGCTCGATGCCGAGCTTGTGCAGGCCGCTTGAATTGGCTTCGCGAGCGTCGAAGCCGTTATACATTTTGTCTTCGTAAAAGATATGCCCGAGCGAATCCCAGTGGGTCGCGCATTGCACCGGGAGATTGATGGCATCGTCGGCGTAACGGATGTTCGGCACTTTCTCGTAGCGGCCGGCGACCGCGTCGGTTCCGGTTGCCAGCATGGTGTGGATCGGATTCCAGCGATTGCCGAATAAGCCAGTCTGAGGCCCGCTGCGGTCGAGCGGAATGCCGAGCGCAAAAATCTTGCCGCTGCGAATCAAGCCGGCGGCGCGGACGATGTTTTCCGGCCTGACGTGATTGAGCGTGCCAATCTGGTCGTCGTTACCCCAGCGGCCCCAGTTCTTGAGCTTCTCTGTCGCTTCGGCGATCGCTTTCTTGCCGACGTTGATGTTCATCCGGACGTTCCTTCCACGCTGACTTGCAAGGGCCTTTTGCCGGACCTTTCTTGCCAGATTTCGAAAGAGCGGGCGAGACAGCCAACCCTGTCTGCGCCCACCGAACGAAGGAAAATGCGGGAAAGGAAAAAGCCGGTCCGCGCGCGTGGACCGGAGCGGAAGAGATTACGCTTCCGCGCCGGCGAGCTGCGGGCGCGAAGCGGACGAATTGGAAGGCTTCTTCGGCTCAAGCGCGTTCGCCACAGCTTCTTCGACGCGTTCCAGCCAGACGAACTCCAGCTTGTCGCGCGCCTCCTCCGGGATGTCGTCGATAGTCGCGGCGGTTGCGCGCCGGCAGCATGACGCGGGTGATGCCGGCCGCGCGCGGCGGCGACGACCTTTTCCTTGATGCCGCCGACCGGCAGCACCAGGCCGCGCAGGCTGATCTCGCCGGTCATGGCCGTGTCGCTGCGCACGGTGCGGTCCGGTCAGCAGCGAGGTCAGCGCCATGAACATGGCGACGCCGGCGCTCGGCCCGTCCTTGGGCGTGGCGCCGGCCGGCACGTGGACGTGGATGTCGCTCTTCGTCGAAGCGCGCCGGGTCGATGCCGAGCGCGGCGGCGCGGTTCTTGACCAGGCTAGCGCCGCCTGGGCGCTCTCGCGCATCACCTCGCCGAGCTGGCCGGTGAGGATCAGCTTGCCGTTGCCGGGCGTCCGGGTCGCCTCGATGAACAGGATGTCGCCGCCGACCGGCGTCCAGGCGAGGCCGGTGGCGACGCCCGGCACGCTGGTGCGCATCGCCACCTCGTTCTCGAAGCGCGGCGGCCCGAGGATGGCGTCGCAGGTCGTCGCGCGCCGATGCGGACGTGCTCGGCCGCCGCCCTCGGCGATCCGCACCGCGGCATGGCGCAGCGCCCGGCCGATCTCGCGCTCCAGGTTGCGCACGCCGGCCTCGCGCGTATAGTCTGCGATGATGTCGCGCGAGCGCCTCGTCGTCGATCTCGACCTGCTCGGGCTTCAGGCCATTGGCCTCCAGCTGGCGGCGGACCAGATAGCGCTGGGCGATCTGCGAGCTTCTCCTCGGCGGTGTAGCCGGCGAGGCTGATGATCTCCATGCGGTCGCGCAGCGGCCCGGGAATGGTGTCGAGCATGTTGGCGGTGGCGATGAACACCACGCGGCTGAGATCGAACGGCACGCCGAGGTAATTGTCGCGGAAGGTGCCGTTCTGCTCGGGATCGAGCACCTCGAGCATCGCCGACGACGGATCGCCCTGGATGCCGGCGCCCATCTTGTCGATCTCGTCGAGCATCATCACGCAGTTGCGCGTGCCGGCCTTGCGGATCGCCTGGATGATGTTGCCGGGCAGCGCGCCGATATAGGTGCGGCGATGGCCGCGGATCTCCGCCTCGTCGTGCACGCCGCCGAGGCTGACGCGCACGAACTTGCGGCCCATGGCGCGGGCGATCGATTGGCCGAGCGAGGTCTTGCCGACGCCGGGCGGCCCGACGAAGCACAGGATCGGCGCCTTGCCGTTCGGCGCGAGCTTGCGCACGGCGAGATATTCGACGATCCGCCGCTTGATCTTTTCCAGGCCGAAATGGTCGGCGTCGAGAATCGGCGCGCCTCGGCGATATCGATCGGCTTCTCCTCGGGCAGCGCCCAGGGAAGCTCGATCAGCCAGTCGAGATAGGTGCGAACCATGCCATATTCGGCGGCAGCCTCCGGCATGCGCTGCAGCCGTCGCAATTCCTTGCGCGCCTGTTCCTCGATT
>CAWJUQ010000017.1:0-251306 GCA_963846055.1 uncultured Alphaproteobacteria bacterium
GTGATGGCTTTGAGACCCACCTCCTCCTGTCGTCTGACGGCATGCCGGATCGCCTCATCCTCGATCTCGCGCAATTGACCCGCGGAAATCTCGCCTTTGTCGAATTTGCTGCGAGCATCCAACAGATTTTCGGGACGCAGTAGGCTTCCGACGTGATCCGCGCGAAATGGCGGCTTGGTGCGCTTCGGCATTCATTGCTCCGCGTATTCGATTTGCGCCAAACCGGCGGCAAAAGTTTGCGACATGGTCGATCTTCCTCGGGAGTATTTTCAACGCCGCGTTTTGCTGTCTGTCCTGAGGGCTGAGGACATCAGCGGGCCGAGTTTGGGCCGGGGAGCACCGATTTATCCTCGCCCTCGTCCAAACCGGTGATACGAATGCCCGCACCGGAGACTTTGTATTTGCGGTTGAGGAATATGAGCAGCGAGGTCAGCGCCTCTGCCGCTGCGGAATTGCAGATCGGACCCGCCTCAAAAGCGCGCAATCCCATCCGGCCGATGAGTTCGCAGGCGGCACTTCTGGCGTCTGGGTCATCGCCACAGACCAGAACGTCGCAGGCAACGTCTGCATCAAGCTTGCGAAGCTTGTGCGCCGCAACGTTCTGAAACGCCGACACCACCCGCACTTTGCCGCCCAACATGCGCTGTATCTCGGCCACGGCCGAACCGCCCGGCGGAAGCTGGACGTTACTGACTTTTGGCGGCACCAAGGGCGCAGTCGCGTCAATCAATATCTTGCCCTCGAGCGCGGGAGCCATCTCCTGCACCATCGGCTTTTGCGCGGCGAATGGAACCGTCAGTATCACGATATCGGCGGTCCTCGCCGCTTCCGCGTTACCCAAAAACGCGATCGTGTCGGCGCCAAGAAGTTCATTGAGTTCGGCGGTGACACGAGCGCCTTTTGCGGAATCGCGCGTGCCGATGATCACGCGGTAGCCGGCATGGGCAAGACGCAGCGCAATGGCGCTTCCTTCGGCGCCTGTCCCGCCGACGACCCCAATAGTTGGTAGCTTGGCTTTCCATGATCTTTTTTTCCTCACCATCGATACCGCATCGGGCGTGCGCGGATGACGACAGCAGAATGAGCAAGAATGAAAGAAGCCCATCCTTGCGCCGCCCGGCACATCCTTTAGCCTTGTCGGGGTCTTGGCGCTACCAAGCCACCAGGCGGCGGCGACGAACAACGGGGTTCATTAATGGAATTGCATCTACGAGGAAAATCCGCCGCCATCACCGGCGCGAGCAAGGGCATCGGCCTTGCGATTGCGGAGGAGCTGGCGCGCGAGGGCGTCAACCTGACGCTGGCCGCGCGCAATGGCGACGAATTGCAGCGCGCCGCCGACGATCTGAGGTCTCGCTTTCAGGTAAGTGTAAAGACGGAGGCGGTCGACCTGTCGCAGCGCGACCAGCGGGACGCTTTCGCGCGTCGCTGCGCGGCAGTGGACATCCTGGTCAATAACGCCGGCGCAATCCCCGGCGGTGCGCTCGATCAGGTCACCGAAGACGCCTGGCGCGAGGCCTGGGATCTCAAGTTGTTCGGCTACATTGGCATCGCGCGCATTGTGTATCAGGCGATGTGTGCGCGGCGCAGCGGCGTGATCATCAATGTGGTCGGGGTCGGCGGACTGATGACCAACGCCGGTTACATTTGCGGCGCGCCGGCGAACGCGGCGTTGATAAATTTCACCCACGCTTTGGGCGGGGCGAGCGTGCGGTATGGCGTGCGGGTCTGCGGCGTCAATCCCGGACCGGTCGACACCACGCGCGTCAGCTATCTGCGCAAAATCGAAGAAGAGAAAATCGCACCGCAAGACCGCGAAGAGTGGCGTCGCCGTTTCTTCCGCAATATGGCGTATGGGCGGCCGGCGCGGACTGACGAGATCTCCGGAATGGTGGCTTTTCTCGCTTCTGATCGGGCGTCCTACATTTCCGGCGCCATGGTCACCATCGACGGCGGAATAGTGGCGCGCGGCGGCGCGCCGGGCGACCCGATTGACGATAAAGGGTGATCTCGCCTCAAGCCGCGAAGGAACGCCGCTTAGCGCCAAGTTCGGGCAACCGTAGCCGTTCGCCGCTCGGCTCGAGGACAAGGCTTACCGCCGCAAGTTTCTCGGCGGGCGCGACAGGACCTGCGTCGCTCTTTTCTGCCCGGATATAAGGCGACCGAACCTTGAGGATGCTGCCAAGAATGGCCAGCGTCGCCGCCGATGAGGCCGTCACGTCTGCAGTGGTGTTAAGGCCCAGCGTGAAAAGCTTGCCGATCAACAAGTCGCGCTCAAGTGATTGCGGCAAGTCGAACTGCATCGCCATGAACCGGTCGTTCTGTCGCACGACACGGCCGGGGACGAACCCCACTTCCCTGATGAATACCCGGGCGAATTCGCCGGGCTGGGTAACTACTTCAGCGTCAGCATCGATGGCGATCGCCACACCCGACAGCGAGATATTGCGAATGAAGCCCGTCGACACGCTGCCGTTTGCGCCGAATATGCCGATCGCTTCCTCAACTGCGAAGCGCTCTTCCGAGCGCCGCACCGGCGCCTGCAGCGACAGCATGCAGACCAGAAAAAGAACGACCATGTTGATGACGCCCCAGATCGCCAGGATTGGAAGCAGCAATGCGTCATCGATGATCCGTATTTCCGGCATCGAATTAATAACCAACCCGCCGAGTGTCAGAAAGATCAGAGCGGCGGCGGACCAGAAAATACCGCGATCGTAGTTCGAGCGCCGGGCGTCTTTGCCTTTGGGCGTGACTTTGAATGCATGACCGAAAGGCTTGATCAAAGTGAGCAGCACCGTCGGCAGGATTTTGAAAGCCTGAAAGGTGCCGAGCACTTGCGAAGCCAGCGGAAAATATTTTGCGGGAGCCAAGATTTGCATCCCGCCCATAAGTACGAGGATCATCGGCACGATGTAGTCGATAATGGATGCCGAGGTTACGTTGACGAGCGGCAACAGGCCGGTCCACAGGAAGACCAGCGGCGTAAGAATCGTCAGCGCCGCAGTACAGCTTTGCGATAACCAATGCGACGGCAAAAACATCAGCCGATGCATAAATCCGAGGCTCGATCCAAGCGGACCTTCCGGCAGAAACAGGATTTGCATGCCGCCGCGCGCCCAACGCTGCCGTTGGACAAAGAAAGCCTCGATATTTTCCGGCGCCAAGCCGAAAGCCAGTCGCTCGCATAGGTAGCGCGTGATGTAGCCTTTGCGCAGTAGAACCAGTGTGAGCAGCATGTCCTCGGTGATCGAACCGGTTGGCAGCGCATCGCCGACACTGCGCAGTGCCTCACGCCGCGTGACCGAATTCGAGCCGCAGCAGAATGCGGCATCCCAGCCGTCGCGGCTTGGCATGATCGCTTCAAAGAAAAACCGCTGATCGTCCGGCAGCGTCTTGCGCAGCGCCAAATTGGCTTGCATCGGATCGCTGTTATAGAAAGCATGCGGCGTCTGAACGATGCCGATCTTCGGGTCAGCGAAGAAGCCCATCGTGCGCATCAGGAAATTCTGCTGCGGAATGAAATCGGCGTCGAATATCGCCACATACGGCGCGCTTGTCTTGGTCAGCGCGTGGTTGATATTCCCGGCCTTGGCGTGGGCGTTGTTGGGACGGGTGAGATAACCGACGCCCTTGTCGCGACAAAATTCTTTCAGCCACGGCCGGCGGCCGTCGTCGAGCACCCAAACCTGGAAATTCGGATAGTCCAAGCACAACGCGCCGGTAATTGTCTTTTCCAGCACGTCCATCGGCTCGTTGTAAGTCGGAATGTAAATATCGACGCCGGGCAGTTCCGACGGCGGCGTTGCGCGCAGACGCGCCTCGTGAATATCGGCTTCTGGCCTCCGATCGGTACTGCGCAAAAACATCAGGTAGAGGATCACCGCGTCGGCGGTCGCGAAAAGCTCCACGAGGTAAACGAACCAGACCCAGCCGACCTCGTACCAGGCGCCGCTCGCCGGCAACACCGTCACGAGCAACCGCCAACTTTGGTAGCGCCCAACAATCAGCCAGACCACACAAAACACGAACACACGCGTCCAGGAACGGTCGATCGGCAAAATCGGCGCGAGAGTGTAAATCGTGCCAACAACGAATAGCGTCGGTGCCAGCAGCTGAAAGATGGTTATGGTGTCTGAGTACACGTCAGTGGCCGGACGCGGCTCCCGCTGCCGTGTGTGCATTCGCCGCGCCGGTCAGCCAGTGCCAGCCGACTCTTGCAAACTTTCCGACGTCCAGGAAAGGACGCGGAAAGCGAACTTCGGCGAGCCGTCCGATGCCGCAGAGATTTGCACCGTCTTTTTGAGTGAGGTCCGGCGGAAGCGATACTTCGACCGTGATCGTCGCCGGACCCGGGCTGGGTATTTGCGCCGCGAAAAGGCGATCGTCAGCGCGCGCCGCGGAGCCGCGAACCTGCCGCACCTGCCCCTCCAACCACTCGTTGCCGCCGACCAGGCGGACGGCGGCGGCGTCGCCGATCTTGATCTGCTCGAAATCGCGCTCCGGAAGCTCAACCGCTACGAAACGGTGTTCGCAATCGGCAAGGTCGAGGATGGTTTGCCCTTCGATGACCGCCGAACCCGGGCTGGCGGTTGTCGACCACACCACATGGCCTCCCGGCAGCGCCGGCCGATAATTATCGAGCCGCTCGATACGATCATGCTCTGCGGTGATGTCCGCGGACAACTGCTTGGCCCGCGCCGACTCCCGCAATGACTGAGTTTGCAGCTCTTGACGACGGAGCATCAGATTCTCCCGCTGCTGCTGGGAGTAAGGGACGTCGCTGATACCGTTGCGCAGAAATACGCCGCTTTGTGCGGCTTCAAGCTCGGCTTTGATCCGATCCCCGCGCGCGGCCGCGACTGCACATCGGGTCGATGCCGCCCGGGCGGTAGCGTGCGCTTCGGATGAACGGACCTCCGAGGCCAATCCGGATTCGGTCAAAGTGTCCATGCGCAGGCCGACGTTGTCGCGGTGCTTTAACTCCTCCATGCATCCGGCCCGCTCGGCTTCAGCCTCCAAGCCTTCGTGAGAGATCTGATTAACAATGGCGTGCTGGTAAGTTTCGGTCCGCTTGGCCAATTCCACGTCGAGCGAGGCGATTTCTTTGAGATGTTGGTCGGCGAGCTCGCCGGTTTTCTTTGCCAACTCGTATTGCAGTTGAAGATCGAACAGATGTCGCCGGTCCGGCGATAAAGCTTCGATGAGATTCACGGACTTGGTATTGCCGATGAAATCGCCCTGCCGAGGCAACGCATTGGTGAGGCGACCGGCGAATGGCGCGTTAACGCGCACGAGCTCCGAGTTAACGAACGCGGACGCGGCGACCCGATGGGTGACGTAAGGCAGAAAAGCCCAGCCCGCCATTCCAATCAGTAGCGCGGCCAGAGCTAACCGCGCGAAGCGCTTGCGAATAAAACGCTCTGCTAGCACAACCGACGTCCTGCCCAACCCGCGCCCGTCAGGTCAGGAATAAGGGGTCTTGGTGAGCCACTGATTAATTATGATGGTTAAAATTCGAGAACTTCCTCGGAAAATGGGCGTTTTTGATGCCCGCGAGGCTCAGGAAAAATACGTAAGGCAGCGTTTCGGTTGCTTCAGGAGGCCAGCGACCGCTCGGCGTGAAGGTTGCTCAAGAGGGCAACAAGCTCGTTGGTCCGGGAAATACCGAGCTTTTGGTAGGCCCGCTGCCGGTAGGTGATTACGCTCGTCCGCCTAATATCAAGCTCGATCGACGTTCCCTCGATCGTCTTGCCGGCTACGGCGCGGGCGCACACCTCGCATTCGCGCGTGCTGAGCTCGGGCGACCGCAATTTGAGAAGCCGCTCGATACCCTCGACGTTCAGATGCCGCGGAAAACCCGTCTGCTGGTCGATCAGCATTTCGTGCTTTTGCGCTGTCGCCAGCAGCAGCTTGGCGAGCGCGGCGAAGTGATTCATCTCCAGCGCTGAAAATGACGCCTTGCGCGGACCACGAAATACGCTGAGCTGATAGAGATCGCGGCCGATCCACGAAAATAGACTCACGCGTTCCTGAACGTGGGTCAGCTCGAAGCAATGCCGGTACTGCGGGTCTTCGATGTCGTCGATCGCCATCTTGGTCAGCGTCGGCGCTGAAAGCCGCTTGCTCGCGGCCTTGACTGACGGATCGACGCTGTAACATCGCCCGACAAAGCGTTCGCAGTTTTCCTTGGCTGCGGCCTTGTCGCGCTTACTCGCCGTCGCGACGCATTTTAGCGGGCTTCCGGAGCGGAAACGAAACAGCGCCCAATGCTCGACATTGAGCGCCCGTTCGAGCATCGCGAAGCAGACGTCGCCGTACGATTGCGTTCCGACCGAATTGACCACATCGCAGGCGTCTCGCGTGCCCAGGTTCAAGCGCTCGTCGGAGCACGCCGGAGAAACGACGATCATTGCGCTTTCCTCCCACTGCCGCGCCGTGCTCTGCCGGCTTCCAGGCGGTGAATGTACGACTAAGACACCGATAGCATATTCGTGCCGCCGGTCGTTATGGCAGAAACCCCACGAGCAGGCAGACGACGGCCCAAAACAGCATGTACTCGATGCCGGGATGCTGCCACCGCCACATCAGGCCGTGGTTGCGGCCGATGGCATAAGCAGCCCCGAAAAGGACGATCGCGGCGACGACGGAGGCGACGCGGGGATAGAGCCCTGAAATCAAACCGAACGCCGCGACCAGTTCCATGGCCGTCGTCAGCAGAACAAACGGACGCGGCGGCCGGAAGCCGACCTTGTCGAACAGAATCGAGGCGCGGTCGATGTTGCGCAATTTCGCAATCGTGTGCGGCAGAAAGAACGCGCCGCAAACGATGCGCACAGCGGTCCGTGCATCGAGAGCTAAATCGAAAGGCAGCACCGCCATTGCTCAAAGCGTTCTCAACGCAGCAGCGCGAAAGCTGTCGTCGAGGACGGCTTTCGCCGTTGCCGCGAGCTGCGCATCTGCCAAGCCCGCTTTCTGCATCAGCTCGATGGATTTTGCGAACGCGGCCCCGGGAATCGAAAGGTCCGCGGAGAACACCCGCTTCTCCCGCATGTAGTCGAGAGCTTGCCGGCCGTATTTGCCCTCGGCTTGAGTCAACTCTTTGGTCAACGCCAGAAGCGTTTCATCGTTGGCGGGATCGTAAACCCAGCGCGTTCCCTCCATCACGGCGCCAAGGAAAGCGACGATCTGGTCACGCCGCTGTTCGGCCGCCACACGGTCGACAATGAGGCTGGTGAAGACAATCTCCGAAATATAATCGGTCACCTCGCCAAGATTGCTATAGCCTGCATCCTCGCCGACGAAGTTTAGCGGAATCAACTGCACTGCCGCGTCAATCGTGCCTTCCTGCAACGCTTTCCACCGCGCCGGGTGGACGCCAACCACGGCGAACTCGTAATCGCCCGGATAATTGAGGCCGTGCTGTCGCAGCACTTCCATGGTGTAAAGCGCGGTGCCTTCGGTGAGCGAGGAAGTGCCCAGCCGTGCGCCGCGCAAATCTTCGATCCGGCGAATGCGCGGATTGGCAATCAGCGACAACGGCAACCGGTTCACGTTGCCGGCGACGATCCGAAGATTACCGCCACCCGCGCAATCGCGGATCGCGCCCTCGGGCGGCGTGATGGCAAGGTCGAGTTCGCCGTTCTTGACAGCGGCGGTCACCTTGTCGACCGCGCCGAGACGCTTGATGTCGACGGCGAGATTGCGCCGCGCAAACATGCCCTGACGATCGGCGACAATCACCGGCAGCCAGTTGAACCCTACGGCGCCGCCGCCGACGCGAAGCGTCGCAACGTTCGGCTCTGATCCGGCGGCCGCACTCACGGTTTCCTCCTGAATTTATTTTCTTCAACGTCCGGTCTGGGCATCGGCATCCTTGCGTGCGGCTCTGGGCAAGTCTGTCCTAAATGCTTAGGACGGTCCACCGCATGGATTGTCCTGAGTTCTGACGACATACCGCCTTCCCCCGCCACGCTATACGGCATCGGCAAAAAACCATCGGGGAGGTTTCGATGCGACGACGCGAATTGCTGAAATATGCCGGCGCGGCGGCGCTGGCCGCTCCGTTTATCCACACAGCCCACGCTGAGACCGGAACGGTGAAAATCGGCGTCGTCGGCGCGAAAACCGGCCCGCTTGCGCCCGGCGCCGCCGCGACCTTCTTCCCGCCGTGGCAGCTATGGGCTCACGAAGTCAACCAAACCGGCGGCCTCAAGCTCAAAAGCGGTCCGCGCAAGGTCGAGTTGATCGAGTACGACGACCACACCCAGCCGCCCGAAGCGATCAAGGCGATCGAACGGCTTGCCACCGTCGATAAGGCCGACTGGATCGTCGGTTTGTACAGCACCGGCTTCAACATCGCCGCGGTGCCGACATTCGCCAAGCTCGGCTACCCGCAGCTCGCGGTCGCTTGTGTCACCGACCTGGGTTCGCAACTGGTGAAGAAAAATCCACGGCTGTTTTTCGCCAACGGCACGACGACGCAATACAGCTCATCCGTCGTCGACGTTCTCAAGAAGCTGCGATCGAGCGGCCAGATCGGCAACAAGATCGCCATGGTCAACGTTGCCGACGAGTACGGCATTGAATCCGCCAACATCAGCAGGAAACTGTTTCCCGCCGCGGGCTTCGAACTGGTTTACGACAAGTCCTATCCGCTCGGCACGCAGGACTACGCGCCGGTGATCAAAGCCGCGAAGGCCGCCAATCCGGATGCCTTCATCGCCTACTCCTATCCGCCCGACACTTTCGGGCTGACCGACCAGGCCAAGATCGAAAATTTAAACGTCAAGGCGTACTACAACGGCATCGGGTGTGCGTTCGCTGGCTTCGCCGGGAAATACGGCCCCTCGGCGGAAAACGTCATCGGCTTCGGTGGCGTGCCGGACAACGCGAAGACGCGCGCGTTCCTGAAGCTGCACAAAGAAGTTACCGGTGTCGATTCCGATTACAATGCCTGCTTCTATCTCTACGCGAATGGCGAGGTGCTCACACAAGCCTTCGAAGGTGCCGGTACCGTGGATCGAGACGCCGTCACCGATTATCTGAAAAACCACACCTTCAAGACCGTGATTGGCGACATCGACCTGCGCAGCCAGTTGCAGAACATCGCCTACACGGTCGGTCAGTGGCAGAACGGCTTCTTCCGTTCGGTTTCCGCCGTCGGCGTTCCCGATTCCGAACTCGTCCCCGTGCAGGTGAAGGCCGGCTGGGCCTGACACACTCCGGCCGGCTTAAAATCGGACCATCGGTGCACGCTGAGGACCCCTGGCTGGCAACGGCCGGGGGTCTTGAATTTCGCCATGTCAAATCCCGCCTGTGGCGAGCATCTTGCCGGCCATGGCTACACCGGCAATAACGCCGCATGCGAAGCGGCACGACACTCGAGTTGCAGCTCATTGCGGTTCCGGGAATCCCCCTCATCGAACCCGGGACCGATCTCGTCTCGCTGATTTGCGACGCACACGGAAAATCAGGAGCCGGCATTGCGCGACGGCGATATCCTCGTCGTCGCGCAGAAAATCGTCTCGAAGGCAGAAGGGCGATATGTCGATCTCGACACGGTCGAACCGGGTGAGCGCGCACTGGCGTTGTCAAAGGAGGTGCAGAAGGACCCGCGGCTGGTCGAAGTCATTCTCCGGGAGTCACGACAGGTGCTGCGGCACAAACCCAACGTGCTCATTGTCGAGCACCGGCTCGGCTTTGTGCTCGCCAACGCCGGCGTCGATCAATCGAATGTCGACCCGCAGCGCGGCGCAAAACCTGTGCTGCTTTTGCCGGAAGACCCTGATCGCTCGGCGCGGCTGTTGCACGAAGGACTCAAGGCTCGGCTCGGCAAACATATCGCTGTCGTGATCAATGACAGTCTGGGCCGCGCCTGGCGGCTCGGAACGGTCGGTGTCGCGCTCGGCGCCGCCGGCCTTCCGGCGCTGCACGATCTTCGAGGAAGGCCGGACCTCTATGACCGTCCCTTGCAGGTAACCGAAACGGGCTTCGCCGATGAGATCGCCGCAGCGGCATCGCTGCTGATGGGACAGGCCGATGAAGCTATGCCGATTGTCGTGGTGCGCGGACTCAAGTGGTCCGCGAAGTCTTCCACGGCTGCGCAATTGCTGCGCGATGCCAAGGACGATTTGTTTCGATGACGCAAGCGAGCGAGAAGAAAGATCGCGTGCTCGCGCTGTCCGGCGGCGTCGGCGGGGCCAAGTTGGCGCTCGGCCTGCGCAACGTCGTCCCGCCTGGAAAACTGACCATTGTCGCCAACACCGGCGACGATTTCGAGCATCTCGGGCTGCACGTCTCTCCGGACATCGACACGTTGCTCTACACGCTCGCCGGTCTCGACAATCCCGCGACCGGCTGGGGACGGCGCGACGAGACCTGGACGTTCATGGCGGCGCTGGCCGGGCTCGGCGGAGAAACCTGGTTTCGCTTGGGCGATGCCGATCTTGCCATTCACGTCGAGCGCACGCGGCGGCTGCGCGCCGGCGAGCTGCTGTCCGACATTATCGCTGACTTTGCTGAACGCCTTGGTGTTCGCGCCGGCATTGTGCCGATGAGCGACGATCCGGTCCGCACGCGCGTTCGCACCGCGTCCGGCTGGCTGGACTTTCAGCGATATTTTGTCGAGCAACAATGCCGGCCGGAGGTGGCGGAATTTGCTTACGACGGCGCGGCGACCGCGAAGCCGCATGCCGCGTTTGTTGCATCGATCGGCGACCCCGAACTGCGGGCAGTGGTAATTTGCCCGTCAAACCCGTTCATCAGCATCGAACCCATCCTCGCCTTGCCGGGTGTGCGCGAAGCATTGCGGGCATGCGCCGCGCCGGTTGTGGCCGTCGCCCCGATCATTGGCGATCAACGCGGTCAAAGGTCCGACGGCGAAGATGATGCGGGAACTCGGTCTCGAGATCAGCGCCGAAACCGTGGCCGAGCGCTACGCCGACTTTCTCGACGGCTACGTGGTCGACGATTGCGACGCGGCGCTGATCGCCAGGCTCCCGGTCCCCGCCATCGCCACCAAGGCGCTGATGGTTTCACTTGCGGATCGCGAACATCTGGCGACAATGACGCTCAACTTGGCTGATGAAATCTCCCGGCGCCGTTTGCAAGCCGCCGTCATAAAGACATAGGACAGACGCCATGCCCATGCGGCGGCAAAAAAGTGTGTTGCGCATTTCCCGAATTCCGATGGAAGCGCTCAATGGCGAATGATCGGCGCGTGTCGCGTCCCGATATCTGGGCCGTCATTCCGGTGAAAGACGCCTCGCTGGCGAAACAGCGGCTGGCGGAGGCGCTTTCGCCGCGGCTGCGCAAGGATTTGGCGCTTGCCATGTTCCAGGACGTACTGGACGCCGTGACTGCCGCGCCGGAGTTGAGCGGCATCGTCGTGGTAACCGCCGATCCGACTGTTACTGAAATCGCGCGGCACGCCGGCGCGGAGATTTGGTCAGACGGCGCGCATGACGGTCATACCGGCGCGGTCACCGCCGCGGCGCGCCGCCTGGCGGCGAACGGATCCACCCTGCTGACCATTCCCGGCGACGTACCGCTGGTGTCAAATAGCGACATCAGCCGCGTCATCGCCGCCCACGCCGCCGCTCCCGCGTTCACCATTGTCCCCGCGTGGGACGAACTCGGATCGAACACCATCGTCTGTTCGCCGGCCGACGCGGTGCCGCTGCGGTTCGGTCCCGACAGTTATTTCCCGCACCTTGCCGCCGCGCGAGCGATTGGATTGACCCCGACCGTTGTTCGCAACGAAGCGATTGCGCTCGATATCGACGAGTCCGCCGATCTCATTAGGTTCATGAACAAGCCCTCCGCCACGCGGAGCTGGAAGCTGCTCGACGAACGCCGGGCGGAGTGGGACTACGAAGCCTCCATGGCGCTGGCTTCACAATGAACAGCTTTGATCGCGCCTTGGCCCGCGGCAGGGACGGCGGCCGTCTGTCGGACGCGGAAGTCTTCGCGCTGGCGGATGACGAAGCTGACCTTCCCGCACTGATGGAGGTCGCGGCCGCATTGCGCGACCGCGACCACGGCGGCGTGATTTCCTATTCGCGAAAAGTTTTCATTCCGCTGACGCAGCTGTGCCGCGACAGTTGTCACTACTGCACGTTTGCCCATCCACCGCGGCGCGGCGCGCGTGCCTATCTGAACAAGGAAGAAGTGCTGGCCATTGCGCGCGCCGGCGCGGCGGCCGGATGCCGCGAAGCGCTGTTTACGTTGGGCGACAAGCCGGAACACCGCTATCGCGTCGCGCGTGAAGAGCTTCGCGAACTCGGACACGAGACGACCGTCTCTTATCTGGCCGCGATGGCGGCACTGGTGTTGCAGGAAACCGGCCTTCTTCCGCATCTTAATGCCGGGGTCATGAGCGCCGAGGAACTGGCGTCACTCCGAAGCGTATCGGTGTCGCAAGGTTTGATGCTGGAGAGTTCGGCGGAGCGCCTGTGCGCGCGCGGCGGTCCGCATTTTGGCTCTCCCGACAAAAATCCGGCCGTGCGGCTCGAAGTCATTCGCGCTGCGGGCGAAGCCGCCATTCCGTTTACGTCCGGCATCCTCATCGGCATCGGCGAAACGCGGCACGAGCGCCTCGCTGCATTGCTCGAGTTGCGCGCCTTGCACGAGCAATACGGGCACCTGCAAGAGATCATTATTCAGAATTTTCGCGCCAAGCCCGGCACCAAAATGGTGGACCACGCCGAGCCCAGCCTCGACGACCATCTTTGGACCATCGCCGCGGCGCGGCTCGTCTTCGGCGCCGGGATGAACATCCAGGCGCCGCCCAACCTGTCGCCCGGCGCGCTGCAACAAATCGTCGCCGCCGGAATCAACGATTGGGGCGGCGTTTCTCCGGTCACGCCTGACCACGTCAATCCGGAACGGCCGTGGCCGCAAATCGAAACGCTGCGCCGGCGAGACGGCCAAAGCCGGCAAGGTGCTGGTCGAGCGGCTTGCGATCTATCCGGCTTACGCTCGCCGTCCGGAGACTTGGCTCGATCGCCCGCTGCGCACGGCGGTGATGCGCGCGGCCGACGCCGAAGGATTTGCGCGCGTCGATCCCTGGAGCCCGGGCGCGCTCGGCAAAACCCCGCGGGAGCCGCGTACTGTTGTGGCGCCCAACAAGGTCGACGCGATTATTTCCGCCGCGCTCGCGGGCAAGACGCTTTCCGAAGACGCCATCGTCGCGTTGTTCGAAAGCCGCGGTGAGGAATTTCACACCGTCTGCCAAGCGGCCAACTCATTGCGCGCGCACGCGTGCGGCGATGACGTCAGCTACGTCGTCACTCGCAATATCAACTACACCAACATCTGCCACTTCGGCTGCAAGTTCTGCGCGTTCTCGAAGGGCAAGCTCAGCGACAACCTGCGCGGACGCCCCTACGACCTGAGCCTCGAAGAAATCCAGCGCCGCGCCGTCGAAGCCTGGGATCGCGGCGCGGTCGAGCTCTGCCTGCAAGGCGGCATTCACCCGTCGTATGACGGCTCGACGTACCTTTCGATCTGCCGGGCCATCAAGGACGTCTGCCCGGATATTCACATCCACGCCTTTTCGCCGCTCGAAGTTTCGCAGGGCGCAGCGACGCTCGGTCTTTCGGTGCGCGAGTTTCTGATCCGGCTGAAGGATGCGGGTCTCGGCACGCTGCCCGGCACCGCCGCCGAGATTTTGGACGATGAAGTGCGCGCCGTCATCTGTCCCGACAAGATCACTACCGCGCAATGGCTTGACGTGATCGAGACCGCGCACCTCTTGGGATTGCGCACAACGGCAACCATCATGTTCGGCCATGTCGATCGGTACCAGCATTGGGCGCGGCATCTGTTGCGCGTCCGCGAGTTGCAAAACCGCACCGGCGGCTTCACCGAATTCGTGCCGCTGCCGTTCGTTCCCATGGAAACGCCGATCCATTTGCGCGGGGGTTGCCGTCTGGGGCCAACTTATCGCGAAGCCGTGCTGATGCACGCGGTCGCGCGGCTCGCGCTTCATCCGGTCCTCCAGAATATCCAGACGTCGTGGGTGAAGATGGGGCCCGAAGGGGTCGCCGCCTGCTTGACCGCCGGCGCCAACGATCTGGGTGGCACCCTGATGAACGAGAGCATCACGCGCGCCGCGGGCGCGCTGCATGGTGAGGAAATGCCGCCCGAAGCGATGGAGGAAACGATTGCCTCGCTTCACCGGCGACCGCGCCAACGGACGACACTGTACACAGACGCACCGGCGGATCGCGTCAGCGCCTCGTTTGCCGCGGCGCCGTTGCGGATCGTTCCGCCACACCCTCAATCTGACTTACACGCAGCCGGGAGCTAACCCGGCCTGCACCATTTAACCGGCTAGGGAGGAAAAAAATGGAGTTCGGTATTACGCTGCCGACAAAGGCAGATTCCTGGAAAGTGGTCGAGCGCGCCGAAAAGCTCGGCTTCAACTATGCGTGGTTTTACGACACGCATTTGCTCAGCGCCGACGTCCTGGTGGCGATGGGCGCCGCCGCGATGAAGACATCGAAAATCAAATTGTGCGCGGGCGTGTTCATTCCATCGAACCGGATCGCCCCGGTCGCCGCCAACGCACTGGCGACTTTGAACGCGCTGGCGCCGGGCCGCATCGTCTTTGGCGTGTCCACCGGCTACACCGGACGACGCACCATGGGGCTAGGCCAAATTCCGCTTGCCCGCCTGGAGAAATACGTTGAGGTGGTCGAAGGATTGCTGGCGGGAAAGACGGTCGAGTGGTCGGAAGAAGGTGGGCCGCACAAGATCAGGTTTTTGAATCCCGAACTTGGCCTCATCAACATCAAGGACAAGATACCGACATTCGTCTCGGCATTCGGCCCGAAAGCCCGCGCGCTGACGGCAAAACTTGGCGCCGGCTGGATCGGCAATGTCAGTTATCCCGAGCGCGAGAAGGCCGACATTGAGGACATCCAGGCGGCGTGGGTTAAAAACGGCAGAAACCTCGCCGACTTTTACGCCTCCGCAAGTTGCGGCGGGTGCGTGCTCGACGAGGGCGAGGCCGGCGACAGCAAGCGCTGCATGGCGCAAGCCGGGCCGTTTGCCGCCATCGTGTTTCACAACCTCGTCGAGCTCGACCAGTTCGGCTCGATCGTGCCTCTCGAAGGGCCGTTTCCTTTCACCGCGGAGCTCGAGGCCTATCGCAAGGTCTACCAGCAGTACGAGCCGGCGGATGCGCGCTATCTCTCGAACCACCGCGGCCATCTCATGTTCGTGCGGCCAGAAGAAACGCACTTGTCCGCGCAAGTGGTCCGCGCGCTCACCTTTACTGGAACGCAATCCGAACTTGTCGACCGGGCGCGCGGCATGGCCGCCATGGGGTACAAGCAAATCGCCGTCAACATCGTGCCGGGACAGGAAGAGGACATGCTCAATCGCCTGCATGGCGTGATGGCAAAGCTTTAGCAGCTCGCCTCTGGCGTGTGTTCAAGCAGGAAACTTTCAGGCCTTCCGCGCGTTGTTACAGGAACCACGCAAAGGAGGCTTTGGATGGATCGCGAACACGTTAAAGGCGCCGCTGATAAGGCGAAAGGCGCCATCAAGGAAACCGCCGGCAAAATCACCGGCGACCGGGAGCTTGAGTTTGAAGGCAAGTTCGACAAAGCCAAGGGCGACATGCACAATGCCGTTGGCAACGTGAAAGACGCCTTCAAGAACGCGACCAAATAAAAAAATCGCTCGCGCACCTGCAAAAGGGCCGCCCATATGGGGCGGCCTTTTTTTGTTTGGAGCACGTGTACCGATCGCTCCACCTGGCGATGGCGCCGAGCGAGATTTTAGAATCAACGAACGGCTGAGATAGCCTCCCCAGCGCGACGAGCCGCCGACTGAACCGGAGTTCGGATCAGCCGAGCGCCAAATTGCGATGAACTTATAGCCCGCGCCTGCGCCAGCGGCGATGACCGTAGAAACCGCCGCCACCGAAGAGCAGCACGAGGATCAGAATGATCAGAATCAATTCCATGGAAGCCTCCGTTTGGCAGAGGTAACCCGTGCGACGCGACGGAGTTCCATGAAGGGATTAGTAGCCAATGGGATTTCCTGAATATCTGCCAATCGGACATTGCGCCGACTAATGGAGGGCGCGCATAGGTCTACAGTCGTCTCGCCATGCTATCATGTTGAGCAGGCGGAGATCGCGCATGCCCAAAGCCTACATTGTTTCTGTCTATCGTTCCATTTCGGACCCGGAGAAGCTCGCGGCTTATGCCAAGCTCTCTCGACCCGCATTTGCTCCATTCGGTGCTCGCTATCTTGCGCTTGGTAAGGCTGCGGCGGCCTAAGAGCATGGTCTCAAGGAGCGCCTCGTCATCGTTGAGTTTCCGAGCGTGGAACAGGCCATCGCCGCACGGGAAAGCCCGGCCTACGCTGAAGCTTTGAAAGCACTTGGCGATGGCGCCGAGCGCGATTTCAGAATCATCGAGGGGCTGGAATAGCTTCGACGGCGCGCGATGAATGGAAAACCTTTGAGGCGATACACCCGCTCGCGAACGCGCGAGTAGCTTTACATTGCCGCTCTTGGTATGCGGTCGACATCGCCCAAAAATTTGGTGCGGACGGAGGGACTCGAACCCTCACAGGGTTTCCCCCAAGGGATTTTAAGTCCCTTGCGTCTACCATTTCGCCACGTCCGCGAGAGGGGCACTCGAAGCGCACCCACGGGCGTCCTTGTATCATCGCCCGGACGCGCGCCGGAAGTGAGGACGATGACCGCTCCCCGCTTTATTGTTGCTTGTTCTTCGCGGTGGGTGACGGACGTACGACGCCCCACGGATCACTCGATTTCTTGTCGGGGATCTTCTTCATCGCCGCATCATAGTCGCGATCCGTGGCCTTCTGCTTCTCGAGTTGCTCGCCGGTCAGGGGCCGCTTCGGATTAACCGGAATGCCGAAACTGTCCTGAGCAGCGGCCGGTCCGACAGAAATTGCGGCAATAACCGCCGCGCGGATGAGTTTGCGCAACATGCTTTGCTCCTCGCCGCCCCGCACGGCTCGGCTCACGAAGCCAGCAGCCTAACAGTAACGAACATCCTACTCCTTGAGGATATGGCCCCAGAGGCTGTCCCAATCGGCCCCGGAAATGTCGGTGACGCGGCCGTCAGCCTCGAAGAATTTGTTGGGCACCTGAAACATGGCGATCATCACACCGCCTTCGGGCGTCCAGGCGACGTGACGGCTGCCGGCCTCACGCCAGACGAATTCACCTGGACCGACGCTGAGCCCGGTCACCGGGCCTTCTTTGTCGACGAGCTTGCCCTCGAGCACGTAGGTCTGCTCGATCTTGACGTGTTCGTGGTCCGGTAAGATCGCGCCGGGCGCGAGCCGCATCAACGCGGTGACGACGCCGCTTTCCTTGTCGAACAACAGGCCCTTCACCTCGCAGCCGGGGAAGCGCGTCTTTTTCCATTCCATCTCGGCGGGCCGCACCACATGCGAATGGGTGTCGGCGGTGTCGTGCTTGTCCTTCGGTGTGACGGCGTCCATGCGAGCGAGCTCCTTCACAAACCGGCTTCGTTGATCGGCGGCTGGAATGCGAGACCGGTATCCCACGGAAAATAGATCCAGGTGTCCTGCGAAACTTCAGTGATGAAGGTATCGACCAGCGGACGCCCCATCGGCTTGGCATAGACGGTGGCGAGGTGGGCGCGCGGCACGAGTTCGCGCACCACTTTCGCGGTCTTGCCGGTATCGACGAGGTCGTCGACCAAAAGCACCCGCACGCCCTGCCCGCCGCCAAGCGCCACGATGGCGTCGGAGACCGGCTTAATCACCTTGATGTCGCCCTGGCTGGTGCCGGTATAGCTCGACACCCCGACGGTCTCGATCAGCTTGATGCCCAGCTCGCGGGCGACGATAGCCGCCGGCACCAGCCCGCCGCGGGTGATACAGACAATGGCCTCGAACGGGCCGGCGCCGCTCAGCCGCCAGGCGAGCGCGCGAGAGTCGCGGTGAAATTGGTCCCAGGAGACCGGAAAGATTTTCGCCGGATCGCGCCGCACGGCGGCTTCGAGCGTTTGGGGTCCGGCGTCGGTCATCGGCGTCCTCGCGGCGGCTTTTCGAACTCACCGCCGATTATCAGACCGGACGCCGCAAAGGCAATCAGGGAATCTCGTAGACCGTGGTTTCGTCGGCAATGCCGCGGAGCGCCGCGCGCTGCATGCTCGGCTGCAATCCGGAGCTTTCCAGGATTTTGGCCGATCTGGCGTCTTCGACGATCGGCTTCGTGGCGAAAATCGCATGCGAGGAGGCCAGGCCCTGTACCCGCGCGGCCATGTTCACGGTGTGGCCGAAATAGTCCTGGTTGTTGTTGAGCGTGACGGCAAGGCACGGCCCTTCGTGGATGCCGATTTTGAGAAGCAGGTCCTCATTGCCGCGTTCCGCATTGATGTGGGCCATTTCCTTGCGCATGCGCAAGGCCGCCGCCAGCGCGCGGTCCGGCGTGGTAAAAGTCGCCATCACCGCATCGCCGATAGTCTTGACCACCGCGCCGGTCTCCGCCGCAACCACGTCGTAGAGCACGCGGAAATGCTGGCGGACGAGATCGTAAGCGGCGAGATCGCCGACGCGCTCATAAAGCGCCGTCGAACCTTTGAGGTCAGTGAACAGAAACGTCAGGCTGGTGATCTTCAGACGCTGATCCACATCGAGCGTGTCGGTGTTGTAGATGTCGCGGAAGGTCTGGTTGCTCAAAAGCCGTTTGGCGGTGAGAAACGGCCGGCGATTACCAAGCAGATTATGCAGCGCGTCGCCCGCAATCCACAACGCCGGCAGCACACGCCGCGAGGTTTGGTTCTCCAGCGTCACCCGTAGCGGCCCCGGCCGCATTTCGACGGTGCCGACCGGCGCCTTCACATTGTTGAACACCATGCCGAGCGATTGCCGTTCTTGGGTCGGCTCACCCTTGACGTCAATGAACTGGGTGCCGTGCGTCACCGGATCGAACACAATGACGAATTGGCTCGGCAACTTGACTGAAAGCACCGCCTTGTCGCCCGGAGCGAGTTCGATGGAGTCGACCGTGAAATCGGCGAGGCTTTCCCCAAGCGTCTCCGGCAGGTCGACGCCCGAGCTCCAGAAAATCTGCCGGTAGTATTCGACTTCGGACAGCGTATCGGGACTGTGAGCGGCGATCCGTCGTACCCGCGGACTGACCGTAAATGTGACTTCGACCATCTCATCGAGCGTGGGCTCGTAACCTGCGGCGCATAATCCGCAATCGTATTCGTGACGGTTCACGTTCTTGAGCGTCGTACCTGCCTCCAGCACGCCGCCACAGCCGGGGCACAGTACGTTCCACGACAACTCGAATATGCCGAGCCGCGCGGCGTGCAGGAACGCGGCAATGGTTGGCTCTTCATCCAGATGATGCTTCGCGGCAAAGGCCAGCGGATTGATACGGCAAAGCTCGCGATCATCCGCGTCGCGGATTGCGGCTTCGATGGCGCCGGCGCATTTGGGGTCCGCCGATTGCCGCAGCACACTGAAAAGCGCTTCGTTGTCGCTTTCGCTCATGGGGCCCCTGGCTCGCCAAGCGTGCAGGAAAGGTGGGGTTGGCGCCCTGCCCCCGCAAGGCGCACGGCCGCAAGCCGCGCCATCGTGGCCATCACAGTGATTTGAGCCAACGCTTTGTTTTAGGCGGTCGTCGCGTGCAGGCGTTCGAGCATCGCCAGTACGGCTGCCTTGGCCGCGGCGAGTTTTTGCGGATCGCGCGAGCGCAGGACAATGTGCGTGTTGGGACGCCGGTCGTCATCCATGAAGGGGTAAGAGCCGATCACGACACCGGCGTGCGCCTTGGCGATGGCGCCAAGCTCGGTACCGATGTCACCCTCGCGGCAGTCGCCGCGCACGGTCTCCGACAGCATCGCGGTCCCGGTCTTAAGCTTCGGCGTCACATATTCGAGCATCGCCTGCATCACCTGCGGAATGCCGGCCATGACAATCACATTGCCGATCATGAATCCCGGCGCCGCCGAAATCTTGTTGAGCACAAGCTCGGAGCCTTTGGGCATGCGCGTCATGCGCAGTCGCGCCTCATTCATCTCGCCGCCGGTTACCGCGAGCCGCTCGCGCAAAAGCTCGACCGCGCGCGGATCGTGGTCGATCGGAAGATCCAACGCTTTCGCTACGGCGTCGGCCGTAATGTCGTCGTGCGTCGGTCCGATGCCGCCGGTGGTGAAGACGTAAGTGTAGCGGGCGCGCAACGCGTTCAGCGCGGCGACGATCTCAGGCTCCTCGTCGGGAACGACGCGGACTTCCTTCACGTCGATGCCGATGGCCGTCATATGCTCGGCGATGAAACCGATATTCTTGTCCTTGGTGCGGCCCGAAAGGATCTCGTCGCCGATGACGAGAACTGCGGCGGTGACAACGTCATCTTGCCCGCTGCCTTGCTTGTCGCCGCTCGCCGCGCCGGCCATTGCCAAACCTCCACGCCATCCTGTGTCTAGCGCGGCAGCCAACACCGCTCAAGCACGGATGCGAAGCGGCGCGGCAAAGTGTATGTTGTGCGCGCGTGTGGCGGTTCTGAAGTCCGCATCATTGCTGCCGAAAGCTCGTCATGCGGACTTCTGAACCAAGGCCACACTAGAACTCAATACTTGCTAGGGTCCCTTTGATTCCGAAGTTCGCAAAAGAGGGTGCCGTGAAATGATGCGAACTTCGGAATCGGGACACTGGTGAGGGAGAAAAACGGCCATGGATTTTTCCATTTCGGAGCGGCAAAAACACTGGCGCGAACGCGTCATGGCTTTCATGGACGCGCACGTTTATCCGGCCGTCGAAACTTACGAGCGCCAGGACGCGGAAGGCGAGCGCTGGAAGGTCATTCCCGTTATCGAGGAACTGAAGGCCAGGGCAAAGGCTGAAGGTCTGTGGAATCTCTTTCTGCCGCCATCAACCCATGACGAAGGTGAATACCACGGCGCCGGATTGACCAATCTCGATTACGCGCTTTGCGCCGAGCAGATGGGCCGGGTCGCTTGGGCCTCTGAAGTGTTCAACTGCTCCGCTCCGGACACCGGCAACATGGAAGTGCTGCACCGCTACGGTTCGGCGGAGCAGAAACGCAAATGGCTCAAGCCCCTGCTCGCCGGCGAAATTCGCTCCGCGTATCTGATGACCGAGCCCGCAGTGGCGTCATCCGACGCCACCAACATCGAAACCTCGATCGTCCGCGACGGCGACGATTACGTCATCAATGGGCGCAAGTGGTGGTCGTCAGGCGTGGGCGACCCGCGCTGCAAGATCGCCATCGTGATGGGCAAGACCGACCCTTCCCGCGCCCGCCACGAACAGCAGTCGCAAATCCTGGTGCCGCTCGACACCAAAGGCGTGAAAGTGCTGCGGATGCTTCCGGTGTTCGGCTACGACGACGCGCCGCACGGCCACGCCGAGGTCGTGCTCGACAAAGTGCGCGTGCCCGGCAGCAATCTTCTTCTGGGTGAAGGCAGAGGTTTCGAGATCGCCCAAGGACGGCTCGGCCCCGGCCGCATTCATCATTGCATGCGCACAATCGGTGCCGCCGAAGTGGCGCTGGAAAAAATGACCAAGCGGCTGTTGTCGCGCGTGGCGTTCGGCAAGAAGATCGCCGAGCACTCGATCTGGGAGCAGCGCATCGCAAGCGCGCGCATCGACATCGAGATGACGCGTCTTCTGTGTCTTAAGGCCGCCGACATGATGGACAAGGTCGGCAACAAGACCGCGCAACTGGAAATCGCGATGATCAAGGTGGCTGGCCCGCGGATCGCGTTGCAGGTGATCGACGATGCCATCCAAGCGCATGGCGGCATGGGCGTCACCACCGACGCGGGGCTGGCAAAATCCTACGCACACATCCGCACCATGCGGCTGGTCGACGGGCCGGACGAAGTCCATAACCGGGCCATCGCGCGGCTGGAGTTGCGAAAATACACCAACACGCGCGTGTGAGCGCGGCGTTCAGCCGGCGGCGAGCGTGTTTTCGGTGAACAGGCGCTTGAGTTCGTTCTTGCGCACTTTGCCGGTGGGATTGCGCGGCAGCATGTCGGTGGAGAACACGACTTTCACCGGCACCTTGAATGCGGCGAGCCGCTCGGCCACGAAAGCGCGCAGCTCGTCCTCGCTGGCGCGTACGCCCTCTTTCAGCGTCACCACCGCGCCAGGTTCTTCTCCGAGCGTGCGATGCGGGATGGCGACCACCGCGGCATCAATGACGGCGGGGTGCTCGTAGAGCGCGCTCTCCACCTCGATGCAATAAATATTTTCGCCGCCGCGGATGAGCATGTCCTTGGCGCGATCGAGAATGTAACAAAAGCCCTCGTCATCGAGCCGCGCGATGTCACCGGTGCGAAGCCAGCCGTCGACAAACGTTTCCGCGGTCGCTTTCGGATTGCGCCAATAGCCGCGCACGACATTCGGACCTTTGACCCAGAGTTCGCCGACGGACCCTGCTGGCAACGCGTGGCCGCTGGCGTCGGTGATCTTCATGTCGCCTACCGGAATCGCCGGACCGCAACTACCCGGACGCAGCAGATAATCCTCCGCCTGGATTCCGGTGAAAGCGCCCGAAACCTCGGTCATGCCCCATCCCGTTCCCGGCACCGTTTGGGGAAATTTCTCCTTCACCTGCCGGACTAGCTCAGCCGCGGCCGGCGCGCCGCCATAACTGATACCTTCCAGCGAAGAGAGGTCGTACTTGCCGAGCGCGGGATGTTCGACCAATTGCCACGCGATGGTGGGAACGCCGCCCGCGCTGGTGATGCGCTCGCGTTCAATGAGCTGCATGGCAAGTTCCGGATCCCACTTGTGCATCAGCACAAGCTTGCCGCCGATGGCGATGATCGGAATCATGCTCGCCTGGCATCCGGTGACGTGGAATAGCGGCACGACGAGAAGGCTCGACTTCTGTGGCGCGTTCGGATCCGGCACGGGCAACGGTTCGCCGCGGCGAATGAAACTTCGCGCTTGTAAATACGGCCTGATGGGAACCGACGTGCACGTATTGCGCTGAGTTCCGACTGCGCCTTTCGGTTTGCCGGTCGTGCCCGACGTGTAAAGAATGGTCGCGTCGTCTTCGGGATCGAGCAGCACATCGGGCAGCGGCCGGTCCGGCAACAGCCGCCAGGATTTCACGTCACCGAGTATCGACTTCGAGCTTGACGACTTTCGGATGGGCCACATCCTCGGTCTCACGGGTCACAAAGACCCGGTCCAGCGCGGCGCAACTATGCAGGTGTTCGGATATGCGCTCGAGCCGCTCGCGATCGACAAAGGCAAATCTGGCACCCGAATCGTTCAGCCCATATTCGAGTTCCGGACCGGTCCACCAGGCATTGAGCAAAGTCGCGACTCCGCCAGCGAGCAAACAGCCGAAGAACGCCACCGGCCATTCCGGCAGATTGCGCATAGCGACGGCGACCCGATCGCCCTTTTGCAGCCCGGCGGCTTGCAACGCTTCGGCAACGGCGAGCGCGGCGCGCGCGAATTCCTCGTAGCTGACGCGCTCGTCGCCGTAGACCACGAAAGTCCGCTCGCCGAATTTGCGGCTCAACAGGAAAAGATCGCGCAGCGTCGGCGGTGCGTTCTTCCACACCCTCGTCCGCACGCCGCGAATGCTGCGCTCTTCCATCTCGAACGGCGCACCCGGCGCGGTCAAAATCGCATTGGCCTGCGCGAGCGTCACCGCCGGAAATGTCTTTGCCGGCGTGGCTCCAGCCGGCGCCGGCCTGATCGGTCATCGGCGGTCCTCCCTCGACGCTCTTTTGTCTCGCCTAGGCAATGGTCACGCCACCATCGATGACAATCGACTGTCCGGTCATGAAGCTGCCGGCCCGCGAGGCCAGCAATATCGCCGCGCCGGCGATTTCGTCGGCTTCGCCGATGCGGCCGAGCGGCGTCTGCGCGTTTCTGACTTTCAGCATTTCCGGATTTTCCCACAGCGCGCGGGCGAAATCGGTGCGGATCAGGCCGGGCGCGATGCAGTTCACGCGCACATTGTGCGGCCCGAGTTCCACTGCGAGATTCCGCGCGAGCTGCAAATCGGCCGCTTTGGAAATGCAATAGGTGCCGATGACGGGGCTGCCGCGCAGGCCGCCGATCGAAGAAACAATGATAATTGAGCCGTCCTTGCGTGCAATCATCCCCGGCGCCACCAGCGTGATCAACCAGTGATTGGAGACGATGTTGTTGTCGAGAATTTTGCGCAGCTGTTCGTCGGTAATCGTGTGCATCGGGCCGTAATGCGGATTGGACGCCGCGTTACAGACCAGAACATCGATCTGGCCGAACGTCGCAATGGTTTCCTCGACCAGGCGTTTTAAATGCTCTTTCGCGGAAATATTGGCGGCGAGCGCCAGCGCGCGGCCTTTGCCGTATTTGGCGTTGATCCCGTCCGCCACTTCTGCGCAGGCGGCTTGGTTGCGCGAGGACACGACCACCTTCGCGCCGTGCTCGGCCATGCGTTCGACAATGGCGCGGCCGATCCCGCGCGACGATCCCGTGACGACGGCGACTTTTCCGCTGAGGTCAAATAGTGACACGAGCGTTCCCTCTGCATCGGCCATTATGTAATTTGCGCTCAACCTTATTCACGGCTACGCCGAAAGCAAAGCCGCACCGGGAGGAGTTCGCCCCATGACCGCGATCAACGCCGTAACCGATTTGACCCGCGAGGGCGACATCGCGCTGGTGACTATCAATAACCCGCCGGTTAATGCGCTGTCCGCCGACGTGCGCAATGGACTTCGCGACGGCGTCACACGAGCCGCCGCGGACCCGGAAGTAAAAGCCATTATCGTGATTTGCGCGGGGCGCACCTTTATTGCCGGTGCCGACATCTCGGAATTCGGCAAACCGCCGAAAGGCGCCACCCTCCCCGAGCTTCAGACCGCGCTGGAAGGCGGGCCGAAACCGATCATAGCCGCTGTGCACGGCACGGCGCTGGGCGGCGGGTTCGAAGTGGCGCTGATGTGCCATTATCGCGTCGCCGTACCGTCGGCGAAATTCGGGCTTCCCGAAATCAAGCTCGGCCTCATTCCCGGGGCCGGCGGAACGCAGCGCCTGCCGCGGCTTTCCGGCGTCGCAAATGCGCTCGAGGCCATTCTTACCGGTACGCCGTTTTCGGCCAAGCAGGCGCTCGAATGGGGCGTTGTCGATGCGCTCGCCGAGGAAGGCAAGCTCCGCGAAGGCGCGATCGCGTTCGCGCGCAAAGTCATCGATACGCAGATGCCGCTGCGCCGAATTCGCGACCTCAACGACAAGATCGATGCCGCCCGCGGACATCCGGAAATCTTCGAAAAGATCGAACGCGATTACGGCCGGCGGTACCGCGGCTTCGAAGCCTGGCGTTCGGCGGTGCGCGCGGTCAAGGCCGCGATCGATCTGCCATTCGATGAAGGCATGAAGCTCGAGCGGCAGGCGTTTCTCGACCTTATTCCCACGCCGCAATCGCAGGCGCAGCGCTACGTGTTTTTCGCCGAACGCAAAGCGTCGAAAATTGCCGACGTCCCGGACGACACACCGGTGTTGCCCATCAAAAAAGTCGGCATCATCGGCGCCGGCACCATGGGCGGCGGCATTGCCATGAATTTCCTTAACGTCGGCATCCCGGTGACGATTATCGAAACGGCGCAGGACGCGCTCGAGCGCGGAGTTGGCACCATCCGAAAGAATTATGAGAACACCGCCAAGAAGGGACGGTTGACGCAGGGCGATGTGACCACGCGCATGGGGCTGCTCAACCCCGGACTGAAACTCGATGCGCTGGCCGATTGCGATCTGGTGATCGAAGCGGTGTTCGAGAACATGGACATCAAGAAAGAGGTGTTTCGCAAGCTCGATGTCATTGCGAAGAAAGACGCGATCCTCGCCTCCAACACGTCCTATCTCGACATCGACGAAATCGCCTCCGTCACCAGCCGGCCCGAAAACGTCCTCGGCATGCACTTTTTCTCGCCGGCAAACGTGATGCGGCTTCTCGAAGTGGTGCGCGGCAAAAAAACTGCCAAGCCGGTCATCGCCACCGTGATGCAGCTTGCGCGCAAGATCGGCAAGGTCGCCGTGCTGGTCGGCGTCTGCCACGGTTTCGTCGGCAACCGCATGCTGAGCCAGCGGCAGCGCGAAGCGCAAAAGCTCATTCTCGAAGGCGCGATGCCGTGGGACGTTGATCGCGTACTTTACGATTTCGGTCTCCCAATGGGCCCGTTTGCCATGAGCGACCTCGCCGGCCTCGATATCGGCTGGTCGAAAGAGACCAGCAAATCTGCAACCATTCGCGAGATTCTCTGCGAGATGGGCCGGCGCGGGCAAAAGACCGGGGCCGGATTTTACGACTACGACGAAGCCCGCAACGCCAAACCGTCGCCGGTCGTGGAAAAGATCGTTCTCGATTTCGCCGCCAAGAAAGGCATCAACCGCCGAGCCATTTCGGATGACGAGATCCTCGAGCGCTGCATTTACCCGATGATCAACGAAGGCGCGAAGATCCTGCAGGAAGGCATCGCGCAACGCGCCTCCGACATCGACATCGTGTGGATCAACGGCTACGGCTGGCCGGTCTATCGCGGCGGCCCGATGTTTTATGCCGATCTCGTCGGTCCGGATAAAATCCTAGGCAAGCTGAAGGAATTCGAAGCGACCATGGGAGCCGACTTTGAGCCGGCGCCGCTGCTCGAAAAGCTGGTCGCGGGAAAAAAGCGTTTCCAGGATCTCTGACGAAACTTTGCTCATGCGTTGCCGGTGATGAACACGATGGCACGCGTCACCGCGGTCGTTGCGATGGCGAGTGCGTGCGAGACGCCGCCAAGATCGACGCCGAATGTTGCGCCCAATACCGGTAGCACGATGAACAGGGCCAGCAGGATGGCGATCCCGAAAGGCTCGAGCTGAGCCAGCACCCTGCCCACCGCGACCGGCAGAAGTCCGACCAGAATGCGACCGCCATCGAGCGGCGGCAGCGGAAACAAATTGAACACCGCCAGCACGACGTTGAACAGCACGGCATTGCGCAGGTTGGCGGCCAGCCAAAGCGCGACCGTATCCGGCAGGTAGCGGACAAAATGAAAGGCCAGCGCAGCGATGAGCGCGAGGGCAATATTCATGGCCGGTCCGGCAGCCGCCACCAGCACCATGTCGCGGCGCGGAGACCGCAATGCGCGAAAGTTAACGGGGACCGGTTTGGCGTAACCAAACAAGAATGGCGAGTGAAGGAACAACAACATGCCCGGGAGCAAAATCGTGCCTACCGGATCGATGTGTTTTAGCGGATTAAAGCTGACGCGCCCGAGCCGCCAGGCGGTATCGTCGCCGAGTAGATGCGCAACGAAGCCGTGTGCGGCCTCGTGAAAAGTAATCGCAATAAGCGCCGGGATGACCCAGATCGTCGCCAAATAAATGAAGTTATCGGCCAATTGCCCCCCTTGCCGCCCAGCGCGGTGCCGCACACGGCAATGTTTCGCCGCTCACATAAAATCACAAACCGTTCATCGCCGCGTTCATTACCTAACATTAATTCGCTCTCCACGCGCGCGTAACGTGCGAACGCCAATTTAGCGTCAGGTGCCGCACCGGCACGCTCACGATTATCGATGGAGATCGAGTAATGACTGACAACACCCGTCACAACGGTCGCAGGGCATTGCGGCCAGGTCGCCTCGCGCTGCTTGGTTCCGTTGCCGTTCTCGGCGCGGCCGTGCTGGTCGCAGGACCGGCCGGATATCTGCCGACGCCCAATTGGGCCAGTTCGGCGCACGCGGCTGACGCTACCTCCACCGCTCCTACCGGATTTGCCGATCTGGTCACCAAGGTAAAGCCCGCCGTTATTTCGGTTCGTGTCAAAATCGACGAGACCGCGAACATGGCGAGCATGAGCGAAGACAACAACGAGCGTGAGGCCGTGCCATTCGCGCCGGGTTCTCCGATGGAGAAGTTCTTCCGGCAATTCGGTGAACAAGGAATGCCTCAAGTAATGCCCCATGGCATGCCGCGTCACCACGTTCTTACCGGCGAGGGCTCAGGCTTCTTCATCACCGCCGACGGCTACGCCGTGACCAACAACCACGTCGTCGATCACGCCAAGTCGGTGCAAGTTACGACCGACGACGGCACGATCTACACCGCCAAGGTCATCGGCACCGATACCAAAACCGATCTGGCGTTGATCAAGGTCGACGGCAAGAACGACTTTCCGTTCGTCAAATTCGCGGACCACTCGCCGCGCGTCGGCGATTGGGTTGTCGCGGTCGGCAATCCATTCGGTCTCGGCGGAACCGTGACTGCGGGCATCGTTTCTGCACGCGGTCGCGATATCGGCGCCGGCCCTTACGACGATTACGTTCAAATCGATGCTCCGATCAACAAGGGCAATTCGGGCGGACCGGCTTTTGACGTCGGCGGTGACGTAATCGGCGTCAACACCGCAATCTTCTCACCTTCAGGCGGCTCAGTCGGCATCGGTTTCGACATTCCTGCCGACACCGCCAAGATGGTGGTTGCTCAGTTGCGGGAGCACGGTCAGGTCACCCGCGGCTATCTGGGCGTCGAGGTGCAGCCGGTGAGCGCCGGCATCGCCGAGAGCCTCGGAATGAAGAAAGCCGAAGGCGTCATCGTCGACGAGCGGATGGCGGATTCGCCGGCCGCAAAAGCCGGAATTGAGACGGGTGACGTCATCACCGCGGTCAACGGCAAGGCGATCAAGGACGCCCGCGAATTCGCGCGCACCATCGCTGGTCTTGCGCCGAACTCCACGGTGAAATTCGACGTCATGCGCAAAGGCGAAGCCAAATCGCTGACGGCGACGCTCATGCAGATGCCGAACGAGAAAACGGCGGAAGCGGACACGAGCGCTCCGGCTGATGCAGCAAATACGCCGCACCTCGGCCTCGCCGTTCAACCGGCCCGCGACGCGGACGGTACGGCGCAGAAAGGCGTTGTGGTCACCGCTGTTGAGCCAGACAGCCCCGCCGCTCAGCAGGGCATCTCGCCTGGTGACATCATCCTCGATGTCAATGGCAAGCAGGTCGGCAATGCCGCCGACATCCGCAAAGCCATGACCGAGGCGAAGGACCACGGCAAGCACGACGTGCTGATGCGCGTGAAATCGGCCAAAGCGACCCTCTTCGTCGCGGTGCCGTTCGGCAAAGCCTAAGCGCAGCGGCCAAACCGAAGTGTGATCGCCGGGCGCCGCAGGGTGCCCGGCGATTGCGTTATTGGCCGCCTGCCGGCTTGCGACGCGCCGTTTTGCCGCTGACTTGATCAATCCGCTGAAAATGTAAGCAGAAATGCCCCGCCCTCCGAGGCGAGCCCGGGAGGCCCGCCGTTTTACTTGGCGCGAACATTGCTACAACAGGTTGGCGCATTCAGCGCATGATGCACTTTAAGGTCGGCCGGGGGCCACGGATGTTCGACGAGATGGGGGGCAACGAAGGTTCGGTTCGGCCGGCCTACGTCGAGCTGTCTCGCTGGCTCAAAGAGGTCCCGCCCGACGTGCTGGATTTCCGGCGGCGGGAAGCCGAGCTGTTCTTTCGCCGGCTCGGCATTACTTTCGCCGTCTACGGCGACCCTGAGGCGCAGGAGCGCCTGATCCCCTTCGACATCATTCCCCGCATCTTGTCGGCCAGCGAATGGCAATTCCTCCAGCGCGGCCTGGAGCAGCGGGTCAAA
Organism: uncultured Alphaproteobacteria bacterium; assembly: GCA_963846055.1. Lineage (GTDB taxonomy): Bacteria > Pseudomonadota > Alphaproteobacteria > Rhizobiales > Xanthobacteraceae > BOG-931. The sequence continues at coordinate 29,650 of CAWJUQ010000017.1, forward strand.
GCCATCAACGCCTACATCAAGGATGCTTACGGCCGCCGCGAAATTCTCCGCGCGGGTATCGTGCCGGAGGATCTCGTTTTCCAGAACCCGGTCTTCCGTCCGGAAATGAGCGGCCAGAAGGTGCCGCACGACATTTACGTTCATGTCGCCGGGATCGACATCGTGCGAGTCGATGCCGACAATTTTTACGTGCTCGAGGATAACGCCCGCACGCCGTCGGGCGTTTCCTACATGCTGGAAAATCGCGAGATCATGCTGCGGCTCTTTCCGGAGCTGTTTTCGCGCTATCGCGTCGCGCCGGTCGAAAATTATCCGGACGAGCTGCTGGCGACGCTGAAATCGATTGCGCCGCCCACTGCATCGGCGGAGCCGAACGTCGTGCTGCTGACGCCGGGCATCTATAACTCTGCCTACTACGAACATTCGTTCCTGGCCGACAAACTCGGCATCGAATTGGTGGAAGGCCGCGATCTCGCCGTCAAGGACGACATCGTCTACATGCGCACGACCGAAGGGTTAAAGCGCGTCGACGTGATCTACCGCCGCATCGATGACGATTTTCTCGATCCGCTGGTATTTCGTCCCGACACCGCGCTCGGCGTTGCCGGCCTTATGTCCGCCTATCAAGCCGGCAACGTCACGCTCGCCAATGCGGTCGGTACCGGGATCGCCGACGACAAGGCCGTCTACAGCTACATGCCCGAGATCATAAAGTTCTATTTCGGCGAAGAGCCGCTGCTGAAAAATGTCCCCACCTGGCGTTGCCGCGAGACTGACCACCTGGCTTACGTCCTCGACAACATCGAAGAATTGGTGGTGAAGGAAGTGCACGGCTCCGGCGGGTACGGCATGCTGATCGGTCCGAAGAGCGACAAAGCTTCGATCGCGGCGTTTCGGGCCAAGCTTAAATCCGAGCCGAAGAATTTCGTCGCCCAGCCGACGCTGGCGCTGTCGACGTGCCCGACCTGCGTGGAGGAAGGGATCGCACCGCGCCATGTCGACTTGCGGCCGTTCGTGCTGGCCGGCCGCGATCGCGTGCGCACCGTCCCCGGCGGGTTGACCCGCGTTGCCTTAAAGCGAGGATCGCTGGTGGTGAATTCGAGCCAGGGTGGCGGCACCAAGGATACCTGGGTGCTTGCCGGATGAAGTGCCGCTGAAACGATGCTGTCACGCACCGCCGACAATCTCTACTGGCTCGCGCGCTATGTCGAACGCGCCGAATATCTCGCGCGCATTCTGGAGACGACCTACCGCCTCACCGCGTTACCGCTGAACTATATCGGCGCCTCCAACGAGTGGGAGTCGGCCGTCGCCACAGCGGGGTGCGCCGCCGCTTTCTTCGCCACTTACGAAGAAGCCAACGAAGAGACGGTTACCGAGTTTCTTGCATTCTCGGCCGCAAATCCTTCCTCGATCCGCAGCTGTTTTGAGACCGCGCGCATCAATGCGCGCGCTGTGCGAACGGCGCTGACCATCGAGATGTGGGACACCATCAATAGTGCCTGGCTCGAGCTGCAGAAATGGGGCAACGGACCCCGGTCCCGCGAGGAGTTTGCCCGGTTCCTGCGCTGGGTGCAGGAATCTTCGTTGCGGTTCGATGGCTCCGCTTACCGCACGATGCTGCGCAACGACGCCTATTGGTTTTCGCGGCTCGGCGTCTACATGGAGCGCGCCGACAACACCGCCCGCATCCTCGACGTCAAGTATCATCTGTTGCTGCCGGCGCACGAAAGCGTAGGCGGCGCGCTGGACTATTTCCAATGGTCCGCGATCTTGCGGTCGGTGTCGGCACTAACCGCCTATCACTGGGTCTACCGGGAGAATCTGAAACCGTGGCGGGTCGCCGATTTGCTCATCCTGCGAGACGAGATGCCGCGGTCATTGGCGAGCTGTTACGAAAATCTCGTGCAAAATCTCGATCGAATTGCCGGCGCCTACGGCCGCCAGGGCAACGCCCAGCGGCAGGCGCGCATGGTCCGCGTCAAACTGCAAAACAGCCGCATCGAGGAGATCTTCCAGTCCGGCCTGCACGAATTCATCGACGATTTCGTCGAGAACAACAATCAGCTTGGTACCGCTATCGCGCAGCAATATCTCATGTAGGCGGGGCGGCTAGCGACGGAGGATCGGCGGGTGCTACCTTCGATGGCTTTATCTGCCGACATCATGCGTCCAGACCATGCGCCTTCGCGTCAGCCACAACATCGATCGCCATTACGACCCACCCACCGCCGGCGTCATCCAGCTTCTGCGGCTGACGCCGCGCAACCACCAAGGCCAGCATGTCATCGATTGGCGCATCGACGTTTCCATCGATGCGCGGCTCAACGCCCACCAGGATGCGTTCGGCAACATTACCCATGTGTTCAGCGCGAGTGGGCCGCTGGAGACCTTACGCATCAGCGTCGAAGGCGAAGTCGAGACGCATAACAGCGACGGCGTTGTCCGCGGCACAGTCGAGCGGTTTGGACCCAGTCTCTTTCTGCGCGACACGCTGTTGACGCAAGCCGACCAAAGGATCGGCGATTTCGCCCGCGACATTCGCGACGCCAACCAAGGCAACGTTCTCAAGGAACTTCACCATCTCCTGGAGCGATTGCACACCGAGATAGACCGCGACAGCGAGCCTTCAGAACCGCAAGCCGCGACCGCCGCCGAGGTGTTTGCGCGCAAACGCGGATTGGCGCGGGACTTGACGCATATTTTCATCGGCGCGGCCCGCAGCCTCGCCATACCGGCCCGCTATGTCGCCGGCTACGTGTGCATCGACGGCTTCGAGCAACGGTTGGGCCACGCATGGGCGGAGGCTTACGTGCCGAACCTCGGATGGATCGGCTTCGATCCGGTGAAAGGCGCCTGCCCGACCGAGGCCTACATTCGCGTCGCCGTCGGCCTAGACGCGCTGGGCGCCATCCCTGTCCGTGCCACCCACTACGGCAGTAGTACCGAGAACTTGGCGGTAGCGGTTGAGGTCGAGCAATAAGCTTGCGCCGCCACCGCCGCGATGCTGTAGAGTCGTGCGGCGGAGCGACCAATCATGACCTATTGCTGCGGAATCCTTGTCCGCGAAGGACTGGTGATATTCGCCGACACCCGGACCAACGCGGGCGTCGACAACATCGCCACGTTTCGCAAGCTCCACGTCTTCACCGACCCCGGCAAGCGCATCATGGCGATCGCTTCGGCCGGAAACCTGTCCATCAGCCAGTCTGTGGTCAGCATACTGACCGAAGGCTACGACAACCCGGAGACAGGTGAGCACGAAACGCTGATGAACGCGCCCAGCCTGTTTCAGGCCGCCCAGCGCGTGGGCCAAGTGATCCGGACGCTGCTCTCCACTGAAGGCAAGGCTCTGGAAGCGTCGGATGTGACTTTCGACGTATCGTTCCTGCTGGGCGGGCAGATCGCAGGCGAGCGCATGCGCCTGTTCATGATCTACTCCGCCGGCAACTTCATCGAGTGCACGACCGACACCCCCTACCTCCAAATCGGCGAACACAAATACGGCAAGCCGGTTCTCGATCGCGCCGTCTCCTATGGAATGGACATTTACGACGCGCTCAAGGTGGGCCTTATTTCCATCGACTCGACCATGCGCTCGAATTTGAGCGTCGGCATGCCGATCGATCTGATGGTCGTGCGGCGCGACGTCTGCGATGCGGAATTGATCTACCGCATCGAGCCGGGGGAGCCGTATTTCAGCGATCTGCGCGAACGGTGGTCGGCGGCGCTGCGAGCCGCCCACATCGCCATCCCCCGCCCGCCATACAGCCACCGGCGCTAGCCGCTCTCAAAGCGCCAAAGCACGCGGATTGCCGGCGGTTATCGACGGACGCGCAGCCCGATTAACGACCCGTTAACTTCGGCGTGCACCGCTGAGCCGGAATGGCAAGCGAATTGCAATCTTTCTCCGCCATTCTCGGGCGGAACAAGAACGTCGCCAAGGAAGAGATCGTGACTGCTACGGCGCCACCGCCGATCGCCGCCAGCCAGTCGCGTTGGGATGATGGGCGCGCGCGTCTCGTCATCCTCGCCGCTGCTTTTGTCGGCCTGGCCATCCTTGTCGTCTTTGCATTTCTCCTCACTTCGGCGCGGCGAACCGACGACGCCGCGCAGGCGCGCGAGCAGAAACTGGTTCAGCAAGCCATCATCAGCCGCGGCGTGCGCATTCTGCACGAGGTCGAGAGTGTTGCGGCGACATCCCGCGCGACAAAGCACATTCGTCAGGCGTTCGACCCGGCGTGGGTGGACCGCCGTGTGGGCGGATGGCTGGAAACCTATTTCGATCAAGATTTGGTCGTGGTGGTCGACGCCAACAACCACATCGAATACGCGCGCTCACGCGCTCAGGGAGAACTCGACGCGAAGGTGCCGGACGATGAGCTGGCGCCCATCATCGAGCTATTACGTCGGAAACTGACCGAGCTGCCCAATGGCATGATGCAAATCGTCACGGCCGCTAACTCGTCGCCGCACGGCCGCTCGGCGGTCGTTCTTCAGCGCCTCACGGCGCAGCCCGCGTTCGTCGCGGCGGTTGCGGTCGGCGACGACGACCAGCTCAGTCATGGAGCCGAAAACGCGCCGATAGTCCTTTCGGTCAAGTACCTCGACGCCACGCTGCTCAAAGAGCTCGGATTCCAGCTGCAGTTGCGCGGTTTGCGGGAAGCGGATGACCCAACGGAAGCGCCCGATCCGCAGGGCGTAACGATCGGCGACGCGCAAAGCGGTCCGATTATGCGCTTGTCGTGGATACCGAGCGGCTCGGGCGCTTTCAACAACTGGCTCATGCTGCCGATCGCGCTTGCGCTTGGCGGCTTGGCGTTTCTGGTCGGGATAGTGGTGCGCCACATGCGCGGCACGGCGCGGAAAATCGCCGCAGGCGAAAGCCAATTGCTGCATCTCGCCCTGCACGATCCTGTCTGCGGGCTTCCCAACCGGATCTATTTCGGCCGCCGGCTCGAAGAGGTTATCGGCGACGTTCGCCGCGGCGGTCATTCGGCGGCGGTGTTCTATATCGACCTCGACCATTTCAAGGACGTCAACGATACGCTCGGACACCACATCGGCGACGAGCTGATCCTCAGCGTAACGCAGCGCCTGAGCCGCATCATGCGCGAAGATGATCTTGTGGCCCGGCTTGGCGGCGACGAGTTCGCGATCATCACCGTTTGCCCATCGGACTCTTATTCGCTGCAGGCGTTGGCCGGTCGCATCATATCGGCCGTCTGCGCACCCTATTCGATCGACAGTCACACCATCGTCATCGGCGCATCTATCGGCATCGCCGTCATCGATCGCCGCGCCCGCGATGCAGGCGACATCTTGCGTTACGCGGACATGGCGCTGTACCGAGCCAAGAACGAAGGCCGCAATCGCGCCTGTGTCTACGATGCGGCGATGGATGCCGACCTTTCACAACGCAAGCTTCTCGAAGGCGATTTGCGCGACGCTATCAAAAACAACACCATTACCGCCGCCTATCAACCGGTGGTCAATTCAAGCGGCGAAGTCATCATCGGCGTCGAGGCGCTGGCGCGCTGGACCCACCCTACCATCGGCGTAATCCCGCCCTCGGATTTCATCCCGGTCGCGGAAAACTCCGGTTTGATCGTCGAGCTGGGCGAATACATGCTGCGACGAGCCTGCCTCGACGGCAAAGACTGGCCGAATTTGACGGTTGCCGTGAACGTTTCGCCGCTGCAATTCCGCCGCTCGGACTTTGTCGACATGGTTGAGCGGATTCTCAAGGAGACCGATTTCGATCCAAGTCGTCTCGAGCTTGAACTGACCGAGAGCACGCTCCTTGGCAATCTGGAGGCCGCGGAAACATCGATGCTGCGGCTCAAGTCCATCGGCGTGCGGTTTGCGCTCGACGATTTTGGCACCGGCTACTCGAGCCTGCTTTATCTGCGGCGTTTCCCGTTCGACAAACTCAAGATCAATTCAAGCTTCGTCCGCAGCATCGAAACGGCGCCAGACGCCGCCGCGATCGTCCACGCGGTCGTCAGCCTGGGACGCGGACTTGGCATGCGGGTGACGGCCGAAGGAGTAGAGACCGCGGAGCAGCATCTGTTCCTGCGCGCCGCGGGCGTGCACTCGATGCAGGGGTTCCGTTTCGGGCGGCCGGGGCTGGCCGCCGACATCAATGCGCGGCTCGATTCACCCGAAGATTACCGCGTCGGCAGCCCCGATCAGGAAATTGCCCTGGCCGGCTGACGTATTTCCGCCTCCCGCCCGGCGATCCGGGGTGCTATTGCCATCCCCGTCGCATGGAAGAGTGGGAGGCACACATGGCCGCGCAGAAAATCGCATTGGTCACCGGGAGCAGGCAGCGGCGTCGGCCGCTCGGCGGCGCTTGCGCTTGCGCGCGAGGGATACGCGGTAGTGCTCGCCGGCAGGAAGGTGGAGAATTTGCAAGCTGTCGCCAAGGAAGCCGCAGGCGAGACGCTGGTGGTGCCGACCGACGTCAGAGACGCCGCCTCCATACAGGCCTTATTCGCAAAAACCAAAGAGGCCTTCGGCCGGCTCGATCTCCTGTTTAACAATGCCGGCGTAAGCATGCGCGGCATGCCGCTCGAAGACATCCCCTTGGAGCGCTGGCTTTCCGTTGTCGCCACCAACCTCACAGGTCCGTTTTTGTGCACCCAGGAGGCCGTCAAAATAATGAAGGCGCAAACGCCGCGCGGCGGACGCATCATCAATAATGGATCCATTTCCGCGCATACGCCGCGCCCGGGTACCGCCGCCTACACGGCGACCAAACATGCGATCACCGGCCTGACCAAGCAGACCTCGCTCGACTGCCGCGGCTTACGATATTTGCTGCGGCCAAATTGACATCGGCAACGCCGCTACTCCGCTGACTGAGAAAATGGCGGAGGGCATGCCGCAAGCCGACGGGCGCGTCATGCCGGAAGCGCGCATGAACGTCGACGACGTCGGGCGCGCGGTCGTTTACATGGCAAGCTTGCCGCTCGACGCCAACGTGCTGTTCATGACGGTGATGGCGAACAAAATGCCCTTCGTCGGCAGAGGTTGATCACTGTAATGCGCTGACTGTGCGCGCGCACGCGAGGATCGCACGGCGCTTGCTGACTTAATCGGCACTGCTCACGCGGACCTTGGCGCCCTCTTTCACACTGGCAAGTGTCTTCACGTCGCCAAGCGCCTTTGCCCAGATGTTGCAAGGACTCGCGAGCCGCGTTTCCCCGGCCTCTGAAATTGGCGTGCGGCCGAACCCGATGGCGATCGCATGTCCTTCGGGCCAGTAGGCGATTTCGCCGGGCTGTACGACCGTCCGCGCGCCCTTCTCTCGGGCAGCGCGGACCGGAACCTCGAAGTAAACCTCCTCGCCCCAGGTCAGCGCCACGCCGTCGATGGGCAATGCGGCCGCAATCGCCGCAGCCGTCGGCGTGTCGAAGAGTTCGACCTCAAGGGTCTGTGCGCCGAAATCAAAAAGGATGCGCATGGGCTCGGCCATTCACGCCGCGCGGCATTCTCTCATGCAGCGGATGACAAGCGCGCTGCACGCGCGCGCATCAATCCAGGCGCGACACCACGACGAGACGTTTGATCTCGTGATTCAGGAAAGCTTTCAGGAACGGCGTGTAGTTGCGGAACGAAACGCAGCCATTCGACTGGCCGTTAGAGCCGAGCATGTAGCTGTGGGTAAGAAGGCCGCTGCGGCCGAACACCTTGGACTCGTCCACTGGAACAAGCCGTAGCGCCTGTACACCGTGAAACATGCTTTCGCGCAGCTTCAGGTCATAAACCGTCGCCGGGGTCGGCGCCGCGCATTCTTTCATTGGTGAAGCGCGGATCGTCGAGCCGCGAGCCAAGCCCCGAGTGCGCCTCCAATTGGGTGCCATCGGGCAGGTACACCGTATGCCCGGAAATGTCGTAAACCGCGGTCTGGTGATCGTACTGGCCAGGCGTCCCTTGATCGATGGCGATGCCGTCATCGGGGCTCGCGTACGCCAAGGTCGTCGTCGCGGGTTTGCCGAACAGCTTCTCGAAGATTGTCGGCTTTTCGGTAGCGGCCACTTTCGCGGCGGCTGCAACGGCCCGGATGCTATCGCGCATGGCCGCAGTACGGGTTTGCACCGATCGTGCTTCCTTCGACAGGAACGCTACCGTCGCCGGAAGAGCGCCTGTCGGCGGCACCGCCGAAGTTTGGGCTGAGGCGTCCCCCGCAACGGAAGCGACGCGACGTCATCGAAGTCTTTCACAAACCTGCCCGGCGCCGCGCCGAATGAGAAGCGCGAGTCGAACAGCACCTCATCGGCGATATCCGCGCTGACGCGGCGGGTGTAGTCGGTCAAAAGTGCGGCGAGTTTGCCGTACGCGCGCCGCGCACTCGGCAGCGAATCGGTCTTCTCGACCGCCAATTGCACGTCGCCGTTTGCCGAGACCTCTATGGCCGCATCGGCCGCAGAGCCGGCGTTCCGGCCGCTAAGATTACCCCAAGCAATGCTGGCACAGGCAAGCGCGACGAACAGTAGCGCCGCGGCCCCAAATATCCGCTGCGGGCGCGATTCGCCCGGCTGCCGACCCTGTTGGTATCCGGCGCGAAAGCTGTCGCGCCACTGACTATTGCGCCCCATTCCCCCTCGAATCCACAACGCCAAACAGCGATCGAAACTGTCTTCGAGCGCCGTGCGGCGGCACAGCTGAAACGAACAAACGCGCAGGCGGGCTTAAGAAAGAAAACGCGTGACACCCCGTCCCCCAGCCGTTCTGCGCAATCATTAGGGCGACTTTGAGTTAAATGCCGATTAAATCGATCATGGTCCGCTCATGGTTAACGCCCGGTAAATCGAGCCGGGCGAGAGCCTTACTGGGCTGGGTTGGACTAAAAGTTCCGGCGCTAATGCAGGCGGAACTCGCCGTCGATGGCACGGATTTCCGCCGGTTTAATCAGGCGGGCATGCGCGACTGTCACGGAATGCAGAGGCCCCTCAAGCTTTTCCAGCCAGAAATTGAGAAATTTGTTCAGCTGCGGAAAGCGCGGGCATAGGTCGTAGTCCTGCCACACGTAGCTCTGCAGCAGCCACGGGTGATCCGGCCGCCGATACAAAATGTTTGCCGTGGTTAATCCATAGCCCTCGAGCTGCCGGCGAAAGTCTTTCGAAGAGCCTTGCGAATCCATGGTGCCTCCGTCCGATCCGCGTACAATGTTCCGAGACTCGCTATGATTTTGGCAAGCCTCAAAAATGAAGAACCTGTGTAGTTTCAAGGCACTAGCAGCATATACGTTTCCTTGCTAACAGCTCAATTTCTCATGTCTTGCGTCGATTTAACGGGACGCCTGACGGTGCGTTTCCGCCCTGGGGCCTGAATATTTTTGTTCCGGCGGTGGAACTTCGGCGAGCTTGGGAACTCCGAACTTCCTAGCTCCCCAAATTCGTTTGTTGGCAATCCGTCTGATTGAGTGCTAATAATTTCCGCGAGGCCTCTTGCGGGCAAAAAATTACCACCCCATTTGGCGGCCAGGCGGTCGCCCGACGGGGAATCCTGCGGGGATCCGCCCAACTCAAAAATCGGCAATCAATTCAATAACCTAGGAGGGTATCATGAAGTTTCGTCCGCTTCACGACCGCGTTGTCGTTAGGCGCATCGATGCCGAGGAGAAATCCGCTGGCGGCATCATCATTCCGGACACCGCTAAGGAAAAGCCGTCGCAGGGCGAAGTCACCGCGGTCGGTCCCGGCGGTCGCGACGAAGCCGGCAAGCTCATTCCCATCGACATCAAGGTCGGCGACCGCGTGCTGTTCGGCAAATGGTCGGGCACCGAGGTCAAGATCGACGGCCAGGAACTCCTGATCATGAAGGAGTCCGACATCATGGGCGTCATCGACGAGCCGGTCGCCAAGAAGAAGGCCGCTTAATCCGCCTAACCGTCATCCTGGCTGCGTGCCAAAGGGCGCGCATCGAAGAATGACATCAAACAATCGTCCTTCGAGGCTCGCGGCTTTGCTGCTCGCACCCGAGGGTCACGATTATCAGGAGTGAATTCACATGGCTGCTAAGGAAGTAAAATTCTCGGTCGACGCGCGCGACAAAATGCTGCGCGGCGTCGACATTCTGGCCAACGCCGTAAAAGTGACGCTCGGTCCGAAAGGCCGCAACGTCGTGCTCGATAAAGCGTTCGGCGCTCCGCGCATCACCAAGGACGGCGTCACCGTCGCCAAGGAGATCGAGCTCGAAGACAAGTTCGAGAACATGGGCGCCCAGATGGTGCGCGAAGTCGCCTCGAAAACCTCGGACATCGCCGGCGACGGCACCACCACCGCCACCGTGCTGGCCGCCGCTATCGTCAAGGAAGGCTCCAAGGCGGTTGCCGCGGGCATGAACCCGATGGATCTGAAGCGCGGCATCGACATCGCCGTCGAGACCGTGGTCGAGGAGCTGAAGAAGAACTCGAAGAAGGTGACCTCGAATTCCGAAATCGCGCAGGTTGGCACCATCTCCGCCAACGGCGACAAGGAAATCGGCGACTACCTCGCCAAGGCGATGGAAAAAGTCGGCAACGAAGGCGTCATCACGGTGGAAGAGGCCAAGAGCCTCGAGACCGAACTCGACGTCGTCGAGGGCATGCAGTTCGATCGCGGCTACATCTCCCCCTACTTCATCACCAACGCCGACAAAATGCGCGTCGAGATGGAGGACCCGTACATCCTCATCAACGAAAAGAAGCTGTCGGCTCTCAACGAACTGCTGCCGCTGCTTGAAGCGGTGGTGCAGACCGGCAAGCCGCTCTTGATCGTTGCCGAAGATGTCGAAGGCGAGGCTTTGGCGACGCTGGTCGTCAACAAGCTCCGCGGCGGCCTGAAGGTCGCGGCGGTCAAGGCGCCGGGCTTCGGCGATCGCCGCAAGGCCATGCTGCAGGACATCGCTGTTCTGACCGGTGGCCAGGCCATCAGCGAAGATCTCGGCATCAAGCTCGAGAACGTCACGCTCGCCATGCTCGGCAAAGCCAAGAAAGTGATGATCGACAAGGAAAACACCACGATCGTCAATGGCGCTGGCAAGAAGGCCGACATCGAGGGCCGCATTGCCCAGATCAAGGCGCAGATCGAGGAGACGACCTCCGACTACGATCGCGAAAAGCTGCAAGAGCGGCTGGCGAAGCTCGCCGGCGGCGTTGCGGTGATCCGCGTCGGCGGCGCCACCGAAGTCGAGGTGAAGGAGCGCAAGGATCGCGTCGATGATGCGATGCATGCAACCCGCGCCGCGGTCGAGGAAGGCGTTCTACCGGGCGGCGGCGTCGCACTCCTGCGCGCAACCGAAGCGCTCAAGAAAGTGCGCACCCAGAACGAAGACCAGAAGCACGGTGTCGACATCGTGCGCAAAGCGCTGTCCTCGCCGGCCCGCCAGATCGCCGTTAACGCCGGTGAAGACGGTTCGGTCATCGTCGGCAAGATCATGGAGAACTCGACCTACGGCTTTGGCTTCGACGCGCAGAACGGCGAGTACGTCGACATGGTGAAGAAGGGCATCATCGACCCGACCAAGGTCGTGCGTCAGGCTTTGCAAGGCGCTTCCTCGGTCGCTGGTTTGCTCATCACCACCGAAGCGATGGTGGCCGAGCTGCCGAAGAAGAAGGACTCCATGCCGGCGATGCCGCCCGGCGGCGGCGGAATGGATTTCTGATCCTATTCCATCGCGATTATCCCACGAGGGCGCGGCGCAAGCCGCGCCCTTTTTCTTTTCACATTTCGCGGCATTGCCTTTTTTGGCGCGTACGAAGGCGGTAAATTCGGCGTTGCGCGCCGCCGGCCCGCCAAAGGCCTAAAGGGCAGCCGGACACGCTTCGCGGGAGTTCGACGGGATGGGCCTGCTCGGCCGTTACGTGTTTCGTACCACCATGATGGCGTTCATCATCACCGCCGTCACGCTGACAATTCTCGTCTGGTTTACGCAGGTCATCCGGGAATTCGACATCGTCACCAACCAGCGCCAGTCGGTGATTACCTTTATAAGCATCACCAGCTTGTTCATCCCCATGCTGCTGATGATGATTGCGCCGATAGCCTTCGTGATTGCGGCGTCGCACGTTCTCAATAAGCTCAGCTCCGACTCGGAAATCATTGTGATGAACGCGGCAGGTCTCTCGCCGTGGCATGCGCTCAAGCCTTTGCTGGCCGCTGCATTAGTCGTTTCGGTGTTAGTCGGCTGTCTGGGGATTTATCTCTCACCGCTGGCTTTGCGTGAGCTAAGAAATCGCATCACCGAGGTCCGGACCGACATCCTCACTCGCATCGCCCAGCCGGGCCGCTTCACTTCGATTGGCGGCGGGCTGACATTTCATATCGCCGGGCGGCAGCCGGACGGCGTCCTGCTCGGTATTTTCATCGATGATCGGCGCGATCCGAAGGAGCACACCACGATTCTCGCGCAAAGCGGCGAAGTGGTGAAGAACGCGACCGGCGCTTTCCTGCTTTTGGACGGCGGCAGCGTGCAGACGGTCGAGGCCGGCCAGACCGATCCGCGAATCGTGACCTTCCAGCGATACGCTTTTGATCTGTCCAATTTTTCCGGGGGCCCGAACAATCGTATACTCCGCTCACGAGAAAAACTTTTGGGATCTGCTAAGTCCGGAAAACGCTCAGCAGGAAAGCGACTATCGGGCCGAACTCCACGACAGGCTCGCGTCCCCGTTGTATCCCCTTGCTTTCGCGGTTCTGGCGTACATGTTCTTGGGCCCGCCGCAGACCACAAGGCAGAGCCGCGCACTGGCGCTGCTCGGAACGATCGGGGCCATCACCGTCGTTCGCCTTGCGGGTTTTCTCAGCGTCATCGTCGGGGTGCACACGCCCCCTGCTCTGATTGTGCAATATGTTGTGCCGATCGGTGCGATCGCCGCAGGCTTTTGGCAAATATCGCGCGGAACAGCGATTGAACCAGCGCCCATAATGTCGAAGCTTGCCACACTGATGATGAAGTGGCTGCCGGCGGCCTCTTAACTACCCTGAACAACCGCAACGGCCCGGCAATACGCGGACCCCAGATCGGATTTTGAGAGTGACGCTTCAGCCGACAGTCCGCCAAAAAAACAACGACCGCGATTGAGACGGCGCGCGTTCATCCGGCGTCGCCGACCCATCGCAGTCGCGAATCGATCCCGGCCTACACATACGCTGCCGAGATCGGCACGATCGAAATATGGCGGAAAAGCGTGACGGCGCGATGACGGACGCCATCGCATATTCGTCGCGCGATCCCGAGCCAACCTGATAACGCACCGCTAATGAGGGTCCAGTGGAGGCCCGATTGGGCCCGACACGCGGTAGACACTGAAGTTCTGGATAGGAACCCCTCGCCGTGCCCGTTCCAGCTTGGTGACGCGGTCCACCGTCGTGAAGCGCTGGTGTAGCATCTGAACGTCGCACTCTCCGGCGCAAACGAACATGATCGGACCTTCGAAGAGCGCCGGATCGGGGTCGGGAGCGTTCGCATAGCGTATGCGTTCGGTGATCTGCTCAACCGGCGGACGGGAGGGGAGATAAAATGCAAGCCAGCCGGTCACGGCGTGGTCGGTGGCGAGGACGACGGGCGCGCCGAGCTTCATGCGAACCTGGTCCAATTCCACCCCTAATTCCTTCCATCCGGCGCCGAGCGCACGCGCTGTCGGGTCGATCTCGCCAAGCGGAAGAATGCCAAACGCTGCCTGGAGATAGATGGCCGCCGCAATGGCCAGTCCCGTCCGTACCGCGAGGCGCCGCGACCACCACTCGACGGATTTCCAAACGCCGTCCCATTCGACTCTTTCAACGGCCACAGCGGCGGCGATGACGAACGCTACAAAGATCGGCTCCGGCCAATTGCCTTGGACGCGATCGTGAAACGAGTGCCAGGCAAAAAAAATCACGATTGGCCATACCATGGCGTTGACGAGGGTCCGTCCGCCGCGCGATCCGCCGTCGCCTGCAAGGCCCGCGGCCAAGCCCATACCGCCCAGCACGAAGATTGCCGGCGTAGCCATGCCGATCTGCCCGAGGACGTATTCAAAGAAATAGCGCGCATCCCATTCATGCACGACCATCCGACCGAACTGAAAGCGCGCCGACGACCAGCCGTGCTCCGCATTCCACCATAAGGTCGGTGAGAACATTGCGAGCGCGATCAGACCGCCGAACCACGGCCATGGCGTAAAAAGCCATTTGCGCATTTCTGGAACCAGCAACAGCCAGATAAAAATACTGACGGCAAAAAGGAACATCGTGTATTTCGACAGGATACCAAGTCCAAAGATTACGCCGATCAAGAGCCACCATTCCGCTCGCCCGGTCGCGAACAGCTTGGCCAGCGCCAGCAGCAGCAACGCTGTTGCGGCCACGAGTGGCCCGTCAGGCGTCGCGATGATCGACCCTGCCGCCATGACGAGCGTCAAATTAAAGTACAGCGCGGCTCTGGCGCCGACCGCTTCGCCGAACAGGATCGTCCCCGCTCGCCAAACTGCCCAAGTGGCCGGCAAAGCCAGCAACACTCCGATAGCGCGGACGCCGAATTCGTTGTTGCCGAACAGCGTCGTGCTCAACCGGATCAGAATCGGCTCAATCGGCGGCTGGTCGAAATAGCCAGCGCCGATATGTCGTGAGTAAACCCAATACGTCCCCTCCTCGAAACTCAACGGAATCACGGCCGCGCATATGAGCCGCACCACGACGAGAGCAAGGATCGTCGCAACGATGACCGTGCTCCAGCGTCGTTCCGGGAAAGTGATCGCACCGAACGTGGCCAAAATGGACTTCCTTCTTTCGGCCCGGCGCTTTCAGGCGACGGCTGTCCGCTGGCTGCTGCAAATTCCGAGGCAAAACCAGAATCCCGAGTAGCACCGCAAGCGCGCCCTAAGCAATGCCGCCACGCGACGATCCGCAAATGCCCGCGGCGCCATGCGGGCCGGTCACGGCGAAGAGGTTGAAAATCCTCCACAAAATACGTAAACACGCACCGACCAGCGGCCCCACGAACAATGCGGCCTTCATCTTCCTAGATCGCGCGAGATTGGCGAGTAAATTCCGGTGTCTTGATGGATGTGCGTATCAAGCTTTTTCAAGACGCCGCAGACCTGCCCGTGATGATCGAGGCTCATCATCGAGGCCTCGTTGACGGCTTCACGACCAATCCGACGCTGATGCGCAGGGCCGGAATCTCCGACTACAAGAGCTTCGCGAAAAAGGCCATCGCTGCGATCCCCGATTTGCCGATTTCGTTCGAGGTGTTCGCCGACGATTTCGACATCATGGAGCGCGAGGCGCGCGAAATCGCGAGCTGGGGCGGAGACACTTACGTCAAGATACCAATTACCAACACCCGGGCTGAATCGGCTGCGCCACTCATTCGCAAGCTTTCGGTCGAAGGCTTCTCTCTGAACATCACCGCAGTCCTGACTCTCGACCAGGTCGAGGCCGTAGCCGCCGCCGCCGATCGCGGGACACGTCTGATTGTGTCGGTGTTTGCCGGCCGTGTCGCGGATACCGGCGTCGATCCCGTGCCGATGATGAAGAAAGCAGTCGGCATGTTGAAGAGTTTGCCGAACGCCGAACTTCTCTGGGCCAGCCCGCGTGAGGTGCTCAACGTGGTGCAGGCGCAGGAGTGCGGCTGCCATATCATAACCGCTACTCCCGATCTGATTGCAAAGGTGCCATTGTTAGGCACCGACCTTCATGCTTACTCGCTCCAGACCGTCAAAATGTTTCACGACGATGCACGCGCCGCCGGATACAAACTTGTCTGATCAGGCCGACATCGCGTTGCGGAGCGAACCGCCGATGATTTCGGTCATCGTTCCGATTTATGCCGAAGAGACCAACATTCGGCCGTTCCTGGCGCGCACGGTTCCGGTGCTTGAACGCATAGGTACGTACGAGATCATCTTCGCACTCGATCCCTCACCGGACCGGACCGAGCTCGTCGTCCGCGACGAAATCGCCAGAAATCCTAACATCGGCCTGATGGTGTTTAGCCGGCGCTTCGGCCAACCGGCCGCGACGATGGCGGGCATCCTCAATTGCCGGGGCCAATGGTGCGCCATCATCGACGTTGATTTGCAGGACCCGCCGGAAGTGATCGAGCCGCTCTGGCGTAAAGCGCAGGAGGGCTACGACGTCGTGACCGCGCGCCGCGCGACCCGCGAAGGCGAGACAGTCGTCAAGCGCATGGTCGCATGGCTCGGATATGGCTTCATCAACAAAGTCGCCGAAGTGCCGATCCCCCGAAACACCGGAGACTTCCGGGTGATTAGCCGGCGCGTGATCGAAGAGCTGCGGGGCTTGAACGAGACGCACGCTTTTCTAAAAGGGCTCGTTCCCTTCGTCGGTTTTGCGCAGACGGAAATCCTCTACGATCGCGATGCCCGGGCTGGCGGACGAAGCAAATACAATCGCTACTTCGGTTCCTTTACGCTCCAGGCCAACGGCATTTTTTGCTTCTCCACGTTTCCGCTGCGCGTAATGATGTGGACCGGATTTGCCATCGCGGCGCTCAGCGCGTTCGCTATTTTGGTCATGCTGTTCCTGAAGATTTGGCACGGCAGCGAATTCTATCCGATGGGCATTCCGACCATCACGATCCTGGTGCTGTTCATGGGCGGCGTGCAATTGGCGGCGGTCGGCGTTCTCGGCGAATATATCGGGCGTATCTATGACGAAGTTCGCAGGCGCCCGATGTATATCGTCGATCGCGCCGTCAATGTCGCTGTGCACGATACGAGATCGGGAAGCTCGGGCAGCTGACGCTCCGGGCACGGGATTACGAGGTCGTTGGGGATGATCATAGTTCGTAGTCCGCTCCGCATCACGCTCGGCGGCGGCGGCACCGATCTCGCATCGTATTATCGGGAGCACGAAGGGTTTCTTATCGCGGCAGCAATCGACAAATACGTTTATGTGACCGTCATTAAGCCGTTCACGCCCGGGGTCTATCTGAAATACTCGAAGATCGAGCACGTCGACGCCATCGAGGACGTACAGCATCCCATCATCCGCGAGTGCCTGAAAGAGTTCGACCTGGGGCCGGCGCAAATTGAAATCACGACGCTTGCGGACATTCCTTCCGGCACCGGGCTCGGCTCATCCGGCAGCTTCACCACCGCACTGCTGCGCGCGCTTCATGCCCATGCCCGAAGCATCGTACATCCAAGTGAACTCGCCGAGCAGGCCTGCCATATCGAGATCGACAAGGTCGGTGACCCTATCGGCAAGCAGGATCAGTACATCGCCGCATTCGGCGGCGTAACCTGCTTCACCTTCCACAAGGACGGAGCGGTCCGGGCAGTACCCTTAGCGATTGAAGAGGAAACCCGTTACGCGCTCGAGGACAATTTGCTGCTTTTCTTTACCGGCTTCTCCAGGATCGCGTCCGCCGTGCTCAAAGATCAGGACGACCGCACCAAAAATCACGACACGGCGATGATCGACAACCTGCACTACGTCAAGGACGTCGGGCTGCGCAGCAAATCGGCGCTCGAATCCGGGGATCTGGTCGGCTTCGGCAAGCTGATGCACGAGCATTGGCTGAACAAGCGAAAACGCTCCAACAGCATATCGAACAGCCAGATCGACACGTGGTACGATATTGCGATCAGCAACGGCGCGATCGGCGGCAAATTGATCGGCGCCGGCGGCGGCGGCTTTCTGATGTTCTATGCCGAGGACAAGGCCCGCTTGCGCCATGCGATGCGCGAAGCCGGGCTGCCCGAGGTCCGGTTTCGGTTCGATTTTGAAGGCACCAGGATCGTCGCCCAATAACCATGTTGCCGGTAGCTGTTCTGGCGGGAGGCGCCGCATCGCGATTGCGCCCGCTCACCGAGACGACGCCGAAGTCGCTGGTTGACGTCGCCGGCAAGCCATTCATCGTCCATCAAATGAACTTGCTCCGCCGCGAAGGTGTCGAGCGCGTCGTACTCTGCGTCGGTCATCTCGGCGAGAAGATCCGACAGTTCGTCGGTGACGGGGCGAATTTTGGTTTGCAGGTGTCCTTCAGCTTCGACGGCGACCGGCTGTTAGGAACCGGCGGCGCGCTGCGGCGCGCGCTACCCTTGCTCGGCGATGCTTTCTTCGTCCTCTATGGCGACAGCTATCTGGACGTGGCGTTACGGCCGATCGAACTTGTGTTCCGCCGTCAGAAACTGCCGGCGCTGATGACCGTGTTCCGCAACGAGGGCCGCTGGGACACCAGCAACGTCGCCTACGACGGCACCCGCATCCTTCGCTACGACAAGCGCAGCCGGACGCCCGACATGCGCTACATCGACTACGGCCTGAGCATCCTGACAGCCGATGCGCTCGCGGGTGAAGCTGCGGAGCGGCCGTTCGACGTGGCCGAGGTCTACTCCGGACTGGCCGCGCGAGATATGCTTGCGGGTTATGAGGTTTTTCGGCGGTTTTACGAGATCGGCACGCCGGCCGGTCTCGCCGAGACCGATCGTTATTTAAGAGAAGGCGCGATGGCGAGTAGCGACCACACCCGGAAATATTATGAAGAGGTCGCAGCGGTAGCCGCCGCGATCGATCAATCGGCGATCGAACGAATGATCGGCCTGCTTGTGGAGCTTCGCAGCCGCGGCGGCCGGCTGTTCATTCTCGGCGTCGGCGGCGGCGCCGGCAATGCCGGTCACGCCGTCAATGATTTCCGCAAGATTTGCGGCATAGAGGCCTATGCTCCGACCGACAACGTTTCCGAGTTGACCGCGCGCGTCAACGACAACGGCTGGCCGACAGTGTTCGCCGACTGGCTGCGCGGAAGCCGCATCGGCAACAAGGACGCGGTCCTGGTTTTCTCGGTCGGCGGCGGCAACGAGAAGCTCAATGTGTCGGTCAATATCGTGGAGGCGCTGAAGCTTGCGAAATCGGTCGGCGCTCAGGTGATCGGCGTAGTCGGGCGCGATGGCGGCTACACCCGCGAGATTGCCGACGCTTGCGTGGTGGTGCCTGCCGTCAACCCGGCGATGGTGACCGCGCATACCGAGGCTTTTCAGGCCGTCGTCTGGCACGGGATCGTCAGCCATCCGAGGCTTTTGCAGCACGAAATGAAATGGGAAGCTGTCAGTGCGACCGCGGAGCCGAAAGGTTGAGCGCGCGATGGCCAAGGGCGGTCATATCTACCTCGGTGTAGGCGGCTGGAATTTCGCGCCGTGGCGCGGCGTTTTCTATCCGAAGGGGCTGCCGCAAGCGCAGGAACTCAGTTACGCCGGCAGCCATCTGACCTCGATCGAAATCAATTCGACGTTCTACGGTTCGCAGAAGCCAGAGAGCTTTCGCAAATGGGCGAGCTCCGTTCCGGACGGCTTTGTGTTTTCGGTCAAGGGTCCGCGATTTACGACCAACCGGCGCGTGCTGGCTGAGGCCGGCAACTCCATCAAACGTTTTCTCGGCTCCGGTGTACTCGAGCTCAAGGACCGGCTTGGTCCGATATTGTGGCAGTTCGCGCCGACCAAGAAATTCGATGCCGCGGATTTCGGAAAATTTCTCGAATTGCTGCCGGCCAAGGCCGATGGCCGGCGAGTTCGCCACGTCGTCGAGGTCCGCCATCCAAGCTTCCGCACGCCGGACTTCATCACGCTGCTCCGCAAGTTCGGCATCCCCGTCGTGTTCACCGATCATGTGACATATCCTTCGATCGCAGATGTGACCGGCGATTTCGTTTATGCGCGCCTGCAAAAAGGCGAAGACACTGTTCCGACCGCCTACCCGGCCAAAGAACTTGACGCATGGGCCCGCCGCTTGCGGCTTTGGGCTGACGGCAAATACCCGGCTGATTTGCCCAGCATCGACGCGGCGGCCGAACCGCAAAAGCCAACGCCACGCGACGTTTTCGCTTACTTCATTCACGAGGGAAAAATTCGCGCACCGGCGGCCGCCATGGCGACAATCGATAGACTGAAGGCTTAAGGGGCACGCCAGCGCGGGAGACTGCTCACATGACCAGGCGGATGTGATCGGCTACATGGGAGCGGTGTTCGTCTTTGGCACGTTCTGGATGAAGACGATGATCCCGCTGCGTGCATTCGGGCTCGCCAGTAATTTTCTCTTTATCGGCTATGGATATCTGGCCGGCGCCTACCCGCCGCTGGTGCTGCACATCCTGCTATTGCCGCTCAATATCATGCGACTGCACCAAATGTTGCAATTGAGCCGGCAGGTCGCGCAAGCTGCGGCCGGCGATCTCAATATGGATTGGATCAAGCCGTTTACGTCGGCGCACCCCGTGAAAGCCGGCGATCTGTTGTTTCGCAAGGGCGATCTGGCGGATCGATGTCTTCGTCGTCTCGGCCTCTGCCGGCTGGTGGAGAGCGGTATCGACATTAAGCCCGGCGCGGTGGTCGGCGAGCTTGCGATGCTCGCGCCGGACAAGACCCGCACGCAAACGCTGCAATGCATCGAGGCCGGCAAATTGCTGGAAATTACTTACAGCCAGATGCGCCAGCTTTATTTCCAGAATCCAAAGTTCGGCTTCTACTTTTTGGAACTGATCAGCAGGCGATTATTCGAGAATATCGCCCGGCTTAAATCGGAAATCGCGCTTCTGCGCGATTCAAGCCGTGGCGCCAGATCGACAACCGGATCGCGGGTTATCGGCGTGAGTTGAAGTAACTGGCCGTTCCTAGACCAGCAAATTGGAGGTTCGCAAACGCCGCACCAGAACGCGCATCACGTTCAGTGCGAAGTATGGAGTGCGGCTCACCAAGAACAAAAACTGCTTCTCGCTGACCGGAACAATAACGGCATCGGTTGTGGCAACGGCCGTAGCGCTGCGCGCACCGGGATCGATCAACGCCATCTCTCCAAAAATGCTGCGCTCGGGTAATGTATCGAGCAGCCGGTTGCCCAGGCGGATCTCAACAGTCCCACTCTTGACGATAAACAGGTCCTCGGCCGGATCGCCCTCGCGAAAAATAATGTCACCGGCTTTGTACTCGCGCACCGGTGCGCCAGCGCCCGCCAAAATGCCGAAATCTATGGGCGTATCCGCCATAGGACTCCCCGCTCCCTGCGATTGTTACAGTCTCATGACTGCGCTCGATTACAGTCTTATGACAGCGGGATGAGGCCGCGGCAGCGCGACGCATTAGGGTCCTGGAAATGCTAACGGCCACGAATGAGGGTGCGCGTACATCCGGCGTCACCCGTATCGTGGCCGCTTGGGCGGCGGAGCGCCCGAAGGCTCTCAACGTCGCTTCATCCCCAGGTAGTGGCTTTCGCGCTATATACAAGGGGAGCTTTGTCGAACATCATCGATTCGATTGAATTTCGTACCCGTTTCGAAGCGTCTGTGCGTTCCTTATTGGCAAAAGGCGGCAGTTCGGCAACATCCGGGCACGCCGTCGCCCGCCATCTCGACATCAACCCCCACCTGGGAGGCACATCATGACAATCAACGAGCGAGGCGCGGAACGTCTCGGCAGCGCGCTTGCGGGCGCGATCCACGCCCATTGGGGCCTGTTCTTGGCCGAGGGGATCATCTTGGTCATTCTCGGACTAGTCGCCATCATCTTGCCGCCCTTAGCGACCGTCGCATTCACCATCATCATCGGCTGGGTCTTCCTGGTCAGCGGTATCGTCGGCCTGATCACCACTTTCTGGGCGAGATACACGCCCGGATTTTGGTGGTCGCTGATCTCGGCGATCATCGGCATCGCCGCCGGCATAGTGCTCTTGATATGGCCGCTCAGCGGCGCAATATCGCTGACGCTGGTGCTGATCGCCTTCTTCGTGGTCGAAGGCATTGTCTCGATCATGTACGCCATCGAGCACCGCAATCAGCTTACAGGCCAATGGGGCTGGATGTTGGTCAGCGGCATTATCGACCTTGTCCTCGCCGTCATCATCTTTCTCGGGCTTCCGGGAACGGCGTTCTGGGCACTCGGCCTGCTCGTCGGCATCAACATGCTGTTCGGCGGCGCGGCGCTGATCGCCATGGCGATGGCCGCGCGGCATCCGGCTTCGGCGTAGATCGCGCGACACTAACGCAAAGAAGATCAAAGCGGGCGGTCCGCTTTGATCTTCGCCGGCCGAGGCTACTCGGCCGGCACGGCGTGCGGCACGCGCGCCTTTTCGACGTTTTGCGCAATCAACGCGATCGCCAGCACCGCGACCAAGAACCCGAGCGCGACGAGTGCGTTGACGCCCAGCACCAGCGGAAAGCCGCCGCGCCCGTACAACACCGCGATCATTGAAACGGCAACACCGGAAATCATGAAGGTCAGGAAATAGCGCACGGCGTAGACCCGTCCGCGCCAGGCATCGGCGGTGTAACGCGCGATCACGAGATCGTTCACCGTTATCTGGCCGTAGATCGCCGCCATGGTGAAGGCGAGCGCGAACAGCAGCGTGACGCCGCTGGCATATACCGTCCAGATCACGCCGACGAACTGCATGATCGCCATCGCTGCAAACAGGATGTGAATCGGAAAGCGTTCGACCAAGCGGCCGACCGTCAGTTGCGCGATCGCCCCGCAGATGAACACCGCGGTGGTCAAGCCGCCGACGGCAAGTAGCGAAATCCCGGGGATCCGCTCGTCGACGATCTTCGGCAACGCCACCGATAGCGTATTGAACACCAGCCCAGCCGACAGCGCGACCACCACGAAGAGGCCGAACAGGGTCACAGCTATGGCGGTGGAGACGCCAACCTCGGGGGAAGCGTTGCGCGCGCTCTTGTGTCTTCGCTCGTCGGGAACGAGCCAAAGATAAAGCGGGACAGTCCCAACGCAGATTACGCCCGGCACCAGGAAGGCGCCGCGCCAGGACAGCGTCGCCGTCAACAGTGCCGTCACGCCGGCCGCAAGCGACACGCCGAGATTGCCACAGACGCCGTTGAACGCGACGGTCCGGCCCCGGTGCACCGCCAATTCAATCACCATCGCCGTGCCGACCGGGTGATAGATCGCGGCGAACACCCCGAGCGCAAACAGTGCGATCCCAAGGACCTCAAGTGAGGGCGCCAGTCCCGCGGCAATGAGCGCGAGCCCGCAGCCGCCGTAAAACGCGGCGATCATGTTGCGGCGGCTCCAGCGATCGGCGAGCCATCCGGCCGGCAGGGAAAACAAGCCGAAGGCGACAAAGGAAGCGGTCGAGAGCGCAATAAGCTGCGCGTAGGTGCCTTTGTAAGCGACCTCGAGCTCAATCACGACGGTCGGATAGATCAGGATGACAAAGTGATCGAGCGCATGTGCCCAATTGAGAAAGCCAATCGACAGCCGGCGCTGCGTGTCGACAGCCTGGCTTGTGGCGACAAATGGATTTGATGCTGAAATCTCTGCGGTCATTGGCGTTTCCCGGAAACCGCGGCGAACATAGCGCACGCCAGTGGGCTGACCTAGCCGCGATTTTGCAAGTCAGCCCGGCCACAAGGTCAGTGTCAGGGTCAGCCTTTGGGAAATTCCAATCCCATTTCGCGGTAGCGCTCGGGATCGTCGGCCCAGTGTTCGCGCACTTTGACAAAAAGAAACAAATGGACCGGGTGCTCGACAGCGGCGGCAATCTCGGTACGCGCCGCGGCGCCGATGGCCTTGATGGTCTGGCCCCCCTTGCCCAGCACGATCTTGCGCTGGCTTTCCCGCTCCACGTAGATCGTCTGCTCGACGCGCACCGACCCGTCCTTCAGCTCCTTCCAGCTCTCGGTCTCGACGGTCGATTGATACGGCAGTTCCTGGTGTAGCCGCAGATAGAGCTTTTCCCGCGTGACCTCGGCTGCGAATTGGCGCATCGGCGCATCGGCGATCTGGTCCGCCGGATAGAGCCACGGTCCAGCCGGCACATGGGCGGCAAGAAAGCTTTTCAGTTCCGCGACGCCGTTCGCCGAGCGCGCCGAAATCATGAAGGTAGCGGCGAATTCGGCTCGATCATTCAAAGCTCGCGCCAAATCGAGCAGTTTCGGCTTCGCGACAAGATCGATCTTGTTGAGCACTAAAACCTTGGTCACGGCCATCCCGGCAAGCGCTTTGACGACGGCCTCGTCGTCGTCCTCAACGCCCCTACTCGCATCGATGACCAATGCAACGAGATCGGCGTCGCGGGTGCCCGCCCAGGCGCCCTCGACCATAGCCCGGTCGAGCCGCCGCCGCGGGGCAAAGATTCCAGGAGTATCAACAAGGATCAGCTGGGATTGCCCCTCGATGGCAATGCCGCGGATCAGCGCGCGTGTCGTCTGCACCTTTGGCGTTACGATCGAAACCTTGCTGCCAACCAGCGCGTTGACGAGGGTCGATTTTCCGACATTCGGCGCGCCGATCACCGCGACAAACCCGCAACGGGTGGCCAGCGCGCCTGTCTCGCCGTCGCTGGGCTCAGGCATCCAAGAGCTCGGACTTGAACCCTTCGCGCGCCATCAGCGCGGCGGCGGCGGCCTGCTCTGCCGCCCGCTTGGACCGTCCCGAGCCTTCGGCGGGCGCGAGCTTTGGAAGCTCGACGGCGACCCGAAATTCCGGGTCATGATGCGGACCGGAGCGCGCGATCTCGCGATAGACCGGCGTAGGCATGCCGCGCGCCTGCGCCCACTCCTGCAGAACGGTCTTGGGATCGCGCAGGGGCGGCGCCTTGGTGCGCAAGCGCGCTTCCCAAAGCTTTCCGACCAATGCGGCAGCGGCGTCAAAACCGCCGTCGAGGTACACGGCACCAATCAGGGCTTCGCAGACGTCTGCGAGAATTGCCGGCCGGGTGCGACCACCGGCATTGGCCTCCGAAGCGCCAAGCCGGATCGCCGGGCCGAGTTCGATAGCGCGCGCAATCTCGGCGCAGGTCTCCTTGCGGACGAGATCGGCAAGCCGGCGTGATAATTCCCCTTCGTCGGCCTTAGGGAAGGCGCGGAACAGCATATCCGAGATGACCAGACCCAAGACATGATCGCCAAGAAATTCGAGCCGTTGATAGCTGGCGGCGCGATTGCGCGCCCCCTTCAGCGCCGAAATATGGCTGAGAGCGCTGTCGAGTAGCGCCGCATCCGTGAAGCGGTACCCAATGCGGTCTTCCAGCGCGCTCGCCCCGCGACGCCGGCGCCTGTCCTTTGGCTTGACGATGGCTTGTTTGGCGACGTCTTGCTTGCCGGCTTCGGCCATCGCCGAAGCGACGGTAATGGCGGAATCTTGCTGCGCAGCGACAGGTCTGTCGTTGCTCCGACGGGTCATCGGACCAGGGTCAACAACCGGTTCCAACGTACCGTCCAGGGCCAGCGCCAGAACTCCCACGCATGGACACCGTCCCTGACCGAAAAGAAAATGATCTGCGCCTTACCGACTATATTTTCGTAGGGCACGTAGCCAACGGCGCTAAGCACGCGGCTGTCCGTTGAATTGTCCCGGTTGTCGCCCATCATGAAATAGTCGCCGGGCGGGACAGTGTAGACTTGGGTGTTGTCGTAGAAACCGTTGTCTGTAAGGTCGAGGGTCGTATAGGTCACGCCGTTCGGCAAAGTCTCGCGGAAACGCTTGACCCGCTGCACCGCGCCATCGTCGTCGGTGATGAAATCGTCGATCCGCTGCCGTTTGACCGGCTCGCCGTTGATGTTGAGGACGCCATCGATCATCTGGATGTGGTCGCCCGGCAGCCCGATCACCCGCTTGATGTAGTCTGTGGAATCATCCTTCGGCAGCCGAAACACCACGACATCGCCACGCTCGACCGGCTGCCCGAAAATGCGCCCGGAAAAGATCGGCGGCGAAAACGGCAGCGAGTAGTGGGTGTAGCCGTACGAATATTTTGAAACGAAGAGATAATCGCCGACGAGCAGCGTCGGAATCATCGAGCCGGAAGGAATGTTGAACGGCTGAAACAGAAAAGTGCGGATGACGAGCGCGATAATCAGCGCATGAAAAATGACGCGGACGGTTTCGGCAAATCCGCCTTCTTTCCGTTTAGTCCCGGTTTGCACGCTCATCGGCCTATGTTCCGGCTTATCGTTCATCCGCCCCCGCGATCTTGTAACCTCTGAGGCATACCCACGCAATTGCGCGCGAAGTTTGGCCGCGGGCGCGACCAATCGGATTTAGCTAGCGATGCCATGAGGTTACCGAAAGAGCCCGCAGGTGAAGAATTTTTCATCAAACCCGTGCGAGTGGAGCGGCACGGCAGTTGACTTTCAAGCGGCCGATGGCGACCGCGGAAATGATCACGAACGCCTGGGCCATTGGTCCCTCGTCCGTGATAGTAAGGTCAATCCGCGCCTCGTATCCTGCCGGCGTGATGGCTTCAAGCCGCTTTTTGGCTCCGCCCGTCAGTTCCATGGTGGGACGGCCCGAAGGCAGGTTCACTACTCCCATGTCCCGCCACCACACGCCGGCACGCAATCCGGTGCCGAGCGCCTTGGCGCAGGCTTCCTTGGCGGCGAAACGCTTGGCGTAGGTTTCGACGCGGTTGCGCCGCCGCTCCGCCCTCGCCCGTTCGCCCGGCGTGTACACCCGGTTGATGAAACGGTCGCCATGCCTCTCAATGACTTTGGCGATGCGCCGAACATCGGTGATGTCCGATCCGATGCCGAGAATCATGGCGCGGACCCAGCCGCCCGGCTTCTGCCGCGATCCATTGCCGCGCGCATGGTGCGTGTGGCTACTTCGAGACCGCTGAAAATTGCTTCGCCCACCAAAAAATGTCCGATATTCAACTCGGCGATCTGGTGGAAGGACGCAATTTCTTCGGCGGTCGAGAAATCGAGACCGTGCCCGGCGTGCACTTCGAGCCCGGCGCTCGCCGCCAGTTCCGCCCCAAGCCTGATCCGGTCACGCTCGGCCGCGGCAGCGGCGCGATCGCGCGCGGCGAGAGCATCGCACCAGGCGCCGGTATGAATCTCAATGACCGGAGCACCGATCGCTGCCGCAGCCTCGATCTGCGCCGGGTCGGCGGCGATGAATAGCGATACGCGGATGCCGGCCGCGGAGAGGTCGGCGACCAGGCGCCGCAACGGCTCCTTCTGTCCCGCGGCATCGAGCCCGCCTTCAGTGGTGCGCTCTTCGCGCCGCTCAGGAACGATGCAGGCGGCCTGTGGTTTCAGCTTGCGCGCGATAGCCGACATTTCCGGCGTTGCCGCCATTTCGAGATTAAGCGGCTTACTGATGCGCTCCATGAGCCGGAGAACATCGTCGTCGACGATATGGCGGCGATCTTCGCGCAGATGTGCCGTGATGCCGTCGGCACCGGCGGCGATCGCGATCTCCGCGGCCTTGACCGGATCGGGATGCTTACCGCCGCGCGCGTTGCGCACTGTTGCGACGTGATCGACGTTGACGCCGAGGCGGATGGGAGTGACGGAGATCATGCGTATGTTTCGTGGCGCGCGCTAGCCGTTGACCCGTTCGACGTTGGCGATCACCTTTTTGGCGCGCAGCTGCGAAATGATCGACGTCAGATGCTTGAGGTTATAGACCTCGAGGTCGATGGTTAGCTCGGTGAAGTCCGGCGACTGTCGCGCCATGTGGATATTGTCGATGTTGCCGTCGTGCTCGGCAATGACTTGCGCAATTTGCGCCAACGAGCCCGGCTCGTTGACGGACTGAATCGCAAGCCGGGCCGGAAACCGCTGCGGCATCTTTTCATCGACATCCCAGCGCAGGTCCAGCCAGCGCTCCGGCTGGTCTTCAAACTCCTTCAACGCCGAGGAGTGGATGGGATAAATGGTGATCCCCTCCCCAGGTGTCGTGATGCCGACAATCCGGTCACCCGGCACCGCGCCACCATTAGGGGCAAATCGCACCGGCAGGTCGGCGTTGATGCCGCGCACCGGAATGGCCGGAGCCTTTTCCGCCGTTTCCGGCAGCTTGTATTTGACGGCCTTTGCCCGCTTTAGTCCGAACCAGCCGCTTTCGGCTTTCGCGGGACCGGTCGTAATGCGCTCATCCTTGTAGTCGGGGTACATCGCGCGCACCACGTCGGACGCTTTCATTTCGCCGCGGCCGACAGCCGACATGACGTCGTCAATGGAAGCGCGCGCCAGCCGCGGCAGCGCGCCTTCGAGCTGCTCGTCCGAGTAACGCGATTTTCGCGCGCTGGCAGAGCCGCTCGACAATGCGCCGTCCGAGCCCCGAATATTGGTGGCGAACGGCAGCGCGGGTCGCGCGCCGTATGGCAGCGCGCGCTTTGCCGGTCGCCACGATCGATTCCCACGCCGCCGGCGGCGCGGTTTGCGCCTTGGAGGTGAGGATCTGAACCTCATCGCCGTTTTGCAGCGGCGAACTCAAGGGTCCGATCTTGCCGTTGATCTTGGCGCCCACCGCCATGTTGCCGACGTCGGTATGGACCGCATAGGCAAAGTCGATCGGCGTCGCACCGCGCGGCAGCGCAATCAGCTTGCCCTTCGGCGTGAAGCAAAACACCTGATCGTGGAACAGTTCGAGCTTGGTGTGCTCCAAAAACTCTTCCGGGTTCGAGCCTTCGGCAAGAAGCTCGATGGTCCGGCGGAGCCACGCATAGGCGTTGGACTCACGCGACAGCATTTCGGTCGGCGATCCGAGCCCGTCCTTATAGAGCGAGTGTGCGGCAATGCCGTATTCGGCGATTTGCTGCATCTGGCGGGTTCGGATTTGCAGCTCAACGCGCTGCTTCCCGGGCCCGATCACGGTCGAGTGGATCGAACGGTAATCGTTCTGCTTGGGTGTGGAGATATAGTCCTTGAACCGGCCGGGAACGACCGGCCACGTGGTGTGAACAACGCCGAGCGCGCGATAACATTCGGCGACGTTGGCCACCACCACGCGAAAACCGAAAATGTCCGAGAGCTGCTCGAACCCGACGGCTTTTCTTTCCATCTTGCGCCATATCGAATAGGCGCGTTTGCGGCGGCCGCTCACCTCGGCGGAAATTCCACCATCAGCTAGCTTTTTGGCGAGTTGCTGCTCGATCTCCGCGATCCACGATTTGCTGCGGGCAGCGAGCTCTTCGAGGCGTTCGGTAATGACTTTGTAGGCGTCCGGATTGAGCTCGCGGAACGCGAGGTCTTCGAGCTCGTCGCGCATTTCCTGCATGCCCATGCGGCCGGCGAGCGGAGCGTAAATGTCGAGCGTCTCCTGCGCCGTCAACCGCCGCGCTTCGGGCGGCCGATACTCGAGCGTGCGCATGTTGTGCAAACGGTCGGCCAGCTTGATCAGCAGGACGCGCACATCGTCGGCGATAGCGAGCAACAGCTTGCGGAGGTTTTCCGCCTGCTTGGCCTCCTTCGACACCAGATCGAGCCGTTTCAGCTTGGTCAGGCCCTCGACCAGCGTGCCAATGTCATGGCCGAAGATGCGGTCGATCTCGACGCGGGTGGCGTCGGTGTCCTCAATCGTGTCGTGCAGCAGCGCGGCTGCGATAGTCGCATCATCGAGGTTGAGGTCGGTCAGGATGGCCGCGACTTGCAGCGGATGCGAGAAGTAAGGGTCGCCGGACGCGCGCTTCTGCTCGCCGTGCGCGCGCATGGCGTAGACGTACGCGCGGTTCAGCAAATCCTCGTCAGTCTTGGGATTATATTGCCTGACGCGGTCGACCAGTTCGAACTGGCGCAGCAGCCGCGGTTTGCGCGGCTTGCGTACCGGCTTGTCGTCCACGGGTACCAGGGTTGGCGCGTTCGCGACCGCGACTCGCAGGCGGGGCTGATTCTGCATCCGCGGCAAGTCGATCGGAGAACGCGCCATCAGTTAAGACCTCGGGTCGCCGGAAGGCCAGCGGCAGCACCTTCGCCAAGATATCATGACGCAATCACCGCGCCACAAGCGGCCCGCACCGGACACGCCCAATCCAAAAGTCACTGCGGTTCGCAAACTTAGCGTTAACGGCCCTGTTTCGCCTGCGCTTCCCGGATCAGCGCCCGCAGCCGCGATGGAGTAACCGGCACAGTATCGATACGCACCCCGAGCGGCCGCAGCGCGTCCTCGATCGCCGAGACGACGGCCGGCGGCGCCACCATACGGCCGCCCTCGCCCGCGCCCTTGACGCCATACTCGGTATACGGCGACGGCGTGACCAGATGTCCGATGCGCACCTGCGGCGGCACATTGCCGACGCGCGGCAGCAAATAGTCGGTGAAAGACGTATTCAACGGCTGGCCATTGGTGTCGTAGCGAAATTCTTCCAGCAGCGCCGTGCCAATACCCTGCGCCGTGCCACCGCGCACATGGCCGTCGACGGTCATGGGATTTATCATGGTGCCGCAATCGTGCACCGCGACATAATCGAGAAAGCTGACTTGTCCGGTCTCGGCATCAACTTCGACCACCGGCATGTGGCACATGTGGCCCATGATCGGATAGAAAATGCCGAAATCGCCGTCGCCTCTGGGCAGCGTCGCCAGCGGATGGTCATAGGTGTAATTCGCGTCGAGGCCGCTGGTGAGCGTCGGGATCGTCCGGCAGCGATAGCCGGAAAAAGTGCGCCTGCATGGCGATCTCGGCGATCGAGACTTCAAGTCCCGGCGCGCCTTTGACGCCGACTTTGCCCTGGCGAAATTCGAGGTCGTGCGGAGCGGCCTCCAGCATGTGGCCGGCAATCCGCGTCAGCTTTTCCTTGAGGATGGCCGCAGCGCCAGTGACAGCGCCGGCGATCATCACCGTGTAGCGGCTGCCGCCTGGCCCTGTTCCTGGAAGCCCGTGATCGGTGTCGGAATAAGTGATGCTGATGTCGGCGGGATCTACGGTCAATTGCTCGGCGAGTACCATGGCCGCGACCGTTTCCGGGCTATTGCCCCAACACGGCGCGTGCAGCGAGATGACGGCCTTTCCCGTCGGGTCGATCTTGACGGATGCGCTCTCCGGCGAACTGGTCAGCGCAAATCCGGGGCTGCGGTTGAGCATCCAGAATTCGGTCGCACTGAACACGCCCTTTTCCTGGCAGCTTGCCACCCCAATTCCGACGTATCGCCCCTGCGTGCGGGCGGCTGATTGTTTGTCACGCCAATCCTGATAGCCGAGCATTTGCAGCGCCATCTCGAGCGCGCCCGGATAATTGCCGCTGTCGTAGAGATTGCCAGTCGGAATCTGGTACGGAAATTCATCCGGCTGGATGAAATTGTCGTGCCGGAACGCGATCGGGTCGAGGTTGAGTTCCTCCACCGCCGCATCGACAATGCGCTCGATCATGAAGTTGGTGACTTCCGAGCCGAAGCCGCGACAAGCGCCCTGCTGGCACTTGTTGGTGAACACGGCATAGATTTCCGCGCCGACCGCGCGGATGCGGTACGGCCCGACGGTCTGCGAAAATCCGTTGCCGTGGGTGCCGAGCCCGTACTGAAAATAAGCGCCGTAATCGTCGACGACCTGTGTAGCGCAGCGCCGTCATCCGGTGCGCCGCATCCAGCGCCAGCTCAACGTCGTAGGTGCGATCCGAGCCGTGATTGTCGGATGCGGTGATGTTGTCGATGCGGTCCTCGATATATTTGACCGGGCGGCCGCTCGCTCTTGCGCCTAAAGCCGCGAGCACCGAAACTTTGTGCAGAAAAAGCTTGCTGCCGAAACTGCCGCCGGCATCGGCCGGCACGATGTTGACTTGATGGCTGGCGACCTTGAGCGCCGTCGCAATGGTAAAGCCGATGTAATTGTACATCGAGCCGTTGACGTGGATGGTGAATTTTCCGGAGCCCTCGTCGTAGCTCGCCACCGCGCCAGCGGTTTCCAACGGCTGCCCGCCTGAGCGCGCCCAGCGCAGCCGGCGCTTGACGACGTGCGCCGCCAGCCGCGAATTCCTGCTCCACTGGACCAAACGTGTAATTGCGATGTTCCGCGACATTGTCGGGCCCGCGCTCCGGATGCAGCACCGCATCGCCGCGCGAATTGATCGCCTCCATCATGTCGGAAACCGCCGGCAGCGGTTCGTATTCGACACGGATCAGGGCGGCGGCGTCTTCTGCGATGTAACGAGTGTCGGCAACGATCAACGCCACCGGCTCGCCGAAATGGCGGACTTTCCCGAGCGCCAGACAGCGCTGCTCGACAGGAGGGTTGGCAAAACATGGCAATGGGTCGCGTTTCTCTGCGCCGCCTCCTCGCCGGTAATGACGCAAATGACGCCCGGCAGCGCGCGCGCCGCGCTGGCGTCGATCGATTTGATGCGCGCATGCGCGTGCGGGCTTCGCAACGCCGCGGCATGCGCCATGTTCGGCAATTCAAGATCGTCGATGAAGTGGCCGCGGCCGATGAGGAAACGCGGATCCTCCTTGCGCAGCATGCGCGTGCCGATGACATTGAGCCGCTGATCGGGCCGCTCCTTTTGCCGCCCGGCCGGCGGCGATAAGATTTTGCCGGCTTCGGCCATCAGCGTGCCGGACCTTCGGCCCGCATCAACTCCACAGCGCGCTCGACCGAATTGACGATGTCCTCATACCCGGTGCAGCGGCAGATATTGTCGTTCAGCCGCGCGCGGATGGTGTCCCGGTCGGGATTCGGATTCTCGCGCAGCAGTTCCGTCATCAGCATCAACATTCCAGGCGTGCAGTAGCCGCATTGCAGGCCGTGCATTTCCCAGAATGCGCGCTGCAACGGGCTGAGATTGTTGAGGCGCCCGAGCGACTCGACCGTTTCGATGCGCCGGCCATCGGCCTGCACCGCAAGCGTACAGCAGGCACGGGTTGCCAAGCCGTCGAGCAGCACGGTGCAGGCGCCACAAACGCCATTTTCGCAACCGACGTGGGTGCCGGTTAATCCAATTTCGTGGCGGACGAAATCCGTCAGCAGTAGTCGCGGCTCGACGCGCCGTTTGAAGGTCCGGCCATTCACTGTGACGTTGATCTCGACGTCATCCATCGCCGGTCATCCGTCGAGCGGCTGGCCGGCGCGCG
Source organism: uncultured Alphaproteobacteria bacterium (assembly GCA_963846055.1). Taxonomy (GTDB): domain Bacteria; phylum Pseudomonadota; class Alphaproteobacteria; order Rhizobiales; family Xanthobacteraceae; genus BOG-931. Next base: position 62,383 of record CAWJUQ010000017.1, read on the forward strand.
CGCAGGCGATACGAAGCACCCGCCTGGTAAGCGTTGCTGCCAAATCGCGCCGGTACGCCTCGTCAGCGTGCAAATCACCCGCCGGTGTCAGTTCCGCGGCAGCAGCTTCGGCCGCCGCATCAATCAAAGCAGCGGAAAGCGTCTTGCCTTCGAGCTTCGCCTCCGCGGAACCGAGCCGAAAGACATTATGGACGGCGTTGCGGATGCCGATGCGCACGTCCCGGCAGCTGCCGTAACGAAGCGTGAGCAGGCAACCCGCCGCGATGAGAGAGCGGTCGCCGTAGCGCTGGCTGATCTCGAGAAATGCGTAGCCGTGCCCAGGGGGAAGACGCGGAACGCGGATTTCGGTGAGCATTTCCTCCGAGGACAGGTCGGTGGCATACGGCGCCTTGAAGAATCTGTCCGCAGCGATTGTGCGCGTTGAACGTGCGCTACGCGCAATCATCGACCCGCCGGTCAGCACGACAATGAGCGGTATCTCGAAAGCCGGATCGTTGTGGCAGAGGTTGCCGCCAATGGTGCCGTGGTTGCGGATCGAATGATTGGCGACGTGCGCATACGCCTCGGTCATTATCGGGCAGTTGGCGGCGACGATAGGTGAGCGCAAAATCGTATTATGCGTCGTCAGCGCGCCGATCCGGATCTGTCCGTATTCTTCGACGATGTACTGCAGCTCAGTGAGCCGGCTTACATCGATAAGCCTTGCCGGCGAAACCATCCGCAGATTGAGTGACGGAATGAGGCTGTGACCCCCGGCCAGCAATTTGGCCTTGCTGCCGTGGCGCGATAACGCCTCGAGCGCGGTGCGCAGCGTCGGTGGCCTCTCGTAGTCGAATACGGGAGGCTTCATGAGCCCTTCCTTCCCTACGCGGATTCCGGCGCATGGCCGAAAATCCTTTTTTCTCTTATGGGGACGCAATCTGAGGGATCGGCCGAATTCTGGCAAGCCGCCCCGCTCCGCCCTGCGGTGAGGCAAGACCCTGACAGGATCGGGAGCGATCTTCGCTGTTGAGGCAGCCCTCTTGCTATGCTGACTCTTTAACCTTCCCCCGCGCCATGGAGGAGAACGTCATGCCGTTTGCCCTGCCGGACTTGCCCTACGCTTACGACGCGCTCGCGCCTTACATGTCACGCGAGACGCTGGAATTTCACCACGACAAACATCACCTGGCTTACGTCAACAACGGCAACAATCTCTTGAAAGGGACCGGCCTGGAGGACAAGCCACTCGAGGACGTGGTCAAAAGCTCGTTCTTCGGCAACGCCGCGTTGTTCAACAACGCGGGCCAACATTACAACCACATCCACTTCTGGAAATGGATGAAACCGGGCGGCGGTGGCGACCGCATACCCGGCAAGCTGGAAAAGCAAATTATCGCCGATCTCGGATCGGTAGCGCGGATGAAAGACGAATTCATCCAGGCTGGAACCACCCAGTTCGGCTCAGGCTGGTGCTGGCTCGCGGTAAAATTCGGCAAGATCAGCGTGATGAAGACCGCAAACGGCGAAAGCCCGCTCGTGCACGGCGCGCAGCCGATCCTTGGCTGCGACGTCTGGGAGCACTCTTATTATATCGATTACCGAAACCGGCGCCCCGACTACCTCAAGGCGTTCGTCGACCACCTGATCAACTGGGAATACGTCGCGGAGACGTGGGCCGCGGCCGGCTAGACGGCGGGACGCCGGTCAGTCTTCTTCAGCGTCGACGTCGGTATCCGGCTCGGGCTGGCTCTCCGGGGGTGTCAGACCTTCGAGCCCCTTGAGCAATTCTTCCTCGCTCATCCTGTCGGTCGTCACCTCGGTGTCGTCGGCGTCGATGCCGGTTCCGGGCGCGCCAATCAACGGCAAGCCTTCGGGCTCGGGCTCGTCAACCTCGACGTATTTCTGCAGGGAATGAACCAGCTCTTCCTTGAGGTCCTCAGGCGAAACCGCCAGGTCGGCGATCTCGCGGAGCGCGACGACCGGGTTCTTGTCGTTGTCCCGCTCGACGGCGATCTGGCCTCCCGAGGAGATCAGGCGCGCCCGGTGGCTCGCCAGCAAGACGAGATCGAAGCGGTTTTCGACTTTGTCGATGCAATCCTCGACGGTAACGCGGGCCATAAATCGTGCTCCAGTGGTGCTCTAATTAATGCGCCGGGCGGGCGACAGCCGTTATCGGCCTCGGGATCGGTTCCCTGACGTGGGGTAGGTATCGCCATAGGCTTGGAAGTGCAAGGGGCAAAGGAGCTTAGCCCCACGTGTCCGGCTTGATTCATTAACACGCCGCCGGGTCATGCGCCGACGCGCGGGAACCTGGCAGCGGCGTTTGTAATTGCCCGGATGTTATTTCCGCGACGGCTTGCCGCAGCGCGGGGCCGGGATGTTCTTGCGACATATGGTTCCTGCTTGGTGCCCGCGCAAAAAGTTAGTAGTGATTTGTGACAGCAACGCACTTTCGTCTTTTTACGCGCGTATTGCATTTGCGAACGACGAACGCGTTCATCAAGCCCGCAACATTTTGCCGGCATTGCTAGTCATCCGGTTTGATAACGACTGACGTATCGAGAGACCCCATGTCGATCCAGGCCGAAAAGATTGCCCTATTTATCGATGGAGCGAACCTTTACGCCACGGCAAAGTCGCTCGGCTTCGATATCGATTACAAGCGGCTGCTGCGCGAGTTCCAATCGCGCGGCTATCTGTTGCGCGCGTTCTACTACACCGCCGTTATCGAGGATCAGGAGTATTCCTCAATCCGCCCGCTGATCGATTGGCTCGATTACAACGGCTACACCGTGGTCACCAAGGCCACGAAGGAGTTTGTCGATCAGACCGGCCGCCGCAAGGTGAAAGGCAACATGGATATCGAGCTTGCCGTCGATGCCATGGAACTCGCCCCGCATATCGATCAGATGGTGCTATTCTCGGGCGATGGCGACTTCACCAAGCTGGTCGAGGCGGTGCAACGGCGCGGCGTCCGCGTGGTCGTTGTATCGACTGTCTCGACTCAGCCGCCGATGGTCGCCGACGAGCTGCGCCGCCAAGCGGACCAGTTCGTCGATATCGTCGAATTGCAAAACAAAATCGGACGCGATCCTTCCGAACGTCCGGCGCGAGAGCCGCGCGAAGGCCGCGAGCCTCCGCGCCATACACCGCAATTCTTGCAGCGCGGCACCACCGGCCAGCGCGTCGAGCTCGAGGTCGAAGAGGAATTCGACGAAGAATAGCGGGCCGCGATGGCCGCGATAGGCCCCGCCGCACCGGCCGGCGATGAGCCGGGCCGCGATTGCCCACGCTGCCCGCGGCTGGTGGCCTTCCGGGACACCTGGCGCAAAAACGAGCCGGAGTGGTTCAACGCTCCGGTCCCCTCATTTGGGACCGTCGATGCCCGCCTGTTGATTGTGGGGCTCGCGCCGGGGCTCCGCGGCGCCAACCGCACCGGCCGGCCATTCACCGGCGATTACGCCGGCGACCTCCTCTACGCCACGCTCAAGGAATTCGGCTTCGCCAAAGGCACTTACGCGGCGCGTCCGAACGACGGCCTCACCCTCATTGATTGCCGGATCACCAACGCTGTGCGTTGCGTGCCGCCGGAGAACAAACCGACGCCACAGGAGATCGCCACGTGTCGTGATTTTCTCCGTGCCACGCTGGAGGAGATGACCAATATCCGCGCCATCGTGACGCTGGGACGCATCGCTCACGAAACTTTCATCACCGCCCAAAACTTAAAGCGCAGCGCGCACGCGTTTTCGCATGGTCGCGCCTATCCGATGGGGCCTTTCACCCTGTTCGCCAGCTATCACTGCTCGCGCTACAACACCTCGACGCGGGTGCTCACCCCGCAAATGTTTCGCGAGGTGTTTGCGCAGGTGCGGTCGCACCTCGATGCGCCGGCTTAACGCTATTCCGCCGCTTCGGTGAAAATCGCGGCTTCGTATCGGCCGCTGCCCATTTCGCCCGGCGGGAAAATGCCGTGCTGCTCGATCCAGGCAAAGGATTCCTCGAACGTTTGCTTTGAATAAGGCTCGAACACCAGGCGCTCGCCCGGGCCCCATCGCCGCGTATCCATCTGCTCATGGAAGCGCGCCGGGAATTCCTTCTTGTAGTAGTGCGTGTAAAGCTCCGGTCGCAAATCGATGTCGCGCTGCGCGCGCCGCAACGCGCGGAAATATTTGCGGACATCCTGCGGATCGGGCGTTCCCGTGACCATCGCCGCCATCATGAACGTCGTGTCGATGATTTTGCGAAAGCCGAGTTGCTCCGCGAAATAATACGGCCCGCTGAACAGCGAAGCCGCGGGCACCTTGCCGTCGATCAGCATCTCCATGCGGCTGAACAACAGACCATCGGCAAACGACAGCTTAATCTGCTCGGCTTTGAGATATTGGTCGAGCCCCTGGATGGTGGCGTAATGGCTGCCCGACTGGTAGCCGACCGAAATCGGCACGTCCGCGAGATCGGCGGGATTACGTACCTTCGAGCCCGGCGGCACAAACACCCCGCAGGGCGAGACCGAATAGCAATCGGCGTAAAGCTTGCCGTGACCGTTCGACGCCGCGACGTTCACCGTCCAGTGGCAGGCGCCGCTGACGTTGCAGGTGCGTCCGGCCTCGAACGTCTGGTAGGCGCCGACTTTGTTGCCGATCTGATGACCGGCGGCCGAGCTTGAATCCATCGTCTCCTGGAATTCGTAATCCAGCCCCTCGGCGGCAAAATAATCCTTCTCTTCGGCGACCCACTCCTGCAAACGGAAGTGCGGAGCAACAATGAACTTCGACATCGTGTCCTCCTGAAATCGCGTTGCTATTGACGTGCAGAGCCGGTCTGACGAAGCCAGGCAACAACTTCGGCAGCGCTCTTATCGGGCGGAAAGACTGGATAGAACACTTTGGTGATCACGCCGCCGTCGACGACAAGCACCATGCGCTTGATCAGCGTCATGCCGGCAATCTGGAAGGTGGGAAGCCTCAGCGCATGCGTGAATTTAAGCTCGTGGTCCGACAGAACCGGAAACGGCAGGTGCAGGCGCTCCGCTGCCTCGCGCTGGTATGCGGTGTCCTGGGCCGACAGGCCGAAGACGTGGTCAACTCCCAAATCCTTCAACTCGGCAAAATGATCGCGGAAACTACATGATTGCGGGGTACAGCCCCGCGCGCCGGGAATGTCGTCCCACCCGGGCGGCAGGTCGACCCCCGGCACTCCGGTGCGGGGATAAATGTAGACGACAGTGCGGCCCGGTAATTGTGCGAGATCAAACGCGCCACGCTGCGTCGCAGGCAAGGCAATATCGGGCAGCTTCATGCCGGTGAGGTGGCGCGCCCCACCATCGTCCTGTGGTGCCGGAATGTCGCTCGGCAGGTGCGTCGGGTCGTGCCTCCCAGATGCCTCACGCGCCTGGGTTACTGTGGCTCCGGTGTAGGACATAAACTCCATGAGCGATCCGTCGGGATCGCGAAAGTAGACGCTGGTCCCCTCGCCTTTAGCGCCGAAGCGTTGCAACGGACCGCGCTCGATGGCCACCCCGCAGCGTTGCAAATGCGAGATCGCGTCGGCGATCGGTCCGTGCCACTCGAAACAGAGATCGCTATTGCCGGGCGCGACCGGAAGCAGCGCCACCTCTGCCGGAGTGACCCCCGGACCATGGACGTTGAGCTGGCGGTCGCCGAACCGGTAGGCATAGCCGACCGGCCGCTCGACAAGCTCGGCGCCGAGCACGGTGGCGTAGAATGCGTTCGAGCGCTGCCAGTCGGTGACGTGAATGACACAATGGTCGAGGCTTACGGGAAGCATGGCTTACCCTTTTTGCCGCAGCAGCCGGCCGCGTTCGCGGTCCCATGAGCGCTTTTTTTCGGTCTCGCGCTTATCGTAGAGCTTCTTGCCGCGTGCGAGAGCGAGCTCGAGCTTGGCGCGGCCCTTTTCGTTGAAATAAAGCTTCAGCGGGATCAGCGTCATGCCCTCGCGCTCCACCGCCCCGATCAGCTTGTTGATCTGACGGCGGTGCAGCAGGAGCTTGCGCGGGCGTTTGGGCGTGTGGTTGAAGCGATTCGCTTGCAGGTATTCCGGAATATTGGCGTTGATCAACCAGATTTCGCCGTCGCGTGCGTCGGCATACGATTCGGCGATGGTCGCTTTGCCCTGGCGCAGCGACTTCACCTCGGTACCGGTCAACGCGACGCCCGTCTCCATCGTTTCGTCGATGAAGTAGTTGAAGCGCGCTTTGCGGTTGTCGGCGACGACGCGCAGTTTCCTTTCCGGCTTCGCCGCCATGATCCCCGCGCTAACGGCTCTTCAGCGCGTCCCTTATCTCGGTCAGGAGGACGACTTCCTGAGACGGCCCCGCCGGGGTAGCCGGCTTTTCCGGCGCTTTCATCCGATTGATGCCCTTGATGACCAGGAACAAGGCGATAGCGATGAGGATGAAATTGATGCAGATGGTGAGAAAGTTGCCCCAGGCAAAAACCGCACCCTGCTTCCTGGCCTCGACCAGTGAGCTCGCGTTCACTTTCGACGAGAGCGGAAGAAAATAATTGGAAAAATCGAGGCCGCCAGTGGCCGCGCCAATGAGCGGCATGACGAGGTCACTGACCAAAGAATTGACGATCGCACCGAAGGCGGCGCCAATAATGACACCGACCGCCAGATCGATGACGTTGCCCCGCATAGCGAATTTTTTAAATTCCTCAAACACTATGCCCTCCTGAACTTATGCTCATTCGTCGTCAATCTCTTGATTAGAACCGCCCTCGGCTGCCGGCCGCTCGCTCAGTTTAATTTACCAGACCGGCATGCACCATGGCTTCGCGCACAGCCGCGCGCGTCTTCTCATTCACCGGCACCATCGGCAAGCGCACCGTCTCGCTGCACTTGCCGACAAGGGACAACGCGTATTTGATCGGTGCCGGACTGGTTTCAATGAACAACGCGCTGTGCAAAGGCATCAATTTGTCCTGGAGCCGAAGCGCGGCGGCGTAATTTCCTTCAAGGCAGGAATTCTGGAACTCCGCGCATAACCGCGGCGCGACATTTGCCGTGACCGAAATGCATCCATGGCCGCCGTGGGCGTTAAAGCCGAGTGCGGTCGCGTCTTCGCCCGAGAGCTGGTTGAATTCGGGCCCCATGGCCGCGCGCTGTTGTGAAACGCGCGCCAGATTGGCGGTCGCATCCTTCACGCCGGCGATATTTTTCAGCTCGAAGAGCCGCTGCATGGTTTCGACGGACATGTCGATCACCGAACGCGGCGGGATGTTGTAGACGATGATCGGGATGCCGATGGCGTCATTGATCGCTTTGAAGTGCTGATAAAGACCTTCCTGCGTCGGCTTGTTGTAGTACGGCGTGACAACCAGCACGGCGTCGGCGCCGACTTCCTCGGCGTGCTTCGCCATCGCAATCGCTTCCTTGGTCGAATTCGAGCCCGCGCCTGCAACCACCGGCACACGCCCGCGCGTTTGCTCGACGCACCATTTGACGACGTCGGCGTGCTCTTGATGCGAGAGCGTTGGGCTCTCGCCGGTCGTGCCGACGGGCACGAGCCCCTTGGTGCCCTCGGTGATCTGCCAGTCGACCAGTTCGCGAAACGCCTTTTCGTCGAGCGAGCCGTTCTTGAACGGCGTGACGAGCGCAACGAACGAACCTCGGAAATTGGTCTTGGCGGTCATGACACGGGCCTTGCGAACACGGACGAGCGGCTGCGTCAGCGCGCCGCGCTTACCGTGACGATAGATATCGGTTGGTGCGGGCCCTTGAAAGCCCTTTTCAGCTGTTCATACCAAGTTCCTCCTGGGTTGCGCCCGCGCCGTGCGAAACTTTGGCGCGCCCACCTTTCGCCGTGTTAATCGCCGATTACGTTGCTTGCGGGCGAGCATTAGCAATTGTTCAATCTTGTCCTTCAAAGAGAGTACCGGGGACGGCGCCCTCGGTTGGGGCTGGGCCAGGAGGGTCCGGACATTGACGGCCATTCGGCTGATATTTGTTTTGGCGGCGGGCGGCCTGTTGGCCGGTCAAGCCGTGGCAACGCCGCTCGGCCGCGATGTCCCGTTGCCGCGGCCGCGGCCAACGATTCGCGCCGACCGGCCGCAACGAACCGCGACCACCGTAGCGATTCCGCCGTCCGGCGTTCTTGAACCTCGCGCAGCGGACCCCGCAAGACCACCGGCGGCAATACCCGCGCCCACCCTTCCCGCCGCCGCGGCCCGGCCGCGATATTCGCCACCGTTGGCCATGGCGGCGACAGCGGCAACGTCACCTCTCGATCTGGCTGCCGTCAAACAAGCCGCCGACCTCGTTCACAAAGGACGAACTGAGCAGGCCAGCACCATCGAAAGCACCATTACAGATCCGCTCGCCCGCAAGCTCGTCGAGTGGATGATCCTGCGCAGCGACGAAGCTGATCTGGACTTTCCCCGCTACGCCGCCTTCGTCGCGGCAAATCCGAGCTGGCCCGGAATAACGGCGCTACGTCGGCGCGCGGAAGCGGCGCTTTGGCAACAGCAAGCCGAGCCCCGCTCTGTCGTGGCGTTTTTCGCATCCGATCCCCCGTCGACCGGGAGAGGCCGATTGGCCCTCGCGCGCGCGCTGCTCGCGCAGGGCGATCGTGCCGGCGCCCAGGCCATGGTCCGGCTCGCTTGGCGCAAGGACGGCTTTTCCGCCGACGTCGAAGGCCAGGCGCGCGAGATATTTGCCGAGTTCATCACGCCCGCCGACGACAAGGCGAGGATGGATGCGCGCTTCGACGTCGATGATGAAGACGCCGGGTTGCGCGCGGCGCGGCAACTTGGCCCTGTCGGGCTGAGCATCGCCAAAGCGCGATCTGCGGTTATCAGTAAATCGCCAAAAGCCAAGGGGCTGCTCGATGCGGTGCCGGCGGAGGCCCAACGCGACGCGGGCTACATGCTCAGCCGCATCCAGTGGCTTCGTCGTTCGGAGAAAATCGCCGAGGCCGGCCACCTGACGCTTGCCGCACCGCGTGAGCCGGAGCGTCTCGGCGATGTCGATCAGTGGTGGGTCGAGCGACGTTTGATCGCGCGCAAACTGCTCGACACCGGCGACTACAAGGGCGCCTACGATGTCGCCAACGGCGCAGCGACGCCGGCGGGCGAGAACTATCGCGCCGACCAACATTTTACTGCCGGCTGGATCGCGCTGCGCTTTCTTCGTGAACCCTCGCTGGCGCTGACCCATTTCGCGCGAATTGCCGATGGGGTCATCAACCCAATCACGCTGGCGCGTTCCGATTACTGGCAAGGCCGCGCTGCCGAGGCGTTGGGCCGCGGGACGGAAGCGCGTGCTTATTACGAACAAGCCGCGCGCTACCCGACGGCATATTACGGGCAGCTGGCGCGCGCGCGACTTGGCATCGACGCGGTTACGCTGCGTAATCCGCCTGAACCGCCCGCGGAAGCCAGGCACCTGGAAGTCGCGCGCGCTTTCGAGATTTTATATGCGATCGACGAACGCGACTTGGCCGCCGTCATGGCGGTTGAATTTGCCGACAAGGCGACGGACGCGGGCGCGTTGACCCTGCTCGGCGAGATCGCGGCTCATCACAATGACGCTCGCACTGCATTGCTGATCGGCAAGACGGCGCTCTCTCACGGTCTGCCGCTCGAACATTATGCGTTTCCAAACTTTGGTGTGCCGAATTACGAGCAGATCGGACCGCACGTCGAGCCGTGCGTGGTCTATTCGATTGTGCGGCAGGAAAGCGCTTTCAATCCCAAGGTGGTTTCCAGCGCCAACGCACTGGGCTTGATGCAGGTTACGCCCGAAGCCGGCCGCGACACGGCAAAGCGCTTCAACGTTTCGTTCGACCGGCATCGCCTATTGGGCGACATTGTCTACAACGCACAGATCGGAACCGCCGAGCTTGGAAACGACATCGCCAGCTGGCGCGGATCTTATGTGCTGGCCTTTGTCGCTTACAACGCCGGCCCGCGCCGGGCGAAAGAATGGATCGAGCAGTACGGGGATCCGCGCGATCCGAAAGTCGATCCGATTGACTGGATCGAACGCATCCCCATCGCTGAAACGCGCAATTACGTGCAGCGTGTCATTGAGAACATGCAGGTTTATCGCGCCCGGCTCGGAAACGACCCGAGGCTCCTGATCGAGGCTGACCTGCGGCGGGGCGGCTAGGTCGCCGGCAGGCTCCATTCCGCCTTCTTACTGACCAAAAAGTTTTCCCGGTTGCGCTGGCGCCCGCTTGACCATTAATGTCGCTTTTATGACCCGCCTCCTAACATATACGTGAGGCAGGCAAGGGCGGCAGACATGAGCAAGCAATCTGCTCAATTGGCGCGGCACCCGGAAGCGGCCGAGCGTCACCCCGGCAAAAGCATGTGGGTCACGGCGCCGGACGGCCTGCGGCTGCACGTCAAGGAATACGGCTCGCGCGAGGCGCCGGGAATGCCGGTGGTTTGCCTTCCAGGGCTCGCCCGCAGCGTCGCCGACTTTCACGAACTCGCCCCGGCGCTCGCATTCGGCTCGCCGGCACGGCACGTGGTGGCGATCAACTCGCGCGGTCGCGGAGATTCCGACCACGACCCCGATCACACCAATTACAATTGCACGGTCGAACTCGGCGATATCGTTGGCATCCTTATCCAGCTTGGCGTGGGGCCCGCGATCTTTATCGGCAGTTCACGCGGCGGGGTGCTGACGATGCTGTGCGCTGTCGCCTACCCGAGCGCCATAGCCGGTGTCGTGCTTCACGACATTGGCCCGGTGTCTGAGGCCAAGGGCATGGCGCGCATCAAAGGCTATCTCGGCAAACTGCCGCATCCGCGCAGTTTCGAGGAAGGCGCAAAAGTACTTAGCGACTTGATGGGCGCACACTTTCCGAAGCTGACCGCCGATCAATGGATGGCCGGCGCGCGGCTGACGTGGCAAATGAAACACGGCACGCTCAAGCCGGCTTACGACCTTGGCATCGCGCGGGCTCTTGCCGGCATCGACGTCGAGGGACCAATGCCGGCCTTCTGGAATGAATTCGATGCGTTGGCAAACGTGCCGATGCTGGTTATCCGCGGCGCGAATTCCGACATGCTGTCGGCCGAGACCGTCGAAGCCATGCGCGCCCGTCGCAGCAAGATGGACGTGATCGAGGTGCCGGATCAAGGACACGCGCCGCTGCTGCAGGGCGAGCTCGTGCACCAGATCGTCAAGTTCGTCGAGAATTGCGAAAGTGCGCGGCAGTCGGCCGGATCGGCACAGTGAACTGCAAGCACTCTTGAGCTTTGCTACCAGCCCGCTTTGTAGTTGAGCCGCCCCAGCAAGCTCTGGGATTTCAAAGCCGTTGAGTACACTTCCGGCGATCCGGTAAGGGCCGCCCCACCGGGCGCGCCACCGATGCCGGCACTCAGATCAGTATAGAGATATTCAAGCCCAAGCGAGAGCTTGGGAGAGATTTGGTATTCGAGGCCGATACCACCGGTCCAACCGCCGACTTCCGTTCCTTGCGAGAACCCTCCTGTCGGCGCGCCCTGCAACGGCGATCCGACGTCGGCCGCAGCGAAGCCTCCTTTGACGTACGGCAGCCACTGACCGAACGAGTACCCAACGCGCCCGGTCACAGTGCCGAGCCAATTCATATTCGGCGTCCATGCGCCCGTGCCCGGAAGGTACGGGCTGGTAAACTTGCCGTCGAAATTGGCCGCGGCCAGAGAGCCCTCCAGGCCGAATACCAAATTCCCGGACTGGAAATTATAGCCGAAGTTGTCGTTGATCGGCGGCGTGACCAAATTCGGCGAAGCAAATCCCTTGGACGCCAAGTCCAGCACATTCCAAGGCGCAGTACTGGGAGCCGCAGGCGATTTGTCCCGGAAGTAAAACCCGGCCCAACCTGGCTTGTCGGGAGCCGACGACGGCGCGGGCAAGTAATTCAATTCAGTCGCGGCCGCGGCATGATTGAGACAAGCCGCTGCGCAGCAAACCAGCAGGAATAGGCCCGTTCGCTCTATCAACGACGGCATGTTACCTCGTCTTCACCGTCGGCTACTCGATAACCCCCTGGCAGGCCGTCAAAACCGCCCCGCGCAACTCGACCTACCCCTTCCAGTCAGCCTGTATATACCCTTGGGATTCAAGGGTCGATGCCATGCACGGAAAGGAACAGCGTCGAAGTCGCTCTTTTTGCTCGGTTTTTTGGCAAAGTCAAAGTTTATCCGGAGGTGTGGCAAATATGACTCACGGGCGGACGTTCGAAAGCCGCACCGCAAAAACGAAAGCGCCGCCCCTGAAGGGCGGCGCTTCGCGCATGTTAGGCGAACAGGATATGCCGCTTTTTAGAACCGGAAGCGGACACCACCCGTTGTGGCAAGGTTGTTGGTGGTGATATCGCCGTTGGCAATGCCACCCGTAGCGGCCGAATACATGACACCGATATACGCGTCCCACTTTGGCAGGAAGCGCCAGTCGAGAACCGCCGATCCTACATAGAAATTGCCAGCGCATTGCGAGTGCGCGGCCGGGATCGCGCAAACGTTGCCGACGTTGTTGGTGTACTGGCTCTGGAAGTACTCGTAGTACGCGCCAATGATATCCAGATCCCTAGTGATGCCGTATTTGGCACCAACCCAAAAGATCTGAAAGATCTCGTCCTTGCAGCCGCCGCCGGTACCGCACAGGGCGTTGAACGCATTGTTATTGATCGATGTCAGATTGACACTGGCCACCGAACCATGGCCGCCGGTTAGCGCTGTGGGGTCAAAAAACAAGTAGCCGTCATCGTGGAAGTTGTTTTGCGGATCGCTGGGGCTGGCAAACTGAATCCACTCGTAGCCAGCATAAATCGTCAGGGGGACGCCAACCGGGCCGGACGGGACGATGGGCCCTTTGGCCACGATGGGTGCAGCGGGAGCACCCCAAGACCCGAAGCTGTATTTGGCCAGCGCCATGAATGCCGTCTGGTCCGAGAGCGTCGCCTTGTTCGCCCCGGTCGCCGGGAACGTGATCGGAGTGCCGTCCGCGTTCAGGACCTGGCCGGGATACATCATCGAAATGTTGACCGCATCCCGCTCGTAAGTGCCGATGGCATCGAGCGAGAGAACGCCGGGCCCGCCGAACAGATTCTTGAAGTCGCCGCCGATATCGCCGGAGATCGCGCCGTTGTTCGGATTGTAGGCATCCAGTCCGGCCTTGGGTCCGCCGACCGGCTGCCCCATCAAGGCAAGTCGGAAGTCGCCGATGTTGACGCGATACTTGAACGCCGTGGTCCAGCGTGCATCTTCGGTGTCGCCGCCGCCGGCCGCCTTGCCGGAATAGCCGATCGGCGAGAACGCGTACGCGCCGCCCATCGGGTCGTAGGCGTTGACCCCGTCGGTCTCCAACGCGTTTTGCCGGCCGAAGGTCAGCGTTCCCAATGCCGTATTGCTCACGCCGATAAAGTTCTGCGCGCCGAGCCATCCCCACCGGCTCGAATCGAACGGCAAGGCTTCGGTATTTTGCGCGGTGCCTTTGGCAACAGCCAAAGCTGCCGGCGCGTTGGCCAGCAACGCCGAATAAGGGTCGAAGGCCAGTTCGTTGACGGTGACAAAATTCCAGCCCGGCGCCAGTGGCTCTTTTGTACTGATGCCGATGACCGACTGGCTCAGGCGCGTTAGGGCCGAGACCAAATCCCGGCGTGCGGTTGGTCGCACCCGTTCCGCCCGCGCCAAGCAGGTAACTCGCGCCGGTCGGGAAGTTCGGATCAAATGGCGTGCCATGGGTCTGGTAAGTGCCACCCAAATCGACGGTGCCGTAGAGCCGCACGGTGCCCCAGAGCAACTGACAGTCGGTCAGAAAAAAGCCGCCGACGCTGTTGCAAGGTGCGGCCCGACGGCCGCCGGCGCCACCACATAAGGAGGCGCCTTCGTCACCATCGCGTCCATGTCCGCAGCAAATGCCGGGGCGGACGTCAGGGAGACCCCTAACGCCATGCCGGCCAATAGGAAAAACGCTCTCCGCTTGACGATCATAACCCCTCCAGCTCCACGAGCCCTTCGGCTCTTACCTTCTCTGCGAGCCCCTCGGCCCTTTAGAAAAAGGCCCATTCCTCCTCTATTTTTGGCGGATGACGATGGGATGACGCAGGGTTCACGAGGCTCGATTAGGCCGCTTTTCACAGCGGAATCACGGGGCCAGTGGCAGAAAGGCAACAATCGAATTCGCGCGACGGGGATGAAATCGCGCGCGGCTCATGGCTCCGCGACGCGCGGAAGGGATTACGGCGCGACGTTTGGGGCTAATAAGCTGCGGAAGGCGGCGGCGATGGCCGGCAGCGGCGGCCGAATCGGCGGGAAGATTTGGTAATCTTCCCAGCCGACGCCGAGCGATTTGTACAGCGTCACCAATTGCTCGGCAGCATTGGCCTGGGCGGAAACATATTGCTCGTTCGATTTCGTATTCCTGCCGCTGCGCATCGATCACGTTGAGTGAATCAATCAAGCCGCGATCGAAACGCTCGGTCGCCAAGTCGACCGCTTTACGCGCCGCGGTCAGAGCATCGGCCAAGTGACGCAGCCGAGCTTGTTGAGCGGCATACGCGTCGGCTGCCGTATCGACCTGGCGCACTGCGTCGAGCACGGTTTGCTTGTAGTTGAAAAGCAGCTCCCGCGCGCGGTAGTCGGCCTTCTCTACGGCCGCATCAAGTCGGCCAAAGTCAAGAATTGGCGCGAGCACTCCCGGCCCGACCGACCAGATCGGATTGATGGGAACACCGCCAATTGCCGACTGATTTCCCGCAGAGGCGATCAAAGCCACGCGGGGAAACAAATCGGCCGTAGCGACACCGATCGCCGCCGTCGCGCTCGCCAGTGCGCTCTCAGCTTCGGCAATGTCGGGCCGACGACGCAACAATTCGATTGGCAAACCCGACCGGATCCGTCCCGGCAAAGCCGGAAGCATTCCGGGCCTCGTCAGCTCGGAGCCCAAATTCTCCGGAAACTCGCCGATCAAAACGGCAATGACATAACGCGCGGCATTGATCTGCGCCGTCAGCGGCGCGATCTGCGACTGGAGCTGCGCCAATTCGCGCTGCGCTAAAGTAACATCGAGCTCGTTGGTGATGCCGCGGTTGAAACGCTCCTGCACAAAATCCAGGTATTTTTGCGCGACCTCGATATCCTTGCGCAACACGGCAACCTGCATTTGCAGGGCGCGCAGATCGAGGTAGGCACGCGTCACATCGGCGACGAGTGAAATCGAGCACCACGTTCCGTGCGGCGGCGGCGGCCGTCGACGTCATATTGCGCCGCCTCGATGGCGCGGCGGTATTTCCCGAAAACATCGATCTCCCAGGCCGCGTCAAAGCCGGCGAGGTTTGTCACCTGGGAAACGCCGGTGCCGGTTTCCGCGGAAACGAGGCTTTGCGCGGCACGGCCTCGGCCCATATCGCTGCCGGTTCCTATTCCACCACCCTCGCTTCCTTCCGCCATTGGCAGAGCAGCGCCGATGATCATCGCCTCCTGTGCGCGAGCCTGCTGCAGCCGTTGCAGAGCGATCTCCAAACTGGGACTGCTGGCAATTGCGCGATCGATCAGCGAATCCAGCTCGCGGTCGTGGAGCGTGCGCCACCATTTCGTCGTTGCGGCAATGTGATCGGAACGGTGATCGTTGGCGTTCTCGCGCGGCGACGAAGCTTTGCGGCAGCGGCGGCTCAGGCGCAGTGTAATTGGGGCCGACGGCGCATGCGGCCACGCCAAGGGCGACCGCGATACTGGCCATTGCGCCTAAAAGCCGCACCACGCCAAATCTTCGGCGGCCGCTGTGTCTGCGCGTAAGCTTCGCTGGCGCCGGCACGAAACGGATGCGCTCCAACTAATGAAAAACTAGCCGGCACGCGATGACACTGAGCCAGCCCACGGATCCACGCCCCGTGCGGACAATGAGCGCTTTTCACCGTCACTGCAAGGCGACGAGTGGATGCATTATGACAGCGTACGCCGGCAGCGAAGTTTTATGGCTCGGGCGCGCCTTCCGGCGCGAGCGCGGGCGCGTAATTCGGCGGCACCTGAAACAGTTCTGCTTTCTGCGGCGCAAAATGGACGGAACGCGCTTCAATGATCGTGCGACCGTCGATCACCAAGCGAAGCAGGACCCCTTCAGGCGTTACACACACCGTGTGAGTCTCGATATCCTCGGTCCAAGTCCATTCGCTGCAGTGCAATCCGGCGACGACCAGCTCGGCGCCGCGCCGCAAAACTACTCCCGCCCCCGGTTCCGGCGGCCGACGGCCGCTGCCTTCCAGTTTGCGGAACGTCCGCTTCGCCGCATTGAGCAGAATAATTTCGCCCTTGTTGCGATCGAAGATCGTGGTGGATTTGTCGGGACCGTCCACCCGCTCGAGGTGTTCGCCGGCGAGCCACCGCCGACGCTCGACAATCGCGGGCTGATTTGGCCGCGTAATTTTGTAGCTGATGTCCGCGTCTTTGGCGGGAACGAGTTGCGGTCGTTCTTGCGCGCCCGTTGCCGACCCGAGGGTGAGGAACACGAGACTGGCGAGGAATGAAAGGCGGCTCAAACCGGTCATTTCGCCGCACCTTAATTGGTTGTGCCCTGCTGCCGAACTTAACATAACCCATCTCTGCGGTAAGACGGTTCAAGTGAAGGTTAAGAAAGTCGGTCCATGACCATTGGGCGGCTTACGAGACTTCGCCCGATCGTATAAGTTCGCGTTGGCGACGTAACCCGCGATACCCCGCTTCGCAGCGGGGGCCGCGGCCAGGCAAGAACGCTAGGAGACTGTCGCCGTGTGGATCGTCCTCACCGCGCTTAGACGACCCTACACCTTCGTCGTGCTCGCGCTGCTCATCGCGATCTTCGGCGTTCGCGCCGCGCTGCTTACGCCGACCGACATCTTCCCCAACATCAACATACCGGTCGTCAGCGTCGTGTGGACCTACAACGGGCTGTTGCCCAACGACATGTCCGGCCGCGTCATTTACTTCTACGAGCGTTATCTGACCGCGCAGGTCGCCGACATCGAGCACATCGAGTCGCAATCGCTTTCCGGCTACGGCGTTGTCAAAGTCTTCTTCCAGAAGAATGTCGACGTCGCCGCGGCGCTGGCGCAGGTTACCGCTGCGTCGCAGACCGTGTTGAAGCTTCTGCCGCCCGGCATCACGCCGCCCTATGTGCTCAGCTACAACGCCTCGAGCGTGCCGATCCTGCAACTCGCGCTGTCGAGCAAAAAGCTGCCGCAGATGCGGCTGTTCGATCTCGGGCAGAATTTCATCCGGCCGCAGCTCGCGACCGTGGCGGGCGCCGCCGTGCCCTCACCTTACGGCGGCAAGATTTTGCAAGTGCAGGTCGACCTCGATCAGGCAGGCGATGCAAGCGCACAACGTTTCCGCCGACGACGTGCTCAACGCCGTCAGTGCGCAAAACCTGATCCTGCCCGCCGGCGACGCCAAGGTCGGCAAGTTCGATTGGAACGTCGCGCTCAATGCCAGCCCGGTTGAGCTCGAGAGGATCAACGATCTGCCGGTGAAGAAGGTCAACGGCACGGTCATCTACCTCCGCGACGTAGGTTACGTGCACGAGGGCTCGCCGCCGCAGACCAATCTGGTCCGCGTCAACGGCTCGCGCGCGGTGCTCATGACCATCCTCAAAGCCGGCTCCGCCTCGACGCTCAACGTCATCGACGGCATCAAATCGCTGCTGCCGCGGGTCGAGGAGAGCCTGCCGGCGAGCCTGAACCTTCACGCGGTCGGCGATCAATCGATTTTCGTCAAGGCCGCGGTGTTCGGCGTGATCCGCGAGGCGGCGCTCGCGGCCGCGCTGGTCGGCGTTGATGATCCTGTTATTCCTCGGCAGCTGGCGCTCGACCGTCATCATCCTCATTGAGATCCCGCTCGCAATCTTGTTTTCGCTCACGCTGCTGTCGTGGCTCGGCGAGACCATCAACGTCATGACGCTGGGCGGCCTTGCGCTTGCGGTCGGCATCCTGGTCGACGACGGAACGGTCACCATCGAGAACATCAATTACCACCTCGAACAGGGCAAGGAGATCGAGCCCGCGATCCTCGACGGCGCGCAGCAGATTGTCATTCCCGCCTTCGTCACGCTGCTGTGCCTGTGCATCGTGTTCGTGCCGATGTTTCAGCTCGGCGGCGTGGCGGGATATCTGTTCCGGCCGCTGGCCGAGGCGGTGGTGTTCGCGCTCGTCGGCTCATTCATCCTTTCGCGCACGCTCGTGCCGACCATGGCCAATTATCTGATGCGCGCATCATCACGGCGACGAGGCTGCGACGCCGGCGATGCATCCCGCGGCGCGCCGATCGCGCAATCCGTTCAAGCGGTTCCAGCAGGGCTTCGACGACCGGTTCGAGCGGATCGCGCGACCGCTATCGGTCGCTGCTGTCGCTCGCGCTCGCTTCGCCGCGCCGTTCATCGCCGGCTTCCTCGCCTGCGTCGTCGCTGTCTTTCGGGCTCGTGCCGTTTCTCGGCGAGAACTTCTTCCCGGCGGTCGATTCCGGCCAGATCCTGATGCACGTGCGCGCCCAGCCGGGTACGCGCATCGAGGAGACCGCGCGGCTGTTCGACTTCGTCGAGCAGACCGTCCGCCGCACCATCCCGCCCGATCAGCTCGACAACATCGTCGACAATATCGGCCTGCCGTTCTCCGGCATCAACATGGCCTATCAGAACACCGGCACGATCGGGCCGGAGGACGGCGACGCGCTGATCAGCCTCAAGGAGGATCACGGCCCGACCGAGAAGTACATCAAGGAGCTGCGCACCATCCTGCCGCAGAAATTTCCGGGCACGACTTTCTCGTTCCTGCCGGCCGACATCGTCTCGCAAATTCTCAATTTCGGCCTGCCGGCGCCGATCGACGTGCAGGTCATCGGCAACAACCAGAAGGCCAACTACGCCTATGCCACCGACCTGCTCAAGCGCATCCGCACCGTGCCCGGCATCGCCGATCTGCGCATCCAGCAGGTCTTCAACTATCCGCAGATCAACGTCGACGTCGACCGCACGCTGGCCGGCGAGGTGGGCCTGACCCAGCGCGACGTCGCCAACAGCCTGCTGGTCACGCTGTCGGGCAGCGGCCAGGTCAAGCCGAATTTCTGGCTGAACACCGAAAACGGCGTGTCCTATCCGATCGTCGCGCAGATGCCGCAATACCGCATCGACACCATGTCGGATCTCGTCAACGTGCCGATCACGTCGCCAGAGACGCAGAGGCGCCGCAGTATCTCGGCGGCTTGGCCCAGATCACGCCCGGGCCGAGCCCCGGCGTGGTTTCGCATTACAACGTGCAGCCGGTCATCGACATCTACGGCGCGGTGCAGGGGCGCGACCTCGGCGCCATTGCCAGCGACATCGAGCAGATCCTGCAGGAGACCCGCAAAAGGACGTGCCGCGCGGCTCTTACGTCGTGTTGCGCGGCCAGGTCCACACCATGACCAGCGCCTATAGCCAGCTCTATTTCGGGCTCGCCGGCGCCATCGTGCTGATCTATCTGGTCATCGTCGTCAATTTCCAGTCGTGGCTCGATCCTTTCATCATCATCACGGCGTTGCCCGGGGCGCTTGCCGGAATCGTCTGGATGCTGTTCATGACCGGCACGACGCTGTCGGTCCCGGCCTTGACCGGCGCCATCATGTGCATGGGCATCGCCACCGCGAACAGCATCTTGCTGGTGAGCTTCGCCCGCGAGGGCTTGGCGCAGGGCCTCGATGCGGCGACCGCCGCGCTTGAAGCCGGCTTCACGCGTTTTCGTCCGGTGCTGATGACGGCGCTGGCGATGATCATCGGCATGCTGCCGATGGCTTTTGCCTTGGGCGAAGGCGGCGAGCAGAATGCGCCACTCGGTCGCGCCGTGATCGGCGGACTTTTGGTCGCGACGATCGCGACGCTGTTCTTCGTCCCGACCGTTTTCAGCGTGCTGCATTCGCGGCACTTGCGCCAACAACCGGACGCGCCACCCCAGAAACGAGCGCATAACAAGATCCATGGCCGCAGAAGATCGCAACAACAAAGACACGGCACCGCCGCCCTCCTCGCGAGGTCTGCGCCGCTTCGGGCTCATCGCCGTTGCCGCCGCTGTCGTCATCGCGGTTATCGGCATCTCTGGAACGCCGCGGTCACGAGGCCGAGGTCAAGCAATGGACGCAGGAGCAGGCCGTCCCCACGGTCGCGCTCATCTCGCTGCAACACGGCGCCTCGACGCAGCGCATGGTGCTGCCGGGCACGGTGCAGGCCTGGTACGAGGCGCCGATCTATGCGCGCGTCCCCGGCTATCTGAAAGACTGGTATTTCGATTACGGTGCTCACGTGAAGAAAGGCGACGTGCTCGCGGAGATCGAAACTCCGGACCTTGACGCGCAACTGGCGGCGGCGCAAGCCAAGCTGAATTCGGCGCAAGCGGTGGTGATGGTCAGGCAGGCCGAGAAGCAGTTCGCTGAGACAACATACCAACGTTGGCGGGACTCGCCCAAAGGCGTCGTTTCGGAGCAGGAACAGCAAAGCAAGCAAGCTGACTACAACAGCGCGCGTCGCGCGAATGTCCGCGCGCCCAGGCGGAGGCTGACGTCGACCAGGGCGAAGTGGACCGTCTCGACGCGATGGAGGGTTCAAGAAGATCACTGGCGCCCTTCGATGGCGTGGTGACCGCGCGCGAAACCGATGTCGGCGCGCTGATCAATGCCGGCAGCGGAACGGCGATGGCAGCGGCCCGGAGTTATTCCGGGTGGCAGATATTCACAGAATGCGGGTTTACGTCCAGGTGCCGCAACAAATGTCTGCCGGCATTCGAGCAGGGGCTGACGGCCGAGCTGCGGCTGCCGCAGTACCCGGACAAGACTTTCAAGGCCACGGTCGCCACGACCTCGAGCGCTATCAATCTGAGCGCCCGCACACTCCTGGTGGAGCTGCATGCGGAGAACAATAACGACGAATTGCAGCCGGGCGCGTACGCACAGGTCACTTTTGAGCTCCCGAGCGATCCGAATATCGTGCACGTTCCGACCAGCGCGTTGATCTTTCGCGAACGCGGCACAGAGGTCGCTGTCGTCGGGCCTGATGACAAGTCGAAATCAAACCGGTGAAGATCGGGCGCAACCTTGGCACCCAGGTCGAAATTCTCAGCGGCCTTTCACCATCGGACCGGGTGATCAACAGCCCCCCGGATTCGCTCGGCGCCGGCGACAAGGTACGCATTGCCGGTCAACAGTCCGGCGGGACAACCGGACAAGGGGACAATCCCAGCGCTGACGACGTCGCGAAGGCGTCCGAGAAAAAGCACTGACGAATGCCAGGCCGCTCATGGCGTCTAAAGGACCTTGTCGTTTACGTCGATCAAACCGAAGACTCGCTGCAGCGTCTGCGGCTTGCGGCCGACCTGGCGGTACGCCACGACAGCTACCTGACAGTTCTCTATGCTAGGGAGTGGAGCCGGGCGCAATTGGATCGGCGCAAAGCCGCGGAACTGGGTCTGGTTTCTGCCCGGGGCCTTTCCAAACTGGACAACGAAATCGAAGCAGCGATTACCGCTGCTGCGGGCAAAATGCGCGCAATACTCGACGACCGTGCTCTCGCTAGTTTACGCAGCGAACTGCTCGGGGTCGACGGCGTGGCAACAACTGTGGTGCCGCAATATGTGCGCTACGCCGACCTTTGCATTCTCGGCCGCGACGTGCCGGATGGGCCCGCTTCCATCGGCTATACTTTCTCGGAGCAACTTCTGTTCGTCACCGGTCGGCCGGTCGTGTTCGTGCCGGGGGACCGGGCCTTCAGGTCGCTCGGCCGACATATCGCCGTGGCCTGGAATTCAAGCCGCCCGGCAGCGCGTTCGCTTGAATGACGCCCTGCCCCTTATCGAACGCGCCGACAAAACCACTGTGATCATGATCAATCCCTCGGGCTTTATCGATGCTCACGAAGGTCCGCCGGGCGAGCAGATGATTGATCATTTGCGGCGGCATGGCGCGGCGGTGGAGGCGGTTCGGATCGAAGCCGTTCCACACAGCGGTATTGCCGGACGCTTGCAGCAGGAAGCGCTGGCGCAAGGCGCGGATCTGATCGTCGCTGGAGCTTTTGGTCACCCGCGCTTGTGGGAAAAAATGCTGGGGGGTGTCACTCACGAGCTGTTGGCCAACATGGAGTTGCCGGTCTTCATGTCCCACTAAGCCAAGTTCGGCCGGGGCGGCCGTCAGTCAAGCGCGCTCTATTAGCGGAAGATTTGCGTCGCCCGGCCGACGCTGCCGAACGAGCGGGGATTATCCACGGGGTTGGCAAAATATCCCTGGTACGCGTCGCGCGAGTCCTGACGAGGCGGCGCACCCCAGCCAAAGGGCTGCCAAAAGACTTCGCGATAAACCGGCTTGGCGGGCGCACTTTGCGGAGCCGCGACTGCTACGGCAGGGCCTTCTTTTTGCAGTTGAGGCTTGGCGTGCGCGCGGTGATTGCGACTTGCTGACACGTTTTGATCTTTGCCGTCGCCCGCGCCGCCGTCAGCTTTTGCCGACGTCGCCAAAACGCAGAGCAGAGACATCGCGAAAACCGCTATCAGAGCTCCGCCAATCCTGAACGTCATAGCACGTCTCCCAAATTCTTGAGGCGATCGCAAACTTCAATCGCGCCAGAAAAAGAACTATTCGTCGAATGATCCGGCCGCAATGCTTAAAACCGGAAGCGAACGCCGACAGTCGGATCGAAGTTGTTGCGCGCCAGATAGCCGTTCGATAGTCCTGCATTCACCTGCGAGAACATCATACCGAAATAGGCATCCCACTTCGGCAGAAACCGCCAATCAACCAGGGCGGAAACGGCATCGAACGTGCCCGGCGCATTGCGAATGCGCGGTCGGGTTGCTGCAGATGCCCGCCCCACCGACATATTGGTTCTGGATGTAATGATAATAGGCGACAGCGACGTCGAGATCTTCTCGACAGCGTACCGCGCGCCGGTCCACATCACCTGCATGACCTTGTCGCTGCATCCGGTGCCGGTGCCGCAGCCGGCGGAAAAAGCCGTGTTGCTGATCGCGGTCAGGTTGGCATAGGCGGTGCCCATCGGAAGGCCGCCAATATTGGTAAAGCCGGTGACGGTGTTCACCGGATCGCTGGGCGGCGCCAGTTGATACCATTCGTAGCCGGCAAATAGCCGCAGCGGGCCGACAGTGTATTTCCCGGCGACCATGACGTTTTGGTTGTTGGAGATGGTGGCGGTCAACGTCTGCGGGAGATACGGCGCGATCGGCACACCGGCGGCATTGGATACGCCGGACAGCGAGAGGTTCACCGCGTCCTTTTCCCATTTGTAGATGGCGTCGAGCGACAGCAGGCCGTCGCCCAGGGCGAAGTGCCCGACCGGAATGTCGCCGCCGATCTGCGCTTCATAGTCGCCGTTCGAGCCGTTGTTCTCGGCATAGCCGCCGACCTGGGCGAGCGCGCCAAATCTCAGTGCGCCGACAGCGAGCCGGTATTTGATGGCCGTGGTTATGCGGCACGTTTCGGTGTCGCCGGCGCCGCAATTGGAGCTGGAGAAGCCGAGCGCCGAGAAGGCGTAGGAGGCTTCCATGGGATCGTAGGCAGACACGGCATCCAGCGTGAGCGCGTTTTGCCGGAAAAAGGTCAGCGTGCCGAGAACGTCCGAGGTAACGCCGAGATAGCCGAGCGATTGTAGAATTGGCCGGCATGGCTCGAATCGTTGTTGGCGGTTTGATCGATCAGCGGCACGCCCCTGTTGTTGGCAATCGATGTCCGGGCCGTTCGACAAATTCAGTGAATAAGGATCGAAGCCGGCTTCGAGCTGCCCGACAAAAGTCCAACCCGGAGCGAATGGCTCGTCGACCAGGACGCCAATGTTCGACCGGCTTAATCGCGTTAGGCGCGAGGGTCCACATCGAGTCCCGGTTCATTTTTTGAACGAGGTACGAACTGCCCTGCGGGAAGTACGGGTCCCAGGGCGCGCCGTGGGTCTGGTAACCCGCCGCCGATGTCAATCAGCGCCGTAGAACCTGACCCCGTAATAGGCCAGCTGGCAGCTACCGAGGAAAAAGTCCGGAACGTCCTGGCAGAACGGGCGACGCCGCCGGAGCGCTCACCACCGGCGCCTTGGTCAAGATCGGCTCGTCGGCCCGTGCCGCCGCCGACCAGGCTGCGCCGGCAAAGAGTGCCATAGCCGGCAGCGCCGATTTCAACAAACCCCGTATTTTCATTTCAGCCCCCTCAGGCCCCGGCGATGGTGTCGTCGAAACTGCAAACAGAACCAACCGCCCGAATATTCTATCCAGTAGATAGAATATATGTAAAATCGGGCTCCGCGGACCTTGTCAACTGTCCCGCAGTTGCCTTCCCGCCCTCACCTCGATCTAAAATCGCAACGGGTGATCGAAGAAAGAGCGCCCTTTCCATCGACCGCTCCTGGTCGTTCGAAACGTTCTTCGAATCGGAGCAATTTTAGAAGCATTCGGTCCTGTCGCCATGGGCAACAGGGGAAAGAAAAAAGAACATTTTCGAGCCCGAAATGTGCGCACAGCTTCTGAGGCGCTGCGCTTAGACGCCGACGCTGCGGTTCGCCTGGGCCCAAGGACGGCCATCGTGAGACGCGCCCCACATCATCCCGCCGGGAGACGATGCGGATCGGGCCGTTCCGCGTTCCGCGCGAAATTAAGGGACGGATTCTGCCTGTAACTAATGCAGCCTGGCGACGATCGCTGGATCGATGGCCGCGGCGCGAAGAGAATGAGCCGACGTCGCTCCGGCAAATAGCAACACCGTGTGCGGCACAAACGAAAAGCGCCGCCCGAGAAGGCGGCGCTTCGCAAGCCTTGGGAACGCTTCCCGGTCTGATTAGAACCGGAAGCGAACGCCCGCGGTGGTGGCCGCGTTGGTGCGGCTGATGTCACCGTTGGCGAGGCCGCCTTGCGCTGCCGTATAGAAGATTCCGATGTAGGCATCCCACTTCGGCAGGAACCGCCAGTCGAGAACCGCCGAGGTACCATCAAAAGTGCCTTGGCAGCGCGAGTTGGCAGCGGCAACCGCGCTAGTGCAATTGACCCCGTGAACGAAGGTGTTCTGGATGTAGTGATAGTAAGCGGCGATGACATCCAGATCCCGGGTGATGCCATATTTGGCGCCGGTCCACATGCTCTGCATGACCCGATCCGAGCATCCCGTGCCCGATCCGCACAAGGCGTTGAACGCGTTGTTGGCAATGGTCGTGCCGTTTGCACTCAATATGCTGGCGGCAGAATTCGTGAAGTTGAACTGAAAGCCATCGTCGCGGAACGAGCCGGTCTGCGGATCGCTCGGGTTGGCGAACTGGATGTACTCATAGCCGGCGTAAATCGTGAGCGGTATGCCGTGGGGACCAGAGGCAAGCGGCGCCGCCTTGCCAACTACCGGCGGCGCAGGATCTCCCCACGAGCCGAAGTTATACTTCGCCGCAATCATGCCCGACGTGTTGTTCGAGATCGTCGCCTTGAGGCCCGCGTTTGTCCCAAGGAACGCAACTGCCGACGGATAGCCCGACGCCAGCGTCGGCCCCACGCCGCCTACGGACGTGAACAGGGTCGACCAATTGACCGCGTCGACTTCGTAGGCACCCAACACGTCTACGGACAGAGTGCCGGGTCCGAAATGCCTGAAGTCGTAGCCAACGCCGCCCTCGATGGCGCCGTTGTTCGCGTTATAAGCGTTGTAGCCGCCTTGGGCGCCGCCAACCGGCTGCCCCGCGACCACGAACCGGAAGTCGCCGATATTGAGGCGATACTTGATGGCCGTGGTCCAACGGCAGGTTTCGGTGTCACCGGCGCCGCAGGTCAGGCCTGAGTTGCCGATGATCGAAAACGCGTAAGCGCCGCCCATCGGATCGTAGGCGTTGACTGCATCGAGCATCGGCGTGTTGGAGCGGCCGAAGGTCAAGGTGCCGTAGATCGGCGAGCTGACGCCGATAAAGTTCTGCGCCGCCAGCCAGCCCCAGCGGCTGAAGTCGTAGGGCACAAGTTGCTTGTTCTCCGGCACGCCGATCGCGTTGAACATCGCCTGCGGCGCATTGGCCAACAGCAATGAATAGGGATCGAACGCCAATTCGTTGACTGAAATGAAATTCCAGCCGGGCGCGATCGCTATATTCGTCTTCATGCCGACGACGGATTGGCTCATCGCGTTAGGGCCAAGTTGAAACCCGGTAATGCGGCCAACCGCGTTCGTGCTGCTGTTACCGAGCAGGTAGCTGGCGCCGACCGGATGGTTCGGGTCGAGCGGCGTGCCGTGGGTCTGGTAGTCCCCGCCCATGTCGACGATTCCGTAGAACGTGACGCCGTACCAACTGAGCGGGCATGCGGTGAGGAAGAAGTCGTAGACGCTGCCGCAAGCCGTTGGTGGCGCCACGGCGGGTGCCCCCGCGTAAGGCGGCGCTTTCGTCGCCATGTCCATGTCGGCGGCTAACGCGCCCGTCATGCTGCACGCAAAAAATGCCGCAGCGGAAAGAGCCGCGCCAAACCCGAGCCTTTTCATTGAAACCCCCTGCCCCGTTATATGCAGGAGGATATAGCGTGCGCTATATACTTCAATATACAGCGCCCTCGTGAAGAGGGAAAACGGCGTCTAGTTGACGTGTGTGGCATTAGAGCAACAGTGACGCCCGCGCCGCCTCCGTCGGGTTGTTGTCGAAGTCGCCGATGGTCGGGGTATGGAAAGCGCAAACGCCGAGCGCTCAAGCGCTCGGCGTTTTAGTCTCTTAGCTGTGTCAGGTGACGTTTAGAACCGGAAGCGGACACCACCCGTTGTGGCAAGGTTGTTGGTGGTGATATCGCCGTTGGCGATGCCACCTGTGGCGGCCGAATACATCACACCGATATACGCGTCCCATTTCGGCAGGAAGCGCCAGTCGAGAACCGCCGATCCTACATAGAAATTGCCAGCGCATTGCGAGTGCGCGGCCGGGATCGCGCAAACGTTGCCGACGTTGTTGGTGTACTGGCTCTGGAAGTACTCGTAGTACGCGCCAATGATATCCAGATCCCTAGTGATGCCGTATTTGGCGCCAACCCAAAAGATCTGAAAGATCTCGTCCTTGCAGCCGCCGCCGGTACCGCACAGGGCGTTGAACGCATTGTTATTGATCGATGTCAGATTGACACTGGCCACCGAACCATGGCCGCCGGTTAGCGCCGTGGGGTCAAAAAACAAGTAGCCGTCATCGTGGAAGTTGTTTTGCGGATCGCTGGGGCTGGCAAACTGAATCCACTCGTAGCCAGCATAAATCGTCAGGGGGACGCCAACCGGGCCGGACGGGACGATGGGCCCTTTGGCCACGATGGGTGCAGCGGGAGCACCCCAAGACCCGAAGCTGTATTTGGCCAGCGCCATGAATGCCGTCTGGTCCGAGAGCGTCGCCTTGTTCGCCCCGGTCGCCGGGAACGTGATCGGAGTGCCGTCCGCGTTCAGGACCTGGCCGGGATACATCATCGAAATGTTGACCGCATCCCGCTCGTAAGTGCCGATGGCATCGAGCGAGAGAACGCCGGGGCCGCCGAACAGATTCTTGAAGTCGCCGCCGATATCGCCGGAGATCGCGCCGTTGTTCGGATTGTAGGCATCCAGTCCGGCCTTGGGTCCGCCGACCGGCTGCCCCATCAAGGCAAATCGGAAGTTGCCGATGTTGACGCGATACTTAAACGCTGTGGTCCAGCGTGCATCTTCGGTGTCGCCGCCGCCGGCCGCCTTGCCGGAATAGCCGATCGGCGAGAACGCGTACGCGCCGCCCATCGGGTCGTAGGCGTTGACCCCGTCGGTCTCCAATGCGTTTTGCCGGCCGAAGGTCAGCGTTCCCAATGCCGTATTGCTCACGCCGATAAAGTTCTGCGCGCCGAGCCAGCCCCACCGGCTCGAATCGAACGGCAAGGCTTCGGTATTTTGCGCGGTGCCTTTGGCAACAGCCAAAGCTGCCGGCGCGTTGGCCAGCAACGCCGAATAAGGGTCGAAGGCCAGTTCGTTGACGGTGACAAAATTCCAGCCCGGCGCCAGTGGCTCTTTTGTACTGATGCCGACGACCGACTGGCTCAGGCCGTTAGGGCCGAGACCAAATCCCGGTGTGCGGTTCGTCGCACCTGTGCCGCCCGCGCCAAGCAGGTAGCTCGCGCCGGTCGGGAAGTTCGGATCAAACGGCGTGCCATGGGTCTGGTAAGTGCCACCCATATCGAGGGTGCCGTAGAGCCGCACGGTGCCCCAGAGCAACTGACAGTCGGTCAGAAAAAAGCCGCCGACGCTGGTGCAAGGCGCTGGTCCCGCGGCCGCCGGCGCAACCACGTAAGGAGGCGCCTTCGTCACCATTGCGTCCATGTCCGCAGCAAATGCACTTGTTCCTGAAACGGCCCCAAGGATTATAGATGCCGCCAATGCAGCAAATCTCTTCATATTGAGCCCCCGCCCAAGTCCTGTTGACGACCACCAATCGACGCTCCCGCCGGGTGACCGAATACGCAGGCAAGCATATGAATTTCCGAATTCCTTAGCCACCAGCTAGAGGGGCCATGGGCGGGAATTACGCGTGAAAAACCAACCCGTGTTGCATAAGAGTGACATTACTTGTCACGTCTCTGTCACACTTCGCCGCGACGCGGCCGGGCCTGCGCGGTCATCCGTAGACTGAGAATGACACTAAACGACCCTTCGCCCCGCGCCGGCATTCGCGACGTCGATTCGGAAGCGTTGAACCTGTTTGCGACCATCCCACGCCAGGTAAATTCCAGGACAAACTGATCGCTGCCACGGAAGTCGGGGATCGCCCGATAAAATGCGACGAATGCCGCAGCCTCGGTCGCGAGGCATTGCTTTAAATATAAGTCGCTTTGAGCGTCCCGCGTTTGACTGTCACGGCGCCGTGCGTGCGCGGGGGCACTGCAAGCTTGATGGCTGGCAACGGACCGGACGTGCAATCCGGACGTGCAATCCGGACGAATATCGGTGTAAACGCCTACCCGAAGATCACGTCCCGCCGCCGCTTTGAGTTCCCGCTCAGAAATGTTTCCTTGCGCCTCGGCGAGCACGGCCGGGAGGCAGCCAAAGACAGCAGCCGTTAGCATGAGCCGGCTTGCTAAATTGCGTCCGAGGTTTTGCACAACCGCCACCCCCACGCGTAGTGCGCCAAAGGGTGGCGGAGAGGAAGGGATTCGAACCCTTGATACGGCTTTAGACCGTATAACGGTTTAGCAAACCGCCGCCTTCAGCCACTCGGCCACCTCTCCGATCTGCCGATATGACTAGGCGCTGCACCGCCGGCAAGCAAGGCCGCCATTGCCGCGAGCCTTGCCTGGAGTGAGGTGAGTTAGGCGGCCATCGCCTGCGTCGCGGGCTGGCGACGTTCGCCCAGCCAGTCGCGCGCCGCGCGCTGGGCCGCGGCAATCTCGCGCTCCGACATTTGATCGGCGACTTCGCGCCGTAACCGGCTCGCCTCCGCGTTGCCCTTCATCGCCGCAAGGTTGAAAAATTTGTGCGCAGCGACGAGATCAACCGGCATTTCACGCCCGACTGAATACATGATGCCGAGTTCGAACAACATGTCCGCGGACGCAGCGCCTTCGCCGAGCGGCGCCATGTTGCTGTCGAGAATTTCAAAACGAGCCACGATACCCTCCGTCTTTTCGCCTGTCCCAAAGTGTCTCTTCAACTCCGCCGGATTATTTTTTTCCCGACGGTATTTTCGATAATCGTTGGAACAATTGAACAGTAGTTTAAGCAATGGGATGAATTAAAACTGAACGCGCCGGCGACGCGTGCGCAGTTTCGGCAACGCGGCGTTAAGCAATCGAATAGCGGCAATCGCGTGTAAACAACGCACTGGCAAGCGCGCGGCAGATGCTTGCAAAGGCAGCTTCGTTCGTTATCTTGCGTTCCCGTTAAGGGATTGGAATGCACATCGGGAGGACCGGGATGAAAAATCTGCGCATCGCGACTTTGGCTGCCGTCTCGACCGTCGTGCTCGCATTGAGCTCAACTGCGCCGGCTTTTGCCGCCGATCCCATCGGCACCTGGCTGACCGGCGACAAAAAAGGCAAAGTCAAAATCGTCAATTGCGGCGGCGCAATCTGCGGCTCGCTGGTGTGGCTCGCCGAACCGAACGATCCCGAGACGCACCAACCGAAGACCGACAAGCACAACGCCGACGCGAGCAAGCAGGGGCGCCCACTGATCGGCATTCCGATTGTGCTCAGCATGAAACCGGGCGGCGGCGACGTCTGGCAGGGTCAGGTTTACAACGCCGAAGACGGCGGCACCTATTCGGGGTCGTTCACCATGACCGGCGCCAACTCCGCCGACCTCAAGGGCTGCGTCATGGGCGGCTTGATCTGCAAGTCGCAGACCTGGACGCGATCGAACTAACCCATGCACCGGGTCGGACACCGCGTCAGCCGGCATCGCCCATTGCGGACATTCGCTCCGACCGCCGGGCACTTCTCTCGAGAAGGCCACCCAGGGCACACAAATTGCCGGCGAATGCAAAGCCACAAAGCCCGCCCTCGACAACCCTCGATTTTGAACGCCCGCTCATCGATGGACCAGCAATGGAACCTTGCAATAGGTAAGCACCTTGACAGTCTCGCTGCCGAGGATGATCGCAAAGACGCGGCGGCGGCCGTGCGAGGCCATGACTTCGGTCGCAGCTTTTCGATGTCGCGGTGTCTGGATCGTATCGCAGAAGACGCCTTGCGACTTCGCGCGGCTGACTGCGGCATAGAGTTTTTTTTCTCAGCTTCCTTGTGCATATGCGCTTTGTACTGAGCCGGTGGTCTTGTGGCAGCCTTACGGCGAAATTCGACGACTAGTCGTTGACGGGGCTCGACCTCTCCCCCACCAGCGCCGGCTCGGCCTCCGCGGGCTCGCCGTCAGTGCAATCGCGGTGGTGACTGGCGTCACACTCAATGAATGAGAGCGAGATGTCTGTCCCAAGAACCGAACCGGAAATCGATCGTCCGCGACACGCCGCACAGCAAACTGCCGCGTCATCAACAGGACGTACCGCGAAGCGCCCGATCATCACGGCGGAATCACACCCGCCGCCGGAACGTTTGCCTAAAATGCCGTTGGGCTATGCAGCGGCGAACTCGGGCATAGTCAATCAACGCGTGGCACTCCGAGAAGTCTCGAGAGTGGTCCTTGGTTCTGGGGTGCCGACGCTCTTCGTCCGCTCTGGCAGAGGATGCGATTTCAGCCAAAGCGTCCGGGCGGCGCCAAGTGGATCAAGGCCGAGTTTTGTCCACCATGCAGCTTCATCGCCCCAGCGATGCAGCTCGCGATGGTGCCCGCGGCATAGCGGAATGGTGAACTCGTCGCTGACCTTGCGACTGAGCGCCCGCGTTTGCGTGAAACGCAGATGATGAGCATCGGACGGCGTTCGGCCGCAGACCAAACACGGCTGACACATGACTGATCTGACGTGCTCTCGATCACGAATGCGCCGAGGTTCGGATAAGGCTAGACTGCTTTTGTCGATCCCGCTGCGGCGCGGAGAAGTTCCTGAGTCTTCGCCCGTAGAGGTCTCCGCGATGACGGATCCCCCGCCCTCCCGCGAAGAAGAGTTGTCGAGCGGGTTAGCGAAGGCGCCCAATTTGGCGCGAAACGCCTCTTCCACCTGCCGCGCATCGGTCGCGGTCAGCGTGTTCTTGCGAACCATGGAACGGTGCGCCCAAATGGCCGCATCGTCGCTGGAGCCGAGATGGCTGATCTCGCCGAGCAACAGCTGACGCAGGGTCGCTGATAGATCGGCCGCTAAAGCGGGTTTAGCCGGACGAGCTTCCTGACCCTTGCGTAGCTTAATGGCTGGCGGTGGGACAGTCTGCGGGACACTGCCGTTGACCTTGTGGCTGAGAGCCTTTGGCTTTAACGGCTCCGGTTTCTGGCTAATCGGTGCCGCAACGTCAGGCGCGTCCAGATCATCTTCGCCGGCAATGCCGACCAGCGTGAACAGCGCATAGCGCCGGGCATAAGTCAGAGCCGCACCCATCCGATGCGGCGTCGCCGTCTCAATCACCGCGCAGACCGGCCAATCCGAGGCGATCCATTCGCCCGAAGCATGGGCCAAAAGCGTGGTCAGATTGATGAGGCCTGTGGTCTGATCCACCGCGGTCGTCTGGACCGTGGCGATTTCATGCTGGCCGAGCATCTTACGCACAATATCGAGACCGCTCGACAGCGAGGCATAGTTGAAAGGCTCGTTCCCCACGCTCCGGCCCCAGCCGACTTAATAGTAGCCGTCAGGGACTTTTCCGGGTTGACGAGCTCGATCTGCGCCTTGGCGAGCGCCGCCGCCAGCTCGCTGATGCGATTGACTCGACCGATGCATGATCAGTCCTCCGCCTGGTAGGAGGTCAAAGCTGATGGTGCCGGACTTCGAGCGTTTGGCCCGGATGCAATGGCCGATCGCCTGATGGGCATCCTCGGGCACCAGGTTCTTGAGCTCGACCTTAGCCTGCTCGTGCTCGGTATGCGCCGCCTCCGTCCGCGAGTAAACTGCAGCGAATTCCGCCCAGGCATTGGAGGAGGTCATGTCGACAATCCGGACAGCTTCGATCCGCGGTTTCGGCGGCTCCAGATCGAACAGGCGAGGGCGCTCGCCACTCTCCACGCAACGCCAGAACTTCCGTTCCGCGGTCATGATGAGGTGCTGATGGAGCGGGTCGGCGTGGACCTTGATCTCGACCCACTTGCCGCCGCCGGTAATGACCGACAGTACCGCCGACCGTGCCGCCAGCACCCACATATTATGCTGCAGCTGCGGCATGTATTTCGCTGCGGCCGCTTCTTCCGAAAAATACCAGGGCAGCATGAATTTCGACTCGAACACCGCGCCATTCGATTGAACGCGTCCGTCTGGCGTGGCGGCGAGCCAGCGCACCGTCGGATGGCGGACCTGTTTCTGGATATCGGTAATGACCTCGCCGGTATTGGCCTCGTACCAGCGCCGGTTTAATTCCTCGGTGACAAGGCCGAGCTGCACGGCGAGATTTCGGGAGAGGTCCTCGGGCTCGACCTCACCGCGCTTCTCCTGCCACAGCCGGATCAGCGCTGCCTCGTCGTCGCCCATGATGATGCGGGCATCCGAGCCGCCGATGAAGTGACGGCGACGCGTCGGACCTCGATCTCTTGGTAAATGGTTACGCATCTTATTGCTCCGTTGTGTCCCCACCTCCGCCGCGTCGTGCAGCTCGCGCCCACGGCAGGGAAATCGCCAGCGGTCGCCGAACCAGGAGATTGGGGGCCGGCCTCTGCCGGCGGAACGCGGGTAGCCGGAAGCGATAGCTTCAGCGCCGGTTTGGATGAGGGTCCTGCGCGCAATCGCCAAAGCCCGAGCTATGATCCAATGCTTCGGAAGGGCGGCCGCGTTAACCATGCCCGCGAGCGTCTTTAGCAGAACATGGCGAGTACCACCGTCAAGCTACCCTGCATCAGCGCTGGGCGACCATGCCGACGAGCGGCCCGTAGATTGGCAATGCAGGGGCGCCGCGCGGCGAGTCGCCGCGATGTCGGTGCCAACGCGCGTCAGATGAACGATGACCAACCGAATCCTTGCTGTGGCCGCGGCGGCCGGTGCGCGTCGAAGATCGGCCGCTGCCAGTAATCGAGATGGACGTGCTGGGCCGCCCACGCCAGTATGGCCAGCGAAATGCCAAGATCGTCGTACTGTCCGGACGGGCATTTATAGATGACGCCATTTTCCTTCTGTTCGCGCTCAAGCGCCATGAGTTGGCTATAGGCGCGCTGAAGACTTCTGGCGTTTGCGGCATGCGCATCAAATTGTTTCTGAATTTGCCGAGCAAGTGGTCGAACAAGAAAGGTGCGGCCGACATTGTAAACCAGCATCGTGCCGTGCTTGGTCGCCCGGCGCTGCAAAGGTCATGCCATCGCCGAGACGACCGATCTGCACCCCGATGACCCGCGGTCCGAACATTTCGAGCAAGACTTCGGCATAGGTTGGGTCGCTACTCAGATCGGCAACAATCAAGCAATCGCGATTAAATTTTTGGTCGACCTTGGCGAGCTCATTCGCCAGTTGGCTGCCGTAAATTCCAAGTGGAAGCTCATTGAAATCCTGAACCAGAAGCAATTGCGGACCAAAGAACGGCGCGCAATGGCCACCGACCACCGCAGTCGAGCGGTCGTGGCTACGCCCAACATCATGAGCGATGATCGGGATTTTGATCGGAACATTTCGTGGGTCGATGGCATACGAGATCATTGGAACCTCCTAACTGATTGCAAACGCTGGAACGGATTGGGAAGCGGTATGGGTGGTGGCTCGGCGGGCGGTGCAAAGGCCGGACCGGGCGGCACCTTCGGCACATGGATGAACGTCGCCTGCTCATAGAGCTCCCAGGTGAATGGGCTGGCCTCGCTACCGCCGGGTATGCCGAGATATTCGCGATTGAAGGCGTGTTCGCGGAGCGCGTGTCGCTCCTGCTCGAGAAAGCCGGGTTGAAACAGCGTGCTGTCTTCATCGGCTGTTGCTTTGAGCCGGATGACGCTTTCATCGTCGCTCGCCCATGCCGTCCAGAACGGATCGCTGCGGGTCCATGCGGTCGACAGCATGGCCAACCGGGCCTGCGGCTTTCGCGCGCGCATCGGCCGCAATGCCGCCATCAAATCCTCAGGCAGCCGCGCGGCTTCATCAGCCACGATCCAGCCGTCGACCGTCAGTCCACGAATTGAATTGTCGCTACCCGGCAGCGCCAGCACCCGGGAGCCGTTTTCCAGCTCGAGCCCGTAGACGTGGTCGCTCTTTAACGTCGCCCCGACCTGGGAAAGGCTGGCGCGCACCCGCCGCACCGCTTCCGCGCTCTGCGTTGCGCCGGGCACGCGATCACCGACAACGAGTCGGGAGTAAAACACCATCGTATGGGCGATGCCCCAGGCCGCCACCGTGGTCTTGCCAACTTGCCGCGCGGTCAGCGCCAGAATAGAGGCGCCACGCGGCGCACGCAGATACGTCTCCTGCCAAGGTGTCGGGGTAGCTTGCATAATCTCCCGCACCCACAGCACCGGATCAAGCCGATAAGCGAGCTCACGCAGCTTACTCATCATCCATCTCCATCAGCGCCTGCGCGATCCGCGCTTTGACGTCCGGTTCGTGATCGAACTGGCCGATCAGCCGTTCGGCGATCTTTGTTAGATCAAGACCGACATTGGTCTGCACCGCGACATTGACTTCGGTGCTGCCGGCCCGGTCATGCCCGGCCAATCGGGAGAGACTATCCAGCGTTTGCCGCAGCGAATTTAAGCCGAGATCGCAACCGAAAGTGACCCCTCGGCTTGGGCCTGCGCTACAATCTGGTCGATGCGGGTGCGAAGCTCGAAATAGGCGCCGCTCAACGTTTCTTTCGACGGCAGTAGGGCGACCGCCCGCTGTGCCGCGCGCCGCATCTTTCATGATGGCGTTAGACGAGCCGAGCTTGAGGCAGTTGACCCGGTGCCGATAGAGGCTCGACGGGTTTACTTCATAGTCGCGCGCGATCTGCGCCGCCGGCTCGCCGGCGGCAAGCCGGCGATCGACCTCGGGACGCTTCAAATGCTGACACGTTTTGCAATTTCTAGACATGCCCCCGATTGCATCAGGAAAAGGCTAGGTAAATCTTAAGTTTAACGGAAGCTTAATGGCGCCTAAGCCTCGGATTTCGAAAAACTCCGCTATTTTTGCTCATTCGCACGGGCATTCGAATTGCGCTGGGCTGCTCTGCTGTCGTTTTCGTCAGCGAAAACGGTAGCCGGTTCTCGAGCAGTGCGAAGGGCTTTTGCGCCGGTTAACGGGTGCGGGCCGGGGTTCACCTTCCAAAAGAAACGCGCGTTCTTTCGCAAGGCAGGAAATCTCGAAAAATTCCGCATGGTGGACGCGCTCGAATTAATCACGCCCTTACGGAGCATTAGCTCAAGACCCCAGCGGAGCACCCTACCTCGCCCGCTGACCAAACAGCACGGCGCGCACCTTTGGATCGTTGATGTCGACCGCCGAGGCCGCTTCGACGCGGATGGCAAGCGCGCGCTTGACCGCCGGCCGCGCCTTGATGGTCTCGAACCAGCGGTGCAGATGCGGAAAGTCGGAAAGGTTTTGTCCCATGCGCTCGGCGAGCTTGATCCAGCCGAAGCTCGCCATATCGGCAATCGAATAACGGCCGGCCACGAAATCGCAGCTCATGAGGCGCCTGTTGAGCACGCCGAGCAGCCGATTGACCTCGTCGGTGTAGCGATCGATCGCGTACGCGATTTTTTGCGGCGCGTAGCGGCGGAAGTGGTTGGCCTGGCCGGCCATCGGACCTAATCCACCCATCTGCCAGAACAACCATTCATCGACCGCGACGCGAGCGCGCTCGTCGGGCGGATAGAACTTGCCGGTTTTGCGGCCGAGGTACTGCAGGATGGCGCCGGACTCAAAAACTGAAATCGGTCGCCCTCCGGGACCCGCCGGATCGACGATCGCCGGAATGCGGTTGTTAGGTGAGATGGCCAAGAACGCCGGCGCAAACTGCTCGCCTTTGGAGATATCGACCGGACGCACCACGTACGGCAGACCGCATTCTTCCAGCATGATCGAGATCTTCCAGCCATTTGGCGTCGGCCAGTAGAACAACTCGATCGGAGCCGCGCGCCGCGGCGGCGGGTTGGCTCGCCGCCGCTTCGCCGCGGCCTTTGACCTGTCAATCGAAGCGGTGCGGGTCTTTTTCATTGCACCAAAAGAAAAACGGCGCCGAGGAACATGTCCAGGGCGCCGATCAAGTTCTTGGGAGGATACTTACAACGCACCGAGGGCGTCGGCGAGATTTCTGGAGCTTACGTCCGCTGCGAGTGTGCTGCGGGAAGACCCGGTGCCCCATCGCTTCACTTCACCACCGCTCTTGAGAAACGATTGTGAAGCGTAAACCCCCGTCTCGCCGACGCCCCCTGTCGCTCACTTGAGCCGGGGCGTCGTGGGCGATGAACATCGCCTCGCGACAGCCGCCGGCCCGTGTGATGCGATCTTCGCCTCATGCGAGGTCGAAGATCGGTATCAGCATCGACTACTTCTTCTTCCGGCGTTTTGTCTTTTTCGCCGTCTTCTTCGACGCTGCCTTAGCTTTTCTCTTCTTCGCCATTGCTGCCCTCCTAGCCTGAGTGGATGGCGATATCGGTGCAGTGCCGTCGCGAATTGACCGACACTGCTATCCGATTACTACAGCAGGAAAAAAATAACAGTCACTCCACTTAATATTGTGTGTAAGTGCCGCGTGCCATTCGCGCAAACCTCTTAATCGAGTGCACCGAGTGCAGGCGTGCGGAAGAATTTTTCGCCGCGCGCGCATAGCGGCATCGCAAATTTTGCACGACGCAAAAACATCGATGTAATGCGGGTTTCTCGCATGCGTTTATTTGGTCGTTAACAACGAATATTTGAACACTGCGCGCGGCGCGTCGGCATTTTGCCAGCCGGAATAAACGCTTGCGCGACAAATCGCCGGCGCTGAAAATAATTTTGCACAGACCACGCTCGCGACCGCGTTTGCGGCTGCCAAAACGCGCAAAACGCGCGAATCAGTGCAAACAATTCGCGGCCGCTAAGGACGTCGCGACGCCCTCTGCACTGTCCGAGCGCACTCGTCGGAGCGATCCGTCCCGTCGATTTCAGGTGGTGTGCGGCGTCGCGCGGCGACGGCGCGCGATCATATCGCGACGCACAAGCGCTTAGATGCCGAGGCGCTTCTTTAAGAGCTCGTTGACGACTTGCGGATTGGCTTTACCGCCCGACGCCTTCATCACCTGACCGACAAACCATCCGATCGCCTTCGGATTGCGACTTGGCGTCGCCGACTTTGTCGGGATTCTTGGCGATAATGTCGTCGACGATCGTTTCCAGTGCCGAAACGTCGGTGACTTGGCGCAATTCACGCTGTTCGACGATCGCGCGCGGATCGCCGCCCTCGCTCCAGACGATCTCGAAAACATCCTTGGCGATTTTTCCGGAAATAACGCCTTGCGCCGTCAGATCGAGAATGGCGCCGAGTTGCGCCGCCGAAACCGGAGCCGCGGAGACATCCTTACCTTCACGATTGAGCCGGCCGGCGAGTTCATTGATGACCCAATTCGCTGCGGCCTTGGCGTCCCGCCCCTTCGCTACGACCTCGAAATAGTCGGAGGTGCCGCGTTCGGCGACCAGAACACCGGCATCGTATCCTGAAAGCGCATAATCGCGCATGAAGCGCGCCTTCTTGCCGTCCGGCAGTTCGGGAAGATCGGTGCGCAGTTCGTCGACCAACGCAGGCGACAATTCGAGCGGCAAAAGATCCGGATCGGGGAAATACCGGTAATCGTGCGCTTCCTCTTTCGACCGCATCGACCGCGTCTCGCCTTTGTCCGGATCGAACAGCCTGGTCTCTTGCTCAATCGCACCGCCGTCCTCGATGACGTCGATCTGGCGCCGCGCCTCGTGCTCGATGGCCTGACCGATGAAGCGGATGGAATTGAGGTTCTTGATCTCGCAGCGCGTACCCAGCGGCGCGCCCGGTTTGCGCACCGAAACATTCACGTCGGCGCGCAGATGACCCTTTTCCATGTCGCCGTCGCAGGTGCCGAGATAGCGCAGGATGGTGCGGAGCTTCCCGAGGAAGGCCTTGGCTTCTTCCGCCGAGCGCAAATCCGGCTTGGTCACGATCTCCATCAGCGCCACGCCGGAGCGATTGAGATCGACGAGAGACATGGAAGCATGCTGGTCGTGCAGCGACTTGCCGGCGTCCTGCTCGAGGTGGAGCCGCTCAATCCCGACGCGCGCACTCTCGCCGTCGGGCAAATCGACCAACACCTCGCCCTCACCGACAATCGGCGATTTGTACTGGCTGATCTGATAGCCCTGCGGCAGGTCAGGATAAAAATAGTTCTTCCGGTCGAACACCGATTTGAGATTGATCCTGGCGTTCAGGCCAAGCCCGGTGCGCACCGCCTGGCGGACGCATTCCTCGTTGATCACCGGCAGCATGCCCGGCATGGCGGCATCGACCAGCGAGACGTGCGCGTTCGGCTCGCCGCCAAACTCGGTCGAGGCGCCGGAAAACAATTTGGCGTGGGAGGAAACCTGGGCATGCACTTCCATGCCGATAACCACCTCCCACGGCCCGGTCGTGCCCTGGAGGAGCTTTGAGTTTTTCTGCGCCGTACTCATAAATCTCGCGCTCGGCCTTTCGTGACGTTCAGTTACGCGCTGAAAACGCTCGCGGCAAGACTGGGCCCAGGACTTGACCTAAGAGGCTCTATCTGGCGGAAGACGAGTGGCGCGCTTGGGCAGCCCGAGTGGGCGACGCCGCAACCTCCAAAACGTGCAGACAACCCGCGCCCGCCGCGATAACGTTCGCAGATACCAAACAGGGGGGGACCGATGAAACACGCCGCCATCATTTGTACTGCCGCTACCGCGCTCACACTCGCCGCCATGCCATTGCGTGCCGAGCCGCTTTATCCGGAAGTCGTGGTGACTTCGCACGCGACGCCGGACGTGGCGAATATCTTCAAGTCGTATTTCACGGCGAAGAGCCAGCACAAACCAGCCGCCACCACCGATCATTTCTCGGAAGCGCACCTGACGTATATCGATGCGGCGCTGGGCTGGCCGTTCTACAGCAAGAAGGGCATGGCCGATCTGTTCGAGCAGTACATGCCGAAATGGCCGGCAAGCGGCCTGTCCTATCCGACGCGGATCACCGGCGACATGCACTCGGCGCTGGTCGCTTTCACCGATACCCCCGAACTGTTCGGTGGCGAGATCCGAATTCTCGCCGCCATCGATTTCAAGGACGGCAAGATCGTGCGCTGGATCGACTACTGGGACGGCCGCTCGTTCGGCGCCGAGATGGCGGCGAAGTTCCGCACACCGCCCGACAAATTCCCGACCAATTTCGACTACGACGTTGCCAGCGATGGCGCCTCGCCGAAGATCAAGGACGTGGCGCAAAAGCTCGCGGCCGCCTTCGCCGCCGGCGACGCACAAGCCGCGGACGCGCTGTTTAGCTATGACGCGGTCTACATGGACCGCGCGTTGCGCGCGCGCATCCTCGGTAAGCTCGCCATCGGCAAATACCTGTCGCGGACGCTCGCCAACCTGCCCTATGGCAAAGGCGCCAAACTCGTGCACGTCGTCGGCAGCGACCAGGGCGGCGGCTACGAGTGGACCAATGCCGACGCCTCGGTCAAACGCGGCATCATCTCCATCGAACTCAATGGCGCCGGGCAGATCGAGCGGCTGGATTCCACCTGGGACAACGGTGTGATGAGCGACACCGAATTGCAGCCGCTGGTGCTGCAGTCGATCGAGAAGTAAGACTTGGCCGAGTGCGCGAGCGTCGCGCTGCTTCGGACGGCGCGGCCCTTTCTATCCTCGCGCCAGATGCCGAGCGCTTCCTGCATCGGCCGGTCGGAGATGGAAAACAGTACCGATTGCTTTGCGGCGGTGTGCGAGTAGCGCTTCCACGAAGGCACCACGAAGACGTCGTTCGGCCCCCATTTGAGCACTTCGCCGTCGACGTTCGTCGAACCCTCACCCTCGGCGCAGACGAAGATCGTGCCGTCGGTCGAGCGGTAGGGTTCGCCGCGAAAGCCTTTCGGAAACATGGCGAGATTGGCGCCCATGGTCGGAAGCACCGGGCCGCCATTGATCGGATTGGCGTAGCGCACGCGCGCGCCGTGGCTCTTGTCGATATCGCCTGCCTGCATGCGCCGTTCAATGATCGGCCGCGTGCGGGCATAGGTGTAGTTGATCACCGGCGTGCGATTCATCACCGTCGCGCCGTCAGGCAGTACGCCTGACGCGTAGAAGCTGAGTAAATCTCCGTCTTGCCGCGTCGTGGCCTGGGTCGGACTGTCGAAATCCTCGGCGAACGAGGTCTCAAAGAAATTCACCGCTGGCACGTCGAGCACATCGAGCCAGAGCATCGGCTTGTCCGAGGTGTTGCCGTGGTCATGCGGCGCCCAATTGGCGGTGATGACAAAGTCGCCCGGCGACATGAACGCTTTCTCGCCTTCGACGGCGGTATAGGCGCCCTCGCCATCGAGCACGAAGCGAATGGCCGACGAAACGTGCCGGTGGGCCGGCGCGACTTCGCCCGGCATGATCATCTGAATGCCGGCGAACAGCGTATTGGTGACGC
This sequence comes from uncultured Alphaproteobacteria bacterium, assembly GCA_963846055.1. Lineage (GTDB taxonomy): Bacteria > Pseudomonadota > Alphaproteobacteria > Rhizobiales > Xanthobacteraceae > BOG-931. The sequence goes on from CAWJUQ010000017.1 coordinate 103,451, forward strand.
GCAACTCGCCGCGCAACGCCGGGTTTTCCAGGATAAGCACGCGGCGCTTGGCTTCCTCCGCGCTGATCAGCCCGCCGGATTCCATGACCAAGGCTTTGACGTCGTCAAAATGCCAGACCGCCGGCGCGCAACGCGACTGCGGCTCGTCGTGGATCAGCGAACTCATTACTGTCCATAACGGCTTCATCCCGTGCCGATCGATGCGGGCATAATATTCCTGCCGCATGGCCTCGATGTTGTGCGTCCGATCCGGCTTGTTCGCGCCTTTCGCGGCAGCGACCGCCATGGCGTCCTCCGTAGTTCCAGTTGGGCCGTAGTTGGCCCCGATACTAGTCGAACGCGCTGCGGGCGAAAATAGCGCCCACCGCCAGCGCCGGCATGGCGGTTATGCAGGCGCCATTGCGCGAAGTCACATCAAGTATTCACGTGTCCGCCGTCGACCGCAATGTTTTGGCCGGTGACGAAATCGCTCTCGGCGCTACACAGGAAAATCAGCGCCCCGAGCAGATCTTCCGGTTTTTCGTCGCGTTTAATCGCCCGGCTGGCGACAGCGCGGGGCTGTGCGGTGCGCACGTGAACGGGGTTCTCGTTTATGACCGAGTCGCTCATGGTAAATCCCGGCATCAGCGTGTTGACCCGGATACCGTGTTCACCGAGTTCGCGCGAGGTCGCGCGGGTGAACGCCGTGACCCCACCCTTCGAAGTCACATAGTGCAGGATATGCGGGATGCCGACGTAGGCGGTACCGGAGCCGATATTGATGATCTTGCCATAACCTTGCGCCTTCATGTGCGGGGCGACGTGCTTCATCATCAGGAACGGGCCGCGCAGGTTGATCGCCATGACGCGATCCCACAGCTCAACGTCGATGTCGGTGCAGTCGGTTTCCTGAAGCGGCGCGAACAAGGCGGCGTTGTTGACCAGAATATCGATCTTGCCGAAGCGCTCCATGGTTTTGGCGACCAGCGCCTTGACCGCGGCCTCGTCGCTGACGTCGAAAATCTCGCTGGCCACCGAATTCGCGCCGTGCTTCCGCGCGATCTCTTCGGCCGCGTCCTTGCCATCGACGATGTCGGCAATCATGACGCGGCCGCCTTCGGCAGCGATGGCATGCGAATAGTGTCGGCCAATACCCTTGCCCCCGCCGGTAACAATGGCGACGCGGCCGTCCAGCCTACCCATGAGGCGACCCTCCCTACGTGTTTCCTGGTGTTACTTTTTGTTTGCCAGCCGTTCGATGAATTTGGCGAAGGCGGCGAGCTGCTGGCGGATGAATCCCACCGTCTGCTCGTCGGTGATTTGCCCGGTCTTGGCGTCGATCTTCTGCATGCAGCTGCCGATGAAAATCTCCGGCTTGCCGAGCGTAACGGCGTCCATGAATTGCATGGCCCGGCGCAAATCGTATTGCATGCGGCCGCCACCGAGCGAACCTGCGGTCGCCGACTGAATGGCAACCGGCTTGCCGGCAAAAGGCTGGTCCGGCGTCCGCGACACCCAGTCGATCGCGTTCTTCAGACCGCCGGGTATGGAAAAATTGTACTCGGGCGAATTGAAAATCACGCCGTCAGCAGCGCGAACCGCGTCGACGAGCTTTTGCACCATCGGCGGAATGCCAGAGGCTTCCTGCATGTCGGCGTTGTAGAGCGGAAATTCCGAGAACGACGGCGCCTCGCTGAATTTCATGTGCGCCGGCGCCAGGCCGGGCAGCGCGTTCATCACCATCCGGTTGTAAGAGCCCTTGCGCAAGCTGCCGCAGATGCAGAGCACATTGAGTGTTTCGCCGGCCATGAGAGACTCTAAGGCTCAGCTTTCGTCGGCGATCGGATTGCGCAGCACGCCGATGCCGCCAATCTCGACTTCGCAGACGTCGCCGTTCTTCATCCACACGGGCGGCTTGCGGGCGAAGCCCACGCCCGACGGGGTGCCGGTGAAGATAACGTCGCCCGGCTCCAGCGTCATGCCCTGGCTCACATAGACCAGCGTCTCGATGACTGGAAACATCATGTTGTCGGTATTGTCCGACTGCATCACGTTGCCGTTCAAGCGGGTTTCAATTTTCAGTCCTTTGCCGCCCGGCGGCAATTCATCGGCACTAACAAGCCAAGGGCCGAACCCGCCGGTGTGGTCAAAATTCTTGCCCATGTCCCATTGGGTGGTCTTGCGCTGAAACTCGCGCACCGAACCTTCGTTGCCGCAGGAATAACCGGCAACGCAGGAGAGCGCGTTGGCGGCGGTCAAATGCTTGGCGCGCCTGCCGACCACGAGGATCATCTCGGCCTCATAATCGAGCGTCTCGGTGACCTTTGGCCGAACGATCGGTTGCCCATGCGGTACCAGCGAGGTGCGCCCGCGCATGAAGATCGTCGGAAATTTTGGAATGTTGTCGCGCTGTGCGCCCTCCTTGACGTGCTCGAGATAATTCAGTCCCAGACAGATGATCTTGCCGGGCTTCGCGACGGGCAGACTGTAGTTCAAACCTGAAAGCGGGCGGCGGGCGGCGGCTGGCGCGCGCTTGGCGAGATCGGCAAGCGGTTTGAGGTCACCGTTGTGCGCGGCAAGCCATTCGCCGAGATCGGTCGGCGCATTGGCATCGGCAGCGCTGAGATCGACCGCCTGATCGCCTTCGACCACACCGAGCCGCGGGCCCTTTTCGCTCGAGAACGCAACGATTTTCATAATTTTTCCGTCCTGCCGTATTGATCTTTTCCGCCCAAGGGCCGCGACTATAACGGCCCGGCCCGACCCGATCTACCTCGCTACCGCCGGCGGCAGCTATGCGAGAAAATAATCGCGGAGCCGCTCGCGCGCCTTGAGAGCGGGACCAAGATCAAAGCCATTGACCACCGCCAAACGGAAACCTCCGGGCGGCATGGCGTGGCGTTCCGGCGGAAGGTGTTCATGAAAGGTGATCTGCAAACTGGAGATGCCGGGGCCGCGCTTGAGCTCATCCAACAGCGCCGTCGGCGGATGACGATAGTTGACGCCGTGCGGGCCGAACAGAACGACGCTGAAGCCGCCGCAGCGTTCGGGGGCGGCGAACTCCCAGACGCCGCGCTCGTACAATCGCACCACCGCATCCACCCAGCCGGCACCGTAAAGATCGGGCCATTGGTCGGAAAACCGTAAATGGGCTTCGATGATGGTCCCGCCAATGGTTTCGAGATTGAGCATGCCGGTATAGCCGCGGAGGTACTTGCCGATCCACACACCGCAGCACTCTTCGATCTCGGCATCGGGCTCGGCATGTACGGACCAATAATCGAAGGTACCTTCGCCGGCCGGCGCGCCAGTCACGTGCCCCCACCAGCGCGGTGCGCCATTGACGACCGCGACATCGGACGAGACATGCCGGCCGGTCAGCAGCGTCACCCAGAAATGACCCGGCGTGTAAGAAGCTTCGTACTCAGCCGCCGAATTGATCACGCGGCTGCCGGCGCCCATGCCTTTGAGATTCATGATCGGCTTTGAGAACACCGGAAAGCCCGGTGGTGTCGTGCCATGCGGTCCGGCGTCCAGCTCTTGGCTGAGCGCTACCTGGAGCTTGTCGTAGATCCAGCGGTGTTGCGGATACCACCGCCACGCATCGCTGTCCTCGGTAGGAATAAGCGCCGCCGTGTTGACGTGCTCGAAATACTGCAGGCGCCACGGATCAACTTCGCAGATCGGCATGGTAGCGACAGCATGCCTTCAAAAACGGTCAACCGAAGGCCGACGATAGTCCAACTCTGGCTATCTGTCTCCGGTTACCGCCCTGCCCGGCGCTTGCGGGTGCGCGCGCCCTTTTTGGCCGCGGCTGAGCGCCCTGCCGCGCCCTTGGTGCGGACCGCTTTTCGCGCCGAGGCGGCGCGCTGTGCCGCAGTCCGCTGCGACGCCGCGCTGTGCGCCTGCCGTGACAAAGCTTTCGGCGACACGGTGCCGCGCGGTTCGCGTTTCAGGGCCTCGATGATCGCGCGCGATCGCCGCTTGCTGCGCTTGGGTTTGCGAATGCCCTGCCCGGCTTCGTAGGCGTATTCGGCGCTCTTGCGCGTTCGCTCGGTGGTTGTGCCACGTGCCGGTGGCGGCAAGTCGACACCGGCGCGCCTCGCCTCGGAAAGCCCGATGGCGATCGCCTGCTTTGCCGAGCGGGCGCCGTGCTCGCCGTGCCGGATTTTATCGATCTCCTCCCGGACGAATTCGCCGGCCTGGGTTGAGGCCGACTTGCCTTCGCGCTTGTCACGCTGCGCCTTTTCGATGGTTCGCTTCAGCGGCATGTTTGCCTCCTGCGTTTACCTCGCCGTGCCAATCAACGCCGCGACGGGCGCGCGGTTTCGGGGAACGGACGGGCCGCCGACGCGCTATTTTCAGAAATCGCCATCGGCGCGCAAAGCATGCACGCTGAATTGACCGTCGGTCCACGTCTCGACCGGCGCCCAGCCGCTGCCGTGCGCGAGCGCGCGAAAGCTCTCGACCGAATACTTGTAGCTGTTCTCGGTATGAATGGTTTCGCCGGCGCGAAACTCGATCGGGGTATTGCACACTTTTACCGTTTGCCGCTTTGTGCTGGCGAGATGCATTTCGATCCGGCTGCGCTCGCGGTTGTAAAACGCGTGGTGCTCAAAGGCGTCGAGATCGAAATTGCCGCCGAGCTCGCGATTGATACGCGCCAGCAGATTGAGATTGAATTTCGCGGTAACGCCTTCCGCGTCGTTGTAAGCGCGATAGAGGATGTCGGCCGGCTTGACCAGATCGACGCCGACGATGAGGACCGCGCCATGACCGAGAATTCGCGCGGCGTGGCGAAGAAAGCGCGCGGCCTCATGCGGTTCAAAGTTGCCGATGGTCGAGCCAGGAAAGAACCCGGCGCGCGGCCGGTTCGCCGCTTCCGCCGGCAGCTCGAACATGATGGTGAAGTCGGTCGCCACCGGGTAAACCGCAATATGCGGAAAGTCGCGGCGCAGCCGGGCGGCTTCCTGTGCCAGAAAATCGCCGGAGATGTCGACCGGAATGTAGGCCTCGATGCTCGCCGCGGCGCGCAGAAGAATGCGCGCCTTGGTGGTCGAGCCGGCGCCGAATTCGATGAGGACGCAGCCCGGCGGAAACAGCGAGACGATTTCCGGCGCGTGTTTGTGCAGAAGTTCAAGCTCGCTGCGGGTCGGGTAATATTCCGGCAAGCGGGTGATGCGCTCGAACAGCGCCGAGCCTGCGGCGTCGTAGAAATACTTCGGCGGCAGGCGTTTGGGCTTTTTGGTCAAGCCGGCAATAACGTCGGCGGCAAAAGAGTCGCGACGCCGCAAATGGCGGAACGCGAAGCGCGGTTTGGCCGGGGTTCATTTTGTCAGCTCAGTGATGGAATTCGGCCAGCCGCAGGCCGGTGAATTGCCAGCGCGCCGCAGGATAAAAGAAGTTGCGATACGACGCCCGGGAGTGACCCTCCGGTGTCGCCAACGACGAACCGCGCAATACCATCTGACTGACCATGAATTTGCCGTTGTATTCGCCAAGCGCGCCGGGTTCGGCGACGTAATCCGGGTAAGGTAGATAGGCACTGCGGGTCCATTGCCACACCTTGCCAAAGGCGTCTTCGAGAGCGCCGGCCTTGGCGGCGACTTCCCACTCCGCTTCGCTCGGCAGATGTTTGCCTGCCCAACGCGCGAACGCATCCGCCTCGTAATAGCTGATATGACAAACCGGCAGCGCCGGATCGACCGGACGCAACCCGCCAAGCGTCATGGAAAACCAGGCGCCGTCGATCAATTGCCAATAGCCTGGCGCGTTCCATTCTTCGGCGGTCACGAACGCCCATCCGTCTGACAACCAAAGACTTGGCTTGGTGTAGCCACCGTCAGCCATGAATTCGAGCCACTCTCCGTTGGTGACAAGCTTTCGCCCGATGCGCACCGGCTCAAGAAAAACCCGATGCGCCGGACGTTCGTTGTCGAACGAGAAACCACTCCCCTCGGCGCCGATTGAATGCACGCCCTCAAGATGAACGTCGGCGCCGTCGTCGAGGCCGGGGCTTTCCGGCCATTGCCACTGGGTGTCGTAAGCGGGGTGCGTCGGATTTTGAGCGAAAGCATGCAGAATGTCCGTCAGCAACAACTCCTGATGTTGCTGCTCGTGGTGCAGCCCGACTTCGACAGTCGGAAATATCCGCGCATCATCCGCCGCCGATTCGATGAGCGCTCCGACCGCCGCATCGACATAAGCGCGATAGGCGGTCGTCTCGGCGATGCCCGGACGTGTGACCAAGCCGCGCTGCGGTCGGGCATGACGCGGACCCGCCGCGACATAGTAGGAGTTGAACAGGAAGGAGAATCGTTCGTCGAAGGCCCGGTAGGAAGGATTGAACGGCCGCAGCAGAAACTGCTCGAAGAACCAGGTCACATGCGCACGATGCCATTTCGTCGGACTGGCGTCCGGCATCGACTGCACCACCTGATCTTCGGCGGAAAGTTGACCAGCGCGGCGCTCGGTTTCGGCGCGCACCACGGCGAAGGCCCGGAGCCAGTGCCGGCGCGTATGGGCCGACAACTCGGCATCGGCCGCTTGCTCGGTTTCGGCCTCAGGCGATTGGACGATTGGACGTGACATCAGTCGGTCCGGAAAACCGGATGAGCGAATTGCGAAACTTATTGGCTAAGCAGTTTAATCGGCGCGTACCGTGATGGTTCCATAGCATTTCACCCCGAATAAGGCGAATGCCGCCAAACTGTTGCTAACGGGGATGTGATGAGGACAATAATTTGCTTCAAGGGATTGACGTTGCCGGAAAAGTACTTACGCGTTTTCCCGCCAGACCGCCAGACCGCCAGACAGGGGGCGATGAGGGTGAGCCAAGCCATGCTGCCGCGGGAGCGGTGCGATTACTCGGCGATTGTCGATCGGCCCCCGCTGAAATTGCTTGGCGACGCCCGCCTGATTTTCTGGACCATCGTCAACCTGGAAGTTTGGGACATCCGCAAGCCCATGGCGCGGCAGGTACTCGGACCGCCCGCCGGTCAGAAGTCAGTTGCCCGACGTTCCCAATTGGAGTTGGCACGAATACGGCATGCGCGTTGGCGTCTGGCGCTTCTTCGATTTATTCAAGCGGCTCGGCATCCGGCCGACGCTGGCGCTGAACGCACGCGTCTGTGATGACTACCCGCGCGTCGCCGAGCAGGCCCGGATCGATGGATGGGAGTTCATGGGTCATTCCTATGAGCAAGGTCCGATCCATGCCGAGCCCGATCAAAAGGCCATGGTCGAACGCGCCCTCGATGTCATCGCGCGCTTTTGCGACAAGCGGCCCGTCGGCTGGCTCGGCCCTGGACTGACGCAAACGTTCGACACACCCGAGATCCTCGCCGCCGCCGGTATCAAGTATATCGGCGACTGGGTGTACGACGACGAGCCGACCGTCATTCGCACCGCGGCCGGGCCATTGGTGACGCTGCCCTACACTCTCGAATTAAATGACATCCCGATGATGATCGTTCAGCATCACGAGAGCGATTACTTGTTACGCCGGACGCTGGACCAGTTCGAGCGCCTTTATGCCGAGGGAAAAGAGCGGGCAAAAATCCTTGCCATCGCCATTCACCCCTATATCAGCGGGCAACCGCACCGCATCAAATATCTCGAAGCCATCTATGAACAGGTCAGCCGCTTCGACGGCGTGCTCCATTGGACCGGCGAGGAGATTCTGGAGTGGTATTTGAAATCCCGTCCCGCCCCGCAGTAGGACCTGTCTCAATGCGACGCGTCTCGAGAAAATTTGGCTCGAAAAGATTCGGCATAGCCGCCGCACTTTTACTCGGCGCCGGGCTCGGCACCGCCAGCGCTCAAACCGCGCCTTGCCGCACTTCAGGGTCTTATGAATCCTGGCTAGCCGCGTTCGAACGCGAAGCCGCGGCAAAAGGAATTTCGCAGCGCGCGATCGCGGCCGCCGCGCCGGGACTGACGTACGACCAGCACGTCGTCAACATCGATCGCGGCCAACGTGTCTTCACGCAAACTTTCCTGCAGTTCTCCGGGCGCATGGCGGCCGCCTACCGCATTCAGCGCGGCCAGGCATTGATCAAGGCCAACGCGCCGACCTTTGCAAAGATCGAGCAGCAATACGGCGTGCCCGCGCCTGTGATCGTGTCGTTCTGGGCGCTGGAAAGCGATTTCGGCGCCAACATGGGCAACTATCATTCGCTCAGCGCTATCGCGTCTCTGGCCTACGATTGCCGGCGCAGCGACCGGTTTCGCGCCCAGTTGTTCGATTCCATCCGCCTCATTGAGCGCGGCGACCTTGTGCCTGACGAAATGATCGGGTCGTGGGCGGGCGAACTCGGGCAGACGCAGATGATGCCGTCGGAATATTTCAAATATGCCGTCGACCTCGACGGCAGCGGCAAACGTGACCTGATCCACAGCGTGCCTGACGTGCTCGCCTCGACCGCGAACTATCTCGCCGGGCTTGGCTGGAAACGGGGCGAACCGTGGCTCACGGAAGTGCGGGTGCCCGCCAATTTGCAATGGGAGCAAGCCGACCTTTCAGTCGCGCTGCCGCGCTCGAAATGGGCGGCGTCCGGGGTGACGCTGGCCGACGGACGGCCGCTACCGGCCGATAATCTCGCCGCTTCGCTATTGCTGCCGATGGGACGGTCCGGTCCGGCTTTCCTGGTCTATCCAAACTTCCAAGTTTACTTGCAGTGGAATAATTCGCTCGTCTATTCAACCACCGCCGCTTATTTGGCGACCCGCATCGCCGGTGCGCCGGCACTTCATCCCGGGACACCGCCACCGGCCCTCTCCTTCCAGGACGTAAAAGAGATGCAAGGTCTATTGGCCCGCGCCGGCTACGATGTCGGCGCCGTCGACGGCTTCCTGGGATTGAAAACGCGGCAGGCCGTCAGGGCCATGCAGATGAAATACGGCTTGCCCGCCGATTCTTATCCAACGGCGGAACTGCTCAGCCGCATGCGTGGCCGAGCCCAGTGATGCGCCGCTCGACGCGGTCGCAGCCAGGCGCGCGGGCTGACTTTAATTTCTGTTATTGAGGTTGTAGGGCTCAGGCGGCGGCTGCGACGGGGCGAAGCCGCTAAATGGCCGAAGCGGAGAATAAGCGCTACCCGCACCGAATTGGACCGTCGGGCCACCCTGCCCGAACATCGTCATGCCGTTCTTGACTTGGCCATCCGGATTGGAATACCTCGAACTGCCATCGGCACTGCCGCCGCTCAGATTTTCCATCGTGAACGCCCGTGCAGACGGACCGGCCAGGGCCATGACCCCGAGCACTAGAATGGCCGCTGCGAGACGAAGCTTTGTCGATCGAAGCGTCATGTTCCCCTCTCGATGGCGCCTGCGCGACGCAGTGTAGAGGCTAAGGGCGCGTACCACTTTGCGTCAAGCCGCTTTTGAATACCACAGGAGCAGTTAATGCGGACGAAACCGTGTCTGACCTTGGCCGATGTCAAGAAAATGCTGGCCGCGTGCGAGGCCGAAGCGGTGAGAAACAATTGGGCGGTGGCGATCTCGATCGTCGATGACGGTGGATTTCTCCTGGGCTTCGAACGCATGGACGGCGCTGCCCTGATTTCGGCCGAAGTCTCCCTCGGCAAAGCGCGTACCTCGGCGATGACCCGCCGGCCCAGCAAGTTTTTTGAAGATCGCGTCAAGGACCGGCCGGCTTTCATTACCTTTCCCGCCGGGCTGCTGATTCAGGGCGCGCTTCCGGTCATGCATCAGAACGAATGCGTCGGTGCGATCGGCGTCTCCGGGGTGCAATCGCATGAGGACGAACAGATTGCGCAGGCAGGGCTGAATTCGCTGAAATAGCGCGGCGCAACTACCAAAGACTCGGCAAGCCGCGAGCGCCTGATGCGGTTCAGGCGTCGAGCTCTTTATAGTATCGGTAGATGCCCCACTGACTGAATGCGATCCGGCGCGGCGAAGCGAGATAAGCTTTGATGCGCGGACGCGCGGCGACGCGATCGTGGAGCGCGATAAGTCCGGGCACCTTTCTTTCAAAGCGCTTCATGCGCTTTGGAAAGGCGTAGCGCAGCCCCTCGATGATCTGAAACATCGAAAGATCGACGTAGCTCAAACGCCGGCCGACGAGAAATCGCCCGCCGTTTTTTCGCAGGACGCGCTCGAAATAGCCGAGGAATTTCGGCACGCGATAGCGCCAGAAATCCTTGGTGCGACGCCGCGCCGCAGGCCGCTGCTCCTCGAAGTAAAGCCACGAGGTGATGGGGTGGTGGCTATCGTGGATCTCGACCACGAGGTCGGTGATGGTGAGCTGCAATTGATGCGCCCAAAGCCGCCCGGCTCCGTCGCGCGGAGAAAGATTCAATCGCGGGCCGAGAAAAAACAAGATGCTGGCGGTTTGCGCGACAATGAGCTTGCCGACTTTAACGAAGGGCGGTGCGAACGGCGGGTGGACGCTGCGTTTGTCCTCGATGATTTTCATCATCGCCGGCACCCCGGCCCTGCCTTTGCGCCTCGCGACGTCGACGTAATCCGCGCCGGCCTCCTCGAGCGCAAGCCGCACGAACTCGCCGCGGCCCTGCACGGTCGGATGGTAATAAAGTTCATAACGCATCTGGCGCACCTGGATGCAGCAAAGGTCCTGCGGTCGCGGCGCTGCGGATACGGCGCGTCAGTTTCGCGTCGCGACCCAGCTACCGGAGCAACGTCCGTTTGGACCCTGACCGTGCCAGAGGCCGCCACCGCGCGTGACCGACATGTGTCCGCTCGCCACTGCAAAATGCGGTCCGCTTGACACCCGCGCCCACGCCGCGCCGCCCGGCTTCACCCGTCCGGTGAAATCGATGCCGAACGCGCCATTATAAGAGATGATGCCGTTGGTGATTTGACCGCTGAAACGATACGCGGCATCGCACGGGCCGCTCCTGGTATAGATCACGACACTCCACGCGCCGTCATATTTGGTAGCGGCACGTACGTAGGTAGCTTGTGTGAGCGCCGACGCGGCAACAGTCGCCGCGAGCACAATTGCTCCAATATTGCGCATGGTTATCTCCGCCTGAAGTCTGATGGCGCCGCAAGCGCCTCACCGGACCCGCCGGCATCGGGCCCCCAATGAAAACGCGGCGACTGTTTCATGATCGATGCCGGCCTGTCCAGCGCCGCCACCCATCGCAGCCGTACGCTGGTGGAAAGGCTACGCGCCAGTTTTGTACTGCTGGTCGGTCACCTTCTCCAGCCATTCGACAAATTTTCCATCGAGTATTTCCGCGATGGCGACGTGCTCCATAAAATTCGTTGGAGTGGCGCCATGCCAGTGTTTCTCGCCTGGCGATATCCACACAACATCGCCGGCGCTGACTTCCTGCAACAGCCCTCCCCAGCTTTGAACGCGGCCCGTCCCAGAAAGGATGTACAATGTCTGCCCCACTGGATGGGTATGCCAATTGGTGCGCGCGCCCGGCTCGAAGCGCACGACCGAGGCGCGCACGCGCGCGGGCTCGGGCGTGTCGAGAATAGGGTCCTGCCAGACGGTGCCGGTAAACCAGTCGGCCGGCGCGCGGCGCGACGGCCGCGAGCCACCAGAGTGTATATCCATTGGGGTTGCCTCCCGTGCGAGCCGCCGCTTCATGCGCACGGCAATGAATCGGTGTAAGATAATGGAAATTTGCAGACGGACACTCTCCTATTTCGGCCATATGCCGCGGGCAACAATGCGGCCGACGTCGCACCGGTCCACGCTCAAAACTGCAGTGGGCAAAATATGAATGAAGGATGGGAGCCGCGGGCTATGCCGATGATCAGACGAATCGCGGACGGACGCTCAACGCGATTTGTGTTGTTGGCGCTGGTCGCCATAGCGCTGGCCGGCTGCTCGAAATGCGACGTGCCGGTATGGCGGCATGACAGCGCCGCGCCGCAGTCGTGCCACGACGAGGCACCGCCGCAATAGCAACGCTACGCGCCCAGCGTTTCCTTCACAGCGGCAACGAGCTCCTTCAGCGTAAACGGCTTCGGCAAGAAGCCGTATTGCCCCGAACTCCGGCAAGTGCTTCTGAAACGCATCCTCGGCGTAGCCGGAGACGAAAATGATTTTCAAATTCGGATTGCGAGTGCGCAATTCGCGCGCCAGTGTCGGACCGTCCATTTCCGGCATGACCACGTCGGAGACGACGATGTCGACCGGGCGGTCCGAACTCTCAAGCACCTCAATCGCCTCAACGCCGTTGCCCGCCTCGAGCACAGTGTAGCCGCGCGAAGCAAGTCCGCGGGCATTCAGCCCGCGCAGTCCCTCCTCATCCTCGACCAGCAAGATGGTGCCCTCTCCGGTGAGGTCTGTCCCTGCCGCGCGTTTGACCTGGTCGGCTGCCGCCAGCGCACCGGCAATCGCCGGTGCTTCGACCTCGGAGGACGCCGTCTCGCCGGCGGCCGCCACATGGCGAGGTAGGAAAATGCGGAATGTTGCGCCCTCGCCCACCGCAGAATTGACATACACGAAACCGCCGGTCTGCTTGATGATGCCGTACACCGTGGACAGGCCAAGACCAGTGCCTTTGCCGACTTCCTTTGTTGAAAAGAACGGATCGAAGATCTTGTCGATAATCGCTTTGGGAATGCCGGTCCCGGTATCCGTCACTTCAACCAGCACATAATCGGCCGCCGGCATGCCTTTAGCGTGGTAACGCTCGCACTCATTTGCCGCGACATTGAGCGTGCGAACGCTGAGGCGGCCGCCGTCCTGCATGGCATCGCGGGCGTTGACCGCCAAGTTCACGACGACCTGCTCGAACTGCGAAATGTCGACTTTGACCGGCCACAGATCGCGGCCATGAACCACTTCAAGCGTGACATTTTCGCCGATCAGCCGGCGCAACAACATGGTCAGATCGCTCAACACCTCGCCGAGGTCGAGGACCTGCGGCCGCAGCGTCTGCTTGCGGGAAAATGCCAGCAGATGCCGGACCAGGCTCGCCGCGCGGTTGGCGTTCTGCTTGATCTGCATGATATCGCCGAACGAAGGATCAGTCGGCTTGTGCGCGTTGAGCAGAAAGTCGGTCGCCATGATGATGGCGGAGAGAACGTTATTGAAGTCGTGCGCGATTCCACCGGCCAGTTGGCCGACCAGGTCCATTTTCTGTTGCTGGTTCAGCTTGGTTTCAAGTTCGCGCTGCGCGGTCGTCTCAAGGACGTAGACAATGGCGGTTTCCTGGTCGCGCTCCTCCTTCTCGACCGCGGTGACGTAAAATCGGCCGAAGCGCTCGTCGTTACCATCAAGCGCGGCGTCGACCGGCGCAATGTCGCCCTTGCCGGCCGCAGCCTGGGCGATAGCCGTTTCGAGCGCGGCGCGATCCCGCTCCGCCACAACCGCGCCGATCGAGTGGGCCCCGCCGGCCCTTCCCGGGGCATTCTGAAAGAGCCGCGCGAACAGCGGATTGGTACGCACGATCCCGCCGACTTTATCAACGGTCGCGATCGCCATCGGCGTGTGGTGGAAAAAGCGCATGAAGCGGATTTCCGCGGCACGCTGTAAGTCGCCGCCGTCATCGCCCTGGCGGTTGAGCACGAGCGTGCGCGATGCGCCCGGCGCCGCATCGGCGCCGAATGCCACCTTGTGCAAAACCCGCACCGGCAGCGTACGTCCGCCGCGCGTTTTCAGATCGAGATCGAGAACTTCGGTTTTGATGTCGCCGGCGCTTCCTCGCAAGGCTGTCAGCAGCGCGCCGCCATCGCCGGAAACCAGATCAGTCAGCTTCAATCCACCGGAGCCGACCTGAGCCAGATCCTGATCAAGCCAGTTGGCAAGGGTGGCGTTGAGGTACACCACGTCACCCTGCGCATCGACGGAGAAGAATCCGGCCGGCGCATGATCCAGATAGTCGATGGCGTGCTGCAATTCCTGAAAAACGTTTTCCTGCCGCTCGCGCTCGCGGGTAATATCGGCGATCGACCAGACCGTGAGGTGCCGCGCGCGGACCCCTTCCGCAAACGGGCGCACGCGAAGCCTCAGCCAGCGTGCCGGCCGGCCCTGCAAACCGGCGACACGCACTTCCTCTTGCAACCGCTTGCCTTCGCGCGCGGCTTTGAGGAGCCGGTAGATCGCCTCGGAGGCATCCGCGTCGCCGATGAAAACCCGTTCCACCGGCCGCAAGTCGCCGCCGTCAGCGGCGTCGATGAGATCGAGGTAGGCGGCGTTGGCGTAGACCACGCGGCCGTCGCGTTCAGTGACGAGAATGCCGTCAAAGGCGTCATCGACCAGTGACTTGATCAGCGTATCGGTGCCCTCGGCCGGACCGAGGCGAAGAATGCCCGCACCGAAGGCGAACAGAGAAAACACACCGATCATGGCGAACAGCGCAAGCGCTCCGAGAATATAGGGATCGGCGTTCGGCTCACCGAGCAACACAAAGGCGGCGGCGGCCGCAGCGAGAACGGCTGCGCCAATCAGGACAAGTAGGATACTTCCGGAACGCCTCGCCGCGCCGTCACGACGGACGGCCTTGCGCGCAGGCACGGGAGCCTCGTCGGTGATGCTGTGAATGGCCATCGTTCAGCCGTTACACCCCAATTCCAGCGGCTGCTCCGAGAGAGAGCCCGCGTCCGCGGGAGCTCCCGACATATTCGATTTGCAGCAGCGGCGCGCGAGGCGAGTACGCGAGGCGAATCGGCCCATTTCACGCCAAGGACGTTAAAATCGAAATACGCTGTGCCCAATTTCCCGATCGCCGATTGCATCGTGATCCTGAGCAAACTCCTCGCCTCGGGCGACCGTTAGCTTGGCATCGGCCGCCTTTTGCCATCAAAGCGCCGTTTACCATAGAAACCATGGACACCCCGAGGTCATATTCCACATCATCCATTGGCTTTAATTCTTTATTAGTATTGGCTAGATTTTCGACAGCCAAATGTTCGCCGCAGGGGTCGTAACAGCTCGGGTCGTGGCGACGACAGGGGGAGTAGGCTGAATGTTCGATTTATTCGGGGCGGAAATGCCGCTCGCCGTGCGCTTCTTTCTGGCGTTCCTGATCGTGCTGGGGTTGATCGGCGTAACAGCCTGGGCAGTGCGCAGGCTCGGCAGCGGCAGGCTCGGCACCAACGGCGTGCGGGGCCGCCAACCGCGCATTGCGGTCATCGATCATGCCAGCGTCGACGGGCGGCGCCGATTAATTCTTGTTCGTCGCGACAACGTCGAACACCTTTTGATGGTGGGCGGCCCCTCTGACGTCGTCGTTGAAGCCAATATCGTTCGCGCGACCGCCGCGGCGGCAGGCGCCCGTGGACCGGCTGCCAGCGAGACGGCGTCACGCGCAATTCCCTTGCCCGAAATTCCGTCGAACGGTTCGTGGCCGCTCCAGCCGGAGCCGACCGGGCCTGCGGCGAGCCCTTCCCCGCCGCGGCGGGTCTCCCGCATTGAGGCGGCGGATGAAGCAAATAGTTTGCCTCCGCCCGCCGAGGCCCGCACGCGGGACTCGCTCACCAATCTCGCCGACGATCTTGGAGGAATGGCACCCACGGCACCCAGCGCGCCGCTTAATCCGGCGCCACAGCGCGGTCGCTCGGCCCCGGCCGGCCGCCCGGAGGCGCAACGTCCCGACCCTCGAGCGGCGGCACAGCCGACAAGTCCCGAGGCTATTGCGGCCGCCGATAAGACCCTGGCCGAAATGGCTCAGCGGCTCGAGGCCGCTCTGCGCAAGCCGAAAGCCGTAGAGTTCGGGCCCGCTAACGGATCGCGCGGTGCCGCGCCTGAGCAAATCGCCGCGGCCGACACACCGGCCTCAATCGCGCAACCTACGCCGGTGCGACCGCTGCGGCCTGTCGACACAAAGCCGGCGCGACCTGACGCCAAGGCCAGCGAGGGCAAAGCGATCTACGAAACGCTCGAGCAGGAAATGGCGAACCTGCTCGGCCGGCAGCCCAACAAGGGCTGAATAAAACCAAGTCGCACCTTTTCAAGTTCCGTCCGTGGAACTCCGACGGCGCGTCCGCGTTTGTTAGCAGACATAAGCCTGAGGAGAATCCGTTATGGGATTTGGACGTGGGATATTGCTTTGGATGATTGGGCGTGCCGTTGCCGATCATTCTTTTGTTGGCAATCTTCTGGCATCACTGAAGTTAGGAATACCAATAGCCCTTTGTTTTGTCGCAGTCGTGCCCGCGCCGTGCGCGGGCATCGGCTTTTACGAACCGGCTACCGGCGGCAAAGCGTAAAAATCCTAGAGACCTGCCGCGATTGGCTCCGGTCTGGAACTAAAACTTCCGCTCGCGGCTTTTTTCGGCAGAGTCAGCCAAACCGAAAGGATTACGATGATGTCCGGCGCCCAGCGATATTCCCGCGCAATATCCGCGGAGGTTGGTGAAATCGAGCGCCGCTTGCGGGCACTCGAGAGAAACCTCGAACGTGCCGGCGGCGCGGCGTCCGCCAATGTTAAGGCGCGTGCCGAATCCTTGGGAGACGCGGTCGCATCCACACTCTTCGGCTGGGCAGACCGCTTTCGTGAAAGCGCAAGTGTGGTCGGAGATCAATCGAGCGCCTTCGGCAAAGACGCTGCCAAAATCGGGCGCAGTACCCTGAAGGACGTTTCGACCAGGACGGAGCAACATCCCCTGTTTGCTCTCGGGATCGCTGTGGCCGTCGGCGTACTGATTGGCATGGCAAGCCGCGGGCGGAATTAGCGGGCGGAATTAATCGCCCCTTTCCGCTTGTCCCCAACTGGACCGCAGGTCGTGGCTAACGCATCAGTGCGCCACCATCCACACTGATGGTTTGGCCGGTGACAAAGTTGCTGTCATTGGAGCAAAGATAGATCAACGTCGAAAGCAGATCGGCTGGTATCTGCTCGCGCTGGATCGCACGCGCGGCAACGCCCGCTGCCGCGGTCTTGCCGGTCCAGTCCGGGTGCGTTTTCACCGCGTCACTCATTGTCAGTCCAGGCGCAATCGCGTTGACGCAAATGTTGTACGGCCCGAGCTCGCGCGCGAGCGAACGCGTCATCGAGACAACCGCGCCCTTCGACGTCACGTAATGCAGCAAATATCCCGTACCCTTGAATGCCGTCCCCGATGCGATGTTGATGATGCGCCCGTCTTTCTTCTCCATCATCAGCGGCGCGACGGCCTTGGCGCATTGGAAGGTGCCGCGGACGTTGACCGCCATAACCCGATCCCATTCGTCCTCGGATATCTCCTGAAACGGCTTGGTGCGCAGGTCTGCGAACAGCCCGGCATTGTTGACGAGAATATCGACCGTGCCGAATTCGCGCACCGTCGTTTCGATCAGCTCACCGATTGAAGCTTTTGAGGTCACGTCCGTGCGCACGTAGATGGCTTGCTGCTGTTTTTCACAAATGCGCTCGGCGACCGGCGTGCCGTCGAGCAAGTCAGCGACCACGACTTTGGCGCCGGCGTCCGCCAAACCTTCGCAAAATGCGGCCCCGATCCCTCGCCCGCCGCCGGTGACAATCGCCACCTTATCCTTGAGCCGCATATCCACCGCTTGACCTCCCTCAATCCGCTCGTCTCGTCCCGGCATCTACCAAGCAGTGCCGGCTGCGCTGGAAAGCCAGCGCAGCGAACTACGAAGTCGCGAGTTGAACAAGGAGAATCAGCGCAATCCCGTGCAGCGACCTACGGCATGGCGGGTTGAGGACCACGCATTCCAGGATCAGAGCGGCCTATGCATCCGGCCCAGCAGCCAACCAATGCCGAGCGCGATTGCCGCCGCGGTATAGGGCTGGGTTTCGATGGTATGGCGGATGGCTTTTTCGAACGAATTTGCGGTGCGGCGCGCGGCGGTGCCCGCGCTGTCCATCACGTCGGCCGCGCTCTCCCGGGCCTGGCCGTAGACATCCTGCGCAGCATCCGTCATGGCCTCGGCCACGCCGCTTGCGTTCTTTCGAGCGTCATCGAGGGCTCGATTAAAATCGGTAGTTTTCGTCGAGGCTTGAGCCATGGCATTTCCCCTAACTGTGAAGGTCGCTGGGGAGGTAAACGCGCGAGTTCCCGTCCGGTTGCGCGGCTGGGAACTTTTTTAATTCGGAGACCCGCCGCTTAACGGGCTTAGATTTCGTGGTGGGTGTCCAGCCGTTTTTTCAGGCTCGCCACTTCGCGCTCGAGCTTGGCAAGGCGCTCCGCAAACGAACTTTGCACATCTCCGCCTTGATCTCCCCCCGGGCCCGGAGGGGCCTCCGAAGTCCAGCTTATGCCAACGCTGTTGCCCTTACGCCACGCGACCTTGGCGTGAAAGGATTCGTCTTTGTTCGGAAGAAAGAGTTCGAACGCGTCTGGAAGCGCAACCGTCTCCGGCACCTCGAGTCTACTGCCATCCTCGGTGAGGTCACGGACAATGCAGTCCACGCTGGACATGCCGTTATTGAAGTAGATCCGGCCCTGGATGAACGTCCTGTGCCGAACAAGTGCGCGTCGATCCTTCATGACAAACCTGGGGGCCTTGCCGGCACTTTATCTTGAGCATTCAGCCGACGGGAGAATGCGGCCACGCCAGCTAAAATTCGGTGATATCGGTCAAAATCCCGCCACACCCGTCGCGGGCGTGGTTACCAAACAATAAACGAACGCCGGCCTGAGGGCCGGCGTGAAACCGTCAACCGGGATAACCGACCCTATTCTTCGCGGTAGACCCGCTCGCGCCGTTCGTGGCGCTCCTGCGCCTCGATCGACAGCGTCGCGATCGGACGCGCTTCGAGACGCTTCAGCGAAATCGGCTCGCCGGTCTCTTCGCAATATCCGTAGGTGCCGTCGTCGATGCGTTGCAGGGCGGCGTCGATCTTCGAGATCAGTTTTCGCTGGCGGTCCCGGGCCCGCAATTCGATGGCCCGGTCAGTCTCGGAAGAGGCGCGATCAGCAAGATCCGAATGGTTGTGGTTATCGTCTTGCAGATGCTGGAGGGTGTCCTTGGCCTCTTTGAGGATATCGTCCCGCCACCGTATCAGTTTGACACGAAAATATTCCCGCTGGCGGTCGTTCATGAACGGTTCCCGATCTGTCGGCCGGTAGATCTTTTCGAGGCCGCGAAAGGTTTTACCGTTGATGCTTAAGGCGTCGTCGGATCGACCATTTTTACTTTTCACCGACTGCATCGATCGTTTTTCCCCTACTACGCTCACGCGTGCGTCGCTTTCCTCCCCGGAAAGGCGCGCCCATATACCTCGGGACTATGACGCTGACAATAATGAAACGTCGCCGGAGCCATCGGCGACCCTGATGGCTCTCCCAAAGACTGCAATTCCCGCGCTAACCACCGTCAAAAACGTGAATTTGCCCATCCCGCGGCGCCTCCGCCCCACCGCGATTTAAGGGTTCGGAAAGGTCGTTTAGGCAGCCGCGGACCGCCCTGAACACCGGGTGAAGCTGACCCGATTTCATCCCGAGCGCGCCCAACCACTTAATAAGCCACTACCAATATCGTTCGTTTCCGAGTTCCACGGCTAAACGAACGGCAAGCGCCGCGTGGTATCGGCTGCCTTGGGACGCTACCAGGGCGGGGATCAACGAATGTTTGCCTCACGAGAGGCCGAGAGCCGTATGCGGACGCTTGAGTCCGAGCTCGGCGCGGCGCACGCCAGAATTCGACACCTTGAAACGCTGATCGAAACCGATCCGTTGCTCGACATTTTGAACCGGCGGGGCTTCGAGCGCGAATTGACACGAGCGATTGCGCGGGTTGCCCGCTACGATGGCAGCGCCGCCTTGTTTTCATCGATCTCGACCACTTCAAATCGATCAACGACCAGTTCGGGCACTTGGCCGGCGATGCCGCGCTGCAAGTGGTTTCAGACACTATCGTCAGAAGCTGCCGCAACTCGGACACCGTGGCGCGTTTCGGCGGCGACGAGTTCGCGGTGCTATTGTGGAATTTGACTGAACAGGACGCGCACGCCAAAGCGCGCACGTTCGAGATGAGTATCGACGCGCTTCACATTCGGTTGGCCGCCGACTGTGTCTCAGTGGGCGCTTCCGCCGGTGTCGCGATGCTGGTCGGGTCAGACCAGATCATCAGGCGCGCCGATGCCGACATGTATTCCCGTAAAACGGCGAAAGGCAACGCGCCCCGCTATCAGCTCGCTGTGCTGCCGGCGGCCTCCTGAAACGGCCGCCGCTCGGTCCGCCGCGAGCGATCGCGTTCGATCACCGAAAACCGCCGGATGTCCGCTATGCGAGTGCCGCGGATGGCCGGCGCTTGTTGACCGCAGGCCAGCGTGATTTAAGGGGCCCGACAAGCCACCTAAGCGGATGAAGACGCATGCTTTTCGAAGGCACCGACGCCTATGTCGCGACCGAGGATCTTAAAGTCGCGGTCAACGCGGCGATAGCCTTGGAACGGCCGCTTCTGGTCAAAGGCGAGCCCGGCACCGGCAAGACCGTACTTGCCATCGAGGTCGCCAAGGCGCTCGGCGCACCGCTGATCGAATGGCACATCAAATCGACCACCAAAGCCATGCAAGGGCTTTACGAATACGATGCGGTCACGCGATTGCGCGACAGCCAGTTGGGTGATCAGCGCGTCAAGGACATTCGCAACTACATCCGGCGCGGCAAGCTTTGGGAAGCGTTCGTCGCCGACGAGCGCCCCGTTCTGCTGATCGACGAAATCGACAAAGCCGACATCGAGTTTCCGAACGATCTGCTGCAAGAACTCGATCGCATGGAGTTCTTCGTTTACGAGACCGGGGAGACGGTGCGCGCGCGGCGGCGGCCGATCGTTGTCATCACCTCGAACAATGAAAAAGAACTGCCCGACGCGTTCCTGCGCCGCTGCTTCTTCCACTACATCCGCTTTCCCGACGCCGACACCATGCGCTCGATCATCGACGTGCATTTTCCCGGCATCAAGCATCGCCTGGTGGCCGAAGCGCTGCGGCTGTTTTATGAGATCCGCGACGTGCCGGGCATGAAAAAGAAGCCGTCAACCTCGGAGTTGCTCGACTGGCTGAAGTTATTGATGGTCGAGGATATCTCCGCGGAGACGCTGCGCGAGCGCGATCCGAAGAAACTCATCCCGCCGCTGCATGGCGCGCTCATCAAAAATGAGCAGGATGTGCACTTGTTCGAGCGGCTCGCCTTTATGGCGAGGCGCGAGGCGCGGTAATCCCGCGCGATCTGGCTTAAGCCGGCCGAGCCGCTCGGGAAAAAGCGGCCGTTACCACATGCCCCAATTGAACCGCCAGACCAGCGACGTCGTAACGGTCTGCACTTGCGGCGTTACATGCTGCCCCAAAGCCCGTTGGGCACGCCGGTCGCGGTAACGAACGCCGGCAACGTCGGCCGCTTTGATACATGGAGTATCGATACTCCGTACGCCAGAACAGGCCTTGCATCGGCAGCCAGGTGAAAGCGTACTCGGTGCCGCCACCAATGAACCAGCCGTTGAACGTGTGTCCGCTCAAGGTCTAGCGCGACTGGCACCGGCGGGCATCGTCTGAAGCGACAACCGGTCTGGTCGAACTTCGCCCCGGTGTAGCCGCCGTCGACATAGGTGAGAAGGTTGGGCGTCGGCAGCAGGCCGGCGCGCGCACCGCCATACCACGCACCGCTTTGATTCAGGTGCCCGCCAAGCCCGCTGAGAGGATCGGCGACGGTGCCGCTGATGCTGGAAAAGTCGTAATCGCCGAACACCCCGATGACGGCCGGCCAGGCGCTGAACAGGCCAAACTGATAGTCGCAGCCACCACCTGCCCGCCCGAGCCAACCTCGCCCGCCGCTGGTCGTCGACGACGATGTCGCCACCAATCCGGGAATGGTCTCTCCATTGTGGTCGATGTTCGAAACGCCGTAGCCGACGCCACCGTCGATATAGCAGCCGGAGAAGAGCGCGGGCGGCGGTGGTGGCGGCGCCGGTACATAATTCGGAGGCGGCGTCGGCAAATCAGCAGCAAATGCAGCCGTCGAAAGTGCGGCCAAAAGCGAACATGCCACTACAGTTCTTTTCATGGTGTGCCCCGAGTTGCGTCCCAGATTCCCAGCCCACATTACCCCATGCTTGCCATTTATTGTATTAACTCTTCGCTATCGCCGTATCGGGCGCCAGACGTAGCGAGCCGGAGACGCGCGACTTGCCGACTAACCGGACGCTAGGTCGGAGGCCGACTGAGCGGAATTTGCCTCCGCTTCGCCGGCTTCGATGCCGGTGTCCGCCGAAACGGGCGCATCGGCCGTACTCCGCGGCTTTTCGTTTGTTTGCGCTTGAGTTTTTCGTGCATGTCGTCGCGCGGCTTCAGCGGCACGCGCGCGGCGCTCGGCTAGCGCTTCTCGCAGGCGCATCGCCCAATAAAAGACTTGCGCCGCCGCGCGGCCGGACCTTCCACCCGCCCACACCAGTTCAAAGGCGCTGAATTGTTTCCACGTCTGATCGCCATCCACCATGGCGCGCGCAATGAGAAGGCCCGCGAGCGCCGTGGTGTTGAGGCCGTGGCCGCCGAACCCGCTCGCGAGCCACAATCCGGGGCTGAGCTGGCCGATCTGCGGCATGCCGTGGACGGTATGGCCCATCGTCCCCGACCACGCATACTCGCTCACGACGCCCTCGAGCTGCGGGTAGGTCTTCTTTATATCGGCGACCAGCGCATCGGCGTAGCGCCGCGGATCGCGTTCCGTTGTCGTCAACCGCCCCGCCCACAGCAAGCGGTCGCCATCGACCCGGCGATAGTGATTGTCGGCCAGTTCGCTGTCGCTTACCGCACCGCCATAAGCGACCGCATCGCCGATGCGCGCGCCAAGCGGCGCGGTCGTGATGACGTAAGTCGTCAACGGGATAAGCGTCGCAGCGATTTGAGGTAGCAAACCCTCGCCGCCGATGTTTCCGCACAGCACGACGTGATTGGCGCGCACGCGAGCATGCGCCGTGTCGACGCGTTTGCGCACGCCCGCAGCGTCGATGGCTAAAGCGGATGTGTGCTCGTAGATGCGAACGCCGGCGCGCTCCGCAGCGGCGGCGAGCCCAAGCGCATAGTTCAATGGATGGATATTGACGGCGCCGGGGTAATGGATGGCGTGAAAGTAGCGTTCACTGCGCAGCGCGGCCCGCACGCGCTCGATTTCCCAGACTTCGATTTCTGCCCCGAATTTGCCGAGGAGACCGGCGAGCCGCGCGAACGCTTCTGGGTTGTCGGCCTTGGAGACTTGCAGCCAACCGCTCTGCAGACCTACTCCCGGCAGCGCTTCGTCACGAACAGTGTCGCGGACATACTCGACGCCTATCTGTGACAACGCCCAAAGGTCGGCAGCTTTGGGAAAGCCCACCCGCTTCACCAGGCTTTCCTCGGAAGCGGCAAAGCCGGGAAGCACGAAACCGGTATTGCGCCCGGACGCTTGGGCCGCGATGCGTCCCGCTTCGAGTAGCGCGACCGACCAGCCTGACCTCGCCACCTCGCGCGCCGTGGTCAAACCCGCCAATCCGCCGCCGATAATACAGACATCGACGTCCAGATCGCTGCTGAGCGACGGCCGAACCGGCGCGCTCACTTTTGTGGCGGCGAACCAGCTGCCTCCATACGCTGCGTCAGTTTCGGATTGATCCACTATCCGGGCACTCATACCGCATCATGGCGCGACTAACGCATTAGCCGGAACATCGCCGCGGCTTACCGTGAGACTCTAGGAACTTCAAAGCCGTGACATTAAACTGAAGTTGTGAGGAGACCGTAGCATAATGGGGCGTTTGCTGCTGTTGCGTCATTCCAAGACTGAACGCGGCGCGGCTGGCGGGCGCGATCGCGACCGCAAACTCACCGCGCGCGGACGCGCCGACGCGCCGGCCATTGGCGCTTACATGGTGCGTCATCGTCTCTTGCCGGACCTTGCGCTCGTCTCTCCCGCCGTGCGTGCCGAGGAAACTTTTGAGCTGGCCGCGGCCGAGTTCAAAAAGCAGCCCCGCGTCGTCTGGGAAGAGCGCATTTATAACGCCAGTGCCGAAACGCTCCTTCGCCTCGTCTGCGAAACCGGCGCAGCCAAAACGCTGCTTCTGGTCGGGCATAATCCCGGACTGCACGACTTGGCGTTGCGGCTGGTCGCATCCGGAGATACTGAAATGCGCGAGCGCCTGAACGAAAAGCTGCCGACGTCGGGCCTTGTCGTCATTGATTTTGCAGTCGACGAATGGTCGCTGCGTGCACGCCAACACCGGCAGGGTCGAACACTTTGTCAGTCCGCGATCGATCGAGGCGGCGACTGATTGATCCGCAGCGCCGGAGAATGCGGACAGCCTATTCGTAGAATTCGGGCGACTTCTTCTGTGCCGTGCTCTGCGGCAGATCGTGATTGATCCAGAGTTGCGCGTTGTCCTTGGCCAGGATGTCGGCAATGCGCTGCATGGAAGCGATGGACTGTTCCTTGTTGGAATTAATTCCGGGCACCCGCCGATTATCCCAGTTGCTCTGGAAGTGCGCGGCATCGCCGGAGAGCACGACCGCTCCGGTTTTCGGCAACCGCACCAGCAGAGACTGATGGCCTGGCGTATGTCCAGGCGTTGAGAGCAACACCACCGAGCCGTCGCCGAACACGTCGTGGTCGCCTTCCAGCTTTGTCACCGGATGCTCCGGCTTGAAGCGCGGCGCTCCGTTCGCGCCCGGCCAATCGTATTCCGCTTTCTGCACGTAGAGCATGACTTGCGGAAACTCCTCGACATTGCCGATGTGGTCGGGGTGCGTGTGCGAGATGCCGATGCCTTTGAGGTCGGTGGGCTTTACGCCGATCTGCGCCAACTGGTCCGACAGGGTCTTGGCGCGCGACGCCGTAAGACCGCTTCCTGGATCTTTGCGGCCTTCTGGAGCTCGCCGCCAACGCATCAGGCAACCCGGTGTCCCAGAGGAACCAGCCCTGGCTATGACGGATCAAATAGCAGTTGTCGGATAATTCGATCGGTACCCCAACATTGATGCCCGGCGACCAGCGCGACTGGTCCGGCGCCGACAAGTGGCCGCAGTCGAGAACGTACAGCCGCTCGACGCCGGCGGCGGATGCGGCCGACGAGCCGAACGCGACGGCAAGGACCGAAGCGATCAAGAAAGCAAGTTTCATGATTTCCTCCCCGGTTGCGTTCATTTAGTCAGCCAGCGCCGCCAAAATCCGCGCCCAGCTGCGGATGCCTTTGTGGAAGCACTTGAGGTCGTACTTTTCGTTCGGCGAATGCACCCGGTCGTCGTCGAGCGCAAAGCCGACCATCAACGTGTCCATGCCGAGCACGGACTTGAAATCGGCAACAATCGGAATTGAGCCTCCGGCGCCGACGGTCACGGCCTTCTTGCCCCATTCCTCGCTGAGCGCCGCGCGTGCTTTCGTCAGCGCGCGATTGTCATAGGCAACCTGGAACGCCGGCGCGCTGGTGAAGTTGCCGAACTCGACCTTGCAGTCGGCCGGCACGCGCGCGCGCACAAATTCACGGAATGCCTTGCTGATTTTCTCCGGATCCTGCGCTCCGACCAGGCGGAATGACACTTTCGCCATCGCCTTGCCGGGGATGACGGTCTTTGCGCCCTCACCGGTATAGCCGGCCATAATGCCGTTGACCTCCGCCGTCGGCCGCGTGGAAATTTGCTCGATCAGCATCCGATCCTTCTCGCCGGCCGGTGTCTTCAGTCCGATCGGCCCGAGGAATTTTTCCGCCGTCAGTCCAAGACCTGCGAGGTCGGATTTGATGTCGGACGGCAACTCGGGAACGCCATCGTAAAATCCCGGAATGGCGACCGAGCCGTCCGGCTTGTGCAGCGCCGAAAGAATCTCGGCCAGCACGTGAATGGGATTTCGCGCCGCGCCGCCGAACAGTCCGGAGTGAAGATCGCGATCGGCGCAGGTCACGTGCACTTCCTCATAGACCAGTCCGCGCAGCGACGTGGTAATGGACGGCGTCTCGGCGTCCCACATGCCGGTGTCGCATACCAGCGCCAGGTCGCGTTTGAACTCGCTCGCATTCTCGCGCACGAAGCCGAAAAGGTTTTTCGATCCGCACTCCTCCTCGCCTTCGATCATCATGGTGATGTCGAGCGGCAGCGCACCGGTCACCGCCTTGAACGCGCGGCAGGCCTCGACGAACGTCAGCGCCTGGCCTTTGTCGTCGCAGGCGCCGCGAGCGACGATGGCCTTGCGGCCGTCGTCGAGTGTTTCGATGCGCGGCTCGAACGGCGGTGTCTGCCACAATGACAGCGGATCGACCGGCTGCACGTCATAGTGCCCGTAAAAAAGGACGCGCGGCGCCTTGCCGTTGGCGCCGTTCTGCGGCGCGCCCGCAGCATTTGCGGCGATGACTACCGGGTGGCCGCCGGTCGGGCGGACGCTTGCCTCAAACCCAAGACCGCGGAGCTCGGCCGCGACGTGATCGGCTGCGGTTTGGCAATCCTTTGCGTAGGCCGGATCGGTCGAGATCGACTGAATGCGCAACAGTGCGAAGAGGCGCTCCACGCTGGCGTCGAGACCGCGGTCGATGTGATCGAGAACCGCCGGCAAGGCATCGGATGCTGTCATTGTTTCACCGTGAGAGGAGCCGCTCCCGCTCGGGCGGCGCGCTGAATGTTGCTGCTTCTATGCACGTTTGTCATGAAATTTTTGTGGGCGCACGGCTCGTTAGCGTGTGTTTCTGAGACCAAATACCCGCTCTTGTGAGCTGAATTGGAAACCGACGCCCGATTTTTCCGGTTTCGGGAGACCCAACCGTTGCTCGTTTGCAACATGCCGCTGAGTTCGGGGCGAAATTGATGCGGCAATCGGCTCCTTAGGCCGTAGCAGCCTTGTCACGCCAAAATCCACCGTACATTATGGCGGAAACGTGCCAAAATACGGGGCTGGCGAGGGCACAATGGATGAACTGATCGGGCGTCTCGTCGCCAATCTCGGCGTCGAGCGGGCAACTGCCGAAACGGCGGTCGGCATCATCCTCGCTTTCCTCGCCAAGGAAGGCCCGCCGGACAAAATCCAAACGCTTTTGGCCAAGCTCCCTGGAGCCGAAGCCTTGATGCAAAAAGCGCCCGCCGATGGCGGCGGCATGGGCGGAGTCATGGGCGCCGGCATGCAGATGATGTCCGCGGGCTTGAGCATGGGCCAGGTGCAGGACGTCACTCGCGAATTCATCGCGCTTTGCCCGCTCAGAAAGTCGGCGAGGACGCCGTCGGCGAAATCGTCGGGTCAATTCCCGGCTTGTCTCAGTTCGTTTGAGCGCGCCGTGGCTTCCCACACCATATTCGACGACCGCCGGGAGGCAGCGACGGCGTATCCGATCACGCGAGATTCAAGCCATCGGGGCCGATGCCGCGTCGAATCCTGAGATCGGAGGGAATTCGCACCACGGTCGGGGTTGCTGCGTTCGGGCAAGACCCCGAAGCAGCGACTGAAGATCGCTCGAGAAAATCGGCGATCTCCAACAAGCACGTGCTCGAATGGGTCACGGCCGCGGATCGTATGCGCGTCAAAGGGGTCGGCTGGGAATACGCCCAGTTGTTGCTCGCCGCCGGCGTAAAACCGACCAAAGAACTCAAGTTCCGCAACCCGCAAAAGCTCGTCGACAAATGAGTCGAAACCAATACCAAGCGCCGGCTGGTTCGCGTGTTGCCATCGGTCACCATGGTCGAGCGCTGGATCGACGACGCCAAAAAACTCCCGCCCTCATTCGCTATTGATCGCCGAGGCGGAGCGCCGCGAGACGCCGGCGCGGGTGGCCGGCCGCAGCAAATTCGGCTAACCTTCAGAGCCTTGTCAGTATTTGCAAAAGCGGTGCTCTGTGCCGCGGACCATGCCGGCTTTTCAGCGGCCGCAAGGAATGTGGCGATCGTGACCGCCAACAATAAAGCTCATCCGCGCGCCGTCGGCGGCGTCTTCGCCGCAACCGTCGCCGACCGGCGAGATATTGGCGCGGCTTCTTGCCAAAGCGCGGCCTTTGGTCATGGGCGTTGTTAACGTGACGCCGGACTCCTTCTTTGCCGGCAGCCGCTTTCTCGAGCCGGAAGCCGCCATCGCGCAAGCCCGGCGCCTTGTCGCCGAAGGCGCCGACATTCTCGATGTCGGCGCGGAGTTCGACACGGCCGTACGGCGGCGCGGTTGTCGTCGACGCCGACGAAGAGCGCGCACGTTTGGAGCCAATTTTGTCCGAAGTGATCGCTCTCGGCGTGCCGGTTTCCATCGACACCATGAAGGCGGGCATCGCCGGCTGGGCTGTCGATCTCGGCGCAGCGATAGTCAACGACGTGTGGGGTTTGCAACGCGAGCCGGAAATGGCCGGCGTCGTTGCCGGATCGTGGCGTGCCCGTCATTATCATGCACAATCGGGAAAAGGCCGATCCCGCCATCGACATCATTTCCGATGTGACGGCGTTCTTCGAGCGCTCGCTCGAGCTTGCCGCGCGCGCCGGCATTCGGCGCGATCGCATCGTGCTGGATCCCGGGATCGGCTTCGGCAAAACCGCGGAGCAAAGCATCGCCTGCATTGCGCGGCTCGACGCCTGGCGCGATTTCGGCTTGCCGCTGTTGGTCGGCGCGTCGCGCAAGCGCTTTATCCAATCCATCGTCGCTTCGGAGCCCGCTGACCGGCTCGGCGGCTCGGTCGCAGCGCATCTGTTGGCGGTGGAAAATGGCGCGGCCATTGTCCGCACCCATGACGTGGCGGCGACGGTGCAGGCGCTCGCGGTCGCCACCGCCATCAGGCAGGCGCGATGAGCGACACGATTTTCGTCAACGGACTCGTCATTCACGCCTACCACGGCGTGATGCCGCATGAAGGGAAAGTCGGCCAGCCGTTTTTGCTCGACCTTGTGCTCGACATCGACCTTGCCGAGGCCTCACGCAGCGACACGGTCAGAGCAACGGTATCGTATGAGAAGCTCGTCGGCACCGTGACCGAAGTTTTCCGCGCACGCCGCTATCGTCTGATCGAGGCCGCGGCCGGCGCGGTTGCCGACGCGGTCCTTTCCACCTACCCCAAAGTGCGGGAGATCGAGGTGACGGTGCGCAAGCCCCACGCTCCCATCGCGGCGACGTTTAAAGACGTCGGCGTGATCATCAAACGCTCGAGGCCGAGGCGCAACGAAGGCGGCAATGGAGGCTGAGGCGTTTATTGCGCTCGGCGGCAATGTCGGCGACGTTCGATCCACATTCGATCAGGCAATCTCGCTGCTGTGCGACGGGCGCGCGCTGCGGCTCAAAGCGCGCTCGTCCGACTACCGGACACCGCCATGGGGCGTGACCGATCAACCGCCCTACGTCAACGCCGTCATCGCGGTCGTCACTTCGCTAAATCCCCACGAGCTGCTGGCACGCGGTCAAGAATGCGAACGCGCACTTGGCCGAGATCGCGCACGGGAACAACGCTGGGGTCCCCGCACCATCGACATCGATCTTCTCGCTTTTGACGACGTGGTGCTTGACGATCCGGGTCTGACCCTGCCCCACCCGCGCCTTTTCGAGCGCGGTTTTGTGCTGGTGCCGCTGGCCGAAATCGCACCCGACCGGGAGATCGGCGGCGTCATCGTTCGTGATGCACTTGCCCGCGTAGACACAAGCGGCATTGCAAAGCTCCCGCCGCGATAAACCGCTCCGATAAAACAGACCTGCTGCGCCGCCCGCCGGGTTGGCGCAATGCATGCATCATGGCATTTTGCGCCAATGGCCGGCACGGAACACATGTCCGATACTGAAAACCTTTCGCTAGCGTCCGATTTTCCAGAGGCCACACGCGACGATTGGCGCCGGGTCGTTCAAGCCGTGCTCAAAGGCGCGCCGTTCGAACGGCTGGTCAGCACGACCTATGACGGCATTGCGATCGAGCCGCTCGCGTCCCGCCGCGGCGACGCCGAGCCCGTCATCATGCCTACCGGCGTTACCGCGTGGCAGGCTTTGGCACGGATCGATCACGCCGATCCGGCGCTCGCGAACGAGAGCGCACTAGACGAACTCAATGGCGGCGCCGGCGGGCTTGCACTCGTCTTCGAGGGCGCCGCCGGCGATTACGGCTATGCGCTCCCGCCAAACGAGGCAGCGCTTGCCCGCGTGCTGGAAGGCGTCGAGCTTTCGGCCGGCATTGGCGTCGAACTCGATCTCTCCCCGAAAGCGGCGGCGTCCGTCGATGCGTCGCTGGCAAAAGGTCTCGCCGCACGACCGGGATCAGAGAACCTTCGGATCGGCCACGATCCGCTCGGCGCGGCTGCATTGGCCAACGCGGCGCCACGCCCATGGCAAGAAGAAGCCCCGCACTTCGCGCGGCGCGCCGTGGCGCTGCGGGACGCCGGCTTCAACGGCAAACTCGCCGCCGCCGACGGCCGCATCATCCATAATGCCGGCGGATCCGAAGCGGAGGAACTGGGCTACGCGCTCGCGGTCGGTGTCGCCTATTTGCGCGCGCTCGAGAGCGAGAGTGTCGCGCTCGACGCCGCGCGGCGCATGCTGTTCTTCAGATTGAGCGCGGACGCCGACCAGTTTCTGACCATCGCCAAGTTTCGCGCCTTGCGAAAGTTATGGGCTCGCATCGAGAGCGCGTGCGGCCTCTCCGCCGAGCCGATCTTTATTTCCGCCGAAACAGCGTGGCGGATGATGACGCAGCGCGATCCGCACACCAACATTTTGCGCGCAACAATCGCGGTGTTCGGCGCGGCCACCGGCGGCGCCGACGCGATCACGGTGCTGCCGTTTACCGCAGCGCGCGGCATGCCCGATCGTTTCGCGCGTAGGGTTGCGCGCAATACTCAGCTCGTTCTCGCCGATGAAGCCTTTCTGGGCAAAGTCGCCGATCCGGGCGCGGGCTCCGGCACGATTGAAACTTTGACGGATCAGCTTTGCGGAGCGGCCTGGTCGTTCTTCCAGGAAATTGAAGCGGCGGGCGGCGCCGCTGCTGCATTGGCCGCTAACCTCATCCAGGACAAAGTCACGGCGGTGCGAGGAAAGCGCGCCGCAGCGGTCGCCCGGCGCAGGGATGCGCTCATCGGGGCGAGTTTGTTTCCGAATCTTGGCGAAGCCGAACCGCCGATTGAACGCGCACTCAAGCCGCGACCGGACTTAGCCGGCAAGCCGCTGGCGCCGATCCGCCTCGCCGAGCCATTCGAAGTCGTTGCGCGATATTTCAGATCGGCGTTCGAAGAGTCGGGGACAACGGCCGAAAATCTTTCTCGCCGATCTCGGAACCGCGGCCGAGTTCACAGCGCGCGCGACCTTCGCCAAGAACTTTTTCGAGGCTGGCGGCATTGAAGCGATCTTCAGTGAAGGCGATACCCAGGCGCAGGCGTCTGCGTTCTCGGCGAGCGGAGCGGCGCTCGCTTGCCTGTGTTCCAGCGACGAGGTTTACGAAAAAGAGGCCGCGGCAGCCGCCCAAGCGCTTAAGACCGCCGGCGCGAAACACATTTATCTTGCCGGACGGCCCGGCGAACGCGAGAGCGCGTGGAAATCAGCCGGCGTGCAGTCGTTTATTTACGAAGGCTGCGACGTACTGGCGACATTGCGGGCCGCGTACGATATCCTTGGGATCGATATCGGATCAAAATAATGAGCCGAGTTCCAGATTTCACAAAGGTCGAGTTCGCTGATGAGGCGCCAGCGGTTGCGACGGCGCGCGCTGCCGTTGCCGGACTGGCTCACGCCGGAAGAGATCGCCGTCAAACCCCGCTATGGCGCTGCCGATCTGAAAGGTCTCGACAGCCTCGACACCTATCCCGGCATCGCGCCATTTCTGCGCGGCCCCTACCCCACCATGTACGTCACCCAGCCGTGGACCATCCGTCAGTATGCCGGATTTTCCACGGCTGAAGATTTCAAACGCGTTTTACCGGCGCAATCTCGCCGCCGGCCAGAAAGGGCTGTCCATCGCCTTCGACCTGGCGACGCATCGCGGCTACGACAGCGATCATCCGCGCGTCACCGGCGATGTCGGCATGGCCGGCGTCGCCATCGACTCGATCTACGACATGCGCACGCTGTTTGCCGGCATTCCGCTCGAGCAGATGTCGGTATCGATGACCATGAATGGCGCCGTGCTTCCGGTGCTGGCGCTCTACATTGTCGCCGCCGAAGAACAAGGCGTGGCGCCGGAGAAATTGTCCGGCACCATCCAGAACGACATCCTCAAAGAATTCATGGTGCGCAACACCTACATCTATCCGCCAAAGCCGTCGCTGCGCATCATCTCCGATATTTTTGCCTACACCTCGGCGCACATGCCGAAATTCAATTCGATTTCGATTTCCGGCTACCACATGCAGGAAGCCGGCGCGACGGCCGACCTCGAACTCGCCTACACGCTCGCCGACGGCATCGAATATGTCCGCGCCGGCGTCGCGGCCGGACTCGATATCGACCGCTTCGCGCCGCGGCTGTCGTTCTTCTTCGGCATCGGCATGAATTTCTTCATGGAAGTGGCGAAGCTTCGCGCCGCGCGCGTTCTCTGGGCGAAGCTGATGAAGGAGTTCGATCCGAAGGACCCGCGTTCGCTGTCGTTGCGCACCCATTGCCAGACCTCGGGCTGGTCGCTTGCCGCGCAGGACGTCTTCAACAACGTCGTGCGCACTGCGGTCGAGGCGATGGCCGCGACCGAAGGCGGAACGCAATCGCTGCACACCAACGCGCTCGACGAGGCGCTGGCGCTGCCGACCGACTTTTCCGCGCGCATCGCCCGCAACACGCAAATCGTCCTGCAACGCGAGAGCGGACTGACGCGCATGATCGATCCGTGGGGCGGCTCGTTCTATGTCGAACGGCTCACCCACGAACTCGCGGGCAGCGCGTGGAGCCACATCCGCGAGGTCGAGGAAATGGGCGGCATGGCGCGGGCGATCGAGGCCTCGCTGCCGAAGCTTCGGATCGAAGAAGCCGCCGCGCGCACGCAAGCGCGCATCGATTCCGGCGCGCAAGCCGTGATCGGCGTCAACAAATTCCGGCCGCTCGACGAAGCGCCGATCGAGATCCTCAAGGTCGATAACGCCGCGGTGCGGCAGATGCAGATCGAGAAGCTCAATCGGCTCAAACGCGAACGCGATCCCAAGGCGGTGACGGCGGCGCTCGATGCGCTCACCCGCACCGCGGCGGGCGGCAATGGCAATCTGTTGGAGCTTGCGGTCGATGCGGCGCGCGCCAAGGCGACCGTAGGCGAGATTTCGCTGGCGCTGGAAAAAGCTTTTGGGCGTCATCAGGCCGAGATCAAGTCAATCTCCGGCGTCTACAGGCGGGAGGCCGGCATGTCGGATGCCGTCGAGCGGGTCCAGAAACGCGTCGCGCTGTTTGAAGAGAACGAAGGCCGCCGGCCGCGCATCCTGGTCGCCAAGATCGGCCAGGACGGCCACGACCGCGGCCAGAAGGTCATCGCCTCGGCGTTTGCGGATCTAGGCTTTGACGTCGACATCGGGCCGCTCTTCGCAACGCCGGCCGAAGCCGCCCGGCAAGCGGTCGAAAATGACGTCCACATTCTCGGTATCTCGTCGCTCGCCGGCGCGCATCTCACGCTGGTGCCGGAACTAAAGGCCGAACTCACGCGCAACGGCCGCCCCGACATTATGCTGGTGGTCGGCGGCGTCGTGCCGCCGCAGGATTATGATGCGCTCAAAGCCGCCGGCGCCGAGGCGATTTTCCCGCCCGGCACCGTGATTGCCGAAGCAGCCGAGGGCCTGCTCGACGCGCTCAACAAACGGCTCGGCCACACCAAAGCGGCAGCGGAATAACCGACAGCGACGGCAGCGTTATTGCGCCATTGCCTGCTGTGGATCGGCCATCGGCGAAGCGACGTGCTGGCTGCGCGCCCGCTCGCCGCGAATTGAGTTGAGGAATGAGTTGAAGACGCTGCTGGCCTTGAGCGCGTCGCGGCCCGCGGAAATTGCGAGCTCGACCTGCTCCGGCGGCAGCTTGAACGCGGTCTCAATCCCGTTGAGTTGCGCGGCGCGCTGCGGGCCCAACTGATCGAAGGCAATGCGGCCGACGAAAATCTTGACGTCTCGACAGTTCCATCCCGCCGGCGCGCCGAGATTGCGCCGCTCGGCGGCCGATAACTTGCACCGCCAATTGATCAGCGCCTCCTGCCAGTCCGACATCGCATCCTGGAAGGCCGAATAGCTGCCGACCGCGCCGGACTCCGTTGCGGTGTCGGAAGCCGCCGTAATCAGATTAACGCCGGAGGGACCTTCAACAGTCTGCGCCCAGGCGCCCGACGGCGCCCGGCCGGAATCGACGACCGCGAACAACAGCCGGCGCAAGCGTACCGCCTGCTGCGGCTCGAGCGGGCCGTAGGGCGTAGTCGAAAGCAGCCGCGCAATGGTGAAGCCGGCAAGGCCGTAATTGTCGACCATGCCGCCGTCGAGCAGTTTGACGTAACGAACCTCGCCGGAATGATAGCGCGCCATGGCGTCGGCGAAGAGTTTCAAAAGAGGCGACGCGTCGGCGTTCTTGCGCACGCGCTCCACCCATGCCGGCAGCGGGATCGGGCAGCCGCCGGGATAGCCCTCCACCACCACCGGCGCGAAAATCACCGGCACCGCGGCGGAAGCCGCGACCGCCATGGAAATCGGATAACTCGAAAGGTCGCTGCACAGCGCGCCGAAGATCACCCGGCCGAAAATAAACGGCGTGCGGTTGTAAACGTCGGAGGCGTTGATCCAGATGTACGGCCGGCGCTGCTGCAACAGCGACTTGAAGGTGGCGTGCTCGAACAGATTGTCGTCGAGCCAGCGCGGAAACGCCGTCGGATCGTTGACGCCGCCTTGCAGGCCCTTGGCGATGTTGAGCAGGCTCAAATTCATCTGCAGGCCTTCTTCGGCATTACGCAGAAGAAAGCGCTGCTTGAAGTCAGCGAGCGCCTTGCGCTTCTTCAAGCCGTAATAAGCGGCGAGCACCGAGCCGCCGGAAACGCCGGTGACGAAGTCGACCCGGTCCAGCAAAGTCCCGCCGGCCCCGATATTCGGAACTTGCGTCTCGTCGAGGCCATTCAATACGCCGAACGAGAAAGCCGCCGCGCGGGTGCCGCCGCCGGAAAACGACAGCGCCACGACGGTGTCATCGGTGGTGACATCCGCGGTGCCGGAGCCGAGCTCGGCGGCAAGCGGCGCGCCGGGAACAAGCGGTTGATTGATCGGCTCGTTATGGATGACGCTGGCGCAGGCGACCAAAAGCGACGAGCACGCGATAACGCGCCCAGCACGCACACAATACTGCCACCAGCCCCACACCATCAAATTTATCGACGCATCGGTCCGGCCCCGTCAAGCAAAGGTACTTGCCGGAAAAATAAGGTTTCTTTTTGAGGTTAACGGTTCCGGCAGGGACGGCCGGCGCTCGACCGCTTTTTCTTCGCCTGGTGATCGTCGCAGTTGCGGCCTTGGAGTTTCCGGGGAACATGCGTCGCAAAGCGGCCGCGCGCCGTTGCAATCGAGAGTCTCTGGCAAATAGCGGTGATGCTTCAACGCGCTAGCAGCGGCGTCTCACGCACATTCGACAGAAAGCATGGGTTTTTCGGCGCGTCTCACTCAGAATCACCAGGAAAGGCCCGCCGTTGCGTGACGGAACGATGAAGGGGGCAAAATCGGCGGCGCGTGCAGCCACCACAATCGACGACCGAGCAAGTCGCTTTCTAGACTTTCCGGCGCCCCGTGTGGCGCGCGGGCAACGAAAAAATCGCCGTCAACCTCTCAGGCGCCTTTCGAATCCGGTCCACATATCCGATACTTACCCGTCCCCCTCACGATTCGTCCCCGTAATCCCCACATTTAGTGGTTGATTCAGAATTTTGTACTAGGTCTTGACGGGCGCGATCGGGTTAGCCTAGCTTTCGATCCGTTCGGCGCGCGGGTAACGAAGTCCGCCGGGCTCTCCAAAAAGGGTTTGCGGAACTCTTCCGCGCGGCCGATGGGCGCGGAGATTGAGGCTTCGTCTGCGCCGGTTGGGCGCGGGCGCAAACGCAACGAAGTTTGCGTGAGGAACAAGGCCGCGTGGGGTGGCAGGCGGAGTTGAGGGGCGCTCGCAGAAACGCGCCGAACTGGCTTCGAGAATTGTGTGAGGCGCGTCGCGAGTGAGGGGTCGGGATCTTATATTATGCGGATGCTCCGCGAGATCGCCGGCGTGAAAAAAACGACAGTGAACAAGGGGCAAGAAAATGCGGATTGAGCGGCGCTACACCAAAGAGGCACAGTCACCGTACGCGGACATCGCTTTCCGATTGACCGTGAGCGAAATCCGCAATCCGGATGGCTCCGTTGTCTTTCATGCCGACAACGTCGAGGTGCCGGAAGCCTGGTCGCAGGTCGCCGCCGATGTGCTCGCCCAAAAGTATTTCCGCAAAGCCGGCGTCCCTGCCCGCCTGAAAAAGGTCGAGGAAGAAACCGTCCCCTCCTGGCTGTGGCGCAGCGTCGCCGACGAAGATGCCTTGAAGGAACTCCCCGAGGGCGAGCGCTTTGTCGGCGAGACCTCGTGCAAGCAGGTCTTCGATCGCCTCGCCGGCACCTGGACCTATTGGGGCTGGAAGGGCGGCTACTTCAGCTCGGAAGAAGACGCGCAAGCCTTCTGCGACGAGCACCGCTACATGCTGACGAAGCAGATGGCGGCACCGAATTCGCCGCAGTGGTTCAACACCGGACTGCATTGGGCTTACGGCATCGACGGCCCGAGCCAGGGACACTTTCTACGTCGACTTCAAGACCGGCGAGCTGGTGCAATCAACCGGCGCCTACGAGCACCCGCAGCCGCACGCCTGCTTCATCCAGTCGATCTCCGACGATCTCGTCAACGAGGGCGGGATCATGGATCTGTGGGTACGGGAAGCGCGGCTGTTCAAATACGGCTCCGGCACCGGCACGAATTTCTCGAGCCTGCGCGGCGAAGGCGAAAAGCTTTCAGGCGGCGGCAAGTCGTCGGGCCTGATGAGCTTTTTGAAAATCGGCGACCGCGCCGCGGGCGCGATCAAGTCCGGCGGCACCACGCGCCGCGCGGCGAAAATGGTGATCCTCAACGCCGACCATCCGGATGTCGAAGCGTTCGTCGACTGGAAGGTGATCGAGGAGCAGAAAGTCGCCAACCTCGTCACCGGCTCCAAGATCAACCAGCGCCACCTGCGCGCCATCTTGAAAGCTTGCGTGAACTGCGAGGGCTCGGGCGACGATTGCTTCACGCCCGACAAGAATCCGGTGCTGCGCCGCGAGGTCAAAGCGGCGCGGCGAAACCACGTGCCGGACAACTACATCCGCCGCGTCATCCAGTTCGCCAAGCAGGGCTACACCGACATCCACTTCCCGGTTTACGACACCGACTGGGATTCCGAGGCCTACCTCACCGTCTCCGGGCAGAACTCCAACAATTCGGTCCGCGTCACCGATGATTTCCTCAAGGCCGTCGAGGCCGACCGCGACTGGGATCTGTTCTGGCGCACCAAGCCCGGCAAGATCGCCAAGACCGTGAAGGCGCGCGACTTGTGGGAGAAGATCGGCCACGCGGCCTGGGCGAGCGCCGATCCGGGCCTGCAATTCCACACCGCCGTCAACGACTGGCACACCTGCCCGGCTTCGGGCCCGATCGTCGCGTCGAACCCGTGCTCGGAATACATGTTCCTTGACGATACCGCGTGCAATCTCGCCTCGCTGAACCTGCTGGCGTTCCGGAACAAGTCCGCGAAGTCGCCGGCGGAGACGCACGAGTTCGACGTGGTGGGCTACGAGCACGCGGTGCGGCTGTGGACCATTGTGCTCGAAATCTCGGTGCTGATGGCGCAGTTTCCCTCGCGCGAGATCGCGCAGCGCTCTTACGAGTTCCGCACGCTCGGTCTCGGCTACGCCAATGTCGGCGGACTTTTGATGTCGTCGGGTATCCCTTACAACTCCGAAGCCGGCCGCGCGATTTGCGGCTCGCTGTCCGCCATCATGACCGGCGTGTCGTACGCGACGTCGGCGGAAATGGCGGCCGAGCTTGGCCCCTTCCCGCGCTACGAGGAAAACAAAGACGCCATGCTGCGCGTCATGCGCAATCACTGCCGCGCCGCTTACGGCGAGCGCACCGGCTACGAACAGGTGACGACGGCGCCGGTGCCGCTCGACTACAAGGCCAACCCCGACCAGCGGCTGGCGCAGCACGCCAAGCAGGCCTGGAACCGCGCGGTCACGCTCGGCGAAGCGCACGGCTATCGCAATGCGCAGGCGAGCGTCGTGGCGCCGACCGGCACCATCGGCCTGGTGATGGATTGCGACACCACCGGCATTGAGCCGGACTTCGCGCTGGTGAAATTCAAGAAGCTCGCCGGCGGCGGCTACTTCAAGATCATCAACCGCGCCGTCCCTGACGCGCTGCGCGTCCTTGGCTACAGCGAAGCCGACATCGCCGAGATCGTCGCCTACGCGGTCGGCCACGGCTCGCTCGGCCAGGCGCCGGCCATCAACCACACCACGCTCAAAGCCAAGGGCTTTACCGACGAAGCCATCGCCAGCGTTGAGAAGGCGCTGGTGACCGCCTTCGACATCAAGTTCGCGTTCAACAAGTGGACGCTTGGCGCCGACTTCCTGCGCGACGCCCTCGGCGTCGATGCCGAAGACCTCGCGGCGCCGGGCTTCGACCTCCTCGCCCATCTCGGCTTCACCAAGCGCGAGATCGACGCGGCCAACATCCACGTCTGCGGCGCCATGACCATCGAAGGCGCGCCGCACTTAAAGCCCGAGCACTACGCCGTGTTCGACTGCGCCAATCCGTGCGGGAGGACCGGCAAGCGCTATCTCTCGGTGCAGAGCCACATCCGCATGATGGCGGCGGCGCAGCCGTTCATTTCCGGCGCGATTTCCAAGACCATCAACATGCCGAACGACGCGACGGTCGAGGACTGCAAGGAAGCTTACCTGCTGTCGTGGAAGCTCGGCATCAAGGCGAACGCGCTCTACCGCGACGGCTCGAAACTCTCGCAGCCGCTGCAAAGCCAGCTCATCGCCGACGAGGAAGAAGACGACGACGTGATCGAAGCCTTCCTCGACAAGCCGGCGGCGTCACGTGCCGCGGCGCTCGCCGAGAAGGTGGTGGAGAAAGTCGTCGAGCGCATTGTGGTGATGCGCGAGCGCGAGCGCATGCCCGACCGCAGGAAGGGCTATACCCAGAAGGCCGTGGTCGGCGGGCATAAGGTCTACTTGCGCACCGGCGAATATGACGACGGCCGGCTCGGCGAAATCTTCATCGACATGCACAAGGAGGGCGCGGCGCTCCGCTCGCTGCTGAACAACTTCGCCATCGCGGTGTCGCTCGGCCTGCAATACGGCGTGCCGCTCGACGAATATGTCGATGCCTTCACCTTCACCCGCTTCGAGCCGTCCGGCCCGGTGCAGGGCAACAACTCCATCAAATACGCCACCTCCATTCTCGACTACGTGTTCCGCGAGCTGGCGGTGAGTTATCTGGAGCGCTTCGACCTCGCCCACGTCGATCCGTCGGGCGAAGGCTTTGACGCGCTCGGCAAGGGCGTCGCCGAAGGCAAGCCCTCCTCCGACACCCGCTATGTATCGAAGGGGCTGACGCGCTCGCGCACCGACCGGCTTAAAGATCATGTCGGGTGGCGCCGATCTATCTGCTCCCTCTCCCCTTGCGGGAGAGGGGTCATCGGCCTCGAACGTCACCGCGCTCAGCTCGCATGCGCCGCGCGCGGAAGTCGCCGGCTCGACCGCGCTGAAAGCCGAGCCCGAGCAAAAACTCTCGCCGGCGCAGGCGCTCGAGCAACTGCAATGGACCAAGGCCGACGCGAAAGCCGCCGCGGCCGAGAAGCGCGCCGAAGCCAAGGCGCGCGGCTACGAAGGCGAAGCCTGCGGCGAGTGCGGCAACTTCACTCTGGTGCGCAACGGCACCTGCATGAAGTGCGATACGTGCGGGAGCACGACGGGGTGTTCGTGAACCTGAAGCTAAGTCCAGGGGCGATTGTAAAAGAATTTCGGAGTACGCCTAAATGTCGGAGGACCGGCGCGTAAAAGGCAGATCGGACGAAGAAGTCCGGCGTCACGCCAAAAATACCAAAATCGATCACCGGGTGGATCAGTCCGCCCGGTGAATATTTTGCGGATTGTGAAGTCGAAATCCATACAGACTTTATATGGTCGCAAAAAGCTCGTCTTCAAAATCGTAAATGATGAAGCGCTCGGAAAGGCTTACGCAAAAACAGAAACCTCAAAAGACACTGTTACGATCACTTGCAGGCGGAGTGTAGAACGCGATGCGGAGCTCGGCGTAGGCCGAGCCCGAATGACTTTAGCGCATGAACTCGGCCATGCAGTTATGCATTCCGGCGAGCCGAACTTTAGGCTCGCTGGTGCGCAAGGAAAAACGTGTTTGTCAGCGGACACCCCATACGAGTTCCGCGGAAGCATCTGCGTTTCTCATTCACGACGAAGACGCGGCGGGGATGACCGTCGAAGACATTTCGGTCGGGTTCGGCGTCAGCCTTGAAGCCGCGCAGATCTGTTTCGACCGATTGTTGGAAAAAGCTGAGCGAGCACGGTCTGTTGAGCGCGTGCTAAAGATGGCGGCAGAGGTCAAGGCCGCGCTCCACTCAACCCCGAAGGCGTACCTCGAAGATTTGTGCACCGTTTGCAAGCAGCAGACCCTTGTTCCGAATGGACCTAAGGTTTCCTGCGAAACATGCGGCTTCTACGGTGACCGCTTTCAAGATGGAGATAAGGCGGCTTGAACGTCGACCTTTCGGGAGTTTGATTGTTGACCCCCTTCGGCCATCGGCTCTCGAATTCGCTGGAAAACGAGCGTTTGCGGATGGCCAATGAATGGTTCTTTTCAGTGGCATAGTTTGGGATACGGCGGCAGAGTTGACGTCGACGACTTCAACGGGCGCCGGATTCGGATTGGGGGCGTCAATTCTCTGGTAGCACTGAACTCGTCTATTGGTCCGCTTTGCGGCGATATCTCGCCAACAAAATAAACGACACTTTCGCGGAGGCGGAGGGTGAAATTCGCGCAACGTCGGAGGCTAACGCATCGACAGTCGTCCAAGACGTCTCCGGTCTGCTGAATTCCTTTTTGCCAAAGGATACTCGGTGAAGCAATTGAAACAGATAGACGTCTAAAGGGCTCTGGCTTTCCAGACCCCAAATACCAATCGCAGCACGCACTAAGTATTTCGTTTCTGGGCGACATCGAAGCTAGAAAGCGTTCGATAGTCGCGTTCTACCACCGAGAACCTCTTACTAAACAATCGCTGAGCATGCGCGTAGAAAAGTTCGTCGAAAAGAACAAAGTAAATTGCAAATATCGGCGGCAGTTGTGGGACTTCTTGGGCTAATAATTGCCGTCTTGAAGTACTTTGGCGCTTGAGCGTCGCCACTTTAGCCAGCGGGTGGGATGGGTTGAGCCCGTAGGGCGGATTAGCGAGGCGTAATCCGCGCCGTCTCACCAACCCGAAATTCAAAACGGCGGGTTACACCGTGGAGCTTGTCATCGGGCCGGCCACTTCGGGCCGGACCCGTTGGCGGCTAACCCGCCCTACGTGTTTACGCTGCCGCCGTTCGTTACCACGCTTCGCTTTCGCGACGTTGCGCGTTAAGCACGCAGCAACGGAGGCCGGATCGTGAGTCGCAGCAATATCGTCTACCTTGTCGTTGGCGCGCTGGTGGTTGTTGTCGTCATCCTGGGTTATCAGCTCTACCAGGATCGCAAGCAGCCCGAGGGCGTGCGCATCGATCTCGGCCCCAACGGCATGTCGATCGAGAAGAAATAGCGGGCGTTGCCCTCACCTCTCGCCGCGTGCGGGGAGAGGTCGATTTGCAAGCGGAGCGCCGCAAATCGGGTGAGGGGGTGTCGCCGCAACACTCATGCCAACGGTAAACCCCCTCATCCCAACCTTCTCCCCGCACGCGGGGAGAAGGGGCGCGCTGAGGCGCGGCCCGTGATTGCTTCGTCGCTATCGCTCCTCGCAATGACAACTCCTCCCCTCGTCACCACCGGGCTTGACCCGCATTCGTTTTCACGGACGCGGCGCAGCGCGTTAGCGGTGCGACGCCGATCCGGGATCGTAGAAGGCTCAGAGTGCGCGGCGATCCCGGGTCTGCAGTGCGTCATTGCGCTATAGCGTCGAAGCCGCACGCAAATGCGCTGGCGCCACGCCGCACTGCGCCCGGGAAACCAATGAACGAGCCAGGCCACGTCGAAATCCGGGAACAAGCCCGTCGCCCGGCACTTCTACCGGCAAGCGTCTGGTGATCCCGCGCGGGGGCGAGCGCCGATCAAGCCGCTCACTAGCCCAAGACGCTGCTCAACATCGGGAAAATCCAGGAGAGAGACATGGATGTCGCTCTTAATAAGGGACAGGCCACTTTTTCCAAGACGGAACCGCCGCAATGGCTGCTCGACATGTGGCAGGAGATTGATGACAAAACTTTCGGCAAAGGCTTCGATTGCTTCACCGAGGATGCTGTCTGCAATCTCGGCGTCGCCGACTGGAAGGGTCGCGAAGCGATCCGGAAAAACCTCAAGGCCTTCATCGACACCGGCTTCACCGCGCAGCATCACGTCACCGAATATTGGGATGCCGGTTTCCTGAAAGTGTTCCGCGGCATCGTCGACATGAAACCCGACGATCGCTCGAAGCCCGTCGTGCATCCGACCATGAGCCATTTTTTCTACATGGACGAGAAAGACGCGACCAAAGTGCGCTGGTGGGTCGGCGCGGTCGGACCGGTATCGTTTGGTTAGTCGGCGCGCATCTCGTCGGTGCGAGCGCTCACCTCGTCACCACCGGGCAACCGGGTCCGGCCCGAAGTGGCGGGCCCGGCTGTGAACTTGACCCGGTGGACCATGCGGAGTTGACGGCGATAGGAACTCCGCGCGGAAAAACATGTTGCATGTCGGCATGGATTGCCGGGTCATTTGACGCCAAGACGGCGCTCCGCGCCTTTTGCCGGCAATGACGGTTGTAATATCGTCACCACCGGGCAACCGGGTCCGGCCCGAAGTGGCCGGCCCGGCTGTGAACTTGACCCGCCTGCGCGGCCGGAGTGTTTGCTCTGCGGGCTTCCGCCTAATGCCACGGCGCGGCGAAGGCCCGGCGGCCCTTGCTTGATAGGTCGCGCATTCGGCACCGATGCGGGATATAACGCGACGAGGCTGGGGTTAGAAAATGCCCGTCGTGTTCCGTGACAGCGGCCTGCGGTACTATTTCTTCTCAAATGAAGGGATACCACGCGAGCCTCGGCACATTCACGTCAAAGGAAGCGGCAAGGACGCTAAAATCTGGCTGGAGCCAGAGATCGCCGTGGCGGAAAGTTACGGCTTTTAATTCCGCCGAACTCGCGCGTATTTTGAGGATTGTCGCCGAGCGACGCGGGCAAATTCTGAAGGCATGGGATGAGCATTTCGGCAACGGCCGTCCGCTTTGATGAGCATAGCATGTGGGTCGAACTATCCGACGGCCGCACACTGGGGGTGCCTCTTGCGTGGTTCCCGCGCTTGATGGCCGCAAGCCCCGAAGCGAGAGCACGCGTCGAAATCAGCCGGGTCGGACTACACTGGGAAGACCTCGACGAGGACATCTCGATCGCGGGTCTGCTCGCCGGCCGAAGCGACATGACGCGCCAGAGCGAACACGCCGTTTGAGTAAACGCGCGGGATGGGTTGGGCCCTCGCGAAACCCATCAATTCAGAATTCGCCCCCGACGATGGGTTTCGCTTCCGCCTTCACGGACTTCACCGTTCCGGCGCACAAGTCGCTCAACCCGTCCTACGTGAATGCATGAAACCGCCCTCGCCTCGCGCACCGTTCTCCGCTAGTTTCCTGCGCTTCACCCGTTGAGCATGATCTTGCCCGAATGCCGGTATCCACCTTTCCGGATATGCTTACCCCGCGCTGGAAAGACCGCACATGCGAGAGTTCTCGCGCCGCTTCGCGCTCGCCGCTTTTGGCGCAACCGCAACAGTCGCAACCACAGGAGTTTTGATCTTGTCCGAATCCGCCAACGCCCAGCAGGAAGTCGCCACGCCGTCGGGTCTTAAATACATCGACACCAAAGCCGGCACCGGCGCCTCGCCGAAGACCGGCCAGACCTGCGTGATGCATTACACCGGCTGGCTTTACGAGAACGGCAAGAAGGGCGCGAAATTCGACTCCTCGCTCGATCGCGGCGCGCCGTTCGAGTTTCCGATCGGCACCGGCCGGGTCATCAAGGGCTGGGACGAAGGCGTCGCCACCATGAAGGTCGGCGGCAAGCGCACGCTGATCATCCCGCCGGAGCTCGGCTACGGCGCGCGCGGCGCCGGCGGCGTCATCCCGCCGAACGCGACGCTGATGTTCGACGTCGAGCTGCTCGGCATCAAATAACGCTTCTCCTTCTCCCCGCGTGCGGGGAGAAGGTCGGGATGAGGGGGCCAGACGGCTTAGCTCAGCCTCGTGGCGACGTCCCCTCACCCGCCGCGCTCTGCGCGGCGACCTCTCCCCGCACGCGGGGAGAGGATTTCAAAAAATCATCAGAGTGCCGCGACGTTGAACAAAAACTCGCGCGGCGAAATGTTTTGATTCAACAACAAAAATTCAAACGCCTTTGACTTCGCCGCGGCGGTGGCAATAACGGCGGCCGTCTCGCTCTTTAAAGGACGCCGTTCGGGAGGGTACTCCCGGATGGTGGAGCGAGCGCGGCGCCCGCGGGCAGGAAGATACAGCCTGCACCCGGGCGGCTCGGGCATCATGCCTGCCGGCACTAGGACCGGCGCGCGAGGTGCATCGCTGTGACCTTAGGCGACGCGTGCGGCACGTCCGCAGCTTTCGCATTGCCTTCGGGAAGCCTGGCCCGACGCTGAGCCTTCGGGACGAAAGTCTCGCTGGCGAAAACCGTCAGTGGAATGCCGGCAGGCGAGCGCGCCCGCAAGCGGAGGGCGGCGCAAGCCGCCTCCTCCGTGGCGCGTCCCGCACGCCGCTTGCGTGCGGGCAACAACACAATGCGTCTGCCGGCATTCCGCTTTCTTTTATTGCCGGAAGC
This sequence comes from uncultured Alphaproteobacteria bacterium, assembly GCA_963846055.1. Classification (GTDB taxonomy): domain Bacteria; phylum Pseudomonadota; class Alphaproteobacteria; order Rhizobiales; family Xanthobacteraceae; genus BOG-931. The sequence continues at coordinate 148,273 of CAWJUQ010000017.1, forward strand.
GAGTCGATAAGGGTCGGTTCGTAACCGAAACAGCTTCGACCGCTCCGCCGAATTGCTTAGTGGCTTGTCGAACAAAACTCGGGCGCAGACGATGCGCGGCGAGAACGATGATGCTTGTCATTCCGCCGCGTTACGAATTGGCTGTTTGAAATTGTTGATCGGAAGGATAAGGCGCGCGCCTCGCATCGATCCTGCTCGTCACCACCGGGCAACCGGGTCCGGCCCGAAGTGGCCGCCCCGGCTGTGAACTTGACCCGGTGGTCCATGCTGAAATGTCGCGTGCGGGGGCCGGACGGAAGAGATGCGGTGCGTCGGCATGGATTGCCGGATCTTTTAACGCCAAGACGGCGCTCCGCGCCTTTTGCCGGCAATGACGAAGCAAAAATGGCCCAGCCGGGTCGAGGCCGTGCCGCGCAACGCGTCGCCTACTCCCCCTCCCCGTTGGTCGGGGGTGCGGCGACGCGCATTTCGTGGAAGCGCTCCTCGATCATGGCGTAGGTCTCGCGGACCAGAATGTGGGTCGCGACCTCGTTCTCGGTGCGGCCGAGCTTGCCGAGGTTCGCCAGTAAAACCAGATAGTTAAACGTCTCGATCGGCAGCGTCAGGCTCAGCGCCCGCGCCTCCGAACGGTTTTCCGGCCGCGCCATGGAGTGCGATTTCCGCCAATAATAACTTGGTTATAATATCGTTAAAACTATTGGCCGGCAACTCGAATCGTGCGAGTCTCTCCTCGAGCGAGGGTTTTCGCACAACATCCTTAAGGCAGCCCGGTTTGTCCTCGCGTACGGGCCTGTTCCTCACGCGCTTGCGGTCCTCGTGGCGCGGATGCGGCTCGGTGTGCGCGGCGCTTCCTCAAAGCGCGGCTTTCACCGATTTCGCGCCCCGGATTTCTCAAGCGCTCGCGGCGCCTTTTCGTTTGTGCGCGGCCTTTGCAGACCCGCGGCCGCGGCGGCCGCTTTTCTTTGCGAGGCCAATTCCATGACTCTTCAAACCTGGACGCCGGAACGCGTCGAGCAACTGCGCTCGTGCGTCGTCACCGGCCTGACGTGCAGCCAGATCGCGGCGGAGATCGGCGTCTCCCGCAATGCCGTGATCGGCAAAATTCACCGGCTCGGCCTGTCGTCGGGGCGACCCCCGGGCGGCGCGGCGCGCACCTGCCCTCCGCGCGTCGCCCGCCCGCGGGCGCAGAGCCAGCGCCGGCTCATCCGACTGATGTGGTCGGACGGCGCGCCGGCAGCCAAGACCGAAGCCGGGCCGGCGATCGTCGACAGCGCAAAACCGTGCGCGCTGATCGATCTCGACCGCGGCAAATGCCGCTGGCCGCTCGAGAGCAGCCGGCGACTTGCGCTTCTGCGGCAACTCCGCGGCTGATGGCATTTCGTACTGCGCCGGCCACGCGCGCTTGGCGTATCGCGTGCCGGCGCGAAGGAGCGCGTAGACAGGAGCTTTTCCCGGACGCGGGAAGCGCGCAGCGTTGCACCGTGATCCGGGATCGTAAGAGGCTATGAGTGGGCGACGTTCCCAGGTCTGCAGCGCGTCATTGCGCTTCGCTCCATGCCGCGCAGCGCCCGGGAAACATGCACGCGTCACGCCCGCTGCCGGTCGTTGTCGATCGGCAGCACCTGGCCGCTGATCGACTTGCCGGCGTCGGAGGCGAGAAACACCGCGAGCGCCGCGATGTCTTTCGGGTCGATCATCTCCTTGATCGATTGCTCGGCCATCGCTGCGGCGCGCACTTCGGTCATCGACTTGCCGCTGATCTGGGCGCGGCCGGCGAACACGCGTTCGATGCGATCGCCGGCGACCGCGCCGGGCGCAATCGCGTTGGCGCGGATGCCGAACACGCCGAGTTCGAGCGCCAGCGTCTTGGTGAAGCCGATCACGCCCCATTTGGTCGCGGCATACGGACTGCGATTCTCCAAGCCGAAACGCCCGGCGACCGACGACATGTTGATGATGACGCCGGCGCGCCGATTGCTTGAGATGCGGGATCGCGAGCCGCGTGACGTCGAACATGGCGGTGAGGTTGACCGCGATCACCTTGTCCCAGTCGTCGGGCGGATAGTCGGCGACCGGCAGCGTCATCCCGGCGATGCCGGCATTGTTGATGAGCACGTCGAGCCCGCCGAGCGCTGGCGATGGCGTCCGGCACCATGCGCTCGATCTCGGCGCGGCGCGCCATGTCGCAGCGTTGCGCGATCAGCCCGGGAATTTCCCTGGCAATCGCCGCGAGCGCGGCTTCGTCGATGTCGCAGACGAAAACGCGCGCGCCGGTCGCGGCAAAAGCGCGGGCGAACTCGCGGCCGATGCCGGCGGCGCCGGCGGTGATCAAAACCCGTTGTGGCATTGTTTCATCCCTCGCATTAACCGCTTATTAACCACAAATAACCCATCAAAATGCGGTCCTAACGCATGTAAAGGTCGAAACCGCATGGACGCTCGTCTCTACGATCGCATCCGCGAACGCGCCTACGAAATCTGGTTTGCCGCCGGCTGCCGCGATGGCGAAGCCGAACAGCATTGGCTCGCCGCCGAGCGCGAGATCCTCCACGCCGTCAAAGCGGCGATGCCGGCAAAACGCGCGAGCGCGCTGAAAGTAAGCCGCGCCACGCCGAAGGCCGCAGCCGCCAACTAGGTGCCAAGGGCCAAGCGGGTCATCGGCCTGCCGGAAGTCCGCGACCGAGGGTTCGGCGAAGGGCAACGGTTATGCCCCTCCTTAGCCTCATAAAAGAAGGGTGTTCCCCCATTTCTGTCCGCCGGAGCATAACCGTTCATTCGGCGTTCAGGTTGTGCTCGTTAACGCTCCTTTCGGTGACTTCAAACAGGGGGGCTCTCCATGAAGCTATTCACTGCTGCAGTACTCGCGGTTTCTCTCGCTGCCGTTGGCGTCGCCAGCGCTGATGCACCGCCGGCGAAGCCGATGATGAAAAAGCCTATGGCTCATACAATGATGCACAAGCCGATGATGCATCCGATGATGCACATGGGCCACATGCATATGACGCCGATGTGCAAAGAAGGCATGACCAAAATGGGCTGCATGTGCAAAGGCGCCACCGCAATGGCGATGTGCAAAGGCGGCCAGTGGTGCCACACTTGGGCCGGCGTCTGCACGATGTAACGTCGCTAGTCTGGACCTAGGTCCAGGCGGGACTACCGATTGCGACTGCGATTGTTGAACCTGAGCAGTTGCGGCTTAAGATAGCGCGGGATGGGCTTCAGCGAAAACGCGGCCCATCTCGTTGCTTTTTGTGGGCATGTTTCGCTCACCGCCCTTCCCGGCTAGACTTGCGCCATGACAACCATGGACGACTTTCCCGTAGCGCCGCCGCTCGTCATCAAGGACCAGCCAAAACCGCGGCATCTCAAAACGCTCAAAGATGCGCGCGAGTATGTCGAAGAGGCGATGCGGATCGGACGTCCGGCGCCGTGGCGCGAAGTGCAACATCGCCTTAAGGTCGCAAGCGACGAAGAGGATGCCATCGAGGCGATCGGCGACCTGCGCGAACTTCTCGGCGAGGAAGACCTGCTGCTGCCCTCCTCTCCCGGTCCTAAAGCGTAAGTTTTCACCCCCTCAGATGCCGGCCGCCGAAGCGGCACCGACCAATTCGGCTGCCCCAAAGTCGACCGATCGAGAATTGTACCGCCGGGCGTAAACGAGAGGTGAATCCGGGAAAAAACAAACTTTGGGACTCCGGCCCTGAGTCTCATTCATGCTCTGCGCAGCCGATTCCCGGAGCCGGCCATGCAGTTGATGTTGGTGCTCTGCCTGATGACCGCCTGCGCGGTCAATGCGGCCTGCCTGTACTGCGTCCTCTAGGCGGTGGCGCGCTGAACTTCATGCGCCGCACGCTTATGACTGCGCGCGCCCTTACACAAACGGATTTCCGGCAATCCCCGCGCCGGCGCGAATAAAACCGGTGCCCACCGCCCCCAACAAGCCTTCGATCTTGTCCAGCGTTGAATCGATCAAGCCCGCTGGTTCGCCCAACTCCACCATCCCCTTGAGCTGGAGAAGGGCCTGGTTGGCGGCATCGATCCGCCGCGCCAGCACCACGGTGACGTAGGACAGCGCCACCGGATCCTGCAGCAAGGTCGCCGCGTCGGCGGCGTAAAACTCCGAGTCTTCAAGCGCGACCACGTCGGCGCTGTGCGGCGCATCGAGCAGCGCTGAAAGTTCGCCAAATACCGCGCCGGGCTCGCTCACCTGGGCGAACTCGATCTCGCCCTTCATGATGCTGACCGAACCGCTCTTCAGGATCAGAAGCCGCCCGGTTTTCGTGCCCTCGGCGAACACGGTGTCGCCGTCGGCGACGCTCATGAGCGGCAGCGCCGCTAAGCCGCTTGCGCCACTCCTCGGGATCGAGAACAAACGACATGGCACCCACCCCCCAGTTCTTGATGCGATCGCCGCGTCGATGCGGCAATGCCCGGCCGGGATGTTGTATTGCGGCAAAGCGTGCCGCGCTATGCCTTCTTGGCTCTTCCCCAGATCAGTCCATCAAGACTGAGCGGTCCGGGTCCGGCAAATATCAGATAGAAAAAGACGAAGCAGAACATGATCGCCAGCTCGCCGTGGTTGACGTACGGATAGAAATTCTGCGGCGCGTGGAACATGAAATACCCGATCGCCATTTCACCGGATGCGATAAGCGCAACGACGCGCGTGAGCAGGCCGATTGCCAACAGAACTCCGCCGGCTAGTTCGATCAGCGCGGCGAACCATTCCAGGTCGAATAACACGAGATGGGGACCTGCAGACGGAAATCCGAAAAATTTCGACAAGCCATGTTGAATGAACAAGAGCGCGGCTATAAAGCGCAGAAGGCTCAGCACGTACGGCGCGATCCGCGTCAACCGATCTGCGAACGAACCATTTTCGGAAGAACTGGACTGTGAAATCGAAGCTTGCATCGCAAAACCCTCGCAAAGACGTTCCCGGCACACTCTAGGGCCAGCCGCGTCCTCACGGGTTCACAAATTTCTGATTTCGCGATGTCAGCAGGGAACGGGACCGCAACTTCCGCGTTTTTTCCTGGAACCACGCGCCGGGACAGCCATGGGCCGCAGGACATGGACCAGCGTGACCAGGAATTTTTGAGTAAGCGATTGCGCCATCTGCCGCCGCCCTCCCCTGGGAGTAACGGCACGATCATGCTGGCATTGGCGGCGGTATTTCTTGCGGGCGTGACGCTCGGCGCCCTGATGTTTGACTTTAAAGCGCCGCCGTCGACGCAAACGGCCGAGCGCACGCGCACGGCCATGTCCTGGTCATCACCTCCCACCGCGCAATTCGCCCGCTAACAGTCTCGAGCAAATACTATTCTTCCGGCTCCGTCGTGAAGAACAGCGGAAAACCTTTTTGCTTGCCGAGCTCGGTCGCTTCCTTGGCCTTGGTCTCGGCGACGTCGCGGACATAGACCGCGATCACGCAGGCGCCTTTCTGGTGCGCCGTCATCATCACGCGGTACGCCTGGTCCTCGTTCATACGGAAGACCGCCTTGAGCACGAGAACGACGAACTCGCGCGGCGTGTAATCGTCGTTCAACAAGATCACCTTGTAGAGCGGCGGACGCTGAGTTTTCGTAGCGGTTTTAGTACGCGGCTTTACTATGGTTTTGGTCATCGCAAGTTGCTCCGCAACGCTGCTTGGCGACCCGGTCCAAATATAGCGCGCACTTGCCAAGGCTCCAAAGTCACTCCGCGTTCGCCGCGGCCGCTTCGCGTACCAACCGTCGCGCCGGGTGCTCCCCTTCGGTCTTGGAACGCCCGCCGATCTGTGCCCTTAATCGGCCCTGCACATGGAGGGTGCCATGCATATTCTTTGGGTCATCATCATCGGTTTCGTCGCCGGCATTATCGCGCGCATGCTGGCGCCGGGCCCAAACAATCCCGCCGGCTTTATTCTCACTACGCTGCTCGGAATCGCCGGCGCATTCGTCGCCACGTTCATCGGCCAAGCGGTCGGCTGGTACGGCCGCAACGAGGGTGCTGGCCTTATTGGCGCGGTCGTTGGCGCCATTGTGGTGCTGTTCGTGTGGCACCGCTTGGTGACGAACCGGGTTATTTCCGATCCCGGCAGCCGGCGCTGGTTGTAAAGGGAACGTCGGCTCCGGCAGATCGATCGGCGCTAGCGCGCAGCCAACCGCCGCGAAGCCACGGCGAAGCGTGGCGTGCGTCTTTCAACAACCACAGCCCGCGGCGCGCCGATGCGGCCGGTCACGGTCACATGCTGAACTTCCCGGCGCGCTCCCAAGCGGAGCACAGTCGCCCTCGCCTCCTCCACGGTCACTTCCATTAGTGAGGCGACGATCTGCATCTGCTCGTTCGGATCGTCCGTCAGACCCTGGGCCGCGACAGCAGCCTCTTCCAAGGTTGGCGGATCTTGTCTTACCCGCCGCCGACCGTCCTTCGTGTCCCAAATGTCGTTCATGGCCGCACCTCTGAATCTGCGGCCTACATTATGGGGATCATACCGCACCGCAGCAAGGAAAATTGTGCAATGCACTAAACGCAGGGCAGGCGCGCGGAACGCCGGCGAAATGGACGGCGTTGACAGGGCTTTTCTGGCGAAGCGCGGTTAACGCGCCGGCATATCGCTAAACAGCACGCCGCCTTTGCCCTTGGCCTGTTTTGCGGTCTCGATCAGCGACACGGTGACAGATTCGATTGGCACTCCCAGGTTCTTCACCACCGCCGCAGTGACGTCTTTGACCAATCCGCGCTTGTTTTCGAGCGAGCGCCCTTCGAGCAGATAGACGACGATCTCCGGCATGACGTTTCTCCGTGTTGCTGGCCGGTATGCATGGGCACAATTTGAGCGCCGCGCGCCGTTCCGGACTTGCCTTAAATGCGGGTTCCCTACTATCGGAAAATGCGGGGTTCGTTACAAGGGAGCTGAGGGATTATGAAGCGATTAGTCATTGCCGCGAGCGTTTTGGCGCTGGGCTTGGCCGCATCCAGCGCGGCGCGCGCGGGTTATGCGGTCGTCATGTTCAAGAAGGACGGCTACTGCCGGGTCTGGGCGACGACAAAGCCGCGCCGGCGGGTCGGGGCTGGAAATATCATTGGGTCGGCCTGAAGAGCTGGGACTTCGCGATGAGCAAGAAGCACTACGCGATGCGCCGGGGTTGGTGTCACGATTTTCACTAGCGTTTGGACCGGAGGGGTCCGTTTAACAGAGGGGGTAAGTGATGAAGAAGTTGAGTTTGGGAATTGCCGCGCTGGCGTTGCTTGTCGCCGCGGCTGCACCGGCAAGCGCCGATTTCGCCGTCGTAAAATTCGGTGACAAGGCCTGTCGGGCTTGGGCCGATCACAAAGCTGCTCCGGCGGCTCCCGGGTGGAAATATCTCTGGGTCAGCGTTCCGTCTTGGGAAGTGGCGCAGGGCAAGGGCGCTTACGCCATGAAGCATCACTGGTGCAAAACCTGGTGGAAATAATCCGTCACGCCCTGACGTGATTGACCGCCCGCCCAATCGGCGGGCGGTTTATTTTTTCCGCTCCAAGCCAGCTACTGTTCCGGTCTCGATTGTCGCTCGATGGCCGCGCGGATTGGCGGCGCTCGTTTTTTGTTGAGCGGCTTAGTTTTGTGGGAACTCCTCCCCAGCGTTCCGAGTTTGCCGGAAGGGAGCTAGGGAGAGCGCAGCATGAAATACTTAGCTCTTGCGATCGGTCTTCTAACGGTCGCGCTGACCGCATCAACTGCGGCGCGCGCCGACTACGCCGTCATCCAGTTCCGCGACGGGCGGTGCGAAATCTGGCAGGATAGTGCAAGCGACCCGGCTGGCGCCGGCTGGACGAAGCTTGCCTTCGGATTTCCGGACTACATCGCGGCGCAAGACGCGCGCGATGCGGCATTCGCGCAAGGCGTTTGCAGATAAAACAGTCCGAGATTTTCGAAACGCCAGGAGACGTGCAAGCCGGCGCAGCTTTTTGCTGCGCCGCTTCGCTTTATCTGATCTGATCGTTGAACAATGGATTGCCGCCGAGAATTGTCCGGAAAAAGCCAAACGGCCCGCCGTTATCGCGCTCGTGCGGATTGAAATCAGCGCGCGCGGTCCGGACTCGCGGCGCCTGCACTCTTTTGTTTGTCATCTTTGACGACGGAGCAGAGACGGCCTTCGCGGACATTTCAGCTGATGCGTCGTCCCGCAACGTAGGCGCCTCAGTCAAAGCCGCAACGGTCGCGGCCTGTGGAGCGCGGCCAGTCTTCCTTGGCTCCGGTGCTGGCGTCATGCCGCTCGGCACACCCGCAGGATAATCGGCGACCGAGGGAGCCTCGGCCAAACCCGCAAGCACCGCAGGATGCTGATCTGTCGCAGCCGAATGGGACTCCGCGGCTGCAAAGTTCTTTTCATCTCGAGGATCCGTAACCGGCCGGGACGACATTTGCGGAGCGGCAACTCCAGGCGTTTTCACCTCGAACACCTCCGCGCTCGCCGGCGTAGCCGCCGCGGATTTTGGCAAGTCATCTGGCAAGTCGTCGGACTCGCCCAATTGCGCCATCGTCCGCGCCGCAACCGAGAGGTCGACGGCGGGATGCGCGATAAACGCGACCGCAACCGCCATCCCGGCGACAGTGCCTATTGCGCCGGCGAGAAGCGCCATGCGGAAACTTCTGATCATTCCCGGCCGCGGAGCCAGATAGCCCCATTCCGGATTGAAATTGCCGGTACTCGACATGACGACCTCCGAGACAGACTTTTTTCGTTCGCCCGCCCCTAATGCCGTCCATTGTTCAAACGCATCCATTAAGAACCCGTTCCTGACAACACGAGCGAAAGAATGCGGGAACCGTTAACCACGAACGGCTGCGATCCGTCGGCCGTCAGGATGTCGTGACCATCTCAGTGATCGGACGCGACCTTGTGTTTGTTCCGAGATGATCACCAATCCAACCCGGAATTCCGCCGAGCGTAGAGACCACGTGGCGTGTGACCGACACGACATGATCTTTGAGGCCCGCCGTCTTGGCGATGAGTAACTGAGGAACCTGGGCGGGCGCGCTGGCGCCTTCAGCTTGTTGGACTTGGGCGATGACGAGCGCCGCCGAGGGCGCTGGCGCCGGCGCAGCAACCACCAGCGGCGGGGTCAAGGCCGCAACCTTCGTCCGTGGAGAGCCGGCCTTGACCGAAACGGAGGCTGCGGATGTGCCCGCAGGAGTATTGGTCGTCGTCGCCGCTTCGCCGGTGCCGCGGCGACTATTGCTCTCCGCGGCGAGTTCGGTTTTTTCGCGCTCGAGCTGCGCATTCAAAAAGCTGACAATTACCCCGTGCTCGTCACGAAGAAGCTGCATCATTTCCGCTGAGGCCGGCTCAACCTGGGCGGCCGGCTCAGGAATGCGGCCGAGGCCGTAATGGGTGAACAGAAGGCCGCCTATCAGGCTCGCGGTCGTCGCCGGCAGGATGTCGAGAACAATCTTGCTCGCGAAGCGCACCACTAATGTTTCTTGGTATCGCATGACCAGTCCTCCACCCCGGTGTTTTTCAAACGACTGGTTGAATTTCAAACAGACGTTATAGGCGCGTTGTGGCCGGGAGCAAGGAATTTTTGGGGCGGACTGGCGGATTTCAGAGGAAAAGCCGGGCCGATTTCGAACTCAAGGACGCTCTAAGCTTGCGATCCCAGCCCGGCGATTGCCCATCCACTAACCAGCGTGGCGAGCCGTTCCACGGCCGCCTCGTCCAATTCGAGCGATACCGGGGGCCCCGCGAGCCGCTCGCGGTTACGTATGAACACACCGCATTGGCCGACCAGCCAGATGGCGGCAAGGGTCAGCGTTCGCTGGTCAGCCGTAGGCATGAAACGGCTGATGATATCGGTGGCGAGCCCCATGAACGGCGCCGCCTCCTCACTCAAAAGCTCGCGAAAAACCGCCGTCGGCCGCACCGTTTCCCAATTGAAAATGCGAATGGGGCGGGTCAGTTCGTCCCGCTGCAGCAGGCCTCGCAATTGGTAACGGACGAATTCGGCGAGCGCGCCTTCCCGCGACAGGGCTTTGATCTCGGCGGCATGCGAAATCTGGCCTTCGGTCAACGCGCGAAACGCTGAGCGCAATACCTCGCGGTACAAGCCATCTTTGCCGTCGAAGTGGTAATTGATCGCCGCCTGATTGACGCGCGCCTTCGCGACGATCGCGCGGATGCTGGTGTGGTCATAGCCGCGCTCGGCGAACAGCCGTTCCGCAGCTTTGATGATGCGGTCGCGTGTAATATCCGACGGGCGCGTCACAAACAGCCTTTTTCAAACCCTCGTTTGAATTTGGCATAAGCGGTTTGCCTCGACAATGCAAACGCTTTCATTTTGGCCTGGCGCGGGCGCGTAACCGGACTAGCCGCTTCTGCGGCGGCCGAACACCGCCATTGCCAGGCCGCATGACACCGCCAGCCGAGATGGTTATCGTCGGCGTCATGACTGAAGCTCGCCGGATCGAAGGGTACGCTATCGTCTCCATCGAGGGTATGATCGCCAACGCCGCAGGCGTGATGCCTGACGTTATTCGCAACAGCGCCGACCAAAAGTTCCTGCAATCTGAGCTCGACCGGGCGGCGGTCATCGTCAATGGACGCCACTCGGAAGAAGGCGGCCCGCGCGCCGCGCAACGCAAGCGCCTTATCTTGACGCGCCACGTCGCTTCGCTGTCCAGCGATCCGGGGCGTCCCAATGCGCTTCTTTGGAACCCTGCGGGCGCAACCCTCGACGCGGCGTTGGGCCGGCTCGGCATCGCCAACGGGCTGATTGCAATCCTGGGCGGAACCGAAGTCTTTGACCTGTTCCTGCCGCTCTACGACACCTTCTATTTAACGCGCGCTGCGCACGCGAAAATTCCCAATGGCCGGCCGGTTTTCTCGCAGGTCGGGGCGCACAAAACGCCCGAAGACGTGCTCGCAGGCGCCGGCTTGAGGCCGGGCACCCGACGAGACCTGGACCCGGCCGCAGGCATTACGTTGACCGCCTGGTCACGCGAGAAAACCACATAAGCAAGCCAATCGTCGCCGGCGGATGACGAACTGCCACGCGAGGTTTATTTTTCCGGAATGGCACTCCGATCGCCTCAAAACCAGACCGGCAAGATCCGGGAAACGTTCTTGAATATGAAATCGCCCAAGAACAGGCCGCCGCGCTCGGCCGCCTCGGCCGCGCCCTGGAAGCGGCTCTGACCAGTTTGGCGGCGTACGATGAGGCCGCAGCGGTTGCGGAGAACGCCCTCGAGCGACCACGCAAAGACACCCGGACCGAGCTGCTCGAGGCCGCAGGTTATGCGCTTTGGTGTTTCATCATTCAGCGGGAGGCCTGCGGGCTTCGAGACCAGGCAACCGTCGTCCGCCAATACCGCGTACCCGCCGAGGTTCGTAACCGTATGGGCGTATTCCCCGCCAGGCGCCTGCGCCCTAAGCCCTAGCCGCCCGAAAGTCCCACGCGGCAAGCCTTTATTCATCGTTATGGCGGCATTTTCACGCTATGGCGCAGGACGCTTCGCTATCGATCCTCGGCTCCTCGATCATGGGCGAGCTCGACGCCGCGCTTAAGTCCGGAAGCGAGGCCCGCCGGATCGACATGCTGGCGCGCGTCACCGACGTCTTTACCGCTGATGCAACGCGCTATTCCGAGGAGCAGGTTCGATTTTTCGATGACCTGATGGTGCGTTTGATCGAGTCGGTGGGATCGGGCGCGCGCGCGACCCTCGCCGTCAAACTCGCACCAATCGGCAACGCCCCTTCGGGAGCGATCCACGCGCTGGCCTTCGATCACGACATCCACGTTGCGGGCCCGGTTCTGACGCGGTCAGAGCGGCTGCAAGAGCAAGCGCTCCTTGCCAGCGCCAGGACCAAAAGTTTGCAACATCTTCTCGCCATATCGCGGCGGCGCGACCTTGGCGAAGCCGTAACCGACCTGCTCATCGAACGCGGCGACCGCAAACTAAACCTCTCGACAGCGAGGAACGCCAGCGCCCGCATTTCGGATTTCGGCTTTCGCCTTCTGGTTAAATGGGCAACCGGCGACGATGAGCTTGCGGCCGTCGTCGGGATGCGTCCGGATATTCCGCGACAACACTTTCTTGTGCTGTTGGAGAACGCCTCACGCAACGTACGCGCAAGGCTCGCCGCTGCGACGCCGCAGGCAAAAACCACAGCGGAGCAAACCGTGGATGACATCGTCGGCGCAGACGACAGCAACGCGCCGGCAAGACAAGCCGCAATGGTTGCCAGACTGGAACGCCAGCATCGGCAGGGGCGCCTTACGGAAGCGGAAATCGCCCAATTTGCCAACGATCGCAAACTGGATGAAACCGCGGCCGGTCTGGCGATCGCCTGCAATATGCCGGCCGATGTCGTGGAACGCGCGCTGCTCGATCGAAATTCCGAGCTGACGCTCATCCTCGCCAAAGTTGCCGGCTTGTCACCGGAAACTACCCGCGCGATCCTCGCTTTGCGTGGACCGGAGCGAGGCGCATCGTCGCAAGATATCGAACGCGCCTTGGACAATTACGGCAAGCTGCCGGTCGATACCGCCTGTCGCGTGCTCGGCTTCTTCCGAGACCGCGCAAGAGGATCGACAGGATCGGCCGCTGAACGGCCGAAGGCGGTGAACAGTTGGTAACGGCGATATTGCTGACCTGATTTCAACAGCCGGCCGTCTCGAGCTTGCATCGAGTGCCCTGCCCTCGCCGTTGTATTTCTGCCCAAGCCGGACTGTGCGCCCTGAGGTTATTGCCCACCGCGTCACTCATCTGTCGCGACGCTGCTTAGGTTTCCACCCCGGACCAAGATGCTCTAGAATGTGGTCACGGAAATAGAAGTACTTGGGAGGAGTATTACGATGAAGCTCTATATGCACCCGGTTTCGATGACGAGCCGCCCAGTGCGGTTATTTATTGCCGAAAACAAAATCCCGGTCGACGAGGTGACGGTCGACCTTTTCACCGGCGAGCAATATCAGCCGACTTACACGGGCATCAACCCGAATAATCTCGTTCCGATGATCGAGGACGGCGACATGAAGCTGACCGAGAGCTCGGCGATTCTGAAATATCTCGCCGACAAGATCGGTTCGCCCGCCTATCCGAAAGATCTGAAACAGCGCGCCAAGGTCAACGAAGTGATGGATTGGCTCAATACCAATTTCTACCGGGAGTGGGCGTACAATCTCTGCTATCCGCAGCTCTTTCCGCATCTCAAACGCCGCAGCGACGAGGCGCAGGCCGCCACCATCGAGTTCGGACAGCAAAACTCGAAGCGCTGGCTGCAAATCCTCAACGATCACTGGATCGGACCGAAGAAGCAGTTCCTGTGCGGCGACCAGATCACCATCGCCGATTATTTCGGGGCGGCGCTGGTTACCCTGGGTGAAGTCATCCGCTGCGACTTCTCGGCCTATCCCAACGTTGAGCGGTGGCTCAACAACGTGAAGAAACTGCCGAGTTGGCCGAAGGTGAACGAGGTTTTCTATGGCCTCGTCAACTCGGTCAAAGGCCAGCAGTTTCACGCCATCTGATATCAGCGAAACAAAAGGACCGACGCCGGACCGGGAAAGAGGGCGGACGCCTGTCCGTCCTCTGCCGGCGCGTCAGCACATCCGATGCAAACAAGCCGCGACCACATCCTGACCAGTCACGCCGGAAGCCTGCCGCGGCCTGACAACCTGATCGAAGCAAATCGCGCCCGCGAGGCCGGTGAAACGACCGACGAAGCGGCTTTCCAGGCGACGTTGCGCAAAACCGTCATCGACGTCGTCCGCCGGCAGAAGGATGCCGGGATCGATGTGCCGGGCGACGGCGAGTTCGGCAAATCCATGGGGCATAAGGTCAACTACCGGGCCTGGTGGAGCTATTCATTCAATCGTCTTGCCGGCCTCGACCTGGCGGGTCCCGGCATGAACGAAATTCCGCCCAAGCGCAGCCGGCCAGGCGAAATCGTGCTCTCCGGCAATGCCGATCGTCGCGACCGCCAAAAGTTTCTCGCGGTCTACACCGATCCCGAGGGAAGCGTTTACACGGGTCCGAGGGCGCCGAGCTGGCCGGTGTGTGTCGGACCAATCAGCTACAAAGGTCACGCGGCGATTAAATCCGATATCGCGCATTTCCAAGCGGCGCTGAAGGCGAATGGTATCAAGGAAGGCTTCATGACGTCTGTCGCGCCGGGCAGCGCGGCCCGGCTCGACAACATTTTCTACAAGACCGACGAGGAGTTTCTGTTCGCGTGCGCCGACGCGATGCGCGAGGAGTACAAGGCCATCGTCGACGCCGGCTTGATCCTCCAGCTCGACGATCCCTCGATCGCCGAGAGCTGGGATTTAGTGAATCCCGAGCCCTCGGTGAAAGACTACCAAAAATATTCCATGATCCGCGTCGAAGCGCTCAATCATGCCATCCGCGATTTGCCGACAGACCGCATTCGCTTCCATTTATGCTGGGGAAGCTGGCATGGCCCGCACACCACAGATATCCCGATGCGCGATATTGTCGAGGTGATGTTGGCTGTTAAGTGTCAAGCCTACTCGTTCGAAGCCGGCAACGTTCGCCACGAGCACGAGTGGAACGTTTGGGAGGACGTCAAGCTTCCGGAAGGCAAGATCATTTTGCCGGGAGTCGTCAGTCATGCCACCAATGTCGTGGAACACCCCGACCTGGTCGCCCAACGCATTGTCCGTTTCACAAAAAGTGTCGGCCGGGAGCGGGTCATCGCCTCCACCGATTGCGGACTTGGCGGCCGCGTCCATCCCGCGATCGCCTGGGCGAAACTCGAGGCGCTCGCCAAAGGCGCGGCGGTGGCGAGCCGGGAGCTTTGGCGTTAGCGGCGTCGGAAATTGAACTCGGCGCCATGAGGCTTTCGCGAAAAATGGAGTGCATCACGTCATGAGAGCGAGCCGCGACCACATTCTGACCAGCCAAGCCGGAAGCCTGCCACGGCCCGATGACTTGATCGAGGCCAATCGCGCGCGCGAAGCGGGCGAAACCACTGACGAAAAGCGCTTCCAGGAGCATCTGCGCGCCGCCGTGGTCGATGTGGTCCGCAAACAAAAGGAAATCGGCGTCGACGTTCCTGGCGACGGCGAATTCGGCAAATCCATGGGCAGCCGCGTCAACTACGGCACGTGGTGGAACTACGCGTTCAATCGCCTGGCCGGGCTCGATCTCGCCAGCGGACCGGGCCTTCACGATCAGCCGGTACGGCGCAGCAAACCGGGCGAGATCGTCCTCACCGGCATGGGAGACCGCCGCGATCGCAACCGCTTTCCCGAAATCTACGGCGATCCGGAAGGTCCGGCGAACACCGGCCCCCGCAAGGCCCACTGGCCGGTGTGCGTCGGCCCAGTCTCCTACAAAGGACAAGCCGCAATTGCTTCGGATATCGCGAATTTCAAAGCCGGCCTGAGCGGCAGCGGCGTCCAAGAAGGCTTCATGACGTCGGTCGCCCCGGCGAGCCTGATGCGATTTGCCAACAACTATTACAAGACGGACGAAGAATTCCTGTTCGCATGCGCGGATGCGATGCGCGAGGAATACAAGGCAATCACCGACGCCGGGATAGTTTTGCAGCTCGACGATCCCGCGATCGCCGAAAACTGGGACATGATCAATCCCGAACCGAGCGTGGAAGACTACAAAAAGTTCACCATGGTGCGGATCGAAGCGCTCAACCACGCGCTCCGGGGCTTGCCCGAAAATCTCGTCCGCTTCCATTTGTGCTGGGGCAGCTGGCACGGCCCGCACACCACGGACATTCCGATGAAGGACATCATCGACGTCATGCTTGCGGTGAAGTGCCAAGCCTACTCGTTCGAAGCCGGCAACGTCCGCCACGAGCACGAGTGGACGGTGTGGGAAGACGTCAAACTTCCGGACGACAAGATAATTCTGCCGGGCGTAGTGAGCCACGCGACCAACGTGGTCGAACATCCCGAACTCGTCGCGCAACGCATTTTGCGTTTCACCGACAGCGTCGGCCGGGAACGCGTGATTGCCTGCACCGATTGCGGCCTCGGCGGTCGGATCCATCCCATGATCGCGTGGGCGAAACTGGAAGCGCTTGTCCAAGGTGCGCAGCTCGCGAGCCGCAAGCTTTGGTCTTAGCGAGCACCGTCGACGTGTAGCGTAGGCATCATCACGCGCTATGGTTGCAGTCTAATCTGCAACCTGAAGTTATGAATCTGCTCGACACACAATACACGTCCCGGTAGCTTTTAATCCGCGGCGGGCGTTGAGGCGCACTCGGGGGGAGTGTGCTCCGTGTTTTGTTTGTTGCGTGTGTACGTGGCTTTCGCCGCGGCGTTGATTTTTTGCACGACCGCGCATGCCGACGGTGACGGGCCGAGCGATCCCACCATTCTGCTTTTCGCCGGCGGCGATTTGTTTTCGGCGTACAACCAGCTGCAGCTCTACGGCGCTTTCGCTAATGCCGGAGGGATTTGGGCGCCTGCCGGACTTGATCACGACGGCTTTGCGACAAAAGTTCTCGCCAACGGCGGCACTTATACTTACCCGTCCGCCGGATTAAACACCAACGTGCGCGTGACGCAGTTGTCCGGGTCGGTTCTACCCGGCTGGAGAATGAACGATAACGACGCGTTTGTTGGATTTTACCTCGGACCGGTCGTCCAGGATTACAAACTCTCGCCCTACGATCCCAAGAGCCTGCTGCGCGGATTTTATGTCGGCGCCCAGTTGAGCGTCGACGCCTGGTACCAGCCGGTCCAGCCGATGATGATCGCGCTCGACGGCTCGGTGGCCTCTATCGCTTTGATCGGCTCGGCGCGCGCTGCCACCGGCTGGCAAATAGGCGAAAGCTTTTATTTGGGACCGGAAGTGCAAGCGCTGTGGTGCATCGACTATCACGAATGGCGCCTCGGCGCGCACATCACGGCATTCCGACTTGGCGGGATAGAATGGGCGGCCGCGGCCGGCGCGGCGTATAACTCGTTTAATCGCCTCGGTCCTTACTTACGCGGCGGCGTCATCTTGCGTTTTTGATTTTTGCACGACGATGACGCAAACGGGCGTCAAAAATCCCCTGTGCCGGCTTTGGCGGTGACGGGAGGCTTGACCGCCGCGTTGCCCGTCTCCGTAGGATCAGTCCCGGGATCGCGAAACCGGCTGGTGATCGGATAGCGCCGGTCGCGGCCAAAGTTTTTCAACGTCACTTTGACACCGGGCGCGGCCTGCCGGCGCTTGTATTCGGCAAGGTAGAGCATGCGCTCGACTTTCATCACCGTCGTCCGATCGAAGCCGGCAGCAGTAATGGCAGCTACCGGCTCTTCGCGTTCGACCAGTCGTTCGAGGATTTGATCCAGCGCGTCGTAAGGCGGCAGCGTATCCTGGTCGGTCTGGTTTTCGCGCAGTTCGGCGCTTGGCGCGCGCGTTATCACATTGTCCGGCATCACCGGCCCATCCGGACCACGGCCGCCCGCCGGTTTCCAGCGATTGCGCAGTTTCGAAAGGCGGTAGACCTCGGTCTTGTAGAGATCTTTGATCGGATTGAAGCCGCCGTTCATGTCGCCGTAAAGCGTGGCGTAGCCGACCGACATTTCCGACTTGTTGCCGGTCGTCACCACCATGAGGCCGAACTTGTTGGAGATCGCCATCAGAATGGTGCCGCGTGCGCGCGATTGCAGGTTTTCTTCGGTAACGTCGGCCGGCGCTCCGGCAAAAATTTTGGCGAGGGACGCTTCAAGGCCACTCACCGCCTGTTCGATCGGCACAATGTCGTAGTGAACGCCGAGGGCGCGGGCGATCGCCGCGGCATCATCAAGCGAAATCTTGCGAGGTGTATCGATAAGGCAGCATCACGCAACGCACGCGCTCAGGACCAAGCGCGTCCGTCGCAAGTGCTGCGCACAATGCGGAATCGACGCCACCGGAAAGCCCAAGCACCACGCCCTTGAAGCCGTTCTTATCGACGTAGTCGCGTAGGCCCACCATGCAGGCCGTGTAATCGGCCCGATCCAACGGCTCGGCCGCAGCCATCGATCCTTGTTCGCAGCGCCAAATTCCGTCGATGCGCGCCCAACGCGCCGTCACTACCGCTTCGCGGAATTCGGGCAACTGGAAGCCGATCGAGTGGTCGGCGTTCACCGCAAACGAGGCACCGTCGAACACCAGCTCGTCCTGCCCGCCGACCTGATTGACGTAAATTAGCGGCAGGCCGAACTCGACCACGCGATTGAGCGCAATGTTGAGCCGCTCCTCGGTCTTGCCGCGCCAATAGGGCGAACCGTTCGGCACCAGCAGGATTTCGCCGCCGGTCTCGGCCACGCACTCGACAACTTCCGGCCCCCAAATGTCTTCGCAAATCGGTATGCCGACCCGGGTGCCCTTGACGACGATTGGGCCCGGCAACGGCCCTGCGGAGAAAACCCGCTTCTCGTCGAACACGCCGTAGTTCGGAAGGTCCACTTTGAAGCGGATTGTCTCAATGCGCCCTTCGGCCAGCAGCGCATAAGCATTGTACAGCTTCTTGTCCTCGACCCACGGCGTACCGATCAGCACGCTAGGACCGCCGTCGGCCGTCTCGCGCGCCAAAATCTCGACGGCGGCGCGGCACGCGGCCTGAAATGCCGGCTTGAGAACGAGATCTTCCGGTGGATACCCGGCGATAAAGAGTTCAGAGAAAGCCACTACGTCGGCGCCATCGCGCGCCGCCTGCGCGCGTGCGGCGCGCGCACGCTCAAGATTGCCGTTAACGTCGCCGACGACGGGATTGAGCTGGGCTACGGCAATGGCAAGACGGTCGGCAGGACGCTCGTTCATGGCAGAGGATCGGCGTCGCTCAGGGACCGGCGACGGCCGGCAGCGGTTTCGCCACCAACGAACGCTTGGCCTTCAGCAAATCGGCAAGGAGAAACGCGAGGTCCAGCGACTGTTCGGCATTGAGCCGCGGATCGCAGACCGTATGGTACCGATCATTGAGATCCTCATCACTGATCGCGCGTGCGCCGCCGGTGCACTCCGTCACATTCTGCCCGGTCATCTCCAGATGCACGCCGCCGGCGTAAGTGCCCTCGGCGGCGTGAACCTGAAAAAACGCCCGCACTTCCTTCAGTATTTGATCGAACGGCCGGGTTTTGTACCCGGTGATGGAGGTAATGGTGTTGCCGTGCATGGGATCGCACGACCACACCACGTTGCGGCCCTCGCGTTTCACTGCGCGCACCAGGCGCGGCAAGTGTTCGGCGGCTTTGTCTGCGCCCATGCGACAGATCAGTGTCAGCCGGCCGGGCTCGTTGTCAGGATCGAGGATGTCGATCAGCTTGAGAAGCTCGTCCGGCTTCTGCGTCGGACCGGTTTTTAATCCAAGTGGATTCCTGATACCGCGGCAGTATTCAATATGCGCGTGATCGGCCTGCCGGGTGCGATCACCGATCCACAACATGTGGCCGGATGTGCAATACCAGTCTCCGGTCGTCGAATCGACGCGGGTGAAGGCCTGCTCATAGCCGAGCAACAAAGCTTCATGGCTGGTGAAAAAGTCCGTGGTGCGCATCTCCGGATGAATTTCCGGATCTACGCCGCAGGCGCGCATGAAATCGAGCGCTTCGGTCAGATGACCGGCAAGCTCCTGATAACGTTTCGACTGCGGCAAATCCTTCACGAACGACAGCATCCACTGATGCGCGTTTGAAAGATTGGCGTACCCGCCGGTCGCGAATGCGCGCAGCAGGTTCAGGGTTGCCGCCGATTGACGATAGGCCTCGAGCTGCCGGCGCGGGTCGGGCGTCCGCGCCTCTGTGCTGAAATCCGTGCC
The DNA here is from genome assembly GCA_963846055.1 of uncultured Alphaproteobacteria bacterium. Classification (GTDB taxonomy): domain Bacteria; phylum Pseudomonadota; class Alphaproteobacteria; order Rhizobiales; family Xanthobacteraceae; genus BOG-931. Next base: position 168,012 of record CAWJUQ010000017.1, read on the forward strand.
ATTGATGATGTCGCCGCGATAAGCCGGCAGCTCCCTGCCATCGCGCTTCTCGGTCGGCGAACTGCGCGGCTTGGCGAACTGCCCGGCAATGCGGCCGACCTTCACCACGGGCGACGCCGCGGCATAGGTCAGCACCACCGCCATCTGCAAAAACAGGCGGAAGAAATCGCGGATGTTGTTGGCGCCGTGCTCGGCAAAGCTTTCGGCGCAGTCGCCGCCTTGCAGCAGGAAGGCATTCCCGGCAGCAACGCTCGCCAGCGCGCGCTTGAGGTTGCGCGCCTCGCCGGCAAAAACCAGCGGCGGAAAACTTGCGAGCTGCGCCTCGACCTCCGACAGAGCCGCGCGGTCCGGGTAATCCGGGACCTGGACGATGGGCTTATGGCGCCACGAATCCGGCTGCCATTTCGCCGCGTTTGTGCGTTTCGACATCAACGTCTCCAGCGTCATTCCGGGGCCGAAAGGCGAGCCCGAAATCCATATTCACGACCGGGTGGGTTTGGATTCCGGCGCCTGCCGCCACGCGGCTCGGTCGAAATGACGGCGCATATATACAGCGCGGTTAAACGAAGCGACAGGTCCAAAACACCGCTTATTCCGCGGCTTCGCGAGCATAGCTCGCAGTTTTGTTTCTGATGGTAACCAGTTCCTCGGCTGTGGTCGGGTGAAGGGCCATGGTCGCGTCGAAGTCGGCTTTGGTCGCCTTCATCTTCACGGCGATCGCCGCAACCTGGACCATTTCGGCCGCCGCCTCTCCCACGATATGGCAGCCGACCACCCGGTCGGTCTGCCCATCGACCACGAGCTTGACCAGCACCGTGGTGTCGCGGCCCGACAAGGTCGCTTTCAGCGGCCGAAACATCGCCCGGTAAATGTCGGTATGCGCAAGCCGCGCGCGCGCCTCCGCCTCAGTCAAGCCCACGGCACCGACTTCGGGCTCCGAGAAAACGGCGGTCGGTACGTTGTTGTGATCGACCGCGGTCGGCCTGCCGCCAAACACCGTGTCGGCGAAGGCCGCGCCTTCTCGGATAGCGACCGGCGTGAGATTGATGCGATTGGTGACGTCACCGATAGCGTAGACGCTTGCGACGCTACTGCGGGAATATTCATCGACCGCGATTCCGCCGTTGTCCGCAAGCTTCACGCCGGCTTCTTTCAGACCGAGCTTGGCAATGTTGGGCGCGCGGCCGGTGGCGAACATGATGCACTCGGCGGCAACCTGCGTCCCTCCGGTGAGTTGAGCGACCAAGCGTGACTCATGTCGCTCGATCGCGCCGACCTTACAGCCGGTGAGAACGCGAATGCCCCGCTTTTCCATGTCCATGCGCACGTGCTGCCGGACGTCATCGTCAAAACCGCGCAGGATGTTTTCGCCGCGATAGACGAGCGTCACGCGCGAGCCGAGGCCGGCGAAAATTCCGGCAAACTCCAACGCGATATAGCCGCCACCCTGGATGAGCACCTGCGGCGGCAGCCGTTCCAGGTGGAACGCCTCGTTCGATGAGATCGCGTGCTCGATGCCGGGGATGGGATCGCCGTAGGTCGGTGCACCGCCAGTGGCGATCAGGATATAGGCAGCGCGGACACGCTTGCCGTCGGCGAGTTCGACGGTGTGGGCGTCAGCCAGCACGGCTCGTTGCTTGACGATCGCGACGCCGGCCTTTTCAAGCGTAGTGGTATACGCAGCTTCGAGCCTAGCGATTTCCTTGTCCTTGTTGGCAATCAACGTCGGCCAATCGAACTTGACGTGCGCGACATCCCAGCCGTAACCGGCCGCATCTTCGAACTCGGCACGGAACCGCGACGCGTAGACCAAAAGCTTTTTCGGCACGCAGCCACGGATCACGCAGGTGCCGCCGACCCGGTATTCCTCCGCCAGCATGACGCGCGCGCCGTGCTGCGCCGCCATACGTGCGGCGCGCACGCCGCCGGAGCCTCCGCCAATCACAAACAGGTCGACATCGTATTCGGGCATGCTGATACCAAGCGCGTTTGCCGATGATATGTAGGGATTTCAGCGCCGTTCGACGAGGCGCACGCCGTTGGGGCCGGCAAGGATAGCAGTATGCGCCAAGCCGATGAACAGGCCGTGTTCCATCACGCCGGGAATTTGCGCGAGGCGCATCCCCAGATCCGGCGGATCGGGAATGCGGTTGAGCTTGGCATCCAGCAGCCAGTGCCCGCCGTCAGTGACGAACGGAGCACCGTCTCGTCCCTTCCGCAGCGCGATCGGCCCGGGGCAGCCCGCATCCGCGTTGGCAGCCTCGACCGCGCGGCAAATGGCAACGGCGCCGAAAGGCGATATCTCGATCGGCAGCGGAAATTCGCCGAGCACCGAAACCCACTTCAATTCATCGGCAATGACAATCATCCGCGCCGAAGCTGCGGCGACAATCTTCTCGCGCAACAAAGCACCCCCGCCTCCCTTGATCAGGCTCAAGTCCGGCGCAACCTCGTCGGCCCCGTCGACGGTCACGTCCAGTTGCGGAGTTTCGTCCAAAGTCGTCAGCGTGATGCCGCCGCGCGAGGCGCGCTCGCGCGTTGCTTCCGAGGTTGGCACGGCGACGATATCGAGACCCGCGCGCACGCGCTCTGAAAGAACATCAACAAAATGAGCGGCGGTCGACCCGGTGCCGAGCCCAAGCCGCATGCCCGGCTCCACGAAATCGAGCGCGCGAATAGCGGCGGCACGTTTGAAAGATTCGGCATCCATCGGGGCCTGTGTAGGGCAAAAGTGGCCGGAATGGAATCCGCCAGCTTGCACCTGAAGTCCCCGCCCGCTAGGCAAAAACCATGCTGACGCTTGTTTTCGATCTGGACGGCACGCTGGTAGATACTGCTCCCGATCTGATCAATACCCTCAATTTTACCCTCACCCGGCACGGTCTGCCGGCGGTCCGTTTCGACGCCGCACGTCCCCTGATCGGCGGTGGCGCGAAGGGTATGATCGAGCGCGCGCTGGCGGCGGAAGGACGCGACTGCACGCCGGCCGGAGTGGACGAGCTCTATAGTGCTTTCGTTGCCCACTACGCCGAGCATATCGCCGACCACTCACGCGTTTTTCCAGGTGTCGAGCCGGTGCTTGATCGGCTTGCCGCGGCCGGTCACCGGCTCGCCGTGTGCACCAATAAGCTCGAATGGCTGGCTATACGCCTCTTGGATACGCTCGGGCTCAGCCAGCGCTTTGCAGCCATATGCGGTCAGGACACTTTCGGAATTCAGAAGCCCAATCCGAAAGTGTTCCGCGCGACCGTCATGCGCGCCGGCGGCGAGCCCGCCCGCGCGGTTATGATTGGCGACTCGCCAACCGACGTACGGACCGCCCGCGCCGCCGCGGTTCCGATTGTCGCGGTTGATTTTGGCTATACCGAAGTCCCGATCCTGTCCTTAAGGCCGGACCGGATCATCAGCTCGTTCGCCGAGCTTCCAGCCGCAATCGACGACCTCGGCCAAGTTAATAATGCCGTGGCGGGTCAGGGCTTTATCGGATCGGAAAGCTGACCTATATAGGAAGGGGTGCCGGTCTCGCCTGAGAGGCTCATATGGAGCTTTAGGCACCGAACGCCTGCCGATGGGACAGCGTGGATGTTGGAACCCGTACCAACCCTCGAATTTGATCGTGCCGGCGATGGAGGCATTTCCCGTCCGGCGCTGGTCGACCCGTTCGGGCGCGAGATTTCCTACCTGCGGGTGTCGGTGACCGACCGCTGCGACTTCCGCTGCGTCTATTGCATGAACGAGCACATGAGCTTTCTGCCGAAAGCGGACTTGCTAACGCTTGAGGAGCTCGACCGGCTCTGCTCGGCATTTGTTGCGCGCGGCGTGCGCAAGCTCCGACTTACCGGCGGCGAACCTCTGGTGCGCCGCGGCATCATGACATTGTTTTCGACGCTCTCGCGCCACCTCGCTTCCGGGCGTCTCGACGAGCTGACGCTCACCACCAACGGCTCGCAGCTTCAGAAGTATGCGGCCGATCTCGCCGCACTTGGTATAAAGCGCATCAATGTCTCGCTCGACACGCTCGATGCGGCGAAATTCCGTGACATCACACGCTGGGGCGCTTTGGACCAGGTGCTCGCCGGCATCGATGCCGCGCAATCGGCCGGCCTGCAAATCAAGATCAATACCGTTGCACTCAAGGGCGTGAACGAGGACGAATTCCCGCGCTTGATTGAATGGGCGCATGGCCGCGGCATGGATTTGACGTTGATCGAAGTGATGCCCCTCGGCGATGTCGGCGAAGGGCGTCTCGACCAGTATTTGCCGCTGTCGATGGTGCGCGCCCGGTTGAGCGAACAATTCACGCTCGAAGATCTCGACTACCGCACCGGCGGTCCAGCCCGCTACGTACGCCTCGCTGAAACGGGCGGCCGGCTTGGCTTCATTACGCCGCTCACCCACAATTTTTGCAGAGTCGTGCAACCGCGTGCGGGTCACCTGCACCGGCACTCTTTACATGTGCCTCGGTCAGACTGACGCGGCCGATCTGCGCAAGCCGTTGCGCGCCTCTGAAGGCAACGAGCTTCTCCAGGATGCGATCGACGAAGCCATCGCGCGCAAGCCAAAGGGCCACGACTTCGTCATCGATCGTCGCCACAAGCGGCCCGCGCTCGCGCGCCATATGAGCGTCACGGGCGGATAAGTCGTCCTCTTCGACAATACCAGCGATCTTTACGTGACGGCCGGCACCACCGGGTCGCGGTCCCACGATGCGACGGCGTCGTAACCCCAGATCCACGCCATGGCATTGACGGCGTCGACTTTCGCCCGCGCTGTGTCCGATCCTCGCGGATCGTAATCGTGCTTGGCGCGCACAATCGACGATGAGCTGCGTTGAACCGCGTGCACTCGCGGGATGCGAATGCGGCGAAAGCTCTCCAAGGCGGTCGCGGGGTCGCCGGGCAGCGCGGCGAGCCAACGCGCCAGAATGTAGGCGTCCTCGAACGCTTGCGCGGCGCCCTGCCCCGCGTTGGGGAGCATCGCGTGCGCCGCATCACCAATAAGCTGGATCCGGCCGCGGCCCCAGTTCTCCGTGAGCGGCCTCAGGAACAATCCCCATTTGGCGCAGCGGGTCACCGCTCCGAGCAAAGCCGCAAAGCGCGGTTCGGGATTAGGAAAACTCGCGCGCATTTCCTCGACATCGCCCGGGATCGACCAGCCTTCCTCGACCCACTGCTCGGTGTCTTGCTGGGTCACGATGTTCACCACGTCGCGGCCGCGCAGATAGTAAGCGAAAAAATGGCGGCCTGATCCGAGCCACTGAACGTGACCTGACGGCTCCAGTACGTCCGCGGGCACACTCGATCCGGCAACCAGCGCGCGCCACACCATCTGCCCGGTATAACTGGGATGATCGTCACCATAGAGCGCGCGGCGCACCTGCGAGTGAATGCCGTCCGCGGCGATCACCAACTCGGCGTCATGCGTGACACCGTTGGCGAAGCGCAGGGCGACCGCGTCTGTCCGCTCGCTCAGGGCCGTGAGGCGATGCCCGAGGTGAACATGATCGCGATCGACGCCGCGCGCCAACGCTTCAAGTAGATCGGCCCGATGGAAGGTACAAAGCGGCGCACCGAAGCGTGCCTCTATGGTTGCGTGATCGCGATAGTCGAGCGCGGCGCCCGAATGCATGTCGCGGGTGAGCACGCCCGGCGCGACGTTGGCTGCGCCGGCCAAGGCGTCGCCAAGCCCGATCGCACGCAACACGCGGATAGCTTGCGGGCTGACGTTGACGCCGGCACCGATCTCGCCGAGCTCCGGCGCAGCCTCAAAAACTTCGGCGGTCATCCCGAACTTGGCGAGCGCGGCCGCTGCCGCCAATCCGGCAAGGCCGCCGCCGACGATAGCGATGCTTGGACTGTTACTCACCCGCAGTTCCGCCAACGACGAAGCTGGACGCGATCGTGTAGCGAAGTTCGCCGCTCGGGACCATTCCGTCGTTCAGCTGCGCTGAAGCACTGAGGCCGCAGCCTGAAACTCCGCGAAACGGAAGGCGCGGCGCTGCATCGCGAGTTCATCCTCGCCCCATTGCGCAATATTCCAGTCCTCGTCGACGTGCGCGGCGGCCCACGCTTCGTCAGCGGACAACCGTCCCGTCGCAAGGGCAAGCGCGATCAGCGCAGAGCCGGTCAAGGTTGTTGCGGCGTGCACGGCGCCAAGCCGCCACGCGTCCTGCGGGATAGCGGCGGCGGCCGCTGCGAGCGCCGCTTCCGGCTGCACGACGTGGACCACACCATCGGTGACCAAAAAACGCGCGCCGAGCGTTTCGCCCGCCCAGGCGACAACAGGATCCCAATGACGCGCTTGAAGCTCAACGAGTTTTTGCGGCGCAGCCGCGCGGTAGCAAACAAGATCGGACGCGAGATATTTTTTCACTTCCGCCGCCACCGCGTCCGCTCGTTCGGACACACCATCGATAATGCTGTTGGCAAGGCGCGTCAGCGGCATGGTGGCCGGATCGATCACGTCGCCCTGCGCTTGCCACTCAGCGGCGATGGCCTGCGCGAGCGGCTCTGCCGGTGCGGCAAGTTCGCGTCCGGCCGGCGTGCGCGCCGGCTTGCCGTCGAGCTGGACGCAAAAATTACCGCCCTCAGCCTTGGTCTCGACTGCACGATAGAAGCGGCGGAGAACAGGCTTTCGCGCCGCACGGCGCGTAGCCTCGACGGGCCCTTTGGGGTCGGCACTCTCCAAGAAATCAGCCATGCGACGTTTTTGCAGCTCCGCCTAAAACATAGTGCATGGCACCACGATCGCACCCCCATCTTGGGCGGCTCTAGGGCAAAGACAAAATCTATAATATCTTCAATTGGTTAAACGTATGAGGCTCACGTCAGCAGGTCAGAATGCCCTGCCGGGCGGCGTTCGCACTTGCAAAGGAGTTTTCCGGCAACGGACCAACCCACAAAACGTTGTTATAACAAGCAGAAGCGGTAGAAATTCGGTCCTCCCTCGACTAGTATCCGCCGCCGGATTCGAGCCGCTATCTCGCGGTGGAAGGAATGCCGGTTCGCGCAGCGGATTTAACCGCTAACGTCAAAGCGGGGCGCTGCGTGCAAGAGGAGTGGAATGAAACCGACCGACATTTCGGTTCCTGACTATTTCCATAAGGTCGTGGATTGTCAGTGGGCTTGCCCGGCACATACACCGGTTCCTGAATACATCCGTTTGATCGCGGCGGGCCGCTACGGCGACGCGTACATGATCAACTGGCATTCGAACGTTTTTCCCGGCGTCCTCGGCCGCACTTGCGACCGCCCGTGCGAGCCAGCATGCCGCCGCGGCCGCGTCGAAAAAGAACCGGTTGCGATCTGCCGATTGAAGCGCGTCGCCGCCGACTTCAAGGAAGATATCCGTGCGCGCTTGCCCCAGCCGGCGGCGACCAAAAATGGCAAGCGCATTGCGCTTGTGGGCGGAGGCCCCGCCTCGCTCACCGTCGCGCGCGATCTCGCGCCGATGGGTTACCACTGCGTGGTGTTCGACCAAGATCCGCTATCCGGCGGGATGATGCGCACGCAGATTCCGAAATTCCGCCTGCCGGAAAGCGTGCTGGACGAAGAATGCGGTTACATTCTTGACCTCGGCATCGAATTCAACGGCGGCAAGCGCATCGACAGCCTGAAGGCGCTGCTGGCGGAAGATTTTGACGCCATCTTCGTCGGCTGCGGCGCGCCGCGCGGCCGCGACCTCGAGATCCCTGGCCGCAAGGAAGCAGCCAAGAACATTCACATCGGCATCGACTGGCTCTCCAGCGTTTCGTTCGGCCATATCGACAAGATCGGCAAGCGCGTCATTGTGCTCGGCGGCGGCAACACCGCCATGGATTGCTGCCGTTCTTCGCGCCGGCTCGGCGGCGAAGATGTGAAAGTGATCGTGCGCTCCGGCTTCGAAGAGATGAAGGCGTCCCCCTGGGAAAAGGAGGACGCCATGCACGAGGACATTCCGATCTTCAATTATCTCGTGCCCAAGGAATTCATCCACGAGAATGGCAAGCTCACCGGCGTCGTGTTCGAGAAGGTCAAAGCCGTGCGCGACGCCAAGGGCCGCCGCGATCTCGTCCCGACCGGCGAGCCCGACGAGCTTTTCCCCTGCGACGACGTTTTGGTCGCGGTCGGACAGGAAAATGCGTTTCCCTGGATCGAGCGCGATTGCGGCATTGAGTTCGACAAATGGAACATGCCGAAAGTCGATGCCGTAGACCATGGCGTCTACTCATCCCAAAGTGTTTTTCGGCGGCGACGCCGCGTTCGGCCCGAAGAACATCATCTGGGCTGTTGCGCACGGCCACGAGGCGGCGATTTCAATCGACCGCTTCTGCCGCGGCGAAGACATAAAAGATCGCCCGGCGCCGCGGATGGGCATCAGCTCCCAGAAGATGGGCATCCACGAGTGGAGCTACGACAACGAAATCACGCTCGATAAGCGCTATCGCGTGCCGCACCGGGAGAAGGTCGTCGCGTTGCGCGACATCAGGGCCGAGGTCGAGCTCGGCTACGACCCCGATCTGGCGCTGAAGGAAGCCGAGCGCTGCCTGAACTGCGACGTGCAGACCGTATTTACCGGACAACTCTGCATCGAATGCGACGCCTGCGTCGACATCTGCCCGATGGATTGCATCACCTTTACCGAGAATGGCGAAGAAGCCGATTTGCGCTCGCGTCTTAAAGCTCCGGCAAAAAATCTCACGCAGGATCTCTACATCGGCAATAGCCTCAAGACCGGCCGCGTCATGGTCAAGGACGAGGATGTGTGCCTGCACTGTGGTTTGTGCGCCGAGCGCTGCCCCACCGGCGCGTGGGACATGCAGAAATACCTCATTGATATGACTCTCGCAGAACAAGCATGCCACTCCAGAGCGTAAACGACTTCGTCGTCCGGTTTGCCAACGTCAACGGCTCAGGCTCCGCCAGCGCCAACGAAATGTTCGCGCGAGCGGTCATTCGCATGGGCATTCCGGTCGCGCCACGCAACATTTTCCCCTCGAACATTCAGGGCCTGCCCACCTGGTATGAGGTGCGCATTTCCGAGTCCGGACACCTCGGCGCCCGCGGCGGCACCGATCTCATGGTGGCGATGAACCCGCAGACCTGGGACAAGGATGTGGCCGGCATCGAGCCCGGCGGTTACCTGCTTTACGATTCAACCAAGCCGCTGCCGAAGTCGAAATTCCGTGACGACATCACGGTGATCGGCGTGCCGCTCACGGCGATCTGCAATCGCGAGTATAGCGATCCGCGCCAGCGCCAATTGTTCAAGAACATCATCTATCTCGGCGCGCTCTCCGCCCTGCTCGACATGGACGTGGCCGAAATCGAGAAGCTGATCGGCGAACAGTATCAAGGGCAAGGAGAAACTGTTCGACGCCAACAAGCACGCGCTCCATCTCGGCCGCGACTGGGTGATGCTGAACGTCGAGCACCCGATCGGGTTGCGGCTCAAGCGCGCCAACGCGGTCGGCGACCGCATCTTCATTGAAGGCAATTCTGCCGCAGCATTGGGCGCCGTCTACGGCGGCGCCACGGTCTGTGCCTGGTACCCCATCACGCCGTCGTCTTCGCTCGCCGAAGCCTTTACGCGCCATTGCAGCCGGATGCGGGTGGATTCGAACACCAAGAAAAACAAGTTCGCCATCATCCAGGCCGAGGATGAGTTGGCTTCAATCGGCATGGTCATCGGCGCCGCCTGGAATGGCGCGCGCGCCTTCACCGCCACGTCCGGCCCTGGCATCTCGCTGATGCAGGAGTTTCTCGGGCTCGCCTATTTCGCGGAAATTCCGGCGGTGATTTTCGACGTGCAACGCGCCGGGCCATCGACCGGCATGCCGACGCGCACCCAGCAGACGGACATCATCTCCTGCGCCTACGCCTCGCACGGCGACACCAAGCACGTGCTGCTGTTCCCCGAAGACCCGGCGGAAGCCTTCGATTTCGGCGCGGTCGCATTCGATCTTGCCGACCGGCTGCAAACCCCGATCTTCGTGATGCTCGACCTCGACATCGGCATGAACCATCGGCTGTGCCGTCCGCTCGCCTGGGATGACACCCGCAAGTTCGATCGCGGCAAGGTCATGACCGCGGCCGCGCTCGAGGCCGGCAAGGAATTCGGCCGCTATCTCGATGTCGACGGCGACGGCATCCCCTATCGTACTTATCCGGGCACGCATGCCGCGCGCGGTTCGTTCTTTACGCGCGGCACCTCGCGCGACCGCTATGCGCGCTACACCGAGGAAGGCCCGGCTTACGCCGACAACATGCAGCGGCTGTTGCGCAAATTCGAGACCGCCAAGGATCTGGTGCCGCGTCCGCTGCAGGCGAACGCGCACAAGCCGACCAAATACGGCGTCATCTATTTTGGCTCGACCTCGCCGCCGATGGACGAGGCGATCGAGCTCCTTGAAGCCGACGGCCACGCGCTCGACCGGCTGCGGGTGCGCGCGTTTCCGTTCCATTCCAGCGTGACGAGCTTCATCGGCGAGCACGATTTCATCTTCGTGGTCGAGCAGAACCGCGACTGCGCAACTGCGCTCGCTGATCGTCAACGAATGCAACATCGATCCGGTCCGGCTGGTGCCGATCCTGCATTACGACGGCACCCCGATCACCGCTCGTTTCATCGCGCGGGCGATCGCCGATCACCTCGATGCGCTGAAAGTCACGCCGCTGCGCAAAGGCAAGGTTGTGTCATGACCTACGTCGTCAAGCCGAAATTCCATCATCCCGATCTGCCGAAGAACGAGCTCGGCTTCACGCATCGCGACTATGAAGGCGCAGTCTCGACGCTGTGCGCCGGCTGCGGCCACAATTCCATTTCCGCCTCGATTATCGAGGCCTGCTTCGAGCTCTCGATAGCTCCGCACCGGGTGGCCAAACTCTCCGGCATCGGCTGCTCGTCGAAGACCCCGACCTACTTCCTCGGCAACTCGCACGGCTTTAATTCCGTGCACGGGCGCATGCCTTCGGTGCTGACCGGCGCCAACCTCGCCAATCGCGATCTTATCTATCTCGGCGTTTCCGGCGACGGCGATTCCGCTTCCATCGGCTTCGGCCAGTTCGCCCACGCCATCCGCCGCGGCGTCGACATGGTCTATATCGTGGAGAACAACGGCGTTTACGGCCTGACCAAAGGCCAGTTCTCGGCGACCGCCGATCCCGGCTCGAAATCGAAGCGCGGCGTGGTCAATACCGACGCCTCCATCGACCTGGTCGGCATTGCCTTGCAGGTCGGCGCGAGTTTCGTCGCGCGGTCGTTTTCCGGCGATAAGACGCAGCTTACGCCGCTGATCAAAGCCGCGATCGAGCACCGCGGCGCCGCTTTCATCGACGTGATCTCGCCGTGCGTCGCCTTCAACAATCACCCCGGCTCGACCAAGAGCTTCGACTACGTCCGCGAGCACAACGACGCGGTCAACCGGCTCGACTTCATCACCGGCCGCGCCGCGATCACCGTCGACTATGCGCCGGGCAGCGTCGAACTCGTGCAACAGCACGATGGATCGACCATCGCGCTGCGCAAGCTCGGCGCCGAATACGACGTGCATGACCGCCTCGCCGCCATGCATTTCCTGGCGAAACACGCCGCCAAGGGACAGATCGTCACCGGGCTGCTCTATGTCGCTGAGGAGGCGGACGAACTGCACGGCCACCTCAACACCGTGGATACGCCCCTCAACACGCTTGAGCGCGGCGGAGCTTGTGCCCCGGCTCGGCGGCGCTCGACAAGTTCAACGCAAGCCTGCGCTAGTCGGCCATCGCTTAGGCGGCATTCTCTGCCGCGCGCTTTTGCGCATCCTCGTCAAACGATGGCTGCAGGCCGCGCCCGGTTTCCATAAAGCTCTTCAAGCTCGACAGCACGGCGGGCCAGCCTTTGCTGATGAGCCCGAAAATCTTGCTGCCCTCGTCAAATTCATCGTGCGTGATGGTGGGGCGGGTCTGCTCCTTCAGCGGGGTCAGCTCGAACGTCACTCGGGAAGGCCGTTCCCCTTGCAAGTCCTTATAAAGCGGAGCCCACGCATACGACAGCCGCCGGGGCGGATCGCTTTCAATGATTGGATCATCGTGGACCAGCTTTCCTTTCGGATCCTTCGCCGTCATGCGTTCGCCGGGCTTGCCGTTGGCGGCGACGCGAAAGCCGAACCAATACTTCTCGGTGATGTTCGGGTCGGTCAGCGCTTGCCAAACCTTCTCCGGCGTCGAGGCGATGTGGATCACGTAAGCGAATTTCGGCTTACTCATCTCGTTCTTCAATTTGCTTGAATTGTCGGGACGCTGGCCAATCAGGCTGCTGCCGCGAGTGCGGCAATGCGTTCCCACGTCGTCTTGGTGAAGCTGTCGCGAGCGAGCATGCGATCGAGCCAAGCCGCAAGATTGGTGGTCTTCGCCGTCAATGGCGCCCATTCCGGCGTCTGGCAGAGAAAGTCGAATTGCGGCGCCACCATCAGGTCGGCAAGGCTCACGGCATCCCCGGCAAAATACGGATTGCCATCCAGAAGGCGTGACAACTCGTTGATGACCGCGTGCGCCTTCGGCATGGCCGTTGCGATGGCGGCTTCGTCGGCTGGCTGGCCCAACAGCCGCGGCCGCACGACGCGCTGGAAGCCGATGACGTTGCTGACGCCCTGGAACAGGTACCAGTCGCAAATATTCATGACCTGATCCATCCGTGCCGCGGCTTGCGGCGCGGATGGAGTCAAAGGCGGCTGTGGCAGGACGCGGTCGAGATGGCGCAAAATCGCCTGCGTTTCGTAGAGCAGCAAATCGCCGTGCTCGAGCACCGGTACGCGGCCGAATGGATGCCGTGAGGAAGCGTGCAGATTTTTTCGCACATTGGATCAGGCGACGGCTCCGGTTTGCGGGACTTGCGGCTGATAGAGCGGCCGCATGTTCATGTAGCATTTGCTGGACCAAGCTGTGCCAGCGATGTAGCGCAGCCGTGCTGCAGCCAGGTTGAGACAGGACTGGCCATCAGGGAAGGCTCCTACGACGCGGGTTCGGCGTCGGATCTCTCGCATGATCCGCTCTAGTGGGTTGTTGGTCCTGATCTTGTGCCAATGGATGTCAGGGAAGGCGTAATAAGTCAGCGTCTCGGACACGTTGCGCTCGACCAGATCGGCGGCCGTGTGCATCTTGGCGACGCGCAGATCTTCAACGATCGTTCGCGCTTTGCGCTCAGCCGCGTCACGGCTCTCCTGGGCATGAATGGCTTTGAGCATGTGGCTCACCTCGCGGACCCTGGTTGCCGGCACATGGCTGAAGACATTCCGGTAAAAATGAACCATGCAGCGCTGCCACTGAGCATCAGGCAGATATTCCGAAGCACTCTCCATCAAGCCTCGGCAGGCGTCGGAGATGATGAGCTGCACGCCGGCAAGGCCGCGGTCGACCAGGTGGCGCAGGAACGCCGACCAGCCAGACTTGTCCTCCTTGGCGCCTTCGCAGATGCCCAGAATCTCTCGAAAACCCTCCGAATTGACGGCGCTGGCCACTAGCAGAGAGACATTGCGGACTTCGCCGGCCCAGGTTCGCTTCATCACGATGCCGTCGAGATAAAGGTACGGATGTTCGCCTTCGATGCGCCGGTTTCGCCACGCCTCGATCTTGGCGTAGATCTTCTTGTTGAGGTTTGACACTGTGCTCGGGCTCACCCGCGTGCCCCACAGGGCTTCGGTGATGTCCTCCACTCGGCGCACCGAAATCCCCGCCAGATACATCTCGATCAGGGACTCCTCGACCGAGCTCTCCCGCCGGCGATAACGTTCAATGATTGCCGTCTCGAAGGTCTGTCGCCGTAGCTTCGGGATCTTGAGATTAACTTCCCCGGCGCTGGTCTGCAGCGTCCGATCGTAGCTGCCAGCTCGAGTGTCCTGCCGCGCCTGGCTCCGTTCATAACGGCCGGCGCCGCAGAGCTGGTCTGCCTCAGCATCCAGCATCGCATTCAACGTCTCTTCCACCGTGCCACGAACCATCTCGCCAAGATGGTCTCGGATCCGGGCTTCATCGATCTGGATCACCTGACCCATCGGATTCTCGTCACTCATCGGTTGCTCCTTCATTGTATGAAGAAGCCGTCAGTCCCGAAAGTGCGAAAGATTCTGGACGTTATCTGCCGTGACAGATGCGGCTCGCACTTGGAGGTTTCCGGCGTGACCGAAGCGAGCCGATAATCCGCGTGCTTTTCTTCAAGCGTGGCAAAGACGGCGCGGCCGTAAGGACTGCCGGGCATGCTATGGACAACGAACTGAGACATCATGATGCTCCCCGTCTCAAACTCCGATGGGCGACTTGGCGCTTGATCAGCGATCGCGCCGCTCCAAATCCCGCTTCATGTCACTCAGCGCTTGCAGGCGTGAGCGTTCGAATTTTCCAATCCAGCGTTCGGCGATCTCATGAATCGGCACCGGATTGAGGTAGTGCAGCTTCTCCCTCCCCCGCCGCACGGTGGCGACGAGATTGGCGTTCTCCAAGATCGCCAGATGCTTGCTCACCGCTTGCCGCGTCATGTCGAGACGCGCGCACAGCTCGCCCAGCGTTTGGCCGTTTTCGGCACGCAGCCCGTCGAGCATTAGTTGCCTGTCAAGCGGTAATCTTGGTTGGCCGGATGCCACTTGGCCCTGGGTGGCTATTTGTCTTTTACGCAGCGGTCATCGGAGCGGACTCTGATCTTAAATTATTTTTGCCGGTGCGATGCTTCTCCGGCGCATCAGCACCTTTAGTGAAGCTTTAAGATCGGCGAATAATGCGACCCGCTCGGGCCGGTGAGAGCGGCAACCTGAGCCGTTTCCGGGCTATTCTTCCGGCGCTTCCACGATCGGGTCGTAACGCGCCACGTCGAAGCCGAGCAGATTCCACGATTGCTGCATGTGCGGCGGCAGCGGCGCCGTGGCATCGATGATGCCGCCGCGCGGATGCGGCACGACGATGCGCCGCGCCAAAAGATGCAGCTTGTTCTGCATGCCGCCGGGCAGCTGCCAGTTCTCGATCGCGAAATACTTTGGATCGCCGACGATCGGATGATCGATGTGCGCCATGTGCGCGCGCAATTGATGGGTGCGGCCGGTCACCGGTTTGAGCGACAGCCACGACAGCAGCGGTCCTGCCGTTTCCACCACCGCGTAATACGTCACCGCATGGCTCGCGCCCTTCTCGCCATGGCGGGCGATGCGCATCACCGACTCGTCCTCGCGCTCCTCCTTGGCGAGATAGGTCGAGATACGGCCCTGCTGAACCTTGGGCACGCCGGCAACCAGCGCCCAATAAGTTTTGCGCGCGGAACGCGACCGGAAGGTCTTGGCGAGCGCTGTAGCGGCGAACCGCGTCTTCGCGACGAGCAAACAGCCGGCGGTGTCCTTGTCGAGGCGGTGCACCAGCCGCGGCCGCTGGCCGCGGGTATCGCGCAGTACGTCGAGCATGCCGTCGAGGTGGCGCACGGTGCCGGAGCCGCCTTGGACCGCTAATCCCATCGGCTTGTTGAGCACCAGCACGTCGGCGTCTTCGTAGAGGGTGATGGATTTGAGGAATTCGCGGGTCTTGTCGCCTGCTTCGCCGCCACCGGCATGCGGCTTCGGCGCGTCGAGCCGGAGCGGCGGAATGCGCACGCTCTGCCCCTCCTCCAGCCGGTTCTTCGGCTGGGTGCGCTTGCCGTCCACTCGGACCTCACCTTTGCGGATCACGCGCTGGATGTGGGAGAAACTTAAGCCCGGAAATCGCGCTTCAAAAAACCGATCCACCCGCATGCCCGCTTCGTCGGCAGTGACCGCGACGTTCTGCACGCTGGTCGGCATTGGAGCCGGCGCTGCGTCTTTGTGTTTCCCGTCATCCACGGCGCGCCGCCGCTGGCGCGCCTCGAAGGATGGCGCCCGAACGTGCGTGGCCGTCGCGCTTGATGGGTGGCTTCGGATTTCCCCTCGCCGCTTCGCGCAGTGGGATGACCCTTCGCGGCTGCCTCAGGATGACGGCGAGCGAAACGGCGTTGCTGGCGCGACCCCGCGATCTGCTTGCCGCCGCCCGGCTGTCGCGGCCCACGCGCGCCTCTCAAGACTGGCTCCGCTCGTTTATCAAGAACCGCTCCGCTCGTTCCGCAGCTTCGCCCAATATTCCAGGCGCTTTCTGATCTCGCGCTCAAAGCCGCGCTCGGGCGGATCGTAGAATTTTTGCCGGCCGAGCTGCTCCGGGAAATAATCCTGGCCGGAAAACGCCTCGTCGCTGTCGTGATCGTATTCGTAGCCGGAGCCGTATCCTTCGGTCTTCATCAACTTGGTCGGCGCGTTGAGAATGTGTTTGGGCGGCAAGAGCGAGCCCGCTTCCTTCGCTACGCGCTTCGCTTCCCCGAAGGCGACATAAGTCGCGTTCGATTTCGGCGCGGTCGCGACATAGATCACGGCTTCGGCGATGGCGAGCTCGCCTTCGGGCGAGCCGAGGAAGTCGTAGGCTTCCTTGGCGGCGTTGGCGATGACGAGCGCCTGCGGGTCGGCAAGCCCGATGTCCTCGACGGCCATGCGGACAATCCGGCGCGCCAGATAAAGCGGATCCTCGCCGGCATCGAGCATGCGGGCGAGATAGTAGAGCGCCGCATCCGCATCCGAGCCGCGCACCGATTTATGCAACGCGCTGATCAGGTTGTAATGGCCGTCCTGCTTTTTGTCGTAGAGCGGCGCGCGCCGTTGCACGATTTCGGTCAGCGCCGCGACGCCAAAAGTCTCGCCTGGCCGCGCGGCACGCCACACCTCTTCGGCAAGCGTCAGCGCCGCACGCCCGTCGCCGTCGGCCATGCGGATCAGCGCGGCGCGCGCGTCTTCGTCGAGCGGCAGCTTCTTTTCCTCGACCTCTTCCGCGCGGGCCAGAAGCTTTTCAAGTGCGGGAGCGTCCAGCGACCGGAACACCAGCACGCGCGCGCGGGAGAGAAGCGGCGCGATCAGCTCAAAGGAAGGGTTCTCGGTCGTCGCGCCGACAAGCACGACAGTGCCGTCCTCCACCACCGGCAGAAAGGAATCCTGCTGCGCGCGGTTGAAGCGGTGAATCTCGTCGACGAACAGCAGCGTGCCCTGCCCGGTTTCCCGGCGCGCTCGCGCGGCGTCAAACACCTTTTTCAGATCGGCGACGCCGGAAAAGATCGCCGAGATTTGCTCGAAATGCAGATCGGTGGCCTGGGCCAGCAGCCGCGCCACCGTGGTCTTGCCGGTGCCCGGCGGCCCCCAAAAGATCATCGAGCCAAGCGAGCGCGTCTCCAGCATTCGGGTGAGCGCGCCATCCGGGCCCAGCAGGTGGTCCTGACCGACCACGTCGGAGAGCTTACCCGGCCGAAGCTTGTCCGCGAGCGGCCGCGGTGCGTCACGATCGAGGCCTGCGGCGGCGAACAGGTTGGGTGTTTTGGTCTTGGGGCGCGGGCTCATCGCAAGCGTCTTACTTACTCCCTCTCCCTGCCCGCGGGGAGTGGTGACCATGATCAACCGGTGAACATGACTGTGATCTGCTGCCCACCGCGATTGATAGTGATGCGCCACTGGCGGCCTCCGGCGCGGACGACGCGATCGAGGTCGCCGGATCGCTCTATTTTTTGATTGTTGACGGAGACAATCAACGTCGCCCTTCTGGAAGCCCAGTGACTGCGCCTCCGATCCGTCGGCGACGGCGACAATGACGACGCCGCGGGACTGGGTGTCGAGCCGGAGATCATCGGCAAGCGCCGGCGACAGGTTGGCGACGGTGGCGCCAAGGAACGGCGAGCGCGCGCGAATCTCGATCTGCTCGTGCGGCTGATCCGGCGCGGTTTGCAAAGCTACGGTAAAGGCCAACTCTTTCCCTGGCGGAAAACGCCAATTTCCGCCGCGCCGCCGAGCGGCTTGGTGGCAAAACGATAATCGAAGGCGTTGGCGTCTTCGATCGCGGTCCCGTCGATGCTGACAATCAGATCGCCGGTCTTGATGCCGGCCTTGGCCGCCGGGCCGTCGGCTATAGCGCTCGCCACCAACGCGCCGCTCGGACGCTTCAATCCGAGGCTTTCTGCGATCTCCGGCGTCACGTCTTGCAGTTTTGCGCCAAGCCACGGCCGCTTGACGGCGGCGCTGCCGCCTTTCGCCGAAGCGACAACGACGCGGACCATGTTAGACGGGAATGGCAAAGCCTATGCCCTGCGATCCGCCCGAACGCGAATAGATCGCGGAGTTGATGCCGACCAGGCGGCCGTTGAGATCGACCAGCGCGCCGCCTGAATTGCCGGGATTGATCGCCGCATCGGTCTGAATAAAGAAGCGGTAATCGCTGATCCCGACTTGGGTACGCGCCAAGGCCGAGACAATGCCGTGGGTCACGGTTTGCCCGACGCCAAACGGATCGCCTATCGCCAGCACGACGTCGCCGACTTGCAGTTCATCGGAATTCGCAAAATCAAGCACGGGAAAGCGCTCGCCGGCCGCCTTAATGCCGCAGCACGGCAAGATCCGAATGCTCGTCCTTAAGCGCCAGCTTCCGCGTCGAACTCGCGCTTGTCGGCAAGCGCAACCTTCACTTCGCTCGCGCCTTCGATCACGTGATAATTGGTGACGACAAGTCCGGCTGGATCAACGACAACACCGGAACCGAGCGAGCGGAGCACCTGCTCGCGCGGCACCGCGCCGAAAAACTGCCGGAATAGCGGATCGTTCATGAACGGGTTGCGGTTTTCCACGACCCGGGCCGCGTAAACATTGACCACCGCCGGCGCTACGCGCTTGACCACCGGCGCGAACGAAAGCTGCAACTCGGCGGCCGAGGCCGGCACGCGGCGATCCTGGGCGGATGCCGCCGAAGACAACGCCACCAGCGCAAAAACGGCCGCGGCGCACTTCGTTGCTAAACGCCGCGAGCGATGCATGAGAATTTCCCAAATCCGCGTAGCCGATATAGGCGCGCGTGTGGGCCTTTAGAAGCGTTGGCGCGGCCTACGCGGCGGCCGGAGCCGGCTCTTCGGCGCGCACTTGGACCGGACCGGAATCCTTGCCCTTGGCCTCGACGTCGCGGTCGACAAATTCAATGACCGCGACCGGCGCCGAGTCGCCATAGCGAAAGCCCGCCTTCATCACGCGCAGATAGCCGCCGGCGCGGCCCTTGTAGCGCGGGCCGATCACTTCGAAGAGCTTTTTGACCATGGCCAGGTCGCGCATCTGCGCGATGGCCTGGCGGCGCGCGTGCAAATCGCCGCGCTTGCCGAGCGTCACAAGTTTTTCCACGATCGGGCGGAGGTCTTTTGCCTTCGGCAGCGTCGTGGTGATTTGCTCGTGCTTGATCAAGGCTGCGGCCAGATTGGCCAGCATCGCCTTGCGATGGTCCGAGCGACGGTTGAACTTGCGGTAAGTGTTAGCGTGACCCATTCAGATACCAGTTTCAGTCATCGGTAATCAGTTGCTGCTGATGACCGACATCCGATTACCGCCTCCTGCTCAGTAATGATCCTCGAAGCGCTTCGCGAGCTCTTCGATATTTTCCGGCGGCCAGCCCGGCACTTCCATGCCCAGATGCAGGCCCATTTGAACAAGCACTTCCTTGATTTCGTTCAGCGACTTGCGGCCGAAGTTCGGCGTGCGCAGCATTTCGGCCTCGGTCTTCTGCACCAGATCGCCGATATAGACGATGTTGTCGTTCTTCAGGCAGTTGGCCGAGCGCACCGAAAGCTCGAGCTCGTCGACTTTCTTGAGGAACGCCGGATTGAAGGCGAGATCGGGGATCGCCTCGGTCGTGGTTTCGCGCTTGGGTTCTTCGAAATTGACGAACACGTTGAGCTGGTCTTGCAGGATGCGGGCCGCGTAAGCGAGCGCATCCTCGGGGCTGACCGCGCCGTTCGTCTCGATCGACAGCGTCAGCTTGTCATAGTCGAGAATTTGGCCTTCACGGGTGTTCTCGACTTTGTAGGAAACCTTGCGCACCGGCGAGTAAAGGCTGTCGACCGGAATAAGACCGATTGGCGCATCCTCGGGGCGATTGCGCTCCGCCGGGATGTAACCCTTGCCGGTGTTGACGGTGAACTCCATGCGGATTTCTGCGCCCTCGTCGAGCGTACACAGCACGAGGTCGGGATTGAGAACGACGATATCGCCGATGGTCTGGATGTCGCTGGCGGTTACCGTGCCGGGGCCCTGCTTCTTCACCACCATGCGCTTGGGGCCTTCGCCCTGCATCTTGATAGCGATGTCCTTGATGTTGAGCACGATGTCGGTCACGTCCTCGCGCACACCGGCGATCGAGGAAAACTCGTGCAGCACACCGTCGATATGCACCGACTGAACCGCGGCGCCCTGAAGCGACGACAGCAAAATTCGGCGTAACGCGTTGCCGAGCGTCACACCGAAGCCACGCTCCAGCGGTTCAGCGACCACCGTCGCCACCCGCCGCCCGTCGGCACCGGCGGCGACCTGAAGCTTGCCCGGCCTAATCAGTTCCTGCCAATTTTTTTGAATGGTCACGTTATCACCCATAGCATTGCGCGGCGTGCCAACGTCACGCGACCCACTCCGCTCCGTGGGGCCAAAATCGGTGGTGCCGTGTTCGAGCGGCGGCGAATGTTCGACTTCCATCAGCAAAATGTCCTATACGCGCCGCCGCTTCCGCGGGCGGCAACCGTTGTGCGGGATCGGTGTTACGTCGCGTATCGAGGTAATGGTAAATCCGGCCGCTTGCAGCGAGCGCAACGCAAACTCGCGCCCGGAACCTGGACCCGCGACTTCGACTTCGAGCGTCCGCATCCCGTGTTCCTGGGCCTTCTTGGCGGCATCCTCGGCGGCGACCTGCGCCGCGTAAGGTGTCGATTTCCGCGAGCCCTTGAATCCCATGGTTCCTGCCGACGACCAGGCGATGGTGTTGCCTTGAACGTCAGTGATGGTGATCATGGTGTTGTTGAAGCTGGCGTTTACGTGCGCGACGCCAGACGCGATGTTCTTGCGTTCGCGTCGACGGACGCGCGTGGCTTCCTTACCCATTTTGAACCCTTTCGGCTCGGAACCGGCTGCGCCGGTCCGCCTCAAACTCTATTCGACGCGCTATTTCTTCTTGCCGGCGATCGGCTTGGCCGGCCCCTTGCGGGTTCGTGCATTGGTGTGCGTACGCTGCCCGCGAACCGGGAGACCGCGGCGATGACGCAACCCGCGATAGCAGCCGAGATCCATCAGCCGCTTGATGTTCATGGCGACTTCGCGCCGAAGATCGCCCTCGACCATGTAGTCGCGGTCGATCACCTCGCGTAGCTGCAATACTTCCTGGTCGGTCAGCTGAGAAACCCGGCGCGCCTCGGGAATCGAGACCTTGGTCATGATTTCCTTGGCTTTAGCCGGGCCGATGCCGTGGATATATTGTAACGCGACCACGACGCGCTTGTTCGTTGGGATGTTGACGCCAGCAATACGGGCCACGTCAGATGCTCCTTATGCGGGCTGACGCGTTGTGCGTCCGCACAGCCCGGGCGTTATCTATCGGTCCGAATGTCACCAGAGAAGGCCACACAACGCAAAAAAGCCCACGACTGCCTGCCGCCGCGGCCTGGGCATCGCTGCTTCGTCTCCGATCGGATATTTCAGGCTTATTAATGGATTCCACTCGCTGTCGTCAACCCGGCTAGCAGATTCGTGTACAACTGTCTCACCGCCCGCGTTTCGCGGATTTAGCCCGCCCCTTTGACTTCCGTCCCGCGCCCGCCCGGGCAGCTTTTTGCGGTTTCCGGACGGTCTTGGGGCGGCTTGCCTTTCTCGCTACGGATTTTTTTCCTATTGCCCTGCTCCGGGGTTTCGCGGCGACGGCCTTTCGCCGCCTCGCCGCGGCCGGCTTCCCGCTCTTGGTTGCGGCTGGCTTCTTGCGCTTGGCGGCAACCGGCGCCGGGCGTTCGGCGGCTGTAACAGGCTTCGCGCGCTTGGTGGCGGCAGGCTTCTCAACAAGCGCCCATTCGATCTGTGCGGCAACGTTTTCCACCGTTTTCATGCCGTCGACCGACCGCAACAGGCCATGACGGCGGTAATAGTCGATCAGAGGCGCCGTCTGCTCGCGGTATGCCACAAGGCGGCGGTGCAGCACGTCCGGATTATCGTCGGGGCGGAGCGGCTGCCCCTGCGCAGTCATCTGGGCGATGCGGTTTTCGATCCGCCGTACCAGCGCCGCCTCGTCCACCTTGAGTTCGATGACCGCGTCGAGACCGGCCCCATGCCGTTTAAGCATGCGGTCGAGCGCCTCAGCCTGGGCGACGGTGCGTGGAAAACCATCGAGGATGAAGCCCTTGCGCGCGTCCGGCTGCTCGGTGCGCTCCTCGACAATGGCGACGACGACGTCGTCAGGACAAAGCGCACCGCTTGCCATGATGTGCTCGACCTGGCGGCCGAGCGGCGTTTGGGCTTTGACTGCCGCCCGCAGCATGTCGCCGGTCGAGAGTTGAACTAAGCCGTATTTGGCGACGAGGTGCTGGGCCTGCGTTCCCTTGCCCGCCCCCGGCGGGCCCAGCAGAATCAGTCTCATCTGCGGCGTCCCCTCAATTTCGATCGCTTGATCAAGCCTTCGTATTGATGCGCCAGCAGATAACCCTGCACCTGCGCGACCGTATCCATGGTCACACTGACGACGATCAGAAGCGACGTGCCGCCAAAGTAGAAAGGCACCGCGGCGTACGAAATCAGTATTTCCGGGAACAGACAGACCACCGCCAGATAAGCGGCGCCAATCACGGTGATGCGCGAGAGCACGTAGTCGATGTACTCGGCGGTCCGCTCCCCGGGCCGGATGCCCGGAATGAAGCCGCCATGCTTTTTCAGATTATCCGCGGTCTCGGTCGGATTGAAAACAATCGCGGTGTAGAAAAACGCGAAGAACACGATCAGCGCCACGTAAAGCAGAAGAAACAGCGGCCGGCCGTGCGACAGCTGCGTGGTGATCAGGGTGAGCCAGCCCGGTCCCTGTCCCGCGGTGAAATTGGCGACCGTCGTCGGCAACAGCAACAACGATGAAGCAAAGATCGGCGGAATGACGCCGGACGTGTTGAGCTTCAACGGCAGATGCGAGGATTGGCCCTCGAACATGCGATTGCCGACCTGCCGCTTCGGATATTGGATCAACAGCCGGCGCTGCGCGCGTTCCATGAAGACGATAAACGCGATTACCGCGACCGCCATTACCAGCACGACGAGAATAAGCCCGGTGGACAGCGCGCCTTGGCGGCCGAGCTCGAGGGTTCCGGCGATTGCGGAAGGCAATTGCGCCACAATGCCCGACATGATGATCAGCGACGTGCCGTTGCCGATCCCGCGCTGGGTGATCTGCTCACCGAGCCACATCAGGAACATGGTGCCGCCGGTCAGCGTGATGACGGTGGAGATGCGGAAGAACAAACCGGGGTCCATGACCACGTTGCTCGCGCCTTCAAGTCCGACGGATATGCCGTAGGCCTGAACCGCGGCGAGGATGACGGTCAGGTAACGCGTATATTGATTGATCAGCTTGCGGCCCGACTCGCCTTCCTTTTTTAGTTGCTCGAGCTGTGGCGACACCGTCGTCATCAGCTGAATGATGATCGAGGCCGAGATGTACGGCATGATGTTGAGGGCGAAAATCGCCATGCGGTGAATGCCGCCGCCGGCGAACATGTTGAACATGCCCAAGATGCCGCCGGCCTGGGAATTGAAGATTTGATTCCAGGCGTTCGGATCAATGCCCGGCAGCGGAATGTAGGTGCCGAGGCGATAGACCAGCAGCGCTCCGAGCGTGAACCAGATGCGCTTCTTTAGCTCTTCGGCCTTGGCGAGCGCGCCGAAGTTGAGATTGGCTGCCAGTTGTTCCGCTGCAGAGACCATGCGCGTGCCGCTCCCGTGTCGCGATGCCCGTTTGCCCCGGGTCTATATAAGGATCAGGCCGCTTGTTCGCCCGCCGGCTCTTTGGGGGCGAGAATTTGCACAGTCCCGCCGGCCTTTTCCACTGCGGCAACGGCCGATTTCGATGCACCGAATACCGCCAGCGCGACCTTGGCCTTGAGTTCGCCGTCGCCGAGCAGACGTACGCCGTCTTTGGCCCGGCGCAGCACGCCGGCCTTGACCAGCGCCGCGGCGTCGATGGTCGCGGCGATATCGAGCTTGCCGGCGTCGATCGCGCTCTGCAGGCGATCGAGATTGATCTCGTTGAGCTTGCGCGCGAACTTCACGTTCTTGAATCCGCGCTTGGGCAGGCGGCGATGCAATGGCATCTGGCCGCCTTCGAAACCTTTGATTCGGACGCCCGAGCGTGCGGTCTGGCCTTTGCCGCCACGGCCGCCGGTCTTGCCCACGCCCGAGCCGATACCGCGGCCGATGCGCTTTCGGGTTTTGCGGGCTCCCGCCCGCCCGGCGAGTTGGTGAAGCTTCATTGTCCCGTTTCCTTTACGGCCTCCCCCGCAGGGCGGAGGGTGCACTTATTTTTCAACCACGCGGATCAGGTGCGCCACCTTCGCGATCATGCCGCGGGTCTGCGGCGTGTCGACAAGGGTCGAGACGCGGCCGATTTTGTTCAGCCGCAAGCCGACCAGCGTCTCGCGCTGCCGGTGATGCCGACGCATCGGGCTGCCGACTTGCTCAACCGTGATGGTTTTGCCGGATTTTTTTTCAGCGGCCATGGCCTGCTCCAACTCTTAGTCGACCGCCTGATCCGCAGCCTCAACGTCCCGGCGGCGCGCCTGCAGCGCGGAGACCTTGACGTTGCGGCGGGCAGCAACAGTGCGCGGCGAATCCTGGCGCTTGAGCGCATCAAACGTCGCGCGCACCACGTTGTAAGGGTTGGACGTGCCCAGCGATTTCGCGACCACGTCCTGCATGCCGAGCGTTTCGAATACGGCGCGCATCGGACCGCCGGCAATGATGCCGGTGCCGGGAGGCGCAGCGCGCAGGAAGACCTTGCCGGCGCCGTGACGCCCGGCGACGTCGTGGTGCAGCGTACGTCCCTCGCGCAGCGGCACACGGGTAAGCCCGCGCTTGGCGGCGTCGGTCGCTTTGCGGATCGCCTCCGGCACCTCGCGCGCTTTGCCGTGACCGAAGCCGACGCGGCCCTTCTGGTCGCCGACGACAACAAGCGCGGCGAAGCCGAAGCGCCGGCCGCCTTTGACGACTTTGGCGACGCGATTGATGTGCACGAGCTTGTCGACAAACTCGCTGTCACGCTCGTCGTTGCGCCGCTCGCGTGGTTCACGCGCCATGATGGTTCGCCATGTTTTCTACGTGCCTTCCGTCCTTAAAAATTCAATCCGCCTTCGCGCGCGGCTTCCGCCAACGCTCTCACTCTGCCGTGATAGAGGTAGCTGCCGCGATCGAAGATGACATCCTTGACGCCTTTTTCTTGCGCACGCTTGGCAATGAGCTTGCCGACGGCCTTGGCTGCGGCGACGCTGGCGCCGGTCTTGAGCCCCTCGAGAGCGGTCTTTTCGAGAGACGACGCCGAGGCCACCGTAGCGCCGTGATCATCGTCGATGACCTGCGCGTAAATATGCTTGGACGAGCGAAATACGCTGAGCCGGCTGCGGCCATGCGCCGCGCGCGCCAGCGCCCCGCGGACTCTTCCCTGCCGCCTGTGAGTACGATGCCTGAGTGTGGTCATGGGCCCGTCCGTTACTTCTTCTTGCCTTCCTTGCGGAAGATGCGCTCGTCTGAATATTTGATGCCCTTGCCTTTGTACGGCTCCGGCGGCCGATATTCGCGGATCTCGGCTGCGACCTGACCGACCTTCTGGCGGTCTGCGCCCGAAATCACGATCTCGACCGGCCGCGGCGTGGCAATCGTAATGCCTTCCGGGATCGGATAGACAATGTCGTGGCTGTAGCCGAGCGCGAGCTGCAGGTTCTTGCCCTGCACCGCGGCACGGTAGCCGACGCCGTTGATCTCGAGACGCCGCTCAAATCCCTTGCTGACGCCTGCGATCAGGTTCGCAATCAACGTCCGCGACGTACCCCATTGCGCGCGGGCGCGCTTGGTTTCGTTACGCGGATCGACCTTGATCCGGCCGTCATCAAGTTGCACGGCGACATCGTCCGGGACGACCGTCGACAGTGCGCCTTTCGGCCCTTTGAGCTTTATGGTCTGACCCTCGACGTTGGCGGTGATGCCAGAAGGGATCGCGACCGGCCTTTTTCCGATGCGGGACATGATCTCAGTTACTCTTTCGCTCCTAGAACACGGTGCAGAGGATTTCGCCGCCGACATTCGCGTCGCGGGCGTCGTGATCGGCCATGACGCCCTTCGGCGTCGAGACGATGGCCACACCGAGCCCGTTATTGATGCGCGGCAAGTTTCTCACCGAGGTGTAGACCCGGCGGCCCGGCTTGGAAATCCGTTCGATCTCGCGGATTACCGGCGCGCCTTCGAAATATTTCAGTTCGATCTCGATTTCCGAGCGGCCTTCACGCTCCACGACGGCAAAGCCGCGGATGTAACCTTCGCTCTTGAGGACTTCGAGCACGCTCTCGCGCAACCGCGAATTCGGGCTCGAGACCTTGTTTTTGCTGCGCATCTGAGCATTACGGATGCGGGTGAGAAGATCGCCGAGCGGATCGTTCATCGACATTGTGCGATTCTCCTTACCAGCTCGACTTCAGCAGGCCCGGGATCAGCCCCTTCGAACCGAGCTCGCGCAAGGCAATGCGGGACAATTTGTGCTTGCGATAAAAGCCGCGCGGCCGGCCGGTGATTTCGCAACGATTGCGAATGCGCGTGGCCGACGAATTGCGCGGCAATTCGGCGAGCTTGAGCGTAGCAGCGAAACGCTCCTCCACCGGCTTGGTCTTGTCCTGGGCGATCGCTTTGAGCCGCGAGCGGCGGCCCGAAAACTTCTTCGACATCCGGCGGCGCCGGTTATTCTTTTCGATCGAACTCTTCTTCGCCATTTATTGCTCCTCGCCGTTCCGCGTCTGACGCTCTCGCCTCACTGCCGGAACGGAAAATTAAATGCGGTCAACAACGCGCGCGCTTCGTCGTCGGTGCGCGCGGTGGTGCATACGGTGATATCCATACCCCACACGTCGGTGGTCTTGTCGTAGTCGATCTCCGGAAACACGATGTGCTCCTTGATGCCGAGCGAGTAATTGCCACGGCCGTCGAAGCTCTTCGGATTCAGGCCGCGAAAATCGCGCACGCGCGGCAGCGCGATATTGATCAGCCGGTCGAGAAATTCGTACATCCGCGCTTTACGCAACGTGACCTTGCAGCCGATCGCCTGTCCGTCGCGCAGCTTGTAAGTGGCGATGGATTTGCGTGATTTGGTCACCACGGCCTTTTGGCCGGAGATGAGCGCGAGATCGGCCGCGGCGGAATCGACTTTCTTGCGGTCCGCCACTCCCTCACCGATTCCCATGTTGATCACGACCTTGTCCAAGGTCGGAATCTGCATGCGATTCTTGTAGCCGAACTGTTCGGCGAGCCGACTGCGAATTTGCTGATCAAACTCGACCTTCAGCCGCGCCGGGACTTTCGGCTCCGGCTCGCGCGGTTCGGCTTTGCCTTTGCCGTCCGCCGCTTTCTCGGCCTTATCCGCTTTTGCGGCCTTCGGCGGCTTCTCGACTTTGTCGGCTTTCGGCGCCTTGTCCGCGTGGCCGGCTGCTTCCGCGCCGGCCTTCGGGGCTTTCTTCGGCTTTTTCTCTTCGGTGTCAGCCATCGATCTCTGCTCCCGAGCGCTTGGCAAAGCGCACCTTCTTTCGGTCATCTCCGGCGCCGGTGATTTTAAAGCCGATGCGCGTCGGCTTATTGTCCTTGGGATCGGCCAGCGCGACGTTCGAAATATGGATCGGCGATTCCTTGGAAATGATGCCGCCCTCTTGGGTCGCGCTCTGTTTCTGGTGACGTTTGACGACGTTGACGCCGCGCACGAGCACCCGGCCGGCGTCGCGGCGCATCTCGATCACCTCGCCGGTGCGGCCTTTGTCGCGGCCGGCAATGACGATAACCGTGTCGCCCTTTCTGATCTTCGCCGCCATTACAGAACCTCCGGCGCGAGCGAAATGATTTTCATGTGGTTCTTGGCGCGCAATTCGCGCGGCACCGGGCCGAAAATACGCGTGCCAACAGGCTCCATCTGCGGATTGATCAATACCGCCGCATTGCGATCGAAACGGATAATCGAACCGTCCGCGCGCTTGATGTCCTTGGCGATGCGCACGATCACCGCCTTCATCACGTCGCCCTTCTTCACCCGGCCGCGTGGAATGGCTTCTTTCACCGAAACGACAATCACATCGCCGATGGTCGCGTATTTGCGCTTCGAGCCACCCAGCACCTTGATGCACATGACGCGCCGCGCGCCGGAATTGTCGGCGACGTCGAGGTTGGTTTGCATCTGAATCATGGGCTACCCCAATCACTTTCTGGTCCGGCGCGCCGTTTCAGGACGCTGTCTTCTTCTCGCCGCGCACCACCGCCCAGCGCTTGAGCTTGGAGATGGGGGCGTGCTCTTCGATCCAAACGATGTCGCCGACTTTGAACTCGTTGTTCTCGTCGTGCGCGTGGTATTTCTTCGAGCGACGGATCACCTTGCCGAATACCGGATGGGCGAAGCGGCGCTCGACCCGCACCACCAGGGTCTTGTTCTGCTTGTCGCTCACCACGACGCCTTGCAGGCTGCGCTTGGGCATTTTGTCCTCTTCTAGCTCTTCGGTGCGCGCTTTTGCCGGACGATGGTCTTCAAGCGAGCGATGTCGCGGCGCACTTCCCGTACGCGCGCGGTATTTTCCAGCTGCCCCGTAGCGCGCTGAAAGCGCAGGTTGAACTGCTCCTTTTTCAGCTTGAGCACTTCGTCGTCGATCTGGTCGACGGTCATGGTCCTGATGTCGGCAGTTTTCATCGCGGCGCCTATTCGCTGATGCGCTCTACAAAACGGGTCTTGATCGGCAACTTGGCGGCGGCGAGTGCCAGCGACTCTTTGGCGATCTGCACACTCACACCGTCGAGCTCGAAAATGATGCGGCCCGGCTTGACGCGGCAGACCCAGAGTTCCGGCGTCCCCTTGCCTGAGCCCATGCGGACTTCGAGCGGCTTCTTTGAGACCGGCACGTCCGGGAAAACCCGGATCCACACCCGGCCCGAGCGCTTCATGTGCCGCGTCAATGCACGGCGCGCCGCCTCAATCTGGCGCGCGGTGATCCGCTCCGGCTCCATTGCCTTCAGCCCAAACTGCCCAAAGGCAAGCGTCGCCGCGCTGGTCGCAACGCCGTGGATGCGGCCTTTGTGCGCCTTGCGGAATTTGGTTCGCATCGGTTGCAGCATGACGAACGTCTTTCTCTCAAATGATCTCTGGCGCCTTCGGCTTAGGCCGCGTCACGGCGGGGACGGCCCGCGTCGCCCTCAGCCATACGTTTGTCCTGCGCCATCGGGTCGTGCTCCATGATCTCGCCTTTGAAGATCCAGACTTTGACCCCACAGGTGCCGTAGGTGGTGAAGGCCGTGGCGACGCCGTAATCGACGTCGGCGCGCAACGTGTGCAGCGGCACGCGGCCCTCGCGGTACCATTCCATCCGTGCGATCTCGGCACCGCCGAGCCGGCCGGAACAATTGATGCGGATGCCGCCGGCACCGAGCCGCACGGCCGACTGCACCGCACGCTTCATGGCGCGGCGGAACGCCACCCGGCGCTCGAGCTGCTGGGCGATCAATTCGGCGACCAGCTGAGCATCGAGCTCAGGCTTGCGAATTTCCACGATGTTGATGACGACGTCGCTGTCGGTGAGCTCCGCGACCTTGCGGCGCAGCTTCTCGATGTCTGCGCCTTTCTTGCCGATGACCACGCCCGGCCGGGCCGAGTGGATGGTGACGCGGCATTTCTTGTGCGGGCGCTCGATCACGATCTTCGAGACCGCCGCTTGCTTGAGCTCCTTCAGCAGCGCCTTGCGGATTTTCATGTCTTCATGCAGCAGCGAGCCGTAGCTCGTCTTGCCGGCATACCAGCGCGAATCCCAGGTGCGGTTGATGCCCAGGCGAAGCCCGACCGGATTGACTTTCTGACCCATCTTATCTCCTCGCCTGCCGGCGAATTCCGTCCGTTACGATTGTGCTTCCGCCTCGACCTCACGAACCACGATGGTGAGGTGCGAGAACGGCTTAAAAACCCTGCCTACCCGGCCACGAGCGCGCGGCATATGGCGCTTCATGACAATCGACTTGCCGACGTGAGCTTCGGCAACCACGAGATCGTCGACGTCGAGATCGTGATTGTTTTCGGCGTTAGCGATCGCCGACTCCAGGCACTTGCGCACGTCGCGTGCAATGCGCTTGCGCGAGAATTCGAGGTCTGCGAGCGCCATCGAAACCTTTTTGCCGCGGATAAGCTGCGCCAACAGGTTCAGCTTTTGCGGGCTGATGCGCAGCGTGCGCAACACCGCTTTGGCTTCGGTGTCGGCAAGCGCGCGTGGCTGTTTCTTTTTGCTCATGTGAGCTTCTCTTCGACCTTAAAATTAAGATGCGCCGCCGGAAGAAGCGGCCGGCGCCGCCGCGCCACCGCCGCCATCGCTACGTTTGGCCTTGCGATCCGATGAATGTCCGTAAAACGAGCGTGTCGGGGCGAATTCCCCGAATTTGTGTCCGACCATTTCTTCGGTGACGATCACCGGAACATGCTTCTGGCCGTTATAGACGCCGAACGTCAGACCCACGAATTGCGGCAGTATGGTCGAACGCCGCGACCAGATGCGGATCATGTCGTGGCGTCCGGACGCGCGCGCAGCATCCGCTTTCTTGAGCAGATAGCCGTCGACAAACGGACCTTTCCAGACCGAACGCGTCATGATTGTTCCTCGCGATCCTTACTTGCTCTTCTTGCGGGCGTGACGGCTCACCATGATGAACTTGGTGGTCCGCTTGTTCTTTCGTGTCTTGGCGCCTCTGGTCGGCTTGCCCCACGGCGTCACCGGATGACGGCCGCCGCGCGTCCGCCCGCCGAGCGGGTGATCGACCGGGTTCATGGTTTCGCCGCGCACATGGCCGCGCCACCCCATCCAGCGATTACGGCCGGCCTTGCCGATCGAGATGTTCATGTTGTCGGGGTTGGAAACCGCGCCGACAGTCGCGATGCAGCGGCCGTGGACGAGGCGTTGCTCACCCGAATTGAGCCGCAGGATGACGTAGACACCGTCTCGGCCGACGATTTGGGCGTAGGTGCCGGCAGAGCGCGCGATCTGCCCGCCCTTGCCGATTTTCAGTTCGATATTGTGGACGATCGTGCCGACCGGAATGTTCGCGAGCGGCATGGCGTTGCCGGGCTTTACGTCGACGTATTCGCCGGACAGGACGGTGTCGCCGACACCGAGCCGCTGTGGCGCCAGGATATAGGCGAGTTCGCCATCTTCATATTTGATCAGCGCGATGAAGGCGGTCCGGTTGGGATCATATTCGATCCGCTCGACCTTGGCCGGCGCGTCGAACCGCCGGCGCTTGAAGTCGATCCGGCGATACGCCTTCTTGTGGCCGCCGCCGCGGTAGCGGCTGGTGATCGAACCGGAATTGTTGCGGCCGCCGCTCGAGCTTTTGCCTTCGGTAAGCGCTTTCACCGGCGCGCCGGTGTGCAGCCCGGAGCGATCGACCAGCACCAGCTGGCGCTGGCCGGGAGTGACCGGATTATAGGTCTTGAGTGCCATCCCGCGCTCCCTACAGTCCCGTGGTCACGTCGATCTTCTGGCCCTCTTCGAGGGTCACGACCGCACGCTTGGTGGTTGATTGCAGGCCGAAACGGCCCTTGAACGCTTTCCACTTGCCGCGGCGGCGAAGCGTATTCACGCTTTTGACCTTGACGTCGAACAGCTTTTCAACCGCTTCCTTGATTTGCGGCTTGGTTGCCGTCAGCGCGACCTTGAAAATGACCTTGCTGTGCTCGGAGGCGTTGGTCGCCTTCTCGGTGATCACCGGCGAGAGGATCACGTCATAATGGCGCGGATCGTTGGTGCTCATTTGAACCGCGCCTCCAGCGCATCGACCGCCGCGCGGGTCAGCACCAGCTTCTGCCGCCGCAAAATGTCATAGACGTTGATCCCGGCAATCGGCAGCACGTCGATGTTGGGGATGTTGCGCGCCGCATGGCGCAAATTCGCCGCGACCTCGGCACCATCCACGATCAGGGCGCTGGAAAAACCGAGCTTCTCGAACTTTCCGCGCAGCGTCTTGGTCTTTGCCTCTTTGAGGTCAATCGCCTCGATGATGACAATGCCATCGTCCTTGGCCTTCGCGGATAGCGCGTGCTTGAGCGCGAGCGCCCGGACTTTTTTCGGCAAGCCGATCTCGTGGCTGCGGGGCAACGGGCCGAACGAGCGGCCGCCGCCGCGGAACAAGTTCACCCGCGCCGAACCGTGACGGGCCGAGCCGGTACCCTTCTGCCGGTACATCTTCTTGCCGGTGCGGTGGATGTCAGCGCGGTTCTTGACCGCGTGCGTACCGGCGCGGCGCTTGGCCAACTGCCAGACGACGCAGCGATGAATGAGGTCAGTGCGCGGCTCAAGACCGAAAATACCGTCGGACACGGTGACCGAACCCGCGCTTTTGCCGTCGAGCGAAGTAATTTTCAGTTCCATGTCACGCGCCCTCCCTGGCTTCGGAGGAGGATTCGTCGGCTTTTGGCGCCGGCGCCGCGGCTGCGTGGTCCGCAAGCTTGAATTTTCCGGGCTTCGGCACGCCGTCGGGTAATCTCTTTTTGACGGCATCGCGGACCGTGATCCAGCCGCCATTGACGCCGGGGACGGCGCCTTCAACCAGGATGAGGCCGCGCGCCACGTCGGTCTGCATCACTTTCAGATTAAGCGTGGTCACACGCTCGACACCGAGATGGCCGGACATTTTCTTGTTCTTGAATGTCTTGCCCGGATCCTGACGGCCGCCGGTGCCGCCGATCGAACGGTGCGAAATCGATACGCCGTGTGAAGCGCGAAGACCGGCAAAATTCCAGCGCTTCATGGCGCCGGCCCAGCCCTTTCCGGTCGAGGTGCCGGTCACATCGACAAACTGTCCGACCAGAAAATGATCGGCGGTGATTTCGGCGCCGATCGGAATGAGCGCATCGTCGTCGACGCGGAACTCGGCAAGCTTGCGCTTCGGCTCGACTTTGGCGACGGCGAAGTTGCCGCGGCCGGCTTTGGTCGTGCGCTGCGCCTTGCGCGTTCCGGCGCCGAGCTGCAACGCCACGTAACCGTTCTTCTCTTTGGTGCGGTGGCCGACCACCTGACAATTACCAAGCCGCAGCACCGTGACCGGCACGTGCTCGCCGGCATCGGTAAACAGCCGGGTCATCCCGATTTTCTGCGCAAGTACGCCGGATCGCATGGCCAATTCCCCGCGCCTTAAAGTTTGATCTCGACGTCGACGCCGGCCGCGAGATCGAGCTTCATCAGCGCGTCCACGGTCTGCGGCGTCGGATCGACAATATCGAGAAGCCGCTTGTGGGTGCGCATCTCGAACTGCTCGCGGCTCTTCTTGTCGACGTGCGGCGAGCGGTTGACGGTGAATTTTTCGATCCGCGTCGGCAACGGAATAGGTCCGCGCACCTGCGCGCCGGTGCGCTTGGCGGTGTTGACGATCTCGCGCGTCGACGCATCCAGGATTCGGTGGTCGAACGCTTTCAATCGGATCCGTATGTTCTGGCCGTTCATTTCCGTCTCTCTGCCTGTCATCGCCCGCGCAGGCGGACGACCCAGTAAATCGCTAGTCCGTTTAGTTCACCCGCGGATACTGGGTCCCCCGCTTTCGCGGGATGACGACGAGCCGTGTTTGCCTACTCGACGATGCTCGCGACCACGCCGGCGCCCACCGTCCGGCCGCCCTCGCGAATGGCGAAGCGCAACTTCTCCTCCATGGCGATCGGCACGATCAGCGTCACTTCCATGGCGATGTTGTCGCCGGGCATGACCATCTCGGTGCCCTCCGGCAGCGTGACGACACCGGTCACGTCAGTGGTGCGGAAGTAGAATTGCGGACGGTAGTTGGTGAAGAACGGCGTGTGGCGGCCACCCTCTTCCTTGGTAAGGATGTAGGCCTCGGCCTTGAACTTGGTGTGCGGCTTCACCGAGCCTGGCTTGCACAGCACCTGACCGCGCTCGACTTCTTCGCGCTTGGTGCCGCGCAACAGGCAACCAACGTTGTCGCCGGCCTCGCCCTGGTCGAGCAGCTTACGAAACATCTCGACGCCGGTGACGACGGTCTTGGTGGTCGGCTTGATACCGACGATTTCGACTTCCTCGCCGACCTTGATGATGCCGCGCTCAATGCGGCCGGTGCAAACCGTGCCGCGTCCGGAGATCGAGAACACGTCTTCGACAGGCATCAGGAACGGCTGGTCCTTGGGACGCTCCGGCTGCGGGATGTACTCATCCACGGCCTTCATCAACTCGAAGATCGCTTCCTTGCCGAGCTTCGGATCCTTGTCCTCAAGCGCCATCAGCGCCGAGCCCTTGACCACCGGAACCTTGTCGCCCGGGAAATTGTACTTCGACAACAGCTCGCGGACCTCCAACTCGACAAGCTCAAGGAGCTCCGGATCGTCGACCATGTCGACCTTGTTGAGAAACACGACCAGCGCCGGCACGCCGACCTGGCGGGCGAGCAGAATGTGCTCGCGGGTCTGCGGCATCGGGCCGTCGGCTGCGCTCACCACCAGGATCGCGCCGTCCATCTGCGCGGCGCCGGTGATCATGTTCTTCACATAGTCGGCGTGCCCGGGGCAGTCGACGTGCGCATAATGGCGCTTATCGGTCTCGTACTCGACGTGCGCGGTAGCAATGGTGATGCCGCGCGCTTTCTCTTCCGGCGCCTTATCGATCTGGTCATAGGCGGTGTACTGGGCCTGGCCTTTCTCCGCCAACACCTTGGTAATCGCCGCCGTCAGCGACGTCTTGCCATGATCGACGTGGCCGATCGTGCCGATGTTGCAATGCGGTTTGCTACGGTTGAATTTTTCCTTGGCCATGTGGCTCTCCGTTCCGGCTTTCTTTCCTTAAGCCTCGTAAAAACGCGATCAGGCGAACTTCGCCTGAACCTCGTCGGCGATGCCTTTGGGCACCTCCGCATAGTGATCGAACTGCATCGTGAACGTGGCGCGCCCCTGAACTCATCGAGCGCAGGTTGTTGACGTAAGAGAACATGTTGGCGAGCGGCACCATCGCGGTGATGACGTTGGCGTTGCCGCGCATGTCCTGGCCCTGAATTTGGCCGCGCCGTGAATTCAGATCGCCGATGACCGAGCCGGTGTAATCTTCCGGTGTCACCACCTCGACCTTCATGATCGGCTCGAGCAGCACCGAAGCGCCCTTCTGCAGCGCCTCGCGCAGCGCCATCCGGGCCGCGATCTCGAAGGCCAGCGCCGACGAATCCACCTCGTGGAACTTGCCGTCGACGAGCGATACCTTCAGGTCAACGACCGGGAAGCCCGCGAGCGTGCCGGCGCCAAGCACCAACTCAAGCCCCTTTTCGACGCCGGGAACGTATTCCTTCGGCACGGAACCGCCGACGACCTCGTTCTCGAACACAAAATTCTCGCCGCCTGGCGGTAACGGCTCGGCCACGATCTTGACTTCGGCGTACTGACCGGAACCGCCGGTCTGCTTTTTATGCGTGTAGGTCACCGTCGCGGGACGCGAGATCTTCTCGCGATAGGCCACTTGCGGTGCGCCGATGTTGGCGTCGACCTTATAGGTGCGCTTCAAGATATCGACCTTGATGTCGAGATGAAGCTCGCCCATGCCCTTGATAATGGTCTGGCCGGATTCCTGATCGGTCGTGACGCGGAATGACGGGTCTTCGGCCACGAGCTTGGCGAGAGCGACGCCGAGCTTCTCCTGGTCCGCCTTTGACTTCGGCTCGATCGCGATCTCGATGACCGGATCGGGGAATTCCATCTTCTCAAGGATGACGGGCTTCTGCGGATCGCACAGCGTATCGCCGGTGCGCACATCCTTGAGGCCCGCCAGAGCGACGATGTCGCCGGCATAAGCTTCCTTGATGTCCTCGCGGTTGTTGGCATGCATCAGCAGCATGCGGCCGACGCGTTCCTTGCGATCCTTGGTCGAATTGATCACGCCCGTGCCGCTTTGCAGCGTCCCGGAATAGATGCGGCAGAAGGTGATGGTGCCGACGAACGGATCGTCCATGATCTTGAAGGCAAGCAGCGACATCGGCTCGGTGTCGATCGGCTTGCGCTCGACTTCATTGCCTTTCAGATCCGTGCCTTTAACCGGCGGCACATCGATCGGCGACGGCAAATAGTCGACGACCGCATCGAGCAGCGGCTGAACGCCCTTGTTCTTGAAGGCTGAGCCACAGAAGACCGGAAAGAACTTGCCCTCGACGGTCGCCCTGCGGACGAGACGCTTGAGCGTGGCGACGTCCGGCTCCGTGCCCTCGAGATAGGCCGTCATCGCGTCGTCATCGAGTTCGACTGCCGCTTCGACGAGCTTCTCGCGATATTCCTTGGCCTGATCTTTCAGATCATCCGGAATTTCGATGTCGTGGTATTTCGCGCCGAGCGTTTCGTCGTCCCAAACCACGCCGACCATACGAACGAGATCGATCACGCCTTTGAATTGGGCTTCAGCCCCGATGGGAAGCTGCAGCGCCACCGGCCTGGCGCCGAGGCGATCGACGATATCCTTCAGGCACTGAAAATAATCAGCACCGATTTTGTCCATCTTGTTGCAGAACACGATGCGCGGGACGTTATACTTGTCGCCCTGCCGCCACACCGTTTCAGTCTGCGGCTCTACGCCCTGATTGGAATCGAGCACGCACACCGCGCCGTCGAGGACGCGCAGCGAACGCTCCACCTCGATGGTAAAATCGACATGGCCGGGTGTGTCGATGATGTTAAGGCGCTTGCCGTTCCAGAAAGCGGTTGTCGCGGCGGAAGTAATCGTGATGCCGCGCTCCTGCTCCTGCTCCATCCAGTCCATGGTGGCGGCGCCGTCGTGGACTTCGCCGATCTTGTGGCTCTTGCCGGTGTAATAGAGGACGCGTTCCGTAGTCGTAGTCTTGCCGGCATCGATGTGCGCCATGATGCCGAAGTTGCGGTAGTCCTCGATCGGATGGGTACGGGGCATTTTTAAAAGATCCTTTGGCCGCCGGCGTTACCAGCGATAGTGCGAGAAGGCACGGTTGGCTTCGGCCATCCGGTGCGTATCTTCGCGCTTCTTGACCGCGTTCCCCCTGTTATTGGATGCATCGAGCAACTCCGCGGAGAGCCGCTCGGTCATCGTCTTCTCGTTGCGCTCGCGCGCCGCCGAAATGATCCAGCGGATGCCGAGCGCCTGGCGCCGTGAAGTTCGAACTTCGACCGGTACTTGGTAGGTGGCGCCGCCGACGCGACGCGAGCGCACCTCGATAGACGGCATGACGTTATCGAGCGCCTGCTCGAACACACCGATCGGATTTGTTCGTGTCTTGCCTTCGATCATGTCCAGCGCGCCGTAAACGATATTCTCCGCAACGGACTTCTTGCCGGCGTGCATCACCGAGTTCATGAACTTGGTGATCACGATGTTTCCGAACTTCGGATCCGGCAGGATCTCGCGCTTGTCGGCCCTGTGGCGGCGGGACATCTCGTTATTTCCCTCGTCCTTCGTTCCTCATGACGCAAAACGACCCACTATTTGGGTCGTTTTGCTCCGTACTTCGATCTGCGCTGCTTGCGGTTTTTCACACCCTGGGTGTCGAGCACGCCGCGCAGAATATGATAGCGCACGCCCGGAAGGTCCTTTACGCGGCCGCCGCGGATCATCACCACGGAATGCTCTTGCAGGTTATGGCCCTCACCCGGGATGTAGCCGATCACCTCGAATCCGTTGGTCAGCCGAACTTTGGCGACCTTGCGCAGAGCCGAATTCGGCTTCTTCGGCGTCGTCGTATAGACGCGCGTGCAAACACCGCGCTTCTGCGGCGATTGCTGCAGAGCCGGCACTTTCTTTTTCGCGTGCTGCACGACGCGCGGCCTGCGAATAAGCTGATTGACTGTCGGCATCCGTTCTCTTCGCTCCAAGACCAGAGGCTTTCGCCTTGCGGCCGCTACCCCGATGCGGACTTTCGTCCGTCGCCGCGCGAAACCACTCGCGCAAAAGAAATCGCGCCATCCGCTCCATGCGCGGAGGGGCGCTCGAACCATGCAGAGGACCGCGATGCGAGCACCGCGGTCGTGCGCCTTAACCGTTCTGACTTTCCGTAGTCAGCGGCAGCGTTTGAGCCTGCTTTTGTCGAGGCGTCGCGCCGAAACCCACGCGCTCAAGAAAGCAAATGACTTTCAATAACTTGCGTGGACCCGGACATGCCGTTCCGACGGGCGAAGCTCACCGCCTGCCGAAAAGTGCGCGGTATGTATCGGCCGTACCGTGCGAAGTCAAGCAGATATGGGCATAAAACGCCGATGGCGCAAGCACATCCGCGCTATCGAGGGCGGGACAGATTATGCCGGCTCCATGCCCTTTTCGCGGATGATGCGTTCACTCTCGGGAGACTTAAGGAACGTGACAAGCGCGTGAGCGGCGGCGTGGTCAGTGAGTTTGGCAGCGAATCCGGCGCTATAGGCGACAAAATTACCGAGTTCGGCCGGCAGCGGGCCGACAAGGTGCGCCCCCTGAACCGGCTGATTTTCAATGATTTGCTGCATTCCAATCTCCGCTTCGCCGCTGGCGACGACCTCGCCCACCGGCCGGCCGATCGCCAGCACGGTCTTTTCCTTCATTTCGGCGGCAAGACCGATACGCTCCAGCAGCGCCGCGACGTAGAGACCGCTTGGCCCTTGGCTGTGCGAAATCGATTTCGCCCGCCGTAGCACGTCCTTGAATGCCTCCACGCTCGAGATATCCGGCACCGGCGCGCCGACCCGCACAATGAAACCAACGATGGAGCGGACGATGTCTGTCTGCGTCCCTGGGACGACAAAGCCCGACGCCGCCAGCACGTCGAGCTCGGATCGCGGCATCAGCGCCATATCGAAGGCCGCACCGTCTTCGATCTCCTTCTTGAGAAGGCGCGTGATCGCGAAATGGGTCGAAACTTTAATTCCTTGCGCCCCCTCGAACAGCGGGAGGGCCTCGGTCAGGAACCGCCGCATGGCGCCGCCGCTGAATAATGTGAGGCCGGCCGCGGGCCGCTGCGCGGTCATGCGAACACCGGAAGAGCCGTTGCCGCCACGCGGCCGATGATCGCCTCAAGCGCGGCAAGTCCGTCGGTCAGCGCCGCCGGACCGGGCTGAAGGATCAGTGAGGATTTGATTTCGTGCAGCGCACCGGTGCGGACTGCAGACAAGCCATCGAAACCCGGGCGGCCTGCGAATTTTTCCGGTCTGAACTTCTTCCCGCACCACGAGCCGATGATGACATCCGGCTGCCGGTCGATCACCTCCGCGGCGACGACAATGCGCTCCTTGGCCGACTTGCATACCGCCCGTTCTGGGAAAATATCCGTGCCGCCGGCGGCCTCGATCAACTCCGATACCCAGCCGATGCCGGAGATCATCGGCTCGTCCCACTCCTCGAAATAAACTTTCGGCCGCCACGGCAGGCGCGCGGTGCGGCAGCGCGCGGCGGCTACCCCCTCCTCCAGCGCGGCGGCAAGGCGATCTGCACGCGCGGCCGCGCCGACGATGGCCCCGAGCATCCGAACCATGTCGAGAATTTCCCCGATACTGCGCTGATTGAATGCATGCACGCTGACCCCGGCACGGACCAACGTCGTTGCGATTTCGGCCTGGAGATCAGAAAAGACCAATACAAGATCGGGTTCGAGCGCCAGGATTTTCGGGATGTCCGCGGAGGTAAAGGCGGAGACCCGCGGTTTTTCACGCCTGGCCCGCGGCGGCCGCACCACGTATCCCGAAATGCCGACAATCCGATGCTCTTCGCCAAGAAGGTAAAGAGTTTCGACCGTCTCTTCCGTAAGGCAAACTATTCGTTCGGGTGGGAACACCTTGTGCTCCGGAGGTGCGGCAAAAGCGACGTCAAGTTACGCGGCTTTTTTCGCGCTGTCCTTGAGCAATCCGAGCTGCATGAGGCTTTCCGCAGTCGAAACGATGGCCTCTTCGTTTGAGCGGGGCGCCCACCCGAGGACACGCCTCGCCTTCGCGTTTGTGGCGTTCTTAGACTTGCCCAGTTCAGGAAGGAATTGCCGCACCGTTGGGTCGGTCAATGCGGCAATCCGAACCAGCCAGTTCGGCAGCTGTCTTGTCGGTACCCGCCGAGCGGCCGGACCCAGCCGAGCCTTGAGCGCCAACGCAATCTCGCGCATCGACAGAAAGTCGCCGGCGACCGCGAGAAAGCGCTCGCCCTTGGCGGCCGGATCGGTCATGGCGCGGATATGCAGGTCGGCCACGTCGCGAACATCGACGACGCCAAACGTCAGTTGCGGACACCCCGGCACCGCGCCATCCATCAAGCGCTGAACCATGATGATCGACGTCGAGTAGTCGGGAGCCAGCACGGGACCCAGCACCGCAACCGGATTGACGACGGAAAGTTCGAGGCCGCGGCCCTCGGCAGCGATGAAATCCCAAGCCGCACGCTCGGCCAGCGTTTTTGATTTGACGTAAGGATAGACGCCGTCGCCGTTAGGGTCGGTCCAATCAGTCTCGTCAAAAGGCCTTTCTTGCGGCTTGCGACCGTAACCGATCGCTGCGAACGAAGACGTCAGCACCACCCGCTTGACGCCGGCGTCTCGCGCGGCGCGCAAAACCCGGAGCGCACCTTCG
Organism: uncultured Alphaproteobacteria bacterium; assembly: GCA_963846055.1. Taxonomy (GTDB): domain Bacteria; phylum Pseudomonadota; class Alphaproteobacteria; order Rhizobiales; family Xanthobacteraceae; genus BOG-931. Next base: position 208,649 of record CAWJUQ010000017.1, read on the forward strand.
CGCGCCGGCACAATCAATTCGTTTTCATTCTTTGGCGCGATCGCCGGAAACGGCGACGCCACATGCAGCACGTAATCGCAGCCGGTGACGGCCTCGCGCCAGCCGGCGTCGCTTTCGAGATCGGCCGCGTAGAACGACAACCGGTCGCCCGCTTCAGCACCGCCTTGCTTGAGCAAAGCGCGCACATCGCCTTCCCGCTTGAGGTTGCGGACGGTCGTCCGCACCTGATGGCCGCCCGCGAGAAGCTGCAAAATGCAGTGACTGCCGATAAAGCCCGAGCCGCCCGTTACCAGAACTGTGCTCATCGCCACCCTCCCGATGTCAGGTCATCCAGCGCCGCCCAAAGTACATAGGGACGCACCATGAGACGAAAAAGGCCGCCTCGCGGCGGCCTCCTCGTCGTTTCTGCGTGCCGGCGGAGTTATTCCGCAGCCGGTAGCGCCGCGGGCTCCTGTGCCGCCTCCGCGGCTTTCGCCGCCTCCTTCTCGCGCTCGGCGAGAATGAGCTGGTCGCGCTTGATCGCCACTTCGCGCAGCCGGTTCATCATCGCGCCGGTGCCGGCGGGAATGAGCCGGCCGACGATGACGTTCTCCTTGAGGCCGTCGAGTGTGTCGGCTTTACCCGAGACCGCGGCCTCGGTGAGAACGCGCGTCGTCTCCTGGAATGACGCCGCGGAGATGAACGACCGCGTCTGCAGCGACGCCTTGGTGATGCCCAGCAGCACCGGGTGCGCGGTCGCGGGCTTCTTGCCCTCGGCCACCACGCGGGCATTGGTCTCGTCGAATTCCAGCTTGTCGACTTGATCGCCCTGGATCATTTCGGTTTCGCCGGAATCCGTGATCTCGACCTTTTGCAGCATCTGCCGGACGATCACCTCGATGTGCTTGTCGTTGATCGCCACGCCTTGCAGCCGGTAGACGTCCTGGATTTCGTTGACCAGGTAGCCGGCCAGCTCTTCGACACCCTTAATTGCCAGGATGTCGTGCGGTGCCGGGTTGCCTTCGACAATGAAGTCGCCCTTCTCGATGACGTCGCCATCCTGCAAGTGGATGTGCTTGCCCTTCGGGACGAGGTACTCGCGCGCCTCCTCCTCGCTGCCGCTGGCCGGTTCGATGGTGATCCGGCGCTTGTTCTTGTAGTCGCGGCCGAAGCGCACGGTACCGGAGATTTCGGCAATGACCGCCGATTCCTTCGGCCGCCGCGCTTCAAACAATTCCGCGACACGCGGCAAACCGCCGGTGATGTCGCGGGTCTTGGCGCTTTCGGTCGGGATACGAGCAATAACGTCGCCCGCACCGACTTTGCCGTTGGGATCGATCGAGATGATGGCGTCGACCGCCAGCATGTAACGGGCATCGCCGCCACGCGAGAGCTTCAGGATTTTGCCGTCCTTGCCCTTGATTACGAGCGCCGGACGCAAGTCCTGCTGGCCGCGTGCCGAACCCGAACGCCAGTCAATCACCACGCGTTTGGCGATACCGGTCGATTCGTCGAGCGTCTCGGTCAATGACTGACCTTCGACAAGATCCTCGTACCCGACCGTGCCTTCGACTTCGGTCATGATCGGGCGCGTATAAGGATCCCACTCGGCGATACGCTGGCCGCGCTTGATGTGTTCGCCGTCCTCGACCTTGAGCCGCGCGCCGTACTGGATGCGGTGCACAGCCCGTTCGGTGCCGTCCGGATCGGTCACCGCAACGATGAGGTTGCGGCTCATCACGATCTGATCGCCGTCCGAATTGCGGACGACGTTCTTGTTCTTGATCCGGATGGTGCCTTCGAAGTTCGACTCGACGAACGACTGTTCCGAGATCTGCGCCGCGCCGCCGATATGGAACGTGCGCATGGTGAGCTGGGTGCCCGGCTCACCGATCGACTGTGCGGCAATAACGCCGACCGCCTCGCCCATATTGACGGGCGTGCCGCGGGCAAGATCGCGCCCGTAGCACTTGCCGCAAACGCCGGTCACCGTCTCGCAAGTCAGCACCGAGCGAATCTTGATCTCTTGCACGCCGGCATTGACCAAACGTTCGACGTGCGGCTCATCGAGCAGCGTGCCATTGGCAGCCAGAACTTCGCTGCCAGACGGATCGCGCACATCCTCAGCCACGGTGCGGCCGAGAATGCGGCTCGCCAGGGAAGCCACGACCTGGCCGGCATCAATGATGGCGCGCACCTTGATGCCACGCGAGGTACCGCAATCCACCTCGGTGATGATGCAGTCTTGCGCGACGTCGACCAGACGCCGGGTGAGATAGCCGGAGTTGGCTGTTTTCAGCGCCGTGTCGGCCAGACCCTTGCGGGCGCCGTGCGTCGAATTGAAGTATTCGAGCACGGACAGGCCTTCCTTGAAGTTCGAGATGATCGGGCTCTCGATGATCTCGCCGCTCGGTTTCGCCATGAGACCGCGCATGCCGGCGAGCTGCCGCATTTGCGCCGGCGAACCGCGGGCGCCGGAATGCGCCATCATGTAGATCGAGTTGACCTGAGCCTCGGCACCCTTCTCCGTCGCTGGCCGCATGGCGGAGATTTCCTTCATCATCGCGTCCGCGATCTTCTCGGTGCACTTCGACCAAACGTCGACGACCTTGTTGTATTTCTCGCCTTGCGTGATCAAGCCGTCATTGTATTGCTGTTCGAAATCCTTGACCTGCTCGCGCGTGTCCTCGACGATTTTTTTCTTGGTATGCGGCACCACCATGTCGTCCTTGCCGAACGAAATGCCGGCCTTGAAGGCGTGGTGGAAGCCGAGTGCCATAATGCGGTCGCAAAAGATCACCGTCTCCTTCTGACCGCAGTGGCGATACACCGTGTCGATCATCGAGGAGATTTCGCGCTTCGTCATCAGCTTGTTGACGAGATCGAACGAAACTTTTGGATGCCTCGGCAGCACCTCGCCAAGTATCGCGCGGCCGGGCGTCGTCTCGTGCCACTTGCGCTCCGGCTTGCCCTCGGCGTCAACGCCCTCATAGCGATACTTGATCTTGGAGTGCAGCCCAACGACCTTCTCGTGAAGCGCGTGCTCAACCTCGCTGATGTTGCGATAGAAGCCCTGCACGACGTTCTTCTTCTTGCGGTCGCGCTCGATCTCCTTCTCCGGATGCAATTCGAGCTTCCACTGCCCGGGACCGGTATCGCTCATGAGCGAGAGGTAATAGAGACCGAGCACGATATCCTGTGACGGCACGATGATCGGCGAACCGTTGGCGGGATGCAGGATGTTGTTGGTCGACATCATCAGCACCCGCGCCTCAAGCTGCGCTTCGAGCGACAGCGGCACGTGCACGGCCATTTGATCGCCGTCGAAGTCGGCGTTGAACGCCGCGCAGACCAGCGGATGAAGCTGGATAGCCTTGCCTTCGATCAAGACGGGCTCAAACGCCTGAATGCCGAGGCGATGGAGCGTCGGCGCGCGGTTGAGCAGGACCGGATGCTCACGAATAACTTCGTCGAGAATATCCCAAACCTCGGGCTTCTCCTTCTCGACAAGCTTCTTGGCCTGCTTGACCGTGGTCGAAAGACCCTTGGCGTCGAGCCGCGAGTAGATGAACGGCTTGAACAGTTCGAGCGCCATTTTCTTCGGCAGCCCGCACTGGTGCAGCTTGAGCTCCGGGCCGACCACGATGACCGAACGGCCGGAGTAATCGACGCGCTTGCCCAGCAGGTTTTGCCGGAAGCGGCCCTGCTTGCCTTTGAGCATGTCGGCGAGCGACTTCAGCGGCCGCTTGTTGGCGCCGGTGATGACGCGGCCGCGGCGGCCGTTGTCGAACAGCGCATCGACCGCCTCCTGCAACATCCGCTTCTCGTTGCGGATGATGATGTCGGGCGCGCGCAGCTCGATCAGCCGCTTCAAGCGATTGTTGCGGTTGATCACGCGGCGATAGAGATCGTTGAGGTCGGACGTAGCGAAACGGCCGCCATCGAGCGGAACGAGCGGGCGCAGGTCCGGCGGAATAACCGGCACATGCGTCAGGATCATCCATTCCGGCTTGTTGTTGGACTGGAGGAACGCCTCGATCAGCTTGAGACGCTTGGCGAGCTTCTTCGGTTTTAACTCCGAGGTCGACTCGGCGATCTCCTGGCGCAGATCAACCGCCATCTTCTCGAGGTCGAGCGCCTTGAGCATTTCGCGGATCGCTTCCGCGCCGATCATGGCGGTGAAGCTGTCGGCGCCGAGATCGTCCTGGGCCTTCATGTACTCTTCTTCGCTCAGGAGCTGACGATCCTTGAGCGGCGTGAGCCCGGGCTCGAGCACGACGTAATATTCGAAATAGAGGATGCGCTCGAGATCCTTGAGCGTCATGTCGAGCATCAGGCCGATACGCGACGGCAGCGACTTCAGGAACCAGATGTGCGCGACCGGCGCCGCGAGCTCGATATGTCCCATGCGCTCGCGCCGCACGCGGCTGAGCGTGACTTCGACCGAGCACTTCTCGCAGATGATGCCCTTGTACTTCATCCGCTTGTACTTGCCGCACAAGCATTCGTAGTCCTTGATCGGCCCGAAAATGCGCGCGCAGAAAAGCCCGTCGCGTTCGGGCTTGAACGTGCGGTAGTTGATGGTTTCCGGCTTTTTGATCTCGCCGTACGACCAAGACAGAATCTTTTCAGGGCTCGCGATGGAGATGCGGATCTGGTCGAAGACCTGAGCCGGCGTCTGCGGGCTGAAGAGATTCATAATCTCTTGGTTCATGACATTCTCCGTGTGAATTTCTTTGTTAGCTCAGGACGGATGACAAACGACGTACGACAGATGAGCCTGCCCCGCCGTTCGATTTGCATCCGCCCTCCTTTTGTCGGTTTGTATGCCGTCCGCTCACTCCGCCGCCTCGGCGACACCGCCGTCGCCGCCGCGCTGTTGCTTGGAATTGTGCAGGTCGACGTTCAGGCCGAGCGAGCGCATTTCCTTGACCAGCACGTTGAACGATTCCGGAATACCGGCCTCGAAGGTGTCGTCGCCGCGTACGATGGCTTCGTACACCTTGGTGCGGCCGGCCACGTCGTCGGACTTCACGGTCAGCATTTCCTGAAGCGTGTAGGCGGCGCCATAAGCTTCGAGCGCCCACACCTCCATTTCGCCGAACCGCTGTCCGCCGAACTGGGCTTTACCGCCCAGCGGCTGCTGCGTGACGAGGCTGTAAGGCCCGATCGACCGGGCGTGGATCTTGTCGTCCACGAGGTGATGCAGTTTGAGCATGTAGATGTGGCCGACAGTGACCTTACGGTCGAAGCTGTCACCGGTACGCCCATCGTACAGCGTCACCTGTCCCGAATGATCGAGGCCGGCGAGATCGAGCATGTGCTCGATGTCGGCTTCCTTGGCGCCGTCGAACACCGGCGTTGAAATCGGCACGCCGTGGCGCAGGTTAGTGCCAAGCTCGTGCAGACCTTTGTCGTCAAGCGACTTGATGGTCTCCTCGTCGCCATAGACCTTCTTCAACAGCTCCTTGAGCGGCTTCGGGTCCTTCTTGCTGTTGTAGAGGTCGACAGCCTGGCCGATCTTTAGACCCAGGCCGGCGCAGGCCCAGCCGAGGTGGGTCTCGAGAATTTGGCCGACGTTCATGCGGCTCGGAACGCCGAGCGGGTTGAGCACGATGTCGACCGCGGTGCCGTCCGCCAGGAACGGCATGTCCTCCAGCGGCACGATCTTCGACACCACACCCTTGTTGCCATGCCGGCCGGCCATCTTGTCGCCCGGCTGAATCTTGCGCTTCACGGCGACGAAGACTTTGACCATCTTCATCACGCCGGGCGGCAACTCGTCGCCGCGCTGCAGCTTCTCGACTTTGTCGAGGAAGCGCTGCTCGAGCCGCTTCTTCGATTCATCGTACTGCTTACGAATGGCTTCGATCTCCGCCATGATCTTGTCGTTGGGCGAAGCGAACGACCACCACTGCGAACGCGGATACTCGTCGAGCACCGCGCGGGTGATCTTGGTGTCTTTCTTGAAGCCCTTCGGACCGGCGATGCCTTGGCGGCCTTCCAGCAACTCGGCCAAGCGGCCGTAAACGTTGCGGTCGAGGATCGCCTGCTCGTCGTCGCGGTCTTTGGCGAGCCGTTCGATTTCTTCACGCTCTATGGCGAGCGCGCGCTCGTCTTTCTCGACGCCGTGCCGGTTGAACACGCGGACTTCGACCACGGTGCCCTGTACGCCAGGCGGCACCCGCAGCGACGTATCGCGGACATCGGAGGCTTTTTCTCCGAAGATGGCGCGCAGAAGCTTTTCTTCCGGCGTCATCGGGCTCTCGCCCTTCGGCGTGATCTTGCCGACCAGAATATCGCCGGCGCGGACTTCGGCGCCGATATAGACGATGCCCGCTTCGTCGAGGTTCTTCAGCGTCTCTTCGGAGACGTTGGGAATATCGCGGGTGATCTCTTCCGGTCCGAGCTTGGTGTCGCGAGCCATCACCTCGAATTCTTCGATGTGGATCGAGGTAAAGACGTCGTCCTTGACGATACGCTCGGAAAGCAGGATCGAAGTCTTCGAAGTTGTAGCCGTTCCACGGCATGAACGCGACCAGCACGTTCCGCCCGAGCGCAAGCTCGCCAAGATCGGTCGAAGGACCGTCGGCGATAATGTCGCCCTTCTTCACGTGATCAGCGACCTTCACCAGCGGGCGCTGATTGATGCAGGTGTTCTGGTTGGAACGCTGGAACTTCATCAGCCGGTAGATGTCGACGCCGGGCTTGGTCGGGTCGGACTCGTCGGTGGCCCGGATGACGATACGGGTAGCGTCAACTTGGTCGACCACGCCGGTGCGCCGCGCGGCGATCGCTGCGCCGGAATCCCGCGCGACGACCCCTTCCATGCCGGTGCCGACGAACGGCGCTTCGGCGTGCACGAGCGGCACCGCCTGCCGCTGCATGTTGGAGCCCATGAGCGCGCGGTTGGCGTCATCGTTCTCAAGGAACGGAATGAGCGCCGCCGCCACCGAAACGAGCTGTTTCGGCGACACGTCCATGAAGTCCACCTTGTCCGGCGGCAGGAGTTGCACGTCGCCAGCGTGACGCACGACGACGAGGTCATCGGTGAAGCGGCCCTTGCCGTCGATGGCCGAATTGGCCTGCGCTACGGTGTAGCGGCCTTCTTCCATCGCCGAGAGATAAATCACCTCGTCAGTGACGCGGCCGTCTTTCACTTTGCGATACGGCGTCTCGACGAAGCCGTATTTGTTCACCCGCGCATACGTCGCGAGCGAATTGATCAGGCCGATATTCGGGCCTTCCGGTGTCTCGATCGGACAGATCCGGCCATAGTGGGTCGGATGCACGTCGCGAACCTCGAAGCCTGCGCGTTCGCGGGTCAGACCTCCGGGTCCGAGCGCCGACAGCCGCCGCTTGTGGGTGATCTCCGACAGCGGGTTGGTCTGGTCCATGAATTGCGAAAGCTGCGACGAGCCGAAGAACTCGCGCACGGCGGCGGCCGCAGGCTTGGCGTTGATCAGATCCTGCGGCATCACCGTGTCGATATCGACCGATGACATGCGCTCCTTGATCGCGCGCTCCATGCGAAGCAGCCCGATGCGGTACTGGTTTTCCATGAGCTCGCCGACCGAGCGCACCCGGCGATTGCCGAGATGGTCGATGTCGTCGATTTCGCCCTTGCCGTCGCGCAGGTCGACCAGCGTCTTGATCACAGCGAGGATGTCTTCCTTGCGCAGAATGCGCACCGTGTCCTCGGCATTAAGATCGAGCCGCATGTTCATCTTGACGCGGCCGACCGCGGACAAATCGTAACGCTCCGGGTCGAAGAACAGCGACTGGAACATCGACTGCGCCGTATCGATGGTCGGCGGCTCGCCGGGACGCATGACGCGGTAGATGTCGAACAGCGCTTCTTCGCGCGTCATGTTCTTGTCGACCGCCAACGTGTTGCGGATGTACGCACCGACGTTGACGTGATCGATATTGAGAAGCGGCAACTCCTTGTAGCCCGCTTCGTTCAGCGTCTTTAGCGTCTTCTCGGTGATCTCCTCGCCGGCTTCGGCGTAGATTTCACCGGTCTTCGGATTGACCAGGTCCTCGGCGATGTAGTGGCCGATCAATTCTTCATCGCTCAGCCGCAGCGCCTTGAGGCCCTTCTCGGCGAGCTGGCGTGCCTGCCGCACGGTCAGCTTCTTGCCGGCCTCGAGCACGACCTTGCCGGAGTTGGCGTCGACCAGGTCGTTGACCGCCTTGTAGCCGCGCAGCCGATTGGCATCGAACGGCACGCGCCAGCCGTCCTTGGTGCGCTTGTAGAGCACCTGCTTGTAGAAGGTATTGAGTATCTCCTCGCCGCTCATGCCGAGGGCGTAGAGAAGCGACGTGACCGGAATTTTGCGCCTGCGGTCGATGCGCGCGTGGACGATGTCCTTGGCGTCGAACTCAATGTCGAGCCACGAGCCGCGATAGGGAATAATGCGGGCAGCAAACAACAGCTTGCCGGATGAATGGGTCTTGCCCTTGTCGTGATCGAAGAACACGCCGGGCGAGCGGTGCATCTGCGAGACGATGACGCGCTCGGTGCCGTTGACGATGAAGGTGCCGTTGTTGGTCATGAGCGGAATGTCGCCCATGTAGACATCTTGCTCTTTGATGTCCTTGACCGACTTGGCGCCGGTTTCTTCGTCGATATCGAACACGATCAGGCGGAGCGTCACCTTGAGCGGCGCAGCGTAAGTCATGCCGCGTTGGCGGCACTCGTCGACGTCATACTTCGGTCCTTCGAACTCGTATTTGACGAATTCGAGCATCGACGTGTTGGAAAAGTCGGAAATCGGAAAGACCGATTTGAAGACGGCCTGCAGCCCTTCGTTGGGGCGGCCGCCCTGCGGCTCTATCACCAGCAGGAACTGGTCGTAGGATGCCTTCTGAACCTCAATGAGGTTCGGCATCTCCGCGACTTCCTCGATTTTTCCGAAAAACTTTCTTACGCGCTTCCGACCGATAAACGTCTGCGCCATCATGTCCTCTCGCTCAATCGATCCATCAGACTTGGACACGACGGATGAGCCGTCACGCCAAGCCGTCCGCGGACCCTCGGCCCGCGGGTATTGAGGCGATCAGGACGACTCTCCGGAAGACCGCTATCCATCGCGACCGTCGGGACAGGCGTCGAACCACCCTATTTTCCGATGATTCGGCTCAAGAATCCGAATCATCTCCACTCAATCGCCGGCGATGCAACCCGTTCGCCGGCACAAATCACCGATTTCCACCATTTGCCGCGGTTTTGGTCCTACGCGATCCCGGCCACGCTCGGCGCCGAAGACCAGCGACCTTCTAATCTAGAACCGCCGGAACAGGGTCCGGCGCCCGCGACTGGAAACTCTTGAGAAATCCGCGGAATGCGCGCTGCCTCCTCCGCGGACTTCCGTCAGATAGTCATTCGTCTACTTAAGCTCAACCTTGGCGCCGGCCTTTTCGAGCTGCGCCTTGATCTTTGCCGCATCGTCCTTGTTGACGCCCTCTTTCACCGGCTTGGGAGCGCCTTCGACCAAGTCCTTGGCTTCCTTAAGCCCAAGGCCGGTAATGGCACGAACTTCCTTAATGACTTCGATCTTCTTTTCGCCGGCAGAGGCGAGCATGACCGTAAACTCGGTCTTCTCTTCGGCCGGAGCAGCAGCGGCCCCGCCGCCTGCCGGAGCGGCGACCGCGACGGCGGCCGCGGCCGAAACGCCCCATTTTTCTTCGAGCAATTTGGCGAGTTCCGCCGCCTCCAAAACGGTGAGGCTGGAGAGGTCGCTCACGATTTTCTGCAGATCAGCCATGACTTTGTATCCTCGGTTCTAACCTTTGAGTTGAAGTTCGTTAGGCGGCAGCTGGCGCGTCCGCTCCGTCCTTGCTCGCATAAGCCTGAACGACGCGGGCGACCTTCGCGGCCGGAGCGTTGACGACCTGTGCGATTTTTGTGGCCGGCGCCACCAGCAAGCCCAGGATCTTGGCGCGCAGCTCGTCGAGCGACGGCAAGGCCGCCAGCGCCTTGACCCCGTTGGGGTCGAGCGCAGTCGTACCCATCGCCCCGCCCAAGATGACGAATTGTTCGTGCGCCTTGGCGAAATCGACGGCGGCCTTCGGAGCTGCAATCGGATCGCCGGAAAACGCCATCAATGTCGGACCCTTGAGCAACGGCGCGATGGAAGCAACGTCGCTTCCTTCGAGAGCGATTTTGGCAAGCCGGTTCTTCGCCACCCGAACGCTCGCACCCGCCTGCTTCATTTGCCGGCGAAGCGTCTGCATCTGGGCGACAGTGAGACCGGAATAATGTGCGACCACTACGACCTTCGGTGGCTTTGAAAGCCTCGCCAAGGTCGGTGACCATTGCGCTTTTTTCCGAACGATCCAAACGCTCTCTCCGGTAGGCGGCTTAACGCGCGCCGGGGTTGATGCCTTGCACCCTGCCCCCCGCTTGCCGGCTATCAGCCGAAGCGGGCCGTCGAGGTCAGAACCGAAGAAGCGGCTTCGGTCTTCACCCGTCTATGCAGGCCTTGCGATTAAGCCCTTTCGGGCGCCCGCAGTCTTGGACAGGAAGCGTCCCAACATTTGCCGGCAAATTCTTCCTTCTCTTAGAAAATCCACGCTGGATCGGCTCTAAGAGAGGACGTCTCACCCGGTGTCTGAGGAACGCAAAAGAGCATGCCAGCAAACCGGTCCGGCACGCCCTTTCGCGGCTATCTAGCGGCTTTCGGCTGTCTTGCCAAGTGCGTAATGTCGCCGCCTCACCGGGGCGGCAATCATGGCAGATACCTCAAGCTACTTTATCGATGGCGAGGCCTATGAACGGCTCATGGGCCGCTTCACGCGCGTGGCCGGAAAGGTGTTCATCGACTGGCTGTCACCCGCCAAAGGCCTCGACTGGATCGACGTCGGCTGCGGTACCGGCGCTTTCACCCAACTCGTGTTGGACAGCTGCGCGCCAAAGCGAGTGAGCGCGGTCGATCCTTCCGCCGAGCAAATCGCCTTTGCCCGCAAGACCCCGGCCGCCAAGCATGTGGATTTTCAAATCGCCGACGCGCAAGCGCTGCCGTTCGACAACCACACGTTCGATGCCGGTGTGATGGCGCTGGTGATTACCTTCGTTGCAGATCCCAACAAGGCCGTCGCCGAGGTCGCGCGCGTGACCAAGCCCGGCGGAGTAGTCGGCACCTACATGTGGGACATTTTCAACAAAGGGCTCCCGCAATATCCGCTGCGGGAGGCTTTGCAAAAAATGGGTGTCGAAGTGCCTTATCTCCCGGGCCATGCCCACTCGCGCATCGAAAATTTGCGGGGATATTTTCAATCCGCCGGCCTCGCTGAAGTGGCAACCCGCACCATCGACGTCGACGTTGTCTACGCGAATTTCGACGACTTTTGGCTGGGACAGACCGCGCTCGCCAATTACATCGTTCAGCATATCCGCAAAATGTCGGATGCCGACGTCGAGCTTCTGAAGTCCGATCTGCGCAAAAGCTTACCGAAGGACAAAAGCGGACGCATCACCTACAAGGCGAGAGCCAACGCCATCAAAGGCCGTGTGCCCGGATAGGCGAACAACAACAGCAGCACAAAAAGTCGGCAGGCATCGGGAGGTTTGTATATGCCGGGAAACGCCAATCGTATTCTCACAACTCACGTCGGCAGCCTGGTGCGTCCGCCAAAACTCATCGCGTTCTGGCGGGCGATCGAGGATCGGCAAGCCCTACGACGAGGCGGCGTTTGAAGCCTGTCTTACGGAGTCGGTCGCCGAGGTGGTGCGCCAGCAGGCCGAAACCGGCATCGACATCGTCAGCGACGGCGAATTCAGCAAAGGCGCCAACTGGGCGTTCTACGTCCACAAACGGCTGTCCGGCATCGCCGTGCGCCGCGCGACCGCGGAGGAGGCCAAGGATCCGATGGCCTCGATGGGCGGCGGCCGCGACCACGAGGCGTTTCCGGAATTTTATGCCGAGTACAACGCGGCGTCGGGTCTCGCCAAGCGACTGGGCAATCGCGTCGTCGTCAACGGCCCGATCCAATATTCCGATCAGCAGGTCCTGCGCGACATCAAGAATCTAAAGTCCGGCGTCGCCGCGGCGAAAGGAAAGCACCGCTCGCTCGGCGGCTTCCTGCCGGTGGTGGCGCCGGCAAGCGCGCTGCCGGGCGCCAAGAACGAACATTACAAGAACGAGGAGGCTTACCTCACCGCGCTCGCCGACGCGCTGCACCAAGAATACAAGGCGGTCGTCGATGCCGGCCTTTACGTCCAGATCGACGACGCGTTTCTGCCCTACATGCACGAGCGCATGGTGCCGCCGATGACCAAGCAAGCAATATCGGCGCTGGGCGCAGATGCGCGTCGAGGCGCTCAATCACGCGCTCAAAGGCATCCCCGAGGAGCGCTCGCGCTATCACATCTGCTGGGGCAGCTGGAACGGGCCGCATGTTTTCGACGTGCCGTTGAAGGACATCGTCGATCTCGTTGCTGCAAGTGCGCGTCGGCCATTACTCCTTTGAGGCCGCCAATCCGCGTCACGAGCACGAATGGAGAGTGTGGGAAACGGTCAAGCTCGCGCGCGGACAAGATTCTGATCCCGGGCGTCATCAGCCACGCCACCAACATCGTCGAGCATCCCGAACTCGTCGCCGAACGGCTCGTGCGGTTCGCCAAGATCGTCGGCCGCGAGAACGTCATGGCCGGCACCGATTGCGGCTTCGCGCAGAGCCCGTTTGCGCAGCGCGTCCACCCGACCATCATGTGGGCGAAGCTGAAGGCGCTGGCCGAAGGCGCGCGCATCGCGACGCAGAGCCCTGTGTGGAAAACGCGCGGCAGCGTAATGCATACGGCATTTCCGGATAGGGATGCAGCACGCAGGTGGTGCATCCTGATCCCGGGATCGTCAACGACTCGGCGCGTATCTGAAGGTCCGGCGCGGGTCTGCAGCGCACCACTTCGTGCTGCGCTGCGCCCGGGAGACGCTGCTGCTCACTGCGGCTGCTGCGAAGTCGGGAACAAGGCTGCCGGGCTCGATCTTCACGCCCGGCCCCATTGTCGAAGAGATAGCGACCCGGTTGATGAATGAGCCCTTCGCGCCCTGCGGACGCGATTTCTGCACCGCATCGGCGAACGCGCGGATGTTCTCGACCAGCTTGTCTTCGCTGAACGAGGCCTTCCCAATTCCGGCTTGAACAATGCCGGCCTTTTCGGCGCGGAACTCCACCGAACCGCCTTTGGCGCCTTTGACCGCGTTGGTCACATCCATGGTCACGGTACCGACTTTTGGATTTGGCATCAGTCCGCGCGGTCCAAGAACCTTGCCGAGCCTGCCGACGAGCGGCATCAAGTCCGGTGTGGCGACCACGCGATCGAAATCGATGGCGCCGCCTTGCACCTTCTCCACCAAATCCTCGGCGCCAACGACATCGGCGCCGGCGGCCTTGGCTTCGTCGGCCTTCACGCCTCGGGCGAACACGGCAACACGGACGTTTCGTCCGGTACCGTTCGGCAGGTTGACCACACCGCGGACCGCCTGGTCGGCGTGGCGCGGATCGATACCAAGGTTCATCGCCACTTCGATGGTCTCGTCGAACTTCGCCTTGGCGCGTTCCTTGACCATCTTCACTGCATCGATGAGCGGATAGAGCTTCTCGCGATCGACGCCTTCGCGCGCGGTGCGCGTACGCTTGCCGACACTCATGATTTCACCTCCAGCCCCATGGAGCGCGCCGAGCCTTCGATCATGCGCATCGCCAACTCGATGGAATCGCAGTTCAAGTCTTTCATTTTCTGTTCGGCGATTTCGCGCACCTGCGCCTTGGTGACGGAGCCGGCGACGTCGCGGCCGGGCGTCTTCGACCCGCTTTCAAGCTTCGCCGCTTTCTTGAGAAAGTGCGAAACCGGAGGCGTGCGCAACTCGAACGAAAACGTACGGTCGGCGTAGACCGTGATGGTGACCGGGATCGGCGCACCCTTCTCGAGCTTCTGCGTCTGCGCGTTGAAGGCCTTGCAGAACTCCATGATGTTGAGTCCGCGCTGGCCGAGTGCGGGGCCGATCGGCGGCGACGGATTGGCCGCCCCGGCCGGCACCTGCAATTTGACGTAGCCGGTGATTTTCTTTGCCATTCACTACTCCTTTAGTGGTGCGGCTCTCGGCGGCTGGCGACCGCCCTCGCCTCCCACGTGTTGAACTTCGCGAAGTCTATAACTTCTCCACCTGTCCGAATTCCAGCTCCACCGGCGTGGCGCGACCGAAGATCGAGACGGCCACTTTGAGCCGCGAGCGGCCTTCGTCCACTTCTTCCACGGTGCCGTTGAAAGACGCAAACGGGCCGTCGGAGACCCGAACCTGCTCACCGACCTCAAAAGACACCGAGGGCTTCGGCCGCTCGATGCCCTCCTGCACCTGATGGATGATGCGGTCGGCTTCGGCGTCCGACAGCGGCATCGGCTTGTTGTCGGAGCCGAGAAAGCCCGTGACCTTCGGCGTATTCTTGATCAGATGATAGGCTTCGTCGGTGAGCTCCATCTTCACCAGCACGTAGCCGGGAAAGAATTTGCGCTCGGCGTCCACTTTACGCCCTCGCCGAACTTCGACGACCTTTTCCTTGGGCACGAGTATTTGCTCGAACTGCCCGGCAAGCCCGCGCTGCTTGGCCTGCTCGCGGATGGAATCCGCGACCTTGTTCTCAAAATTCGAATAAGCGTGGACGGCGTACCATCGGGTGGTCATGGGGTGAAATCCGGGTCGTCGATTGTTGTGCGTCGGGGCCTTAAGAATTTGCTCAAGAGCTGATGCCAAGGAGAAAGCTCACGCCAAACCGCATGATCTGGTCCGCGAGCAGGAAGAAAATCGACGCGATAAACACCATGACGAACACCATCATGGTGGTCACGGTCGTCTCCTTGCGCGTCGGCCAGGTGACCTTTTGCCCCTCGGCGCGCACTTCTTGCAGGAACTTGAACGGATCGATCTTTGCCATTGGCGTCTAAATAGTCGTTCCCCAACCCTTACTCAGGAGAAGGCCAAACACGGCTGATCCTTTGGGGAAATGTTCGCCGCGGAAGTCCGACATCGGGCCGCAGACGATGGCGCTTACGTACTGCTGGCCAAGGCAACCGTCAAGTGACTGGCGGAAAACGCAGGAATGGGCCGAATACCTTAAATTACCACGTATACGAGAACCCCGCCGTGCCGCCGTAGCTGTTGCTCCGGGAGAGAACGCTCCGGAGAAATTACCCAGCATCGAAAGGTTATGGGTCAGCCAGATCTTCCCGCCCAAACCCATCCGCGCCGCATCCGACGGCACGGTTGCGCCAGCCACGATGAAGTCAAATCCGGGCGCTGAAATAAATGACGCCTGAATTGTGCGGGAATCTTCAAACTCATGCTCCCAGGCAAGGCGGAACCACGCCGACGCCTGATTTCCGAAGACCATGAGGTCGGTTAAGTCGACCTGCGCGCCAAGGAACAGGGGAAGTGAGCTTACGACACGGCTTGCGTAACTCAGTCCGAGGTTGTTGGCCCCGCCATTAACTCCGCCCTCCGTTGAACCTTGCATATCCCAAACGTCGAATTGCACGCGCCAAACGGCGTAACGGTGAGCTTATCGACAGGAAACCGCCACCCCACTTCAACCCGACCGCTGACTGACTGACTTGCGAACAAATCTTGAAGGTTGTTCGCCAAACCGGGAACAGGAATGATCGGCAGGGTGCTACCCGGAATGGAAACCGAGCGCTTCTCCGTATTATAAAAGGCGTTGTAGCCGAGGATGCCCGTTGCATAGAGCGGGCCCCACCGCTCGGCGGCATAGGCCGCAAAATGCGCGCTATTAACCTGGCCGCTCGTCAACCGATCAGCCACATCAAAGCCCGATGTTCCCCCACCGACGGCAAATCCGACAATGGTGTCCGGATTGGCAAGATAATCGGCGCCGAACGCCCCGCCGCCGCCCGCGAAAGTCAGCGGTGCCGTGCCCAATGGTAACGCGCCGGAGATGGACGCGCCGCCACCATAAGCCTCAGACCAAATCCGCCACGTGCGTTGCGGAGCCTGCGGCGCCTTCAGCGCAAGGAAGGCGGGATGCTGCGGGTCGGAAGAAGCGTAGCCAAGCGCCTCGTCAGCGTACAAATACACGGTGTTTGGCCCCGGCGACGAGCCCATCAGCCAGGAGGTTGTCTAGGTCGAAATGCCGTTCATAAATTGCTCATCCGCACCGAACGCGGTTTGCTCGGTGCCGGTCGTGCCTTCGCCGGATAGCAAATCGTAAGCGGCGCCGAGCGCAGCGACAGTCGGCTGGTAAAACAGCGCGGCCGCGATGGGCACGAAGTTCGGTGAAATGCGCGCAGTTTGAATCTGGTTTATCGCATTGCCGACCGAGTGTTCGTTACCGGTCAGGCCCTCTGGCGAGAAGTCGATCGTGTACTTCAGATCAACGTCGTTTGGATTGGGATAGATGAGGCTGTATTTGGCCACGGCCGTCATGATCGCGTCGATGCCGAGTCCCGAGTTGGTCACTCCCCCGTCCGCGGACAAAATTGTTGGCGGCGCTGGCGGCAACGGCGCGATCACGCTCACGGGCTCGACCGACGGTTCCGTCAGCGGCACAAATTCCGAACGACCGCTGCCTTCATCGGGTCGGCTTGTAATTCACATCGCGAATGAATTCGGGAACGACAGCAGCACCGTTCCCGTGGCCCGATGAACCGTTATCCTCGAACATTCAGCACACCAACACGATCTTGCCAGCCGATCCGGGTTCAAGGATCTCCTTGTGGGCGCGCGCTGCCTCAGCGAGTGACATTTCCTTGCCGACAACGGGACGCAACGTGCCGTTCTCTAGTCCCGCAAAAATCCCCGCATGGATTTCTGCCTCTTCCTGGGGCGTGATGCTCCAGAGTACCAACGCGCGAATCGAGGCGCGGCGACCCATCAGCTCGCGGGGATTGATGGTGACTTCACCACGACTGCCGATGACGATCACGCGACCATTGTTGGCCAAAAGCTTGGTGTCGTGTGCGAGGTTAACGTTGGCGAGCATTTCCAGAATGATGTCGACACCGCGGTTCGCCGTCGCGCGGAGAATCTCTTCCTGATATCCGGATTTACGATGATCAAAGACTTGTTGGGCGCCCTCGCCTCTGGCCAGGTCCAGACCTTGGGGCGTTCCGGCAGTACCGAGAACCCGCAAGCCGATCGCGCGGGCGATTTGGACCGCCGCGGTGCCGACGCCGCCGCTTGCGCCGTGTACCAGGACGGTCTCGGAAGCGTGCGCTTGGGCCGAGTGATATAATGCGTGATACGCGGTGCCGTACGGTACCCAGATTCCGGCGCCTTGCTTGAAATCGATGTTCGCCGGAAGCGGATGGACTTGCGCCGCGAGAGCAAGCGCATATTCCGCATACGCACCGCTAATGGTCCGCGCGGTGTATACGCGATCGCCCCGCTTCACCTTCGTAACGCCATCGCCAACCGCTTCGACGACGCCAGCGGCATCCGATCCCGGAGTGTAAGGAAGCGTGGGCTTTACGGCATACGTCCCCGCCCGCATGTAAGTGTCGTAGGGATTGACGCCCGCCGCGTGAACGCGCACCAGCACCTCGCCTGCCGAAGGCTTCGGCGTAGGCACGTCCTCCAGCTTCAACACCTCGGGGCCGCCGAATTCGTGAACTCGAATTGCTTTCATTTCAGTCTCCCATCACATACCGCGAAGTGAGAGCGCGGACCATTGATCCTGACAACCACGCCGGATGCAGTGCGCACCCGCCTCTAGTGCTCGGCGGCAGTTCGCGTTGTACCGCCTCCGCGAAAACAGGAACATGTCATTTTCGAGCGGCGTCGAATATTCGGCGGCTACGTCCTGTCCTATGAGCCCAGTCTTTAATAATCTACGGTCCCGGCAAAGATCTGGGAGCGAACAACTGGCGCACAAGGCTTTTGGCACATAAGCCCGTGCCGGCAGCAAGAAAGTAAATCGCCGGGGCATTGGCCGGCAGGAATTTTGGTCATCACTTGCAAACCGCTTTCACGCCCGAACAGCTCGCACGACCGGAAATCGCGGAGGCCAACGGGATCCTGAAAACCTGCGTGCATTACGGGTTTTGCACCGCGACCTGTCCAACTTACGTTCTGTTTCGCGACGAGAACGATTCACCCCGCGGCCGGATCGACCTGATCCGGGCGATGCTCGAAAAAGGCGGCTCGCCGGACGCCAAGACCGTGCATCATCTCGATCGTTGTCTATCCTGCCTGTCCTGCATGACCACATGCGCCGTTAAAGTCGATTATGCGCATCTGATAGATATCGGCCGCGGCTTACATCGAGACGAATTACCGCCGTCCGCTCGCCGAGCGCATTCTGCGGTTTTTGCTGGCGAGCCTGTTGCCCTATCCGCGCCGCTTCGCTGCGGCTTTGTCCCTTGCTGCAATCGCACGCCCAATTGCTGGACTGTTGCCGCGGCGGCTCTGCAATCTGGTCACTCTCGCGCAGCGCCAGAATTCCACGGGCGAGATCGTGAGTCCCGCGGTCCTCCGGCCAGTCGGCCCAAAGCGCAAGCGAGTGGCACTGCTGCCCGGCTGTGCCCAGCAAGCGCTCGATCGGAATATCAACGCGGCGACAGTCCGGATCTTGCAACGCCATGGCTGCGAGATTGTCATCGCGTCCGGCGTCGGCTGCTGTGGCGCACTGCCGCTGCATATGGGACGTGCCGAACAGGGCCGCGAACTTGCGGCAGCAACATTGCAGCGCTCGAGCGCAGAGCTCGATAGGTCTCGATGCCGTGATCGTCAACGCTTCGGGCTGCGGCACGACGGTCAAGGATTATGGGCATCTGGTCGGCAGCGAGAACGCGCGCCGCTTCGCTGCACTGACCAAAGATATAACCGAATTTCTCGCCGCGCTTGATCTGCCGAAAGGTGCGGCGAAGCCTTATCGCGTCGCTTATCACGATGCCTGCTCGCTACAGCACGGGCAGCGCGATAACGAGCGCACCGCGTCAGTTGCTGTCGCGTGGTGGCTTCAAAGTCATCGAGGTGCCGGAGAAGCATTTCTGCTGCGGCTCTGCCGGCACTTACAATCTGCTACAGCCGGAAATCGCGGCGGCGCTTGGCGAACGCAAGGCCGCGCCATATCGGGAGCGTCGATCCCGATATTGTCGCCGCGGGCAATCTCGGCTGCATGGTGCAGATCGGCCGCTACGCCGATCTGCCTGTTGTGCATACCGTCGAGCTATTGGACTGGGCGACCGGCGGACCGCCGCCGCCGGCTCTATTGCGCCGCAAGCTGCGTGAACCCGTCGATGAACCGGGCGCCGCCGCGGTTGATATCGCAGCACCGTCATCGCCAATCGATCCAAACGCTGCCGGAGTCTGGTGATGCGTGCCGGTGTTTGAGGGAAAGCTTTTGTTGAAGGGGCCACTATGAGTGCAACCAATCTTGAACTCGTTTTTCCGCGAGGTTTCCGACGCGCTTGGCGCTGACGGCATCAACCGCTCGCATGAAACCATCCAGCGCTACGGCGAGAACACTATGCCCGGCGGCGACCGGCCGCCGGCCGGCGTCGTCTACCCTGGTTCGACCGCCGACGTTCAGGCGATCGTGCGCGCCGCGAATGCCCATCACGTGGCGCTCTATCCGATCAGCACCGGCAACAATATCGGACTGGGCTCGCGCTCGGCGGCGACCGCCGGCCAAGTCGTGGTCGATCTCGGCCGCCGGATGAACCGCATTCTCGACATCGACGAAAAGCTCGCCTTTGCGGTCGTCGAGCCCGGCGTCAGCTATCAGGCGCTCTACGACGAGCTGGTGCGGCGCGGCAACCGGCTGATGCTCGACGTCACCTCAGGGCCGCCGCAAGGCGGCATGATCGGCAACGCGCTCGACAAGGGCGCCGGTTACTCGCCGTATTTCGATCATTTCGGTTTTTCCTGCGGACTGGAGATCGTGCTCGGCAATGGCGAAGTTCTGCGCACCGGCGACGGCGCGCTCGATGCCAAGGATCTGATCAACTGGCACACCTCGAAATACAGCTTCGGGCCGATCCTCGACGGGCTTTTCACGCAATCGAATTACGGCATCGTCACGCGCATGGGCGTTTGGCTGTTGCCACGACCTCCGGCAGTGCGATCGTTCCATTTTGTCTTTCCCGACGACGACGATCTGGAAACGATCGTCGAACTTTGCCGGCCATTGAAGCTGTCGAATTTCGTGCCGACGTTGTTCCGCGTTTCCAATGATCTTTATCTGTGCGGCTCGGAGGGCGAGAGTCCGGAATATCGCACCAGCCAGCGGACAGGCGTGCGATCTCCGACGAGGGACGGCGGAAGCTGCGCGAAAGTCACGGCCTCGGCGCCTGGAACGTGTCAGGCGCTTTTTACGGACCGAGCGCCGCTGCGATGGAGCCGCAAATCCAGCGCGTCCGGGACATGTTCGTGCAAAGCGGCAAGGCGCGCTATATCTCGCACGAGGATGCGGCCGCGATCCCGCCTCTACAGGTCGCGATCAATGCTTTTTCAGGAGTGCCGAGCCTCGGCGAGCTCGGCCTTCTGAAATGGCGGCCCGGCGGCGGCAACATCTGGTTCCTGCCCGGCACGCCGATGGACGGCAGAGTCGCCAACGAATTCCAGCGCCTTTGCCGCGGCATCTATGAAGAATTCGGGCTCGATTATACGGTAATGAATGTCTGCAGCGCCCGCTTCGCCCGCGGCCTGCATGTCATCACCTTCAACCGCGAGGACGCCGATGAGCGCCACCGCGCCGATGCGTGTTACCGCAAGATGTCGGAGGAGGTCGGCGCCCGCGGCGTGTTCGTCGGCCGCGCGCCGATCGACTATCACGACTTCCACATGCAGCAGGCCATGCCGGCGTTTCGCGACGCCTGTGCGGGAATCAAGACGGCTCTTGATCCGAACGGCGTCATTGCGCCGGGGCGCTACGGAATCACGGGCAAGGTGGCGCAGTGAACTCGTGGCGGCAAACGCGCGACCGTCGCTACATGCGCATGGACTTCACCGACGTCATACGAGGGCTGGTTGAGACGTCCGAAGTAGCCAAAGATGTTGAAACAGAACTCTAACCCGTTGATTTCATTCAACGGTGGCAGGAGTGGAGGTTGTGCGGAAAGCAGGCCACTTCAAAGGCTTGCATTGCCAACCGGGGTCTATCCGCCAGATTGAGCCGCAAAGGCAATTTGGCCGAGTGCCAACTCGAGGCACCTTCGACGTAGGTGGTCGCAGAAACTCGAACAGACCATCCAGCGCCGTGTGTCAGCACCTGCATCAACTGGGCGCACGCGGCCTTGTTTGGTTTCATGTTCCCAACGGTGGCCGTCGTAACCCGCTTGAGGCCTCAATCTTTGCTGGCTTAGGCGTGAAGGCGGGCGTCGCCGATTTGCTCTTTTTGTACGACGGCCAAGCCTTCGCTCTCGAGCTGAAAACCGCGCGTGGTCGGCCGACTGCGGCGCAGTTGCAGTTCATCTCAGAATTTCGCCCTGCCGGCGGCGAGGCTTCGATCGCCACCGGTCTCGATCAAGCGCGGCGCAGGCTCGAGATGTGGGGTCTGCTTCGGGGACGCGCAGCATGAGCAGCCAAACAAACGTAACCTTGCGTCAATTGCAACCGCACAAGGATTTAACGCAATGAAACACCGTCACAAGCTATCGCAGAGGCAGCGCCAAAGGCCGGCTCCCCAAAATAGACGCTCAGAAGCTCAGGAACGGACGAACAACTGCTGGCGGCCAGGCCGAAGAAACGCGTTAAGCACGAGATGCATGTCGAAGGCGGGCGAACCAAGCATCGCCTCGACAAATTCCGTCGCGGCTATCGGCGCTTGCCGAAGCGATTTGATGATGGCGGAACGGCTGGCGGATCCACCCGCATTCCTAACGATGCGGGCGGAGAACTCGCGACGGCCACCAAGGAGCGCAAAGGCACTCTCGGCCGGATATCGGACGAATTGCTCGGCCCGCGATCGGCCTACAAGCACGGTGGCCGACAGAAGCATCGTGGATACGACGTCGGTGGCGCAACTCCGCCAATTGCGACTGGTTCGCCCTCGCTGCAGGACATCGCTTTCTCACCTCGACCAAACCCGTGGTGAGGATGATCCAAAGCGAAATGCCGCCGATTGATACCGCCAATGCTATTATGGCAGCGTGCGAAAGCCGCCGGCCAGCCGAAAAAGAACATTTTCACGGGTCTCCAACCTTCAGGAGCCGGGGGACCCGGACAAAAGAAGGGCGGTCGGATTCAACGTCAGCAGCGGCGCCACGACGATGGCGGAAGCGTAGCCGACGCTTCCTCTGCCAGGCCGGCCGCCTTGGCGTATGGCAACGGTCCGCCAGCGCCGCCCCAGATCACCAACGATGGAACGCCAATATCGGCATCGGCTCCGCGTACAAATGACCCGACTTTTTTGATCAGGCAGGCCGCTGCTCAAAAGGCTGCGCAGATGAAGCAGCGCGTAAAACAACTTGAGGGAAAAGGCCGATAGGCGACAAATGACCGACGACCAACACACAGATCAAAAACAAAACAGCTCCCCAGCAGCCGAACGGATGCGTCGTCACCGCGAACGACGACGCGATGGGCTGCGTTGTTTGAATATCGAGTTACGCGCAACGGAAATTGACGCGCTGGTTCACAGAGGACTGCTGAAATCTGAAACGCGTAACGATCCAAAATCAATTATCGAAGCGCTCTATGCGCTTTTCGATCAAACATTGGACTGAAATCCGTGACGCGAAACAAAACACCCCATTTCCCGCGAATATTTCTTGGTCAGCGGGACGAGCGAGAGCGTCTGGGTAAACCGCCGCTACGAAAAACAATTGAGAAATTGGGCGGTGATTCCCTGGACGTCGGAGTTCTTCGCCGCTTTGGGTTTTTTCAGAGACACCCGGCGCACATGGTCGGCGTTTCGTTGGCCCGATATCACTAAAATTCGCGCCGACCGATACACGCTCGAGCTTGAAATGCCACGCAAAGCAACCGTCCCGCAGCAAATTCGCGTCTCATGGACACGCTGCCATTTCGGCTGGGGTCTGCGGCCACGGCTCCATTGCCCGTATTGCGAACGGCGCGTGGCGAAGTTGTTCAATGGCTTAACGGGCTACTATTGTCGAACCTGCGTTGGGCAATCCGCCCTACGCGAGCCAAACAAAGAGCGCGCAAAGTCGCAAGCATTTCGAGGCTTGCAAGCTGCGGCTGCGCCTTGGCGGAAATGCTTCGCTTAATGCGCCGTTCCCGGAGAGGCCAAAGGGAATGCACCGGCGAACCTACGCGCGGCTCAAGTATCGTGCGGAGCGATTAGAAGCACAGATCTCGCCGCGGCTTAGGGCCAAACCGGCAGATGACCCGAATTTAGTCTATCATTTCGACCGCTGAGATTTCCAAATGATTTAGGCGATTGGCTTATGCGCGATTTGACCGAAGTCGCCGGGGTTGCCACCCCAACTTCCGTTGTGGGGGCATTAGCGACATCGCCGCGCCGGCACGAAAATGTCGTT
Organism: uncultured Alphaproteobacteria bacterium; assembly: GCA_963846055.1. Lineage (GTDB taxonomy): Bacteria > Pseudomonadota > Alphaproteobacteria > Rhizobiales > Xanthobacteraceae > BOG-931. Next base: position 232,089 of record CAWJUQ010000017.1, read on the forward strand.
CCTGACCCACAGCTGGCGCCGCCGACACCGCAGCGCATAATCGCGATGGTGTACTGAAGAGTGGAACTCGAAGATCCACCTTGGGGTGGGTGAGCGCGTCCCCGCGTGGCTGCGAGGCGCGGTTTAGCCGCTCCCATACCCATTGCCACAGTCCGCGGATCTCCTTCGCCGATTTTCCGTTGGGAACGTATTCCGTGATGCCAAAGCCCACGCCAAGCGCATCCTGCTGATCGTTGCGCATCACAATCGCGGGCAATGCCAGCACATTCGCTATGTTCAAAGCGACTGCGCGTTCGCCAAGCCACCCTGCGGCTGCCTTCAGCCGGGCGCTGCGTGGCGGGACCTGATTGAGCACGAACGCAAATGGCTTCCGGCGTTCGCGCACGGCGGCAAGAATCGGCGCCGCGGCTTCGATATCGGCCGGGCCTGGTCGCGCCGGAATCAGGCAGAAGTTGGCCGCAGCCATTGCCGCTATCGAGGATTCGCTCCACCCACCAGCGGTATCGACGATCGTCAGAGATACCCCGCGACGCGCGAGTTCTGGGATGCGATGCAAGAGTGCATATCCATCGTGAACGGTCTCGACCGTCGGCTCTTCTGAGGTACGGCGCCGGCTCCAGTTCGTGACTGTTCCCAGCGGATCGGCGTCAACCACGCAGACGCGGTGACCGGCCTCCATAGCCGCGACCGCGAGTCCGATGGCGATCGTGCTCTTGCCGGTGCCGCCCTTGCGCGAAACCATGGCGATCGTGTGCATGGCGGCCTCCTAATTCGTGCGACCCTGCGGCGCGCTGCGGCTTTGCCGGCCGCTATCTCGGTTAGACTGCATCGTTTCGCTGAAGAAATTGTTAACCATTCTGTTTTGCCAAGATAAAAGCACCCTACGGCGTTGCTCGCTTGCCAGCGGCACGGTTCAGGCTCATTGAAATGTTTGGTCACAACCCCGCCGACGCGTGACTTCCGCGAAGCTCAATGTATCACTTCGGAGGCGTCACAAAAGTCTTGATGACCATCCGCCACCACAGGTCGGTTGCTTGTTGCTGATTATCGATATTCGAAAAACAATGGAAGATACTGCATTGCTTATTCGAGGACTGTACCTTTGGAGAGGACTGGCAAAGCCGCAGGCCGGCTTCTTGCGCCGCCGCTTCTGTCTCACCCCAGACCATTGGGGGTTCCGGCGTGGGGGTCACTATGCATGCCCATCCCGCCAGTACAGGGGAGGTGTCACAGACCACCAGTGCGAAGAGACCTATCGCAACGATCAGAGGCTTACACACACTTGCCTGTCCATTTAGACCAGTCGCATCGCCATTATCCGGCTAAGAAATAAAGAAATTGCACAATCAAAAAACAAATTGGGACAAGTCCCTCGGCTCGAATCAAAGGGGGCCAGTTACGTGATGCAATCACGGCGCGCTTGAAACACGACCAGGGCCAATGGCAAAGCGAAGCGTAAATCCAATCGATCGCCACGTTGGCGCACGGATACGCATGCAGCGGATGGTGCGCGGCATTTCGCAGACCGGCTTGGGTAACGCGGTCGGCGTCACCTTTCAGCAGGTGCAGAAATACGAGAAGGGCATAAACCGTGTCAGCTCCAGCCGGCTGCAGCGGATCGCGAACGTCTTAAAGGTTGCGCCAGATTTCTTCTTTGACGAAGCGCAGACAAAAAAGGGCGGTAACTTCGGCTCCGGTGATCCCCTGATTGACGAATTTATCTCGTCGCGGGACGGCATCGCTCTGTCGCAAGCGTTCGGGAAGATCGGCGATCAGAAGACGCGACGCAGGATCATCTCGCTGATCGAGCAGCTTGCCAAAGTCTAGTCAACGATGACCAAAGATCGCCGCTATCGGCGCAAGCTTCAGCAAAGTGTGCTGAGCCGCGATATCTTACGGGCGCAATAAGGCACGCCAGCTCACAGTAGCATCTATCACCGCTTTGGTTCCGATAATGATATTTCTCGGAAGTAATAACCGCCGGGACGCCTGTCAGATGCGTTGGGACGTCCCGAATAAGCAGCATGCGGCATTCGACGTGACTTTGGCGGCTTCGGCGGATCTATTTTGACCTCTCGCCTGCGAGAATTACGCATGTCCGATAACCTTTTGCCCGAGCAAATCTTAGAGGGACACTGCTACCAGCTCCGCGCAGATAATGGCGTGCGTGTTCGTGCGAAGTTTGACGAAATAACCGAGAGCGGGCTCGAAATCCCACTCGCCCGTATCCGCACTGTGAACGTGAGCTTCTACTGGCGAAGGGGCGACGGCAAATGGTCAGATAACTGCGTGAGCTTATCGCTGGAGGCATTCTTCATTAGGGCGGAGAAAGAAATTCCGTGCGAGTAGGCTCAACGAATTGCCCAGCTAAACAAACAATGAGCCCCAAGCGCGGAGGGACGCCTGGGGCTCAATGGGGCCGAACTTCTTTTCTAGGATGTGCCAGGATGTTGGTTCGCCCGGATCGAAGGTGAGCACGCTGCCGTGTCACATTCCACGACCGAGCGGGATTAAGGTTACGGCGGGCGCTTGCTGCGACTTACTTGGCGCCTTATTACGTGCTTGGTGGACTAACTGGCCCCGTCGGTCGAACCGGCGGGGCCTTTTATTTCAGGGAGCAAAAGATGATTGACCCTTATGTCGTGGTCGCAATGGCCCTCGGCTTTGCGGTCGTTGCTTCGTTGATGCTGACGGCGATCGAGCAATAGGAACGGCCGGAAGGCCGTTACTCTGGCCATTGCTGGAGCACACGCGTCGGGCGGTTGCCGGAACTCAGTCGCCAGTCTAGGTTGGCGGAGCGGATGTGCCCGGTGTCATAGGGAGCGTCGGATCAATGTCAGCAGTAACTGGACCGTCGATTTTCCTCATCGAACCGCTCCTGTCGTATTTGCATATGGTTCAGGTCATGGAGGGTGGAATTGGTCATACACCGGCGACCTCGTCCTCGACGAATGCACTGAATATCAGCGATACCCAGATCGCAGCAGCATTCGTGTCTTCCCAAGGGTTCGCCAACGTGAACAATGGCGGCATGGCTGTTGACCCTAACGCACCAGCAAGCCCCAATGTTGTTGACAGCCTATTCCAAACCACGCTCGGCCACCTCCCTTCGCCAGCGACATTGGCCGGCTTCGCGGATTTGACGAACGCCGAAGCCTTCCTCGACTTCGCTTTGTCGCCGACGGTGACGAGTATCGTCGGAATCGACGTCAATTCGTAGCCAGCTGATTGCACGACCTTTGGGCGCTGCGTTCCAGAACCGCGAGGGTGGCTTGGGAATGCCAACGGTGCAAGGTTTGTCAATCAAAAACGGCCAGCAGGTCTATTATTGGCGCGAGGACTAGCAACAACCAAGTGGGATTGTCTCTGGCTCCGTAAGGCCATCCCCTCCGGGTGAACTCGGAACGAAGTAATAGCCTAGCGTGCCAGTGCTCGGAGGCCGGTCGAACTCATCGGTCGTAGCTTTTCTTTAGTTGCAGTTCTGCCACACGGCGCCAGTATCGGCGCGAAAGGACTACTTTGCGGCCGATATCTCTGCCGTGTAACCGGTGGGCTACAGCCATTGCGCCCAGTTTAGCGTTATGGTGGCAATACTCCAGTTGGCCACGAACAAACACGAGCACCCGCGATGCTGGCGCATGTCATGAGCGAAGGCAGGCTGTTCAGCTTGAAACCTTTCGACTGGGCCGTGTGGCTGATCGGCATGGCGGGCTGCGGAGCCTTGACGTCGCTTTTCTGATTGGCAATTTGGCTTGGAACGGGACTAGTTGAAATGCTGTCTGACCAGATCAGCAAATCGAAGCATTGGCTGGCCCGTGCGGCCGAAATGCGAGCAATTGCCGAACCCATGGACGAAGATGGCATAAAGGCGAACATCCTAAAATTGGCCAACGACTACGATCGGCTTGCGGTCCGCGCGATTGAGCGGGCAGGTCAGTAAAGCCGCTGCTAACTTGCGAGCCCTATTGTCGTTACCAAGCACCAGGCGGCAATGGCGTTGACGGCTATCATTTGCGAGAACTGCCGCCACATCGGCGTGGTCGCCGGGAACGCGCTGCCTTGCGTCTTGTCCTGTTCAAGCCGCGGAGATCGCCGCCTCGTCAGAAGGGGCTTCACGGTGAATAGCAGTGGCATAGAGGATGCAGACGTCGGCGGGATTCCCCAAATACCGGCGCGATGATCGCGCTAGATAAGCTGTGAGATAATCTGAGGAAGAAGTCGTCTTCGACGGCTTTTAATCGCAAGAGCCCACCGATATTCGACGATACCCGACGCGAATTAAGGTTACGCGACGGGATTTGGGGGCACGCGGCTATGAGCCTCGCGCGCCTCGGCGCTGTCAGGCCAAGGTGACGCAAGCTCGCGAACTGCTGGCCCCGGTCTACGACTGGTTCACCGAAGGGTTCGATACGCTCGATCTGCAGGAAGGGAAGGCGCTCCTTGAGGAACTCGCTTAACTTTTTTGTTCGGAGGATGAAAATCTCCTCGAAGTTTTTATTACTTCTTCTTCGTTGCCGCCGTTGTCGTCGGCTACAAAACCCGACCCACCGCATGTCGGGCACCGTTGTTCATCGTCGGTACCCTTTTCAATCACACCATCGCCGTTACAGTCTGGACAAGTTTTCATACGAGCCTCCACTCCTCTGCAAGAACCAGCCAGCTTCCAAATTGCAAGACTATTTTGCACTTGAGAGAAAGGATCTCCGCCGCCGCCTTCTAAGTCACTGATCCGATGCAGAAGTCAGGGATCGTGCCGGCGAGCTCACTGGCCATCCACCGCGATCATGACACTGCGCGCCGCCGCATGCCGCTTGGCGATCAGCGGCCTATGCCGGGATCATTGTACCACTCCTTGATCGCCTGCTTGCTCGGAAATTCGACAACGACGACGCGGCTTGGTCGTTGCCCTTCGAGCATTTCACGTGTGCCGGCTTTGGTGAGATAACGTGCGCCGTGCCTTTCGATGAATGGCATTGTCTCTTTGAGGTAGTCGGCGAAAGCTCCATCGTCGTTGATCTCGTGCTGGCCGATATAAAAGGCCGTCATTTATGGCTCTCCTGATAAAGCGCGCGCTCGCGAGGGTAAGTGGACTTAGCATTTTGCACTGCGCTGCTTGTGGCCCGAAGGCGAAGCCTTGGTTCGGGGCGGCCAACGTGTAGTGAGACGGAATAATAAACGCTCCCTTGTGTCAGCGTTTGTGGACGCGAACGCGTGCATTTTCCTATGCGTTTGGCGGCTTGGGATCTTTTCCGGCCTTTTGGCGGACGTATGATCCGCCAAAGCCGCTATTTGCCTCTCTTGGGGCTGCCCCACAACCGTAACCCTAATTACAAAGCGGAGTGGACCAGTATGCCGTCCTGTGCACCGTCGGAGTGAGCAAGCAGGGGCCGCGCGATGGCCGAGGAGGCCAGATTTAAGATCGATCAGACCGTCTATTTCCGGCCGCAAAGGTCGATCGCGCCGGTCGCCGCGCCATCCGGCCGCTATCGAATTACCAGGCGATTTCCGGCAAGGGCTGGGGGAGTTTGAGTACGCGATCAGAAGTGATTATGAAAATCACGATCGCATCGCGAGAGAAAGCGAGTTGACCCGTCCTAAATAATCGCCACCGAAGCGGGCGCCATGGTGCCAAACAAACAGAGAGCCCAGGAAAATGCGGGTCTGTTGAAAGCTAAAAAAAGTCAGCCTGAAATATCGAGCCCGCTCGCGTGCCTGCGGTGCGGTGGCCATTGTTAGGCAAACCACACGCTTCCGCGCCCTCTTTACCAGCTGTCAAGTTATCAGCTGTCAAGGCGCTGATTTGCATCTTGACGTAGGAGACATTCCCACATTTTTTATCAGTCGCTGCCGCTGTATTTCGCGCGAGGCGGTCGTGAATTTGACACGCGACTGCCAGCGGTGGAACCGTCACCACCGCCGAAGTATTTCGCGTGAGGCGGTTATGAACCTGACACGCGAATGCCGGTGGTGGAACTGCGATCACAGCCGCAATTGCACATATTGCGAATGAAACGATTGTTTTCATGCCAGCCCCCCCTTGTAAGCGTGCCGTGCTGATGCCTGCACGTTGGATCTAATCCGGCTGGCCCCATTCCGTTCCGAAGAAAGATCTGAACTAAGACCGCCGCGGGAAGCGGTGTGCCGACTACCGCCATATGTGGGGCGGCTCCGGGCCGCCATTTTTGTTAGGCTGATTCTTGCTGCGAATTGCTGCTGTGATCAGGTGTGGAAAACACTTTCGAACATTGCGTCCTTGCAGTCTCGGTCTAGATTAAAGTCGCCGTAGCGGAAAGAGACGACGCTGCAGCGCCCCAGCCTTGTAGTAGCCTCGGCCGTTCCCCAGCGGCCGAGGCTTGTTGTTTGGACAGAAACTAAGGCGACTTGTGTGAGGGTTCAGTTGATCGCGGGAATCGTGGCCGCTGAGACGACCGCATGCTTAGGAGTCAAGGCGGCACTTATTTCGGAGCGGCATTACTCCACAACAAACACAGACGAATGTCACGCGGCTGTCGCATAGGCCAATCAAGTATGAGGAATGAGATTGGCTGATTGCATCGGGAAGCGCGCCGAGCATTGCAGGGAGGGTGAAATGAAAAGTGCTGTAAAAATAACTTTTGCGGTCATCTGCGGCCTGTCGGCTGGCGCAGGCGGCGTTCAGCTCTTGCATGCCCAATCCAAGCCACCTGCCTTCGTGGTCACCGAAATCGCGGTCAAAGACGAGGACGGCTACAAGCAGAATTTCCTCAAACCGGCTCAGAAAGATATTGCCGATCACGGTGGTAAGTACGTGGCCGGAGGCTATCACAAGACCCTAAGTCTGGCCGGAAGCGAGCCGCCCAATCGTGTGGTCATTCTTCAGTTCGCCAATATGGACGCGGTCAAGGAGTGGCGCGACCAAGGTGCCATGGATCTAGAGAACTCCGTCGGCAACAAATACGCCTCGTTCCGCATCTACGCTGTCGAGGGCGTGACGCAGTGAACTAAAGTTAGCTATGGAAGCCATCGGTTGGCGCCTGAGGGGTTGTGGTTTACTGTTCATTTCCGCCCCCTCTGTCCGTGAAGCCGCCCAGAATTTGCTACGCAGCCGCGTTCGACATGCTCACAGCGCCTTCAATGAGCAAGTCACAGTCCCAACAAGCGGCGACTGCGTCACATACTGCGCGACAGGCGCTAAAGGTGCGGACAATTCCCTCATTGCTTCACTCCGACGACCTGCGCAGCCCGGGCGGTTTGCTCTGGACTGCTGGGGCTTTTCATTGAAGATTGGAAACGCGTGACGGCGTGGCGCCTGGTGCTTGTAAGGGCGGCTCGGAATTAAGTTACGACGGTGGCCATTTGCCATTAAACTGGGTGTTCAGATGACTGAGCATCCATCCCGCCGACGCACATCCGATCAACACGTTGTGGATGTGCCTACCGTTGCCCTCGCCGCGGTGGTCGTAGCGGTGTTGATTGTGGCTTGTTTCGTTCGGCTGTTTGCGCATTAGCGGGGCGTACGGGTGCTAAGCCCCAGCGTGGCCATCCCAGTCGCAAAACCCTCTAGGAATTCGCGCAGCGTCGTACTCCCACTGATCCTGGGGCTCGTTAGAATTTTAGTAAGATTTGAAGCGTTCGATAGTCCTCCTCACTTAGGAGGAGGCTCGGATGCACCCTACAAGTCGACGGTGCGTTTCGAAAGCGTCGAGGGCATCATCCCGATTGGACTACTGGGTGTCGGCGACCGACAGCGTTGAAGCGGAACGGATGCTGAAGGCGCGGTTGATCGACCACGAGGTGTTCGGATATCGCTCCGCACGCGCCCGGCCAGCGACGAAAACCGAAGCCGCGTGGATAAATTTCCCACCCAATTGCGTCATGCTACTTGCCCAGCCGAAATACGCGGTGCCGTTACCGTTGATCGACTTGGGCTCATCCATGCTGTCGCGCCAGCAGGTCAAAATACACATCAACCGCGCTCTGCGAGCGCGCGCGTAAGAGCAAAAGCTGGATGAAATCGCCCAGACGATCGGCAAACTCGCCAGATACGTCGAAGACATCGAGAAGATTAAGGAGTAGCTCGCGAGCAAACGCTGTCAGAGATCAGGCGGCTTCGGCGAACAGCTCACGCTCGACTTTGTAGAAATTGCGGTCGTCCGCGAGCAGGGGATCGCTCGTTTCTTCGTCGAACCATTCAAGCTCGTCTTCGCACCACCACTCGCTCATCATCGTGGGAACGGCCCGTTCAGCGGCAGCGCGGCGTCGTCGCGCCTTGCCTGCCAAACAAATAAAGAACCCCAGGCGGAGAAGGGTGTTCAACCTGAGGCTCAATAGGCAGGGTGGGAATTTTCGGGTATCGGGGCCCGCCCAGGGTCGGAGATGAGCACAGTGCCGGCATCACGTTCCACGGCAAGGCAGGATTTTGGTTACGGTCGTGGCCTTCTGCCCTCTCGATTGGCGAGGCCTCATGTCCTTCGGGGCATAGGCGACATCAATACCAGGCCGCGCAAAGGTGCCCGGTCCATCGGACGCATCTCCGCTCCTGGCGGATGGTGGTTCTAGCGACGCAGATACCGCCAACGCGTGTCCGCCCAACACCGCAGGCGAAAGCGACATTTGTGATCGCACTGTCCGGCTGATGAAGCGGTGCGACCGTCGTCGCGTGCGCCGAGGTAGCGAGCACCAAGGCAAAACCAGCAATAGCTATCAACCGAGTCATTCTGATCCTCCCCTCATTGGGTGCATCTTTGTCTATCCCTTGGAAACGCCGCCGCTTCCCAAGCTCGGTTTTCGGTCTAAGACCTGAGAGCCGTCCGTGCCGACCGCCGCGCTTTCCCAGTTCGGACTGCGATTATCCTAAGGGCCAGCTCTCCGGTATAGTGGCGATACCAGAACATAAGACCGCCTCGCTGGCAATTAAGACGGTCACCAGCAAGCCGAAAAGAACTTTGGCTAGCAAGGGATCGGGCGCGGGGGGTCGTACTCGTCTGTTCACGCTACTCATGCTCCTGACGCCAAACCAACCTCACGTCGTCAGCGTCGAAAGTGGAAATCCTCTTTCGGCAAGCGCCTGGTTTAGAGGGCCAGACTAAGCCCGACGAAAAAGGCCGCCCCAAGCATCGCGATGGTAACCTCGAAAGGGTCGAACTTCGGAAACCGGATCATGCTCATCTTGCTATCCGTCCTTGCGACTTTAAACGCCCGCAAAGTCCGCTAGGTTCCTAAAAGGGCGGCCGAAGCCGCCCTTTTTATTTACGCGGCGGCGGCGAAGGTCGAGGCTCAAGTGAGAGCCAACAACTCGAAGCCGAACGTTGGTGACGTCTCCGGCGCGCTCCTTATCGGCCGTTTTCTAACGGGCAATATCGGTCGAATGACCGGGTCATCAGCGGATTGCGCGCTCGCTGGGATTGGCCTGCACGGTGCATCTGCACCGGAAAAACACCGTGAGCTCGTATGTGGTCTAAGAACGCGCGCGACTGATAATACAGATCGAAAGCAGAAGCGTAGGCTCTCAAACTTGGTGTGCTCGGCTCCTGATAAGGACAGTTACGCGCCACGCTCGACGAAAAATGACGACATTCGAATTAGGGTAGGGAGAATTACAATCCAGCATCTCCGCGCGTGTCATTAGTGCTGAAAACACCGCCGCTCGAGATTGGCAAGCGGCCCAACCAGTGCCGACCAAGGCCAACAGTTATGCCGCGCGCCTGCTTAGCGGGGTTTCGGCCGAAGCTGGGGATTGTTCGATACAATTGCCGCCGGCTTTCTTGGCGCGGTAAAGCGCCTGATCCGCCTCCTGCAGAAACGCGTCGAGGTCAAGGCCGGAATCAAGCGCGATTGCAACGCCCGCGCTTACAGTGACGCTCAGTGTAAGCTCTCCAACGGTGTGTCGGGCGGCTTCAAACGCCGCTCGCACACTTTCTGCCAGCCGGAGGGCCTCATCGCGCCCCCTATTTGGTAGCAGGCTGGCAAACTCTTCACCTCCGATCCGGCCAAAAAGCTCGTTTGGCCGAAGGTGCGAAGTGCCAGCCGACAGAATGCGGTAAGCACTTCATCGCCCACATAGTGCCCGTATCGATCGTTGATGTTCTTGAAGCGATCGAGATCGAACATAATGAGGGCCGTCGGCTCGCTCGCGAAGCGCGCCCGCGTCAACAGCTGTTCGCATTTCTGGAAGAAACCGCGACGGTTTGCGACGCCGGTCAGCGGATCAGTCAAGGAGGCGCGCCGGTAGCGCGCGGCGATCTGGTCCTTAACGAGGCTTCCGAACAGATAGGCCGTACTGATACAAACGAATGCGCCTTCGAAGATGGCAAAAGTTAGCAAATCGAGGTCAGAAGGATCGGGATGGGCCCATGTCCCAGCAAGCGGAATGTGGATGGGGATGGCGATGGCATGAGCGAGAAGCAGCGCTATGATCGGCCAGCGCCATACATCGTCGCCACGTGCACGCCAGAGCTCAAACGCGGCGAGTAAAGTGTAGGCGATGCCGATCGCCACCATAACGGTGGCCAGGGCTTTCGGCTGAGCGTAGAAAGGCCCGACGGAGCACGTTACCAGCCACAATAGCACCCCTGCTATTGCCAGCGGGATTGAGGCATTCTTGCCGTCTATTCTCCGCGCGCCACACCACAGGACTCCATAAGTGGCAGCCAGAAGTGCGTTGTCGACGATAATCGACCAGAAGTCGGAAATCGTGCCGCGGAGGACGATGATAGGCGTCGTTGCGACAGACGCGTTAATGAAGCCCACGCCCCACAGAGCAAGGGCAGTTACTCGTCGGTGCTGAAGCCACGACAACAGCAGAAGGCACCCGGTAAGCGCCGGCGTAACAACCGCAAGAGTCAGCAAAGTCGAATGACCGGGCACAGCGGTCTCTAATAGCCGCTGATGAGCTACTGGCTCGTTAATCGCACTTCCCTAATCTGAGCGCCGATAGAGCTGCCGGCTATTTTCTATCGTGTTCAAGCACCCGTCATTCAGTAAAATTTGCCGAGTTTATTATACGCCGCGGAAATTCCTGTTGAGGCACTGTCGTCCAGCACTGGAGGGGTCTTCGATGGCTACCATACTACAATTTGTACGCTCCTTCGACGAGCGCGAAACGCGGATAAAGTTTCAGGCGCTGGACTTGGCGTGCGCTCGGCTCGGCATTGCGAGCCGCTCTCATACTGTCCGCAAGGTCATCGCGCAACGAATTATCAAAGCGATGGAAAAGGGCGAACGCGATCCGGCAAGACTTAGCGTTCTCGGCCTTGGTGCCTTGGGGCCGATGATCGTTGATTCCCAGAGAAGTTTCGCCGATCGCGCAAGTGGGTCAATTATTCCCGCGGCGTGATTTGCTGCCGCTTCGGGAGACGACGAGTCCGCGATTACTGTACATCCGAGCTTATCGCGTCTCGCCAAGTCGCCCGGTTGCGATTGGGCGGCTCAATTTCAGGCTACTCGAGCCTGGAGCGCCCAATCAATCACCTCGTGATTGCTCGTAGTCGCGGCATCGGCTGCTGCATTTTTTCGTTCCGATAAGCCGTCTTCTCGGAAGTAAAAAGCCGCCTTCTGTATGACCGCAGGGCGCAATGGCGATGCGTATGTTGCGCGTATTGCGAACGGCGAGAGTACCGGAACGAACCTTGACCGAGTTTACTGCGTGTGGACCTTGATAATAATTACGTTCTTAGCCAGCGGGACATCGATCGGTGGTGTCGGCACGACGACATCAATTCTCGATTTTGCTAGCGAAGCAAAATGTCGAGCTGCTGCAAACGTTCTTGCCGGGACTGATCAGCTCATTTCCATTCACGGCAGTCATCCCAACATATCGCGTTCGGCGACCTATCGAGTGATAGCCTACTGCGTCGAACGTGCCTCTAGCGATAAGCTCACCAAACTGTCCGACCATTTGCCGTCAGCCCTTCGCGTTACGCGCTCGCATCCACGCTCCTAAGACTACCGTGACCGCGGTCCATAGGGCGGCCTTCTCGTTCGCGCGCTCTCACGCACCCGCATTATGGCGCAGGCTGCTTCCCAGGGCGCCACTTGCTGATCTCCGGTATCTCGATGCGTTGATTATTCGGGCCGACGATGTGAGAGAGCGCAACCGGGTTCGCAGAATAGCGTGCGCGCTCGATCCATCGCACTCTCGCGCGTGCAGATCTCGCTAGAGGTCACCTCGCGTCCTTTGATCACATCTCGGTAATGAATGACCCAAGCCATTTTGCTTTTCCTCGTTCAAATACGCCACCGACAGGCCGACGGGACGTCCGCCGGGCGTAGCGATGCATAGGCGTCGGCGTTCAGATGCAGCCGCTGAATATTGACGGAGACGACGAATTTGGTTTCGTTCCTTTGGGCGCACGTCGCTCTCGCGACTTTGCGGGGAACCATCCCAGCCCAACATGCGGCTTTCCATCGCTCTGCGACCCACATACAGGGCACGTACCGTAGGATCGTAATTTACGGCGACCGCGTAAGCCGTTTTGCTGCCAAAGTCTGCCGTGCCGAATTTGATGGCGATTTTTTCGACAATGGGTGACCTCAAAGAAGAGGCACTTCATCCGTCATGGCGCGAACGCATTCTGTTTGTTTGCTAGCTGCTATTTCAATGGCATCAGGTTAATAAGTTCGTAAGGCAACCCTCCGGCCGATCCCGCCCGGGGCGGCAGATGTTTTAGGTTCGGCCGCGCCTTTTCATCGGCGAAACGAGGGAGGACATGGGGAAACTCATCTAAGGATATCGATACCGTTGCCCGCATGTTGCGGCGGCTGATTTCAGGCCGGCAAGATTGCCGGCCAGCCAACTGAGAGCCCCAAGAGCTGACGCGGCGCCTGGGGCTTAGGGCCGGCATCGGTTTAAGTTCAACAATCCGACCCCGCCCGAAGATGAGCACGCCGCCGCGACGCGCTCCACGCCAGCGCGCAATTAAGGTTACGGTGCACACGAGGCGTAACGTTAATTCCAACATGCCGTGGAGCGTCAACTCAACGCATGTTTCGCTGGCCTAAACAGGTTGCAGCGATGGACAGGGATCCTTCGAGCAAAACATTAACCAATATACCGCGCTGCCCAAAGTGCCGCGCGATAATCGACTTCCGGCGCAGCACACAACCCCAAATCAATTCTCTCGGACTTGAAAGCTATCAGCTCCGTTGCCAGGAATGTGGCGCGGCGCTTTCTGGAATTATCGATCCTGCCGATGATTTCCTGATACTCTCAGAAGGCCTTTTCGACGGTTATTAGCGTCGCAGCGACTCTGGCAACTTATCGCTCAGCCCCAGTCATTCCTCAGGCCACCGCTTCAGCACACGCGTCCGTTGTGGGATCGTCAGCCTGATGCGCGGCCAATGCTGCGGTCCGCCGCGTCACGCCGCAGCTTTAGTGGATGCGCTAGAGCGATCGGGCCGCGGCGTCCACCCGGGCAATATTTCGACTAGCCGTGCAGCCAAGATAACGAGCGCTACCACACCCGCGACAGCCGCGATCAGGAAAGCTAACAAAGTTCCAACCGAAAAATTGCTTGGCTCGATCAAGGGAGGAACGAGGGCGCAGGCCAACACGATCGCGACGGCGGCTATGCCCCGCGGCAGACGGCGAACTGGTGCTCGAACGCCTCCGCACATAATCCAGAGCAGCCCGGCCGCTGCGGTAAAGCCGATTGCACTTCCCAAATTGGATACTTTCATTCCGCCATCCATCGTGAAACCGTCGATCTGTTCGGCAAATTTTTCAGGGATGCTCTCACCGACCAACAGCGGGTGTGCGATAATTATCCTGAGGGCAAGCGAGCGCGCGAGATGTTCGTAAGCCAGGTTGCTGCGGCTTGGGTCGATATAGATTTGGCCACGCTCACGATAGGCGACGGGCGACGTGTCGTCGTTACGCCTGTTTAGATCTTTCATAATTGCGTCGTAAGCGGTTTGATCGTCTTCTAGTTCTGTAACTTTGCCAACGTAGATGCGTTTCAGTTCTTGATTGGATGTAAGCATGCCCAATAAAACTTCATGCCAAATTATGTGATACTCAGTTTCCGATTGATAGAGTTCACTGGCGTTGAACCTGATAGAGTCATGTGAAGCGCCAATAGCGCGACTGCGATCCCAGCCGGCCATCCCCCCTTAACTTCGCGCCAGCTTCTTTCGGACGATATTCCCTGGATTATCGTTACTGCAGCGCCGGCAACTATCATCGCTATAAGCCATAGCGACGTGGTGCGGCATTCAATAAGGAAAGCTAACAGTGCAGACTGGCCCGCGACCGTGGCGACCGTGAGCTTTCGCCACGGCATACGCAGCCAGACGGTTAGGAACACGTGCATGGCTGGCAAAAGCGAAAGCGCATCGAACAATCGACTATTAGCGAGCGTTGCAAGCTGGTCGCCCTGGCTTGCGGCGTAATTCTGTAGAAAGAAAAGTCCCGCGAGATAGACGGAAAGCAAAAACATGAGGAACGGCGAGGCGCGGAACTCGACGATGAACAGGATGCAGCCAATACCAAGCAGCACGAAATAGAAATAATAAAGTGAGGCAAAGTGCGGCCCAAACAAGCGGAAGGCTGCGTAGACGTAATCCGCGTAGCCAAGCTCATTGCCGTGGATCAGTTGCGGCGGCAGCGTCGGATCGATGGGCGTAATGGTTGCTTGTTTTAACGCGGCGTCTAGTCTTGCCGGGTCCGCGAGTAGCTCGGTCCAGCCTTCGAGACCGAGATGCACGCCTTTGTCGTATGGAAAAACGCCAAATCCATTTTCGTCAAGCGCATCGATGACCGATTGGTGGGCCAAATATCCGAGCGAACTCGGAATCTGCATACGAGAGATAGCAATCGCCAAGGTCTGACGCAGCCGATAGATCGGATGAAAGCCGACGTCGTATTTTCCAATAACGACGCCATGGCCAAGCGTCAGGCCGAAGATGAGCAGAACGAGCCCAAGCTGTAGCGGCCGACAAACCTTTCGCCAGTTCCCCAAGGCCTTGGTCACTTAGCCAGTGTACCATTAGGTTCGCATTAGCCTTCCACGCTTTCCCGTGCTCCACAAGCTGGACGAACGGTCACTTCGCAAGCTCATCTGTGATCATGAGGCGCAAAGTTCGAGAAGGACTACGCCGAGCCGGTAGACCGATTTAACAATCTGTTCACCCGTGCTTGCCAACTGTCTTTCTGTTCCTGCCGACAGCGAGCTATCGGATGTCCAGAGTTCTTATGCTAATTGTAGGCGGTGGGGCCGTTGTAGCAATCTCTTTCGTGCTGACGCTATCTGTCATCGATAACGGGTTTGCTGCCACGCTAGCGGTAGCGGCACATTGCATCGATCCGTAGCCTCAGCGCGCTGGGTTTGGCAGACTGAGGCGCCGCTTGTTATTGTCATAGCGAGCGGTGCTGCTTTAAGGAGTGGTTGGGTTTCCAGTTGTTCTTATCTCCACCGCCAGCGTAGTTACGGGATGGATTAACCGCCGGGGTGCTTAGTCGGGTTAAATCCTCCCTTTTCACCGCCAGCGTCGTGTTCTTGATCAAGTATCTGGCGGTCTGCAGCTCGCTTTTGGGTGAGATTGGCTAGGTTGACCCACATCTCCGCAACGCGAGTCCAAACCTCTTTGCTCTCCGGCTTATGGCAGTAAGCAGCCATCCATCGAGCCTCTTCGGCTTGCTTTCTATATCTATCGGATTGGCTCACGTGTTCTTGATAACCCCAAAACGGTCGATAAGTCATTGGGCAGCTATTCCAAATACAAGGATTGGGGGGTAGGCACGACGAGAAGTGATCGCCCTGGCAAGTGGCGCTCACATTGCGATTGCACCCTTCTTCTGAGCCCGCCGCGGTCCTTGCGTCATTCCTCCGGCCATCGAAAGAGCACGCGCGTCCTCTTTCGGATCGTTAGCCTGATCCGTGGCCGGTGTTTGATGGCGTCGGTAAATAGCTTACGAGCCTTTTCCAGATTGTTTGCCGGCATAAAGCAGCCTATCGACCTTGGTGCCGTCCTTGCTCCACTTCTCGAGTTTGTAGAAGTTGCGATCATCCGCATGGAGCGGGTCGTCCGTCGCTTCGTCGGACCATCCTGGCTCGTCTTCGGACCAATCAGACATAACAGAGTGCCGTTCAGTTTCGAGCGCATCACCGATGGAAACTTATAAGTGGAATAATTCTGATACGGCAACTAAACGGATAATTAGGTCGGGTGACATTAGAAGGTCCCGCGGAAGCGACCGGTCGGGCGAACGGTGTCGTTGTTGCGCATAGAGAATGTCACCGTGACTGATAGCCCCGATTATGGCCGCCGCGCCGATTTCGTTTTGATGATCGCCATGGTGATAGTCGCTGTGGTCGCGTGCATCGCCGTATTCGGTTAGTCTCGAGGAAGCATGCGCGGTAGCCGGCTGATCGCGCGGGCGAGCTGATAGGCTTCACCTTTGCCGACGCGCCCCATGGTCGATTGCCGCACCGGCTCATCCTCAAAGTAGACGTAGGCGAGGGTCTGGTCGTTATCGTCCACTACGACATAAGATTCCCTGTTTTCTTGAACCCACCATGGCGACGGATAGCGCTTGCGCTGGGGCATTCTGGAGTAAAGAACGAAACGGGAACACTAGTCAATGGTCCCATTTGAAAATGACCGTAGTCCCCCTTTGAATTGGGAACGTTGGGCGCACTCACTCATTTGTCGTCTACAGGGTCAGTGGCGCACTTGGGGAACTCAACCCCGTGAACCAGCTAGACGACGAGATCGAGGGATACGCCGAGTTGCGCGACATGGCGGATTTCACGGCCAAACTGAGAACGGCCATTCGGTACTCAATCGCGCAATCACTAGTCGAGTATTTTCCGCCGCCCGGAGAGCCGCCGCGGAGCTGCGCAGGTTGCTGAGCCGGATCAAGGGCAGTCGCGACTAAGGGATCGCGATGCACCGCATCGCGGCCGTAGCCATAATCGGCCTAGCAGCCATCGATTATTTTTTTCTCGACGCCAAATATCTAAACGCGCTCAAGGCACTCGCACTTTCTTTGATACATTCCCTCGGTCCCTAAAGGCCGCCTTACATCCTTAAGCCGTTACTGCCACGGAATGCCTGCGAGCTGCAGCACCATGCGAACTGGGACCGAAACTTCCTCGGCCGGCAAATGCCAATGCACGTGAGCACGTACATTCTCAAGCGTCGATATCAGGCGGCGTGACCGATCTGCGCGCTGGCGACATGCATCGTTGACCCCACGATACTCATAGTATCGGCAGGCAGGGGATCAACGCTGATGATACCTGTGGCAAGCGAAATCACGTCCATGAGGTAGCCTTGCACGTTCGTAGAAAGTGTTTGGGTTACTGCATTGGAAGTAGCGATCGCGAGGAATGCTTGCGCGTTCGTCATGCCGTTGAATCCGGCAAGTGTCGCTGCGCTCGGCGCGTGGCCAAGATCGCGAACGAAAAGCGCCTCGACCAAGCTGCTGCTTACTGCAGCGTTCGGATCGAGCAATACTCCGCTATTATTCGCGTTCGCGAATGCCTGCGACGCTACGATAGCGGTCGCAAGTTGCGGTTCCGTAAGGCTCGACTTGACCATGGCGATGAGTGTTGGGTCTGCGGGGAAGTAGCCGAGAGCCGCATCGAACATCCGAGCGACGGGCGCGACTTCCGTTTGAACTTCCGGCAACTCGGCGATGATCTGGGTGGCCGCAAGAACAGGAAACTCGAACTGTTGACCCGACTGGGAGTAACCGACGAATACGACGGGACCGTTGATGCACTCGATCGCCGTCAATTCACCCGCGTCCGGCGGCCCCAACCCTAGCGCCGCGAACGCTTCATCGACCTGGGTTTGAGTGAAACTCATACGCCACCCTCTTCACTATTCGCTAACTATACAGTGAACCCTTAACTGATGCAAGGATAGGTTGAGCCGGCGGGTGATGCCCCTAACGGCCGCCGCAGTCGGGCCGATCACTTTCACCAACATCCTGATTAATCGTCTGTGCAGACGGCACCGACCGCCGAGCCGTGTCTTATTCCGTTGCTCTTAACCGAGCACTCTTCTAGGCGCGCAATCGTTGGCAGCCGCTACGTTTTAGCAACTCGATTGGCCATGACGCCGCGACTTCCGCATTTGGTGCATCGAAGACGTTTACGAAAGCTGCTATCGGCGCATTCGCGGATACACCGACCTCAATCAGATCCTGGTCGCTCAGAAGGCGCGTGTGATGGCACCGCAGGCATCGCACCCGGACAGCGAGTTGGGCCGGTTCACGACCAATCCTCCTCGCCCTCACGTTTCACCGCGGGCGCAGCAGGATTTTTGATCCCGGCCGGGCTTGTACGGCGAGCCGAGCCGGTTGTCCGCGTCGTTCAAGCGCGGCTGATTGTTCCAAACGATCTTCTAAAGGCAATGGGAACAGCAATACTCACCGGCCAGGTTGCCAGCGTCCCTGTGCGCGACGATGGCGAGCCGATAGCAGTGCACTGAAGGAGGAGAGCGCTGCCTCGAGCGCTCTCTCTTTTTCTCTGTTTTAGTTCCGATAACTCGTCTTCTCGGAAGCAAAACGGGCGCCGGATATGGTTGCCAAGCGGACCAAATTGAAGCGAGCTGCGTACTTGACGCCGGCAGGGGCGCAAGCCCTTAGCACCGTCGCTCATTCGTCCACGCTGCCCGCCGTGGAAATCGCAGCCGCTGCCGAATACGCTCACGCTGAGAAGGCTGCAGCCACACGGCGGGCCTATAAAACCGACTTTCAGATCTTCAGGGCCTGGTGCGAGAGTTGCGCGGTGACGTCACTGCCGGCGGACGCCAGCACAGTAGCCACCTTTTTGGCGCATGAAGCTACTCGCAGCATGCGACCCTCGACCATCGGTCGCCGGCTTGCTGCTATTCGATATGCACACAAGTTGGCCGGATTTGGCAATTGGTTCAGGCGTCGCTGTAACGAGGTGGGTTTGCCTCATTGTTCGGCACATGGACTGCGTAAGGCCTTCTTACGGCGCATGGCTGAGGCGGGCTGCAGTGAGGATTACATCGCGTCGATCAGCGGACACAAGGATATGCGCGAATCCGTACCTACGTCCAAGCAGCCAACAAGGCGATGATGGCGACTGAAGGAATGACCAAAACTCTAGCTGCTTTCCCAGCCAAGAAGCAGCCCGAATAGCGAACAGAATTTGCCAACCTTAAGGACCGAAAATTGCCAACTCGACAAAAAACCTTTGCAACTCAACCCTTAGCGAAGGGCGTGGCAGGAGTGGAGGGACTTCGAACCCCCAACCCCCGGTT
>CAWJUQ010000018.1:0-14861 GCA_963846055.1 uncultured Alphaproteobacteria bacterium
ACCTCTCCCCGTTCGCTCAGTCGCTGGCCATATCGGTGCGGCAGACAATTCTACAAATTGATTCAACCATCTCGGCGAAGCCGCTGTTCGATCCCAGGAAGGATCGGCGCAAATTCCGCATCATGGCCTCCGATTACAGCACCACCGTTTATCTATCGACCGTATTTCGCCGCATCGAACAGCAAGCGCCGCACGTGAGCTACGACATTCTGCCGATCAACTCGCCGCTCGAACACGTGCGCGGCGGCACGGTCGATTTGTGCGTGACCGGAAATCCATTGAGCCAGGCGGAGGCCGCTTCCGACCAATTACTCCGGATGGATATGCTTTTTTCGGAATCCTATTGCTGCATTGTTGACGAGGACCACCCGCTGCGCGGTATCGTCACATTGGAGCAATTGTTCGAATATCCGCACGTGATGGCCCAGTTCGCCGGCGTCACCATGCAGACGAGCGAACTGCGCGCCGCAAACCAATTTCGCACTCGCGCCAATAGTGTCCGTACCGTGCCGAACTTCAACGTCATCCCGGCGCTGGTGCGGGGCAGCGGATCAGTCGGCATCCTGCCGGCTCGCATGATGGAAACGGCTCCGGGCTGGTCGGGCTTGCGCATGCTCGCCGTCGCGTTCGAAATGCCGTCCTTCACGGAATATTTGATCTGGCACTCGCGGTTTGCCTACGACCCGGCGTTTTGCTGGCTGCGTGACGTGATGCTGGGTGCGGCCTAGGCACAACCGCGCCCAGCCAAACCGGACAGCTACACCATCCGCACGCCGCCCTCGACCATCAGGTTCTGACCGGTCATGTAGTTCGACCTATCGGAAGCAAGAAATGTGGTCGCACCGACAAGATCCTCCGGCGTCGACACCCGCTTCAGGATGGCTTTATTCCGCGCGAGTTCTTCGACGGCGTTTGGCTCATCGCGATAGCCGGCCTTCATCAGGTCCTTGTCCAACCCGTCCCATAGCGGAGTCTTGACGAAGCCGGGGCTGAAACAGTTAACCGTGATGTTGTGCTCGCCGAGCGCCTCGGCGCCGGCTTGCGACAGCGAAATGACGCACGCCTTGCTGGCACAATAAATAGTGGCGATCTTCTCGCCAACCTTTCCGGCGATCGAGGCGGTGTTGATAATCTTGCCGCCGCCGCCCTGGACTATCATTTGCTTCGCCGCTTCCTGCATGCCGATCAGCACGCCGAGCGCATTGATGTTCATGATGCGAGTGAAGTCGGCCTCGGTCGCTTCCAAAAATAGGCCGGCTTTGCTGATGCCGGCGTTGTTGAACATAACGTCGAGACGGCCGAAGGCCTTAACCGCCGCCTTGATCATGCGCTCGACGCTCGCTCGATCGACCACGTCAACCTGAAGCGCAACCGCCTCGCCGCCGTCCTTGCCAATCGCTTTGGCGACGCGCTCGGCCGCAGCGAGGTTGATATCGGCAATAGCGACACGCCCGCCTTGGGCGGCGAGATCCCGCGCGATCGCTTCGCCGATGCCGCTCCCGGCGCCGGTCACGATGATC
The DNA here is from genome assembly GCA_963846055.1 of uncultured Alphaproteobacteria bacterium. Classification (GTDB taxonomy): domain Bacteria; phylum Pseudomonadota; class Alphaproteobacteria; order Rhizobiales; family Xanthobacteraceae; genus BOG-931. The sequence goes on from CAWJUQ010000018.1 coordinate 1,521, forward strand.
GACTTCTTCTCTACAAGTCCTGGCAAAACACCCTCCTCGATTTGTCTGAATTAGTGTGCAGGCCGACTGATCCCGGATTGGGCGAGTGCGCGCCAATAGGGGTCGTGCAACTCCTGCGCAATCGCGTCGGCCGGCAAGGCATCGAGCTTCGCTGAAAAAACCTCAGGCCCTATTCTCTCTGTCCCGCCGATCTCGCAAAGAATGTCGAGCATTTCTTTGATCGGCAAAGCGCCCTCGCCGGGTTGCAGGCGATTGAACAAACAATCTTCTTCCAGCGACCGCCCAGGCGGCAGTTCAGCTTCTGCGTCCGTGACCTGCACATAGGCAATCCGGTCTCCCGGAATAGACCGCAACAAGGCGTCGTCGCGACCGCCGCGAATGTAGTGCCAGAAATCGAATGCCAACGCGGTATTTGGGCGGTCGGCGATTTGCAGGATTTGCCACGCCATCCGCAGGTCTTTAATTCCCCAGATTGGAATAAACTCCAGGATGCAGCGGAGGCCGTGCGAGGCGGCTTTATCTGCCAGCAATCCAAAGCTCTCGGCGATTTCCGGCACCGAGGCGAGACCAGGCTGCAACGTACCGATCACCGTCATGACGGAAACGCCCAGTTCGTCAGCGATGCGAAAGAAATCGTCCGACGAGTAGCCGAGAAACTCCATGAAGCCCGGATCGGATATTCCCGAACGCCAATGCGGCGCCCAGCTTGCCATGGGATCGAGTATCGGAAGGCTCACGCCGAAGTCCGCGGCCATCTTGAGCATGTCGCGAGGCGGGATGCCTTTTGCCCGGTTACGATCAACGTCGAGTGGCGTCATACTCATTTCATTGAGCCCCACCGCGGCCGTCGTTTTCAGTTGATCCTGAAAAGACAAATTGCGCACATTGCCGATCCACATGGTGTGGTATTTGGTTTCGATTTTTGGTGCGCTGGTCATTATTCCGCCCGACGTTTCGCTAGAGCTTCGCTTTATCGCCAAACGTCTATCCAGGTTGACCTTCGGCAACCGGCACGCCCGAAGGAAACTCGACCCAGTCAAGCTTATGTGCCGCCCAGATTGCTCGGGTCGGCACGGGAAACGCTGGATCGGTGAAGCATCCGACCGCAACCGCTGTCAGCTCGGGCGCCGCATCCAAATTCCAGAACACGGTCGAGCCGCATTCCGGACAAAAATGATAGTCGAGCTGACGGCCGGAATCGGATGAGCGACGGAACGTCTTGTGCGCGCCGTCAATGGCGGCAATCTGTCCCTTCGGAAAGAACGCACCGACAGCGAATGCCGCCCCGGTCCGTCTTTGGCATTGTGTGCAGTTGCATATCCCGACACGCGCCGGTTCACCGGTGGCGCTTACCCGCAGTTGTCCGCAAGCACAAGAAGCCGTTCGAGAAGTGGCCATGATTGCTTCCTCAAAGGTAGCGCCGGCGAGCGGCCGCCCGCCATTACGGGAGATCAGTCCATCACCATGCCGCCATCGACGTGATACGTGCCGCCAGTCAAATTCCGCGCGAAATCCGAAACGAGATAAGCGACCATGTTGGCCACATCCACCGGCTCCTGAGGCCGGTTTAGCGGAATCCAGGCGACAAAGTCTTCCTTGGCTTTGTCGAATGAAACTCCGCGCTGCTTGGCCATGTCTTCGACGAGCCCGTCGTGCAGCGGCGTCATCACGATACCGGGGCACACCGTATTGACCGTGATATCGAACGGCGCGAGCTCTTTGGCGAGGCCTTGGGTGAAACCCATCGTGCCAAATTTTGAAATGCAGTAGGGAATCGCGTTGGCGTAACCCTGTTTTGAGGTGACTGAGCCGAGATTGACAATTCGCCCACTGCGCCGCTTGACCATTCCGGGGACGACCGCGCGTGCGGCAAGAAACTGCCCTTTGAGATTAATGTCGAGCACCCGGTCCCAATCGGCTTCGGCTATTTCGACGAAGGGCTGCCACTTGGTCACCCCGGCATTGTTGACGAGGATGTCGATCGGGCCGAATTCCTTTTCAACTGCTTCGACGAGGGCAAAGGAGGATTTCCAGCTCGTCACATCGTGCTCGAAAAGTTTCGCCTTGTGACCGGCATCGGTGATGCGTTTGACGGTGGGCGCTGCGGTTTTTGGGTTGATGTCTGCGATGGCGACCGCCGCGCCCGCCGTTGCCAGCACTTCCGAAATGGCGGCTCCAATTCCAAGCCCGCCTCCGGTGACGATCGCGACCTTTCCGCGCAAATTCCACATTAAATCCCTCCTCATTGTTCTCTTTTAATAACGTTGGCGGCGGCGAAGCTTTGCGGTTTAGCGACCACCGGCGTCAGGCGGCGAAGTCAGCGACTGGCTTCACGCCGGTGTTGATCGCCGTCACCAACTCGTGCTCGGTGAGTGTTTCACCCTCGAGCTCCTGCGTCAGAACGCCGTCAACAAAAACAATGACGCGATCAGCCACGGCGACGATCTCGCCGGGATCGCTCGAATAGAACAACACGACCCTGCCCGATTGCGCGAGGTTGCGCATGATCCTGTGCATTTCGCGCTTGGCGCCGACATCAATGCCGCGAGTCGGATCGTCGAGGATCAGAAGCGCCGGCGCCGCTTCGATCCATTTGGCAAATACGACCTTTTGCTGATTACCGCCGGACAGCGCCCCCACCGGTTGATGCATCGAACCGGCGATCACGCCAAGCTGACGGCAGCGTTCCGCGGCAGCGCGGCGCAGGCGCTCCGCGCGCATAACGAAACCGTCGCGCTTAAGCGTGAGCGCACGTACGCTAACCACATTTTCGGCCACGCTCTGCCGCAACATCAGTCCGAATTGCTTGCGATCCGCCGGCGTGTAGGCGATGCCCGCTTTCACCGCGCCGGCAGTACTTGCCGGCAGTTTGGCGCCGGTAGGGAGCGTCACTTCTCCGGCTTTTGGTCTCGCCACCCCAAACAATACCGCGAACAACTCCTCGATGCCGGAGCCGGCCAGACCGGCGATGCCAACGACAACACCCGGCGCGACCTCAAGGCGATCGATGACAAGATCGGTCGGGCCTTTCAGCCCGGCAACACGAAGCGGACCGACTTCAATCCGCGGCAGCGTCTCGGCTGCGGCCGCCAGATTATCGGCGCGTTGCGCCCGTTCGGCGATGGATTCGGGAGTGTCGCCGAGCATGGCGGTGACGACCGGGCGCAATTGATCGACCGCCGGGTCAATTTGCCCAGGCACGCGCCGTCCATTGCGCAGAATGACGAGGTTGTCGGAAATCTCCAGCAGCTCCTCGAGAAAATGACTGACATAGACGATGCCCATTCCCAAATCGCGCAGATTGCGGATGATGCCGTGCAGGCGTTCGACTTCGGCTACGTGCAGAGACGAGGTTGGCTCGTCGAGAATAAGGACGCGCGGTGCTTGCAGGAGCGCACGCGCAATTTCCACCAGTTGACGGTCGGCGAGCGAAAGGCGGCGCAAGGGCGTCTTCAAGTGAGCGCTGACGCCGAGTTTCTCGAACACGCCGTAGGCTTCGCGGCCGAACGCGCGACGCGCCCTCCACGATCTGCCGCCGGGCGCCAACAACAGGTTCTCTTCGACGCTGAGCGCCGGAAACAAGCTGAGTTCCTGGGAGACGATGGCTATGCCGGCGCGCGCGGCGTCGTTGATCGAGTTCATCGTCAGCGGCCGGCCGTCGAGCAACAACTCGCCGCTGTCGGGGCTCATCGCTCCAGCGATGATCTTGAGCAACGTCGACTTGCCGGCGCCGTTGGCGCCGACCAAACCATTGACCTTTCCCTCGATAACATCGAAATCGACATTATCGAGGGCCAGCACGGCACCGAAGCGCTTGCTGACATTTTTTGCCGAGTAGATCGCGGCCCTTGTCACCCTGGCCATCGCCTCCCTGTGCGGAAGCGAGGAGTACCGCTGGAACGAGGCGGTACTCCTCCAGACCTTATTGCTGCACCGGATGGGTGTACTGATCTGGATCGGGCAGCGTGGCGGGCAGATGGTCGCGTGTCGCCTCGATCTGCGCGTTGTAGAACGCACGCAGACCGGTTTCAGGCTTTTCCCACGCCTTTTGATAGTCAGCGATGTTGCTCTTATCGACAGTCACATGCGGCACCTTCACCCAGCCCGTTGGGATCGGCTTGCCTTCCAGCAACGCTTTTGCCGCGATGTAAGTGGCAAGGTACGACTGCGAGAAGAAGTTCGCCGGTACGCCGGCGGTGATCAGGCCTTGGGCGATATCGTCACGAACTTCTTCCGGAGTATCGTAACTGACCAGCGGCACCTTGGTTTTGTCGTTTTCCAGGATTTTCGGAACGTTTTCCTCGCCTTCTTCGCAAGGATCGATGTACGTCAGCGCCTTCGGCGTCTTGCGGATAGCCTGGTCCCATAGTGCGAAGTTGCGTTCGCGATCAGGCTTCGAATCGAAGCTCGCGAGCACGTTGATCTTCGGCATTTTCTTTTTGAGGTAAGCGACTTCGCCGGCCAACCGGTTCTCCAAAACCGTCAGGCCCGGCACGCAGACCGCGGTGACGACGTCGCCCGTGATCTCTGCGGCCGGCTTATTCAGACTCTTCTCAAGCGCGGCAGCAACGATCGCGCCGCCGGTCTGCCCCATGCCGAAAGCGTCCGAAGCCACAAACAGCGCGTTTTTGACTTCCGGCATCGGCGGCACGTTGATCCACACCACCTGGGCGCCGCGCGATTGCGCCTCCGTTGCCGGCTGGGTGAACAGCGGCGGCGCGACGTTCACGACCACCAGCACGTCCGGCTTGGTCTCAAGCTCGGCGAGAAACATCTGCGCTTGCCGCTGCGGATCGAAGGTTGTCGGTCCGGTCACGCGGATTTTGGCTTTGCCGCCAAGGTCCTTGGCGGCGGCGTTCGCGCCGGCGACAATTTCGGTATTCCACTCACCGGCCGCGAGCGCTTGAACCACGGACACCGTGACAGTGTCCTTCGGACCTGCATTGGCTGGCAGTGCGGCGAACGCAAAGCCTCCCAACAGCGCAACGCTGGAGACCGCGGCCGCGTATCTCCCCGGTGTTCGGCATCGTTTAGTTTGCATCACTTTCCTCCCTCTTGATTGTTTGCCGGCGCAGCCGCCGTGACCATGGATCATTGCGGACGCCGGCGTTTGACGACGCGATCAAGCGCGATCGCGCCGATGATGACGGTGCCAGTAACAAATTCCGAATAGTTCAGATTGACCCCGTAAAAGACGAGGCCGCTGTCGATGGTCGTGATGATGAGAACGCCCAGCGCGGCGCCAAGGATGGTTCCCGAGCCGCCGGCGAGCGACGTACCTCCGATCACGACGCCGGCAATAACCTGGAGGCCAAGGTTGCGTCCGGACGAGGTGTCGACGGCCTTGAAATAAGCGAGCGTCATCACGCCGGACAGCGCCGCGAGGAAACCAACAAGCGCCGTTGCGTAAATGCGGATCAGGCCTATCCGCACCCCGATAAACTCCGCCGCGGCCGGGTTCGAGCCGATCGCACGCACCGTGGCGCCAAAGCGCGTACGCGCGAAGACAAAATACAGAACGATGGCGCAAACCAGCGCGGTCCAGACCGATGCCGGAAGCTCAAAAAGATCGCTGCCAAGGACGCGAAAGAAGGGGTGATTCTTCGGAAGGCCGTATATCGCTTTGCCGTCCGAGAGTATGAGATGGAGGCCGAAATAGCCGGACAGCGTGCCGAGCGAGACGATAATCAGCGGCACGCGCAGAAGGCTGGTGAGAACGCCGTTCAGCGCGCCAAGCCCGGTGCCGGCCGCGAGCGCAATCGCAACCGCAATCCACGGATCGACGTGGTAAAATTTGATAAGCAGGGCCGACAGGCTGCCAGCCACCGCAAATATGCCGCCGACCGAAAGGTCGATCTCGACCATCGCAACCAGATAGACCATTCCGAATGCGATGATGCCGATCAGCGCCGACTGGCGAAGAATCGTCTTAACAGAGCCGAAACTGAAAAACTCCGGATGCGGAATACCGATGGCGAGGATCATCGCCACGAAAACGAAAACGAGCCCGCTATCCTCGAGCCAGCGCCAGCGAAGGCTTGCAATGTAACGGCCGATCAAGGGCTGTCTTAAGTCGGCCGAATTAGACGCGCTCATATCGGCGTGCACTCACTCGCTTGCCGGAACGCAGCGCCGCCGCGATCCTCCCCGCAGGCACAAAGCCCGCATTTTTGTCGTCAGGCTGGCACCATTTGCCTATCGCGGCAAATTGAGTTTCCCAACAGCAGGTATCGGTGTTGCCGATGGTTGCCCGGCTACGCCCGTCTTCTAGAACTTCTGCGCTTTGAGGTTGGCGAACATGTCCTGCACGTTCGCGTCGAGGTAGATAATCTCGGTCAGCGTGCCGAAATCGTCGGGGCTCTCGTAATATCCGAATTTGGTGTCGCCGAACGTTCCGCGTTGTACGAGCTTGTACCCTCGCGCCTCCAGGTCCTTGGTTGCGGCATCGTAATTGTCGACCGAATACCCGAGGTGATGGATCCCGCCTTCCGGGACGCGATCCAAAAATTCTGAGTACGTGCTTTTCCCGGAGATGTTTTCAATAATCTCGAACTGCACGTCGTCGATATAGCCGAACGCCATGCTGTGGTTAATCGGGGCGGTCGAACCGCGAAACCACCCGTTCTGCACTACGATCTCGCGAAGCACCATGAAGCGGGGAGCGCCGAGCCTGTTGTTGAAGTGCGCAAGTGCGGCGTCGAGGTTCGGCACAACATAGCCGAACTGAAAAAGCTTTCCCGGCAAGGGATGGCTGGCCATGGGCTGACCCTTCCTTCGCTGTTCGTTGAGCTGAATACTAACTATTTCGCCGGAGCGAACAACGGCGTCGCATCGCCATAGATGCGGATGTCGGCAATCTTGTCACCGCGGCGGCGCAGCGTCGTGCAGAATTTGATCGCACAGAGGCTGCCGTCGAGGCGGGTGTATTGCACGATCGCTTCGGCTACGCCGACCTTTCCGTCGTGCATCGACCATGCTCCGACCATGCTGTGCGAGAGGCCGCCAATGGCTCCCCACAGATGGCCGATCGCCGCCTTATAACCTTCCTTGCCCTGGACGGTCGGGTGATTGGCGAACGTCAGCGTCGTGTCGTCGGTGTGCTGCGCAAGCGTGCGCTCCATATCCATCGCGTCGACCGCGCGGTAATAATCGTAGATCCATTTGGTATCGCCGGCCGCATCGGTCGGCTGTTTCGGCGCCAGGTGCTCACGGCCTTTTTCGTCGACGGTGCGCCGTACAGCCGCGAGCGTCGAAGCGACCGCGTTCAGATAAGCGCTTTCCATCGGCGCAAAATGTGCCTTCTCAGCGTCGCTGCCTTCTGGAATGCCGTCCTTCTTCAAGCTAAAGGCAAATGTCAGCGTCAGGTTTCCCTGCTCGTCCTCGCCGATGACGTTTTCAATCCGCCCGAGTTCGGAGCCGCGAATGCGTTCAAAAATCACCCGGTTTTCCGGCTCGAACGTGACTTTCTCGCGAAGCGGCACGTCCTTGAGCATGATGTCGCGCACGAGCCAGCCGTCGCCCTTCTCGACCACATCGCAGCCTTTCATCTCGGGGACGAACGGTAGCGCGTTGTTCGCTTTCATCAGCAGCCCGGTCCACACATCGTGCCGGCTGAGAAACGACTTTTTCGGTTCGTTGACGGGAACCGTTCTGCTCAGTTGATACATCGGCGACCTCCCTGTTTGCCCGGCATTTTGCGTACTACACCGCAACGATGCGCAGGCATCCGCGCGCCACGTTAAGTCGTGGGCTTTATTTCCAAAATTAGTAGTTTGTGGAAATAGCGGAGTCAAGCATACCACGGCGAGGGCGCCGGGGCCCCGGAACCATTCAACCGCGCTTGTGGACGAGACGCGGCACGCGCGAGAGTACCGCGGTTACCTGCTTGGCCGTGGTCAGGTAATGCTTTTCCAGCGCGCGCTGCGCCGCTTTGACGTCGCGCGACAATGCGGCTTCGAAAATCTGTTTGTGCTCCCGCACTGTGTCGCGTTTAAGTCTTTCCGTCGGCGCAAATTTCACACGCAGCATGCGGTGGCGTTCGGCTTGATCGAACAACAATTCGGCAAGTTCCATCTGCCATCGCGAGCCGCACGCCGAGAGCAACGCCATGTGAAAGCGCCGATGGCAACTGCTCCAGCCTTCGGTTGCGGGACCGGATTCGTTCGGAACGGGGTTGCGCGACAGCGCGTGGAAAGCCGCGACTACAGCGGTTTCCCAGCGGATATCGCCATTCTCGATCGAGCTGGCAAGCGCTTCGCGCTCGATCACAATTCTCGTCCGCGTGGTGTCTTCGACATCATAAGCGGTCAGTGGCGGAATCCTGAAACCCCGCTGCCCAATTGAGGTGACCAGCCGTTCCGAAGTCAGCCGCGTCAATGCCTCGCGCAGCGGGCTGATGCCGACGTCGTAGCGCGAGCGCAGTTCGTCCGAACGCAGCGGCGAACCCGGCGCGAACCTTCCCCAGAGGATGTCCTGCCGCAGACGCTGGTAGGTGGATTCTGCCACCGTGCGAGGCAAATCATCGGGTGAGGCCGGGCCGTGGCGGGCTTCGGTAACTGAGCGTTTCATGGCTTCGGTTTAGCAATTTTGGAAATTATAGATGACTTTCGAAAAAAGACCAGACGCGCGTGTGCAAGGATTATTCTTCGCCGGCCACTTCCAGCCTGCGCCGTTCGAGCTCGGCGGAGTAGCGGCGAAGCGCATAGGCTTCCGTAAGAAATCCGATGACGCGGCGATCGAGGTAGGAATTGACCACCGGGAGCGCCTCGGCCTCGGCGCGATCGAAAGCAAGCACCGCTTCCTTGATGGTCATTCCCGACACCAGCACGATGTCGGTGTACCGCAGCAATTTTTTGATCGAGGCTTCGGGTTCGGCGTCGCTGGCGTGCGCGTCGGCAACGAGAACCATGCCGGCGTAACGGCCGTGCTCATCGACCACGACGACCGCGGCCGACGAGCCTAGCGGAAACGCCTCTCTGAAGGCGGCGATGTTCATCTCCGTCGATGCGGTACGCACGTCACGACGCGCCATTTTGCCGACGGTGAGATCGCGCATCCATCCGATATCGGCGGCGCTGCGAATCGTCTCGCCACGCAAGTGGAAGCGCCAGGTCGCGAATGAAAAGCCGAAGACTTCGCGAGTAACCTGGGATGACACCATGACGGCGATCAACACGGCCGTGGCCAACCAAAGGTCCCCGGTCGTTTCCAGCGCAATGAACGTCATGGTGAGCGGCCCGCCGATGACCGAGGCGGAAAGCGCGCTCATCCCAATCATGGCGTAGGCGTTCGAGTCGAATGATGCGGCCGGCCAGACGATCGACAGCGCGGCCGCCACCAGATGGCCGCCGAGCGCACCGATTAATAGCGAGGAAAAGAACAGGCCGCCGCGGAATCCGGAGCCGAGCGATAAAATGGAGGCCGCGATCTTCAGGCAAAAGAACAGCGCGACGGTCAGGATCGGCAACTCGACTATTCCCGTGAGATGTAGTGCGCCGTGGCCCGACGACATGACTTGCGGCGCGGCGATGGCCAAAATCCCGACGGCCAGCCCGCCCGCCATCGTCCGCAATGAAGGCCGTAGTTGCACGCTCGCGAACAGCGACTCGCACAGCGCGACGGCCCGCATAATGAGAATGCCGGTCCCCGCTGCGAGCAGGCCGATGATCGCTGCGACGACGATGTCGTGGGTCGCGAAAGTGATTTGTGTCGGAGCTACAATGCCGACTTCGGACGCCGCTAACGAATTGGCGACTACATAGCCGATGAGCGCGGCAACCCCGACCGGCGCCAGATTGTTCGGCGAGTAGCCGCCAATAATGAGTTCAAACCCGTAGAAGGCGCCGGCGAGCGGTGCGCCGAAAGCGCCGGCAATACCGGCCGCCGCCCCGCATCCCACTAAAATGCGCAAGTCCGCCCGCCGCAACCGGAACGCAATGCCAAGCCGCGAGGCGATGCCACTTGCCAACTGGGTGTATCCGGCTTCGAGACCGACGGAAGCGCCGACACCGGTGGACCAAACGGTTTGAAGCGCGACAATGATGCTGCCGACGACCGACATGCGGCCGCCGTGAAGTGCATTGGCCTCGATGGGGTCGATTTCCCGCTCCGGTCGCCAGCGTGCAATCAGTTCGCTCGCAACGCCGAACACGAGACCGCCGAAAAGCGGCACCGCAAGCGCGATTACGGGGTTAAGGCGCGGCAACTCCGACAAACGCACTTCAGGCCCTAGCCGGAAAAGCCATCGGTGCAGCACATCGACGCCGGTCCCCATCGCCGCGACGACCAGGCCCGCCGCTACGCCGGTGAGCGCGGCCAGCGCGATCAGGCTCGATTCCCGCGCGCGGACAATGGCCCGCAGGCGTTGCGGTATTTCCAATCGGCTGGTGAGTTTCTCGATCAAGGGCGTCACGTGCTAGCCGGACGAGGTTAACACCGTACACTGGAACGGTTGCCGTCCGAGCTGGTTCGCGTGACTTGGCACACCAGGGCAGGAACCGCACCGGACTTGAGCAAGTTGCTTGCTGGATGGTTGCGACGTCTCCGAAAGCTTCCACCCAATCCTCCGCTCGCCATCCGCATAATGGCGGGCGGGCGTCAACTGGCGCCGCGCCTTCGCCATCGGCGGAAATCGAGACCGACATTCCGAGCCGGCTTGATGCGTTGCCGTTTGGGCGTTTTCACCTTCTGGTGATTGTCGCGCTCGGCATCACCTGGATTCTCGACGGCCTCGAAGTCACTCTCGCTGGCGCGCTCTCCGGCGAACTGACGCAGCGCTCCTCACTCGGCCTGACGAGCTCACAGGTCGGGCTGGCCGGCAGCTCTTATCTCTGCGGCGCCGTTTTCGGCGCATTTGGCTTCGGCTGGCTGACAGATCGGCTGGGCCGCAAGAAACTCTTTTCGATTACGCTTGCGGTGTATCTCGCCGCCACTGCTGCCACGGGGCTGTCGTGGGACGCCTGGAGCTACATTTTTTTTCGATTTCTCACCGGCGCCGGCATTGGCGGCGAGTACGCCGCTGTCAACTCGACCATTCAGGAACTCATTCCCGCACGCTTTCGCGGCTGGACCGATCTCTTGATCAACGGAAGTTTCTGGATTGGCGCCGCCATGGCTGCCGGCGGCTCGACCCTTTTGCTTGATTCTCAGCATCGTCGACCCCGCGTTTGGCTGGCGGCTGGCGTTCCTGATCGGAACAGCAATTGGCCTGATCATTCTGCTGTTGCGCCGCTGGATCCCAGAAAGTCCGCGCTGGCTGATCACTCACGGCCACCGTCGCGAGGCCGACAAGATCATCGGTGAGATTGAGGCCCATTTCGCTCGGCCGCCGAGTGCCGGCACGGACACGCGGCGGAAGGTGCGACTGCGCACCCGCGATCACACACCGCTTCGTGAGGTCGCACGAGCACTGTTCAAGACGTATCGCCAGCGCACGTTCGTCGGCTTCGCGCTGATGTCCGCGCAGGCGTTCTTCTACAACGCCATCTTCTTCACCTACGCACTGGTACTGACCAGGTTTTACGACATCCCAGCGGACCAGGTCGGCTGGTACATCCTGCCTTTCGCCGCCGGCAACGTGCTCGGGCCGGTGCTGCTAGGCCGGCTGTTCGACACTATCGGCCGTAGGACCATGATTACTTCGACTTACGCCATGTCGGGCGTGCTGCTCGCCGCGACCGGAATTCTGTTCCGCGAAAACCTCGTTTCGGCGCCGATGCTGACGGTCGCCTGGATGATCGTCTTCTTCTTCGCCTCGACCGCGGCGAGCTCGGCCTATCTCACCGTCAGTGAGACCTTTCCTCTGGAAATGCGCGCGCTTGCCATCGCCTTCTTCTATGCCATCGGCACCGGCGTCGGCGGGGTGGCAGGGCCGATCCTGTTGGCGTCGCTGATCGAAAGCGGCTCGCGAGCAAGCGTCGCTATCGGGTATTTCATCGGCGCGGCGTTGATGATCGGGGCTGCGGTTACCGAATCGATTTGGGGTGTCGCCGCCGAACGAAAGTCGCTCGAGGAAGTCAGCCGGCCGCTGTCATACGTGGAGTCTTGAGCGCGACATCCAGTGCCTCATTGCACTGGAAATCAAGACCGTCGTTCTCCAAATTGACCCCATGAGGGAAGCTGCCCCCGCCGCCGTTGCACAAAGCCGCGTCGTTTTGCGATTCTTCCCTTCGCCCTGATCATTGTCTTCGGCTACCTCCCGGTCGGGATTCCGCTCGCCGCGTTGCCGTTGCAGGTTCATCACGAGCTCGGCTTCGGCACCCTCGCGGTCGGCATCGTCATCGGCCTGCAATCGCTGGTCACGCTGTTTACCCGGCCGCTAGCCGGCATCCTTTGCGACCGCGCCGGTGCAAAGGTCGCCGTGCTGATCGGCGCCGGCGTTTCAATCGCGGCGAGCGGTATCTATTTCGTCTCGACCACGCCCTCGCTCGGCGCGTCCGGCGCGCTGGCGCTGCTTCTGCTTGCACGCGTGATCTCCGGTTTGGCCGAAAGTTTGATCATGACCGGCTGCTTGTCCTGGGCCATCGCCACCGTCGGCCCGCAGCACACCGGCAAGGTGATGGTTTGGGTCGGCATCGGCATGTATGCCGCTATCGCCGCCGGCGCGCCGCTCGGCATCACGCTGATGAAGTATCAGGGCGTCGTTAGCGGCTTCGCCGCCGCTTCGGTCGCGATGATCGTGTTCTCGCTGCTGACGGTGCCGGCGACGACTTACGTCACACCGGTGGCGCCGCAGGGCGGCGAGCGTCTGGCATTTCTACAGTGGTCGGCCGCATTCTGCCGTCTGGGATGGGGCTTGCGCTCGCCACTCTCGGCTTCGGCGCCATCGGCGCGTTTGCGGCGCTGGACTTTCAGAACAGGGGTTGGCCTGGCGCGGGCTTTGTCCTCGCCAGTTTCGGCGTGGCTTACATCGCGACACGCCTGGCCTTTGGCGGGTGGCCGGACCGCTTCGGCGGAGCCCGCGTAGCCGCATGGTCGCTGCTCGTCGAAGCCTGCGGCCTGGCAATGATGTGGCTGGCGCCCGTGCCGGCTGTTGCTTTCACCGGGGCTGTCCTCACCGGCATCGGCAACGCGCTCGTCTTCCCGTCGTTCGGCGTTGAAGCGGTCAAACGCGTTCCGGCGGCGAGCCGCGGCGCGGCACTCGGTGCCTACGTCGCGTTCTTTGATGTCGGCTTCGGTCTGGGCGGACCGATCAACGGATACTTCGCCGGCGTGCTTGGCTATCCGTCCGTCTTCGCCGTCGCCGCGCTCGGAGCTGCGATCGCGATCGTCGCTACGCTTAGCGCGCGGCATCGCAGCGTCGCCGAAGAAACGTCCGCCTAACCATTTGCGAACGCGCCGCCG
>CAWJUQ010000019.1:0-172277 GCA_963846055.1 uncultured Alphaproteobacteria bacterium
AATATGGGTTTATAGTCCCATCTGAATTATATTTTGCACAATATGATCAATGGAAATTGTCATTTTAAAACCATGAATCATTGTTCTTTTAGGGGTTAAGCAAATGCCAATGTGAATCTATACATTAAATAAGGTAGTTTTTTTGTTTTGTTTTTTTGTACATTACTTTGAGATCTCCCGGGCCATGACATTGTTGGCCACATTTTTAGTACCGTTAGAAAATTTTTGACAAGAAAGATGTACTAAAGTCATTTTGTAGTGTTTGGAGTATAGTGTGGAATTTATGTATTTTAATAAAATATTTTCATCCTAAATTGAATTTAATTGTGGATAAATTAATTTAAAATTAAAAGTTATGTTTAAATCATGAAGAACAGTGGGCCAACGGCATGGGTCACAGGAAGTATAGTACACGCACATGCACTACCTATGACGTTTTTTTCTTTTAAACGACTATATCAGATTCATGTCGATAGGAGCCTATGAAGTCTATTATATAATATAGGATGGTGTGTGCAAGCACTCACACTCCCTAGGACAGTTTCGTTGCCGCAGTGGTCCTATTATGCAGGACTATGGCAACTAAATAGTCTATTATATAAGCACATATGCATGCAAGATCAATGTTGCACACACGTACGATCGCATGATTCCTACTAAATTCCCTACTGGAATAGTCATGTTGGACCAAACTCCGACACATGCCAACCTAGCATTTCAATGTTTTATTTTTCTTTCATACAAAACAAATGTTTCTTCTTAGATTTTGGCATTTATTTTTAGAATTGTTTTACACCAAATTTGCTATTGGGCTACAAAAGAAAATTTGTCAAGTCACCAAGGGTTTGTGAGTTAACGTCTTTAAAATTATTAGTTTGATTCCAAATAAAAAGAGAATAGAATAATATCATTCATTAGAGTTATCCTTAAAATCACCTTGCATTTGAATAAGATACCATATATTTTGCTTTAATATACTCCTATTTGTTCACTCTAAATAGTTACAATGTATGGAAGAGCTTGGTCGTCTCCCATTATTAGGTGTGTAAGAGCTTGGTGGTCTTCAAACTCATGGAAAACTAGCTTAGTACATATTATATACCAAAGGACTTTAAAATCTCTAAAAATTACATTGAATGAACATTTTCATTAGCCCTTTACTGCTCATTGTACTTTAGTTGGGTTCATTGGATTTCACTGGGTTTTTCCACTATGATTGATACTACCAAAAATAGAATGTATCAATAGAAAGTAACAGTACAATTGTATTCTCAACTGGAGTGGAGACATTTTGCCAAAATTAGAGAATCATCCAATGGTGGGATTGGAAGATCATAGTATGTCTTTGAACTGTATAATGCACACTCAAAAATGAGATTTTGGAGGGTGTGTGACTTCAAAGTTAAATAGAATTTGGGTTAAATTTTCTAAAATGAAAGTGAAGATGTTCAGCAATGATCTATGTCAACACCTCTCCATTGCAATCTTTCATGTTAAGAACGGACTCACACATAATTATTGTGAATTTTATAAGTGAGAGTGACTTATCCATGTACGGTTTAGGACAAAAAATTATACGTTAAAATATGAAAGGAGTTGGTACATGGATCAAGATCAGAATACATACACTAATGGAACATGAACAAGAGAACACAATCCAAAAAAAGAAAACAAGATAACAAACTTCCAAACACAAGAAATATTGCATAGTACATGTGTTGTATTTGTAAGTATTTACTGTATTTTCAAGTATTTGCAATATTTTTGCGTTTTGTTCATAGGTATTTTGATAGTTGCACAACTTCAAATTGAAATTTTTTTTTCTAGAAGATGTGTATTATAAATCTCCAAATTTGAACTTCACAATTCAAATTCCAATTCTTCACGGATTTTGGTTATTTGCAATTTTAGACACTGCAGTGACCATAATGTGGTTTGCTGAGGCACTAAAGGGTTAACCCCTAACTGTCCAAGCCATGCATTTTTTGCATGATGTACAGAATCAACATTCGTTTTTTTCATCCGTCATGCACTTTTTGCAATTTGAAATTTTTACTAAATTTTTTATGGGAAGTTAGCTTCATGCATGTGTGATCCGATTAGAAAGGGGATGATTTGTGAAATGTGATGATCATTTCATGTTGACTGATTCACCAAAAAATTGAAGTTTTTAGTCTAAAAGTGCTCTTAAAAAATAAACTCATAAAATTATGCAACCAAAAAATCTACAAAGATCACTACACTTAGAGTATTACATTTCAACCCATTCACAACAAATTTCATTCTAATCAAATTGTCAATATTCAAATTATTTCAATAGCAAGATCTAACCGTATAGATAGAATCTAAAATTTATAATGTACAACTTTTATTCATACATCAAGTTCAAAATATCCCTCTTAGTTGCAATTTATAATGCATCTTTGCAAAACTGCTGAATTTGGAGAGGTGAGGACGTTTAGGGGTTAAGGGTTAACACTCAATATTTAGCGTTCAACATTGCTTTCGTGAATTGTGCGTATGCAATGTAAAAAACTACACATGACACAAAACTATGGTCATAAATTGGGTGATGAATTTCATAGGGCTAGTGATTGTTAACTTTTTGTTATGTCAGTTTTGAAATTGATGCTATAAATTGAAAAGGAATTAATGATTATTAACCTCCTTATCATGCAATTCTACAATTTTGTTTTATTATTTTCCAAAGGCCCAACCCGTATCGGGTTGACTGCATGTTCTTTTCTTCCAAATCTCCTTCTTCATGGATAGATAGATAGAAACTCCGGCCCTATCTCAAGGCCGACGTGAATAAAGTGTCCGTTCGTAATGTCAATGACCCGGTGCCCACCGGACAAGGGGACATTGGGACAATACTATCTCCCTTTCGAGGATGGACACTATAGTAACAGTAACAAAAATAGTAACAGTAACATAATATAGTAACAAAATACTAATGGTTAGGTACTAGTTTGAATAAAGGTATGGTTTGAGTCAAGTATTATCACAAGTCATGAGTTCTTTGGTTGGTTGGTGAAGGGCGTTGTGTCACATTTATAACACGCAATTCGCTATTTATGCACTTGGCCAAGTGCGCTCATTTCATAAACATACTTGACTTTAAAAAAAATTGGTTAAAAAGTTCTCTAAAAACATCAATGTTGTCATTCTACAATCACTTAAATTGTAAATAAATAATTATTTTAATTATTTTTTATTCTTATCTTTATCTTTTCTTTTATCTTTTCTTTTTTATCTTATTTCTTTCTTGTCTTCTTTCTTGTCTCTTTCTGTCTTTCTTTTGTCTTTCTTCTTGTCTTCCTTTTTGTCTTCCTTGTCTTTTTTTTCTTCTACTTTTTCTTCAGTTGTGGCTGCTGAACCCTAAACAATGGGAGCAAACCCAAAAAAAAAATAAAAAAATAATTATAAATATTATTATATTTTTTGGTTGGCCATGGGGTGCTGCTGAACCCTAAATGGCAGCCGCCAAAAAAAAAATAAATAAAAAATTTTATTTTTTTTTTCTTTTAGGTTGGCCATGGGGTGCTGCTGAACCCTAAATGGCGGCCGCCCAAAATAATATTTTTTTTGTTTTTTTTAAATTTTCTATTTTTAGCCGCTGGGTGCGCGGCCGCGCACCCATAAGACCCTCCCATCTCCCTCATTTCCATCTTCATCTCCCTCTTCATCTCCATCTCTCTCATCTTCATCTCCCTCTCTATGTTCATCTCCTCTCCATCTCCCTCCCCTCTCCTCATATATATAGGGGAGAGGAGAGGGTCTCTCTCACTCCCTCTCTTCATATATATAGGGGAGAGGAGAGGGTCTCCTCTCTCTCACTCCCCCCCTCTCCTCTCCCTCTCCTCTCTATATATATGAGGAGAGAGAAGAGGGAGAAGAGAGATGGGGAGGGGTCTTCAGGATGCCCGGCCGCGCTCCCCAAAGTGGGTAAAAATAGAAAAAATTCAAAAAAAAACACCAAAATATATATAATATATATATATTATATATATTTTTTATTTTTTATTTTTTTAAAAAGCAATGAAAATCTGTCAAAAAAAAAAAAAACAACGTATTGCTGCCTCTTTTCGTTACCTCCCTCTGCCCCATCACTCGCGCCAGCCAGCTCTCCCCCATGGTCCACCCCAGGATGCCGGAGAAGTTCTCCTCCTGCACAAACAAGGTGTTCTTCGCACCTTCTTTCGACTCCTCAAAACGGGATCTGTGCTCCCCGACAAAGATGCCGAGGAAGCTCCCTCGCCAGCTGAATGTTTGCGGTGAGTTTTCCTTTTTTTTTTTTTTTTGGCAAAATCAGCTTCTGCTTCGAATTTTTAGGGATGGAACGTGTTTGGGGTTGATTGGGAGGAGGGAGGGATGGTTTACCACGACTATAGGGCTGAACTTCATGCTGCCCCCGCCCACCACGCAGTTTAGAACGTCGCCTGAGGTCAGTTCAATTGGGGCTTTGCTGGTCGATGGGGCGATGGATTGAATGAAGCCACCTGGTGCGTATGTAGGGATTTGGGTGAATTCAAGGAACTAGGAAGGCTTTAGTTGAATTGTATCAAGTGTGTGGAGTGAAGTAGAGAGGAAGTGGGAGCGAAATGGGTGGAACGGATATTCTTGCATAGGGGTAACAAGGAGAGAGCAAGAAGTTATGCAAAAGAGTAGCTCCTACCTTTGCTCTCACTGCGGCTGGAGAAGCTGCAATCTCAACTTGCGTGGTTAACATAGGCATAGCTACTGATTCTGTGCCTGATTGTAGGTAGTGGTGGAAGTGTAGGTAATTCAGTGGTTGTGTCACGTGTTGCTGAAGATACCAGTTTGATGTGATACGATTAATTGATGAAGGTAGAAAGAACCCTGGATGTAGAAGCAGGATGAAGTTTTTTGATGAGAATAAAAGAACTTCATGATGATAGTCTTCGTTCAGCCTTCGTCGTTAAACGCCACCTCCTGCAACCTGGACGGCGATCGACGGCCGCCATGCGGGACTGAACGTTTATGTGGTTGATGACGCCTGCCGCGGCATCGACATCAACGGCTCGCTGGCTGCGGCGTGGAAAGAGATGACCGACGCGGGTGTCAAGAAAATCGAAGTCAGGCGATATCGGCTGACTTCACGATCGCGATTGAGCACGGCGAAGCATTCTCTTTGGATCGCTTCGCCGCCTCTCGCAAATGACGAAGTTGGGACTAGCGGTTCTTGTCGCGGAACCGATCCATTAGCGGCTTGTCTTGGCCGCCATCGATTTCGATCATGGTGCCGTTGACCATCTGCATCAGCGGCGACGCCAGCATCACGACCAGGTTAGCGACCTCATCGACTTCGGCAATGCGGCCGAGCGGGATCGATGCCGGCGCCAAGGTGTCCGCTTCCTCGTACGAAATCTTCATGTCCCGCGACATCGCTTTCACCAGCCCGGCCCAGCGCTCGGTGCGAACCGGTCCGGGATTTACCGCGACAAAGCTGATGCCGTTCTTGCCGTATTGGCCCGCGAGCGAGACCGTCAAATTCTGCCCGGCGGCGTTAGCTGCGCCCGGGCAAATCTCCCAATAGGACGGTTTCACGCCGTCGTTGCCGATGAGATTAACGACGCGTCCGCCGCCTTGCTTGACCATAATCGGCAGCACGTAGCGCAGACAGCGCACATAGCCCATGAATTTGAGCTGCAGACCCTTTTCCCAATCGTCCTCGGTCAAATGCTCGATGACGCCGCCAGCCGCCGAGCCGGCATTATTGACCATGATATCGACCCGGCCGAGTTCGGAGTGCGCCGTCTCGACGAAGGCTTTGGCGTCGGCGTCCTTGCGGAGGTCCGCAGGGATAGGAATTATTTTGCGGTTGGTCGCCCGGGCGATCTCTTTCGCGGTCGCTTCGAGCACATCCTTGCGCCGCGCGCAGATGGCGACATCGACGCCTTCTTTAGCCAACGCAATCGCAATTCCCTTGCCGATGCCCTCGCTGCCGCCAGTCACCAGCGCCGTTTTGCCGTGAAGCTTTAAGTCCATCCTTGGGTCTCCTTGCCGTTCCTTCTAATTCAATTTCGCGATCAGGCGCTTCAGCCGCTGTGGCGTGATCGGAAGTTCGGTCACCGCATTCGGCAAGCCCAGTGCATCGTCAATCGCGGCGGCGAGCACCGCGCCGACAGCGTTTGCTCCGCCCTCGCCCGCGCCTTTTAAACCGAGTGGATTAAGCGGACTTGGCGCATCTTCGCAAATCAGCACGTCGATCGCCGGTATTTCACGCGCCGTCGGCATGAGATAGTCGGCAAGCGTCACCGACAGCGGCTCGCCGCGCTCGTCGTAGAGGAATTCTTCCAGCAGTGTGCCGCCGATGCCTTGCGCGCAACCGCCGGCGATTTGTCCTTCGATCAACATCGGATTGACGGCTTTACCGACGTCATAAGCGACCAGGTAGCGTTCGATGGCTACGCCCCCGGTGGCACGATCGATCCGAGTTACTGCGATGTGCACCCCATAAGGATAGTTCATGTGGCTGCTCTGGAAACAGCCGTCGGCGCTTAGCCCGCCGTCACCCGATGGGCGTCCATTCGCCTTCGGCATCATGGCCTGCGCCAGCGCGCCGAGGCTGATCGAGGGGCCCGACGTGGCATCGGTGCGCACGACCTCACCATCCACCACGTCGAGCACACTGACTGGCGCCTGCAAGAGCTCGGCCGCCGCCGCGAGCGCCTTATCGCGCACGGCCGAAGCGGCCAGGCGCGTCGCCTCACCGGTCATAACCGTTACGCGCGATGCAAAGGCGCCCATCCCGCGCGCGATGCGGTCGGTTTGGCCGTGGACGACGTTCACGCGTCGATAGTCCACGCCAAGCGTGTCGGCACAGATTTGCGCGAGCGCAGTTTCCATGCCCTGCCCCACCGAGGCCGAGCCACTGACCAACTCCACCGCGCCATCGCCGCCAATCTCGATTTTGACGTCGTCAAACGGTCCAAGTCCGCTTTTCTCTACGAACAGCGCTATGCCTGCGCCGACCAGCTCACCTTTCGCGCGGCGATCCTCGATCTCGCGGTGAAGTTTCGGCCATTCGACCGCGTTGAGCGCTTTGTCCAGGAGGCCGGCGTAGTCGCCTGAATCGAGGATAATTTCCGTTCCTAGTGTGTCGAGCGCGCGCGCGTACGGCATTTGCTCTTTACTGATCAAATTGCGCCGCCGCACTTCGACGCGATCCAGACCGAGCTTCTGTGCGATCGCATCCATGAGACGCTCGCGCACGAATGTGCTCTCGAAGCGGCCAGGTGCGCGATAAGTGCCGCACGGCGTCTTGTTGGTCAGCCGGATATGCGTCGTCACTCGGTATGCAGGAATGCGATAAGGCCCCGGCAGCATCGCGGCGGCAAGATCGGGAACCGTTGCCGCGTGCGTGCGCACATAACCGCCCTGGTCGTAGAAACTCTCGTCATCGATGCCAAGGATGATGCCGTCGCGATCGACCGCGGCGCGCACGTGATGCTGCTGCTGGCGCGAATGATTGGCGGCAATGAGATGCTCGCGGCGATCCTCGATCCACTTGACCGGGCGGCCAAAGCGCAACGCAGCGGCGCACACAATAATGTCTTCCGGATAAAGTTCACCGCGGATGCCAAACCCGCCGCCGACATGTCCCTCATAAAGCTGCATGGAAGCGGCAGGGCGTCCCAGCATGCGCGCGATCTGGTCGCGGTTCCAATGCGGCACTTTGGCGGCGCCATGCAGTTCGAGCACGTCTCGCTGGGCGTCATGGCGCGCGATGGCGCCGCGCGTTTCCAGTGGCACGCCGGAATGGCGGCCGACGAAAAGCGTCGCCTCGACAATCGTGGCGGCGGCCGCAAACGCGGCATCGACGTCACCGTAACCCTTCCGCAAAACCGCGGGTTCGGTTGAAAGGTTGGGTTCGAACTCGCCAGGATCGACGTCGGCGTCCAAGATCGCCGGCAATTCCTCGATATCGAGCGAAACGAGCTCGGCCGCGTCCTCGGCCAAATAGGCGTCTTCGGCGAAAACCGCGGCGACGGGTTCGCCGACGTAACGCACCTGCCCCGTCGCGAACAGCCGTTGCCGGTAAGGCTCAAGGCCCGCCACGCGGCTTAGGCGAAAATCGATTGGCGGAATGTCGGCAACGTCGGCGGCCGTCCACACCGCGTGTACGCCCTCTTTCGCCAATGCCGCGCTGGCATCTATGGATTGCAGCTTGCCGTGGGCGAAGTTCGAACGGACAACGCGCATATACAATTGGCCGGGAAACGAGATATCGGCGGCAAACCGTCCCCGCCCGGTCAATAACGTCCGGTCCTCCAGACGCGGCAGCGAACGGCCGATGTGTTTTGCCTTTTTGGTTTGCGCCACCGCCATTGGTCAGCGCCGCCGCATTTCCGCGGCGGCCGCCCGAACGGCTTTCACAATATTCTGGTAGCCGGTGCAGCGGCACAGGTTGGAGGACAGCACGTCGACCAGCTCTTCGTCGCCAATATCGGGATCGCGCTCCAGCACGCCGGTCACCAGCATCAAAAATCCAGGCGTGCAAAAGCCGCATTGCAGGCCGTGATGCTCCATGAAAGCGCGCTGTAGCGTGTTGAGTTCATCGCCGTCGGCAAGACTTTCGACGGTGCGAATGGCTTTACCTTGCGCCTGCACCGCAAACATCAGGCATGAACGCACCGGCGCGCCGTCAACGAGCACAGTGCAAGCACCGCAAACCCCATGCTCGCAGCCGATGTGCGTACCGGTCTGGCCGCAGTCCTCGCGGATCGCATCGACCAGCGTGCGGCGTGGCTCAACGCTAATCGCATAGTCGCGGCCGTTGACGTTGAGTTTAATGTCGGTCCGATCGCTCATGGCCGGAACTCCTCGGCGCCGCGTAAAGCCGCGCGGATCCGTTGCGGGGTTGCCGGGATTTCGTTGATCGCGGCACCGAAAGGCGCCAGCGCGTCATTGATGGCGTTGAGAATAGCGGCCGGCGCGCCGATAGCGCCACCTTCGCCGAGGCCCTTCGAACCGGTTACCGTTTCGGGGCTTATTGTTTCGAGATGCATGATTTCGATCGGGGGTACCTCGCGGCTAGTCGGCGTCAGAAAATCAGCGAGCGTCGCGGTGAGAATGTTGCCGGTATCGTCATAGACAATCTCTTCGAGCAACGCATTGCCGATGCCCTGGGCCACTCCGCCAACAATCTGGCCGTCGACAATCATCGGATTGACGAGGCGTCCAGCGTCCTCGGCGACGATGAAACGCTCGATGCCAACCCGGCCGGTCCCCAGATCGACCTCAACAATTGCGGCGTGGCAGGCGTTGGAGAACGTCCCGGCAGGGTCGTAGGTCGCTGTTTCGGAAATGCCGGGATCAATATCGCCCTTGAATAGGTGCGCCTGATGGTAGGCGACACGCGCCAGCTCTTCGAGCGGAAGCACGCGGTCCGTTCCGGTAATACGGGCAACTCCGTCTTCAAGCACGATGTCGTCGGGCGCGGCCTCAAGCAGCCGGCTGGCGATACGCAGAAGTTTCGCGCGCACCTTGCGTGCCGCAAGAAGGCTCGCCCCGCCGCCGATGACCAGTGAGCGGCTGGCGAACGTTCCCCAGCCATAAGGTGTGCGGTCCGTATCGCCATGAACGACCTTAATCCGCTCGGGTGGGACGCCAACCTCGTCGGCGACGATCTGGGCAAGCGTCGTGCGCAACCCCTGACCGTGCGGGCTCGCGCCGATGCGCAGCTCGACAAAGCCCGAAGGGTCCATCGACAGCTCGACGGTTTCCCATCCCGGCGTTACCCCCATGCCGCGCGCAGCGAAAGCGGGAGTGCCATAGCCGGTCCGTTCGGAGAAAGTCGCGAGACCAAGTCCGAAATAACGGCCTTGCCCTCGCGCCTCTTGCTGGCGGCGGCGAAATCCCTCCACATCAAGCGCGTCAACCGCCATATCCAGGGTTTGATGATACGAGCCTTCGTCGAATTTCAGGCCGGTCGCCGACGTGTAGGGAAATTTACTGATCAGGTTGCGGCGGCGTATTTCCGCCGGCTCCAATGAAAACTCTGCGGCGGCGATATCCATCAACCGCTCCAGCGCCAGCGTGATCGAGGGACGTGATACGCCGCGATACGGCGCCATCGGGCAGGTGTTGGTGAGCACGCCACGCGCGATACAGGAATAAGCCCGCACATCGTACGGACCGGGAAATTCCGCCATCGCCATCAGCGGCTCGACCGCACAGGTGGTCGGATAGCAGGAATAAGCGCCGACATTGGCGGTCACCTCTGCCAGAAGCGCGAGGAGTTTTGCCTCGCCATCAAAGCTGCCCTGAAGGCGCAGATACTGGTCCCGGCCATGAAACGCGGCGATCAGATTTTCGCGACGATCCTCGGTCCAGGCGACCGAGCTTTGCAGTTTTCGCGCGAGCCAAACCAAAACCACATATTCGGCGACGAGCGACATTTTCTGTCCGAACCCACCGCCGACGTCCGGCGCTACAACGCGCAGGTCGCTTTCCGGCATTCCGAGCAAGTCGGCGATGGCGGTGCGCATCAGATGCGGCATCTGCGTCGCGCAAGTAAGCGTGACCCGCCCGGACACGGCGTCATACGCGGCAAGGCCGGCACGGCCTTCGAGCGGAGTTGCGTTCTGCCGCCGCGAACGGATCTCAACGGAAACTTGCCTCGCCGCGCCCGCCTGCACCGCCGTGAAACCCGGTGTTTCAACTTTCGCTTCGACGGCAATGTTGCGAGGGGCCACCTCGTGAATCGCTCGCGCGTCATCGGCAAGGGCCGCGCGCGCATCCGCGATCGCTGCGATCGCGGCGATATCCACGGTGACCAGATCGGCGAGGTCTTCGGCCAACGCTTCACTGGCGGCGACCACGGCGGCGATCGGTTCGCCAACGAAGCGCACGACACCGTTCGCCAGGATCGGCTGTTCAACCTGCAAGTAGCCGAACTTATGCAAAGCAGGCGCAATCGGCTTCACGCCGTTGAGGTCGGACGCGGTGATGACGGTCGCACCATCCGGAATGGTGATCTTCTCGATGCGTCCGGCCGCCACCGGACTACGCACGAAACGCACGCGATTTGCCGCCTTGAAATCGGCGGTGAAGCGGCCGCGCCCGCGCAACAGTGCCGGATCTTCCAGGCGCCGGATCGAACGTCCGACCCAAGTCATTCCCGAACCTTTTGTCGGTGCGCTCATGTGAGCGTCCGCTCGAGCGCGCGCTGCGTGACGGCGCGCACCAGATCGAGCCGAAACGCCGCATCAGCATGCGCGTCTTCCATCGGCTGGATTACATCCGCGGCGGCTTCCGCGGCGGCACGAAAAATTTCCTCGCCGGGCTTCTGGCCGGCGAGCACGGCTTCAGCCTGCGCAATTCGGCGCGGATGTCCTTCGGCGCCGCCTACGCCGACGCGCGGCTCGACAATAACTCCGCCATCAAGGCGGTAGACCGTCAGCGCCATCGCTAGCGCGTAGTCGCCCGCGCGACGGCTGAACTCGTAAAAGCCGAACCTCGCATCCGGGGCGAGCAGCGGCACGCGCGCTTCGAGCAACAATTCGTCTTCGGCAAGCGCCGTTCCCATCATGCCGGTGAAAAAATCGGCGGCCGCGATCGTACGACGGCTGCGCTTACTGGCGGCGATGAGCTCCGTATTCAATGTCACCGCCGTCAAACACCACTCCGAAGCCGGATCGGCATTGGCGAGACTGCCGCAGAAGGTGCCGCGAATGCGTATCGGGTAATGCGCGATATTGGAGGCAACTGCTGAAAGCAGTGCGCCGGTCGGTCCAGACGCCACCGGACGATGGAACGCAGCGTGCCGCACGCATGCCGAAATGCTGAGCGCATCGCCGTCGATCGCAAGCCGTTCGAGCCCTTCCACACCGTTGATGTCGATGAGGTGCGCCGGACGCGCCATGCGGAACGCCATCATCGGCACGAGGCTTTGCCCGCCGGCAAGGATGCGGCCGTCGAGCGGAGCAAACTCGCCGAGCTGACCGACCGCCTCTTCGACGGTCCGTGGAGCGTGGTAGGCGAACGCCGCGGGCTTCACCGGACCATATGTCCTGTCAAGTTCAAGCGCATTTCCGGAGCATGCTTGGAACGACGATCCTCCGAAGTCAACGCGAGGAACGCCCGCCAAACAGGCCCTTCAGATAGTGGCCGTTAATGTGCTGGAGGATGCCCAATGGCGTTCGCCAGCAGCGAAGCGGATCAATCCCTTCGTGCAGGAAGCAGATATTGCACGACACGCAATTTACCGGACCTCGGCGGCCCTGCGCGAACTTGTTCACCAGATCCGGTTCGCGGACGAAAGGCCGTGCCATTGCCAGAAAATCGGCATCGCCCGACGAAATGACATCGTCCATCACTTCGGTCGAACGTACGCCGCCGACCAAAATGACCGGAATATCCACGCTCGCTTTCGCCGCGCGGGCGAAGGGTCGATAGTAGGCTTCCGCCACGGGCCGCGAGAAAGTCCGGTGCAGCATTCCGTCGCCAATCGCTCGGAGGCGGCGCGTGCCGGCGTACGGGCGAATGTTCTCGCGATAGGACGTCATCACGCCGTAGGTGACTTCAAGCGCCGCAAGACCTTCGGCGGCAAGTTGCCGCGCGATGGCAAGCCCATCGCTCAACGCAAGACCATTGGTGACCGCGTCGGCGAGCCCAAGCCGCGCGGTGATCGGAAAATCGGCGCCGGTCGCCCGGCGCACGGCCCGATAGACCTCGACAATGAAGCGTGAGCGTCGCTCCTGATCGCCACCCCAGCGATCGTCGCGGCGATTGGCGAACGGCGAGTTGAACTGCGAAAGCAGATAGCCATTGCCGGAGTGAAGATGCACCCCGTCGAAGCCGGCGCGCTGTGCGCGCGCTGCGGCGGCGGCGAAACTCGAAATAACATTTTCGATGTCACTCTCGGTCATTTCCACCGGCGGCCGGGCGAAAATGGCATTGGCCACAACGGAAGGGGCGAGCGGGATGATTTCGGGAATGAGCGACTGGCTGCCGGCGTGGCTTAATTCCGCGAAGATGCGGCCGCCATGCCGATGCACCTCGTCGGTGACGAGGAGCAGCGGTGCGACGCGCTCGTCACGATCGAGGCCGAGCTGCCGGGGCTCGTATTGTCCGCGGGGCTCTACATAGATGTGACCGGTGATTATCAGTCCCGCGCCGCCGCGCGCCAGGTCGGAATAAAGCCGTGCCAGTTCATCGGTCGCTTCGCCGTCCGCCGTCGCCATAGTTTCGGACGTCGCGGCGCGAATGACCCGGTTCTTGACCGCAAGCCGACCGATGTTGCCGGGCCGCATGAATGCGTGCGGCTCGCGCGACGTATCCGACGAGTTACTCAGGTTCGCTCTTCCCGCACGTAAGGTTGGCCCAACGCCGCCGGCTCATCGGAGCCGATCCGCCCGCGCACTTCCTGCCAGACCATGACGGCAAGCGTCGCGAGGTAAGGCGTCATCAGCATGAAATACTGCGGCACGCGAATAGCTGCTGCCGACACTTGCGGAATCAGCGCTTCAATGGCGCCGAACAGCAGTGCGCCAAGAAGCGCGCGCCACGGATGCCAGCGTGCGAAGATCACAAGCGCCACCGCAATCCAGCCGCGCCCGCTGGTCATCCCGGCGATCCAGATTTTTGCGCTAACTACCGAAAGATAACCGCCGGCCAAACCGACCAGGGCGGAACCGCCGATCACTGCGGCAAAGCGATAGAGGTAGATGTTAAGGCCGGCGGCATCCGCGGCTTCCGGGTTCTCGCCGATGGCCCGCAGCCGAAGGCCGGCATTGGTCCGATTAAGGAAATAGGAAACAGCGATGAAAATCGGGATGGTCAAATAGACGATGAGGTCTTGCGAAAACAACACACGCCCGACTATCGGCAATTCCGACAGCGGATAAATCGGCAGCACGTGCAAACCGGAAATGGTGCGATTGGACCAGTTCGCGACCGTACCGACGAGATTGGTGAAGCCCTGGCAAAAGAACACCAGCGAGAGACCTGCGATCACCTGGTTCACTCGCAACAGCACGACCAGCACGGCAAAGAGAACTGAGACGATCGCGGCGGCGATCATTGCAACGACGAGCGCCAGCAACGGATAACCGCCAAACGACAGATAGGCGGCGACGCCAGCGAGCGCACCGACCAGCATCAGTCCCTCGGCGCCGAGCGAAAGAACGCCCGAGCGCTCGCTGATAATCAGGCCGAGAGAGGCCAGCGCGTACGGGACCGCAAGCGACGGCGAATTGGCCAACCAGCTGACGATGACGTCCTGCATGGCGGGTCCTTCAGCGCTGCCAGCGAATGCGATGACGGATGAAGAATTCTGACGCCGCCACGCACATGACAATGATGGCCTGGATCATCTGCACCATCGAAAACGGGATTTGATAAAAGATCTGAAAGCTCTGGCCGGTGACGAACAGCATGGCGATCAGCACCGCGACAATGGCCGCGGCGACCGCGTTGTTACGGGCGAGAAATGCGATAAGCACGCCGGAGAAGCCATAGCCTTCAAAGAACCCTTGAGTCAGCCGGCCGGCGATGCCTGAGGGAACGACAAAACCACCAAGCCCGGCGAGCGCGCCCGACACCAGCACCGCGGTCCATACCACCGGGATGATCGGCACGCCGACGAGGCGCCCCATCGCCGGGTTGGCGAAAATGAACTTCAGATAAAATCCGAAGCGGCTGAATTCGGCGAACCACCAGACGAACAACACCAGGACGAGCGCGAGCGGCAATGCCGCATTCACACCAGCGCCGATGTCCGGCAATCGCTCGGCGTTCGCATAAAGCGTCGAATGCGGAAAGGCGTCGCCCGGGTCCTTCCACGGTCCATAGAGAAGATCGTAGAGGAAATAGGTGGCGACGTAATTCAGCAGCAGGGTCGAGATGATCTCGTTGACCGCAAATTTAAGCCGCAGCAACGCCGGTATGGCGACCCATGCCATTCCGGCCAGCATTGCGAACAACGCCATCATCGGCAACCGCAACGCTTCCGGGCCGATCTGGTAGATCGAGACCGCGGTGGCCGCGATGCCGCCCCACACCATCTGGCCTTCGAGCCCAAGGTTCCAAAATCGGGCGCGGAAGCCGATCGAAGCGGCAATGCCGACAAGGATGAGCGGCGCCGCCTGAACAAGCACCGCCTGAAAACTTTGCCGGTCGAATACGTTGCTGGCGAATTCGCTGACTAATTCGCGGGGCGGGACGCCGGAGACGACCAGGATCACCGCCGAAATGAACATACCGATGAGAATCGAGCAGGCCACGGCAATGACCTGCTTCCAGGCTGGCATGTCGAGCCGTACTTCCAGAATCATGCGGCCGAAGGGCCGTCGGTCGCGACCGCGGGCGGCCGCCGGCGACAACGGGAGCGACGATCAAGGCCGCGTCGTGGTCAGACATGATCCACCATGGCGCGGCCGACGGCGTGGCGGTCGGCGGGAGCGTCGAACTCGGCGACAATACGTCCGCGCGTCATTACCCCAATGCGGTCAGCGATACCGAGGACTTCGTCGAGGTCCTCGCTGATGAGTACGACCGCCGCGCCGGCGTCGCGGGCGGCCACCAGCCGACTGTGGACAGCGGCACAGGCCCGCACATCCAGTCCCCGGGTCGGACTGTGGGCGACAATAATCGAAGGCGTGCGGCTGAGCTCGCGCGCAAGAATAAGCTTTTGGGCATTGCCGCCGGACAATGTTCCGGCCCGCTGCCATAAACTGCGAACGCCCCGCACCTCGAATTCGTTGACCGCGGCTTCCGTCGCCCGCCGCATGCCGGTCCGGTCGATCAGTACCGCAGACCCGAACCGACCTTCGTGGATGAAGCCGACCGCAAAATTATCGACAATCGAAAGCCTGGTTGCCAGGCCGAAGGATTGGCGATCGGCCGGTATTGAGGCTACGCCATGGTCCCGCCGTTGTCGCGGCGTCGCTTCGGTTATCGCCGCCGGCGCCAACTGGCCCGGACCTCGGATCGTGATAGTGCCGGCGTTCGGCTGCCGCACGCCGACCATCGCTTCGGCCAACTCGGTCTGACCGTTGCCGCCGACGCCGGCAATTCCGTAAATCTCGCCGGAGCGCACCGAAAAGCTCGCGTCGACGAGCGGTGTATGACCTTCGACCGTCGCACTTGCGAGTCTGGTCACAGTAAGCCTGACCTCACCCGGCGATTTGGCGGATCGGCTCGGCGTCACGACGTTTGAACCGACCATCAGTCTGGTGAGCTCCTCAGCCGTTGCTTGCCGTGGATCGACCGTGCCCACCGTTTTGCCGCCGCGCATGATAGTCACGCGGTGTGCGAACGTTCTGACGTCGCGGAGCTTGTGGGTCACCAAAACAACAGCGGCGCCGTGCTCGGCGATGTCGCGCACCATCGCCAGCAAGCGCTGGGCCTCGCCTTCCGTGAGTACCGCCGTCGGTTCGTCGAGGATGAGGATGCGGGCGCCTGCCACCAAAGCCTTGATGATCTCGACGCGCTGCTGTTCGGCGATCGACAGGCTGTCGACACGGCGGTCTGGGATCGAGCGCAAAGCCGAGTGCTTGGGCTTGTTCTTTGATCTCGCGCTCGATGGCGGCTTTGCCGCCGCGGAAGCTGCCGCGCGGATTAGCCAGCAATACATTTTCGGCAACGGTGAAGCGTTTCACCAGCTTGAAATTCTGATGAATCATCCCGACGCCATGCCGCATGGATTCGCGCGGGCCGAAGAACCGGCAGGGCACGCCCGCGACCTCGATCGAACCGGAATCCGGCGAATACAGGCCGGCGGCGACGTTCATCAAAGACGATTTGCCGGCGCCGTTTTCACCCAGCAGCGCGTGAACTTCGCCGAAATCGACGCTCAAGTTCGCGGCGGCGAGCGCGAGAAAATCGCCGAAGGATTTAGTGATCCCGCTGAGCTCGAGCGCTGGCGCCATGGTCAGCAGGAGGTTTGAAAGTTCCGGACGGCGCCGCTGCGCCGCCCGGTATTGCCGTTACTGAGTAATGACACCTTTCACGTACCAGTCCATCTTCCAGAGACCTGCGTCGTCCAGCACTTTGCCGGCGGCAACGCGCTCTTTGCCGTCGCGGTCGGCGAGCGGACCGCCGAAGACTTGCTTGGTGCCTTTGAGAATTTCCTCGCGTGTCGCCATTACCTTGTCGACGACATCCTTGGGAACGACGCTGTTGCAGCACGCGATATCGGTGCCGCCGCCGGCGATCCCCGGGAACGATCCGTAGGGATCCGGCGTCCAGTTGCCGGCCTCGATCTTTTTAATTTCAGGAACGAAGTAGCGGTCCCATACCCACACCGACGAACACAACGTCGCCTTGGGGGCAAATTCGCGGAGATCGCGGTTGTGACCGGTGCCGTAGACGCCGCGCTCCTGCGCGACGATCTGCGTCGTCGGCGTGTCGATTTGCTGGCCGAGCACGTCGGCGCCCTGATCAATGACCGCAGTGTCGGCGGCGCGTTCCTTGACCGGATCGTCCCACGCGCCGGTGAACACCGCGCGCACGTCAGCTTTCGGATTCATGGCTTGCGCGCCGAGCGCAAAGGCATTGATGGTCCAGTTCACCAGCCCGAGCGGATGCGCGGCGACGAAGCCGAGATGGCCGGATTTGGACATCGCGCCGGCGACCATGCCGCAGAGATACTGACTCTCGTAGCTGCGGCCGTAGACCGACCCGAGATTGGGGGCGTGCTGAATACCGGAAACGTCGATGAAGGCAATTTTCGGATTCGCCGTTGCCAGTTCCTTGAACGCATCGGAGTAACCGAACGAGCTGCCGAGGATGATGTTGTAGCCGCGCTGGATATAACGCTCCGCCGCCGGTTTGATCTTGGCGGCATCGTCGGGAATGCTCTCCACGAACGGAATTGTCGTGTTGAGTTCCTTTTCCATTTTCACGCGCGCTTCTTCGATCGCCTGCTGCCAGCCGCCGTCATTTTTGGCATTGAGATAAATCCAGGCGATTTTCGGCGGACCTTCCAGCGTAAAGGCACCGGCCGGAGGTCCCGCGAGCACCAACACGGCGCCGGCGACTACGAACGCTCGTCCCAACATCTTCCCCTCCCAATTTCTCAGCGCTGGTTCCGATCAAGCCCTGCCATCGGCCTTCCGCTTAGCGCTGCGAATACAACGGACAGCCGGCGGAGCGTCAGTGACGCTCAAAAATGTTACATTTATTGAAATCGCGCAAGCCGCGATATATTGCATTTTCGGCCTCCGGGTGTGCTGAATCGCCCGGAACTGGGCATTACCGGTTGCGAGGAGCGCGCGATGGACGCTTTTGTCTATGGGGAACGCCGGTCTCTGCCGGCTGGCTTGGAAGAGTTCACTGCGGTTGCGGATACCGCGATCGTTTCAATCGATCTTCATCAGGGTCACCTGGCCGATACGCCCGACTGCCCGTGCCCTGCGCCGCGAGCACGCCAAGTGGTTGAAGGAGTAAATAGTTTCCACGCGGCCGCGCGTGCGCTCGGCGTGCCGGTCATTCACGTCAAAAGCGTCGTGCGAGCCGACGGTAGCGACGACGTCAATGGAATTAAATCGGCCTGGCGCTACGTATTCCCGCTCTACGTCGGTCCAATACCAAACTCCGATCAGCACGCGATCGAAGGCAGCCGCTGGACTCAATTCGTCACCGAGGTGGCGGAAGAAGACAAAGTCGTGCAAACAAAAAAGCGGCTGTCGGCGTTCTATCCGACAGATCTCGACTTCCTGCTGCGCAACATGGGCGTCAAGCGGCTTGTGCTGAATGGCTGCATGACCGACTGCTGCATTCTCAACAGTGCGTTCGATGCCTCCAATCTCGGCTACCGGGTCACGGTGGCGCGCGACCTGGTCCGCGGCACCAATCCTGAAATGGAAGACGCCGCCTTGAAGATGATTTCACTACACATCGGCCTGGTTGCCGAAAGCGGCGACCTCGTCGCCGAATGGCGAAAGCAAATCGACGCCGGCAATGCGCCGGTGTCGCACATGAAACTCGCGCGCGCCTGAACGCTGTTCAATCACGCTTGAGGTTGAACCACAGCGTTCGGACTTTCTTCTTGCCGTGGTTCCAGAACCGGTGCGGGCGGCGCGAGCTATAGGCGATCAGATCGCCAGCTTCGAGTTGATAGGCCACACCGTCTACTTCGACGGTAAGCCTGCCGTCGAGGATGTAGCCATATTCGAACCCGTCATGCATCACCGGCTTTTCAGCGTTGCCGGTGCGCGGCTGGTATTCATTGACGGCGACCGACACGCCCCGCGCGCGATCGTCGCGCAGCAGACGCCGTACTACGTGCTGCGCGGTCTCGACCGCGTGCTGGTCGGACGCGCGCACCACGAGCTTTTCATCCGACGCCGCCTCGCACACGATCAAATCCGACATGGTGACGCCGAGCGCACCGGCGATGACGACGAGCGAACCGATCGACGGCGACGCCCGACCGCGCTCTACAAGGCTCAGCATCGAGGGGCTGAGGTCGGTGGTGGCCGCGAGCCGCTGCAAGGTCATGCTGCGGGCCTGCCGCAATTCGCGGATGCGGACCCCGATGGCCGCGAGTGTGGTCGCCGTGGCGTGGACGTTCTCGACCGGAACGACGACCGCGTGGCGGTCGTCGCGGGCGGCCGTGTTACCGGACCAGTCGTTGGCGGCGTCTGCGTCGCGCGGGCGCGGAGTTCGAAGAGTTCGGGAAGGCATCGTTGCGTCACCGGATGTCGTTCGATAGTATTAAAAAAATTCAGTCTGACTGCAATCGCTGACTGAGATGCGCCGCAACGGCCCGTCGAGATAATCGATTGTCCCGCAGCCTGATAATGCAACGCTTGTCCATGTGTCCTTAATCTCGATCAATGAGCCGGGACGCTCTCGCTCCGGCCGTAACCAGGTGCCGCTTCATGAAGATTGTCGACCTTAGTCATCTGATGAACGTCCATACGCCCGGTTGGGTCGGTTACGCCGGCAACCAGATGTACTATGCGCAGAATTTGCAAACCAAAATGATTGTCGCGCAGCGGATCGACACCGCGCTCCATGTCGGCACGCACATCGATGGCGCCATGCATGGCACCGACGGCATGGGCGACATGGCGTCCTATCCGCTCGATTTTCTGGTCGGACCGGGCGCGGTCGTCGACATTTCCGCGCACATGGACGACTGGGCGGTGATCACGCCGAAAATGATTGAATCGGCCCCGGTCGAAATAAAAGACGGTGACATTCTGATTATCCGCACCGGCTGGAACCGCTATTGGGAAGGACAGCCGCAGCAGGACTTGGTCCGGTATTTTTGCATGCATCCGGGCGGCTCAATCGAGCTGCTCGAGTGGATGCTGAAAAAGAAGATCAAGTGGTTCGGCATCGACTGCGGCTCGGCTGACCACTCGATGAACACCTCCATTCGCCTGATGCGGCCGGATATCGCCAAGCGCTTCGAGCAAAAAGTCGGCAAAACCTGCGAGGAATTCTTCGGCGAGTTTCACTATACGCACAAGAAATCCGGCCGCCACGTCATCGACAATATCTTCCCGTTTCACAGCTACGCGTTTTCGGAAGGTTTGATCCACGCAGAAAATATCGGCGGCGATATCGAAAAAGCCGTGAACCAGCGCTTCATCATCGGCGCCTTCCCCTGGCGCTATGAAGGGCTGGAAGCCTGCCCCTGCCGCATCCTGTGTTTCAGCGATTGCGGCGACTCGGTCGAGGCCGTCGGCGACGTTGCCAACGCGATCTTCTCGAGGCGCTAGCCGGAGCTGCGTGCGGCGCGATGGCTGCTGCGCGGCTATCGGCGGCATGATAAGGACAAAAGCCGGGCGGCATTGTAAAGTCGAACAGAGAAAATCGGAGCAGGCTCATGCGTGCGCATGCGATTGCCATCCTCGCCGGCGCGTTGTCGTTTTCGGCGGCGCTGCCGGCATCTGCCCAGGACACGATCAAAATCGGCGAGCTCAATAGCTACAAGAGCCAGCCGGCCTTTCTCGAGCCGTACAAGAAGGGCTTGGAGATGGCCGCCGACGAAATCAACAAATCGGGCGGCGTATTGGGTAAGAAAGTCGAAATCGTCTCGCGTGACGATGGCGGCAACCCGGGAGACGCGGTGCGCGTTGCCGAAGAACTGGCGACGGCGGACGGCATCAACATCCTCTGCGGCACGTTCCTTTCCAACGTTGGCCTCGCCGTTACCGAGTTTGCCGGCAAGAAAAAAGTCTTCTTTCTCGCCGCCGAGCCGCTGACCGACAAGATCACCTGGGCGAACGGCAACCACTATACCTTCCGGCTGCGCCCTTCGACCTACATGCAAGTGGCGATGCTGCTGCCCGACGCGCTCGCGGCCAAGAAGAAGCGCTGGGCGCTGGTCTATCCGAATTTCGAATACGGACAGTCGGCGGCCACCGCTTTCAAGGAACTAATGAAGGCGAAGCAGCCGGACGTTGAGTTCGTCACCGAGCAGGCAACTCCACTCGGCAAAATCGATGCGGGCGCGGTCGCGCAGGCGATCGACGACGCCAAGCCGGATGCGATTTTCAGCGCGCTATTCGGCGGCGACCTGACCAAATTCGTGCGCGAAGGCGGCACCCGCGGCACGTTCAAGGATCGCGTCGTCGTGGATTTGCTGGGCGGCGAACCTGAATACCTCGATCCGCTCAAGGACGAGGCGCCGGCCGGCTGGATTGTTACCGGTTATCCCTGGGACGAGGTCGACCACGCCGGCCAACAAGGCCTTCGTCGCGGCGTATCAGGACCGCTACCACGACTACCCGCGCGTCGGCTCGATTGTCGGTTACGTCAGCATCAAGTCGATCGCGGCCGGAATAGCCAAGGCGGGCTCGACGGACACCGAAAAGCTGGTCGAGGCCTTCCGCGGACTCAAAGTCGATACGCCCTTTGGCCCGATCGTCTATCGCGCCAGCGACCATCAGGCGACCATGGGCGCCTTTGTCGGCAAGCTCGCCTTGAAGAATGGCCACGGCACCATGACGGATTTCAAATATGTCGACGGTGCAAGCGTGCTCCCGGACGATGAAGCTGTGAAAAAGCTGCGGCCGGCATCGGCGGATTGACGGCGTAAGCGCGACCGAAGTGCGGTGACCGCTCTCCGCACCTTTGCTATCGTCAACGCATGAGCTGGGAAGGCCTTGCTTTTCAGGCCCTGGATGGCCTTTCCTCGGCGTCAGGGCTGTTCTTTGTCGCCGCCGGCCTGTCGCTGATCTTCGGCGTCACGCGCATTATCAACATCGCGCACGGCTCGCTCTACATGCTCGGGACCTACATCGCCGTCACGCTGGTGACCGTGATGGGTGGCGCGCTCGGTTTTTGGGGCGGCATCATACTAAGTGCGGTCAGCGTCGCGGTGCTCGGCGCGGCGATCGAATTCCTGCTGCTGCGCCGAATCTATTCGTCGCCCGA
Source organism: uncultured Alphaproteobacteria bacterium (assembly GCA_963846055.1). Taxonomy (GTDB): domain Bacteria; phylum Pseudomonadota; class Alphaproteobacteria; order Rhizobiales; family Xanthobacteraceae; genus BOG-931. The sequence goes on from CAWJUQ010000019.1 coordinate 22,366, forward strand.
GCTGTTCCAACTGCTCGCAACTTTCGCTGTCCTTTTGATCATCAACGATGCCGCACTTTGGCTGTGGGGACCCGAAGACTTGCTCGGCCCGCGCGCCCCCGGACTTGGCGGCGCTGTCGAGATCCTCGGCCGGCACATGCCGACTTACGATGTCTTTCTCATCATCGTGGCGCCGGTCGTACTCTGCATTCTCTATATCGTCTTTGCGCGCACGCGCTTCGGACGGCTGGTGCGCGCAGCGACCGAAGACCGCGAAATGCTCGGCGCGCTAGGCGTCAATCAGGCGGTTTTGTTCACGGCCGTTTTCGCGCTCGGCTCCCTGCTCGCCGGCCTCGGCGGCGCGCTGCAAGTCGCCCGCGAACCGGCCGATCTCGGCACCGACCTTGCGGTGATCACCGACGCCTTCGTCGTCGTCGTCATCGGCGGCATGGGCTCGATCGTCGGCTCTTATATCGCGGCCGTGCTCGTCGCCGAGGTGAAGGCACTTTGCATCGGCATCGGCCTCGTCAGCTTCGCCGGCTTTTCAGTGAATTTTTCCAAGCTGACTTTGGTGGCCGAATTTTTGGTCATGGCCGTGGTGCTCATCATTCGACCGCAAGGTTTGCTGGGGCGGCCACAGCAAGCCGCTCGCACCGCGGGAGCGTTGGAAGCGCCGATCCGGCCGGCCTCTTTGCCGTCGGTCATTATCGCGGCTGCGATTATCGCGCTGCTCGTCGTTCTGCCGCTGAGCGGACGCGCCCCACCCTATGCGCTGGTGCTTGGCATCGATGTGGTCATCGCCGCTTTATTCGCGACCAGCCTGCACTTCATCATGGGCCCGGGCGGCATGCACTCGTTCGGACACGCCGCGTATTTCGGATTGGGCGCCTATGGCGCTGCCCTGCTGGTGAAATGGTTTGCCGTATCCATGGGCCTGGCGCTCGTCGCCGCTCCTGTGGCGGCGGTGCTGGGCGCCTTGTTGTTCGGCTGGTTCTCGGTACGCCTCTCGGGCGTCTATCTTGCCATGCTGACTTTGGCGTTTGCTCAAATCGTTTGGTCAATCGCCTTCCAGTGGCAGGACCTGACCGGCGGCTCAAACGGCGTGCTCGGCATCTGGCCGACCGCTCCGTTCGACCAGCTTTCGGCATTTTTCCTGCTCGCGCTGGCGCTCGTGGTCGCCGGGATTTTGCTGCTTCGCCGCATCCTGTTTGCGCCATTCGGCTACGCCATGCGTGCTGGCCGCAACTCGCCGTTGCGCGCCGAGGCCATTGGCATCAACGTCAAGCGCGTGCACTGGCTTGCTTTCGCTCTTTCAGGACTGGTCTGCGGCGTGGCCGGCGGCATTTTCGCCTTCGCCAAAGGATCGATCTCGCCGGAAACCATCAGCATCGGCCGATCGATTGACGGTCTCGTCATGGTGCTGCTCGGCGGAATCCAGGTTTTGTCAGGTCCGATCGTCGGCGCCGCCGTTTTCACGACGCTGCAGGATTTTGTCATGCAGCAAACCGAGTATTGGCACGCGCTCCTTGGCGTCATCATTCTGGTTTTGGTGTTGGCGTTTCCCGCAGGCCTCGCGGGCTCGTTTCTACGCCTGATGGCGTACAAGCGTGTCTCATGAGCGAGCTCGCCGTATCTTCGCTGTGCAAAAGCTTCGGCGCCGTGCGCGCGGTCGACAACGTGAGCTTTTCGGTAGCCGCCGGCGAATTCCTGGCGCTGATCGGCCCGAACGGCGCCGGCAAATCGACCTGCTTCAACGCCATCAACGGTCAGCTTAAGCCCGATTCCGGCGCCATCCGCTTCGAAGGCCGCGATATCGCGGGACTGCAGCCGCGTGAAATCTGCCGCAGCGGAGTCGCGCGGACGTTTCAGGTAGCCGCCACGTTCGGCTCCATGACTGTCGTGGAAAACGTGCAGATGGCGCTCATCGTGCACGGCGGCGAGACGTACGGGCTTTGGCGCAAGGCGGGCTCGTACCATCGCGCGCGCGCGATGCAGCTTTTGCATCAGGTCGGAATGGCCGAGGCAGCGGACCGGCCGTGCCGTGAACTTGCGTACGGCGACGTCAAACGCGTCGAGTTCGCGATCGCGCTCGCCAGCGATCCGCGACTGTTGCTGATGGACGAGCCGACCGCCGGGATGGCGCCGCGCGAGCGCAATGAGCTGATCGGGCTGGTCAAATCGATTGTTGTCGAACGCGGCGTTTCGGTGCTCTTCACCGAGCATTCGATGGACGTGGTCTTCGCTTTTGCCGATCGCATCGTCGTGATGGCGCGCGGACGCGTGATCGCTGCCGGCGATGCCAAGACGATCCGCAACGACCCGACCGTCCGCGAGGTCTACTTCGGCAGCGGGCGAATAGCGGCCCGGGAGCGTGCGCCGTCATGAGCGAGGCGCCGGCACTCGCGGTCGATCATCTCGATGCGTGGTACGGCACCGCGCACATTCTTTTCGACATGAGCTTTATCGTCGGCCGCGGTGAAGTCGTAGCGCTGATGGGCCGAAACGGGGCGGGCAAATCGACGACCATGAAAGCGGTCATGGGACTTTTGCCGCGGCGAAGCGGAACCGTGCGCCTTAACGGCCGCGACGTCTCGTCGCTCAGGCCGTTCGAAATTGCCCGGCTCGGCATGGGCTTTACCCCGGAGGACCGGCGCATTTTCTCCGATCTGACCGTCCTGGAAAATCTTGACGTCGGCGTGCAGCCAGCGCGCGACCCCGCCGCCGGCGCGCCGGCGAACTGGACCATAGACGCCGTGTTTGAACTTTTCCCCAATCTTGCCGAATTACGCCACCGCCGCGGCGGACACATGAGCGGCGGCGAACAACAAATGCTGACGATTGCGCGCACGCTAATGGGCAATCCGCTGGTCATCCTGCTTGACGAACCGTCCGAAGGTATCGCTCCGGTCGTTGTCGAACGAATTGCCGACACCATCGAGAAACTCAAAAAGTCTGGCCTTTCGATCCTGCTGTCCGAGCAGAATGTCGGCTTCGCCGAAGCGGTATCGGACCGCGCCTACATGATCGAGAAAGGACAAATTCGCTGGACTGGGACGATGGCGGAACTTGCCGCCAATACCGAGGTTCAGCGCAATTACCTGGTGTTGTGACGTGCTGAATTGTTTCGTTGTCGAATTGGCGCGCTTGGCGATGCTCAGTCCTGATGCTTGCCCGCGTCGGCGTGCGTGCCGGTATACGTGACGCGCCAGATGGTGCCGCCGGTATCATCGGCGATCAGAAGCGAGCCGTCCTTGGCCACCGCAAGCGCCGCCGGCCGTCCCCAGACTTCGGCGCGCCGCTCGCCCGATATCCAGAAACCGGTGGCGAAATTCGTGTAATAGCCTTCGGGTTTCCCGTCCTTGAACGGCACGTCGACCACTTTGTAACCGGTCGGCTCCGACCTGTTCCACGATCCTTTCAGCGCGACGAAAGCATGACCTTTGTACTCCGGCGGAAACTGATCGCCCTCATAGAAGACAAGGTCCAGAGCCGATGAATGCGCCTCGAACAGAAGGTCGGGTGTAATCGCCGCGCTCACTTTGTCGGGCGCGAGGCTGGCGAAACCGGCCTGCGGATGCTTGCCGATATACGCGTACGGCCAGCCGTAGAAACCCCCGTCTTTGACATGGGTGAGGTAATCCGACGGCAGGCGGTCGCCCAAACCATCGCGCTCCTGCACCAGCGCGTACAGTTCGCCGGTTTGCGGATGAAACGCGAGCGCCGTTGGATTGCGCATGCCGGAAGCAAACGTCGTTTGCTCAGTGCCATCGGCCGCAAATCGCTGGATGGTCGCCTTCGGCGCCGGCTCAACACCGACATTGCCGGATGAGCCCACACCGACAAACAACGCGCCGGTTTTCGGATCAATGACGAGAGGCCGATTCTGATGGCCCTGCACGATGCCGAACACGCCTTTCTTGGTGATCATCCTGGCGCCGTAAGCGCCGTCGATCGGCTTGCGCTCGTTTGGCGGAACCTGATCGACGCGCTGGGTTTCACTTCGTCCGGCGCGCAAAGCCCCAAGATTGTGCGGCACGCTCCAGATGCCGTCCTGGTCTGCGACCAGCACGTTGTTTTCGCGCCAGGCAAGACCGTAGGGCCGATTCAGATCCTCCACGTGCCGGTCGACCCAGGCAGCATGCCCGCTACCGTCGTCACGCAATAACGTGAGGTAGCCGGCGCTTTGTTCGGCAACGAGGACGTCGCCGTTCGGCAGCACCAGCAAGCGCCGCGGATGGGTAAGCCCTGTCGCAAAAGCCGTTGCGGTAAAGCCCGCCGGCACCTGCGGCGTTTGTCCGCTGTATGGAACCACCAGCGACCTGTTGGTTACGATAGGCCCTGTCTTCGGCGCGGGGAGATCGCTCGGGTCTATGCGAAACCGGTGCCCGATCTCATGTTCGATGAGAAAATTCTGCGCAGGATTCGGAGACTGCCCCTCCTCAGCGCCCGCTGAAACAAGCAGCGAGCCTCCCACCATAAGTGCGCCAAGCAAAGCGACATAACCGTCCCAATTCATCACCGCCGTCGATGGTCGCGCCATTGGAACCTCCACGCACGCCCCGCAATGGTTTTTTCGCACGTGTATGGATATAGACACCGGCGAAGCGACCACAATATCGCGGAGGTTTGGCCTTACCCATGCCGGGCAGTGATGTGGAAGTTCTCGTCATTGGCGGCGGCGCCGCCGGCATTGCCGCAACCCGCCGGCTGTGCACTGGTTCGGTATCCTGTCTTCTCGTCGAGGCGCGACCGCGCCTGGGTGGCCGTTCGTTGACGGTGATTGATGAGGCCGGGTTCGCGCTCGACCTCGGATGCGGCTGGCTGCACTCGGCCGACCGCAATCCATGGGTCGCCATCGCGCAAGAGCAACGCGTGACAATCGACAAATCGGTCCCGCCATGGCAGCGCCGTTCGCTTGAAATCGGATTCCCGCGCGCAGACCAGGACGATTTTCAACGGGCATTTCATGACTTCTTCGAGCGCGTCAGCAAAGCAGCGGATGAAACGCTGGATGCGCCGGCATCGAGCCTTCTTGAGCCCGGCAATCGCTGGAACGGTCTGATCTCAGCATTGGGCACCTATATCAGCGGCGGCGAACTGGAATGCGTTTCGGTCAAGGATTTCGACCGCTACGAAGATACCGGCGTCAACTGGCGCGTCGTTACCGGCTTCGGATCGGTGATACGGGAACACGCCGCCGATCTGCCGGTCGAGCTCGATTGCCCGGTGCACCGCATCGATCACAGCGGCAAGCGCTTGCGCATCGAAACCGCCAAGGGCGTCTTCACCGCCGACCGCGCGATTATTTCCGTGCCGACTACCATTCTCGCCGGCGAAGAGATCAAGTTCACGCCAGCGCTGCCGCAAAAGACGGAAGCCGCGGCCGGCCTGCCGCTCGGATTAAACGACAAGCTCTTTCTGTCGCTCGAGCAGGCGGAGGAATTCGGACACGATGTGCGGCTCTTTGGACGCACCGATCGTGCCGCCACGGCGGTTTACCAGTTCCGGCCGTTCGGGCGGCCGCTGATCGAAGTCTATTTCGGCGGACGATTACCGAAAGAGCTGGAGAGCGAAGGCGATGACGGATTCTTTCGCTTTGCGGTTTCCGAGTTGACACATCTGTTCGGCAACGATTTCGCAAAGCGGGTAAAACTCGACCGCATTCACCGTTGGGGCGTCGATCCCTTTGCACGCGGCTCGTACTCGTTCGCGCTGCCCGGACGTGCCGATGGCCGCACCGTGCTTGCCGAACCTGTCGACAATCGATTGTTCTTCGCCGGCGAAGCGTGCTCGATCCACGACTTTTCGACGGCGCATGGAGCGTTGCATACCGGCGTCGCCGCCGCTAATGCCGTGATTGCGGCGCGCCAAACCTGAGTCGCCGCCGATCAAGCTGCGGGCGCTCATGACCAGCCATGCCAGCCGCCGCGGGATCCTGAAAAGTGCGGCGCACGTCGCCGCTCTCGGCGCATTGACGATGAACCGCATGGAACTCGCGTCCGCGAGGGAGCAAGCCGGATTGCGCGCTGACGCGACAACCAAAATTGATGCGCTGCTGCGGGCAGCCGTCGACGCCGGAGATCTGCCCGGCGTTGTCGCCATGGCGGCAGGCGAGAACGGCATAATTTATGAGGGCACGTTCGGCACGCGGCGTCTGCCGGACAATGACGCAATGACGCGCGACACTATCTTCCGCGTTGCCTCCATGATCAAACCGATCACGACTGTCGCGGCGCTGCAGCTCGTGGAACGGGGCAAGCTTTCGCTCGACGCGCCGGTGCCGCCACTCGAGCCGGCGCTCGGCGCGCCGCAGGTGCTCGACGGTTTCGACGACAAAGGACGACCGCAATTGCGGCCGGCGAAGCGGCCGATCGCCCTGCGCGAGCTATTAACCCACACTTCCGGCTTTGCTTACCGGCTGTGGGATGCAAAGGCGATGGAATACGTGCAGACGCTGGCGCGGACGCCGGCGAAAGATCGCAAGAACTTGCCGCCTACGCCGCTGATGTTCGATCCGGGCGAGCGCTGGCAGTATGGCGGCGGCATCGACTGGGTCGGCCGCCTGGTGGAATTCGCCAGCGGGATGGCGCTCGACGGCTATTTCCGCGAGCACATCTTTGATCCGCTTGGCATGCACGACACGGCTTTCGTGATCTCGCCCGCGCAACAGGCGCGCGAGGCCAGCGGCCATCGGCGCATGCCGGACGGATCGCTGACGGCGGAGCCGCGCGAACGGCAAATGGCGCCGCACCGGTTTTCCGGTGGCGGTGGCATTTATTCGACGGCGCCGGACTATCTGACCTTTATCCGAACGCTATTGCACGGCGGCGTCCGCGACGGCGTACGCATTCTCCTGCCGGAGACAGTTGCACTGATGGGCCGCAATCAGATCGGCCGACTTGAGGCCGGTCGGATGCGCACCGATGGCGCCGCAATTCTCGAATGATGTCGATTTTTTTCCGGGCATCAGCCTGAAGTGGGGCTTCGGCCACATGATTAACATGCAGCCCATCCCGGGCGGGCGCAGCGCTGGCAGCCTGACCTGGGGCGGCTTGTTCAACACCTATTACTGGATCGATCCACAGAAGCGCATCGCCGCGGTGTTCATGACCCAGATCGTGCCGTTCGCCGACCCGCGCGCACTAAACATTTATGGCGCGTTCGAGCGTGCGATTTACGCATCGGCGTAGGGCGTTCTGTCGGCTGTTCCGAGGGCGGCAATGCCGTTATGGTGCCGCTCCCGATAGGACGCGGAGACGAAACGGCAATGGCGGCTTCAAGTCTGACGCAGCGGCGAGCCGCTTCATCCGTGGTACCCGTTCCGGAGCCTGACCTGACGCCACAGGAATTGATTGCGCGTGCCGCCGCGCTCAAGCCGCTGCTGCGCGCGCAACAGGCGGAAAACGACGAGCGCGGTGCCTACTCGCCGGAGCTGCACGAGGCCTTCATCAAGTCCGGCCTGTACCGCACCGTGCAGCCGCGGATGTTCGGCGGCTATGAATTCGACATTCCGACTTTTTATCGGGCGATGCTGGAAATTGCGCATGGCCATCCATCGGCGGGCTGGTGCTTGACGCTTTGCGCGTCGCATCCATTTCTGATCGCGTCGCACTGGTCCGAACGCGCGCAGCGCGAACTATTCGGGCCCGACGGGCACTTTGCCGCGCCGCATCGGGTACCCCCGATGGGAAAGCTAGTGCCGGTCGAGGGCGGCTACCGGCTCACCGGCAAATGGGATTTCTGCTCCGGCATCCCCTACTCCACCCATCTCGTTTGCGGCGCGCTCCTGCCGGCCGCGGAAGGTCCGCCGCAACCGTTTTGCGCCGCAGTCCCGCGCGACAAACTCAACATCCTCGACGATTGGGGCGGCGACCAAACGCTGGGCATGCGGGCGAGCGGATCGAACAGCGTTGAGATCAAGGATGTGTTCGTGCCGGCGCATCACGTCGTGCCCCTGCAAGCCATGTTCACGCGACCGGAGGATATGCGCGACGGCACGCCGGGCACGCGGCTTCATGGCAATCCGATGTATCTGGGGCGCGTCTCCGGCCCTTATCACATTTCGCTGGTGACAACGGTCGTTGGCGCGGCCAAAGCTTCACTCGACGAGTACGAAGAAATCATCCGCAGCAAAAAAACCACGTTTCCGCCGATCGTTCCGCGGGCTGAGCACGAGGATTACCAGCGCTCGCTCGGGCAGGCGACAATTCTGACCGACTCCGCCGAGAATCTCGATGATCCGCGGGGCCGAAGTTTACATGGAGATGTGCGAACGCTGGGCCGCCGACGGCACGCTGATCACGGTAGAGGAGAACCTGAGGCTCTGGGCGATGATGCAGCAGGCCGGCCGCATGGCCTGCGACGCGGTGGAGCTACTGTTCAAAACCGCCGGCACGTCGGTGACCCGCAAAGGCAGCCGCATGGAGCGCTACTTCCGCGACGCCCAGATGTATCGTGTGCACCCTTCTGCGCTGTACGAGAATTTTTGGGCGCCCATCGGCCGCGCACATCTCGGACTGCCGATCAAGCATTTTCATTTCTAGCAATCGCGTCCCGCGCAATCCTGGGACGGCAAAGAAACGGAGCGGCCAAAGCCGCCCCGTCCACGTCCATCAACGCCTTTTGGCGAGGTTGCCTGCTTCACCAGCTACATACCGGCATTGATTTCCGTCTGCAGGGTGGCCGCATTGGCCTCGTCATTTTGCTCCTCGGCCGCAGCCATCGAGGCAGTCAAGGCATTTGTATCGTTCATCGACTGGATGGATTGGACCTCCGCGTCCGACGCCGCTTGGGCGGCGGCGGCGCCTGAATCCGATACCGAAGTGTCGTAAGTCGGGGATGAATAGTCCGAGCCCGCATATGTGCCGGTTCCGCGCATGCCACGCACATCGCGGACAAGGTTGGCGTAGGGAACCGGGCCGCCGCCGAGCATGCCGCGAATGAACTGCGCGACGTCGACGTTGAGCTGATTGCTCGGCGTCAGCCTTCGCACTGCCACGCGTTGGGGCGCGGGCGCGTAGGTCATGCGCGCATGTTGGGGAATGGGATTGGCGGGCGACACCGCCATTGCAGCGTTCACCGTAAACAGCAAGGAACCGGCGGCAATAACAGTGGTGATGCTTGATCTCATGGCACACTCCTCTTTGTTTCCTATGAGTCGAGAAGGTCCGTAACAGCGACAAGGCTAGGAGCGCTTGTCTTTCCACCAAATGGCCGCGCCATTAATTCGTGGACATGTTTGCTGAACGTCAGCGATCCTGACGTATTGAATCAAATTGCTTCACAAGGCGTCGGCTTACGGACTCACTTGGGTCATAGGGCTGCCACAGACTTCCTCTACGCCGCTTGCAAGGGAGCGGTGAGACAGGAGGGAACCATGGTTCAACAATTCGATCGTGCAGGACGCGCGCGCACGTACGACAAAAACTCCTGTCCCCAATGCGATGCGTGGCTGCTTGCACCGGATTGGTCGGAGCACATCAATGAGCGTTGCGTGCGCCACAACTGGTCATGTAGCGCTTGCGGCTATGGCTTCGAGACGACGGTATTTTTCCCGGTGCTGGAAAAGGCGGTCGCCTGAGCGGGCGGCGCGTGAAGCGCTTCACCGCCGTGGCGGGTAACGATGACGCCGACCGTTGAAATCTTCGACTATTTCGCCGTCGTCGTGCAGATAGCTCGGGCCAATGGGCGATTTTCCATGGCCGCCAGGAATATCCAGCACATAAGCCGGCTGGCATAGGCCCGAATAGCGGCCGCGCAGCGCGCGCATCAAAACCTGGCCTTGTTCGATCGTCGTGCGCAAATGCGCCGTGCCCGGCGCAAGATCGGCGTGGTGGAGGTAATATGGTTTGATGCGGGCCTCGACCAGGGTCCGCATCAAGGCGCCGAGTGTTTCGACATCGTCATTGACGCCTCGCAACAACACCGACTGCGAGAGCATCGGAATACCCGCGTCAATCAAGCGCGCGCAGGCGGCGCGCGCCTTCGCGGTCAACTCGCGCGGATGATTGATGTGCACGACCACGAACGTCGCCTTATCCGGCACGCGCAGCGCTCTAACCAACGCGGGTGAAATCCGCTCCGGTGCAACAACCGGCACCCTGGTGTGAACGCGGATCACTTTCACGTGGCCCATGCCGGCAAGCTCCGCGGTCAAATTCTTCAACCGCCGCGCCGACAAGATGAGCGGATCGCCGCCGCTGAGGATCACTTCCCAGATTTGCGGATTGCGGTGGATGTAATCCAACGCGGCTGCCAGCGCTGCGGGCGAAAGCCCTGCCCGCCCCGGCCCGATCATTTCGCGCCGGAAACAAAATCGGCAATAGACGGCGCAGGCATTGACCGCTTTCAACAATACGCGGTCCGGATAGCGATGGACGATGCCCTCGACGGGACTATGGACATGATCGCCAATCGGGTCGTCCCGCTCCTCCGGCAAAGTTTCGAGTTCGCGCACGTCGGGCACGAATTGGCGTGCAATTGGATCGTGCGGATCTGCCGGGTCGATCAGATCGGCCATGGCTGGCGTAATGGCGACCGCGTAACGCGCGGCGACTTCTTTCAAGTCCGCCAGGCGCGCGTCCGGCAACGGCACGTCCTCGCAACGCGGAATGAGATTGCGCTTCGCCTTAGCGCTCATTGCAAATCTTCCGGCATGGGATTCCACAATACCTGGTCAATGCGTTCCGCGCCTGTCGCCAGCATCACCAGACGGTCAAGGCCGAGCGCAATACCGGAGGCCTCGGGCATGGCCGAAAGCGCCGCGAGAAAATCCTCGTCGAGCGGATAATCCTCGCCGTAAATGCGCTTTTTCTCGGCCATTTCCCACTCGAGCCGGCGGCGCTGCTCGGCGGCGTCGTTAAGCTCGCCAAATCCGTTGGCAATCTCAACGCCGCAAACGTAAAGCTCGAAACGCTCGGCCACGCGGGGATCGGCTCGCGAAGTTTTCGAAAGCGCCGCATGGGCGGCCGGGTATTGGTCGAGAATCGTGGCGCGTCCAATGCCGAGTTGGGTCTCGATCTTTTCCACCAGCACGCGGCTGAAAATATCGCCCCAAGTGTCGTCGGCACCGATGTGGATGTTGGCGGCACGGGCCGCCGCCGCAAGCGCGGCGCGGTCGCCGCCGTCCGGGCGCAAGGTCGCCAGAAGATCGATCCCGGCAAACCGCGCAAAGGCTTCAGCCACAGTCAGCCGTTCCGGCTCCGCGAAAGGGTCGGATGATCGGCCGCGGAACGAAAATTGTCGCGTTCCGGCGGCTTTCGCCGCCTCGGCAACAATGGCCGCACAGTCGGACATGAGTTCAGTGTACGGCTCGCCGGCGCGATACCATTCGAGCAGGGTGAATTCGGGATGGTGCAGCGCGCCGCGCTCGCGGTTGCGAAACACCTTGGCGAATTCGAACAGACGAGAGCTCGCCGGCCGCCAAGAGTTTCTTGCAGGCGAATTCGGGCGACGTGCGCAAATACCGGGCCGAGCACTTCCCGTCGGGCGTCGCCAGTGCCGTGGCGAAGGCGTGCAGATGGGTCTCATTGCCTGGCGATACCTGCACGATGCCAGTCTCGACTTCGATGAACTGTTGGACGGCAAACCAGGCGCGCAACGCCGCAACAACGCGACCCCGCGCCAGCAAAAACGGCCGGCGCTCGGCGTGGATATCCCTTTCCCAAAAAGGCGAAACGTCGGGAGATTTGACGGGCATTATCCTTGTACTGCCGTAACTAACGAAATATCTGGCGATATTGGCCAAGATGGGTATGTTGCGCCCTGTTTTTAAACCATACCTTCGAGGAACCCGTGAAAGTCATCGCCAGCTCGCTGCGAAAAGGCAATATCGTGGAGATCGACGGCAAGCTCGGCGTCATCGTCACCACCGAGAACATTCATCCCGGCAAGGGAACACCGGTCACGCAAATGGACGTCCGGCGGATCGCCGACGGCGTGAAGCTGTCGCTTCGCTTTAAGACCACCGAGCAGGTCGAGCGTGCCTTTGTCGAGGACCACAAGCACCAATTCCTCTATCAAGACGGCGACGGCTACCATTTCATGAACATGGAAAGCTACGATCAGGTTGCCGTGCCGCGCCGATATTATCGGCGATCAACTGTCTATTTGCAGCCGGAAATGGAAGTCACGCTGAGCCTGCATGACGGCGTTCCCGTCGCGATCGAGTTGCCGCCGCGCGCAACGCTGGAGGTAACGGAAACCGAGCCCGCAATCAAAAGCCAGACCGCCGCCTCCTCCTACAAGCCCGCCGTCCTATCCAATGGCGTGCGCACCATGGTGCCGCCGTTCGTGAGCACTGGCACCAAGATCGTGGTCAACACCGCGGACGGCAGCTACATCGAGCGGGCAAAGGATTAACCTATAAATCTCACCGCCCGTCATCGAAGCCAGGGCCGGGTTTAGTCATGTCGGCCACCAAGCGCTGAAGGATTGGCACGATTTCTATGTGCTGACGGGCACGGCAGGGGCTACCCTGCTCGCTTTGCTGTTTGTCGCGGTCTCGCTTGGCGCCGGATATTTGACCGAAGAGCGCCAGTCAGCGACCCGCACATTCATGAGCCCGGTCGTCGTGCATTTCGCCAGCGTATTCTTTTTGTCGGCTGTCGCCTTGTTTCCATCGCATGATGCCAGATTTTTCGCGGTAGCTTATTGGAGCCACCGCATCATCGGCGCGGCCATTTCGACCTTACATCACCGTTCAGGTCGTGCGCACCGACTTGACGAACTATGTAGAGGATTATTTCGCCTATGGCGTGTTGCCCGGCGTCGGCTACTGGCGTTGCTCGCAGCGGCCGTGTCGATCTATCTCGAAAAGGATTTTGGACTGCAACGCGTTAGCGGGCGCGCTGTTACTCCTGACGCTCGTCAACATCCGCAACGCGTGGGACCTTACGCTCGCCATGGCCCGCCGGCGTCGCAGCGGCGAGGATTAGGCGCGCCCAGGCCCCGCTGTGCTGCTGGCACGCTTCGTGACGTCCGCGATAATATGGCGGCGGTTCTGCTTCGAATAATTCGTCGCAAATTTTCACATTTGATGGAGGCCGGGGATGCGAACTGGTGATTTGACCGATTATCCCTTCAAGAACAACGTTCCCGATCCGCTGCTCTCCGGTAAAGAGTTGCCAACGTTCAAATTCGCTTTGGAGAAATCCAAAGGCAAAGTGATGGATGGCAGCTTCGGCAAGGAAGCGACCGTCGCGCAATTGCCGATCTCCAAGGGCATAGCCGGCGTTTCAATGCGGCTTGAGCCGGGCGTCACGCGCGAATTGCATTGGCACGCGACCGCGGCTGAGTGGGCGTTTGTCATCGAAGGCCGCGTGCGCACCACCACGCTCGACCCGCTGGGCCGTTCCGAAATCAACGACTTCGATCCCGGCGACGTTTGGTACTTTCCGCGCGGTTATCCGCACGCGCTGTCCTGCCTCGGCAGTACGCCGTGCCATTTCATTTTGATTTTCGACAACGGGTATTTCTCCGAGTTCGGCACGTTCAGCATTACCGACTGGCTGGGACACGCGTCGCCGAAGCTTCTGGCGAAGAATTTCGGCGTCGCGGAGGCGACGTTCGAGGGCATTCCCAAGGAAGAGGCTTATTTCGTGCGCGGCGGCTTGCCGCCGGCGGAGCCGGTGTCCCTCCAAGGCGCGCTGTACTCGCCACCCGAAACGCTTCAGATACCGGATGCTGGCGCAGGAGCCGCACTCAATTCACAAATACGGGCGCGAGTGGCGGGTCGGCTCCAACCGCTTTCCTATTTCGCAGACCATGACCGGCGTCATTCTTGACCTCGAGCCGGGCGGCTTGCGTGAACTGCACTGGCATCCGAACGCCGACGAATGGCAATACGTCATCGAAGGCGACTTCAGTGTGTCGCTGTTTGGCTCGCATGGCCGTTACCGCGTCGAGACGCTGGGCAAAGGCGACGTTGGCTACATTCCGCAGGGCTACGGCCACTCGATCGAAAACGTCGGCGACAAGGCCGGTCGCGTCCTGATCGGCTTGAATACCGGCAATTACCAGGCGATCGATCTATCGCAATGGATCGCCAGCAATCCGGCCTATCTGCTCAGCGATCACTTCGGCAAGCCGCCGGCGGTCTTTGAAACCTTCCCCAAGGAGCGCGCCTTTATCTCACCGCCCGATGGACAAGGAAATCGCGAGATCGACTAGGCCTCTCGCTTTGCCGCAAAGCGCGGCAGCCGCGCAGACGCGATCGCACGGCTCTTTAGCGAGACGTCTCGGATCGTTTCGCGGTTTTCCGCCCCCCTCATATGGGGGAGTGACGCAATCCCTTCGGGCCGCCATGTTGCCGGTCCATTGGGAGACCATCGAGAATTTCGGTGCTGTAAACGTATGGAGTACAAGCGATTTGTCGTGCGGGCATTTGAGCAAGAACCGGGAAAGTGGCGCGCCAGCATTCGGCGCACCGACGGCAAGCCGGTGAAAATCATAGGCGGCAAAAAACTTTATCAGGGCAATATGAGCGGCGACGAACGCACGGCCGCCGCCGCTCTCCTTACCGCGATGGCCGCGATCGATGCTGGAACGCCCGCACGCGGCCGGGTGGCGACTGAGAAATTCTGGCGGCGCCGCGGACAGTTTTCCAGAGATCGTCGAGATTAAGCAGCTACGCCGCGCTACTGGGATTACTTTGCGACGTTTGCTGCCGCCGTGATGCGGTCTTTTGCGGTGGCAACTCCAGCGCGTCATGCAATTCGTCGGGCAAATCGCGAGAAACCAGCTGCTGCGCGGGTAGATTAGAGGGTTTGACGGCGATTTCACGCGCAACCGCCGCCGCCAGGCGATCGTCTCTCAGCTTCGCCCACACTCGCTGTACAATCTTCTCCGAAATTGGATGTAGCCCGAGATAAACCGGATCGCCGTACCTCGATGTCGAACCCAGGATGTCAACCTCGCATCCGATACGCTGGTAAAGCCGCAGCTTCGATGCATCGAAATTGCCGATGATCAATTCAATCCCCGCCCGCATGGCGACGTTGCCCAACGCCGCTATCAACACCCGGGAAGTAAAGGTGATGGCTTCTATTCCGCCAGCAAGCACCTTGTCGTCGAGACAAAACCGGCTGCACTCCCAGATCGTCGGAGCCGAGAGATGAACGGCATCGGGCAGCGTGTCGGAAAACACGTCGGCAGCGAGCGTTGGGCCCGTTGTCGGGAGAAGGCGTAGACTGCCTTTCACCTCGCGGCCGAGATCGTCAGTGTAAATCAGGTAGACCGGCAATTCATCATCGTAGCGATCGCGCTCCTGGCCATCGACGACCCGGACATCCCATTTGAGCCGGTCGTGAAAGAAGCGTGCCCGCTGCTGAAACATTTTCTCCAGCAAATTCGCATGCTGGTGCGCGTTCGAACTTTCAACGACGACAATCACCTCGCCAACTCCTTCGATAATCAGCGGTCGCGGCCGCAAATTTCTTCGTGATATGGCTGGCTCGATATCGCAGCGATGCGAGCCGACAAGATCGGCTGTAAATTTATGAAATACTGCGGGTTAGGATCGGATTGAAAAAACAGATAGCAATTTAGACGCTTGCTATACGACGAGCAGCCCCAGCTTGACCGCTTTGGTGACGGCCTGCGCCGAGGTCACGCAATCGAGCTTATAATGCACCGACTTCATGTAGTCTCGCGTGGTGTGCGGCGAGATGCTCAGGATCGTGGCGATCTCGGTGGTGTCCTTGCCGAGCGCGATCCATCGCAAACACTCAAGCTCCCGCGGCGTCAGCCGCGGCCGGTCCTCGCCGAACAGCTCGGCTATGACACGGCCATGCAAGCGATTGGCGATCTCGATCAGCGCCGGTTGGGTAACTGCTAAAAACTCGGCCCACTCCCCTTCGGAGCCGGAGAACGACACAGCCAGCATCCCGCGATGTCCCTGCTTGGTCGACACCGGGACAGAGTACCCGTGCGGCCCGACGCCGTGCGCGGCCGCGTCGGCGAGAAACGCCGTCTCGGGACCGCCGCTGACGCCAAGCTCCCGCCACTCGAACGGCAGCGTGCGCGCGAATCCTTCGCGAAGGATTGGGTCGACGTCGGAGTATCCCATGCCGAGGTAGCGTGCGAGCCACGAGGCGGGATAGGTCAACCGGATATAGGAGTCGGCCGAGGGACTGCGCCCAAACTTCGACGTAACGTAAACCACGTGGTCGACGTTGAGGTAATCGCGGAGCCCGGTGACGACCGCCTGGATGTCGGCCATCTCTTCGACGATTGAATACGCCTTGGAGAGCCATTGCTCGCCGCGAAGTTCGCGCGCCATCACTTTATCGAAATGAAGAACAGCCTTCGCCGAACGGCTTTCCGCATTGCTGTCGCCACTGCGCATCGGACGACCCGGAGCGTGCATACCGTGATACCAAGTTCGAATGGCGATTTCGCTGGCCGTCCCCAGAACCAGTTTCCGCGTTTGACCGCCCGGAGTCAAACCTGCGATCAGCTGGAACGGCTTTAGACGGACGAACGCATCTCGATAAGTTGCGCTGGGTTCGCGGCTTTTGCTGCGCGCCTCGCAATATTGCCTAGAAAAACGCCATGGTGCGGATTTCAATACTCTCGCGCGGGCGGGCGTTCGGCGGCGAGGTCGGATCATCGAATGCGGTGTGTGCGGTCCAGCGGGCGCGACCGTCTTTCTCTGAATCGAACACTTTAAAGACGATCGCCTCGTCGCGGCGCATTCGCGGAAACCAGAACCATTTGTGATGCGGGTTATAGGTAATCGCGTAGGTTTGGCCGACGCGATGCTGGTAGCGCCGCTCGGAAATCACCAGGTCGTCGTCGGAGACACTGCGTGCATCGCAGATCGCCAGCGGGAAGCTTTCGACCGGTAGCCGGATGGGCCGCCACACCTGGACGATGGCGAACCGGCGCTTGAGCAGATCCTCCGCTTCGTCAGGAAGAATATCGCGCACCCGCTGCGGCGCCGACCATTCGGTATAATCGTTATGCACGCGCGGCACCACTTCGCGGATCTTGCGCCGTTCGCGCTCCGCGTCGTCCGCGGTTCGCAGCGTATGGTCGAAGATCACGACGCGCTTGGCACCGCTTTCGGCTTTCACCAGCGCTTCCATTTCCGGATAGTAAGTGCGGCGCACCTCAGCGTCGTCGAAGAAGTCGGCGACTTTGGTGTCGTGCGGGACGAAGCGGAAACCTTCGCGCTCGAGCTTGAAATCCTTGGCGAACGGACGGCCGTTATGAAGCACGACCTTGTGCGGATCGGGTTTGCCGTTACGCATGTCGACCGTGCCCCCGGGCCCGGCCTCGGTGACGATTTTTTCGCCCGTATTGATGAGATAGTTCAGCGTCGCTTCGATCTGCGGAACAGTCTCCGCCGCTGCCGGCCGCTCAAGAACCTGATCCATCGGTCCGCTCCTTCGCGCATTTGCGCGACAACTTCACTGCCAAGTAACATAAACCGCGGCCGAAGCGTCGGTAAGATGCCGCGGCCGGCGCGCGCTTCAAATCCGCCATGCACACAAGGCGGCCGCAACCATCGCGCGTTCTCTGAATGTCTATTCAGGTGACTGGTGACTACTATCGAAAGGTATTTGCGAAGAAAAAATTTCCCATCCGCCGCGAACGTAACTTGGCAGCGCGGCGGTTCATGCCGATAGTGTGGTTTCCTTCCGGTGCGTGGTACGGTCCCTTGGCCAAGCGTCGTCATAGCGGCTTCTTCCCGGGCGTGATGCTGGCTGGCGCGCTGGTGGCCGGCTGCCCGTCCACCGCCTTTGCGCTCAATTGCAAGCCGAACCATTTCCGCCCGGCTGCTTTCCTTCACACCATGGGGCGCTGCGACTTCGACCCGGCGGCATTGAGCTTCCGCGGCACGCCGGCCGATCAGGCAAGATGTCTGATGCGGGGCGTGGACAGCTCGCGCAATCTCGGCCCGGAGCTGGAAAGCTTGCCGTCTGGGCTCGCGAGCCGCGTCGGAGCTGACAGCGGACTGCCGCGCCGGGAGCTACTAAGCGCTTATCTGTCGAAACAAAACCTCGAGTGGGATTTCGCCGCCTACCTCTGGCAACCATTGTCACGCGCCAACGACAACGATCCGAACGCGCCGATGGCGCGTTACTTCGTCATTCATGACACCAGCGGGCCGAACTACGGTTCGCGCTCGTTTCCTGCCGACATCGACGACACCTCGCGCATCAACGATCTCACTCATTTCGAATGCTCGGACGGACACGGCAAGGCTCATGTCGTGGTCAACCGAGTCGGTGGAATGTTGCTCAACCACGAACTGGCGACGCCATGGCGCGAAACCAAGTTCGAGCTCGCGGCAAACTTTTCCGGTGCGCTCAAAGGGTTGTTTCTGCACACCGAACTGGTGCAGCCGCGACGCAGCGCTTCGCGGCGCGGGCGCGATGATGCGCTCGCGCCCAATCCAGGCTTTACCACCGCGCAATATGATCGCCTGGCATTGCTTTATACCATCGCCAGCGTGCGCGCCGAACGCTGGCTGATCCCGGCGTTCCACGCCGCGTTGGACGCCGACATTCGCAACGGCCACGACGATCCGTTGAACTTCGACGTTGCAAGCTTTGCCGCAAGCCTCGACCGTCTCGTTGCCGGCTTGCAAGAACCCGCGCCGCCGCCAAACCCCGAGCAGCCGGCCGCGGCGGCGACGCCTCCACCCTCCCCGGCTTATTCGCGGACCATTACCGCTCCGTCCGCTCTCGCTGCTATTGTCGAGCCGGAAGTCCGCGCGCCTGGCGCGGCGGCGCCGGCTCTCGAACCTCTGCAGGAGGCGGCGCGCGAGAGTGGCAGCACCGGGGAAAGCAGCAAAGGTGAGGGCAAAACCGACAAAAGCGACGTCGTCGCCTCCGAGCATTGCCAGACGTACTTCTTTAAAGGCCATCGCCGGCGCCTTTGCCGGCCTGATGCTGCCGAGCACGGCCGGCGCCCAATCATCCGGGCGGTTGCCTTTCGATCAGTGGATCGCCGCGTTTGGCGCCAAGGCAACGGCGCATGGAATTACGGAGGAAACGTACGCGCGGGTCATGCGAGGTTTACGCCCTGATCCGACCGGGGTCGAGGCGATCCGCAGCCAGCCCGAATTCACCGAACAACTTTGGCAATATCTCAATCGGCGCGTGTCCGACTGGCGCGTCCTCACCGGCAGGCAAAAGGCGAAAGACAATGACGCGCTGCTGACGCGCATCGAACGCGATTTTGGCGTTGAGCGCGGTGTCATGCTCGCCGTGTGGGGCATTGAATTGAGTTATGGCGATCCGGTGGTGCAGGAACGCTATATGCGCCCCGTCATTCCGTCGCTGGCGACGCTGGCCTGGGGCGAGCCGCATCGCCGCACCTATTGGGAGCAGGAACTAATCAACGCGCTTACCGTCGTTCAGAACGGCTGGAGCACGCCTGCCGAAATGAGAGGCTCGTGGGCCGGCGCCATGGGCCACACCCAATGGATGCCTGAAGTCTGGCTCCATCTTGGAATCGATTATGACCACGATGGAAAGGTTTCTCCGTTCGGGCCGCCCGACGACGCGCTTGCGACAACCGCGAAGTTCTTTGCCGAGCGAGGCAAGTACCGCCGCGACGAACATTGGGGCTATGAGGTGCGCATGCCGGCAAGCTCGGGTCATGCCGCGCGCAGTTACGCAGAGTGGGAGAAGCTTGGCGTTGTCCGCGCCGACGGTCAGCCTTTTCCGGAAGACAAAGCCAAGACGCGGGCATGGACCCCGGTCCCCGGCGGTCCTGCCTTCCTGCTTGGGCCGAATTTTTATGCCGTCCATACTTACAATCCATCGATGAACTATACGCTCGCCTTGGTGCACCTCGGCGACCGCATCATGGGCGGCGGCGAATTCGCGCAAAAGTTTCCGGGAAGCGAGCGGACGCCGACCCTCGCCGAGGTGCAGGAAATTCAACGCCGGTTAACGGCGCTTGGCTTCGACACCGGCGGCACCGACGGCCGCGCCGGCAATGACACCATGGTCGCGGTGCGCAACTTCCAGCGGCAAAACGGCATCGACCCGGCCGACGGCTATGCAGGCGTGGGGCTTCTGGCCCGCTTGCGTCAGGGCTCGTGATCGGCTCCGATCAATGCTATCCCTCCGGCCCTATCGAGGAGCCCTGAATGTCCCCCTCGCCGTCTGCGAGCGCGCTTCCGACGACCAAAGCCCTTGGCGCCGATGAATCTATAGCCGCGCTGGAGCGGCCCAGGCCGGCCGGCGTCAACGCGGCTGCTTTCGGCAGCGACGTCGTCGCCGACACGCTGCGCGCGCTGAACATCCCTTATATCGCCGTGACACCGGGAGCGAGCTATCGCGGCCTGCACGACAGCATCGTCAATTATCTCGGCAACGCCGGACCACAGATGCTGCTTTGCATCCACGAAGAGGCCGCGGTCGCGATTGGGCAGGGCTACGCAAAGGTGACCGGCACGGCGATGGCGGCGGCAGTGCACTCCAACGTTGGGCTTCAGCACGCCACCATGGCCATCTTTAACGCCTGGTGCGACCGCATGCCGGTACTCATCCTTGGCGCCACCGGCCCGGTCGATGCTGCAAAGCGCCGGCCATGGATCGACTGGATCCACACCGCGCGCGATCAAGGCGCACTGGTACGCGACTACACCAAGTGGGATGACCAGCCGGCGTCGCCCGCCGCGTCGCGTGAAGCGCTGCTTCGCGGCACCTGGATCGCGAACACCGCGCCGCAAGGCCCGGTCTACATCAATCTCGACGCCGAAATGCAGGAGGCGAAGCTCACGGAGGCGCTGCCTGCAATCGACGCGGCGCGCTACATGCCGCCGATTGAGACCGCCGCGCCGGCCGAGGCCGTGCGCGAGGCTGCAGCGCTTCTGAAATCGGCCAAGGAAGTCGTGATTTTGGCCGGACGGGCTTCGCGCCGCGAGGAGCCGTGGCAGGCGCGCGTCGCGCTCGCGGAAGCGCTTAACGCCAGCGTCGTCACTGACCTCAAAATCGGCGCGAGCTTCCCGACCGATCACCCCTTGCATGCCGGCGCGCCCCGCGACGTGAACTTCGAGACCGTGCCGGCATTGCGCACCGCCGACGTGATCTTGTCTCTCGATTGGGTCGATCTCGCCGGCGCCCTGCGCGGCCTGGGTCCTGCCCCGTCGGCGAAAATCATCCAGGTCTCGCTCGATCACCGCATCCACAACGGCTGGAGCATGGATTATCAGGCGCTGCCGCCGGTCGATCTTTTCCTCTCCGCCGATCCCGATCTTGTCGTCACCGACCTCGTGCGCGAAATCGGCGGCGGGCGTCCGCGCGCCGCAAAGGAGCGGCCGGCGCCAGCGCCGGATCGCGAGCCGCAAGGTTTCACCAACGAGCACATCGCGCGCACGTTGCGAAAAGTCCTCGGCGACCGGCCGACGAGTCTGACGCATCTGCCGCTGTCGTGGGAGGACCGCTGGTGGACATTCCGCCACCCGCTCGACTTTCTCGGCTCCGATGGCGGCGGCGGCGTCGGCGGCGGTCCGGGCATTTCAGTCGGCGCCGCGCTGGCGCTGAAGAACTCCGGCCGACTGCCGGTCGCGATCTGCGGTGACGGCGATTATCTCATGGGCGTCACCGCGATCTGGACCGCCGTGCATTACAAAATCCCGGTCCTGTTCGTCATCGCCAACAATCGCTCGTTCTATAACGACGAACTCCATCAGGAGCGGATGGCGCGGATGCGCGCGCGCCCGGTCGAGAACAAATGGATCGGCCAGCGCATGTCCGATCCCGAAATCGACATCGCCGCCATGGGCCGCGCTCAAGGAGCGCAAGGATTTGGGCCGGTCACCGATCCGGCGAAGCTTGCCGCCGCGCTGCAAGGAAGCAATCGCCGTGGTCGATAGCCGGCGGCGTCGCGGTCGTCGATGTGCGCGTCGAGCCCGGTTACAACGCCGCCATGACCGCGGCCATGACTCGGGCCAAAAGCTAAAGTGGAGGAAACATAATGAACACCGCAGTTCCCGCTGAAATCACGTCAAGGCCGAGCCGCTACGTCTGCCCGATCATCGCGACGCGTTCTACGGCGGCGCCTGGCACGCGCCGAAATCCGGCCGCTACGTCGACTCCATCAATCCGGGCACCGGCGAGTCGCTCGGGCCGTGTCGCCGATTGCGGCGCCGACGACATCGACGCCGCGGTTGCCGCGGCGAAAAAGGCTTTCGACGGCTGGCGCAACACCCCGCCGCTCGAGCGCGCGCGGCTTCTGAAGCGCGTCGCCAACGTGCTGCGCGAGCATGCCGAAGAGCTCGCGCTGATCGACGCCGCCGACTGCGGCAATCCGGTCAGCGAGATGGTGATGGACGCAACCGTCGCCGCGGCGCAGATCGAGTTTTATGCCGGCCTGGTGACCGAAATGAAGGGCGCATCCATCCCGATGGGGCCGGGCTCGGTCAATTTTTCGGTGCGCGAGCCGCGCGGCGTCGTCGGCCGCATCATTCCGTTCAATCACCCGTTCATGTTCTGCGCCGGCAAAGCCGGCGCGCCGCTCGCGACCGGCAACACCGTGGTGATGAAGCCGCCGGAACAGGCGCCGCTGTCGTCGCTCCGCCTCGCCGAGCTGATCGGCGAAATTCTGCCGCCCGGCGTTTTCAACGTCGTGCCCGGCGGCCGCGAAGCCGGCGCCGCACTGACGACGCATAAGGACGTCGCCATGATCGCGCTGATCGGCTCGGTGCCGACCGGCCGCGCGGTGATGAAGGCCGCCGCCGATACGCTCAAACCGGTCATGCTCGAACTCGGCGGCAAGAATGCGCTGATCGCCTATCCGGACGCCGATCCCGACGACGTCGCCGGCGGCGTGGTCGGCGGCATGAATTTCACCTGGTGCGGCCAATCGTGCGGCTCAACCAGCCGGGCCTTCGTCCACGAGAAGATCTACGACGCCGTGCTCGAGAAAGTGAAAGCCAAGATCGCCCACTTCAAGCCGGGCATCGCCACCGATCGTGCCACCACCATGGGATCGATCATCTCCAAGACGCAATACGACCGCATCCTCGGCTTTATCGAGTCGGCCAAGCAGGAAGGCGCGCGGCTATTCTACGGCGGCGGCAGGCCGTCCGATCCGGCGCTGGCCAAAGGCTTCTTCATCGAGCCGACGGTGTTCGCCGACGTGCAGCCGAACATGCGCATCGCGCGCGAGGAGATTTTCGGACCGGTGCTCTCGATCTTCAAATGGAAGGACGAGGCGAAAATGCTCGAACAGGTCAATTCGGTCGAATACGGCCTGACCGCTTCGATCTGGACCAACGACCTTTCGACCGCGCACCGCACCGCCTCCGCGGTACAGGCCGGCTTCGTCTGGATCAATGAAGTCTCACGGCACTTCCTCGGCGCGCCGTTCGGCGGCTACAAGCAATCCGGCATCGGCCGCGAAGAATGTTTCGAGGAGATGCTTTCCTACACGCAGGAAAAAAACATCCACGTGAAGCTGAAGCCAGCGAAGGCTTAACGCCAATCCGGATTGCCGGGCGCACCGGCAGTCCGGAGTCCATCCAGCAAGTCGCACAGGAGATAAACCCGCGCGAATTTGCGCGGATCGCTGCTAGGCCTTTGGCACGAACAGATCCGGAGCGCCGGGCTTGAGTACAACATAGCAGCGGCGCCACGGCGCATCGTCGATCAAACGCCATTTATGGCCGGTGCCGATTGTATCCGTTGCGACGAGCACATCGCCCGGGTGGATCGCGAAAGTCTCGCCGTCACGGGTGGTGAATTCGAGCGTGCCGGCAAGCGTGATGACGTACTGAGCTTCGGGCGCATCGTGCCATTCGAAGGCCGAATGCGGTGGAGATTCCTTGAAATGGATGGCGACCACGTCGGTGCGCTTATCAAGCGTCACCGAGCCTTCGCTCACGTGCGAGGCACCGTCCTCGCCGGTGTAGAGCCTGAATGCGTGCATTTGCGGTGCCGTCATAACGAAGCTTCCGTTCCCGGCCAATCAGCCTGAAGCTTGGCGAATGTTCCGTTTTGCCGCAATTCGTCGATGGCGGCGTCCACCGCGGCGCATAGATCGGTGCGTTCCGGCGCAAACGCGATCCCCAGCTTCTCGTGCGTCGGCACCTGCATAACGACTGCAAGGTCCGGCCGATCGCGCACGAGCCACGAGATCACTGGGAAGAGCTTTATAACCAGCCCGATGTGGCCAGCCTCCAGATCGTCAAGCGCGGATCCGATACCGTCATAAGGATAGTACCGGATCCCCGCGATGTGACCCTGGGCCAGGAACTGCCGGGCCACGATGTCGGACGTATTGCCTTTCTGTATACCGGCGGTGAGCTCACGCAGTCCGGCGGCTGCGACAACATTCGGTGTCAAACGCCGGTTGACCGCGACGCCCTGGTTGAATTCCAGGTACGGCTTGGAAAACCGCGCAATGGCTGCACGCTCGGGCGTGATCGTCGTGCCGGAAATGACGGCGTCGCACGTTCCATTGCGGAGAGCAGCGAAAATTCCGTTGAAATCTTCGTCGGTGTAGGCGAGCGGCCGCAGATCTAGGAAAAGCCGGCCGCACACCGCGCGCATCAGTTCGACGTCGAACCCGGTCGCCCGACCATCCTTCATGATATCAAACGGAGGGTCGGGATAGGCGGAGAGAATCGTAAGCGTTCCGGGGATGATGGTTTGCATTCGCGCTACAATCTTTCAATGCGCCGCTGACAAGGAGAATTTCTGGCCGACGGTAGTTAGGTACCTAGCGGCCAAAAGGTACGATTTTGTTATCGGCGTCATGCCCGATGTCGGCGCGTCCCAGAAACGGAATCCCCGCTCTGTGGCACCAGTATCGCGCGATCTCTTCTTCGTTTAACCCAAAGTCCGGTTCGTTCGGCGTGATGCTGCTGCAACGGCCGAGCATGATGCCGGACGCGCGCCGGATATTGGCGCTGGCGGTGATGTGAAACAGCGAGCGATCAATGCGATACAGCGCCTCCCCTACTTCCTCCAGCATGAGCACGTGACCGTCGAGGTCCGGTTCGAGCGGCGTGCCGAGCAGATGGCTCAACACCGTCATGTTGAACGCCGCGGTCTTTCTCGCACCATCGACCGCCGGTTCGAGCGACTCGGGCGCCCGATCGATCAGCCACGCGAGGGCCCGCGCAACCGCCTTGTCCCCGCCGTCGCGACGAATGTCCTGCGCCACCGGGCCATGCGCAACGGCGGTAAAGCCGGCGCGATACAAAGCCGCGAGCAACATGCCCGCATCGCTATACCCCAGGTACGCTTTCTCCCGGGACGGCTGCCGCAACCGGGGCATGATCGATTCGACCACGCGGCACGAGCCGTAGCCACCGCGCCCAAACCAGACCGCGTCGTAGCTCTCGTCGTTGGCAATCTCGACAAACGCTTGGGCGCGCGTCTCGTCGTCGCCGGCAAAATGCCCGTGCGACGCGAAGCACTGCGGGTGAAATACGATTTCCGGCGTCCGGTCGGAATAAAGACGCGCCGCGAGCGCCGGCACGCTTACAGCGACGTCTTCGGACATGCGTGAGGCGGGCGCGACCACGCCGATCTTGCATTTATCCGCGCTCATACACGCTTGCCGGTCGAGTTGTTCCTCATGGGCAATATTTGTAGATTTCGCCGATGTCCCAAAATGGAGATTACTTTTTCTGCGGCATCGGCGGTAGCGGCATGACTCCCCTCGCGCTGATCATCCAGGCGCAGGGTGGACAAGTCGAGGGCTCCGACCGCGCGCTCGACCAGGGACGCAACGGCGAACGGTTCGATTTCCTGCGCGCGCGCGGCGTTCTGCTCCATCCCCAAGACGGCAGCGGCGATTCGCCGCGACAGTCAGACCCTGGTCACCTCCACCGCAGTCGAGGAGACGGTGCCCGACGTGAAGGCTGCGCGGCGTGTTGGCGCCGCAATCATGACGCGCGCGGAGCTTCTCGCGCGACTCTTCAATGCGGCCGAACTCGGCGTCGGCGTCGCCGGCACCAGCGGCAAGTCCACGACCGTCGGCATGATCGGCTGGATTTTGCGTTGCGCCGGAAAAAGCCCGACAATCATGAACGGCGCCGATATGAAGGATTTCATGGATTCCGGCGCGCCATTTGCGAGCGCCGTGGTCGGCGACGGCGAAATTTTCGTCAGCGAAGTCGACGAGAGTGACGGCTCGATCGAACTCTTCAAGCCAAGCGTGGCGGTCGTGAACAATATTTCGCTTGACCACAAGTCGATCGACGAGCTGCGGCTTCTATTCCGGGACTTCGTCGCCAAGGCGCGAACCGCGGTGTTGAACCTCGACAACGAGGAAACTGCAGCGCTCGCCGGAAGTCTTAAGCCGGAACACCACGTGACCTATAGCTTGCGTTCCGCGCAAGCCGATCTCCTGGCGTCGACGCCTGCTCCCGCGCCAACGGGAGTAGTGTTTCAGGTCAAGGCGCGCGACACCGGCGAGACGGTCACGGTAGATCTCAAAGTTCCCGGCTTGCACAACGTCTCCAATGCGCTTGCCGCATTGTGTGTCGCCAAGGTTTGCGGCGTAGGCCTTGCGGAGGCCGCGTCCCATCTCAGCAAATTCAGCGGCATCCGCCGGCGGTTGGAGGTCGTAGGCGCCACGCACAACATTACGGTGATCGACGACTTCGCCCATAACCCCGACAAGATCGCGGCTACATTACGCACCCTCCACGATTTTGCCGGCCGCTTGTTGCTGATGTTCCAGCCTCACGGCTACGGGCCGATCCGCTTGATGAAAGACGCCCTGGTGGATTGCTTCGCGCGCGAGCTGAACCAAGCCGACGTTTTGCTCATGCCCGAGCCGGTCTATTTCGGTGGAACGGTGGACCGGAGCGTCGGAAGTCGCGAAATTATCGCTGCCATCAAACACCGCGGTCGCAATGCGCTGGCCTTTCCAGACCGTGACGGGTGCGGCGACGCTTTGGTCAGGCTGGCCCGCCGCGGCGATCGGATTGTCATTATGGGGGCGCGCGACGATTTATTGTCGCAGTTTGCGCGGGCGTTGCTGACGCGCCTGGAGGCGGCAAACGTCACACCTTGAACGTCTCCAGCGTCCCCGGATGGAACAGTTCCTCGACCTTGACCCGCCGCGGTGAAAGTCCCTGGGAGTGATGCTGGCCGAGGAAATAGTCGATCACCCTGCGATTTTGCTCGACGCCGTACGACCAGAAGTCTTCCCCCATCAGGGCGCGGGCCTCGAGCAGCCGCTCCTCGACGAACGGCAGCGTCACTTTGGTCGACGACGTGTCGGAAAGCTTTTGCAACGCGATCGCTTTGGATTGCGCGAAGGCCTTGAACACAGCGGCCGGCAGCCAAGGGTGCTTCTCGGCAAGCTCGCGGCGCACGCCGATCAGGTGCATGATCGGAAACATCCCCGTGCGCTTAAAATAATCCTTCGCGGCGGCGACCGGATCGGAGAACAGCCAGCCGATATGTGGATGTCCGCGCTCGAATGGCGGCGGCACTCGCGGCGCGATGATGCCGTCGATTTCGCCGGATTCGAGCATGCTTGAGAGGGTGCGGTCGGCCGGCGCGTCGGTCAGCTTCACGTCCTTCGGCAGTGTGATGCTGATTTTTTCCAGCCGGCCAGGCTCCACCAACCCGGCGCGAACCCAATGGATATCAGACGGCTTGACGCCGTGATCGTCGTCGAGAATGGCGCGCGCCCACACATTGGCGGTGAGCTGATACTCCGGCACTCCGATCTTCTTGCCCTTGAGGTCTGACGGATTCTTGATGCGATCGGTGCGCACGTAGATAGCTGTATGGCGAAAGGTCCGCGACACGAACGCCGGGACCCCGACATACGGAGTGCTGCCCTGAGCGGTCTTCACCGTAAAGCTCGACATCGAAAGTTCGCAGATGTCGAATTCCGTGCCGCGGAAGGCGCGGAAAAATATCTCTTCCGGCGGCAGCGCCATGAACACCGGATCAACGCCGTCGATTTGCACCTCGCCGTCGGACAAGGGGCGCGTGCGATCATAGTCGCGCACGGCGACGGAAAGGGTCAGCTTGGACATCGTTTCCTCCAGTACCGGCGTTCACATAGCCGCCCGACCCCGGTTGTGCCAAGAGACAGCGCGGAGAAAATGAAATGCGCCTGCCCCTCTATCAAATCGACGCTTTCACCGGCGAGCTGTTTAGCGGCAATCCGGCCGCGGTCTGTCCGCTGGAACGCTGGCTGCCGGATGTGACCATGCAGGCAATCGCAGCGGAGAATAATCTCGCCGAAACCGCCTTCTTTGTCCGCGACGGCGACGGCTACGCGCTGCGTTGGTTCACGCCGACCGTCGAAGTCGATTTATGCGGGCACGCGACCTTGGCGTCCGGCTTTGTGATCATGAGCTTCCTCGATCCGGGGCGTGAAGCCGTAAGCTTTCATACGGTCAAGGCAGGAACGCTGACGGTCGCGCGCGACCGCGACCTGCTGGCCATGGATTTTCCGTCGCGCCCCGCTGTGCCGGTCGAGGCGCCCTCGGGTTTGCTCGATGCGCTCGGCGGAAACCCGCGAGCAGTTTTGCGCGCCCGCGATTATCTCGTCGTTTATGAGAGCGCCGCCGAGATTGCCGCGCTCGAGCCGGATTTCGCGGCGCTTGCGGCCGTGAAGGATTGCTGGGCGGCGATCGCCACGGCGCCCGGCAGCAATGGCACCGACTTCGTTTCGCGCTTCTTCGCGCCGGCGCAAGGTGTGCCCGAAGATCCGGTGACCGGCTCTTCCCACTGCACGCTCACGCCCTACTGGGCGGAGCGCCTCGGCAAGAAAACGATGGAAGCCCGGCAATTGTCGCGGCGCGGCGGCGCGCTCCGCTGCACCCAGAACGGCGAGCGGGTCACCATTGCCGGCCGGGCCGTGCTCTATCTCGAAGGGCAGATTTCGCTGTAACCGTCATCCGGGAAGGTTGCCGCCGTGAAAGCGGCCAAAATGGCGAGCCAGCATCAGGCCGAGCAAAAGAAAACCCAGTCCCAGAGATGCCGCGTCGGCGTTCGAGGTTAGGCTAAAATTCCCGACACGGCAGATCAAGACGTAGGCGACGGCGAGGTTGAAAACACCCCACACCACGTTGACGGTCGAAGATGACAGCCCCCGTCCGGGTGGCTTGGCGAACGGGCTTTGGAACGGACGTCCCGTCATACCACTGACGACGTGAGGAATGGCGTTGGCAAGAAATGCCCCGCCGAAGAAATACGAAACGAGATGCCACCAGTTCATGGAACCCCTTATCTTGCTTGGCCAAGCGCCGGCAAGCCGGCTGAAAGAATCTCGGTCTTCCAAGCAGACCGATAGGTACGGCATTCTCTTGCCAGCGGAACCCGCAGCCAAACGGGACGCCGGAGCGGTGAAGTTGCCATTTCGAGCCGGCACGATTGGCTAGGACCGGACTAGGCCACCGGGCCCGCCAGCCCGCCAGCCGTTTATCTCCCCGCAAGTTTTTGCCCGCTATCGTGCCCCACCGAGCGCGCGAATCGATTTTATGGCGGTCATAGAGCATCGAGCCGGGGTCAAGCTGGCCCCCAACGGCTATCCGGCCATCTTGTCACTGATGCCGGTCATCGCCGGGCTGGGCTACGTCGCCGCCTATCCGCTGCTTGACTGGCTAAGTTATGTCGAACCGTTCGAGGGACTCGATATAACGCCATGGAATCCTCAGGTCGGACTGAGCTTTCCCCTGGTCCTCCTGTTTGGCCGCCGGACGATCCCGTTTCTGTTCATCGCGCCGTTGGTTTCCCACCTGCTTTTGAACCTTTCGCCGGTCGACCTGGGCGAAGGGATCGCGCACTCAGCCGTTATCGGGGGCGGTTATTCGGCCGCCGCGCTATTTTTGCTGAGGCCCGCCACGCGTTTCGACCCGGCTTTGCCGTCGACGCGCGATCTAATCCTGCTGATGCTCACGGCGTTGGTCAGCACGGCGTTTGTTGCCGTGGGATACGTGGCGACGACGACGCTGTCCGGCTATCTCGAATTGCAGGATTTCATCGAGGCGATGCTGAGCTATTGGGTGGGCGACCTGATCGGCGTCATGGTCGTCACTCCTTTTGTGCTCGTGGCCGTGTTGCGCAAGCATACGGTGCAAATGTCACTCGAAGTGGTCCTGCAATTTGCCGCGATCGCCGGTGCGCTGGTGCTGATTTTGGGATTCAGCGAGGCGCGGCCCCTTCAACTATTCTATTTCCTGTTTTTGCCGATCGTATGGATGGCCCTGCGCGGCGGCCTCGAAAGCGTCACCATCGGGCTCTTGCTGACCCAGCTTGGACTGATCATCGGTGTCACTCTGGCGCCATCGCGGCCGGAAGGGTTCACGGCGCTGCAAACCCTCATGCTGGTGCTGACTGCCACCGGCCTCATCGCCGGCGAACTGGTTACCGAACACCGGCGCGCCGAAGCTAAGCTACTGTTGCAGCAGAAAGCGCTGGCCCGGGTGGCGCAGGTGGGCGGCATGAAAGAACTCTCAGTTGCCATCGCTCACGAGCTGAACCAGCCGCTGACGGCCGCCCGCACCTATTCGCGACTGGTCGCCGAAGCCGCCCGGGACGATTGCGTCAATTCCGCCGACATCGCCGACATTGCTGCCAAGGCGGTGACGCAGGTCGAGCGCGCGGCCCAAGTGGTGCGAAGCTTACGCTCGCTGCTGTCGCTCGATCGCGGCGATCGCCTGGCCTGCAGCGTCGAACGCCTCATTCGGGAAGCGCTGGCGCTCTGCGAGCCCGAACTCGATCAAGTCAACGCCAGGGTCCGCGTCAAGGTCTCGAGCCGCCTTCCGGCGGTGCTAGTCAACTCACTGCAGATCGAGCAGGCGCTGCTCAACCTCATTCGCAACTCGCTCGACGCTTTCAAATCCGCGTCCATGACCCGCGGCGCGATTTTAATCGAAGCGATGCTCGCTAGCGAAGATTTCGTCGAAATCCGGGTGGCCGACAACGGCCCGGGCTTCCCGACCGACGTGTCTGAAAATCAATTCCTGCCGTTCTCGACCACCAAGGCCGAGGGCCTCGGCTTTGGTCTGGTGCTGTGCAAAACCATCGTCGAGGCGCACGGCGGCCGTATCTGGCTCGGTCGCGCGATGCGGGGCGCGGACGTTCACTTCACGCTGCCGACCCTGGACCATGCAGATGAGTGATCCGGTCCGCATCGCCCTCATCGACGATGATGCCGCCGTGCTTGACTCGCTGCGGCTTTATCTGTTGCGGCAAAATCTCGACACGTCGTGTTTCTCCTCCGCGGAGGACTTTCTCTCGGCGGTCGGCGGGGCGGCGCGCTTCGACTGCGTGGTCTCCGACTTACGCATGCCCGGCATGTCGGGGCTGGAGCTTCTCGACCGCCTCGCCGATCGCGGCGTGCGCTGGCCGGTCATCCTCATTACCGGTCACGGCGACGTCGATATGGCGGTCAAGGCGATGAAAGCCGGCGCGTTCGATTTCGTCGAAAAGCCGTTCGATGAACTTCATCTTCTCGAAAGCATACGCAACTCGCTTGAACGTAACCGCAGGCAGACGCGCGACGGCGCCGAGATCGAAGGCTTGCGCAAAAAATTTGGCGGGCTTTCCGCCCGCCAGCGCCAGGTCATGGACCTCGCGGCCAACGGATTATCCAGCAAGGAAATCGCCCGCCGGCTCGATATCAGCGCCAAAACCGTGGAAAACCATCGCGCCTGGGTCATGGAGCGTATTGGCGCCCGAAATCTCGCCGAATTGGTCCGGATCGCCATCAAAATCGAGCGGGGCGCTTGATTTAGCAGGTGTTTTCGTTCGTATAGGTGAAAACCCCCAGGTATTCGTAAGTCCCGCAGAAGGGCCTTTTCACCGCTTGTGCTAACTATTTGCAAAACTTTGCTGGACAAAATCCCGCCAAATTGAGGTCAAAGCGGGAGGCTCGTGATGCGGCTCATTTACAAGTTCCTCAAAGACGAAAACGCCGCGACGGCCATTGAATACGGGCTTATTGCTGCCGGCATTTCGATCGTCATCATCACGACGGTCAAAGGCATCGGCACCAAGCTCAACACCACCTTTGGGTCGATCTCGACCCAACTTAAGTAATCACGCCGCTCCGTTACCCGCGCTTCTACGCCACGCGGACGTAACGCGGGCTAATCCCGACGCCCGGCAAACGGTTCGGCTGGTGCGATGTCGGTTAATCGGAATTGCACGCGTTCTTCCCCCTGATAGCGGTCGAGTGTCAGAGAGCCGGCGGCATGAACCTGCCGCCCGCGGCTTTCCAGTAGCGCGGTACCAAGTTTCTGGCCGGCGGCGCGGAAGGCGATGGCGTTGACGCCCGCACCGTCGGCGGACTTCAGCCTGACACGGACGTGCGCCTGGCCGACCTCTTCGGCATAGGCGACGGTATGCGCCGGCAACACGATCGTTGGCTCAGGATTCCCGGAGCCGAATGGACCGGCGCGATCGAGGAGGGTCACCAATTCGAGATTGACGCCGGCCGCGCTCAACGCGCCATCAATTAGAAGCCCATTAGCGCGCCGCGCGGTCTCGACATCGGCAGCAAGCGCCAATTCTAAAAACGCACGAAACGCTCCGAGAGCATCCCGGCGCAGCGTTACGCCTGCCGCCATGGCGTGACCGCCGCCTTTGACCAGCAAACCCTCGGCCACCGCGCGGCGCACCGCGCGCCCGATATCGACCCCCGCGATTGATCGGCCTGAGCCGGTACCGACGCCGCCAGGCTCGAGCGCGATGGCGAAAGCGGGCCGGCCGAATTTTTCCTTCAGCCGCGCGGCAACAATGCCGACCACGCCCGGATGCCAGCCTTCGGCCGCAGTGACCACGACCGCACCCTTCTCCTCGATACCGAGCGCGGCCATGGCCTCGGCTTCCGCCGCCGCCAGCGTGTCCATCTCGATCATTTGCCGTTCGCGATTAAGCCGGTCGAGTTCGGCGGCGATTTGCGCCGCTTTGTCCTGGTCTTCTTCAAGCAGCAATTTCACGCCAAGATCGGCTCGGCCGATGCGTCCCCCCGCATTGATGCGCGGCCCCAACAAAAATCCGAGATGCCAAGCTTCCGGCGGCCCCGAAAGCCGCGCCACGTCCATCAGGCTTCGATGCCCCATCCGCTCGCGTCGGCGGAGCGCGATGAGACCCTTGGCGACAAAGGCGCGATTGAGTCCGACAAGCGGCACAACGTCGGCGACGGTGCCGAGCGCCACATCATCGAGCAACGTGAGAAGATCCGGTTCGGGACGCCCGGCGTGCCAGAAACCGCGCGCGCGCAGTTCGCGGTTGACTGCCACCACGGTCATGAAGGTCAATCCGACTGCGGCGAGATGACCGAGGCCGGAAAGATCGTCGCGGCGGTTCGGGTTTACGATGGCGAAAGCCGGCGGAAGCGCTTCGTCCGCCTGGTGGTGATCGACGACCACGACGTCGACGTTCAGCGAGCGCGCTTCGGCCAGCGGCTCGATGCTGGTGGTGCCGCAATCGACGGTCACCAGCAGCGTCGCGCCGCGCGCAGCGAGCGCCCGCACCGCTTCGACATTCGGCCCATAGCCTTCGAACAGCCGATCCGGAATATGGATCAAAGGCTCGACGCCAGCATGGCGGAGAAAGCGCGCGAGCAGCGCCGCGGAGGTGGCGCCGTCGACGTCATAATCGCCGAAGATCGCCACCGTCTCGCCGCGCACGACGGCGTCGGCAATTCTGCCGGCCGCCTCTTGCATGCCGGCGAGCACGTGAGGATCTGGCATGGAGCGCTTGATCGTCGGATCGAGAAACGCCTCGACCGCGTCCACCTCAACGTTGCGGCCGGCGAGAATGCGCGCGAGTAGTTCTGGAACGTCGTGACGCTGGGCAATGGCGAGCGCGCGCGCTGCCCCACGCGCGTCGAGCCGGTCGCGCCACGCCCGGCCGGTCGCCGACTGCTCGACGCCGAGGAAAAGAGCGCTATTCATAGGCGAAATGTCACGCGGCTCGAATCCCATACCGTAACAGTAGCCGATTCCTCACTTGGGCAAATGTGCTAATCTCCCGGGACAAGCTCGGGCGCGGCACTCGCGGCTGAAGCAGGAGGAGCCGATGCTTTTCCGGCAGCTCTTCGACAGCGTCTCCGGCACCTATACTTACGTGATCGCCAGCCGCCGCGGCGGTGAAGCGTTGATCATCGATCCGGTGCTGGAAAAGGTCGAGCGCTATCTTCAGCTCGTGCGCGAACTCGATCTCAAGCTGGTCAAAGCCGTCGATACGCATCTGCATGCCGATCACATCACCGGCTTAGGCGCGCTCCGCGACCGCACTCACTGCGTCACGGTGATGGGCGAACAAACCCGTGCCGACGTGGTATCGATGCGCGTCACCGAAGGCGACCGGGTACAGATCGAAGGCGTGAGCCTCGATGTCCTCTATACGCCGGGTCACACCGACGATTCCTATTCGTACCGGATGAACGACCGGGTGTTCACCGGCGACACGCTTTTGATCCGCGGCACCGGCCGTACCGACTTTCAGAACGGCAGCCCCTACGCGCAATACGATTCGATTTTCAACAAGTTGCTGAAGTTGCCCGACGAGACGCTGATCTATCCGGCGCACGATTACAAGGGCGAGACGGTCTCGAGCATCGGCGAGGAGAAGCGATACAACCCCCGCCTCCAGGTCAAATCGATCGATGAATACGCCGACCTGATGAACAACCTCAACTTACCCAACCCGAAAATGATGGACGTCGCGGTCCCGGCCAATTTGCAGGTCGGCCTGCGGCAGGAGGAGATTGCGCGCAAGGGCTGGGCCGTCTCCGCGCGCGAAGCTCTCGTGTTGCTCGACCGGCATGACACGGCGCTGATCGATTTGCGCGAGGACAGCGAACGCGAAAGACACGGCGCCATTCCCGGTTCGTTGCATGCCCCGTACATCGATTTGCCGAAACACCTCGACGCCGGCGGCGTGTTGCACGACTTGGCTGCAACGTCGGGCAAAAACATATTGCTATATTGTGCCTACGGCGAACGCTCGGCGATGGCGGTGCAGGCGGCGCAAGATGCCGGACTCGTCAAGTGCCCGCCATATCGAAGGCGGCTTCGATGCCTGGAAAAAGGCCGCAGGGCCAGTGACCCGGCCGCGGCGGAGCGCCAAATTCCCTGGCGTAAGCTGCATAATATTTGTGCGGGGGCCCGCCGCCATTTGCACGATACTTGCATGTCTTTTCGATTATTCCACGTAGGCGAGCGGAGCGACATGAACCTTTTGAGCCTCGACATTCGGATGCTCCGCTCGCTGATATCGGTTGTCGACACCGGAAGCATCACCGAAACCGCCCGGCAGCTCGGCCGCACCCAACCTGCAATCACTCTGCAAATTCAGCGGCTCGAAGAAATCACCGGAAAGGTGTTGTTTCGCCACGAAGGTCGCCGCATGCATTTGACGTCGGACGGCGACATGGTGCTGGGCTACGCCAGGTCGATCCTGCGATTGCATGACGAGCTGCTTTCGCGGCTTGTCGTCGCCGGAAGTGCAGGGTCATGTCGTGCTTGGCGTGCCTGATCTCTACGCCTCATACATGCTGCCGTCGGTGCTTTCGATCTTCAGGGAGGCGTTTCCGCGCATCCGCGTCGAATTGCGCTGCGCGTTGTCGACGCCGACGGTCGAGCGCGTGCGGCGCGGCGAAGTCGACGTCGCGCTGGTCACGCGGATGAATGATTTCACCCGCGGTCTCGTGGTCCATCAGGAGCAACTGGTATGGATGGTTGGCGAGAACTCACGCGCGCAATTTGAAAACCCGGTGCCGCTCGCGCTGCTTCCTCCAGGGAATATCTATCGCGAGTTCGCAATTGAATACGTGGAGCGCACTGGACGGCAATGGCAAATCGTTTGCGTCAGTGAGAGTGCGAGCGGGCTGCACGCCGCCGGTCCATGCCGGCATGGCGGTGACCGTTCTTGGCCGCTGCGCGCTGGTGAAGGGCATGCGCGAGTTGACGCCCGAAGATGGTTTCCCGTCGCTGCCGAAGGTCGATCTTTTGCTTTACAAAGCGCCCGGCGCCTCGTCGCCGGCGGTGGATGCGTTGCACGATTATCTGGCGCGGTATATCGGCCTCTCGGACGGCGGCGTCACCGGACCGCGGCCTTTGCCGAGAGACGATGGCGGACCGAGGCTTCAGGCGGTCGTCGAAGCCAATCGCAAACCGCGCACCGCTTCGCGCAACGTCTCCTGATCGTCTTGGCGCGAATTCACGCCCGAACAAATTTGGGCCACGCGTCGGCCCAAGGCCGCGCGTCCTCGAACGCGGAGGCAACGTCAAAGATAGTGTCTTCTGAAAGCCAGGGCGCGACAATCTGAAGGCCGATCGGCAATCCGTCGCGATCGAAGCCGCAGGGCATTGTCGCTGCCGGAAGACCGGCGAGGTTGATCGGCCAGCTAAACGGCGACCAGCCGAGGTGCGAATCCACCTTGCGGCCGTCGATGTCACCTACTCCGATCGTTCCGGCGGCAAAGGCGGTGACGGCCACAGTCGGCGTGACCAGCACGTCGATCTTGCGGAATAGTTCATTGAAGCGTCCGCGCAACTGCATGCGCCGGTGCGTCGCCACCATGTAGTCGACGCCGCTATAACTTTGGCCTTTAGCCAGCACATCACGGTATTCCTGCTCCGAGCCCGCCAGCTCTTTGGCATCGCGAGCCGACACTGCGGCTGCCTGCTCGCTGAAAGCGATCGGCTGTAGCGTGTTCTTTAGGATATTCGGGATCAATTCCGGGATCAGCGGCGATGAGATCCGCGCCAAGATCGGCGAGCGCGTCGATCGCTTGTTTGAAGGCTGTGCGCACGTCCGGCATGACGGCCGCGTAGCCGAGATCGGGGCTGAAGCCGACGCGTAAGCCTTCGAGCCGCCGCGGCTGCGCTGCAAAAGAACGCCCCTCAATCGGCAGACTCCCCGGATCGCGCCCGTCGTGGCCGGCGATAACACTCAGCAGCAAAGCCGCGTCGCCCACGGTACGAGCGATCGGACCGGTATGCGCGAGCGAAGGCCATGATGGCGGAAAAAACCCCGGCGAACGCGGCACCAGGCCGTAGGTCGGCTTTAATCCGAACACGCCGCAAAACGACGACGGCACGCGGATTGATCCGACGCCATCAGTCCCGATCGCCAGGGGGCCACAACCCGCAGCGACGGCGGCGGCGGCGCCGCCGCTCGATCCGCCGCTGGTGCGGCCAAGATGCCACGGATTGCGGGTAACGCCCGTCACCGGGCTGTCGGCGGTGAGCTTGTAACCGGACTCGCAAGTTGTCGTCTTGCAAGTAATGATCGCACCCGCCTCCTTAACTGAAGTAACGACGGCCGCGTCCACGTCGGGCACGAACCCGGCGAGCATGGGCGCGCCGCCTTTCGCCGGTGTGCCCGCGACGTACACCAGGTCCTTGATAGTTATTGGTACGCCGGTCAGCGGCTTGGCCTCGCCGGCCTTCCATGCTGCCGTGGCGCGATCAGCATCGGTCCGCGCCGACTTGAACATATCGGTCGCCATGACATTGCAGAGCGAATCCGTTGCCTCGAGCGCAGCGATGACTTCATCGAGGACATCGCGCGGCGTGAATTTTTCGTTGCGATAACCGTCGAGCATCTCCGCAGCGGACAATCGCGCCAAAGTCAGTGATGCGGGACGTGCAGCGGCCTGCGGACTGCTAGTCATGAAAGCGACTCTGTTGTTCTGCTCAGGCGCCGATCGCGGCCGCAACCGCGCGCTTGCCCATGACGGTGATCAGATGCGCGCGGAACGCCGCCTCGGCATGAATGTCCGAGTTGAGGCCCGCCGGATCGACGCCGTGACCGTTAACCGCCCCGGGTTCGAACCGCTTCGACAATGCCGCTTCAAAGGCCGGCACGCGGAATACGCCCGGCCCGGCGCCGGTCACGGCAACCCTCGTCCCCGAGGCAAATTTCGCGACAAACACGCCAACCAGCGCAAATCGCGATGCCGGATTCGGCGCCTTGGCGTAGCCGGCGGCAAGCGGGATGGGAAACTTCACCGCCGTGATCAATTCGCCCGGCTCAAGCGCGGTGGAAAACAGGCCGCGAAAGTAGTTGTCGGCGGCGATCTCGCGCTTGTCGGTGACGATGGTCGCCCCGAGCGCCAACACCGCGGCCGGATAATCGGCGGCGGGATCGTTGTTGGCGAGCGAGCCACCAATTGTGCCGCGGTTGCGCACCGCCGGATCGCCAATACCGCCGGCGAGGCGCGTTAAGG
This sequence comes from uncultured Alphaproteobacteria bacterium, assembly GCA_963846055.1. Taxonomy (GTDB): domain Bacteria; phylum Pseudomonadota; class Alphaproteobacteria; order Rhizobiales; family Xanthobacteraceae; genus BOG-931. Next base: position 60,478 of record CAWJUQ010000019.1, read on the forward strand.
CCGGCAGCGTTTTCGCGATCACCGGCGATGACGCCACGTCGGCGTGTTTGGTCATCGCGCCGATGGTGATTACGTCGCCGCCCGCGGTAATCCCCTTCAGCCCTGGAATAGCAGACAGGTCGATCAAAGCTGCGGGGCTCGCCAACCGCTGCTTAACCGTCGGCAGTAACGACATCCCGCCGGCAATCGGCTGACCATCAGCGCCATTGACCAACAGCGCAACCGCCTCTGGGACGGACTTCGGCTTGTGATAGGCGAAAGATCTCATTGGTCCCTCGCTATTCCGCGGCTTCCAGTAGCGACGAGCTTTTGATGACCCGCCAAATGCGGTTCGCCGTCGCCGGCATATCCACGTGGTTGACGCCAAGATGCGAAAGCGCATCGACCACCGCATTAGCGACAGCCGCCGGCGATCCGATGGTGCCGACTTCGCCGCACCCTTTGGTTCCCATCGGGGTGTGCGTGCACGGCGTGCTGTGCGTCGCGATCGTCATCAATGGCATGTTGTCGGCGCGCGGCATGCAGTAGTCCATGAACGAACCGGAAAGGAGCTGTCCTGACACGTCGTCGTAGATGCAATTCTCGAACAGCGCCTGGCCGACGCCCTGCACTATGCCGCCATGCAATTGCCCCTCGACGATCATCGGATTGATCACCGTGCCGACGTCGTCGACCGCGGTGTAGTTCACCAGGCTAACGACGCAGGTATCGGCATCGATCTCGACCTCGGCGATGTGCGCGCCGCCAGGATAAGTGAAGTTGACGGGATCGTAGTAAGCCTGTTCTTCGAGCCCGGGCTCGAGAACCTCCAGCGGATAGTCGTGTGGCACATAGGCCGCGAGCGCGATATCCGCGAACGACTTCTTGCGATCGGTACCAGCCACCTTAAACTCGCCGGCCTCGAACTCGATGTCCTGCTCGCTGGTTTCGAGCAGATGTGCGGCGATCTTCTTTCCCTTGACGACGACCTTGTCGCTGGCCTTCGACAACGCCGAGCCGCCGACGACCAGCGACCGCGAACCGTAGGTGCCCATGCCGAATTGCACTTTGTCGGTGTCGCCGAACACGACGTCGATATTGTCGAACGGTACGCCGAGTTTCTCGCAAACGATTTGGGCGTACGTGGTCTCGTGGCCTTGGCCGTGATTGTGGGTTCCGATCAGGACCGTCACCTGTCCCGTCGGATGCACGCGCACCGTCGCGCTTTCGTAGAGGCCGCCGCGCGCGCCCAATCGTCCGGCAATACGGGATGGCGCCAGCCCGCAGGCCTCAACGTAGGTGCTGAGCCCGATACCACGGAGCTTGCCATTGCTCGCCGACGCCGCCTTCCGCTTGGCGAAGCCCGACCAGTCGGAAGCTTCCAGCGCTTTGTCGAGACAGCCTTTCGGATCGCCGCTGTCATATTCGACCATGACTGGCGTTTGGTAAGGATAGGCTTCCTTCGGAATCATGTTGCGACGGCGGATTTCCGCGCGATCGATCCCCATGTCGGTTGCCGCCACGTCAACGAGGCGTTCGAGAACGAACGTCGCCTCCGGGCCGGCCGGCGCCGCGATACGCGTCGACCGGCACGGTATTGGTGAATACGACTTTGACTTCGCAATAGATCGCCGGCGTGGTGTAGACCCCCGCCAGCAGCGGACCGTAGAGATTGGTCGGAATGTTCGGACCAAACGTCGAGATGTAGCCGCCGATATTGGCGATGGTGTTGACGCGCAGCCCCAGGAATTTGCCGTGCTCGTCGAGCGCAAGCTCGGCTTCGGTGACGTGGTCGCGGCCCTGCGCGTCGGAAACAAAACCCTCGCTCCGCTCGCACACCCACTTGATCGGCCGCCCGATCTTCGCGGCCGTCCAGGTGATGACGGCTTCCTCGGCGTAGTGAAATTGTTTGACGCCAAATCCGCCGCCAACATCGGGTGCGACCACCCGCAATTTGTGCTGCGGGATGTTGAGCACGAAAGCGCCCATCAGGAGCCGCACCACATGCGGAAACTGGCTGGTCGACCACAGCGTGTATTGTCCGGTCGCGGAATTGTATTCGGCGATGGCGGCGCGCGGCTCCATCGGGTTCCCGACCAGGCGATTATTGACGAGGCTGATGCGGGCAACGTGCGCAGCCTTGGCGAAGGCCGCATCGGTCGCCGCCCGATCGCCAAGCGCCCAATCGCAACACAGATTGTTCGGTACCTCGTCGAACAACAGCGGAGCATCGTCCTTGATCGCTTCAAGCACGCCGACGACCGCTGGCAGCTCGTCGTAAGCGACGGCGACGGCTTCGGCCGCGGCGCGTGCTTGCTCGAGCGTTTCGGCCACGACGAATGCGACCGGGTCGCCAACATGGCGCACTTTGCCTTGCGCAAGCGCCGGATGCGGCGGCTCCTTCATCGGCAAGCCGTCTTTGCCGGTAATCCCCCAGCCGCACGGCAATCCACCGATACCCGCCGCCTTCAAATCCTCCCCGGTGACGACTGCGAGCACTCCAGGCATTGCGAGCGCTGCGGCAGCTTCGATGGAATTAATGACGGCATGCGCATGCGGCGAGCGGATGAAGACGCCCGCGGTCATATCGGGCCGTTGGATGTCGGCTACATAATTGCCGCGGCCGGTAAGGAAGCGCCGGTCTTCTTTACGAAGCGGGCGGGCGCCGATGCCGATCACACTTGACATTTCAGGCTCTCCGTTCGGCGTGCATGGCGGCGGTGCCGCGAAGTACCGACTTCACGATGTTCTGGTATCCGGTGCAGCGACACAGATTGCCTTCCAGCCAGTGCCGCACGTCGTCTTCGGTCGGGTTGGGATGGCGATTGGCGAAATCGACCGAACTCATCAGCATCCCGGGCGTGCAGAAGCCGCACTGCAGCCCATGATTTTCGTGAAACGCGAGCTGCATCGGATGCAGCGCGTCAGGTGTGCCGAGGCCTTCGACCGTGGTGACGCGCGCGCCGTCAACGGCGACTGCAAGCAACGTGCAGCTCTTCACCGAAGCATCGTCGACATGCAGGACGCAGGCGCCGCATTGGCTGGTGTCGCAGCCGACATGCGTGCCGGTCAGGCCGAGCTTGTCCCGCAGCAGATCGCACAATAGCGTTTGCGGATCGACATCGACGCTCGTCGGCTTGCCGTTCAGGACAAAGCTGATGTTCATTGCGGTACCTCCGACTTCTCAGCGCAGCAATCGAGCAACGTCGACCGGCCAGGTCGCGAGCACGCTGTCGCCGATGGTGACCGGGTTGCTGAAGAATTTTCGCTCGGACACGTAGGCGACGAAATCGTCCGACCCGCCGGCGTCGAGCATGACTTTGACGAAGTAGCCCTGATACTCGACCGCCTTGACCTTGCCGGAAACGGAAACGGTATCGGCGGCCGACGGCATCCCCGGACGCGTGATCTCAATGTCGTCGCGGCGCACCGCGACGGCGATGGGATCCCCGGCGCCGATAGTCACGCCGGGCGTCAACGGCACCTTGAACCCGGAGCCCGCCACTCCAGCCACCTCCGCATGATGGCCGTTGACGGTTTGCACCTTGCCGGTAAGCACGTTTTGCCCGCCGAGAAACTCGGCGACGTATCGGTCGTTGGGATTGTCGTAGACGTCGCGGGCGGGGCCAGCCTGACGGATTTTGCCCTTGTCCATCACCACCACGAGATCGGCGAGCGCGATCGCCTCGAGCTGGGTGTGGGTAACGTGGACGAAGGTGATGCCGAGGTCACGCTGCATGTTGCGCAATTCCTGGCGCATCTGGATTCGCAGGAACTCGTCCAGCGCGGACAGCGGCTCGTCGAGCAGGAGGACGCGCGGCTCGGTAATCGCCGCGCGCGCCAACGCCACGCGCTGCTGCTGGCCGCCGGAGAGCTGCGCCGGCAAGCGGCCGGCGAAGTCTTGCAGCCTCACCTTTTCGATCATGGCGTCGGCCGCCCTGTAGCGTTCGGCCTTGGACGTGCCGCGCACGCGCAGTGCGAACGCAATGTTGTCGCGCACGGTGAGATGCGGAAACAGCGCGTAAGACTGAAACATCATGGCGGTACGGCGCGCGACCGGAGGCAAGCCGACGACATTCTCGCCGCCGATCAGGATTTCACCGCCGGTCGGATCTTCGTGTCCGGCGATCATCCGCAGGATCGTGGTCTTGCCGCAGCCCGATGGGCCCAGCAGGCAACAATACGCGCCATCGGGTATCTTGATATTGACGCCGTCTACGGCGTTCACAACACCGTCGAACGTCTTGTAGACACCCGCGAGCTCGATATCACCCGATGCTGCGTCCATCTCTTCCTCAATAGGCCGCAACGCGGCTGGCGCGCCGCTTCTGTATGAGACCGATGCTGCCGAGGCAGATCGCGATGATGACAAACGAAACGATGGTCGTGACCGTGCCCAGCGCGTAAAGCGACGGCGACGTGACGTTCAGCGTCATGGTCCAGATTTCGAGCGGCAGCGTGTTGAGGGAACCCGCCGTTTGCAGCGTGCGGGCAAATTCGTCGTAAGACAGCGTGAAACCGAACAGCGCGACCGCCACCAAACCCGGCGCCAGGATTGGAATGACGACGAGGCGGATGGTTTGCAGGCGGGTAGCGCCGAGGTCATAGGCCGCCTCTTCCCACGCGCGGTCGAAGCGCGACATCACCGCAAACATGACCAGCACGCCGAACGGCAGAGTCCATGACAGTTGTGCGCCGACCGCCGATGTGTACCAGCTGCCCTCGACGCCGATGAAATGCAGCAGCAGGCCGACGCCGATACTGAGTACCAGGCCGGGCGCTACCAGGCTGCCGATCATCAAATAAAACACGATGCCGTCGCCGGGAAACCTGCGACGAAAGGCAAGGCCGGCAAAAAACGAGAAGATAACGGTCGCGACCGTCACCATGGCGGCAAGTCTCACCGAGCGGTCAAATGCGCCTTTGACGTCGCCGGTGCGCACCTGGGTAAACAGGTCGACGAACCAGTGCAGCGACAGGCCTTTCATCGGGAAAACCAGGCCGCCGCGGACATCCTGGAACGACAGGATGTAAATGCAGATCATCGGCCCGTAGAGCGCGATGACGTACAGCACGAATACCGTGCAGAGCACATAAAAGGTCCAAGGACGCCCGCTCGCGCGCGGCGCGATGGCGTGCGCCGCGACGGCTTTCGATACTGGGGCGGCGATATGGCGCGCGGCCGCATTCATCGCGCCAACTCCTTGCGGACATCGACGGTGCGCAGGATCGCGACCATCAGGATGGTGACGACGATGGTAAGCACAACGGCGCTCGCCGCCGCAGACGGGTATTGCAGGACGCCGACGTCCTCATAGAGCGCACCCACGACCGAGGCCGAGCCGCCGCCGCTCATCACCTTGATGACAAAGAAATCACCCATAACGATGGAGACGACAAAGATCGAACCAAGCGCGATGCCGTTCTTCGACAACGGCAGAATGATCATGCGCATGATGTCGAAGCGGCTGGCGCCGGCGTCGAGCGCGGCCTCCACCACCCGCTTGTCGATCCGCGCCATGGAATTGAAGATCGGCACGATCATAAAGATCGTCAGCTGATGCACATAGGCGATCACGACCGAGACGCTGGAGAACAGCAGGAATTCGAGCGGCTGGCTGATCAGCCCGAGCCGGATCAATGACATGTTGATCAGCCCCTCTTTGCCGAGCAGCGGGATCCAGGAAATCATACGGATTATGTTCGACGTCCAGAATGGCACGGTGCAGAGCAGAAACAGGCCGATGGCCAACAGCGGATCGCGCACGTGGAAGACGAGAAAGTATGCGACCCAGAAGCCGATGATCAGCGAGAACAGCCAGGTGAGTATCGTGAACTTGATGGTCTCGGCGTAGAGATTGGCCGTCAGTGAGGACGTAAAGATATCGGCGTAATTTTGCAGCGTTGGCGAGGCGATGATGCCGCCGAAGCCGTCGCTTTGCAGGAAGCTCGCGGCGAGCACGACCAGGATGGGCGCCACGAAGAACGGCACGAGCACCAGCATCAGCGGTGTCACGTAGGCCAGTCCCAAAACGCGGTCGCGTGAGGCCAAGATATCGCCTTTGCAAAATCGCCGATCTGCCAGCGTAGCGAGAAAGAAAGTGGCCGGCCTCGCTAGGAGGCCGGCCGCGCGCGTTACGCGACTTTGAAGTCGTTCCAGCGCTTGTTCATGTACGCCGCCTCGTCCATGAGCGTGTTCCAGCACACTATGTTGGTCACGCGCTTCACGAACGAGCCGCCGTCGCGGACGGTGCCGGCCTTTTCCATCGGTACGCCGTAGGGATCGGTGATCGGCTCCGGCGCGGGTTTGCCTTCGTACCAGTACGCCCACTCGGTGTCGGTCATGAACTTCTTCGCGGTCGCCGGCACCGGGCTGTAATAGCCATAGCGGCTGACGAAGGCGCCCTGCCAGCCGGAGAGATACCAATTGAGATACTCGTAAGCCGCATCAAGCTTCTTGCCCTTGAGGTGCTTCATCAGCGCCATGCCGTTGCACCAACCGCGGTATCCTTCCTTGCCGGCTTGCTCGTTAACCGGCGCGTAGACGCAAGGAATGCCCTTTACCCGGACGGCGGCGACCGCAGGCGACCACATCGACTGAATGATCACCTCGCCGGCCGCCATGAGCTGCACCGACTGGTCGAACGTGGTCCAGGTGGCGCGGAATTGGCCGGCCTTTTTCAGCTCGATCAACTTGTCGGCGGTGAAATCGATCTCCTTCTTCGTCATGTTGCCTTTGTTGCCGTACTTGATCAGCCCGGCGCTCTCAAAGCACAGCGCGGCGTCCATGATGCCGATGGCCGGCACGTCGAGGATCGCAGCCTTGCCCTTGAACTTCGGGTCGATCAGGTCCTTCCACTGCGTGACAGGATGATCGATCAAGTCCGGCCGGTAGCCGATGGAGTTGGCGTTGTAGACCTGAGGCAGGAACGTCATCCACTCGGTCACGCCCTCGTGCAGTTCGGTCGCGTTCGGCTTGTCGATGTACATGGCTTCGTAAGGCGAAATTCCCTCGCGCGGAATTTTGTGCCCTTCGAGTTCGCCCTTGGTGAAGATCGGCAGGATGTTGTCGAACTCCTTGATCTTCTTGACCTCGATGCCCTGAAGAATGCCGCGCTTGGTAGCGAGCTTGGATTGCCAGCCTTCGACGTCCGCGATGTCCACCGAATCCGGCTGGGTAATGAAGCGATTGATCGCGGCCGTGGTATCGAGATTTTGCATCGTCACCTTGAAGCCGAGATCTTTGGACGCTTGGTCGCCGATCGCTTTCACGACCGAATATGAGACGCCGACGTGACGAAGCTCTATGTCCTTGATTTCCTGCGCCCAGATTGTCGGGAAGCCGGTGATGGCGCCAGCGCCAGCCGCGCCGCCAAGCAACGCGCCGCCGGTCTTAAGAAAAGCCCGTCGGGAAGATCCTTTTGACTTTCCGCGCTCAACCGCGACTGCGTCCTTCGCCGGCGTTTTCAAAAATCCGTTGTCTTTGGCCATGACTTTGCTCCTTGCGCTCAATCGCACGATTGAGCGCACTGTTAATTTTCAGGGAGTTTCCGGCAGAGTTTTTTGATCTCGAACTTGGGTAGCAGAATCCCGCAACGCAAAAAAATTGGAAATACAAATTCGCTGTATAAGGCCGCTTAATGTGCGCATATATGCGCCATCAGCTGCCCCAATTCTGATCAAGCAGGCAAGTTACCAAAAAGCTGAACCGTCGCCGCGGCGGACTTAAGTCCCGTAGTTTTTGGCCAAATAGTCGGCGATCGCCTTCGCATCGGCGTCGCTAATCGGGGCACCCATGGCTTTGATCATCTTGGTGACCTCAGCGTTCCAGGCGGCGGCGTCGAGAAACGGAGAGTTCATTGGGATATACGAAAGCGAATGACAGGCCGCGCAGTTTTCCTCGACCTGCTCGAGTCCGGGGCCGGATTTCAGCTTAATCTCTTGCTCTTGCGCGAAAGCCGGAAGTGCAATCAGCGGCACAAGCACGGCCCAGGCGATGACGAATATACGGATGATCTCCTCCGTCAATTCGCATTCAACGTGATGTTCTGCATCACGTTATTGTGGTAGCCGGCCGGATTGAAGATCAAAGCCGATGTCTGGGTCTGGCCAATGGTATTGATGGCGTTTGCCATCACCGTGTTCTTGCCTCGCTTGGCGTTAAGTTCGAAGCTCCAAGAGCGGAACGCATAGCGGCCGAGGTCGGCGCCCAAGCGAGCGCTTGACCAGGTTTTGCCATCGTCGGTCGAGATTTGGACGGCCCGAATACCGTAGCCGCCATCCCATGCAAGCCCGCTCACCGTTACTTTGCCGACTTTGACCTTGCTTCCGTCGCGGTTGCTGGTGATCAGCGAATTGACCACCATTTCGGTGATCGGCACCGACGTCGCGTCCTCCTGGGAAATGAAGCGTGCCACCACCGGAAACTTGCCGACCGGAATGCGGTACGCCGGCTTCATCCAGAACCCACCTTGGGCCTTCGTTAGCGCGGAGATCGAGATGAGGTGCTTCATCCAATAAGTGCCGGTCCATCCCGGCACCACGAGCCGCGCTGGGAATCCGTTGAAATGCGGCAGCGCTGCGCCGTTCATTTCATAGGCGATCAGCGTTGAATTATCGATCGCCTTCCACACCGGAAGGCTCTTAATGAAGTGCGGCGTCTTGTCATAAGCGGGTCCGTCGGCGCCGTTAAATGCGATCTCGATGGCTTCCGGCTTAAGTTTGACGAGATCGAGCACATCCTTTAGCCGCGCACCCTTCCAGCGCGCGCACCCCATTGCGCCATAACCCCATTCGACGCCCGGGACATGCGGCGTGGAAAGGCCGCGCCGGTTGCCCGAACACTGGTTGACGGCGACAACTTCAAATGCCGGCATTTTCTTGAGGTCATCGAGAGTAAGTTCGGCCTGGCCGCTCGCCCCCTCGCCACCGACTTTGATCTTATAAGTTTTAGGGTCCACTTCGGGGATATCGGACAGGTGGTACCGGACGAAGAACTGGTCGTTTGGAGTGATCGGCGTACGAAAATATTCCAGCGGTGCTTCATAGTTCGGCGGGCGATCGGAGAGCCGGATCAGAGCCTTCTTTCCCGGCAACGTCTCCATCGCGGCATAGCTGTCGACCCCCGACGGCACGCCTGGCGAAAGCTCCGTGTCAATCGGCTGCGCCCCCAAGAAATCGGGCCAGGCGAGCCCCGCGCCTGCGAGCGCCACGCCAGCACCGGTACCACCCAGGACACCACGACGGGTCAGCACGGCATATCTTCCCTCGTGCGATGGCGCCCTTTCCAGAGCATCACGTTTTGGAGTGTCCTGCGCCCGATACAAACCAGGGACACGGACCTGATCTCCTCGAAAAAGTGCTCATGACCCAAAACAGACGTCGCCGCTGCATCTTCGAGATTTATTGACGAGTTTTGGCGGTCGCCAGCGATTGTACGAATTTGCCAAACATCGCTTCGCGCTCGCTCGGCGAGAGCGAATGCGAGCCCTGTGACGCGAGATATTGACTGACGAACTGGTCAAAAGCTGGCCTCAGCGTGGCGACGTCTTTACCGCCGGAAGCTTGGGCCGGGACCGCAGTCATCTTGACGCGATTCTCGGAAATCCATTCGGCCGCAGGCTTAAATCGAGTCCAGCCCGGCATATCTGCCGCGATATTAACCTCTTTCCACTTCGGGTGCCTGGCGGCGTCGTGAAATTGCTCAATCTTCCCAAAGAATTCGCGGACGAATTTGGCGATCCTGTTGTAACGCGCCGAACCTTCCTGCCACGCATAGGCGACGAGCAAAGCACGATTGCCAAGCGTTGGGACCGAAGTTCCCTCGGGGATCAAAGCCGGATATTCGTCGTGCGTCAGCTCGGTCGGGAGGTATTCGTTGAATATTTCCTTGCCGGCAACGCCTGGCATGGTGTTATCGTCAAACGCAAGGAAATGAACGCCATCGTTGCTTCTAAGCTTGCTCAGCGCACTCTGTGGCGCCCCGGTGAGCACGATCATCGCAGCAAGCTCCCCGTCTAACACTTTGCGAATCGCGAGATCGTTGTCGTAGTTGCTGCGCTCGACACTGACGTTGAGCTTGTTGAAGATTGCATCCGCCGTCACTTCCGTCTGGCTGTCTTTAAGATTGAAGTTGACTTTCTTACCCCGCAAATCGGCGACGGTTTTAATGTCGTTGCGCGCCAGCACGTGGAACTCGGAATTGTACAGTCTGGTAATATATTGAATTTGTTGCTCGATATTTGCGTACAGCCGTGGATCGCGTTGCTTCAGTACACGCAAATTGTCTTCCTCGACTACACCCATGTCGACGTTCTTGAGGAAGAGGACGTCGTTGACATTTTGCAAACCGCCGACACCAAGAACCGGGAGCACGCGCACACCGCCGGGGCGCAAGTCGTTGACCACGTTGCGGATATCTTCGGCAAACCGCGCGCATGTACAGGTCATGCCGGACACCACAATGCTCACGGCAATGTCGTTGGCGTCCCGGACCTTCTCTTCGTAATTGGTAACCGCGGGCTTCTGCCGCGTCTGCGCGTCCGCCATCGATAAGCCGACGACCGTGCCGATAACAAGCGACGCAATTGCGAGCGACTGGCGCGCTGTAAGCATGACGACGACCCCCTCATCCCAGCGGGACAAGGCTCAATTACCAATGTGACGTAAATCGGAGCGCACTTTGATTATTCGGAGGCGATGAGAGCAAGGTATTCCAAGCTTGCATCCGCGGAGCGATGTCGAAGCAAACGGTGCGGCACTCCCGGCAGGACTTCATGGACGCGACCGCATGCCTGCGCTGCCTGCTGGACTGTAAGGAAGCCGGGCGAATTCCGGGGGCCGGCACCGCTGCCGGCCAACCCCGCCGACACGAGCGCTGTTCGCGAAACAGATTGGCGCATTCAGAGGCGGACGCGGCGGCTGTGCCGCTGCCTTGCGTCAATAGGGATGACGGTCCTCTTTATCCATCCAGGCCTTGTAGGCCTTCAGCCCGGTGTTTCGCTCAAAGTTCTCGGTTACGGCAATACGCCGCTGACTCCATGGCTTGGAGAAATCTTCGTACTGGAATGCGTCATCAAAGCCGATCGCGCTGGTGTCCTTCAGGCTGGCGGCGAAATAGACATGATCGATGCGCGACCAGTAGATGGCGCTCATGCACATCGGGCACGGCGCACCGTTGATGTAAATGTCGCAGCCTTTTAGCATGCGGGCGCGCATTGGCACCGGATCGGGCGACCCCGCCTCACGCGGGATCATTTCCAGAATTGTACCGGCGCCGTAGTCGGTGCCGAGTATCGCCTTCGGATTAAGCTTGGCAGAGGCGTCGATAATGGCGGTGACCTCGGCGTGATAAACCGGGCAACCCGTCAACAGCACACGGTTCTGGCCACGGCCGACGATCTGACCATCTTTCACGATCACGGCTCCGAATGGTCCGCCCCAGCCGTTCTCGACCGACTCGGTCGCGAGACGCGTGGCTTCTGTCATAAACTTCCGCTGGTCCGCGGTCGGCGTCGCCGCCGCGGTATCTGCGCGAGCGCGCCCTGCACCTAATCCCGTTGCGGCGGCTACCCCAGCTGCGGCCGCCATCGCCGTGTGGCTGAAGAACGTCCGGCGGTCAGGATCTGACAAGGCCTCAGGCAAGGCTTCGCAGGTGAAACGGCTCATGGTGCTTTCTCCGAAAACGTTCAAGCACCGGTGTCTAATCGACGCGTGCTAACGACGGCGTACGCGCCCGTCAGCGAATTGATTTAAATAAATCGATTTGATCGGCAGCATTTTCCAGGGCCCGCCTGTATCTTGCCGTCATGTGTCGGCCGATGCCCAAAGGAGGCCGCCCGAACCGCCGTCTGGACAGTGTGTTTCGCCTGCAGGATGATGTCGCGCAGGCGGATTCCCAGGGAAGCAAATGGCCAAAAAGCGGCGCTGCGGGCGATGCCTGGCTAGTGCTCGATGTTGAGCCAGATAAAGCTTAAGCTGCGCTGCTTTTGATAAATGACTACTGAGGGGGAGCATGACCGCGCAGCCGGACGCAGTAACGAAAGAAAAAACCCCCATGGTTGGGGAGAAAGTTGTCAATCTCGCATTGCAAGGTAGCGGCAGCCACGGCGCGTTCATCTGGGGCGTTCTGGACCGTATGCTGGAGGATGAGCGGATTGGTTTCGACGGCATCACTGCGACCAGCGCTGGCGCCATCAACGCGGTTGTGCTCGCCGACGGTCTTGCTCTTGGTGGCCGCGAAGGGGCGCGCGCACAATTGCGCAGCTTCTGGCAAAAAATGTCGAAAGCTGCCGCCTCAAGCCCAATCGCACCATCATTCATCGACCAGATGAACCCGGCCTTCGGCCTCGAACACACACCAGCCTATCTCTTCAACGAAATGCTCTCCCGGATGATGTCGCCCTACGAGCTAAATCCGCATGACGCCAGTCCGGTGCGGGATCTGCTCAACAGCACGATAGACTTCGAGCGCGTGCGCCGCCAAAAGGTGATCAAGCTGTTTCTTTGCGCCACCAATGTTCGCACTTCTAAGGTGAAGGCGTTCCCGCGCGAGGAACTCACCGCGGAGCACGTGCTCGCCTCCGGCTGCATCCCGATCAAGATGCGGGCGCCGAAGATCGACGGCGAACATTATTGGGACGGCGGCTTTATGGGCAATCCGGCGATTTTTCCCGTGATCTACAACTGCGATGCCCGCGACATCGTCATGGTGCATCTGACCCCGACCGAGCGACCGGGTAATCCGACCAACTCGCGCGCTATTATCGACCGCATGCAGGAGATCATCTTCAATTCCTCTCTGATGCGCGAGATGCGCGCCATCTCCTTCGTCACCAAGCTCATTGATGAGGGCAAGATCCCCGACGGCAAGCGGATGTACATCCACCTGATCGAGGCCGAGGACGTGATCCGCGATCTCTCCCCATCGAGCCCGATGAATGGCACGTGGAAGTTCCTCAGCCATCTGTTCGAGATCGGCCGCGAGCGCGCCGACAAGTGGCTTGGCGCCCACTACGAGCAGCTCGGCAAGGAAACCACCGTCGACATGCAGGAGAAGTATTTGTGATGGGCGCGCCGGCGAAACGGCCTACGGCAAGCGGCGCTGTACACTGAGATAGACGTCGTCGACGACAAGCCAAGAGGTTCAAATGACCGACGAACCACTCGAAGTGCTGATAACGCGGAAACTTCCAGACGGTACATACGCCGTGGTCGATGCGCTGAAAAACCTTCGCACCGTTCAAATCGGCTTCGCGAGCGCGGATGCAGCGGAAAAATTCATTGAGGAATTTTACCTGACACGCGGCGTGATAAGGCCGCACGAATCAAAGCCAAAAGCCTGAACGGGCGCCGCAACCGTCCGTCGACTGCAACCCTCGGTCACGTTGCTGGGCTCGACGCCGCAGCGTAGGTCGCCATCAACCGCCGGATATAGTCGGCATATGAATTGGCGATGGCCGTATTGCGGATCAGCAACACGTTCTCTGCATTGCCCATGGCGTGGTTGGAAAGATTGAAGCTTCCCGTCACAACGACCTGGTCTGCGACGACGAGCTTATTGTGCATGAAGTTGTGCGGCTGCGACGGATTCTGACTGTCAAAGGGAAGCGAATTTTTTCGTACCAGATGCGCGGCGACTTTCTGCCAGGTATTGACCTTGTCCGCTCCGACGTTTGCCGCCTTCCACTGCCGTTCGACTTGATCCATTTGCGGGCCGTCATAGAGGCCGGCCAACGGCATGCCTCGATCGATAGCTTCGGACAGCGCGGCGAGGATCGGCCCCGAGGACAGAACGACGGACGCCACATAAAGCTGGCTCCTTGCGGCTGCGATTGCTCCGACGATTTCCTTGAGTACCGCGGGGCTCTCGCCCGGCGTGAATGCAATCGTTACCGGCACGTCATTTAGCCGAACGGTGCCGGTGTCGTGAGACCCGGTCGTTTCGACGATCTTTCCGTGAGACCAGAGATCGTTGAAGTTCCGCGCATAATATCCCGCAAGCTGCTGCGACATCAGACAAAGAAGGTTGTTATCCTGAAGTCCCCACGAGTCGTTCGTGTAGTTGGATGAGCCGGTGAAAACCGCGGCATCCGCGGAGGCGCCGTCTCGCACGATGTACTTGTTGTGCATCAGAACCCGGTAGCCGGTGACACCTTTGACTTGCGCAACATCCGCAAAGGAATGCGCGAAGCTGCCGGTTCCGGGCGGCTTTTGGTCTGACTCCAGATGTGACGGGGCAGCGTTGGTTTTTGCATCCGCGTCGGGATTCGCGGTGTTGTCGTAGATAATGCGTACCTGCACACCCTTGTGCGCTTGCGCTCTTATTCCATCCGCGACGATTGCCGCGGCCTCGTCTGCAAGGCGAAAGTCGTAAATCGCGATGTCGATCGTCGATTGGGCCTGAGCGATGAACTTTGCGATGCGGGTTGCAACGTCTTTAATTTGCGCGGTCCGCTCAGATGTTGCGGTAAACGGATCGCTGCCCTGCTGCTGGAGAAAAGTCGCCTCAATGGCTCCTTCGGCAAACGATGCGGTTTGCGCCATCATCAACTGGGGTCCTTCCAACGAGGGGGATCAGATTACTTGCGAGGGATAGCCGGGCGGACGCGGTCCTCTGTTCAACCCACGCCTGACGAGTTCGTCCCATGCGCCTTCGGCATTGTTGGCGTAGGCGAAAAGATCGAGATCGGACGGCGCTATCATGCCTTCATCGACCAGTGTCGTGAAATTGATAACGCTAGTCCAATAGGCCTTATCGATCAGAACAACGGGAATGGCGGGCATCTTGGCGGTTTGCATCAGGGTGAGCAACTCGAAGAGTTCGTCGATGGTCCCAAACCCACCGGGAAAAACGACAAGAGCGTTGGCGCGCATGGCGAGGTGAAGTTTGCGCACGGCGAAATAGTGGAATTGAAAGGTCAGGTCCGGGGTCGAATAAGCGTTGGGCTCCTGCTCGCGCGGCAGCCCAATATTAAAGCCGATCGACGGCGCCCCCGCGTCAGAGGCGCCACGGTTTGCCGCCTCCATAATGCCGGGACCGCCACCGGTCGCGATCACATTGTCACACACGCCACCGTCAGATCGAAGGGCACCCCCTCGTTCGGAGGCGATGCGGCCGAAACGCCGGGCCTCTTCGTACCAGCGCGCCGATTTCTCTCCGGGACGCGGCACCGCGCCGGGCGGCAGCGGGGCGGTAGACCGCGCTTCATCGCTGCTGCCGCCGGGTAGAACACGTGCACTCCCGAAAACGACGATAGTCGAGCGCACGACCCAGGCACGCAGGAGCTCCTCTGCCTTTCGGTATTCCAGTTGCAGCCGCACCCCTCGCATGGAGTCGCCTAGCAGGAAGTCCGGGTCGAGGGCCGCCAACCGGTATGAGGGCGAATTCTTCTGAGCTGCATTTTCTTCCATAATCGACTCCCCAATCGCGCGTTTGGCCCCGACGCTGTCTAAAGGTAAAATGCTCGCAAAGAGAGGGCGAATCGGGGGGCTGACATAAAAGTCACGCTCGATCTCTCCAGGCTGCTGGAAGAAGGAAAGCTCTCGCCGGCTGAGGCTGAGCGGCTTCGCGCTTTAGCCTCCCATGACACGGGCTCCTTCGCCATCAACATCCTCGTCGGCTTCGGGATTGCCGCGGTAAGCGGCGGTGCCGTGGCGCTGGTGCCGACGCCGTTGACCGCGCTCCTCCTTGGCGTCGCGGTGTTCGCGGTTGGACTTTCCGTCACCCTTCTTGGCAAACAGCAATGGAGCTTGCTGGCACAAATCTGTCTTGTGGTCGGCGCGCTGATGTTTTCCGGCGGTGTGCTGACCATCGGCAATGGCTCGCTGGCGTCGATGCTGATTGTCACTGCCGCACTCGCGGTAGCCTCGATTGTCGCACGATCCGGTTTGCTCGCTGCGGCAGCGGTGCTTGCGCTAGGCGCTTGTCTTGGCGCCCGCTCAGGCTATTGGCACGCCACCTACATGCTCGCCATCTACGAGCCACTGGTCACGATTGTTCTTTTCAGCCTTCTCGCGCTCGGGACGTATTATCTGTCGAAGTCGCTCACGGCAGACTACGAGCGCGTCGCACTGATTGCTGCGCGGACGTCGGTGTTCATGGTCAATTTCGGCTTCTGGATCGGCTCGCTTTGGGGCGACGATTTGCTGCTCATTCGCTCGCTGTGGCGTGGCCATCGAAACATTTACCCCGCCGTTCCGACGATTTCGCCGGTGGCGTTTGTCATCGGCTGGTCGTGTGTGCTGCTCGGCGTCGGCATCTGGGGTGTTCGCGAGAACAGGCGCTGGGTGGTCAACGTCGCCGCTGTGTTTGGCGCCATCGATTTCTACACGCAGTGGTTCGAAAGGCTTGGAGCGCAGCCGCTTTCAGTCCTTGTTGGCGGTCTTCTGATGCTCGCGTTCGCGCTGGGGCTGTGGATGTTCAATAAGCGCTTGGCGCCGCAGCCTTAAATTTTGGTCCAGCCCGGCTGCGCGTCGAGAGGCGCCGATGCGCACCACCCACTCTCTTTCCTCGCACCGCTTCAGCGTTTATGATGTCTCGTGGGCTGGGAGATGCGGCAATGAAACGGTGCTCGGACATCGTCGCTAGGGCACTCAACTTCTTGGCGTTTTCGGCACGCGCGCGCCGACCCGGAGCGTCGATCTCCATTTGGGTCGAGCGAATCGTAGTCGCGGCCGTACTATTGTCGCTCGCGATCCCGGCGATGGCCGCGGATATGCCGTTGCCGGGCCCCGCTCCAGTCCCACCCAATAGCTACTACCCTGTCGCCCCGCCGCTAAGTTGGGGAGGCTTCTATTTCGGGGTCAACGGCGGCTACGCCTTCGGCACCAGTGACTGGAACAACGCTGGCGCTTCAACGGGCAACTTCGCGCCCACCGGAGGTCTTGCAGGTGGGACAGCCGGTTTCAATTACGCAGGATTTGGCGGCTTCTTGTTCGGCGTGGAGGGCGATCTCGATTGGTCCGGGCTCAAGGGCAGTAGTTCGACAGCTGCCTGTGTCGGTCTGGGCGCCACCGCCGGTACAACTTGCCAAACCAAAAGCACCTGGTTGAGCACGGCAAGAGTTCGTGTTGGCTATGCGTTCGACCGCATCCTTGTTTTCGGCACGGGTGGTGCAGCAATCGCCGATCTTCAAGCGGGTTTAATTCCGCAAAACACCTTCATAAGCCTTGGGCCGCAAGTTGGCTGGACCGCCGGCGGCGGCGTCGAATTTGCCGTCACGGAGAACTGGACCGCCAAGGTTGAATACCTCTATGTCGGTCTCGGCACCGTTACTTGCCCGTCAGGTACCGTCTGCTCGCTGATCAACCCTGCGGGAGTGAAGAACCCCTTGATCACACTGAACGAGAACGTCGTGCGCGCCGGCGTCAATTACCGATTTAATTGGTAATCCCGTACCCAAAGCGCAGCGGCGGCGATTTCCGACGATTTCGGCCAATACTATTGACCATTCGTTGTCGGCGCATCGCGCATGGCTGCAAATCCGTCGCGTTCGCGGCGGAGCGGACCTGCGTCGACCTCGACCGTTTTTGTCGAACTAAAACTTATCGAGTTGCCGGTGCTCGGCGGTGATCCAGCGCACGGTGCCGGTGATTGAGCGCATGACCACGGTGTGTGTGCGCACCACCGGACCGTCGAACTTCACGCCTTGCAGCATGCGGCCGTCGGTGATGCCGGTTGCCGCGAACAGGCAGTCACCGCGCACCATGTCTTCGATCTCGTATTTCTTGCGCGGATCCTTGATGCCCATTTTCGCTGCCCGCGTCCGCTTTTCTTCGGTATCGACCACCAGGCGGCATTGCATCTGACCTCCGGTGCAGCGCAGCGCCGCCGCGGCGAGCACACCCTCGGGCGCGCCACCGGTGCCCATCGCTATGTCGATGCCGGTCTTGTCGGGATCGGCGGTGTGAATAACCGAAGCGACGTCGCCGTCGCTGATCAGGCTCACCGCACCGCCCGCCTTGCGCACGCCGGCGATCAAGTCTGCATGGCGCGGACGATCCAAGATCATGGCGGTGATCGCTTCCGGCTTGACGCCTTTGGCCTTGGCGAGATTGCGAATGTTTTCTTCCGCCGGCGCGTCGAGATCGACGACGCCCCTGGGATAGCCGGGACCCACTGCGATCTTGTCCATATAAATGTCGGGCGCGTGCAAAAGCGTGCCGTGTTCGGCGAGCGCCAGCGTCGCGATCGAGCCCGGCATGTTCTTGGCGCACAACGTCGTGCCCTCGACCGGGTCGACCGCAATGTCGACCTTGAAGCCGCCCTTGCTGCCGACTTTCTCGCCGATGAACAGCATCGGCGCTTCGTCCATTTCGCCCTCACCGATCACAACGGTGCCGTCGATCGGCAGTTTGTTGAGTTCGCGCCGCATGGCGTCGACCGCCGCCTGGTCCGCCGCCTTTTCGTCTCCGCGCCCGCGCAGCCGCGCGGCATTCACCGCAGCACGTTCGGTGACCCGCACGATCTCGAGCGCAAGCACGCGCTCCAGAATGAGCCCGTGCGGAACTGTGATTGACGCCATTTGCATCCCCGAAATCCGATTGCTTTCAGTTTTAATGTGTACGGGTGCGGCTAATTCTTTTCGATTCGGATTACTTGCGGCTGCCCTGAGATTACACGGTCGCGGCGCACTGCGGCGAGGGCCTTGCGCACGGCATCCTCTGTGGTCGCATACGTAATGAGTATGACCGGGACCGGCTCTCCGGACCGGCCGCGCTGGTCTGTAGCCAACCCTGAAACTTCGTGGCGTTGCACAATCAATTCCATGGAAATTTGCTGTTGCGCCAAACGCCGCGCAATGGTCGCGGCGCTGCCGGGCCGGTCGCGGGCCAGGAGGCGGATATAGTAGCCGCCTTCGTGGCGCTGCATCGGCGCTTTGCGAACCGTGGTCATGCGCGCGGCGGGACGGCCGAACGGCGGGGTGCGCACCCCACGTGCGATATCGGCGATGTCGGAAACGATAGCGGACGCGGTGGCCGCGCCACCAGCCCCCGGCCCAACCAGCGTTATTGGAGCAAGACCCTCGGCATCGACGGTGACGGCATTCGTCACACCCATCACCTGGGCAATCGCGGAGTCGCGCGGCACCATGGTCGGATGCACGCGCTGCTCGATGCCAGCGTCGGTCTTTACCGCAACGCCGAGAAGTTTGACGCGATAGCCGAGCTCGGCCGCGGCATCGAGGTCTGCAAGCGTAATGGATGAAATGCCTTCAACGTAAATCGCCGCCGGATCGACTTTGCTGCCGAACGCAAGGCTCGAAAGAATGGCAAGCTTTTGCGCGGTGTCGTGGCCTTCGATATCGAAGGACGGATCGGCTTCCGCATAGCCCAACCGCTGCGCCTCGCGCAGGCACTCGTCGAATGCGAGCCGGTCCTGCTCCATACGGGAGAGGATGTAATTACAGGTGCCGTTGAGGATGCCGTAGATGCGCGTGAACGAACTGCCGTTGAGCCCTTCGCGCAGCGTCTTCACAATCGGGATGCCGCCGCCGACCGAGGCCTCGAAATTAAGAGCGACCCGATGGCGTTCAGCCAGCACGGCAAGCCGATAGCCGTGGCGGGCAAGGAGCGCCTTGTTGGCGGTCACCACCGGCTTGCCGGCGGCAAGCGCGGTTTCGACGACGCGCTTCGCCGGATTGCCCTCCCCGCCGATCACTTCAACCACGACGTCGATCGCCGGATCGGCGGCAAGCTCGACCGGATCAGCAAACCAGCGCAGTTTCTTCAAATCAATGTCGCGCTTTTTGCCGCGCGAGCGGGCGCTCACAGCAACAACCTCGATCGCACGGCCGCAGCGCGCCGTAAGCTTGTCGCGTCCGCGATCGAGGAGCTGGACAACAGCCGTGCCGACCGTTCCCAGTCCGGCAAGACCGACTTTCAACGGTTCGGCCATAAACTAACCTGGAAAGAGCGAAGTTCGGCTAGCGCCGCGTCGCCAAGGGAACGACGTTGTGCAGCATTTCCGGACCGGTTTCAAGAAACCGCCGGACGTTGCGCGCCGCCTGCCGGATGCGCTGCTCGTTCTCGACAAGTGCAATGCGCACATGGCCCTCGCCGTGCTCGCCGAAGCCGGCTCCGGGAGAAACCGCCACACTCGCTTTCTCGACCAGAAGCGTCGCAAATTCGACGCTGCCGAGGGTGGCAAATGGTTCGGGGATCGGCGCCCAGGCGAACATCGAGGCCTGCGGCGGTGGCACCGGCCACCCGGCTCGGCCGAACGATTCAACCAGCGCATCGCGGCGGCGGCGGTAAATGCTGCGCATCTCGGCAATGCAGTCGTCGGGGCCGTTCAATGCCGCCGTCGCCGCCACCTGAATTGGCGTGAACGCGCCGTAGTCGAGATAGGATTTTACCCGCGCCAATGCGGCGATGACGCGTTCGTTGCCGACGG
The DNA here is from genome assembly GCA_963846055.1 of uncultured Alphaproteobacteria bacterium. Lineage (GTDB taxonomy): Bacteria > Pseudomonadota > Alphaproteobacteria > Rhizobiales > Xanthobacteraceae > BOG-931. Next base: position 80,852 of record CAWJUQ010000019.1, read on the forward strand.
CAAATCCCATGCGCCAGCCCGGCATGGAATAAGTCTTCGACAGCGAGGTGAACTCGACCGCGACATCCATCGCGCCGGGCACCTGAAGGATCGACGGCGGCGGATTGTCATCGAAATAGACTTCGCCATAGGCGAGGTCAGAGAGGACGAGGAGACCGTGCTTCTTCGCGAAGGCAACGAGGTCGCGGTAGAAATCGAGGTCGGCGACGGAAGCCGTGGGATTGGACGGATAGCACGTCACGACCGCGATCGGCTTCGGGATCGAATGCATGACCGCGCGTTCCAGCGCGCTGAAAAAAGCCGGATTGGCCGCAACCGGCACCGAACGGATGGTGCCGCCGGCCATGAGAAACCCGAAGACATGGATCGGATAGGTCGGATTGGGAACGACAATCATGTCGCCCGGCGCGGTGATGGCTTGCGCGACATTGGCGAAGCCTTCCTTGGAGCCGAGCGTGGTGACGATCTGCGTTTCGGGATTGAGCTTGACGCCGAAACGCCGCGCGTAATAGCCGGCCTGGGCGCGGCGCAGGCCCGGTATGCCGCGCGACGCCGAATAGCGGTCGGTGCGCGGCTTGCCCAGCGTCTCCTTCAGCTTCTCGATGACGTGCGCCGGCGCCGGCAAATCGGGGTTGCCCATGCCGAGGTCGATGATGTCGGCGCCGCCATTGCGCGCCGCAGCCTTGGCGCGATTGACCACTTCAAACACGTAAGGCGGAAGGCGGCGGATTCGGTAGAACTCTTCCATGTCACTAACGCAGGCGATGGATGTTCCGACTTTGTATCACGGCTTGGCGTACGCGCCGATGGCAGTGGCGCCTGTTGCGTCGTCCGTAGGAACCGGTGCCGGCTTGGCGGCGGCTACGGCCGGCTTTTTCTTCGCCGGGGTGGTGGGGCTGGGCGCTGCGGCTGCCTGCGCGGTCGGAAGAGGTTGGGCGCTGGTCTGCAGTTGCTCGCGCTGGGAAATCAGCGAATCCGTCGCTTGTTTTACTTGATCCGGCGTGAGGGTTGTCTCTGCCCGCGGCGCGGGAATGTCGTGCACGGCGGGAAAGCCGGCTTCACCGGCGCAGCCGGCAAGCCCAAGCGCTGCGATAACGGCCACAACCGCCAGAGCGCGCTCAATGCTTCCGCGACATACGTGATCGCTCACGCTACCCCCAACCAGACTCAAAGGCCTCGTTCCCCCGGCAAGCCTGGCCCCGTCTGGGCCACCTTGAAATAGGCTACCGCCTCAAAGGTTTACAAATATCCACCGCTGGGCACGCACAGAACGCGATAACGCGTTATTATGGTCGAAACAAGGTCCGCACACGGCAGGGTAGCGTAGGCCGCCGGCAGTTGTGAGCCGGCTTTGCGTACCGTTCGTGCCGGAATTGCGTGAAAAAGCTTGTCTCCGCCGCTTAAGCGGAAAAGCTTTTCGACAAGCGCTTGCGTGCAAGTGTGTCGCAGGCCATTTCTGGAATATCGGCCGGATTCGTCGTCCGTCCGCATGGGGAGAAACGCCGGTGCACGCTCCGTCGGAAGCTCCAGCAAAGATCGGCAGCGTCAACGTCGAGGAGTTTTCGCGCAATCTCGCCCGGGCGGTCGAGGAAGGCGGGCGCGCGCTCGCCTCATATCTGAAGCCCCGCGACGAAGGCCGGGGCGACCAAGCACTGGCCGATGAGATCACCGACGCCGTCAAGACGTTCGGGCAAGTCGCGCAATATTGGCTCGCCGACCCCAAGCGGGCGCTTGAACTGCAACAGCGGTTGGGAAGCGCGTATCTCGAACTTTGGGGCGCGGCGTCGAAAAGGCTCGCGGGGCAACTGCCGTCGCCGGTGGTAACGCCCTGCCCCCAACGACAAGCGGTTCGCCGATCCGGAATGGACTTCGAACCAGCTATTCGACTTCATCAAGCAGGTGTATCTGCTCACCACGCGCTGGGCCAATCACCTGGTCAGCGACGCCGCCAACCTTGATCCGCACACCCGGCACAAGGCCGAATTTTACCTGCGGCAGATCGTCAACGCGCTTTCGCCGTCGAATTTCGTCCTGACCAACCCGGAACTGTTGCGCGAGACGTTCACTAGCAACGCGGAGAATCTGGCGCGCGGCATGCGAATGCTCGCCGAGGACATCGAGGCCGGCGGTGGCGTGCTCAAAATCCGCCAGTCCGATGCCGCGATGTTCGAAGTCGGGCCGCAATCTCGCGGTCACGCCCGGTAAGGTGATCTACCAGAACGAGGTGATGCAGCTTCTGCAATATGCGCCCACGACGGCAACCGTGCGCCAGCGCCCGCTGCTCCTGATCCCGCCCTGGATCAACAAATTCTACATCCTCGACCTGACGCCGGAAAAATCCTTCATCAAATGGTGTGTCGACCGCGGACTGACGGTGTTCTGCATCTCCTGGGTCAATCCTGACGCGAGCCTGGCGCAGAAATCATTCGAGGACTATGCGCGGGAAGGCCCGCTGGCGGCGTTCGACGCCATCAAGCAGGCGACCGGCGAGGACCAGGTCGACGTCATCGGTTATTGCGTCGGCGGCACGATGCTCGCCTCGGTGCTTGCGGCAATGGCGGTATGGGGCGACGAGCGCGTCGCTTCGGCGACATTCATGGCCGCACAAGTGGACTTCACCTATGCCGGCGACCTGAAAGTTTTCATTGATGAGGACCAGGTCAAGGCCATCGAAGCGCGGATGGCCGATCGTGGCTATCTGCCGGGCATGTCGATGGTCACGGTATTCAACCTGCTGCGCTCCAACGATTTGATCTGGCCCTACATCATCAACAATTATTTGCGCGGCAAGGCGCCGTTCCCGTTCGATCTGCTGTATTGGAATTCCGACGCGACGCGGCTGCCGGCGGCAAATCAATCCGACTACATGCGCAACTGCTATCTCGACAACAAACTCGCCAAAGGGCAGATGACCATCGGCAACACGCCGGTCAATCTGAAGAACATCAAGATCCCGGTCTACAGCCTTGCCGCGCGCGAGGATCATATCGCGCCGGCCAAGTCGGTGATGCTCGGCTCAAAATTCTTCGGCGGTCCGGTGCGCTTTGTGCTCGCCGCGTCCGGTCACATCGCCGGTATCGTCAATCCTCCGGACAAACACAAATATCAGTACTGGACCGGCCGTCGGCCGCGCAGCGCCAATCTCGAGGGCTGGGCCGCCAAGGCGACCCAGCATCCGGGCTCCTGGTGGCCCGATTGGTTCGACTGGCTCACCAAGCGACCCTCACCGCAAGTGCCCGCGCGCATACCCGGCGACGGCGCACTCAAACCAATTGAGGACGCGCCGGGAAGTTACGTGAAGGTGCAGGCGTAAACGCCGCTGCGCGAATTAAGGAAACAGCGCCACCTGCTCGAGCCCCAGCGTCTCGGGAAAGCCGAGCATCAGGTTCATGTTCTGCACCGCCTGGCCCGACGCGCCTTTGGTGAGATTGTCGAGCGCGGAGCCGATAATGGCGCGGCCGGCGCGGCGATCAGCGGCAACGCCGAGGTAGGTCATGTTGGAGCCGCGCACGTGCCGGGTCTGCGGAAACCCGCCAAACGGCAGCACGTGGACGAACGGCTCGTCGGCATAGGATTTGGATAGTATCGCGTGCAAATCCTCCGGCTTGGCCTTGGTGCAGCGGACGTAAATCGTCGAAAGAATGCCGCGGTTCATCGGCACAAGGTGCGGCGTGAAGGACGCGATCACTTCGCGGCCGGCGGCGAGCGAAAACTCCTGGTCGAGCTCGGCCATGTGCCGGTGATGACCGAGGCCGTAAGCGTGAAAGCCCTCGGATACTTCCGAGAACAACATCTCCTCCTTCGCCGCCCTGCCCGCGCCGGTCATGCCGGACTTGGCGTCGATAACGATTTCATCCGGATCGATGGCCTTGGCTTTCAGAAGTGGAATGAGCGCAAGCTCGGCTGAACTCGTGTAGCAGCCAGGATTGGCGACGAGCTGCGCGCTTCTGATTTTCTCCCGGTAGATTTCAGTGAGCCCGTACACCGCCTTCTTCTGCAATTGCGGCGCGGCGTGCGCGTGACCGTACCAGCGCGCGTAGGCGGCGGTATCGGCGAGACGAAAGTCGGCGGACAGATCGACGACCTTCACCGAAGGCATCCGCGCCAACAAATCCTTGATCACGTTTTGCGTGGTGCCGTGCGGTAGCGCGCAGAACACGAGGTCCGGCTTAAGCGCTTTCCAGTCGACGGCATCGAGCGCCGCAAGCGTCGGCAACTCGTACGGCGCGAATTGCGGAAACACGTCCGCCATCGCCTTGCCGGCGCGGCGATCGGCAGTGAGCAAACAGATGTTCACGCGCGGGTGCCGCAAAAGCAGCCGCACCAGTTCGGCGCCGGTATAGCCGGACGCGCCGAGAATGCCGATTTTCGCTTTTTTTTCTGTCGCGGGCATGATCAACCCCTGATCAAAGGTGGCTTAAAATCTCAAGCCAGCATCCGCAGACATCGATTTGACGAAAACGTGCCGCGGCGCTGGCGGCACGGTTTGCTCACGCGCGAACGCGCACCCGTGCCGTGTCGCTACGGCGGCGGCGCTTCAAGGCGATGGTCGTGAAGGACCTGTGCATGCGCGGCCATATAAAGGGCCGGCCCACAAGCGTCAACGTTCTCGGCAAAAGCGCCGACAAATTTCAGTTAACCGCGTGCCGCAATCGGCGGCGAGACGGCCGGCGGTCAGTGTTCCGATGCCACCACGGTCGGCGACGGCTGAGCCGCGTCTTCCAGGGTTTGCGCCGCGGCGGGCGCAGTCTCGGTTGTGGCGGCTTCAGCCTGCGTCTGGGTCTGTTCGGCCGTGCAGGTGCCATCTTCGCATGTCACGACGGTAGCGGGCTTGGCGGCCTGCTTCATCCACTCGCACGCGCTAGCTTGCTGGGTCACAGCAAATCCGGCGGCGAGGGTCGCGAAAACAATGAGCTTCTTCATGGGCGTTAATCCCCTTTTAAATCGGCGACGCCGAAAATACGCCTGATCGTCGTGTTTGGACAGTCCGTGGCATAGTCGCCGCGAACAATTCGTCGTGATCGCCGCGGTCGTCGGGCCGACGGTAAATGAGGTAACTCTTGGGAAAATCAGCCAAAAAGCAGGACGCGCCGGATTTGTTTTCCGCCGGCGATGGCCGTGGCGCTGCCCGCCGCGCCTCGGGCAGCGGCCGCGCCGCGCGCGGCTCCAGCTCAGGAGCCGATGCCGGCTACACCGCCAAGCATATCGAGGTGCTGGAAGGCCTTGAGCCGGTGCGCCGCCGGCCGGGCATGTATATCGGCGGCACCGACGAGAAGGCGCTGCACCACTTGTTCGCCGAGGTGATCGACAACGCCATGGACGAGGCGCTGGCCGGTCATGCCGACTGGATCGAAGTCGAGATGGCAGCCGACGGCTTTGTCACCGTCACCGACAACGGCCGCGGCATCCCGGTCGATCCGCATCCGAAATTTCCGAAAAAATCGGCGCTCGAAGTCATCATGTGCACGCTGCACGCCGGCGGCAAATTCAATTCCAAGGTCTACGAGACTTCCGGCGGCCTGCACGGCGTCGGCGTTTCGGTCGCCAACGCGCTTGTCCGAACGGATGGAGGTCGAGGTCGCGCGCGGCCAAAAGCTCTACCGCATGGCGTTCGAGCGCGGCAAGCCGAAGACCAAATTGCAGGACGCCGGCAAGGCGCCCAACCGCCGCGGCACCAAGGTGCGCTTCCGCCCCGATCCGGAGATTTTCGGCGCCAAGGCGCATTTCAAGCCGGAGCGCGTGTTCAAGATGACGCGCTCCAAGGCCTATCTGTTCGGCGGCGTCGAAATCCGCTGGTCGTGCGCCAAGGAGCTGCTGCGCGGCGCCGACGGTGTGCCCGAAGAGGCGACGTTTCATTTCGCCGACGGGCTGAAGGATTATCTGTCGGAAACGCTTGCCGAAGCCACGCTGGTTCATCCCGACATCTTCACCGGCTCCGCCGGCAAGGTCGGCGCGCACGGCGGCGCGCAATGGGCGGTCGCCTGGACCGCCGATACCGACGGCTTCATCAACTCGTACTGCAACACCATTCCGACGCCTGACGGCGGCACGCATGAGTCCGGCCTGCGCACAGCGCTGCTGCGCGGTCTCAAGGACCACGCCGAACGCATCGGGCAAGGCAAGCGCGCCGGCCCGGTGACCTCCGACGACGTGATGACCGGCGCCGGCGCCATGCTCTCGGTTTTCATTCGCGAGCCGGAATTCCAGGGCCAGACCAAGGACCGCCTCGCCACAGCCGAAGCGCAAAAGATTGTCGAGCAGGCGATCAAGGACCCGTTCGACCATTGGCTCGCCGGCAATCCGACGCAGGCCAATAAGCTGCTCGACTTCGTGGTCGATCGCGCCGAAGAGCGCATTCGGCGGCGTCAGGAAAAGGACATCGCCCGCAAGAGCGCCACGCGAAAGCTCCGCCTTCCCGGCAAGCTCGCCGACTGTACCAACAGCGCCGCCGAAGGCGCCGAATTGTTCGTGGTCGAGGGCGACTCCGCCGGCGGCTCGGCCAAACAGGCGCGCGACCGCGCGGCGCAGGCGATCCTGCCGCTGCGCGGCAAGATCCTCAACGTCGCCTCGGCCGGCAAGGACAAGCTGGCGCAGAACCAGCAACTCGCCGACCTGATCCAGGCGCTCGGCTGCGGCTCGGGCGCGCATTATCGCGACGAGGATTTGCGCTACGGCAAAATCATCATCATGACCGACGCCGACGTCGACGGCGCCCATATCGCGTCGCTCCTGATCACTTTCTTCTATCGCGAGATGCGCCCGCTGATCGACAACGGCCACCTCTATCTCGCGGTGCCGCCGCTTTACCGGCTATCCCACGGCGGCAAGATTTTTTACGCGCGCAACGACAAGCACCGCGACGAAATCCTGAAGAAGGAATTTCACGCCAACGCCAAGGTGGAGGTCAGCCGCTTCAAGGGACTCGGCGAGATGATGGCCGCGCAGTTGAAAGAAACCACCATGGACCCGAAGAAGCGCACGCTGTTGCGCGTCGTGCTCCTCGAGGACGAAAAAAAGAACACCGAGAAATCCGTCGAGCGCTTGATGGGCACTAAGCCCGAAGCGCGCTTTGCCTTTATCCAGGAACGCGCCGAATTCGCCGACGAGAAGGCGCTGGATGTTTAGTGTCCTCTTTCCGCTCATAACCGCCCGGTAATAACGAGAAGGCGAGGAGCAAGAGCTGGGAAAACGATGCGGAATGCTTCGCCCGGCTTCAATCAGGGCCCAAACGCGATAACTCCGGGCAATTCATTGGCTATGTTGGAAAACGTGCCGTAGAGTTTCGGTCCGATTTGCCCGATAGCCATAATGAGGGAAACCGCAATGCCGGCGGCGAAAATGCCATACTCTACGGCGGCGGTTCCGGACTCGTCTTTCAGGAAAGCTCCAAAGCTTTTGGTCATCTGCGCTGCTCCTCGTCCGGTTTTGTTGAAGGCGGCTGTTCCAGCAAGCCCTTCGCGCCGTCAAATCTCGATACAAAATACAACGATAGCCCCGCGGCCGGCGTTGACCCCGGTCAACCGGTAAAAATCGCCGAAAAAGGACAGCTCCGACCGAAAACTCACTACGCGTAAGATTTTAGAAAAAGGCCGCAGAGGACGCCGCGACGAGAAAGGCGCGAAGGGGTTCGAACAACTGCAATTGTCGTCGACCGGGTCCCGATACTCCTCCCGCGAACGCCTTGCCGCGTTCACGCCGTCAGCGTTTAAGTGAGATGGTGAAGGGAACAGGTCTGCTCCGGTCATGTTGAGATTTTGGTGACCTGCTCAAAAACTCGACGATTTGCAGCACTCCGTAACCGGTTCCCACGCGGTCGATCGGCGGACATTTGGATCGATGATCGTGCAGGACCGGAACAAAGCGAACGATTTAGCGCCGTTATTTTCAACCATAGAATGGGATTAGCCGTGGTCGAATTGAACGTTGGACTTCCGAATGGCACGGTTTGCCACCTGACATCCGAATCGATGCGGCCGCTTGCCAAATACTTGAGGTGGGAAATCTTCACGCGGGGCCGCTATGCACGTGCCGGCTTCGAGCTGCGGCCGGGCGACACCGTCGTCGACATTGGCGGAAATATCGGCGTGTTCGTTCTCTGGGCGGCGCCCCAGGTTCCACAAGGCTCGATCGTAACCGTCGAACCAAATCCGGTGTCGCTCGGATGCCTGCAATTGAATATCGACCGAAACGGTCTCAGCAACGTGACCGCCATGCAAGCGGCCGCCGGCAGCGATGGCGGAACCATGCAGCTCGTCTACCATCCCGGCTGGGAAATGATGGCCTACAACGCCGATCTATCCGCACCGTGGTTCTACAAGCAAAGCGTCGCCGCACGACTGGTCCGCTGGATTATCGCCGGATTGACCAACCGGCACATCGCCGCCGGGCCGGCACAGCGTATTGACACGCCGCTGATGTCGCTCGAGCGCATCATGGACAGTCACGGGATCGAGATCGTCAATTATCTGAAGCTCGACTGCGAGGGCAGCGAATTTGAAATTCTGAGAAACATCGGAGCTGTCTGCTGGTCGCGCATCGAGCGCGCCGTAATCGAGTATCACGAATTCGGACGTGACCGCAGGGCAGCCGAGCTGGTCTCGATCCTCGAAGGTCACGGCTTTGAGGTCGAAGTGCATCAGTCACTGTTCGAGAAGCTTGGTCGGCCGTTCGGGGCGAGTATCGGCGAGATTTGGGCTTCGAAGCCGATTACCGCTCCTCTCCACTGAACGCGCCGATCCGGGAATTGCGAGCCACTTCGGCGAAAACAACGCTCAAGACCCGCGAACCGTCATCGCATCCCTACCCGCTCTAAGCCGCTGCTTCGCGGCCTTGGAGCATCACGATCTCGACCTCGCCAACGCCGTTGTTGCGGCGAAACGATGCGGCCGCGTTGTACTCGTCGGATTTGAAGCAGGCGGCGCCTTGCTCGAAAGTCGGAAATTCGACCAGCACGAAGCGCGAGAATTCCTCCGGCCCCTCCAAAACCTGGAAGCGGCCGCCGCGCGCCAAAACCTTGCCGCCGTGTTTGGCGAGAACGTCCCCTACCCGGTCGGTATATTTCTTGTACTCGGCCGGATCGTTGATCTTAGCGCGCGCGACCCAATAGGCGGGCATGGCCTTCTCCCTTTTCGTTCCAGCTCGCATGCTATTTTATAGCCGCAGGAAGGGGGCCTGTTGCGAATATCCCGGACCATCGTCGTGGCCGCCGCTTTCATCAGGACTGTCCCGGCCTATGCCGGGATGCAGGCGCTGACCCACGACGTGAGATTCTGTCCAACGTGGGCGGAAGCGCATGAGCGCACGCTTGCAAGCCTCAACAATGGCCGGCCGCCTTATCCGGTGAGATGGCAGGGCTGCATTGAGCTCAAGCGCGGGACAAAAGTGGACGTTATCGACCAGGACCCGCAGGTGACCGAGATCGTCCACGCGGGCAAGCACTGGTTCGCCGACGAATTGCCTTAAGCCGGCCGGGCGCGGCGTGCCGCGGTGACGGAGAGACCGCGAAGCCCGTCATTGCGAGGCGCGCGCAAGTGCGAGCCCGGAATCAATAATCACTGCTCGGGAGAAGAATGCTCCGCAAAGACGGCGCTGCGAATTCCGGACTCACCGCTGCGGGGCGAGCGGGAATGACGCATAAAAAAACTCGCCTCCCCCCTGAGGGAGAGGCGAATGCTTGTTTAAAGGGGCGACGGTGCGTTATGGCGTCCAGCACCAGTGCCAACCGTCCGGCTGGAACGTGCACCAGCGGCCGGTATAAGCGTTCACCACCACCGACCCTGGAACGGGTCCCGGCACATAGCCGGCGCCGTAGTAAGGCGCCGCCGCGACGACCGGTGCGGGCCCAACGCCTACCGGCGCTGCCATATAGAGTCCGCCGTACGGATACACGCCGCCGTACACGGGGACCGGATAATCCTGCGCCTGTGCGCCAGTCGCGCCAAGCAGCGCCAAACCGGCGACGGTTACCGCCAACATCTTCATTTGTTTGCCTCCTGTTAATCAACCACGACAAAGCCGGCATCCGCGGCCGGCTTTGTTGAAGAGCATGGAACTATACCCGCGGATCCGGGCGCGTCTCGCCGAACTCGAAATGCCGGTTTACGACCAAGTCCGTGCATAAGTAGATTTTTCCGAAAATTTGAGACAAAGCCGACTTGTCAAGATTTGCGGATCGGCACGACGTTTCCGAGTAGCGACAGCGACCAAGCAACCTGGGCCGTTCGACCGAATTGTTTCGCTATCGCTCATGGTGTCGCGGGGAACGACGCGTCAACCGCAATGCGTCGCGGTGCACCGGGCGTTGCAATACTCTTGAGCGCGAGCGTGCGTCGCACACCAATTGCTGCAAAACGCCACACACTTTGCGGTCGGCGCGGCGGCGGCCGAAGTGGTCAGCGGCCCACCCATCGACAAGAGCAGCGCCGTAACCATCGCAAGACATACAGCGATCTTCATTATCCATCTCCTCAGAAAGCACCGCGCGAGCACAACAAAATGCTGGCACCACGGCCGCTCGACACACCCAACATACTTCACCGCCCGGAAGCGATTTTCTTTGATGCCGATCACATTTTCGGTCTGTGGCTCACGCTACCTTGCAAAAAAGTACTGGGGGAGTGCGTCATGACGGATGTTTTTTCGGCGTTGTGTGCGTTTCGCGGGCGCATCGGCCGCAGCCAGTATTGGTCGCTGACCGGCCTTTATCTGCTGGTGCTGATCGTGGGCCTGATCGCTTTTGTCGCCATCGGCATTGTGGTGCATGCAGGCGCAGGCGATGCAATCACGCTCGCCATGGTGCCGATCGCCATCGCCTTCATTCTGGCGATGTCGGTTGCAATCGCCGGCGTCGGGATCCGTCGCCTGCATGATCGCGGCAAGAGCGGCTACTGGCTGCTGCTCTATTACTGTGCGCCGTTATGGGCATCGCGGCATGCGGGTCTCGATGCGGCCGGTCTCGCCTACCTGGTGGTCACGACTGGCGTGGCGATTTGGGCGCTTGTCGATCTCGGCGTCCTGCGCGGCGACGCCGCCAGCAACAGTTTTGGCCCGGGTCAGTCCGCGGCAGGTCTGGCGCCTCGCACGTCTGTCACCAATGCATGACAAGAACGGCGAAAACAATAATCCCGCCACACTTGTAACTCCCGGCGCATTCCTTCCTGCATTACATGCTTCCTAGCTCGATCAGGATTTTGCAGGAGGCTCCGATGGCTGATCCGCTCGTCGTTCAGCGTGAAGTACATGTCGCGGCGCCACGCGCGACCGTTTTTGCGTTTCTCACCGACCCGGAACGGATTTTGAGCTGGCTCGGCACCGAGGCCAAGACCGAGCCGCATCCGGGCGGGATTTATCTGGTCAAGGGCGTCGCGGGCGACCCGAGCCGCATCGCCCGCGGCTCGTTTCGGGAAGTCGTTCCGGTGCATCGCCTCGCTTATAGCTTCGGCTGGGAGGCCGGCAAGGAAGTGCCGCCGGGTTCGAGCCTGGTCGAAATCGATCTTGCGGAGCGCGACGGCGGCACGCTGGTGCGGCTGACGCATAGTGGGCTTCCCAACGCAGCGCAGTGCGCGGCTCATGACGCCGGCTGGGGCTATTACATGGACCGCCTGGCCGTCGCTGCGGCTGGCGGGAATCCCGGCGCGGATAATGGCGGGCAAGCGACGCGCGCCTGATTTCGTGACCCCGCACAATTCGCAATGGATTAAGGGTGACAAGGCCTGCGTTGCCGCTTCATGATCGCGCCATGCCGTTATCGCCGGTGCTCTCGTCGACACTGGATTGGCTGGTCGATGCCGCCGCCAACGTCGAGAGCGCCGAACGGTTTTTGGCCGAGCTCGGCGCGCATTTGGTGGCGGATGGGTTGCCGCTCGCCGGCGGCGCGCTGACATTGTCGGTTCCGCATCCGCTGATCGCGCAGCGCACCTGGCTGTGGCGCGCCAACAACGGCGAAGTCAGCGAAGCTTTGGCGTTGGCGCCTGCGGAATTTGCGGCACGGTTTGAGGTGCCCTCGCCCGCTGCCGCCGCTCATCGTTGGCTCACCGGATTAGCCGCCGGCCAGGTGCATGAGGATGCTATCGGGCAACAGGCCGATGGGCCGTCGCTGAGCTGGATCGGCGCACGTGAGTTCACGCCGGCCCAGGCCGAAGCGTTGCGGCAGGCCGCGCGTTTCGCGGCGGCGCCACTCGCCGCACTCACCGCGCAAGCGACGCTGAAAGCGGCACTCGAAGCCTATCTCGGCCGCCGAAGCGCGGCGCGTGTCCTCACCGCGCCGATGCGCCGCGACCCGGGCGAGACCATTCAGGCAGCGCTACTTTACGCCGACCTGCGCGGCTTCACCGCGTTGTCGGAAAGTAGTCCGCCAACCGTCGTCATTGCGGCGCTCGACGCCTGGTTCGATCGCATTGCACTCGCGGTTCAAGCCTTCGGCGGCGAGGTTTTGAAATTCATCGGCGACGGGATTCTCGCGATCTTTCCGGTCGGCAGCGCCGGACCGCGCACGGCGTGCGAGGCGGCGTTGCGTGCGGTCTCGGCTGCTCGCGCCGGCATGACCCATCTCGACAACGAGCGGCGTGCGCAGGGACTGCCCGCGTTGCCGTTCGGCGCGGCGCTTCACCTCGGCGAAATGTTGTGGGGCAATATCGGCGCTGCCGACCGGCTCGATTTCACCGCCATCGGTCCCTCGGTAAATCTCGTCAGCCGGCTGGAGGGGCTTTGCAAACCGCTCGGGAAGACCGTGCTCGTCTCCGGCGCGGTCGCCGCCGAGACCGACATGCCGCTAGTTTCCCTCGGTATGCACGAACTGCGCGGAATTGCGGCACCGTGCCCGGTTTTCAGCTTGCCCGAAAACTAAGCTCGCGCGTTGTCCAGTCTCAAGCCTTTCGTGAAGCGAAGGCAGATTGGAACCCTATATGAGGACTCCCGTTGACTTGGGTTTAAGCCGGCGCGACCTGCTGGCTGGGACCGCCGCCGCTTTGGCAGTCACAGCAGCTCCGGACGTCGCCAGCACCCAAATTGCCGTTGCTGGAGAGCATTTCATGTCCAATGTGTCCTTCAAGGTGAATGGAGAGAGCCGTGCGCTCGACCTCGACACGCGCACGACCTTGCTCGACGCGCTGCGCGAGCATCTGCATCTCACCGGCAGCAAGAAAGGCTGCGACCACGGCCAGTGCGGCGCCTGCACGGTGATGGTCAACGGGCGGCGGATCAATTCATGCCTCACACTCGCTGTGATGCATGAAGGCGACAGTATTACCACTATCGAGGGCCTCGGCACGCCCGAGCATCTGCACCCGTTGCAACAAGCCTTTATCAAACATGACGGCTATCAATGCGGCTACTGCACGCCCGGACAGATCGTGTCGGCTGTCGCAGTGCTCAAGGAGATCGAGGCCGGCATCCCGAGCCATGTCAGCGCTGATCTCGATGCAAGGCCGCAGGTCGTCGCGGCCGAGCTGCGTGAGCGTATGAGCGGCAACATCTGCCGCTGCGGTGCCTATTCCAACATCGTCGAAGCAATCACGGAAGTCGCCGGAGGCAAGGCATGAAGGCTTTCACCTACGAGCGGGCGCATTCGACGGCCGAAGCGGCGGCCGCGGTCGCGCGCATTGCCGGCGCCAAGTTCATTGCCGGCGGCACCAACCTTCTCGATCTGATGAAGCTCGAAATCGAGACGCCGGCACACCTCATCGACGTCAACGGGCTCAAGCTCGACACCATCGAAGCCACCGATGACGGCGGCCTGCGCATCGGCGCGCTTGTGCGTAACACCGACCTCGCCGCTGATCCGCGGGTGCGCCACGATTACGGCCTGCTGTCGCGCGCGCTGTTGGCGGGCGCTTCCGGACAACTCCGCAACAAAGCAACCACCGCCGGAAATCTGTTGCAACGGACCCGCTGTCCGTATTTCTACGACACCAACCAGCCGTGCAATAAACGAAAGCCCGGCAGCGGCTGTGCGGCGATCGGCGGGTTCAGCCGGGCGCACGCCGTGCTCGGGGTCAGCGAAAACTGCATCGCCACCCACCCGAGTGACATGGCGGTGGCCATGATGGCACTCGACGCCACGGTCGAAACCGTTCGCGCCGACGGTACCGCGCGTTCGATCGCGATTGCCGAGTTTTACCGCGCACCCGGCGACACTCCACAGCTCGAGACTGTGCTCGGGGCGGGCGAACTCATCACTGCGGTGACATTGCCAAAGCCGATCGGCGGCACGCACGTTTATCGCAAGGTGCGCGACCGTGCGTCTTATGCGTTTGCGCTGGTTTCGGTCGGCGCCATTGTGCAGCGCGACGGCTCCGGACGCGTCGCGCTTGGCGGTGTCGCGTATAAGCCGTGGCGCGTTGCGGCTGCCGAAGCGGAAATGCCGCGCGGCGCCAAGACAGTTGCCGAGCGACTGCTCGCCGGTGCAAAGCCGACACACGAAAATGCTTTCAAGCTGCCGCTCGTTGAACGCACGCTCGCGGCGGTGCTGGCCGAAGCGAGGATATAACTCATGCGCTTCGATAGTCCCGCCACAACCAACCCGATCGATCAGCTGAAGGTTATCGGCCACCCGACCGACCGCATCGACGGCCCCCTCAAGACCACCGGCACCGCTCCATACGCCTACGAGCGATACGACGTCGTCGCCAATCAGGCGTACGGTTACGTCATCGGTTCGGCCATTGCGAAAGGCCGCATTGCCGGCATGGATCTCAGCAAAGCCAAGGCCGCGGCGGGCGTGCTCGCCATTGTCACGGCGGAAAATGCCGGAAAACTAAAAAAAGCATCGCGCAATACCGCGAAGCTGCTCGGCGGCCCGAAGATCGAACATTACCATCAGGCGATCGCGCTCGTTGTCGCAGAGACGTTCGAGGAGGCACGCGCCGCGGCTCAACTCATTGCCATCGACTACGTGTCCGCCGATGGCGTCTTCGACCTGGCAGCGGCCAAAAACTCCGCGAAAAAGTCCGAGCCGAGTTTCGGCGGCCCCGCCGACACGGCCACCGGCGACTTCGCCGGCGCGTTTGCTGCAGCACCCGTCCAACTCGATGAAACCTACAGCACGCCCGATCAGGCGCACGCCATGATGGAGCCACACGCTTCCATCGCCGCCTGGGACGGCGACGAGCTCACGGTGTGGACCTCGAACCAGATGATCGACTGGGGCCGGGACGACATGGCGCAAACGCTGGGGATCGCCAAGAAGAAGGTCCATCTGATATCGCCATTCATTGGCGGCGGCTTCGGCGGCAAGTTGTGGCTGCGCGCCGACGCGCTGCTGGCGGCACTCGGCGCCCGCGCCGCCAAGCGGCCGGTCAAGGTCGCCCTGCCCCGCCCGCTGATCTTCAACAACACAACGCACCGGCCGGCTACCATTCAGCGCATTCGGATCGGCGCGGCGCCAAACGGCAAGATCACCGCCATCGCCCACGAAAGCTGGTCTGGCGATCTTCCCGACGGTGGACCGGAAACGGCCGTCGGGCAGACGCGGCTCCTTTATGCCGGAGCCAACCGGATGACGGCGATGCGGCTCGCCACGCTTGATCTGCCGGAAGGCAATGCCATGCGCGCGCCCGGCGAGGCGCCGGGCATGATGGCGCTCGAAATCGCCATCGACGAAATGGCCGAGAAACTCAAGCTAGATCCAATTGAATTTCGCGTGCTCAACGACACCACCGTCGATCCGGAACATCCGAAGCGGCAGTTCTCGCAGCGCCACTTCGCCGAATGTTTTCGCACCGGCGCGGAGCAGTTCGGCTGGTCCAGGCGCAATCCGTCCCCCGGCGCGACGCGCGAAGGCCGCTGGCTCGTTGGCACCGGCGTAGCCGCGGCGTTCCGCAATAATCTGGTTCTCACGTCGGGTGCGCGCGTGCGCCTCGACAATCGTGGCGTGGTTACGGTCGAGACCGACATGACCGACATCGGCACCGGCAGTTATACCATCATCGGCCAAACCGCGGCCGAGATGATGGGCGTGCCGCTGGAGCAGGTGGTGGTTCGTCTTGGCGACTCGGCGTTCCCGGTGTCGGCGGGCTCCGGCGGCCAGTTCGGCGCCAACTCTTCGACGGCCGGAGTGTACGCCGCATGCGTCAAGCTCCGCGATGCGGTGGCGCGCAAGCTTGGCTTCAACTCCGCCGACGCAATATTTGCCGATGGAGCGGTGCGCTCCGGCAATCGCAGCGTGCCGCTTGCCGACGCGGCGGGCGCGCAGGGACTAGAGGCCGAGGACAAGATCGAATTCGGCGACCTCGACAAGAAGTACCAGCAATCGACCTTTGGCGCGCATTTCGTCGAGGTCGCGGTCGATGCCGCTACGGCAGAAATACGGGTGCGGCGGATGTTGGCAGTTTGCGCGGCCGGCCGCATTCTCAATCCGAAATCGGCGCGCAGCCAGGTAATCGGCGCCATGACCATGGGCGTCGGCGCTGCGCTGATGGAGGAACTCGTGGTCGACAAGCGCCGCGGCTTCTTCGTCAACCACGACCTTGCCGGCTATGAAGTGCCGGTGCACGCCGACATCCCGCACCAGGAGGTGATTTTCCTCGACGAGACCGATCCGATGTCGTCGCCGATGAAAGCCAAAGGCGTCGGCGAACTCGGCATTTGCGGCGTGGGCGCCGCGGTCGCCAACGCGATCTATAATGCCACCGGCATCCGCGTGCGCGATTATCCGATCACGCTCGACAAGCTCATCGACCGGATGCCGGCGGTGTGACGGAGTTTTGTTTTACTCGACCATCCATTCCAAGAGCGCCGCGTTCACGGCTTCGGGCCGCTCCAGCGTCGACAAGTGTCCACAGTCGGGGATGACAACAAGGCGCGCGCCGGAAATGCCGGCCGCGATCTCCTGCGACAAAACCGGCGGTGTGAGCTCGTCGCCGTCGCCGACCACGATCAGCGTCGGACAAGCGATCGCAGCGAGGCCGGGACGCGCATCTTTGCGGCCGATGATAGCAGCTTGCTGGCGCAGGAAGACTTCCGGTCCGGTCTCCTCGGCCATCAAGCGCACGATGGCTTTCAGCCGCTCGTCGCCGTGACGATGGCGATGAACAAAGACCGGAAATTGCCGCTCAGGGACTTCGGCGAAGCGACCGCTCCTGGCAAGTTCCATCAACGGGATTCGCTTTGCCGTCTGCTCCGGCGCCTCGGGCCGGGATCCGGTATCGAGGAGCGCGAGCCGCGCTACGCGTTCGGGCGCCTGACGCACAATTTCGAGGGCGATGTAGCCGCCCATGGAAAGTCCGGCGAGTGCAAAACGCGCCGGCGCAGCGGCAAGAATATCGGCAGCGATGGCCGGCATGCTGTCGCTACGGGTGTGATCGGCGATCGTCACCGGACCAAACGGCCACAGCGCCGGGATTTGCTCGGCGTACAGCCGCGCCGAACAGTTGAGCCCGGGAACAAGAACAATCGGCAGGCTTTCAGATGAACGTTTGGGCATTTCGCCTCCGTCACGCGCGAGAAAACTCAACAATCATTTTAACTTACCAAGAGGCGGCAGGTTGACTTTCGCCGGTTCGCACCTATGTTCCGGCGAAACAAAGGCATACGCGGATTCGACATAGACCACTGATGTGCGTGTCATCCGCCTGCAACACGAAGCCTCCGCGCCCGGCGCGGACCCCAACCTGAGGGTTCATGTCCTTCTCGCATCTCGGTTTATCCGACAAAGTGCTCTCCGCCGTTACGGCGGCCGGTTACAAAGCCCCCACCCCGATCCAAGATCAAGCCATCCCGCACGTGCTGGCGCGTCGCGACGTCCTCGGCATCGCCCAGACCGGTACCGGCAAAACGGCGGCCTTCGTGCTGCCGATGCTGACCATGCTGGAAAAGGGACGCGCGCGGGCGCGCATGCCGCGGACACTGATCCTGGAGCCGACGCGCGAACTCGCCGCGCAGGTCGAGGACAGCTTCGTCAAATACGGCGCCAAGCATAAGCTCAACGTTGCGCTGCTGATCGGCGGCGTCTCGTTCGGTGACCAGGACAGTAAGCTTATCCGCGGCGTCGACGTTTTGATCGCCACACCAGGGCGCCTGCTTGACCACTCTGAACGCGGCCGCCTCCTGCTCTCGGGCGTCGAGCTTCTGGTCATCGACGAAGCCGACCGCATGCTCGACATGGGCTTTATTCCCGACATCGAGCGCATCTGCAAACTCGTGCCGTTCACCCGGCAAACACTGTTCTTCACCGCCACCATGCCGGCGGAAATCCGCCGCATCACCGAACAATTCCTGCACAATCCCGTCCGTGTCGAAGTGTCTCGTCCGGCGACGACGGTCGCCGCCACCACCCAGCTTTTGGCGAAGTCCGGCCGTGAGCCGCACGACAAGCGCGATACGCTGCGCCGGCTCATCCGCTCGGACCAAGGGTTGAAAAACGCCATCATCTTCTGCAACCGCAAACGCGAAGTGGCGACACTCCATCGCTCGCTGCTGCGGCATGGATTTTCCGTCCAGGCGCTGCACGGCGACATGGATCAGCCCGCGCGTATGGCCGCGCTCGAGCAGTTCCGCAATGGCGAGGTAATGTTGTTGGTCGCCTCCGACGTTGCTGCGCGCGGTCTCGACATTCCGGAAGTCAGTCACGTCTACAATTTCGACGTTCCGCATCACGCGGACGATTACGTGCACCGCATCGGGCGTACCGGACGCGCCGGCAAGACCGGCACTGCGATCACTCTCGTGGCCGGAGGCGACGACGTAAAGGCCGTCGCCGCGATCGAAAAGCTCATCGGCGAACGTATCAACTGGATGGGCGAACCGCCCGGTACAGCTGCCGAGCCGAAGCCCGAAATGGCTTCGCCGCTTCCGGCAAGCCCGCCCCAACATCGCCGCGAGCGCGAGCGCTCCAGCCGCCGTGGAAAGGCCCCTCGTCCGCACTCTTCGGCGTCGATTGCGCGGATATCTCAGCGTCCGCCGCAGCCCGCAAGAGGCGGCCGCGCAGCCACCGACGAGGGCGACACCTCGCACTTGCCGGCTTTCCTGCTGCGACCGATCCCGGCAAAGGTTTAGCAACCAAACACGCTTGCTTCGCCGCGCAACGAAGGCGCAGCGTTTCTATTTTTGCGAAAACAGAATGCGGAGGGGTGGCTAGGCGTGCGCGCCAGCAGCGTCGCTCGCCGGCTCGATCTGCACCGACTCGCCGCAGCCGCAGGCCGCGGTCTGGTTCGGGTTGTTGAAGGTAAATTGCGCGGAGAGCTTGTCGATCTTGTAGTCCATCTCGGTACCGAGCAGAAACAACACCGCCTTGGGATCGACCAGGATGCGGACACCCTTCTCCTCGATTACCTCGTCGAGCGGATTGACCGCGTCGGCGTATTCCATGAAGTAGCTCATGCCGGCGCAGCCGCCGTTCTTGACGCCGACGCGCACCGCGGCGATCGGCTTATCGGCGTTCGCCATCACCGCCTTGATGCGCTCCGCGGCGGCGTCAGTAAGCCGCATCACCTGAGGTCTCGGCCGGGCAGTCGCCATGTTCGCGTCCTCGTTCCAGTTGCGAATTGTTTTAGCTCGAAACGCTTAACAACCGCACTCCTTCGATGTAGTGCGCGCTCGACCGGCGCGCAACTCGCGTCCCGGGCCTCACCACATATTGAGTACGGCGCGCGCCTCGTCCGACATGCGGCTTGGATCCCACGGCGGATCCCAGACGATATCGACCTTGGCCTCGCGCACGCCAGGCACGCTTGCGACCGCGTTCTCCACCTCGCCCGGCAGTTCGGCGGCCGCCGGACAGTTGGGCGTCGTCAGCGTCATTTTGATTTTTACGGCGCGGTCGTCGTCAACGTCGACGTTGTAGATCAGTCCCAGTTCGTAGATATCGGCGGGAATTTCCGGATCGTAGACCGTCTTCAGCGCCGTCACGATTTCGTCGGTCAGCCGCGCCAGCTCGTCCGCCGGGATGGCCGAGGCCGGCGCGGTTGTTTCGGTCGCGGCGCCGCTGGCTGGCGTGTTGGCGGCAAGATCCTCGGCAGCTGCAACAGCCGCGCTGCTTTCGACAGGCCCAGGTGCGGGGGGCGTTGAATCCGGTGCCGGCTTGGTTTCATCGCTCATGCGAAAATGTCCTGCGCCTTGATCAAGGCTTGCGCCAGAAGGTCGACTTCTTCCTGGGTATTGTACATCGCGAAGGATGCGCGGCACGAGGCGGTCAACCCAAAGCGCGTCAATAGCGGCATCACGCAATGAGTGCCGGCACGCACCGCGACGCCGGATCGGTCGATGATGGTCGCCACGTCGTGAGGGTGCGCGCCTTTTATTTCGAACGAAATAATCGGCCCCTTGTCCTTGGCGGTGCCGAAAATGCGCAGCGAATTGATTTCGCGTAAGCGACCGTGCGCGTAGCGCATCAGACCCGCTTCGTGATTCCTGATCCGCGGCTTGCCGACCGAGGCGACGTAATCGATCGCCGCGCCGAGCCCGATCGCCTGAACAATGGCCGGCGTGCCGGCCTCGAACTTGTGCGGTGGATCCCCGTAGGTGATACGGTCCTGAAATACCTCACGGATCATCTCGCCGCCGCCGTTGAACGGCGGCATCGCCTCGAGATGCTCATACTTGCCGTAGAGCACGCCGATCCCGGTCGGCCCATAGAGCTTGTGGCCGGTGAAGGTGTAGAAATCGCAATCGATATCGCGGACGTCGATGTCGCTGTGGACGGCGGCTTGCGCACCGTCGATCAAGACCGGCACGCCGTGGGCGTGCGCAATGCGCGTGACTTCTTTCACCGGCACCAGCGTGCCCAGCATGTTCGACATGTGGGTGATGGCCACCATCTTGGTGCGCGGCCCGAGCAGCTTTTCGAACTCGTCGATGAGGAAGTTACCCTCGTCGTCGACCGGCGCCCATTTGATAACCGCACCCTGCCGCTCGCGCAGAAAATGCCACGGCACGATGTTGGAATGGTGCTCCATGATGGAGAGCACGATCTCATCGCCCGGCTTGATGCGTTCGCGGCCGAACGTATAAGCGACGAGGTTGATGGCCTCGGTGGCGTTGCGCGTGAAGATGATTTCTTCCTTGCGCCCGGCGTTGAGAAATGCCGCCACCTTTTCCCGCGCGCCTTCGTAGGCCTCGGTCGCTTCATTGGCGAGATAGTGCAGCCCGCGATGCACGTTGGCGTATTGCGTGGTGTACGCCTGCTGGATCCGGTCCAGCACCGCGTTGGGCTTTTGCGCCGAGGCAGCATTGTCGAGATAGACGAGCGGCTTGCCGTAAACTTGCGTGGCAAGGATCGGGAAATCCGCGCGGATGCGGGTGACGTCGTAGGCGCCATTGGCCGTCACGTCGTTCATGTAGCCGCCTCGTGCGCGCTCCGCGCCGTGAGCCACGCCGCAACCTCTTCCATCAGCGCCTCGCGCAATCCCGCGTGCTCGATGCCTTCAACAGCCTCGCCGAGGAACGCCTGGATCAGCAGCGCCTCGGCCTCGGCCGGTGGAATGCCGCGCGCCATCAGATAGAATTTCAGGTCCTCGTCGATCGCGCCGGCGGTCGCACCGTGGCCGCATTGCACGTCGTCGGCAAAGATTTCCAGCTCCGGCTTGTGATCGGCCTCCGCCCGCTCGGAAAGCAGCAGCGCCCGCGTCATCATCTTGGCGTCGGTCTGCTGCGCACCCGGCCGCACGATGATCCGCCCCTGGAATACGCCGTGGGCTTCATCGTCCAGCACCGATTTGAACACCTCGCGGCTCTGACACGCGGGCGCGCCGTGCTGGGCGACGAGCGTGGTATCGGCGTGCTGGCGGTCCCGGATCAGGGTAGCGCCGCGAATGTTGGCGACGGTATTTTCGCCGTCGAAATTCACGAACAGCTGGTTGCGCACCACGGCGCCGGAAATGACAAAATTAAACGCGTTGAAGCGCGCCTTGGCCCCGATGGCGACCGCGAGCGTCGAGACGTGCAGCGCGTCCTTGCTTTCGCCGACAATCTTGACGTGATCGACGTGAGCCTCATCGGCGACGAACAATTCGAGCGCCGAGTTGACCTGATAGTCGCCGCTGGCGCCTTCGTAGCTCTCGATCAGCATGGCGCGGGCGCCGCGCTCGACAACCACCAGCGAGCGCACGAAATCGGCATTCGGCTTGCCCGAAGCGAAAAACAGCAGGTGCAGAGGACGCTCGATGGTGGCAATTGGCGGCGACGCGGATCACCGCGCCATCGCCCATCAGGGCGGTATTGAGCGCGACGGCCATGTTGTCTGTCGCAGCAAGCTTGCCGAGATGCGCCGACAACCCGGCATCGCCGTCCGCCAGCACTTCGGCGAGGGAACGGACGCTCAGCCCAGCTTCCAGCGCCGCGAGGTCGGATAGTTCGGCGACGAAGGCGCCGTCGACAAATACCAGCCGGCGCGTTTCGACGTCGCCAAGCCAGCGGCCGGCCGTTTTCGCACCGGCCTTCGCCGCGGCGTCCGGCAATCCGGCGAGCGGCTTGGCTTCGCGCATCAGCGCGCGCAGGTCAGTATATTTCCAGTCCTCGACGCGACGGTGCGGCAGTCCTTCGCGGGCAAACAGGTCGAAGGCGGCGGCGCGCTGGTTGGCGACGGCACCCGCGCCGGGCAGTCGCGGGCGAGCCTTGGCGAACTCTTGCGCCAGCGCCGTTTCCGCGGCCGTCTTTATGACCTTCACTTCAGCCATGACATTCATTTCGTCGGGCGGGCTTACGCCGCCGCTTCTTCCTGATACTCGGCGTAGCCGCGCGCCTCGAGTTCGAGCGCCAAATCCTTGCCGCCGGTTTTGACAATGCGGCCGCGCGAGAGGACGTGCACCACGTCCGGCACGATGTAATTGAGCAGCCGCTGATAATGCGTGATGACGACGAAAGAACGCGTCGGACCGCGCAGCCGGTTGACCCCGTCGGAGACGATTTTCAAGGCGTCGATATCGAGGCCGGAATCGGTCTCGTCGAGCACGGCGAGCCGCGGCTGCAGCAGCGCCATTTGCAGGATTTCGTTGCGCTTCTTCTCTCCGCCCGAAAAGCCGACGTTGACGCCACGACGCAGCATGTCCTGGCCGATGCCGAGCTCCTTTGCGACCTCGCGGACTTTCTTCAAAAATTCCGGCGTCGACAGCTCGGCCTCGCCGCGTTTCTTACGCTGCGCGTTAAGCGCCGTGCGCAGAAACGTCATGGTCGCGACGCCAGGGATCTCAAGCGGATATTGAAAGGCGAGGAACAGGCCGGCCGCCGCACGCTCGTCGGTCGACATGTCGAAGATGTTCTTGCCGTTGAACAAGACCTCGCCCGCCGTCGGCTGATAGCCGTCCTTGCCGGCGAGCACGTAGGCGAGCGTCGACTTGCCCGACCCATTCGGGCCCATAATAGCGTGCACCTCGCCGGGATTGATGGTGAGGTTGAGGCCTTTGAGAATTTCTTTGCCGTCGATTTCGACGTGCAGGTTTTTAATTTCAAGCAACGGCATCCGAAACAAGCTCCAAACTGCGAGAATTGGGTGCTTACCGCCCACCCCAGCGCCACCGCCATTCGCCCTCGGTCTTGCGGCGACAGACGACGAAAAGAAAAGCGAGCGCTAGGACATCGAACGCAAGCATGGCCGGCAGAGTCCAATGGTGCCGGCCAACCAGCGGCAAGCCTGAATTGACCGCGACCATGGCGAGCACCGTCGCGATGGTGACCGCCCACCCCTGCCAGGTGATCGGCGTGGCGCCGTAACCGAAGCGCTTCGGTCTGAACCAATATTGGGTCACGTATTTGGCCTCTAACCGACGCTGCCTTCGAGCGAGATCGAAATCAGCTTCTGAGCCTCGACCGCGAACTCCATCGGCAATTGCTGCAACACATCCTTGACGAAGCCGTTGACCACGAGCGCCACCGCCTCTTCCGCCGAGAGACCGCGCTGCCGGCAGTAGAACAACGTCTCTTCGGAAATCTTCGACGTCGTGGCTTCGTGCTCGAACACGGTCGAGGAATTCTTTGCCTCGATATAGGGCACGGTGTGCGCACCGCAGCGTTCGCCGATCAGAAGTGAATCGCAATTGGTGAAGTTGCGCGCGCCGGTGGCGCGGCGGTGCGACGTCACAAGCCCGCGATAGGTGTTGTTGGAGTGGCCGGCGGCGATGCCCTTGGAAATGATGCGGCTCGTGGTGTTCTTTCCGAGATGCAGCATCTTGGTGCCGGAATCGACTTGCTGATGCCCGTTGGAAATGGCGATGGAGTAGAACTCGCCGCGTGAATTGTCGCCGCGCAGAATGCAGCTCGGATATTTCCAGGTGATGGCCGAGCCGGTTTCGAGCTGTGTCCAGGAAATCTTCGCATTCTTGCCACGGCAATCGCCGCGCTTGGTGACGAAGTTGTAGACGCCGCCACGGCCGTTGGCATCGCCCGGATACCAATTCTGGATGGTCGAATATTTGATCTCGGCGTCGTCGAGCGCGATCAACTCGACCACCGCCGCATGCAATTGATTCTCATCGCGCACCGGAGCGGTGCAGCCTTCGAGATAGCTCACATAGGAGCCCTTGTCGGCGATGATCAGCGTGCGTTCGAACTGGCCGGTGTTCCTTTCATTGATGCGGAAGTAGGTCGACAATTCCATCGGGCAGCGCACGCCCGGCGGGACGTAGACGAAAGAGCCGTCGGAGAACACCGCGGAATTTAGCGTAGCGAAGAAATTGTCACTGACCGGCACCACCGAGCCGAGATATTTCTTCACCAGTTCGGGATGCTCGTGCACCGCCTCGGAGATCGGCATGAACAGCACGCCGGCTTTGGCCAGTTCGGCCTTGAACGTGGTCGCGACCGAAACCGAATCGAACACGGCATCGACCGCGACACGGCCATAGCCGCCCTCGCGCGGCTGTCCGTCCGGATCGTCTTCGTTTGCGGGCTTCTGGATGCCGAGCAGCGCTTCGCGCTCGCGCAACGGAATGCCGAGTTTCTCGTAGGTCGCGAGAATTTCCGGATCGATCTCGTCGAGCGACTGCGGCGCCTTCTTCGGCGCGGAGTAATAATAGATGTCCTGGTAGTCGATCGGGCCATACTCGACCTTGGCCCATTTCGGCTCGCGCATGGTCAGCCAGCGCTTGAAAGCATCAAGCCGCCACGCCAGCATCCATTCCGGCTCGTTCTTTTTCGCCGAAATAAAACGGACGGTGTCTTCGGAAAGGCCCTTTGGAGCCTTCTCCGATTCGATCAGCGTCTCGAATCCGTACTTGTATTGATCAACATCGATCCGGCGAACCTGATCGACGGTCTCTTGAACTGCCGGCACTCGTCCCTCCGCTCACGGTTTCAAGGACCGCGGGTTGGATTTGTCGGTTATGGTTCGAAGTTCTGCTCTAAGGGAACCCCAATGCCTTGCGGCGGTTAATTCTGCCGGCCGCGCAGCGTGTTAGGCGGCTATGCCGCGTTTGTCCTTCAGCCCCTTAGATAATGCACCGTACACCTTTCTCCAAGCGTTTTGGAATCGTTCTACCTCCGCTTCGGTAGTGCTCCAGCCGACGCTCACCCGCACAGCTGCCTGGGTTACCAGCGGTGGATAGCCCATCGCGGCAAGTACATGGGATGGCTGGATTTTTCCAGATGAACAGGCGGCGCCCGAGGACACCGCTAAGCCCTCGAGATCAAGCGCAATAATTGCAGTCTCGGCCTTAATTCCCGCAACCGCATACAACGTTGTGTTCGGCAGACGCGGGGCATCGACGGCAAAAATCACGGTTTCCGGTTCAACGGCCCGAAGTCCTTCTTCGAGCTTGGTTCCGCAACCGCACCATGCGGGCGGCTTCTTCGGCGAACCCCGCACGAGCGGCCGCCGCGGCCGCTCCGAAGGCGACGATGCCGGGCATGTTCTCGGTGCCGGCACGTACGCTGCGCTCCTGGCCGCCGCCGCGGATCAGCGGATCAGGGAAATGAATGTCCTCCCGGCTGCGAACAAGCGCGCCGACGCCCTTTGGACCGCCGATCTTGTGCGCCGAGAGCGTCATCAGATCGGCCCCAAGCGTGGCCATGTCGCAGGCGATGCGACCGGCCGCCTGCACGGCGTCGACATGCAATAAACCGCCCGCCGCATGCACGATGGCTGCGGCTTCGGGCATGGGTTGAATGACGCCGGTTTCATTGTTGGCCAGCATGACAGAAACAAGCGGCCGCCCGGCTTTCGCCACCGCTTCCGCGAGAGCCGGAAGTCTCAGCCGCCCGTCGGGCTCGACAGGAAGTTCGGCGATCGCTTCGGCGGGAAAGCGTCCGCCGGCGCGCACGGACGGATGCTCGATCGCTGAAATCAACAGCCGGTCGCGCGGGCGTTTTTCGGCTGCGGTTTCGATCGCCGGCGTGAGTGCCAACGCGTTCGCTTCAGTGCCCCCTGAAGTGAAAATCACATTCGCGGGCTCGGCGCCGACCAGTTCCGCCACTTGCGCGCGCGCATGCTCGACAAGACGGCGCGCGGCACGTCCCTCGGCGTGCACCGACGACGGATTGCCGACTGTGCCGAGCGCGTCCGCGAAGGCGCGCCGCGCCTCTTCGCGCAACGGCGCGGTAGCGTTCCAGTCGAGATAAACGCGATCCACCATTGGAACTGACCAAAAAACAAACAGCGCGAGTGGCTTATGAATCCGCGCCCTGTGGGTCAAGCGAACATAAGGTTACGATGCACCAGTGGTTATCGATTGAGGCGCATCCTCGCGGATAAAGCGCCGAAGCGGCCGTCACGTAAAGCTTGCTTTTCGCACCCTTGGGCGTGTTAGAAGTCGCCACCCCATTGTTTTTGCCGGCCGCGTGCCCATCTTCGCATCGAAAAACTGAAATGGTTTTAGAGGCTTACGTTCGATCGCCGGCGTCGTCACGCGATGCGGGATTCGCACAGGTCGCCCGCTAAATCGAGGTTCTACCCATGCCGGAAGTCATCTTTACCGGACCAGGCGGCCGCATCGAAGGCCGCTATCATCCTGCCCGTCAGAAAAACGCGCCCATCGGTATTGTGCTGCACCCGCATCCGCAGTTCGGCGGCACGATGAACCATCAGATCGTCTACCAGCTCTACTACGCCTTCGTGCATCGGAACTTTTCGGCACTGCGCTTTAACTTCCGCGGCGTGGGGCGAAGCCAGGGCGGCTTCGATCATGGCATCGGCGAACTCTCCGACGCGGCCGCCGCGCTCGATTGGGCGCAAACGGTCAACCCGGAGGCCCGCAGCTGTTGGATCGCCGGCTTTTCCTTTGGCGCGTGGATTGGCATGCAACTATTGATGCGGCGGCCGGAGATCGAAGGCTTTATCTCGATCGCGCCGCCGGCCAATCTCTATGACTTCTCATTCCTGGCACCGTGCCCCTCGTCCGGGCTCATTATCCATGGCGATAAGGACGCTGTGGTTCCGCATCGCGACGTCACGACGCTGGTCGAAAAACTGAAGACCCAAAAGGGCATCGTGATCGAGCAAAAGGTTGTGCCGGGCGCCAACCATTTCTTCGACGGCAAGATCGACGCTCTGATGACGTCAATCAGCGCTTATCTCGACAAGCGCCTTGGCACCAAAGGCGGCCGCAGCACGACTGCGGCATGAAAATCGGGCCCGGACGACACCGGGCCCAATTTCATTGTCATCGAGTAGCTAACTATTATCGCTCGTGGATCGTCACACTGTCGCGTGGGCCGTTCTCTCTGACGGTCACCGAGCCGTTCGGACGCTCGCGAACCACAGTATCACCGGCCGGGCCCGGGGGGCCGGCGTGATCGCGGACCACTACGCTGCCGTTGGGTCTTTCACGCACTGTAACCTCGTCGGCCGAAGCCGCGAACGGTGCAGACAGGGCAACGGTCGCCACCGCCGCAAACAAGACTTTGCGCATTGCTCGTCCTCCAAATGTATCACGCCAATAATGCGCGCCGCCTCGGTCGGTTCCTGGAATGGCGCCAGGAAATCTTTCGATGTTTGCCATCGCGCGGCGGAACCAAATCGAAGCTGCCCCCTCCCGCACCGGCTCACGGAAGGGTAAAAGGATAAAAAGACCGAACAGGTCTCGGCAGGGAGGAAGAGATGGGTAAGTTTGCAGCCGCTTTGCTCACCGGCGCGGTGTTGATGCTGGGCGTAACCAGCTGTGGTGCGCGCAGAGGGCAAGGTTGTCGGCGTCTCGTGGTCAAACTTTCAGGAAGAGCGCTGGAAGACCGACGAAGCCGCCATCAAGGCGGCAATCGCCGCCGCGGGCGGCAAATACATTTCCGCCGACGCGCAGTCCTCCGCGCAAAAGCAGCTGGCGGATATTGAGAGCCTTATTGCGCAGGGCGCTAACGCGCTAATCGTACTGGCGCAGGATTCATCCGCCATCGCGCCTGCCGTGCAGAAGGCGGTCGACGAAGGCATCCCGGTCGTCGGCTACGACCGGCTGATCGAAAATCCGAACGCGTTCTACATCACCTTTGACAACAAAGAAGTCGGGCGCATGCAGGCGCGCGCCGTGTTTGCCGCAAAACCTTCCGGCAATTACGCCTTCATCAAAGGCTCGTCCGCCGATCCGAACGCCGACTTTTTGTTCTCTGGCCAAATGGAAGTGCTCAAGGACGCGCTCAACGCCGGCAAGATCAAGAATGTCGGCGAGGCATATACCGACGGCTGGCTTCCCGCCAACGCGCAAAAGAACATGGAGCAAATCCTGACCAAGTCGAACAACAAGGTCGACGCCGTGGTCGCTTCGAATGACGGCACCGCCGGCGGCGCCATCGCCGCGCTCGCGGCACAAGGCCTCGCCGGGAGCGTGCCGGTCTCCGGCCAGGATGGCGACCACGCCGCGCTCAATCGTATCGCGCTCGGCACCCAGACCGTATCGGTGTGGAAGGACGCCCGCGAGCTCGGCAAGAAGGCGGCGCAGGTCGCGCTCGTGCTCGCCGGCGGCGCCAAAATGGGTGACGTGCCCGGCGTCATGAAATTCTCCGGCGGCCCGAAGAAAGTGGAGATGAACTCGCTATTCCTCGCCCCGGTCCCGATCACCAAGGACAACCTTGGCGTCGTCATCGACGCCGGCTGGATCAAAAAGGACGAGGTCTGCCAGGGCGTGAAGCCGGGTACCCTCAAGGTTTGTGGCTGATCAGCCAGCCACCGCGCACAGTCCGAAAATGACAGCTGCCCGATCGGGTTCGTGGGGCGCATTCCTTCGCGCCACCGAGCTCGACACGCGCCTCGTCGGCATGGTCGGCGCGTTGCTGCTGATCTGGGTAGCCTTTCACATCTTGACCGGCGGACTTTTTCTCACGCCACGCAATTTGTGGAATTTGTCGGTCCAGGCGGCGCCGGTCGCCATCATGGCGACCGGCATGGCGCTGATCATCATTACCCGCAACATCGATCTTTCGATCGGCTCAATGCTGGGCTTTCTCGGCATGATCATGGGAGTGATCCAGGCAGATTTGCTGCCGAAGCTTCTGGGCTTCGAGCATCCCGCGACCTGGGTCATAGCGCTAGCCGCAGGACTTGCGCTGGGTGTGGTCATCGGCGCGCTGCAAGGCGCGTTGATTGCCTATCTCGGGCTGCCATCCTTCATTGTCACGCTCGGTGGGCTTTTGGTGTGGCGCGGCGCAGCCTGGTGGGTGACGAGCGGGCAGACCGTGGCGCCACTCAACTCCCGTTTCCGCCTTATGGGTGGCGGAACGGAAGGCTCGATCGGTGCTGGGTGGAGCTGGGCCGCCGGCATCCTGGCGTGCATCGCACTGCTGCTGGCGCAGGCCCATGCGCGGCATCGCCGTCAAAAATTTCACTTTCCGCTGCGGCCGATGGCGGCCGAAATCTTCCTCGGCGGCGTTGCGTGTCTCGTCATCCTTGGCGCGGTGGCGGTCGCCAACGCGTATCCGTGGCCGATCGGCAGCGTCCGCCGTTACGCGGAGGCAAATCACCTCGCGCTGCCGGTCGAAGGGCTCTTCATCGCCCACGGCATCGCCGTTCCGGTACTGATAGCGGTCGGCATCGGCATCGCCATGACCTTTCTGGCGAACCGTACCCGCTTCGGCCGCTACGTCTACGCCATCGGCGGCAACCGTGAAGCGGTCGAGCTTGCCGGCGTCGATGCGCGCTGGGTAGTGATGAAGCTCTTTATGCTTATGGGGCTATTGGCCGGTGTCGGTGGTGCAGTTTCGATTGCGCGGCTCAATGCCGCCACCAATTCCGAGGGCACCCTCACCGAACTTTTGGTGATCGCGGCCGCCGTCATTGGCGGCTCGTCGCTGGCCGGAGGTGTCGGCACCGTGGCGGGAGCCATGCTGGGCGCGGTTCTGATGCAATCGCTGCAGTCGGGCATGTTGCTTGTGGGCGTCGATACGCCGTTGCAGAACATCGTCGTCGGTATCGTTCTGGTGCTCGCGGTATTGATCGACACTTTGTACCGGCGGCGCGCGCAGAGGACTTCATGGCAGTAGTCAACGCCAGCACCCCTCTTGTCGAAATGCGCGACGTCTCGCTGTCGTTTGGCGGCGTTCACGCCGTAGACCGCGCATCAATCGATCTCTATGCCGGCGAAGTGGTGGCGCTGGTCGGCCATAACGGCGCCGGCAAATCGACGCTGATCAAGATCCTCTCCGGTGCATACGCTCGCGACGCAGGAAGCATTCGCATCCGCGGCGCCGAAGCTGACATCGCCAATCCGCGCGACGCCAAGCATTACGGCATCGAGACGATCTACCAGACGCTGGCGCTCGCCGATAACATCGACACCGCGGCCAATTTGTTTCTGGGCCGTGAACTGCGCACCAAATGGGGCACACTCGACGACATTGCCATGGAGTCGGAGGCGCGCGGCGTCATGGGCCGCCTCAATCCCCACTTTGCGCGCTTCAAGGATCCGGTGAAAGCGCTGTCCGGCGGACAGCGCCAGTCTGTAGCCATCGCACGCGCCATTTTGTTCAACGCGCAAATTCTGGTGATGGATGAGCCGACCGCGGCCCTCGGACCGCAGGAGACAGCGCAAGTCGGCGATCTGGTGCGTCAACTCAAGGCTGCCGGTATCGGCATATTTCTCATCAGCCACGACATTCACGACGTATTCGATCTCGCCGACCGGATCTGCGTGATGAAGAACGGCCGCATTGTCGGCACCGTCAGGGTCGCTGACGTGACCACCGACGAAGTGCTGGGCATGATCATCGCCGGCACGTGCCCACCTGCGGCGATACCGGGGCCCGGCGCGGTTACCGCAGTGGTCACAGGCTTGAGAATCGCGTGCTTTTGCGGGCAGCTAACGGATTGGCGCGTTGCGCCCTTGTGTGGCTATTCTGCCGGGAAATGTAGTAATAACGTGCGTCCGTTGGGACCGCTTTTGAGGTGTTATTGATCGGATCGGCGCCGGGCGCTTCAACCTCATCGCGCGCTGAGATCCAACATCGTGAGGATTTCGACAAATGGTCAAATTCGGAATTGGACAGGCGGTACGCCGCGTGGAAGATCAGCGCTTCCTGACCGGCAAGGGACGCTACGTCGACGACATCACGCTTCCCGGCATGTGCCACGGCGTCAACGTGCTGTCCCCGCACGCGCATGCGCGCATCAAGAAAGTCGACACCTCGAAGGCTAAGGCGGCGCCCGGCGTGCTTCTGGTGCTGACCGGCGCCGACGTTGCGCAGGATCACCTGGGCGGGTTCACGGCGGCCATGATGCCGGAGGATCTCGGGGCGCCGAAGGGCCATCGCATTCACCAGCAGCTGCTGCAGGCCGACAAGGTGCGCTTCGTCGGCGACCGCGTCGCCTTCGTGGTGGCGGAGACACGCGCGCAAGCGCGCGACGCCGCCGAGTTGGTCGAAGTCGACTACGAGCCGTTGCCGGCTGTCGCGCTCATCGAAGACGCCGCCAAGGAAGGCGCGCCGAAAGTGTGGGACGACAATCCCAACGGCAATGTCGCGTTCCTGCTGATGATCGGCGACCAGGCAGCGACCGATGCGGCGTTTGCGAAGGCCAAGCATCACATCAAGCTGCGCATCGAGAACAACCGGCTGGCGCCGGTGTCGATGGAGCCGCGCACCGCGATCGGCGATTACAATGAGGCTGACGACACCTACACGCTCTACGCCTCGTCGCAGAATCCCCATGGCGCGCGTACCGAGCTGTCGCACATCCTCCACATCGCCGAGAATCAGTTGCGCGTGGTGTCGCCCGACGTCGGCGGCGGCTTTGGCCTCAAGGGCGGCGCGTTTCCAGACGACGGGCTGGTGCTCTGGGCTTCGAGGAAGCTTCGGCGGCCGGTGAAGTGGGTCGCGACGCGCTCCGAAGCGATGATGACGGATCACACCGGTCGCGATCTTGTGAGCTACGGCGAACTCGCGCTCGACGAAAAAGGAAAAATCCTGGCGATCCGGTCGCAGGCGCTGTTCCAGGTCGGCGCGTATTTCGTCGGCCCGGGCATGGTGAGCGGCCTGTTTTCGATGCGCTTCATTCCGGAGGCGTATGACGTGCAGACGATTCACGTCATGTGCAAAGGCTTGTTCACGAACACGCCGCAGGCTGGTCCGTATCGCGGCGCCGGACGTCCGGAGGCCGCCTATTTCACCGAGCGCCTGATCGAGTATGCGGCGAAGCAGATCGGCATGGACGTGGCGGAGATCCGCCGCGTCAATCTCATCGCTCCGGACAAGTTTCCCTACAACACGCCGACCTGGTTCAGCTACGATTCCGGCGAGTTCGTACGCCTGCTCGACATGTGCATGGATATGGCGGACTGGAAAGGCTACGCCAAGCGCAAAACGGCCTCGGAAAAGGCCGGCAAGCTTCGCGGCCGTTCGGTCTGCTATTACATCGAGTTCGGCGGCATCTTCAACGACCGCATGGATATCCGCTTCGATCCAAGCGGCACCGTCACAGTGCTGGGCGGCACGCACTCGCACGGCCAAGGGCACGCGACGGTGTTCGCGCAACTTGTCCATGAATTTCTTGGCGTGCCGTTCGACAAAATTCGCTACGTGCAAGGCGACACCGCCCAGGTGCCGTTCGGCCGCGGTACTTACGGGGCACGGAGCGCGGTGGTCGGCGGCAGTGCACTCAAACGCGCCGCGGATGCGATCATCGACAAGGCAAAGTCGATGGCTGCCGCCATGTTGGAGGCCGATGCTGGCGACATCGAATTCAAGGACGGTAATTTCACCGTGGCCGGCACCGACAAGGCGATACCGCTCGTCGAAGTGGCGAAAGCATCATTCGCCCCGATGGGGCCGATGACCCAATTCGGCATCGGGCTCGAAGGCTCCGGCAGTCACTCGCCCGAACCGCCCAGCCATCCGAACGGCGCGCATGCGGTCGAGGTAGAAATCGATCCGGAAACCGGTGAGGTTTCCGTCGACCGCTACGTCATGGTCGACGATCTCGGGCAGGTGCTCAATCCAATGATCGTCAATGGCCAGCAGCATGGCGGCGTCGCGCAAGGCATTGGGCAGGCGCTCTACGAGCATGCCATTTACGACCCCTCCTCCGCGCAGCTCATCACCGGCAGCTTTATGGACTACGCGATGCCGCGGGCGGACATGGTGCCTAATTTCGAGATCGCGCTTGAAGAAGTCCGCTGCAAGACCAATCCGATCGGCGTGAAGGGCATCGGCGAATCCGGCACCATCGGCGCGCCGCCGGTGGTCATCAATGCGATCATTGATGCGCTGGGCCCGCTGGGCATCGACAGCATCGATATGCCGGCGACGCCAAGCAAGGTGTGGCAGGCGATACAGACCGCGAAGAAAACCGGAGAGACGCGCGTCGCGTGAACGGAAGCTACTGCGCCGGTGCGCTAAGCCAAATCCTCGCTGCTGGGATAAACCACCCGGCCGCGCAGGATGAGTAGCGCATCGCGCACGTTCGCCAGTTGACAGCCGGCGTCACGCGCCGTCTTCAGCGCAAAGGCGAACAGATCCGGCGTGACGCCGAACGGGCTCGGCGCCGCGGCGACATCGTGACAGGCAAAAATAAGCCATCCATTCAAGCGTACCGTTTCCGCGACGATGGCAGCAATGTCGCGCCGATCGATTGAGGCGTTTTGCAACTCGAAAGACTTCAGCGCACCGAGATCGGCGCTGCCGAAATTCACTCCTGGCCGCAGCGACCGGCAGGAGGCGAACCTGTCTTGGAGGTAGAGCTTCGTGCCGAAAGAGTATTCGCCATAGGGATAGGCGAAATTATAGGGCGCGTGGACGTTTCCAATGTTTCGCAGAAAGGCGGCATTGCGTGAGAGTTCGGCAGTGAGCCTTTGGCGTCCGACGCGGGCGACCGCAACGTGCGAGTAAGTGTGGCAACCGATGTCGTGGCCCCTTACGGCAAGCGCTTTTAAAATGTCCGCGCTGGCCAGGCGCCCGCAATAGCCCGCCGCGCCGCAGCCCGCCGCTGAAACGTAATACGTGCCGCGCGTCCTGTGCTCCTCAAGAAGCGCGGCACCCGTCGTACACGCCGATTCCGGGACATCGTCGAAGCTGAAGCTGACCAGGGGCCTTGCATTGTTAAGCGGCAATTTTCTGCTGACGATCTTTCGCGCCAGAAGCCGTGAAACTTTGCCAAACGCGGCTGCCGCGCGCGATTGTTCGGCGCGTGGAAGCGCAAATTGCGGCGCAAGATCGTGCGACAGTGTCAAGAGAGGCGCCCCTGCAACGGCCCGCGCCACTGACGCGGTGTCCGGCAAGTTCTCGAAGAAAGCCACGCCACGGGCAACGCAATTGTCGTGTTGTGCTTAAGCGCGGCGTGGAAAGCTTTGCCGTTAACCGTTAACGGCCGCGGCGCTCTGAGGATTCGCGAGAACGCCGCCGCTGAGCGGCTCGCTCACGCCCGTTGTGCCGGGAAACGTGATGGGAAGGCCGCGCAAGCTGCGCACCGCGAGATAGGCAACGGCCTGAGCCTCGAGTGAATCGACCGACCAGCCGGCGTCATGCGCGCTTTCAACCCGCGCCGGGGCCAAGCGCTCGCCGAGCATGCGCATCAGCGTGGGATTGCGCGCTCCGCCACCGGAAACGATCCAGGTTTTTGGTGGCCGCGGCAACAGCGGTATCACGCGGGCGACGCCGGCCGCAGTCAGCGCGGTCAGTGTCGCGGCGCCCGCTTCGATGCCCGAGCTATTGTTGAGCACCGCGCCTGCCGCACGGCGAAACTCGTTGCGGTCGAGCGATTTCGGCGGCGGCTTGGAAAAATAAGGATGCGCCAAGAATTGCGCGATGGCGTTGTCGTCTGGCTTGCCGGCTGCGGCGATACGGCCGTCGGTGTCGAGGAGTTGCCCGGTGCGCACGCGCAGGAAATCGTCGAGCAACGCATTGCCGGGGCCGGTATCGCACGCGATCAAATCATTGCCGTCGATGTAAGTGACATTGGCGACGCCGCCGATATTGAGGACGGCAATTGGCGCTTCCCAGTCAAGCGCCGTCACCAGAGCGCGGTGAAACACCGGCGCCATCGGCGCCCCCTCCCCGCCGGCTTCAATGTCCGCAGCGCGAAAGTCATGGACCACCGGAATACCGAGCCGCGCCGCAAGGGCCGTTCCATTGCCGAGTTGCACGCTGAGACGGCGCTGCGGCCGGTGCAGCACCGTTTGTCCAGGAAACCCGACCACGGTGATGTCCGCGGGTTTTATTCCATTGCCGGCGAGGAACGTTTCGACAGCTTGGGCATGCGCGTCGTTGACGATCGCCTCAGCTGCCGCCAGCGCCGCCGGCCGCGATGTACGGTCGGTCATGTTCGCCGCCGCGGCGCTCGCACTGCGCAGCAGGGCGCGCTCCTTCTTCGAGTAGGTGCGGTAAGCGGTCGGCCCGAAACGGGCGATGATCTCGCCATCGGTCTCGATTAGCGCGACATCAACACCGTCCTGCGACGTCCCGCTCATCAGCCCGATCGCCAGCGCCGGAACGGACGTGGCGTGCGATCTTGAGTCCTGCGGCAGTGGCAAATCGGGCGGCATGGCTTAAGCTCTACGGTTGAAACGGTTATTGAACCTGTTACACCAGCGCCGCCGATTGTTTACCGCCTTGCTGAGGCAACCTCATGGCACGCGGCGGCGGAGCAAACTCGCTGGAACGCGATGAGCACGTATAAGTCTGACTTTTTGCACGTTCTTTCAGAACGCGGCTTCATTCATCAGGTTTCCGAGCCCGAGGCGCTCGATGCGCTGGCGCGCTCGTCGGCGATTACCGCCTATATCGGCTTCGACTGCACCGCGGCGTCGCTCCATGTCGGCTCGCTGTTGCCGATCATGCTGCTGTACTGGCTGCAGCAAACCGGCCACCGGCCGATTGCGCTGATGGGCGGCGGCACGACACGGGTCGGCGATCCGTCCGGCAAGGACGAAAGCCGCCGCCTCCTCACCGACGCGGTGATTGAGGAAAACCTCAAAGGCATTCGCGCCATCTTCGCGAGCTTTCTGAAATTTACCGACGCCGGCGGCAACGCGATCATGGCCAACAACGCCGACTGGCTCAATACGCTCAATTACATCGACTTCCTGCGCGACGTCGGCCGGCACTTTTCCATCAACCGCATGCTCGCGTTCGATTCGGTGAAGTTGCGGCTCGAGCGTCAGCAGGAAATGTCGTTCCTCGAATTCAATTACATGATCCTGCAAGCTTACGACTTCGTCGAGCTGCACCGGCGTTACGGCTGCGTGCTGCAAATGGGTGGCTCCGACCAATGGGGTAATATCGTCAACGGCATCGATCTCGGCCGCAGGTTAAATAACGCCCAACTCTTCGCGCTCACGTCCCCGCTGATCACCACTTCATCTGGCGCCAAGATGGGCAAGACCGCCGCTGGCGCGGTGTGGCTCAATGCCGATTTGGTGAGCCCTTACGAGTATTGGCAATACTGGCGCAACACCGAAGACGGCGACGTCGTGCGTTTTCTCAAGCTGTTTACGATCTTGCCGATGGTGGAGATCGAGCGGCTCTCAGCGCTCAAAGGCGCCGAGGTCAACGAGGCGAAAAAAATCCTCGCGACCGAGGCGACCGCGCTGGTGCACGGCCGCAAGGCCGCCGCGGCCGCGGCTGAGACCGCTCGCACCACGTTCGAGGAAGGTAAGCTCGCTGAATCTTTGCCAACCGAAGAGGTCGCAAGGACCAACCTCGAGCAAGGCTTAAGCGTTCTCGACGCCTATGTCCTGCTGCGTCTCGTCGCGTCGAAAGGTGAAGCGCGCCGGCAGATCAGAAATGGCGGCTTGCGGATCAACGATACCGTCGTCTCTGATGAGAACATGACGCTGACGCCGAAGAATCTGACGCCGGAAGGCGTGATCAAGCTCTCGCTCGGGCGCAAACGCCACGTGCTGCTGAAGCCCGTCTAGCTCACCCTCAGCGGACGCGCTCAATGGTCGTGGCCCCGCTGCCGCCGTCATTGGCGTTGGCCGGGAATTCGAACACCTTGCGCAGCAGTCCGGGCGCCAGCGCAGAGATCGGGTTGACGCGCAGCACCGGGGTGCTCGGCCGGCCAACCACTTCGTAGGTGATGCCGACGAGGCCTTCCTTCTCGCCGCCGAGAAACAAACCGAGCAGCGGCAATTGTCCCAACAGGTTGTTGGGACCGTACAGCGGAACCAGCGTACCGCGCAGATGGACGTCGTCGTGCGCGTAGTCGACGACGCCGTCGATGGTGCCGCCCAGGATCGGCCCGCGCACGACGCCGTCGCGCAGAGCCACGCGGCCCGGCATGCGGGTGAAGTCGACGCGCATGTTGGAGAAGTCGATGGCGTTGCGGTGGGTGTCCTTGCCGTTTGTACTGACCGCCCGCTCCAGCTGGGCTTCGTCGTGCACCGCGAAATTGCGAACGTTAAGCGAGCCCTGCTGCGCGGGGTTGTCGCCGGATTGCGCTTCCATCGCCAGCGCTACCTGGCCGCCGGTAATCCGCGAATAGACGTCGGTAAACCGGAAAAACGCTCCCGCGTCGGTACTTTCGAGATAAATGAGCGGGCGTCCGGTGGAGCGGCCGCGCAAGTCGCCGGTCAGCGTCGCATCGCGGCCGATTTTGGCAGTCATCCCAAAGCTGCGAATTTCGCCGGCGCGGCGCGACATTTTGAGATCGAGACTGCGCAAAGCTTCGCCGTTGAAGCCGACAATGGCGCCGAGCTTCATTTCAAGATCGACATCGGCGACCTTGCGTTTGCCGCCGGCGTTCGAAGACGCGGCACCGGCGGTGGTTTTGATGAAGCCCGCCCGTCGTAAACCTCGCCACGCATGGTCACGCGGAGCGCTCCGTCCGCACCGTGTTCGATGCGAAGATTGGCGCGGTCGCCGTCGGAGAAACCGTAGCTCGGGAAATACGCCGACTGCACGGCGCCGGAACCGTCAAAATCGATCGTTCCCTTAACGCCACCACCCGAGCCTTCGATCACCAAATCTTCGATCCGGCTACCCTGCGGTTTGGTGGTCATCAAAAAGGTAGCACGCGCCGGTTTGCCGGAAGCCTTGGCCCAACCCGGCAACAGTCCGTCGATCTGCGCCGGCGTGAGATCCGCTTCGACATTAAAGCGGCCCTCTCGATCCGATGTTGAGGCGACGCGCCCGGAAATGCGGATTGGAACCGAGCCGCTGACGGTCTCGCCCATATCGAAGCCGAGATTGGCGCGCGCAGCGTCGTCAAGTACGCCGTTGAGATGAATTTCGGCGTCGGCGTCACCGCGCGCTTTGCGGTATTCGAGATTGGCCGGCGTGCCGCCGATTTTGACGTCGCCCTTGAGCTGGAAACCTTGCGGGGTCGCAGTCGCTTTCAACAGCGCGGCATCGACCTTTTGCCCCATGATCATGTGGTCGGCCGAGAAGTTGGTTGCCTCCACACCGATAGCAAAAGTCGTCGAGCCGGGCGGCGGATCGGCGCGCAGCGGCATGCCGAGACTGACCGTCGCGCTCAAGTTTCCGCGCATGATGGCCGGGTCGAAGGGACCGTCGGCAAAGTCGCGCAAACGATCCATGCGCAGAAGCTCGGCGGCGGCCGGCACCGGCCCGTCCAGCTTGAAATGAACGCGCGAGGGCGGCGCCTGCGGCGCAGTGTCGGGAACCTCGAACACGCCGGTGGAGATGTTAAGCTTGCGGCCCGACGGCAAATCGGCGACCGCTTTACCGATCGAAACGACCGCATCGCGGCCGACGACATGCACGTTAAGGTCGGCGTCGCGTAACGCCGGCAGTCCGTCGACGGGTCGGATCACGCAGCCCGTCGCCAGAGCGTCGATGGAGAAGCCGTCGTCGGG
Organism: uncultured Alphaproteobacteria bacterium; assembly: GCA_963846055.1. Lineage (GTDB taxonomy): Bacteria > Pseudomonadota > Alphaproteobacteria > Rhizobiales > Xanthobacteraceae > BOG-931. The sequence goes on from CAWJUQ010000019.1 coordinate 119,938, forward strand.
AACCGGCGGTCCTTCGGGCTTTAAATTCTCCACCGGCGAATTCACCGCAATGACAATGCGCTCGACTGAGCCGCTGAGAAGATGCTCGTTGAACCAATCGCGCACTTTGGGAACGATGAAGATCGGCCACATGCGTTTGAGTGAATTGACCGGCATGCGCGTGCCGGCAAAGCCGGCGGCGAGCCGAGGCGCGCCGCTCGACCAATCGACCGTTCCCGACCACGCAACGCCGACATTATTGTTGCCCAGGTCGCCTTCTTCCACGACCAGGCGCTCCTTGGCCGCGTCATAGCGGCCACTCACCGCAATCCGGTTGAGTACCAGCGGCTCGCTTGACGCGCCGGAGCCGGCAAGAACGATGGCGCCGCCGCCGATGCTGAACGGCCACATCCCCGCCGGCTGCTGGGGCACTTCTACGCGCGCCATCAGCGTGATGCGGTCGCCGCCGGACAGAATTTGTAACGGGATCGATAACAGGCGGGTGCCGGCGTCCCAATTGAACTTGAATTCGGCGCGATCGATGGTCAGCCCGTCACCACCCAACGAACCGGCGTCGGCGATGATCCGTCCGGTCAGGTTTTGTGGCAACCCATCGGGACCGATCTCGCCGCTAACGCTCGCCGACAACGGCGTGTCGATTCTCAGTTCCGGATCGTCGAGACGCGACGCCAACATAAGATCGCCGATCGAAACTTTCCGCGCCTCGAGCTGAAACTTGCGAAAGCCCTGGCGTGTCGGCGTCACGGTCGCCGCCAACATCCACGGCCGCGCCGGGTTTTCGGAACCGACGGCAACTTCGACGCCGCCATGCGCCCGCTCGGCGCTAAGATTGATGTCCCGGAACGCCCAGTGTTTGCCGGTACGCTCGTCATCAACGGTGAGGTTGCCGTTTTTGAGGCCAAGCCCGCCGAGGTCGTGACCGTCAAGGCCGGTCTCGCCGATACCATCAATCCAGGAAAGCAGCGCCGCAAACACCTCACGCGCGCGGTGCGACGGCGCCGGCTGTGCAGCGGTCTGCCCATTCGGCAACGCCGGCGCCGCGGCACCGGGTGGCGGTGGCGCGTCTTTCTTCTGCGCCGAGCGGAGAAGCTCGGCGGCCGCGGACGCCGGAACTGCGGCGGTTGCTATCGGGCGCTTGTCGGCGCCGGCAAAGATCGTCACTTGTCCGTCGCGCTCAATGCGCACCGCCATTTCGGCGCCGACGAGGTTGAGACTTTCGGCCCGCATGTGGCCGCTCAGTAGGCTCATACCTGAGACGCGGACTTCGGCCTTTGGCGCGCTCGCTACCACCGTCCCGTCGGCATCGCGCACGACGATGTCGCGAATGCGTACCGCTGTCCCGCCACTCTCGGTCCGCTCAATCTGCGTGCCGCCGACTTCGACGTGATGACCTTTGCCGAAATTCTCTTCAATGGCCGCCGCGAGCCAGGGCGTCACCACGTCAAGCTGGATCGGTCCGCTCGTCAGCCGCCACCACAGTGCGGCGCAGCCCACAATAAGGACGACTGCGAAAACCCCGATGCCGATTGCTGTGCGGCGGAACAACGTGCCGTGACGCGCCAGCATCGCCCAGAGCCGGGAGAGGCGTGGAGGCTCGCCGGGACGGCGCGGCCCTTCAAGCCCCGGCAAACGCACCGCGCGCCGCAGCCGGACGACTGAACGCCAGCGCGGTGGCGAAGCACGCTGCCTGAACTGGTTAGTCATCCCCCGTCAGGGTCCCCTCGTGCCTGGCCGAAACGGGCGACGGAAGTCCATCGACCCGGTTGCGCCGCGCACGTATTGTGGCGAACAAGATTGACCCTTGGAAAGCGTCGAAAGGAAGGCCATGCCGCGTGAACTGGAGCCGGGCATGAAGGCTCCCAGCTTCCAACTACCCCGAGACGGCGGCGGCACAACGTCGCTTTCCGACTACGCTGGACGCAAGCTCGTTCTCTATTTCTATCCGAAGGCGGACACGCCTGGGTGCACCAAGGAAGCCATGGAGTTCTCGCGGCTGAAGAGCGCTTTCGCCAAAGCCAAGGCCGATATCTCGGCGTCTCGGCGGACCCGGTTCCGGCGCAAGACAAATTCAAAGCCAAGCACCGTCTTTCAATCGCACTAGCCTCGGACGAAACGCACCGGATGCTGGAGGCCTACGGCGTGTGGCGCGAAAAATCGATGTACGGCCGAAAATTTCTCGGCGTGGTGCGCACCACCGTCCTGATCGGACCGGACCAGCGCATTCTGCGGGTATGGCCCAAGGTCTCGGTCGCCGGTCACGCAGATGAAGTACTTGCCGCCGCCGAATCGCTTTGATTCCTCGGCCCTGCTCGGCAAAATCCGCGTACGTTTGGCGGCACAAATGCCGCGCCAATAGCGCCGATTTCCTGAAAATTAACCATGCGGACTTCAAATGGCGTCCCGGTCGAGTACGACCTCGGGGAGGTCAATGGGGTCGACAGCGTCGCAGCCAAAGTGGAACGCCCGCTACGCCGGGTTTGCCCACCAGCCGCGGGAAACAAGCCGCAGCGCAGGAATTACCATCGCGCATGCGGGGCGGCAGATCCGGTTCGGACCGGTCGCGTTCTGGATCGCGGTAGGCACCGTGATCATCATGGCTGGCTGGTCAGTCGCTACCGCAACTTATTTTGCTTTCCGCGACGACGTCCTCAAGGAGCTGATGGCGCGACAAGCCGAGCAGCAATATGCCTATGAGGATCGCATCGCGGAGCTGCGGGCGCGCATCGATCGTACCACCAGCCGTCAGCTTCTCGACCAGGAGCAATTCGAGCAAAAACTCGACGATCTTTTGCGCCGTCAGTCGACACTCGAATCGCGCGCTACTGCAATCGGCGGACTTTCAGATCCGGGAGCAACCGGCGCCTTCCGGCCGAACGGCCGAAATTCTCAGGATTCTTCGGCAAGCGCCCCACCCGGGCGCGACCGGCGTTCCGCGCTCGATCACGACTACACATCAGCCGGCCGCAAGAACGGCAAAGATGTCGGCATCGCCGCCAAGCTTGCGCGCGTCTCCTCCGCGCTCGATCGCGTGGACCAACGCCAGCAGCTTGCGCTCGTCCACATGCAGGAGCGCTACGAGGACAAAGCGCGCAAATTGCGCGGCGTGCTCGCCGATCTCGGACTTCGCCTCGAAGATCATCCGGCGAGCGGCGGCCCCTTCGTGCCAGTGCGAATGCCAGGCGATGGCAACGGTTTCGAGCGCGCGCTGATCCGCATCAACACAGCTCGAGCGGAGGCAGAACAGTTGAGTCGAAGTCTTTTTTCCATACCGATCCGCAAGCCGATCGCCGGCGAGATCGACATCACCTCGACTTTCGGGGCGCGTACCGATCCATTCTTGCGCATTCCCGCCATGCACACCGGCATCGATTTCCGCGGCGAGACCGGCGATCCGATCTACGCCACCGCGGCCGGCACGGTCAGCGCGGCGGGCTGGAGCGGCGGGTACGGCAGAATGGTGGAAGTCGATCACGGCAACGGATTTGCCACCCGCTATGGCCATCTGTCGCAGATAACCGTAACGGTCGGAGACCGGATCAGGGTCGGGCAGGAAGTCGGGCGCATGGGCTCGACCGGCCGCTCCACCGGCCCGCATCTGCATTACGAAACGCGCATTGACGGTGAGGCAGTCGATCCGCAAAAATTCCTTGACGCCGGCGCGCGGCTTTACGCGGCGAACAAGGACTAGCGAGTAGTTCGTCCCTGTCGCTATTCGCGGAACCGCACGCTACGATCCGCCGGCATCATGATCCGCGTCCACCATCTCAATAATTCGCGCAGTCAGCGCGTACTGTGGCTGTTGGAAGAAATCGGTGTCCCCTACGAAGTCATCCGCTATCAGCGCAAGCCAAACATGCTGGCGCCGAGCGAACTCAAGCGCGTGCATCCGCTCGGCAAATCCCCGGTCATCGAAGACAACGGCAAAAAGTTCGCCGAGACCGGGTTGATTGTCGAATATCTGGTCGACAGCTATGGGCCGGATCTGGCGCCGGCCCGCCAGTCGGACCCCTACTGGCGCTACAAATATTGGCTGCATTACGCCGAAGGCTCGCTGATGCCGCCGCTATTGCTCAAGCTTGTCATCGGCAGGCTCGGTGTGCTCGGCCTCCCGGCACGAAAATTCGTCGACGCGCAACTCAAGCTTCATCTTGATTTTCTTGAAGGTGAGCTGGCGACATCGCCATGGTTTCTCGGCGATCGGTTCTCGGCAGCCGACATCATGATGAGCTTTCCGCTTGAAGCAGCAAGCGCACGTGCCGGCCTTGACGCGACCCGGCCCAGGCTTTTCGATTTTCTCAAACGCATCCACGCGCGTCCGGCCTATCAACGTGCGCTGGAAAAAGGCGGCGCTTACGCATACGCAAAGTCGTGATGCGCATCAGCTCCGCGCTCGGCACTTACCACACGTAGCGCAGCGTGCCGGAGCCGGCGTAGGTCTGTGAGGTCGGCGCGAAGTCGCCGTCGAACTTCACCAGCAACGACCAGCGCGGCGTGAAAAAGAATTCGGCGCCCGCCGTGGTCAGCGCCGAGTCGTGCGGGATGGCGGCGCCGTTGACGATGAAGTTGGACCCGGGCAGCACCTCGAACGCCGCGCTCAGCGCCGGGTTGCTGACAAAGTCGTGCGCCCAGGCGAGACGCCCGCGCAGCAAAACCGGGATGCCGCCGACCAACGCGGGATCGTCGAAGCGCGCGCCGAGTTCGGTCCGGGTGTCGGTGGCGTTCATGGCCGCGTAATTGAGTCCGAAGCCGCCGCCGGTCACATCGGTTTCGCCATAGCTCGGGGTGTGGAACGCTTGCGCCTGTACCGCGGCGTAAGGGGTCACGCCGAGACCGAGTGTCGGCAGCACGGCGAAGCGATAACCGCCTTCAATGCGCCCGCCATAGCTTTGCGCTGCGAAGTTTGCGGTCAAAATGTCGCCCATGGTGGCGCGGTTCGTGGTCATCCAATGATTGGCAAACGCCAACGACGCACCGAGATAAGCCGGGCCGGCGCGGGTGATGCCATAGACACCGGACTGGAAAGCGTCGCTCCTTCCCGTCCCCATGCCGCCGGCAAGACCCCAATGCCGTGCCGCCGCCGCCAAGCGCGAAGCCGACGATGGTGTCCGGCGAATAGTGATAGTCCATGCCCGCGGCGAACCCGAAGGTTTGCGCGGTCAGATTGCTCGAACCGACACCCGCCGGATCGCCGGCAGTCGTGTTGGCGCCGCCGTAGCTTGCGCCCCATGCCGTCCAGCGTTGCTGGAACGGCGCTGCCGGCGGCGCTTTCAGCACGCCGGCATAAGCCAGCGCCACATCCGGCGGCAGGATGGTTTGCGCATCGGGCGCAAATCCAATCGCGCGCCACTGCCATAAGCGCCGTTGCCGAGCCGGCCGTCGACAAACGGATCGAGCATCAAGTTCAAAAACTCGTCCATCAGCTGGAACGCCGGCACTTCGCTGCCGGTCGCCACTTCGCCGTCGAGATGCATCAGCGTGCTGGCGAGCGCGCCGCCGGTCAGTTCAAAGATCGGCAGGAAATTCGCCGGCAGCGCACCGCCGGAGTTGAAGAAGTTGTTGAGCGCGTTAGCGACATTGCGTTCGTTGATGGTGAAGCCGCTCAGCTGGAAGTCTCGCAGCGAGATCCAAAAATACGTCGGTGCCCGAATAACTCAAGGCTGTCGGTGAAGCCGGCCGGCAAGCCCACATTGCTCAAGCCGGCGAACGTGGTGCCGTTGAGCCCGCCGGTCGTTTGCAGGATTTGGTATTGCTTCGTCACATAGCTGCCGGACGCGAACTGCGCCTCAACTGTCGCGCCGGTGAGCGTCGCCGTGCCGCTCACAGTCGCCTTGGTCGAGGTCGAAGGATCCAGTTGCACCAAATAAACCGCGCCGGAGGCGAACGCGAGATTGCCGGATACCGTCATCGTTGGTGCCGGGCGCTCCGGAAGCACCGGGCGCGAAGATGCCGCCGGAATTGACTTTCACCGCGCCAACCGTGCCGGTGCCGATCAGTGCGCCACCGCCGGCAACGGTCGTCAGCGCGGAATCGACGATCGAGCCGGTGACGTTGAGCGTACCGGCCGTCACAGTGGTATTGCCGGTGTACATGTTGGCGGCTGAAAGCGTCAGCGACCCAGGGCCGTTCAGGTTCAACCCCCAACTGCCCGGCGTGAAACCTGTTGGCGGTTTGTAACCGCCGGCGACCACGCCTTTCTCATCAGCGATCACGTCGGAGATCGTCTGAGCCTGGCCGCTGCCGGGCGCGAAGCTGATTGTGCCGCTGCCCTGCATAAACATGCCCGAGCCGAAGGCGTGGCCGTTGAGCGCACCGCCACCGCCGCCAAGGCCGGCGTTGACCGAATTGCCGTTGACCGAAAACGCACCCGCGATCGTCAGTGTGCCGCCTTGCTGCACGAAAATGGCGCCACCCATTCCGGCGCCGCCGCCGCCTCCTCCGCTATTGCCCGGGAAGACACCGGAACCCGCCTTCCCGCCGCCGAAGCCGCCGGCGCCTCCGATCAAGCCGTTTCCGCCACCGCCACCGTAACCGCCGGTGCCGCCCCTGATCAGGCTGCCGCCGCCTCCACCACCAAAGCCGCCATTGCCGCCCTTACTGGTCCCGCCGCCACCGCCGCCACCAAATCCGCCATTGCCACCGGCGATCAAGCTCGGCGCGTTGCCGCCACCAACGCCCCCGCCACCGCCGGCTGCGGCATTTCCTCCGCCTCCGCCGCCGGCGACGCCGCCCGCGGCTGAACCGCCGGTGCCGGCACCACCACCCGAGGCGCCTATCACAATGCCTGCGGATCCGGGGTTGCCGCTGCTGCCGCCGTCCGCCCCACGGCCGACACCTCCGCCGCCCGCGTATTACGAGTAGCGAGAGTTCAACGCGGCGACGCGGCGCGCTAACGCAGCAGGAACGGCCGCCTATTCCACGTCTTCGATTTCTTCCGGCCCGCCGCCGAACGCCTTCTGCGCTAAAGCCGCCTCCATGAAGCGGTCGATATCGCCGTCGAGCACGGCGCCGGTATTCGAGGTCGACACGCCGGTCCGCAGGTCCTTCACCATTTGATAGGGCTGCAGCACGTAGGAGCGGATTTGGTGGCCCCAACCGATGTCGGTCTTGGCGGCCTGGTCGGCGGCGGCCTTCGCCTCGCGCTTTTTCAGCTCGGCCTCGTAGAGCTTGGCGCGCAGCATTTGCCAGGCCTGCGAGCGGTTGCGATGCTGCGAGCGGTCGTTCTGGCAGACGACGACAATGTTGGTCGGGATGTGAGTGAGCCGGACCGCGGATTCGGTTTTGTTGACGTGCTGGCCGCCGGCGCCGCCGGCGCGCATGGTATCGACGCGCACATCGAACTCATTGATGTCGATGTGAATGCGATCGTCGACGACGGGATAGACCGTCACGCTGGCGAACGAGGTGTGCCGCCGTGCGTTGGCATCGAACGGCGAGATGCGCACCAAGCGGTGCACGCCGTTCTCTGACTTGAGCCAGCCATAGGCGTTGCGGCCTTTGACTTCCACAGTCGCCGACTTTATCCCGGCGCCCTCCCCGTCCGTCTCCTCGATATAGTCGACCTTGTAGCCGTGCTGTTCCGCCCAGCGCACGTACATGCGCGCGAGCATGCTGGCCCAGTCCTGGCTTTCGGTGCCGCCGGCGCCGGCGTGAACTTCGAGATAGGCGTCGTTGGCGTCGGCTTCGCCGGCAAGCAGCGCTTCGAGCTGGCGGCGTGCGACATCGGCTTGCAGGCGCTGCAACGCCGCTTCGGCTTCGGCGACAACTTTTTGGTCTTTTTCCGCCTCGCCGAGCTCGATCAGCGTCTGCTGATCCTCAAGCTCCTGTTCGATGCGCGCAATCGCCCCGAGCTGATCGTCGAGCGAGGTGCGCTCCTGCATCAAGCGTCCGGCGCGCTGCGGGTCGTTCCATAAATTGGGGTCTTCGGCCTGGCGATTGAGCTCGGCCAGCCGCGCGCGCGCCTTGTCGACGTCAAAGATGCCTCCTCAGCAGTCCGACCGACTGCTTGATCTCGCTGATGATGTTTTCGATTTCGGCGCGCATGATGGCGGGATTTAATGGGTTATCCGCCAGGATGCAAACGCGCGGACGTTGGAAGCCTTGCGCCGCGATTGCCTAAGCCGCCTTCTTCACAAAAAACCGGCGGACCCAATGGCCCTTCCACATCCACAAACCGGACAGCACCATGATCGGAAAAAACACAAATCGCGTCGGCGGCGCGTAATTCGGGATGACGTCGAACGGACTGTAAATGTAACCAATGATCGGAACGGCGCAGACGATATGGATCCAGCGGATGATCACGCGTTGGGTGACGTCTTTCATTGTCGATTACGCTCCATAACCGCTTGCATGGATGACCAGGTCGAGACCGGACATGGCGAGGACCGGGTCTATTCGATGCCCGCCAGCACTTGCTCGAGTTGTCCGAAGAACTTTTGCCACCCGTATTTGGCGCCCTGGTAGTTTTGCGGACGGTCGCCGGGGAAACCTGTTTGCTCCATGCGCAAATGAGTCCCTGCGCGCGTCGGCGTGAGCGTGAAAGTCACGGCGGTTTCAAGACCAAGTGTGCCCCACGTGTAGGACAGTGCTTTGTTCGGCTCGACGATCAGAACCCGACAGTCGATGACGCCATTCCAATTCGGCTGCGGCTCCATGCGCAGGCTGAAGTTGTGACCCACGACCGGCTTGAAATCGTTTTTCATGAGCCACTCTTCCATCAAGTGCGGCTGTGTGAGCGCGCGCCAAATCTTTTCCGGCGGGAATGGCAGATCCCGTTCGACAATGACGGAAAGTGTTTCAACCGCAAACGTGTTCATTGGTCCATCCTTTTGAGAAGGTCTTCGAGGCGGTCGAAGCGGTTTTGCCAAAAACCGGTCAAATGCTTTGTCCAGTCGATCAGCGGCGCCAGCGCGCTGAGCTGCGCGCTGTAGTGCGTCTGCCGGCCCTCAGGACGGTCGCGCACCAGTCCGGCTTCTTTGAGGACGCCGAGATGCTTTGATACTGCGGGTTGCGATACGCCGGCCCGCGCCGTCAGCGCTGCGACCGTTTGTTCTCCCTCCCGGCACAGTCGCTCGAAGAGCGCACGTCGCGTTGGATCCGCAAGCGTGCGAAACAGCGTGTCGTGAGTGGCGGTCATGTTGATCGATAACCCGGTGGCTATTAATTGATATATAACCGCTAGGTTATGAATGGTCAATCACCACCGAGGATGTCAGTGACGGCCGGCCGGCCGTAACCTTGCGGCGAAATTGATGCTTTGTGGGGTCGGGCCGGAACTATCACGCCGGTTCCGCATTTTGGAACTTGGGTGGTGTTGTATTTGGGCGTGAGCGGAAACGCACTTCTCCGTGCTTCCGGTTTCCGCGCCTTGGTCGGCGAATTAGGAAGCTATCATCATGTTAGCTGCGCTCGGCCCGTCTGTTTTCGCTGGCGGCGAGATGGCGGAGCGCATCCGCAGCTTCGACTGGTCGAGGATCCCGCTGGGTGCTCCCGAGGGCTGGTCTCCGGCGCTTCGCACCACCGTCGGCTTGATGCTGGCCAATCGCTTCCCCATGCTGTTGTGGTGGGGTCCGGACTACATTTCCATCTATAACGACGCCTACATTCCCATTCTTGGCCGCAAGCACCCAAACGCGCTGGGGCTGCCGGTCCGCGAGTGCTGGTCGGAGATTTGGGACATCCTCAAACCGCTCATTGACACGCCGTTCGAAGGTGGCCCGTCCACGTGGATTGAAGATTTCGAACTTCACATCCAGCGTTCCGGCTTTACCGAGGAAACTCACTTCACGGTCGCTTATAGCCCCGTGCCCGATGCCGCCATCCCGAACGGGATTGGAGGCGTGCTCGCCACGGTGCACGAGATCAGTGAGAAAGTCGTCGCCGATCGTCGCGTCGCCATTTTGCGTGATCTCGGCACGGAAACAGCCAGCAATACCGCGGAAGAAGCCTGTCGCGTCGCGGCGCAGGTGCTGGCACGTCACGGCACAGACGTTCCATTCGCGCTGCTCTACGTGGTCGATGCCGACGGCAAGAACGCGCGTCTCGCCGGCGCGGCCGGTGCGGAGCACGGCGCGGAGGCCGGTCCGAAGGTTGTTTCACTTCTCAGCTTCGACGCCGATCGGGGCTGGCCGCTCGCGGCCGCTTTCCGCAGCCAAGGACCGGTGGAGGTCACCGATCTACCCTCGCGCTTCGACGCGGTGCCTAAAGGACCGTGGCCGGAACCGCCGCACACTGCCGTCGTGCTGCCGCTTCGCTCCAACAAAAGCAACGAGCCGTTCGGACTCCTCGTTGCCGGTGTCAGCTCGCGGCTGAAGTTCGACGAGCAGTACGGCAGCTTTTTCGACCTCGCGGCAAACCAGATCGCAACCGCGATCACCAACGCGCGCGCCTATGAGGAGGAACGTAAGCGCGCCGAAGCTTTGGCCGAGATCGACCGCGTCAAGACCGCGTTCTTTTCCAATGTCAGCCACGAATTTAGAACGCCGCTCACGTTGATGCTCGGCCCGTTGGAAGATGCGCTCGCCAGCCGCTGACGTGCCGTCACAGGAACGCGCAAAACTCGATACTGCGCACCGCAACTCATTGCGGCTTCTTAAGCTCGTCAATTCGTTGCTGGATTTTTCGCGCATCGAAGCCGGCCGCGCCCGCGCCAGCTTCGAGCCGCTCGATTTGGCGACCTTGACGGGTGAGTTGGCCAGCCACTTCGATTCCGCCTGTCAACAGGCTGATCTGAAGCTCACCGTCGATTGCCCGCGGCTCGCCGAGCCAGTCTATGCCGATCGGGACATGTGGGAGAAGATCGTACTCAATCTTCTCTCCAACGCCTTTAAATTCACATTCGCGGGCGAGATCACGGTGCGATTACGCAAAGTCAACGGCGATGCCGAATTGACCGTGCGCGATACCGGCGTCGGCGTCCCGCAGCATGAATTGCCGCGACTGTTTGAGCGCTTCCATCGTATCGAAGGGCAACAGAGCCGGACTTATGAGGGTAGCGGAATAGGACTGGCGCTCGTTCAGGAGCTGGTGAAGTTGCACCACGGAACGATCCGCGCCGAGATTATTGCCGCGGGCGGCACAAGCTTCACCGTCACCGTTCCACTTGGCCGTTCACATCTGCCGCAAGATCACATCGCAGCGAAGCGCGAGCTTGCGCCCGGTTCCACGAGAGCGGCCGCTTACGTTGAAGAAGCGCTGCGCTGGCTGCCGGAGGAGCCTAACGAAATTTCGAGCGAACCCGAAACCGCCGCGGCATCGCCGGGCCTGCGCGAACCGGCGAGGATTTTGCTCGCCGACGACAACGCCGACATGCGCGTCTATGTGCGCCGGCTGCTTGGTCCGCTGTGCGACGTTCAACCCGTGGCGGACGGACAGGCGGCGCTGGAGGCCGCCCGCGAGCGCCGCCCCGACCTCATCCTGACCGACGTGATGATGCCGCGGCTTGACGGCGTTGGGCTGGTGCGCGCGATACGCGGCGATCCGGAATTGACTGACATCCCGATCATTCTTTTGTCGGCGCGCGCCGGCGAGGAAGCCGAGATCGAAGGCCTGGCGGTGGGTGCGGACGATTACCTGATCAAGCCGTTCAGCGCGCGTGAACTCATCGCCCGCGTCGAGGCGCACCTTAAGCTGGCACGCTTCCGCGCCCAGACGACGGCGACGCTGCGCGACAGCGAACAGCGCTTCCGCACTTTCGTGGCCGCGAGCTGGGATCTGGTTTACCGTATGAGCCGCGATTGGGGCGAAATGCGTTATCTACGCGGCAAGAATTTCGTCCCCGACATGGAGCGCCCGAGCGCCAATTGGCTCGAGAGATACATTTACCCCGGCGACCACGCCCAGGTGTTGGCGACGATCGAAACGGCTATCCGCGGCAAGGATATGTTCGAGCTCGAACACCGGGTCATTCGTGTCGATGGCAGGGTGGGCTGGGTGCACTCGCGCGCCATCCCCGTGCTCGATGCCCACGGTGAAATCGCCGAATGGTTCGGCGCCGCCCGCGACATCACCGAACGCAAACGCGCGGAGGAGATGCAGCAGCTTCTGCTTCGTGAGCTCAACCATCGCGTCAACAACACGCTGGCGACCGTGCAGGCCATCGCCCGGCAAACGCTGCGAGCAACCAAAGACCCGGCCGAATTTGCCGCGCGGTTTTCCGGCCGCGTTCATTCGCTCGCCCGCGTACACGCCATGCTGACCGACGCGTCGTGGCAGGGCGCCGATCTGAAGCAATTGATCCGCGACCAGCTCCTGCAAGGCGCGGTCGAAGATTCACGGCTTTCGGCACGCGGTCCCGCCGTCCGCTTCGATGCGCAAACCACCGTTCACGTCGCCTTGATGCTGCATGAGCTTGGCACCAACTGCGTCAAATACGGCTCGCTCGCGAGCAACCAGGGACGCGTCACGGTCACCTGGACCGTGCTCGACGGCATGCTGCTCCTGGATTGGGTCGAGCGCGGCGGACCCGCTATTGCCGTCACAAGCCGGCGGGGATTTGGCTCAACCCTGATCGAGCAGATCGCCAGCGGCTCCGGCGGCAAAGCGCAGATGATCTTCGAACCGGCCGGCGTCACCTGGAAAATTTCACTGCGGCTATCCGCGGCAGACGCGAACGCCCCTACTCCCGAGATTGAGCCCGCGCTTGATCTCGCAATTCCGCAGCCGGAGAACGTCGGCTAGCGGCGTGCGCGAGTTAGACGCTCCGCGACTATTTCTCAGCCGACGCTCAATAAAGCCCGCCGGTGCCGCTCGAGCGGATGGCGCGTTCGGCGTCCGGTGATACGGGATTTGCCATGCTGCCGCCGGCAAACTCCGCTCCGACCACCGAGTAATTGTCGGGTGGCGATGTCCCCGGCTTGAACGCTTCGAGAATGGCGTGGGGATCGCCGGGGCCGGCACGGATGCCGGTCTTGGCGTCAACGCGAACGAGCTTAATGCCAGGCGGCACGCGGAACGGGATCGGCGGCTTGTCGGCGAGCGCGACTTTAAGAAAGTCGCGCACCACCGGCGCGGCGAGATGTCCGCCGGTGGCGAGCCGCGCGATGTGGCGCGGTTTGTCGTAACCCATATAGACGCCGCATACGATGTCGGGCGAATAGCCGATGAACCAGACGTCTTTTTCCTCGTTGGTGGTGCCGGTCTTGCCGGCGATCGGCTTGCCGACATCGCGCACCACCGTCGCGGTGCCGCGCTGCACGACGCCTTCCATCATTTCGGTGATCTGGTAGGCGGTCATCGGGTCGATCACCTGCTGGCGGCGGTCGACCAGCGTCGGCTCCGGCTGGCTTTCCCACTTGTCGGCGTCGCAGCCTTGGCATTCGCGCTGATCGTGCTTGAAGATGGTGTGGCCAAAGCGGTCCTGGATGCGATCGATCAGCGTCGGCTTCACGCGGCGGCCGCCGTTGTCGAGCATCGAATAGGCGGTGACCATGCGCATCACCGTGGTTTCGCCGGCGCCGAGCGCATACGAGAGATAAGGCGGAAGGTCGTCGTAGACGCCGAAGCGCTTGGCGTACTCGGCAATCATCGGCATGCCGATGTCTTGCGCGAGCCGCACGGTCATGACGTTGCGCGATTGCTCGAGGCCGAAGCGTAGCGTCGAAGGTCCGTAGAACTTGCCGCCGTAGTTTTCCGGCTTCCAGACGGCGCCGCCGGCGCCGGTATCGACTTCGATCGGGGCGTCGAGCACGACGCTTGAGGGCGTATAGCCGTTGTCGATGGCCGCGGCGTAGACCAGCGGCTTGAACGACGAACCCGGCTGACGCAACGCCTGCGTCGCGCGGTTGAACTGGCTCTGGTCGTAGGAAAAGCCGCCGACCATCGCCAGCACGCGGCCGGTATGCGGATCCATCACCACCATGGCGCCGGAAATTTCCGGGATCTGGCGCAGGCGGAACTGGCCCTGCTCGGCGAGGGGATCGACATAGACCACATCGCCTGGCGCCAGAACCTGGCTCACACGTACGCCTTGCTTGGCGGGCGTGCCGGCAGGCTTGGTCCATTTCACCCCATCGAGCGGAATGATGCCGACCTGGCGATCCTTGGCCACGGCGCCGCCGGGCTCGCGCGCCGGCTGCAAGCCGATGCGCGCCGATTGGTCGTTGACTTCGAGGACGACGGCGAGCCGCCACGGATCGATGTCGGACAGCGATTTGACTTCCGCCAGCTTCAAGCCCCAATCGCCGTCGATCGCGATTTTGGCCATCGGCCCGCGCCAGCCTTGTGTCTCGTCGAAATTGACGAGCCCGTTGATCATGGTCTTGCGCGCCAGCACCTGCATTTTCGGGTCGAGCGTGGTGCGCACCGAGAGCCCGCCCTCGTAAAGCTTCTTCTCTCCATAATTCTCGAAGATGTAGCGGCGCACCTCTTCGGCGAAATATTCGGCGGCGAAGGTATGCGCGCCGGTCGGCCGCGCGGCAACGACCAAGGGCTCTTTCTTCGCCTTCTCACCGGCGTCGGCGGTGATGTAGCGGTCTTCCATCATGCGATCGATGACGTAATTGCGCCGAGCGATTGCTTCGTCGCGGCGGCGGAACGGATTGTAATTGTTCGGTCCTTTAGGCAGCGCCGCGAGGTAGGCGGCCTCGGCGATAGTCAGCTCGTGCACCGACTTGTCGAAATAGAGCAGCGACGCGGCGGCCACGCCGTAGGCGCCAAGCCCCAAATAAATCTGGTTGAGATAGAGCTCGAGGATCTTGTCCTTTGAATAGGTGCGCTCCATCCGCAGCGCCAACAGCGCCTCTTTGATTTTGCGCGTCACCGAAACTTCGTTGGTGAGTAGAAAATTCTTGGCCACTTGCTGAGTGATGGTAGAGGCGCCCTGCGGGCGGCGGCCGCGGCCAAGATTCTGCGCGTAAGTCAAAGCCGCGCGCGCGATGCCGGTAACGTCGACACCGGGATGCGAGTAGAAGCTCTTGTCTTCCGCCGCGATGAAGGCGTTGGTCACAAGCTTCGGGATTGCCTGAATGGGCAAATACAGCCGCCGTTCATTGGCGTATTCGGCAAGCAGCGAACCGTCGGCGGCGTGAACACGCGTCATCACCGGCGGCTCGTAATTCTGAAGCTGAGAATAGTCCGGCAAGTCTTTGGAGTAGTGCCACAAAACGGCCGCGAACTCCGCAGATCAACGCCACAAAGACGATGGTTCCGGCCGTGAACAAGAAACCCGAGAAAGCGGACGATAAATCTCATCGCCGGTGCCTCGCCACCACGGCGCTGTCCAGCCGCGACCGCCGCATGGCGGGCCCAATGGTGAACACGCGCTCCCAGGCGCCCGGTTCCGAGCTCCCACACCCCCTTTTCCGCATGGCGTCTCGTCGCTCGGTTTTTTGTTCAAACTGAGGCCGTTGTGGGCCTTAGCACGTCGGCAAAGTGCGAGCGTTAATTTGCGCCGGTGCGCGCGCCCGCCAAGTGCGTCGTAAAGTACGAAATCAATGGCCAGCGCGATGGTATCGGCTGTGCGGTTTTGCCAAGCGTCGGACAACAGCGATTGCAGATCGGCGTGGTTGGAGACGTAGCCGAGTTCGATCAGTACTGACGGGATGTCGGGGGCGCGGAGCACGCGGAACCCGGCCGATTTGAGCGGCTCCTTGTGGAGGCGGGTAACACCTTTGAGGTCGGCCAAAACTTTGCGCGCGAACTGCAAGGAAAAGCCCTTGGTTTCGCGCTCGGCAAGATCGAGCAGAATCCCGGCGACATCTTCGGGTTCAGTCTTCAGATTCACGCCGGCAATGATATCGGCGCGGTTTTCTTGCTCGGCGAGCCTGGCCGCTTCAGAATCCGAGGCCGTGTCGGACAGTGTGTAGACGCTGGCGCCCTGCGCATCGCCTTCGCGGCGCGGCAGCGCGTCAGCATGAATCGAAACAAACAGTGCGGCGCTGGCATTGCGCGCGAAACGCACCCGGTCGCCCAGCGGAATAAATGTATCGTCGTCGCGCGTCATCACGACGCGGTATTTGCCGGATTTGTCGATGCGCTGGCGCAGCCGCTCGGCGAACTTGAGCACAATGTCCTTTTCCGTCTCGCCGTTTGGGCCCTTGGTGCCGGTGTCGATACCGCCATGCCCCGGGTCGAGGACGACGAGCGGCCGCGCGTCGGCCGGCGCGGCAACGGGAGCGACGTGCTCAGGCTCCGCGCGAACCGGACGAGTGTCGAGTTCAGCGCGGCGCAAAAAGGTCTCGCGATCCGTACTTGCCAATTCAAGCGACATGCGCGCCGGTCCGCCGGGCGCCGCTTCGGCAACGGACGCTACTTCAATGCGCGCGGGTCTGGTCAAATCGACGACAATGCGCGACCCACCGGCCATGACGAGGCCGAAGCGAAACGCCTTGATAAGACCGCGGCCGGTTTCGCCGGTTTTCGGCGGCAGGCGAAAAGTCACCTGCGGCAAATCGATTACCACGCGATACGGGTCGGCAAGCGTGAAGGCGCGCACGTCGATCTTGCGGCTGAGTTCCAAGACGAAGCGGGTTTGCGAATCGTCGCCGCCGAGACGGGAATCGGTCGCTACCGGGAACGAATCAGGCGCAGCCACGGCGCCCTCCGGCGGCCCTTCCGCCGCTCCGGCAGCTGCGACAAAAAGCAACGAAATGACGGCCCAGCTCGTGGCCCCAAAGCGCATCGATAGCCACCCCTTTGCGGCCCTCATTACTGCATTAAGCAGGCGTGGTTAAACCAAATTTAAGTGCCCATATTGGGGATGTGGAACATGGTGACGGACGCCAGGGTCTGCTCATAAATCCCACAGGCCGCTTGCCAATTCCGCAGGTGCGGCCTTATGAAGGGTGTGCTGACGGTCATGGTTCCGGTTGCACCCCGTCAAGCATCTGGTGCGGCTCCCCCGCAATGATCCCGCTGGACGCGGGCGCGAAGGGGTCGCTTGTGATCCGCTCCGGCACCAAATGTGGCGCCGACTGCTGCGGATAATACGCGCGCCAGGTGTCAAAAGGAGAAGGGCAGCCGGATCTTCCGCGCGGCGTGCGCAAGCAGCAGAGGCTGTCCCAGCGAGCCGCCGAAAGCCGTCACCGCTTGAAGTCATCGCGGCCGCGAAAGCGCTGCGGTCCACGACGGGCTTGGAGTTCATGGTAGAGGCGCGACACCTTCGATCGGAATGGCACGGCAACGCCCCCACGGCGTGCGCTGGCGCATTGACGCTTTTCCGTTCGTCGCGCCCGGTGTCCCCGATCCGTTTCCATCAACAAACGCGCGAACCGCGCGACCTTCCCGCCGCATCGGCGCGGAGCGCGCGGTACGCCTTCCTTTACGAGATTTGCAATGGCCAACAAAATGCTGATCGACGCAGCCCACCCGGAAGAAACCCGGGTAGTCGTGCTGCGTGGCAACCGCGTCGAAGAATTCGACTTCGAATCCGCACACCGTAAGCAACTACGAGGCAATATTTATCTGGCGAAAGTGACGCGCGTTGAGCCGTCACTGCAGGCCGCGTTCGTCGATTACGGCGGAAACCGGCACGGCTTCCTCGCGTTTAGCGAAATCCATCCCGACTACTATCAAATCCCGGTCGCCGACCGGCAGGCGCTGATCGACGAAGAAGGCCGCGCACAACGCGACGCGGAAGATGAGGCCGACCGGCGTTCGCGGCGGCATCACCGTAGCCGCCGCTCGTCCGCCGCCGACCGCAACGATGAGGTTGTGCGCAGCGAGACCGCGGAAGATCCGGCGGAAGAGCTAGCGCACGACCATGTCGAGGAGCACGGCGAGACTGCCGCGGCGCACGAAGCCGCGATCGAGGATGAGGCCGCGATCGAAGCTGAGGACAGCGAAGGACCGACGGCGCCGGAGTCTGTCGGCGAAATCGAGCACGAGCAAAGTCTGGCCGCCGAGCATCAGCCGCAACACGGCGAGCATGCCGCCGGCGAAGAAGACGCCGAGCCAGGCGAACTGCCAATAGCGCAGGCGCCTGACGGCGCCGAGGCGAGCGATATTGGACCTCCGGTCGTGCCGACCGCCGAAGGCGAGGATGCATCCGGCGAGTACGCCACCGAAGCCGGCGCTGCTGTAGACGCGGATGACCACACGGACAGCGCCGAGAACGGCAACGGGACCGCCGAAGATGTCGCCGAAGCCGAGGAGATCGTTGAATCCGTCGGCGGCGCCGACGCGCTGGAAGAAGTGCCAGACCGCGCCCCGCGTTACCGCCGCCAATACAAGATCCAGGAAGTGATCAAGCGCCGGCAGGTCATGCTGGTGCAAGTGGTCAAAGAAGAGCGCGGCACCAAGGGCGCGGCGCTGACGACTTATCTATCGCTCGCCGGACGCTATTCGGTGCTGATGCCGAATACCGCGCGCGGCGGCGGCATCAGCCGCAAGATCACCAGCGGCGAAGACCGCGCGCGGCTCAAGGAAATCGCGCAAGAGCTCGAAGTCCCCGAAGGCATGGGCGTGATTTTGCGCACCGCCGGCGCGGCGCGCACCAAACTCGAGATCAAGCGCGACTTCGAATATCTGATGCGGCTGTGGGAGACGGTCCGCGATCTCACGCTGAAGTCGACCGCACCCAAGCTCGTCTACGAGGAAGGCTCGCTGGTCAAGCGCTCGATCCGCGATCTCTATTCGAAGGATATCGACGAAGTGATTGTGGCGGGGTCGGAGGCCTACGAGGAGGCCAAAGACTTCATGCGCATGCTCATGCCGAGCCATGCCAAGAACGTGAAACTTTACGCGGACGGGCAGCCGCTTCTCTCCCGCTACGGCGTCGAACACCAGCTCGACGGCATGTTCTCGCCGGTCGTGCAACTGCGCTCCGGCGGTTACATCGTGCTCAACCAGGCCGAGGCACTGGTCGCCATCGACGTCAACTCCGGCCGCGCGACACGCGAGCATCACATCGAGGACACCGCGCTTAAAACCAATCTGGAGGCGGCCGACGAAATCGCCCGCCAGCTGCGCCTGCGCGATCTTGCCGGCCTGATCGTCATCGACTTCATCGACATGGACGAAAAGCGCAACAACCGCAGCGTCGAGCGCCGGCTGAAGGATTGCCTCAAGCAGGACCGCGCGCGAATCCAGGTCGGCCGCATCTCGCACTTCGGCCTCCTTGAAATGTCGCGTCAGCGCATTCGAACCAGCGTGCTCGAAAGCTCGACCGAGAAATGTCCGGTATTGCGGCGGCAGCGGCCACGTCCGCTCGGTGTCATCACTGGCGCTGCAAGTGCTCCGCGCGCTGGAAGAACAGCTGATCAAGGGCGCTACTCACAATCTCATTGTGCGCACCCGTCGCGACGTCGCGCTGTACGTTCTCAACCACAAGCGCGCGCATTTGCGGGCTCTGGAAGAGCGTTTCGCCATCGTCATCACCATCAATGCCGACGACACGCTGATCGCGCCGCAAGCCTTCGTTATCGATCGCGGCGAGCAAGTGCACAGCGTTGAAGCGGCCAAAGCTATTGCCGAGCGCGCGGAAAGTCAGACCGCGCCGCTCGAAGAGGAAGACGAGCTCGAAGAACCCGAAGCGCTCGAAGCCGCCGATGGCGAAGAGGACGAAGGTCCCCTGCCCGCGGCCGCTGAATTGCCTGAAGGCGGCGTTCGTCGGCGTCGGCGACGGCGGCGGCGCGGTGGGCGCAACGGCGGCGACGCCGGCGCTCATGGCCAGCCGCCACAACATGACGAAATGGCGCGCGACCGCCGACGCGGACGCCGAGAACTTCGGCGAATTATCCGCCGGCGACACGGCCGAAGAGGAAGGTGAAACTTCCGCCGGGCATGGAGCATCGCAGCAGCAGGACGGCGAGCGGCGCCGCAGGCGGCGCGGCCGGCGCGGCGGCCGGCGCAACCGCATGGACCGCGATCATAACGGAGGGTCAAATTGGCAGGATCGCGACTCCCTGGAGTCGCAGCCCGCGCCGACAACCGCCGAAGATTTTTCCGCCGCGCCCGCGCCGGAGCCGAATTTCAGTGAGGCCGCGGCCGATCACGATGCCGCTGTGCCTGACACGCCCGCCCCGGCGTTCTCGGAGCAACCGGCGGCCGAACCGCACGCCAGTCCCGCGCCTGCTCCGGCCGAGGAGCCGGCGCCACGGCGGCGCTCAACGGTGCGCGAGCCGGCGCCGACCGCGAGCAATGCGGAACCCGCACACTCGCCAGCCGCACCGGCGCCGACGGCCGCCCCGGAACCCGTCATCACCGAAATCGGCGATGAAGAAAGTGCGGAGCAGCCGCGCCGCCGGGGTTGGTGGTCGCGCCGCTTTGCCGGCGGCTGACCGCATCGCGCCATGAAGAGCGGCTGGGTCGAGGGTGACGCCGACGCGCTGATCGCGCGCGGCGCTAAATCCGGCATCGGCCGCGACCTGGCGCTGCTGATTTACGCGACACGACTTCTCGGCCGCGACCGCAAGCTCGTCTTGCATGGCGGCGGCAACACCTCGCTCAAGGCAAAAGCGCACGACGTGCTCGGCGAAGAGGCCGAAGTCCTTTACGTGAAGGCCAGCGGCGCCGACATGGCCGAGATTGAGTTGCCGGGGCTGCCCGCCGTGCGGCTTCGTCCGCTGCGCGCGTTGCGCGCGCGCGAGACAATCGCCGACCCCGAACTGGTCGCCTTCGCGCGCGCCAACCTGATCGACCCTGCGGCGCCAAATCCGTCGGTCGAACTCATGCTGCACGCGTTCCTGCCGCAGACGTGCGCGGTCCACACCCACGCCCGCGCCGTCTTGAGCGTCATCGACCAACCCGACGGCGAAAAAAAATCTGCCGACATCTTTCGCGGCCGGCTCGCGTTTGTGCCTTACCTGATGCCGGGGTTTGGGCTCGCCAAAAAAGCGATCGAGGTTTTCGAGCGCGCCAAGCCGAGCGACGGGCTTATCTTGAGCAAGCACGGCATCGTCACCTTCGGCGCCGACGCACGCGAGGCTTACGAGCGCATGATCGAAATGGTGACGCTGGCCGAGGGATTTTGCGGGCGCAACGCCAAGACCAAGGCTGTCGCTGCGGCGAGACGGGACGCCCCGCCGGTCGCGGCGATCGCGCCGATCGTTCGCGGCGCATGCAGCCAACAAGACGACAAGGCCGAAGGCGCATGGCGCCGTTTGGTTTTGGAGTTTCGCGGCGGCGCGCCGGTGCGCGACGCGCTTGCCGCCGACTTAAAGCGCTTAAGCGAAGGCGGCGTGGTGACGCCCGACCACACCATCCGCACCAAAAACTGGCCGCTGGTCCTGCCGCATGCCGAGCTGGGTAAATTGGGTGAATTCGCGCAAGCGGCGCGAGATGCCGCAACAACGTTCGTCGCGCACTACCGGGATTATTTTGCTCGTAACAACAAGCGCGCCGGCGGCGGCAAGCGTGAGCTCGATCCCCTCCCCCGTGTCGTGCTGGTGCCCGGATCTGGGCCTGTTTGGTCTCGGACCAACAAAATCGGATGCGATCATCGCCGCCGACATCGCCGAGGAATGGATGGCGGTGGTGAGCGCTGCAGAACGTACCGGCACGTTCAAGTCGATTTCGGAAGCGGAAATGTTCGACGTCGAATATTGGCCGCTCGAGCAGGCCAAACTTGGCACGCGCATTGCGCCGCCGCTCGCGGGCCAGATCGCCGCCGTCACCGGCGCCGGCGGCGCTATCGGCCGCGCCACCGCCAAAGCGCTTGCCGCCGCGGGCGCCGAAGTCGCGGCGCTGGATATCGATCTTGCCGCGGCGCGCGAATCCGCGATGGCGATCGGTCCCCATGCGGCGGCGATCGAGTGCGACGTCACCGTCGCTTCGTCAGTGCAAGCAGCGTTCGATCGGGTGGCCGAAACCTTCGGCGGCCTCGATATTCTCGTCGCCAATGCCGGCGCCGCCTGGCAGGGCCGCATTGGCGAGGTCGACGAAAAGGTCCTGCGCCAAAGTTTTGAACTGAATTTCTACGGCCAGCAGCGCGTCGCGCAGGCGGCGATCAAGATCATGCTGGCGCAGAAAACCGGCGGCTGCCTGCTGTTCAACGTCTCCAAACAGGCGGTCAATCCGGGAGCAAATTTCGGTCCCTACGGCATTCCCAAGGCGGCGCTGATGGCGCTGATGCGTCAATACGCGGTCGATTACGGCGGAGACGGCATTCGCGCCAACGCCGTCAACGCTGACCGCATCCGCTCCGGCTTGCTGACGGGAGATTTCATCAAGGAGCGCGCCAAGGCGCGTGGCGTGTCGGAAAAAGATTATATGAGCGGCAACCTGCTCGGCCGCGAAGTGACCGCCGACGACGTCGCGCAGGCGTTCGTGCATCTGGCGCTGGAACTGAAGACCACCGCCAGCGTCACCACCGTCGATGGCGGCAACATCGCCGCCGCCATGCGGTGAGCAGCATTACTTCTCCACCGCGCCGCCGGCGTCAGCCCAGTCCTTGAAGCCGCCGAGATTGTAGACGCGTTCATAGCCCAAATCCTTGAGCATCTTGCCGGCGAGCGCCGAGCGCCCGCCCGACGCGCAATAGACAATGATGTCCTTGTCCTTGGAAAAATTCTTGTCGTGCGAGGGCAAGTCGGGATCGGCGCGAAATTCAAGCATGCCGCGGGAAACGTGCACGGCGCCGGCCACTTTGCCGCTCGCCTGCACTTCAGGCCCGTCGCGCACATCGACGACGAGCGCGTTGCCCTTGGCGATCATCTCGCGCGCCTTGTCCGGCGAGATCTTCGGCACCGCAGCGTTGGCGGCTTCGAGCATTTGTTTGACGCTTGTGGCCATGGCGTTCTCCCGGCGTGCGCGCTTCGGCGCGTCGTCTCGACGCTACTACGCCGCCGATGCCCGCTCAATCACCGGACAGGATCGCGTTCTTGAGCGGCGGATGGCTTGCCGGTGCAAGCGCCCGCTGATCCATGAGCGTCAACGATAACTGCTATCCAGAACTACGATTTCGAAGCTCGTGGCGATCCTCGTAACCTGCCGGCAACGCGGCGCTGCCAGCTCAGTGTCCCCGCAAAACTCCGTCGCCAACGTGGCGGAAGCCTTTCGAGGATGTTCTGAGATCTGCGGAATAGTGGCAAACTGCGCAAAGCAATGTCGCGGAACGAGACAGAGACTTCCAGAAATGTATGAGCCCTTTCCCGGAAATTATGTCTGGAATCTCTCGGTCAATATCTGCCTCGGCATGGGCGGCGCAATCGGCGAAATCGACGCCGCCAACGAAAAGGTCCGGGAAATCGCGCGACAAGGCGACGATGCCGGCACCGAGCAGTTCTTTACCGCGTGGATGGACCTGGCGAGGCGCGTGACCGAACTGGCTGACGAGGCCGCGAAAGCCGGTCATCTGCTGAGTGCGGCGGAAAAATACGGTCGGGCCACGGCGTATCTTGTAACCGCGGAACGCATGCAAAGCCGTCACTATGAGCCGCGGAAGCAAGCCTATCGCACAATGCTCAAAACGATGGAGCGAATGATCGTTTCTGGCGGCCTGAACTGCGAGCGGGTCGAAATCCCCTATGGCGATGCGAGCTTCCCAGGGCTTTTTGTCAAGGGACACGGCGCCGGCCCGCGCCCCTGCATGATATTTTGCAACGGACTCGATAGCGTCAAGGAGATGATTTATCTCTCGATGCGCGACGAATTCGCCAAGCGCGGCATTTCCTGCCTGATGATCGACCAACCCGGCGTCGGCGAAGCGTTGCGCCTGAATGGCCTTCACGCGGTTGCCGAAAGCGAACGCTGGGCGTCGGCGGCTCTCGATCTTCTCCAGGCACGAAAAGACGTCGATCCCGAGCGGATCGGCATGATGGGATGGTCGCTCGGTGGCTACTATGCGCCGCGTGCAGTGGCGTTCGAAAAGCGCTTCAAAGTATGCGTCGCCTGGGGCGCCAATCACGATTGGGGAGAGGTGCAGCGGCGCCGGCTGGCGCGGGAGGGCGACCGCCCGGTCCCGCACTACTGGGATCACGTCATGTGGGTGTGGGGCAAAGAAAGCCTCGAGGCTTTTATGCAGTACGCCCCAAAGATTTCGCTGGCCGGCGTGCTCGAGCGCATCACGGTGCCGTTTCTCATTACTCACGGCGCCAACGATCGCCAAATTCCCCTCGAATTTGCTCGGCAGAGCTACGACGAAGCCGTCAACAGCCCGCGGCGCGAACTCAAGATTTTCACCGAGCACGAAGGTGGCGTCGAGCACGTCAGCGCCGACAATATGGAGCCGGCGCGCAGCTACATAGTCGATTGGGTCGCCGAACGATTTTCCGAGATGTGATCCGCGGGCCCAGTTCGGGCATAAGCGCCATCGATACTTGGTATCCGAACATTGGATTTAGCGGCTAAGCTCGGCGGCCATAATGTGGGAACGGTAACGTACGCGGCCGCGTCGAAGGGCTGCGCAAAGCCAACGATAAACGTCGGTATTCCAGGGGAGGATACAATGAGTTTGGCGCAGCGTGTTTCCGTCCAAGAGGTGCCAAAGACCGCCGACTTCGATCAAACATTGCTTCGCAAGGCGCGCGCATTGGCGCCGACGCTACGCGAGCGAGCCGCGGAAACCACGCGCGCGCGCCGCGTTCCGGAACAAACCATCAGGGATCTGTGGGACGCAGGACTTTGGTACCTGCTCAAGCCGAAGAAATTCGGTGGACCGGAGATCAGGCCCGACGTGGCATTCACGGTCGCCGACGAACTCGCGCACGGCGACGGGTCGGCGGGCTGGATTTGGGCCGTTTTCACCATTCACGACTTCCTGGTCGCGCTTTGGCCTGAGGAGTTTCAACACGAATACTGGGCGAAGGATACTTTGTCGGCTTCGAGCTTTGCGCCGATGGGAAAGGCGACCCCTGCAAGCGGCGGCTACCGGATTTCCGGCAAGTGGAACTTCTGTAGCGGCGTCGATAACGCCGATTGGCTTTTGCTCGGTGTGTTCTTTGGACCGCCGAGCGGCGGATCGCCGATGCCCGATATCCGCTACGTGATGATTTCGCAACGCGAGGCCAAAATCATTGACGACTGGTTTGTGTTCGGACTGCGCGGCACCGGCAGCAAGGGCGTGGTCGTCGACGATCTCTTTGTGCCAAGTCACCGCGTGCTGGGCCTTGCCGAAATGATGCAAGGCACCGCACCCGGCGCGCAGGTCCATGACTCCCCGCTCTACAAAGCGCCGGTCTGGTCGATCATTCCGTTCACCATTTCGTCGCCGGCCAACGGCATGGCGCGAGGCGCCCTTGATGCTTTCATCGAAGAGATGAAGGTGCGGGAAGGCTCGTTCGATCATTCGCCGCTCGCTAAAAAGCCGGGCATGCAGCTCGCGGTCGCCGAGGCGTCCGCCATGATCGACGCTGCGAGTTTGCTCTATCGCCGCTCGTTTCGTGAAACCATCGACAAGATCTTTGCCGACGAGCCGATGAGCCTCGAGCACCGGGCGCGAAATCGGCGTGACCAGGGCTATTCCGTCCTGCTGGCGAAACAGGCGGCGGAGAAATTGTTCGCGGCAACGGCGGGGCGCGGCCTGTACGAGGGCAATCACGTGCAGCGCGCTTATTCCGACTTGCAAGCGCTGCAAGGGCATATCGTGGCGGGCTGGGAAATGCCGGCTTACAGCTACGGACAAATTGCGCTTGGCGGGCCGCCATCGGATTCGTTTACGTAAGAATTCGCCAAAGTGCAGAAACTTTTCCGCGCAGCGTGGGTCACGCGGACGGAGAATGTCATCAGGCTGGTTCGCGTTCGATGCATAGCGGCGTCCACACAAATACAAACGGGGATATGGATGGTTGAGCGTCTGATTGCACAGCTCGCGCACGTCGAAGTCGTCTCGCCGAAGCCTGAAGCATCGGCGGCGTTCTTCAAGAACATTCTCGGATTGGAAGAATCCGGCCGCGCCGGCCAATCCGTCTACTTTCGCGGCTGGGGCGAATTCTTCCACCACTCGCTTCAGCTCACCGAAGGTCCGGCGCCGGCGATCGCGCACGTCGGATGGCGCACCGAAGGCCCGCGAGAACTTGAGGCGTGCGTCGAACGATTGAACGCCGCCAATTGCGGGATCGGCTGGCAAAAGCCCACCGTCGGTCACGGCGCCGCTTATCGCTTTCGTTCGCCGGGTGGCCATCTCCACGAAGTGTTCTGGGAGTCGGAGCGTTACGTCGCGCCTCCTGAACTTGCCCCGAGGGTCCCCAATCGTCCGCAGCATTACATCACGCGCGGCGCCGGCGCCCGGCGCATCGATCACGTCACCATCAATACCGACGATCCACTCCGCGACGCACACTGGTTCCAGGAGGTACTGGGCTTCCGGTTCATGGAATTTGCAAAGCTCGACCACGCGCCTGTGGTCGTCACTGCATTCGTCTCGTCGACGCCGATGTCGCACGACCTCGGACTTGTGCTGGATGCGGTCGACCGCACGGGAAGACTGAGCGGCATGAAAGGCCGCGCAAACCATGTGGCGTTCTGGCTCGACAGCCGGGAGGACGTTTTGCGCGCGGCCGACCTTTACATTGAGGCCGGCCTGACCGTCGAATACGGCCCCGCCAAACACGGAGTCGGCGAAAATTTCTTTCTTTACGTCCGTGAGCCCGGCGGCATGCGGGTGGAATTGTTTTCAGCCGGCTACATGCTCTACGCGCCGGACATTTTCCCGTTCGAGTGGAAAGTATCGCAAGGTGCATTGAATGTTTGGAATCCCAATCAGATGATTCCTGACGGGTATTTGTTCGATGCTTTCCCGCCGCTCGCGCCGGAGGCTGTAAAAAGCCCTGCCCTTGTCAGCGACTACCGCGTCTGACGGCACCGATCCTTGAAAGGGCCGCCTCACCCAATCGGCCGCGCCGGCGGCGGCAAAATGACGGGATTCTGACCGGCAGGGCATGCAATATTCCCGGCGGGCCGTCAGCCCTCGAATGCCGGATGAACGAAGCATGCGTTTTCACGGGCTTGATCTAAATCTGCTTGTGGCGTTGGACGCATTGCTGACGCATCGAAACGTGACCCGTGCCGCTGCGCAGCTCAATCTCAGCCAGTCGGCGCTCAGCGGCGCGCTGGCCCGTCTGCGCGAGCATTTCGACGACGAACTAGTGGTGCAGGTCGGCCGGCGCATGGAGCCGACGCCGCTGGCCCAAACGCTGATCGAGCCGCTGCACGACATCTTGCTCAAGACCAAATCGCTGGTAACGACAACGCCGTCGTTCGAGCCTCGCACGTCCAACCGGCGCATCAGCTTGATCGCGTCGGATTACTCGACCGAAATCCTCCTGCTCGATCTGGTCACCGAGATCGCCCAGGAAGCTCCGGGCCTGAAGGTATCGCTCGAAGAGCATACCACCGAGGCGTTCGAACGGTTCAACCGGGGCGAAATCAATCTGCGCATCATCCCGAAGCCTTTCGCCTTTGAAGGCCATCCGCACGAACAGCTTTTCGAGGAGCGTTACGTCTGCGTCGCCTGGAAGGACAATCCGGAAATCGGCGAGCGCTTGACGCTTGAGCAATATCAGAGCCTGCCGCACGTCGTGAGGTACTCGAGTGGTGCCTTGCAGACCACCTTCGATCAACAAGTGCTGGACCAGGCAGGGCTGTCGCGAAATACCGCGGTCAGCGTGCCGCTATTTACCTTTGTGCCGCGTCTGGTCGTCGGCACGCGCCGCATTGCCACCGTGCACGCGCGACTGGCGGAACTGTACGCGCGATCGCTGCCAATCAGGATACTCGCGCCACCGGTTGCCTTCCCGGTGCTGACGGAGGTTTTGGAGTGGCATTATCACGAGGATCACGATCCTTGCCTGTCCTGGTTCCGCAAGGCGATCGTCAAACGCGCGGCTCTTACCTTCAGCGCTGATGGACGATCGCCCGCGTCTTGATCGATCGTTCGGGCGAAACTCGTGCCTAATCGCTCGACAGAATGACGTTCTTGACCAGCGGGTAGACCTGGTTCTCCCAGCGCTTGCCGGAGAACACGCCGTAATGGCCGACGCCGGCCTGCATGTGATGCCGCTTCAGATAGGGGCGCAGCCCGGTACACAGGTCGTGCGCGGCGACGGTCTGGCCAACCGCGCAGATGTCGTCGCGCTCGCCTTCGACCGTGAGCAGCATGGTACGGCGGATAGCGCCCGGCTCGATCTTTTGTTCACGCCAGGCGAGTTTGCCGAGCGGCAGCGCGTATTCCTGAAAGATCAAGCGCACCGTCTCGAGATAAAACTCGGCGGCGAGGTCGAGGACGGCAAAATATTCGTCGTAAAACGCTTTGGTGACCGCCGCCTTCTCGCGCTCGCCGTTCTTCAGATTCTCGTAAAGCTCCTGGTGCGCTTTGACGTGCCGCTCGATGTTCATGCTCATGAACGAGGCGAGCTGCACGAACCCCGGATAGACTCGCCGGAACGCCCCGGCATAGCGCACCGGCACCGAAGCGGTCAGCGAGCGTTCGAACCAGGCGATATCGCGTTTGTTGGCAAGTTCGTTGACCTTGGTCGGATTCACACGGCAGTCGATCGGACCGGCCATCAGCGTCATCGAGCGAGGCTGCGCCGGATTTCCAGCCTGCGCCATCAGCGCGACCGCGGAGAGGACCGCAACGCAAGGCTGGCACACCGCGAGAACGTGAGCTCCGGGCCCGATCACTTCCATGAACTTGATGAGATGCTCGACATATTCGTCGACGCCGAAGCGTCCGGCAATCAGCGGAATGTCCCGCGCGTTGTGCCAATCGGTCATGTAGACATCGTGCTCGGGCAGCATGGTGCGCACGGTGGCGCGCAGCAGCGTCGCAAAATGGCCGGACAGCGGCGCGACCAGCAGCACTCGCGGCTGTGTGGCCGCGACATCTTTCTTGAAATGAAGGAGCGTGCCGAACGGCGTGCGGTGCGCCGCCTCTTCATGCACCGCGACTTCGCGGTTGCCGACGTTGACCGAGTGAATGCCGAACGGCGGCCGGGTGTGGGTCAGCCCGACGCGCGCGATCAGTTCATAGGCCGCGGTCAAATTGCGCACCGCCGGATGTTCGGCGAGTAACGCGCGGTGACCAGCCGCGAGCGCCAGCGTCGCCCACGCTTTTGCCGGCGTGATCAGATCCGATTGGGCTTGATAGGCGAGGTAAAGCATCCGTCGTCCACGGGTGCCGCGGGCCGCCTCGCGGCGGCTTTCCCCGGCCCCTTGAGCAAACGCTAGTGCATTTTTTGTTGCACTGCGACAAGATTGTGAACATGTTTGCAGAGCGAGATGGGGAAGCTCAAAGTGCGCCGGAATTTGCACTCTGCACCAAACCATAACTGCCTAAATTTGCATCAGCATTTGCTCGCGAGATAGGCGCATGTCGAACACCACGTTGACAATCGCCAGCAAGAATTACGGCTCCTGGTCGCTGCGCGGCTGGTTGCTCTGCAAAATGGCCGGGCTAGATTTCGAAGAGCGGCATGTCGGCGCCGATGACCCCTCGACAAGGGCTGAGTTGCTACTCCTGTCGCCGTCGTTCCTGGTGCCCTGCCTTTACCACGACGGGATCAAAGTCTGGGATACGCTCGCGATCGCGCAGTACCTGCACGAGATCAAGCCGGACGCCGGTCTCCTGCCGGCCGATCGGGCGCAGCGCGCGCACTGCCGCGCCATCTCCGGTGAAATGCATTCGGGCTTCGCCAATCTGCGCTCGGCGTTGCCGATGAATCTGAAAGCGCATTTTCCCGGCTTCAAAGCCTGGGCTGGCGCGCGCGGCGATATCGAGCGCGTTACCGCGATCTGGCGCGAGTGCCTCCAGCAATACGGCGGCCCTTATTTGTTTGGCGAAAAGCCCTGCGCGGCGGACGCCATGTACGCGCCGGTGTGCACGCGCTTTGTCACTTACGATGTCGCGCTCGACGAGCCTTCGGCCGCCTACTGCCGCAGCATCATGGCATTGCCGCTGATGCAGGAATGGATCGCCGCCGCCAAACTCGAACCCGACGAGCTGGAAGAGCTCGACGTCGAGTTTTGATCGTCATTCCTGACGGAAGGACTAGCTCAATCCCAATCCGGCCGGCCAAAGCCCGCGGGAATGAGGCGGCGGCCGGCGCGTGACAGCGCGGAAATGTCCGCCATCTCGCCGTCCTTCAAAGCGAAATCGAAAATCGCCGCGTTTTCGGCGAGCCGCGCCTGCTTGCTGGTGCGCGGAATGACGACAATGTTCTGCTGCACCAGAAAGCGCAGCGATACCTGCGCCGCGGTTTTTTTGTGCGCGGCGCCGAGCCGCTCCAGCACTTTGTCGCCGCCGACTTTGCCCTTGGCGATCGGGCTGTAAGCGGTCATGGCCATGCCGTGCTTGCGGCAAGCGGCCAGCACCTTCGATTGATCGAGATAGGGATGGCATTCGACTTGATTGCAGACCAGCGGCTCGGAGGTCGCTTTCCACGCCGCCTCGATCAGCGCGACGTTAAAGTTGGAAATGCCGATGTGACGGGCCATTCCATCGCGCTTGACTTTGCATAACGCGCCGATGGTTTCCGGCAGCGGAATTTGCGGGTTCGGCCAATGCAGCAGCAAAAGGTCGACTGAACTCACGCCGAGCCGGTCGAGACAATCGGCGGCCGCGCGCGGCAGGTCCGCCGCGGCGAAATGCGCCGGCCAAATTTTGGTGGTGAGGAATGAATCGTCGCGCTTTATGCCGGAGGCGCGCAGGCCTTCGCCGACGGCGCGCTCGTTGTCGTACATTTCCGCGGTGTCGATGTGGCGATAGCCGAGATCGAGCGCTGCTTGCACCATGTCGGTGCAGACCCGGCCGCGCAAATCCCATGTGCCGAGCCCAAGCAGCGGTATCCGTGCGCCATGCGCAGTCACCGCCGGGACCTGATCTTTGCTGACACTCACTTTGGCAATGTAGGCGGTCGGCTAGCGCCCGTCACCGTGCCTTGGCACCGAGTACCGCGAACGCAGCCTCCGGCGCGCGCTCGATCACCTTGAGCAAGGCGCGCGCGGGACCGCGCGGCGAACGTTTGCCCTGCTCCCAGTTGCGCACCGTCTCGACAGGAACGCCGATCTGGG
This sequence comes from uncultured Alphaproteobacteria bacterium, assembly GCA_963846055.1. Lineage (GTDB taxonomy): Bacteria > Pseudomonadota > Alphaproteobacteria > Rhizobiales > Xanthobacteraceae > BOG-931. The sequence continues at coordinate 150,823 of CAWJUQ010000019.1, forward strand.
CGGCAAAAGCTGTTTGTGTGAGCCCGGTCTGGCCGCGCACATTGCGAGCGTAAGCAGCGTCCAGGAAACGTCCATTCACCGCGACAGTATCGCTGCCAAGCCGCGGTGCTTTCGGTTCGCTGTCGGAGTACACAATGGCTCTTTCAGTGCCGTCCGGCATGATCTCGACCAACCGTCCGTCGGCTTTCAACCGCACCCTCAGCATGGCGCCCGCTCCAGCCTTTTCCACCGCCGCGCGCAACATAGCTGATTCGTCGTGGATTCAATGAGTTACAATGCAAATTTCGGCCATTGAAAGAACCCAAAAGAAGTTCATTGGATGAATAAGCCTAAAGCCGACTAGGCCGTTGCCCCGGCGGAACCGGTGAAGTATCGAGCACAAGGGGGCACGCCGCACTCGGTGGTTGTTGCATGGCGCAGATCGAACCGGCCGCGACCGGCACACGCGGCCGCGCGATTCTCGTTTGGGATGTTCCGACGCGGCTGTTTCATTGGGTCACAGCGGCGCTGATCGTCGTCGCCTACGTCACGTATCTGCTCGGCTGGATGGACTGGCATGCCAGGGCCGGCGACGCGGTGCTGGCGCTGGTCGTGTTCCGGCTGTTGTGGGGATTTTTTGGCAGCCACACCGCTCGATTTACCCGCTTCGCCGCCGCGCCGCGCGCGGGCCTGGCTCACCTGAGACGCCTGTTCGTTCGCGAACCGGACCATCAAGTCGGCCACAACCCCGCAGGCGGCTGGATGGTGTTTTTGCTTCTTGCGCTGCTGCTCGGCGAAACGCTCAGCGGCATCTACGTGCAGAACGATGTCGCCAACCAGGGGCCACTGACGGAGATCACGCCGCCGCGCATCGCCAACGCCATCAGCGCCGCCCACTGGATTTTTTGGGATGCCCTGCTCGCGGCGATCGCGCTCCATGTGCTCGCGATCGGGATCTATGCCTCGGTCAAGGGACACGATCTCGTCCGGCCGATGGTCACCGGCGTAAAGACGCTCTCCGGCGATGTTGCGCCGCCGCCGATGGCGAGCCCGATACGCGCGTTGCTTCTGCTAGCCGTCAGCGCCGTTGCCGTCGCGCTACTCGCCAACTTCGCGTGACGGCATTAGCCGAAGATCGCTGTGTTTAGCTCTTCGGCGGCACCACCTGGCCGCGGATCTCGCCGCCCGGATGCGCTGAAGTGTGGACGTTGATGTACCACTCACCGGCAGAGAACTGCGCGGCCTGCTCGGGCGTCAGCGTCGCCTGGCCCTTGACCGGACTGTCGACCGACGCATCCTTGACGCTGATCCAGATGGCGACCGGGCCGTTTTTGCCGGCGGCGGCCGGTCCGTGGAAATGCGCCATGGTCGCGGGGGCGGAAAGCCCGCTGTAAGTGACCGTCCATGTCAGCATCCGGGTCGCCGGATCGTAGGACAGATCGGCAGAGCCCTTGGCCGGGGTTTCGACGGGCGGCACCTGTTGCGCGCCGGTGAGATCGACTTTGAAGGTTTCCGAGGCGGCATTCGCCGCGGCGGACCAAGCGAGGGCGCCTGCGGTGAGACCCGCAAGAACGAGAAAACGACGAGACAATAAATGCATGAGCGATCTCCCTATGAACTTGCCGACTATACGCGCTAACGACGAGCGCCAACCCTCACAGGCGCGTGAGACCAAAGCTGTGCCCGCTTTCCTCAACCGCACCAATGGCCTGCGGGCAACTTAGCGAACGCACGCTACGCCGCGATGACGCAGGCACCGCGCCCGGCAAAGCTCTCGCGCTTTGACGAACCGTTCGCAACCCGACAAAACTAGCGTCCGTGGCTAAGCGTTCGGCAAGGCGTAAGGAGGTAACCCGGCATGACGAAACTTGTTCGCGGCGGCACCGTCGTCAATCACGATAATTCGCGGCGCGCCGACGTCCTGATCGATGACGGAACCATTGTCGCCGTCGGCGAGAACCTGCAAGCGCCGGCCGGCGCCGAAGTGATCGACGCCGGCGGCTGTTACGTCATGCCGGGCGGCATCGATCCGCACACCCATTTCGAGTTCGAGTTCATGGGCACGGTGACGGCTGACGATTTCGAGTGGGGCACCAAAGCGGCGCTGTCCGGCGGCACGACGATGATTGTCGACATGTGCATTCCGACGCCCGGACAGTCGATGCTGGCCGCGTACCAGGACTGGCGGCGCAAGGCCGAAGGCGCAGCCAGCGACTACGGCTTCCACATGGCGGTGACCTGGTGGGACAAATCCGTGTTCGACGAGATGGAGACCGTGGTCAAAACCTACGGCATCAACACCTTCAAGCATTTCATGGCGTACAAGGGCGCGCTGATGGTCAACGACGATCAGCTCTACAATTCGTTCGCCCGCTGCTCGGCGCTCGGCGCCATGCCGATCGTCCACGCCGAGAACGGCGATCTGATCTGGCACCTGCAGCAATATTATCTCGGCACCGGCATGACCGGACCGGAAGCGCACGCCTATTCGCGCCCGCCCGGGGTGGAAGGCGAAGCCACCAACCGCGCCATCATGATCGCCGATATGGCCGGGTGTCCGGTCTATATCGTCCACACCTCGAGCCGCGACGCCCATGAAGCGATCGCACGCGCTCGCGCCGCCGGCCAGCGCGTCTACGGCGAGCCGATCATCCAGCACCTCGTGCTCGATGAGAGCGAATACCGCAACAAGGATTGGGAATATGCCGCGCGCCGCGTGATGTCGCCGCCGTTCCGCACCGCCGAGCATCGCGACAGCCTGTGGGCCGGCCTGCAATCGGGCTCGCTGCACGCCGTCGCTACCGACCACTGCGCCTTCACCACCGAGCAGAAGCGGCTTGGCCGCACCGACTTCACCAAAATCCCGAACGGCACCGGCGGGGTCGAAGACCGCTTGCCGGTACTGTGGACCGCGGGCGTCACGCCCGGCCGTCTCACCAAAGAGGAATTCGTCGCGGTGACGTCCGCCAACATCGCCCGCATTCTCAATATTTATCCGAAGAAGGGCGCGGTCGCCGTCGGCTCAGACGCCGACATCATCGTCTTCGATCCAAAGGCGACCAAGACGATTTCGGCGAAGAAGCAAGTCAGCCGCATCGACTATAATGTGTTCGAGGGCTTCAAGTGCACCGGCCTACCGCGCGTCACGCTCTCGCGCGGCGCTATCACCTGGATGGACGGCGACCTGCGCGCCACACCCGGCGCCGGCCAATATGTTTCGCGCGATCCGTTCCCGGCGGTGCAGGTTGCCAATTCGACGTGGCGCGAGCTCAACGCCCCGCACCCGGTCGAGCGCGTGCCGGTGACGCCGTAAATGGTCGTCTATGCGAGCGGCGCGAAGTATCCCCTCTCCCCGCGCGCTTACTTCGTCATTGCCGGGCTTGACCCGGCAATCCATGCTGCGTCGAGGCTAAGCGTTATGTAGCGGCCTCCTCGCGGCACGTCTGTATGGACGCGCGGGTCACAGGCGAGCGAAGCGACTCCGTTCTTCGAACGTCTATGCCCGCGCGTGACGAGATTAAGGAGTTTGAACGATGCCCCCCGCACAAAACCTCCAGATCAATCCGCAGCGCCTGTGGGACACGCTGATGGAGACGGCGCAAATCGGCGCGACGGCCAAGGGCGGCATCTGCCGGCTGACGCTGACCGACCTCGATCGTCAGGTGCGCGACTGGTTCAAGCAAAAATGCGAGGCGCTCGGCTGCACGGTCTCGGTCGATGAAGTCGGCAACATGTTCGCGCGCCGGCCGGGCAAGAACAACGCGCTGCCGCCGATCGCCATGGGCTCGCATCTCGACACCCAGCCGACCGGCGGCAAGTTCGACGGCGTGCTCGGCGTCCTTGGCGCGCTCGAAGCGCTGCGCACGCTCGCACGAAACCGGCTACGAGACCAACGCACCGATCGAGATCGTCAACTGGACCAACGAGGAAGGCGCGCGCTTTGCGCCGGCGATGCTGGCGTCCGGCGTGTTCGCCGGCGTATTCACGCCGGAGTACGCCTACTCCCGCACCGACCGCGACGGCAAGAAGTTCGGCGACGAACTCGAGCGCATCGGCTATCGCGGCCCGGAGAAAGCGGGCGCGCGCAAATTCTCCGCCATGTTCGAACTGCACATCGAGCAGGGCCCGATCCTCGAAGACGAGCAAAAAATGATCGGCATTGTGCAGGGCGTGCAAGGCATGCGCTGGTACGAGATCACGGTCACCGGCCAGGAGGCGCACACCGGCGCGACGCCGATGCGGCTGCGCAAGAACGCGCTCCTTGGCGCCGCGCGCATGATCGAGCGGATCGATGCCATCGCGCTCGAGCACGCGCCCAACGCGGTCGGCGCCGTCGGCCTGATCGAGAACAAGCCGAACAGCCGCAACGTCGTGCCGGGCGAAGTGTTCTTCTCCATCGATTTCCGTCACCCCGAAGACAAGGTGCTCGACGTCATGGAGCAGAAGCTGCGCACCTCGCTCGCCGAAATCCTCAACCCGCTGAAGCTGACGTACGAAGAAAAGCGCATCTGGGATTCGCCGGCGGTGAAGTTCGCGCCGGAATTGATCGAGTGCGTGCGCGTCGGCACGCAGAAGGCCGGCTTCAAATCGCGCGACATGATTTCCGGCGCCGGCCATGACGCGGCTTACGTCGCCCGCGTCGCGCCGACCACCATGATCTTCGTGCCCTGCGCCGGCGGCATTTCGCACAACGAGGCGGAAAGTACGAGCTTCGACGAATGCGCCGCCGGCGCGCAGGTCCTCCTCAACGCCGCGCTGGAGTTCGATCGCCGGCTGGGGTGATTTTTCCAGGGTGCGTTAGCCGAAGGCGTAACCCACCGGTCTCGAATGGCGCGTTCCGCGGACATGCGGACTAGAAATCATCTTCACCTCTCCCCGCGCGCGGGGAGAGGTCGACCCCGAGTTGATCGGGGGTCGGGTGAGGGGGCGGTGCCGCACGTCTGAGCGCAACCCGAAAGGCCCCCCTCATCCCGCTCGCTGCCCGCCGCTCGCCACCTTCTCCCCGCACGCGGGGAGAAGGAATTTCGGCCACGCCGACCGTTTGATCATTTCCCCCCTCCTCAGGGGAGGACGAAAGCCCCTCACCCGCCGTAGGAATTGACCGGATAGACCACGAGGTCGATCTCTTTCCACTGCTCGTATTTGTCGGCCGGCAGCATGGTGTAGGGCTGGCACTTTTCGAGCCCGGCGGCGAAGCTTTGCATCATCGCCACCTGTTTCGCCGACGGGTTTCCCTCGCGCATCAGCGGCGCGCGGGTCAGCGTGCCGTCGCGATTGAGGAAGACGCGGATCCGCACCGCGATCCGCTCGCGCGGATCGACGCTCGGAACGCCGGGCGCACACGATGAGACCACGCGGCGGAACGGCTCAGTGTAATCGAAGCCGGTCACCGGCGACGGCACCGGCGGCGCGTTGAAGCCGCCGCCGAGCGGCCCGCCAAGCATCGCCTGCTGCGCGCGTTGCGCCGCGGTCGCGTCGGCATCCGGCGCCGGCGGCTCGGCCGCCGGCTGCGGCTCGGGCGGCGGCTGCTCGAGCGGCGCGTTGGTCGCCTCGCCGACTTCCATTTGCGGCAGCGGCGGCGTTTTCGGTTGCGGCGGCGCGGTCTTCTCCGCGTCGCGCGGCTCCTTCTGCGGCTGTTGTTGCTCTTTGGGTTGCGGCTTCGGCTTCGCCTCCTGCGGCCGCACCGCCGGCTGCGATCGAGGCGACGGCGTATCGAGGCCGGAGGTGCGCAGATCGGTCGGCGCGCCGGAGAAGTGCGGGATGTCCTGCGGGCGAACGAGCTCGACCAGCGTCGCCTCCGGCGGCGGCGCGTCGTGCGCGCTGGCGTTGAGGTACAAAAGCCCGATCGCCAAAAGCGCCAGGTGCCCGATCGCGGAAATCACCAGCCCGCGATCAAGCCGCTTTATTCTGCCGAACATCACCGATCGTGCCGCACCGCCGCGCCCCGAATGCCATTATACCCGCCGCTGCGGCGCGTTGTCGTGCCTATTTGGGGGGCGGTTTACAGACACGCCTGCAAGAATGACTTCGGCGCTCTTCTTGGTTTTCGGCGCTCCGCTTCCCTGTTTTGATGCGCGTGATCTTGTCCGAAAACCGCAAGTGCACTTTTTGGGATCACGCGGCCAAGAAGCGACTCGAAAAAAGTCGTTTCGTACCGGAAACGGATTTCGACCGCTTCGCTTCGTCGCTTGAAAATTCGCGTGGGCAAAATTCGGGCGCAAAGGCGCGTCGCGAGAACGATCGACCTCATCCTGAGGTGCTCGGCGCTCTAGCGCCGAGCCTCGAAGGATGACAGCTCAGGCGTTCCGACCTGCATCCTTCGAGGCTCGCAAACGCTCGCACCTCAGGATGAGGAAATGAGAAACGTGCCGCGGGAACGAACTTTTATGTCGTCGTTGCTGGACTTGATCCGGCAATCCATGCGGGAGCGACGCTTGGAGAGATTTGCCGCGCGGTTTTTTCATTCGCTGGACTTCGGCATGGACCACCGGGTCAAGCCCGGTGGTGACGAAGAAAATAATCCACCTCGCGCCGCGTGCGGGAGAGGGAAAGAGGAGCGCGACAATTCGCTGCCGTTTCCCGGGCGCAGTGCGGTGCGTAGCTTAAGCGAAGTGCCGCACTGCAGACCCGGGATCGCCGCACGCTCGGAGCTTGCCAAGACCCCGGATCAGCGGTGCGGCATTTCACGCCGCACCGCGTCCGGGGAATATGAAACGGTGGCGACGAAGAGAGGGATTCACCTCGCCCCGCGTGCGGGGAGAGGTCGATTTGCGAGCCAACGGGTCCGGCCCGAAGTGGCCGGCCCGATGACAGGCTCCGCGAAGCAAATCGGGTGAGGGGGCGAGGACGCAAATCCGAGCCAAGCGGCAAGGCCCCCTCACCCCAACCCTCTCCCCGCACGCGGGGAGAGGGAGTCGCGTGCCGATCGGCCGCAGACCGGCGCGGTACCAAGCGCAGTCCTTGCGGACGATGATTCTTACTTCGTCTTCTCGAAGATCTCGCGGCCGATGAGCATGCGGCGGATTTCGGACGTGCCGGCGCCGATTTCGTAAAGCTTGGCGTCGCGCAGCAGGCGGCCGGCGGGAAAGTCGTTGATGTAGCCGTTGCCGCCGAGGATCTGGATGGTCTCGAGCGTCATCCAGGTGGCGCGCTCGGCGGCGTAGAGAATGGCGCCGGCGGCGTCCTCGCGCGTGGTCTCGCCGCGGTCGATCGCCTTGGCGACCGCGTAGACGTAAGACTTGGCGGCGTTGAGCGTGACATACATGTCGGCGAGCTTGGCCTGGATGAGCTGAAAGCGCCCGATCGGCTGGCCGAACTGGGAGCGCTGGTGCACGTAAGGGATCGCGAGGTCGAGACAGGCCTGCATCAGCCCGAGCGGGCCGGCGGCAAGCACGGCGCGCTCGTAGTCGAGGCCGGACATCAGGACGTTGACGCCGTTGCCGACGACGCCGAGCACGTTGTCGGCCGGCACCTCGCAATCGGCGAACACGAGCTCGCCGGTGTCGGAGCCGCGCATGCCGAGCTTGTCGAGCTTTTGCCCGGTGGAAAATCCGGGAAAGGTTTTCTCGACAATGAAGGCGGTGATGCCGCGCGAGCCGCCGGTCGGCTCGGTCTTGGCGTAGACCACGATCACGTCGGCGATCGGGCCGTTGGTGATCCACATCTTGGTGCCGTTGAGAATGAATTTGTTGCCGCGGCGCTCGGCGCGGGTGCGCATCGACACCACGTCGGAGCCGGCGTTGGGCTCGGACATGGCGAGCGCGCCGACATGCTCGCCGGAAACGAGCTTCGGCAGGTAGCGCTTTTTCTGGTCGTTGTTGCCGTTCCGCCGGATCTGATTGACGCACAAATTCGAGTGCGCGACGTAGGAGAGACCGATCGACGCCGAGGCGCGGGAAATTTCTTCGGTGGCGACGCAGTGGGCGAGATAGCCGAGCCCTGCCCCGCCCCATTTCTCTTCGACGGTGATGCCGAGAAGCCCGAGCGCGCCGAGTTCGCGGCCACAGCGCGCGGGGAAATTCGTTGGAGCGGTCGATTTCGTCGGCATGCGGCGCGATCTTGGCCTTGGCAAACGCGCTGACGCTGTCGCGCAGCATGTCGATATCACTGCCGAGATCGAACGAAAGACCGGGAAGGCTGTTGGCGATCATTATTTGTACGCTGCGTCGCCGGCATCATTTACGGCCGGCACTGGCAGCAAAGATAGCGGCTCGGACGGCGCGTGTCAGGCCGACACGGTTAGCGGGGTTAACCGGCGGACGCGTTGCCGGCCGAAAGGCCTAGCTGGCCAGCGCTTTGGCGCCGCGGGCGAGCATGGCGTCGATGGCAGACGCCGGCCCGGGCTTGGCGAACAAATAGCCCTGCATCTCGTCGCAGCCGGCAAGGCGCAGCAGCACGCGCTGCTCCTCGTTCTCGATGCCCTCGGCCAGCACCTTCATGCCGAGCGCGTGGCCGAGCGTGACAATCGACTGGATGATGGCGCCGGTCGAGGCCGCGGTGCCGAGCGAAGCGACAAAGGCGCGATCGATCTTGATCCGGTCGAACGGAAACCGCTGCAGATAGCTCAGGCTCGAATAGCCGGTGCCGAAATCGTCGAGCGCGATGGAAACGCCCGAGCGCGCGCAACGCCTCGAGCCGCGCCTGGGTCTCCTGCGGGTTGTCGATCAGGACGCCTTCGGTCACCTCGAGCACCACCCGCGACGGCGCGACGTCGGTCTCCTCCATGACGGCGGCGACGAGATCGACGAGCCAACGGTCGCGGATTTGCACCGGCGAAAGGTTGACCGCCACCGAGAGGTCCGGCCAACGCTTGGCGTCTTCCAGCGCGCGGCGCAGCACGATCTCGCCGAGTTGCGACATCAGCCCGCTCTGCTCGGCCAGCGGTATGAAGACCGACGGCGGGATGTTGCCGCGGGTCGGATGGGTCCAGCGCACCAAAGCTTCGACGCCGATAATGCCGCCGCCCGCCGCCGCCACCACCGGCTGGTAATGCACGTCGAACATTTGCAGCGGGATCGCGGTCTGCAATTCGTGCAGCAGAAAGCGCCGCTCGGCATAGTCGGTTTCGATCTGCGGCTCGAACCGGCGCACGGCGCCGCGGCCTTCGCGCTTGGCGGCACGAAGCGCAAGGCCGGCGCGGCGGGCCAATTCCTCGGCGGTGAGCCCGTCATCGGGCGCTTGCGCCAGCCCAATGCCGGCGGTGATCTGCCAGATGCGGTCAATGAAGATCGGCCGTTGCAGCGCGGCGCGGATCGCGTCCGCCAGCATGGTCGCCATTTGCGGCTCGTCGCTCGCCATCACGACCGCGAGCTCGTCCTCTTCGAAGCGGCCGAGCTTGGCGCCCGGCGGCAAACCATCGCGCAAATGTTCCGCGATGTTGGTGAGCACGGCGTCGCCGCCAGAGCGGCCGAGCGTGTCGTTGACCTCGCGGAAGTTGTCGAGATCGATCAGCGCGAAAACCACGATGCCGGCACGCCGGTTGGCGAGCGCCTGGCCCAGCTGTTCGACCATCATGGCGCGATTGGGCAGCCCGGTCAGGAGATCCTGGCTGGTGAGCCTGCGCATCATCTGGTTGCTGCGGTCGAGCGATTGCGCCAGCCGCCGCGCGGCGCGCACCGCAAAAAAACCGCCAAGCGTGAATACGGCGCCGATCACGGCGAGCAGGATCCACAGCCGGTTCATGGCGCCGACCAGCGCGCCGTCGCTGACCCAGCTCAGCCAGCCGACGATCCGTCCGCTGCCGTTGTGCAACGACTGGATCTGGCGGCCAGCCTCGGAAGCCGGATCGAGATCGAAACGCAAATCCTGCAAGCCGGAGCGGCGCTGGATTTCGCGCAAGTCGGCGGTATTAAGCCCCTCGATGTCGCCGTACTTCTGACGATACTGATCGAGCGCGGTACGCAGCGCGATCCGTTGCTCGGCTTCGACGTGGGTTTCGCTGAATTGGGTAACGGCAAAGCCGATCGCGGCGCAGAACAGCGTGGCGCAGGCGAGAAATACCGGAACGTAAAGGGCAAGCCGCGAGGCTTTGCCTTCGGCGCGCCGTTCGGGCAACGGCGCGGATGCCGGCGTGGGCTCTTCTCGTGCCGCCCACCATCTACGGGCCGCCGCAGCCGCCGCCATCTGTTACGCGCCTCGGTTACTAAAATCCTCGCTAGATTTAAGCGCGGTTGATTAACGCCAAGGAAAAGCCGTTTATCCCGCCAATACAGAGGCTGGGGCGGTTCCATACCGTTAATTTCGCGTTAATCCAGAATTCCGTAGTGTCCGAATCGAAAGGGCGTTCCGGCGGCGCGCGAAAAGCCGGTTACAGGTTGGGGGCATGCAACGGTTACGGGCGTACAATAAGTCTGGCGTCGCTATGGCTCTGGGCGCGGCAATCGCCGCTGCCGGAGCGTTGGCGTTTTCCGGGGCCGCGCGGGCCGAGGACTGCCCCGGTCATCCCGATGCAATGGGCACGAGCCGCGTGCTCGTGGTCGAGCCGGGCGAATTTTCGCAAATCGGCATCATGCAATATCACCAGTCGCTGCCGCTTAACGACAAGGAAGTGGTGCTGACTTTCGACGACGGACCGATCCCGCGGTACTCCAACGCGGTGCTCGATATCCTCGCCGCGCAGTGCGTGAAGGCGACTTACTTTCTGGTCGGTACCATGGCGCGGGCCTATCCCGCGACAGTGCGGCGGATCTACGAAGAAGGCCACACCATCGGCACCCATACCGAAGACCATCCGGCGCGGATGCAGAAACTGCCGATCGAGAAAGTCCGGCGCGAGATCGACGACGGTATTGCCGACGTCGGCGCCGCGCTCGGCGATCCGACCGAGCTTGCGCCGTTCTTTCGCATTCCGGGCCTGGCGCGCACCGACGCCATCGACCAGGAGCTCGCGGCGCGGTCGCTCATCGTCTTTAGTTCCGACACCGTCGCCGACGACTGGCACCGGCGCATCAAACCCGCCGATATCGTCAGCCGGGCCATGAGCCGGCTCGAGGCGCGCGGCAAAGGTATCCTGCTGCTGCACGACATTCATCCGGCGACGGTCGCGGCGCTGCCGGAATTGCTGGCCCGGCTGAAAGCGGCCGGCTTCCACATCGTTCATGTCGTACCGGCGGCCGCCGAGCAGGTCGAAACCGCCGGCGAGCCGACAACCCGCACTCGGCCCGCATGGCCGGCCGCTGCGGGAATCCAAGTCTCCGAGCAGACCCTCACGGCAGCGCCGGACTTGAAGTTGTTCGCACTCAATTACCGGCCGCATCGGCGCATCGTGTTGGCCGACCGATCCGCCAACGCGGCGATCCTTGCGCTGGCCGCGGCGACGGAATGGACAGAGCCGACGGTGATGGGCGGCGGCGCCGATGAGGTTCCGACTTCCGCGCCGGATGTCCGCGATGTCGGGCTTTCGCTGCTGCGATGGCCCGGCGGAGAACGAGCGTTGGAGCTGCGCACCGACCTATCGGTTGCCGCGCAAACCCCGGCACCGACCGCACCGCCGCCAGCTTCGCCGCCCGACCCGCTCGAGTGATCGACGCGGCCTCGCGGATTTTTTTCGATTATTTCGGCGGCGGTCCGACGGTGACTTCAATCGCCGAGTAATAGGCGGCGAGATCCTCGACGTCGTTGTCCTTGAGTGTCGGTGCGACGAGCGACATCATGTCGTTCTTGCGCGCGCCGGAACGATAATCGTTCAGCGCCTTGACCAAATAGACGGCGCTCTGCCCGGCGAGGTTCGGCGCTTCGGGAATCTTGGCCTTGCCGTCGAGGCCGTGGCACGTCTGGCACATCAGCGCCTTTTGCCGGCCGGCCGTCACATTCCCGGCGGCAAAGCCATCGTCGCTCGCGCAGACAACGAACGCGAGGCCGGCGATCAGGGCGATGCTGAGAGGCCTCATGGAATAAACCGTGCCGTACGCGAAAAACGGCGCCACGCCGATCACGCGCGGCGCCGCTGTCTTTAGCTCACAGCCTATTTGCCGTCGTACCAGATGCGATAGAGCGCACCGGCAAAATCATCCGATACCAAAAGCGATCCATCGCGAAGCTGGGCGACGTCCACCGGCCGGCCGATATACTCGCCATTGGCGTCGAGCCAGCCTTCGGCGAACGGCTCGGTCTTGTCCGCGGTGCCATCCTCTTTGAGATAGGTCACCATCACTCGCGCGCCGACCGGCACGGTTCTGTTCCACGATCCGTGCTGGGCTGAGAAGATCGCCCCCTGGTATTTACTCGGGAACGCCTTGCCGCTGTAAAAGGTCATGCCGAGGTCGGCGGCGTGCGCCACCATCTCGACTTGCGGGAACACGACATCCGCGGGCGGTGTCTCGCTCTTGTACTCCTCGGTACGAACGTGGCCGCCGCCGTAATACGGGAAGCCAAAATTCTGCCCGGCCTTGGTGGCGCGATTGAGTTCGCCCGGCGGAACGTCGTCGCCCATGCCGTCCACCTGATTGTCGGTGAACCACAGCGTCTTGTCTTTCGGGTTGAAGTCCTGACCGACGGAATTGCGCACGCCCCACGCATAGACCTCGCGGTTCTTGCCGTCGCGATCCATGCGGATGATGCCGCCAATTCCCCACTTCTTGAACTCGTCAAGCTTTTCCGGCGCCGGCACGTTAAACGGCTGGCCCAGCGTGATGTAGAGCTTGTTGTCGGGCCCGACCCGGCAGGTGCGCGCCGTGTGATTGTAGCTTTCATCTTCCTTCGGGATGAGCTCGCCTTGCGGCACGATCGGCACCGCGACGACGTCCGGGCTCTCATAGAAAAATTCGGCCGCCGGATACATCAGCACCCGGTTCTGCTCGACGACGAACAGAAAGCCGTCCTTGGAAAAGCACGGACCGTTGGGAATGACGAGATCGATGGTCGAGGCGAACGGTTTCACCTCCTCGGCGACGCCGGACTTGGAGCGGTCGGTCACCGCATAGACCTGGGCTTTGCGCGTACCGACGAAAGTCACGATGCCTTGCGGTCCCACCGCCATGTGGCGCGCGTCGGGAACGATCGCGTAGAGGCCGATATGGAAGCCGTGCGGCAGCTTGATCTTTTCCAGATTCTTTTTCAGCGCCGCGGCTTTGGCGCCGCCTTGCGGAATGGTGGGGATATTGGGCGACGCACCCGTCGTCTTGAACTGTCCAAGCCTCTCGAGGTTGCTCGGACTATTTTCGGCAAACGCGACCACCGTCGCCGTCGCCAGAAGTGCGGCGGCAGACGCCGCCAGCATCGCACGCTTGGGCATGAAGCACCTCCCTGCACCGAGTCTTTGTGTCGCCCGAAAAGCGCATTATCATGGCACATCCGGAAAATCCGGCAAGCACGCCGATCCCACACAACAAAAAGCGAAATGTCGGGCAATCGCCCAACGGCGCAGTGCACGAGTTAGCGTCGCGACGCCATGTAGTGTGCCAGAGCCTGCATGTCGCTGTCGCTTAAATCGAAGGTTACGTCAGCCATAGACGCAACGCCCGAGCCGATGCGCGTGCCCGATTTGTATTCGTGCAGCGCCTTGAGCAAAACGTCTTCGCGCTGGCCGGAGAGACGCGCGGCGGCGCGAAAGCCGTTGTAGTCATCGGAGTGACACGACCGGCAGCGATGCTCGACGGCGAGCTTTTCACCCGCTTGCGCAAGCGCGTCAGGTTGCGTCTGCGGCTTGGGCGGCGGCAGCGATGCGTAATAGGCGCCGAGATTGCGAATATCTTCATTGCTTAGCGGCTCGGCGACCGGAACCATGATTTCGCTCTTCCTCGCGCCGGAGCGAAAGTAAACCAGCTGCCATTGGACATACTCGTCGGGTTGGCCAGCCAACGAAGGTGTCATCGGCATTTCCGAGACGCCTTCGGCGCCATGACACGCTGCGCATCCTTCGGCCAGCGATTTGCCCGCTGAAACATCGGCAGCAAACGCCGGCGCAGAACCGCCGGCAAGACAGAGCGACAGCAAAGCCAGTTTGATAAGCCGCACGACCGTCATGTCCGCACCAAAACAAGAAGTCCAAGCCGGATGCTCCGGCTTGGACCTTGGTTGAAACATCGCTTCACCGATTTTGGCGAAGCGATTGTGCGAAGATCACTTGGCGTAGCTGATCCGATAGATGGAGCCGGTGAAGTCGTCGGCGACCATCAAGGAACCGTCCTTTGCCACCAGCACATCGTTCGGACGGCCGCGATATTTGCCGTCGGCGCCGATCCAGCCGGAGGCGAATTCGACTTCTTTAGCGTTCTTGCCATCCGGGTCGGCGGTGATGCGCATCAAACGCGCACCCTGGAACTGGTGACGATTCCACGAACCGTGCTCGGCAAGAATGATGTTGTTCTTATAGTCGGCCGGGAATTGGTCGCCGGTGTAGAACTTCATACCCAGCGGCGCCATGTGCGCGCCGAGCTTGAGCGCCGGAGGTGAAAACTCCGAACACTTGTGGCCCATCGCCAACTTCGGATCCGGAATGTCGCCTTGATGACAGTACGGATAGCCGAAATGCTCGCCTATCTTGACGACGTGGTTGAGCTTGTCGCTCGGGATATCGTCGCCAAGCCAGTCGCGCGCATTCTCGCTGAACCAGTAATCGCCGGTTCGCGGGTCGACGTCGCCGCCGACGCTGTTGCGAACTCCGAGCGCCACTGTTTCAGCAAGGCCGTTCGCCGGGTTGACGTGCCTGATCTGCGACGTCGACGTTGGCGGCAGGCACTCGTTGCACGGCGGACCGAACGGAATGTAGAGCCAGCCGTTCTTGTCGAACGCGAGGTATTTCCAGCCATGCGGCACGTAGGCCGGCATGTCGTCGTAGACGACGTCGCCCTTCGGCATGCTGGCCAAATTGGCTTCGGCGTCGGCGTATTTGTAGAGCTTGTTGATGTCGGCGACGTAAAGAGCTCCATCGCGGAAGGCAACGCCGGTTGGCACCGTCAGTCCTTCGATGACAGGCTTAACCGTGCGCTTGCCGCCGTCGTCGGTGACGGCAAACACCTTGCCGACGCCGAACCAGGAGCCGACAAACAACGTGCCCTTGTCGCCCAAGGCCATCTGCCGCGCGGCCGGTACGCGCGCCCACAATTCGATCTTGAATCCGGGCGGCAACTTGATCTGCTTGAGCGTCGCCTCGACTTCGGCATCGGTGAAGCCGGTCGGCGGCGGCAGCGTATTGAGTACGTGCGTGCCCTTCTGCTCCTTGGTCTCGTCGCCCATGAACCAGTCATCCGGCGGATGGGTCCAAAATTCTTTTTTGCTGGAGTCGTAGGATTTGAGTTCCTCGGTCCGCGCTCCGGATGCCAACAACAATCCGGCGACGGCGATGGCCGCGGTCCCTGCGACGACGCTCGTCAGGCCAAGTCTCGACTTAGCTCTATGGCTCATTTCGGTCTCCTCCCATGATCGATTTTGCGTTTTGTTGTAGCTTCGTCCGGACCAGTATTCGTCCGAGTGCGACCGCGTACGCCCACCGTCGGCAACGGCTTTATGATGATGGCATATAGAGCTGCCTCGCTCGGTCCGGATTAGAAGTTGCCTGGACTCGCCGCGACAACACCCCCCGATTTGTCCCGTTTTTCGATTTTTTTGTAAGTTGGGACGCGCAAAACTCGGCAATCCAGTCCCTTCAAGCGTACGTTACTATCGGTGCGTGTCAAGCGGAGCTTTTATCGTCCGCGTTTGCATTTGCGGTCGCGCACATGGGACGGCCAAAAAGCTCGCTCGGCTTTGGCGGGGAAACGGCGCGATCCCCAGTCCATCTTGTTCTGAGTGGTGCGGCCGAGAGAGGTGCCAACTTTGCGGGCAATCAAATGCTTGAGCGACGGTGCGGGCGATAAACGCTGATTGAGCCACAATTGAATTGACCGCCCTCCCCGCACCTATGAGCGTGTCGTTTGAGGTTTACACTTGGAAATGGAGATCGCGGCTCGTGGCGAAAAATACTAGATAGCCGACAGTCGAGAGCTTGGCCGCCCGTCGCGATTATATCGAGTTGTAGACGCTCTACCGTCGCGGCATGCTGAGGGATTCTTGGCTCACATTGCTCCAATACTTGGCTCGCGCGGCGTCGCCAAAATCCACACCTCGCGATATTTCGTATTGGTGGAATGGTGCGATGACCGAGCAGATCGCCAGCAAATAAAAATCTCATGGACACGACAGTATCTCGGCGGTTTCCGCACCTGGCTCCATTGCCCATGCGGCAGGCGCAGGTTGTTCAAAGGACCTGTCGTGTACGAGTGCCGGCAGTGTTTGGGTAACCCGCCGCATGCGAGCCAGTGCAAAAGCACCCAAGGCCGCTGGCACTTTGAAGCTTGTAAGAATTCGCCTCCGGCTAAACCGAGTGGCGTCTTTGGAGAACCGTTCCCACAGCGCCCAGCCGGAATGCACAATAAGACTTACGACCGGCTGCGTCGCCGGGGCGAGCAACTAGAGGATCGGATCGCGCCGCGAGTTAAGGAGAGGGACGCAACAGATGGATCTTATCAATGGTTTATCGTGTCCCACCTTTCCCGACCGTCCCATTGAGTCTCAAAAACTATTTTCGAGATTGTCCCACCCATGTGTCGCAGCCCGATAGTCAGCTTCTCGCTCATGAGCGGACATCAATTGAAGTCTTTGGCATGTCGGCTTTGGGCCACAAGCTGACTTCAGCCAAGTCCGAGTTTTTTATCTTGAACACGAAAAGAAAGGCCTCTCGGCGGTCTCTCTAAAGTCCGATTAAGCAGCTGTGATTACGCGGCTCACAACCAATTCTCATTTATTCCCCAATGGGAAGTCTTCATGTCGACGACGGTCCAGCCCTTCGCGTGTGCTTCGTCCAGCGCCTTATCCAGCCGACCGATTGACGACGTGCGGTCGTAAGCCCACTCCCGTTCAGCATCGGTGTGATGCACGATGAGGGCGAAGCGCGCACCACCCCCTCCCATCGTATATTGAAGCATTTGCAGGTCGCCGTCGGAGTTTCCGAACGTCGCAATCGGGCGACGACCTATGTGCTCGTTGATGCCGACTGGTTTGCCAGATCCGTCATTGATGAAGTCGATTTCTGGCAGGCGTAGCAGCACCGGCTTTCCATCGCGCAGTTCGAACCTGACCTTGCCGCTGCTGCCAACGACGTTTTGAGGTGGGATGCCATAAACCCTTTCGGTCCAAGGCCGCATGAAATCGATGCCACCGCCAGAGACAATGAACGTCTTGAAGCCGTTCGCGCAGGTAGGCGACCAATTCCAGCATCGGTTGATAGACCATCTCCGTATAGAGCCGCTCGGTGACCGGATGCTTGGCGGTGGCGATCCACTCAATGACGATCCGGTTAAACTCATCGGCGGTCATGCCTGTATGCGTCTCTATCACTATCGGTACGATGGCTTTTTCACCACCCGCGAGCACGCCTTTAACATTGCCGCGCAGCAGCGAGGCAAACGGCTCCTTGGTCTTCCATTCGGGATGCTGCGCGGCCAGCACCTTCACCCGATCGAGAGCGAATAAAAGTGCTGCTCAGCCCAAAGCGTACCGTCGTTGTCAAACGTAGCGATCCGCTCGCCCTCTGGCACAAAGTCAGCCGAGCCTTGCTTCATCACCCGCTCGACGAATGCCACGATGGCATTCTTGGAGGCCGTGTCATTCCAAGAGGGCAGGCCTCGCGGTGGCAAATCCCCTGACGCAGGCGCCTCCGATGGCAAATCCCCCGCCTCAGCTAATGCAGAAAAAGCGCCGAACGTGGCTGGAAGAACACTTAAAGCCGAGAGCAGCGCGCGGCGGCGGTTGACCCCGAATAGTGATTTCATCAAAACCTCTTTATGGAATTGGGCTGCCGGGGGCCATCAACTGAGCGGTCGCCGGGAGCGGAGGTTCTTGGAGAATGCGCCCAGAGTCACGTTCGAGGCAACAAGATTGCCCGGCGCGCGTCCGCTAAAGGGACAAACGCTACCGAGCCATTCGGCGCGGATGCGGATCAATGTCTGCTGTTGCACCAAGCGCGGCTAAATCGCGGTCACGTCGCGAACGACAAAAAGGGCGATGAATAGACATCGGCAAGTTTCGCGGTCGCTATCGTCGACGCAAAAAGAAAGACCGCATCCCTCCGCGCAAAAGAAGACCGCCTTGCGGCGGTCCTCCGTGTTTTGATTTTTCGATCAAGCCACTGCTAATGGCCCGGGCCGCTGGCTCCTTGCTGCACCGTCTCAAGCGCCCGTTCAATGCTCAACGTTCCGCCCCTCTGGCTGGGCGGGTATTCTCTGAACGTCGCAAGGAACTGACCGACGATGGTCACGCCAGGCACCATCGTCCACAGCTTGTCGCCCCACCAGCGAGCATACATCATCGACTCGTCCTGGTAGCGCTCCCATGGATCCTGCCGCAGATTGGTCACTAGGGGAACGTTGGTCGATTCCGGCGTGCCGGTGAACAGGTTGCCTTTGATTGTCTTAAAGCTGAGTTTCCAGTCGTCGTACCGCAGTGCTGTCAGGTCGCCATTGTCCGTGAAGTAGAAAAATTCGTGCCGCGGTCCTTGGGCGACTTCGCCCTTGAAAAACGGCACGAAGTTATAGCCATCGAGGTGAACCTTAAAGATCTTGTCGCCCAGCTCCATGCCCTGCAACAATTTTTCCTTTACGTTCGGGTCGCCGGTGCCGGCCAACAGGGTTGGTAACCAGTCTTCGCCAGCGATGATCTCGTTGACAATGATTCCGGGCTTGATGGTGCCGGGCCACTTCACCAACAAGGGCACGCGGAAACCGCCTTCATAAGTCGTGCCTTTCTCACCCCGGAACGGGCTGTTGCCGCCATCCGGCCAACTGAACGTTTCGGCACCGTTATCGCTCGTAAAGATCACGATGGTATTGTCGGCGATGCCGAGGTCGTCCAGCTTCTTGAGCAACTCCCCGACATCACTGTCCAGTTCCATCATGCCATCTGCATAGAGGCCATAACCGCTTTTGTTTTCCCAGCGAGGCGAGAGGTGGGTCCAGACATGCATACGCGTGGTGTTGTGCCAGAGGAAGAATGGCTTCTTGGCCTTCACCGAACGATCCATGAAGTCGACCGACCGGCGAACCAGTTCTGTCGTCGACATCCTCCATGTTGAACTTGGCTTTTGAATCCATATTCGGATGCGGTGGCAGCGGGCCCCCATCCGCAATCGTCTGCTTACCAACCCTGCCCCAACGCGGATCAGTCGTAGCATCGTCGACGCTGGTCGCCTTGGTGTCTACGATATTGCGGGGGCCAAACCTCTCGAGGAACTGGGAGCTCTTCGGGTAATCCGGCTCATACGGCTCTTCCATGGCGTTAAGGTGATAGAGGATGCCATAAAACTCGTCGAAGCCGTGCACCGTGGGAAGATATTCGTTGCGGTCACCGAGATGGTTCTTGCCGATTTGCGCCGTTGCGTAGCCCAAAGGCTTGAGGAACTGAGCGATCGTCGGATCGGTATCCTGCAGGCCCTGCTTGGCGGCGGGCAGACCGACCTTTAACAGACCGGTGCGGAACGGCGTCTGGCCAAGAATAAACGCGGCTCTCCCTGCCGTGCACGATTGCTGAGCGTAGTAGTCGGTAAACAGCGCACCTTCTTTGGCGATCCTATCGACGTTGGGCGTGCGGCCACCCATCATACCGCGATGGTAGGCACTGATATTCCAGATACCGACATCGTCGGTCATGATGACGAGAATGTTTGGCAGTTTGCCGTTCGGCGGCGTGGATGCTGGTTGCTGCGCTTGCGCCGGGATTGCGACACCCGCGCCCAAAAGCACCGAAGCTGCCATCAACGAAGTGCCGCTCAACAACAGATCGCGCCGCTTGAGGCCTTCGCTGTTTTCTTTGGTGCCGTCCTCGGACTTTTCACGCATTTGGTCCTTGCTCCATCACGCGCTCTCTTTCTGTTGATTTCTGTTGATGCACCTGAAGCCGACGTGGCTTGCGGAGGTATCGACCGCCTCGGGATGGCGCGCAGCCGGACGATAGCGACGGCAATAGTTGGGGGCGCAGAGATACGAACCACCCTTAACACCTTGCGCGGAATTTTGATGTTTGGTTGACAAGGGTCGTGGCTGGCCGCTTCGGGTCCACCGCGCGGATTTTCTGGAATGCAGCACGCCTTCGGCGCGTCGGCTTGGTGCCTCGCCGAATACCAGTCCGTCGTCCACTCCCAGACGTTGCCGATCATGTCGTGCAGGCCGTAGCCATTCGGCGAGAAAGCGGTGACCGGCGAGGTGCGCTGGAAACCGTCCGTGCAAAGGTTCTGCCGCGGAAATTCACCCTGCCAGGTGTTCGCCATATGCTTGCCGCCGGGCGCGAATTCATCGCCCCATGCGAACTCGGCGCCAGTCGAGTCCGCCGCGCGCGGCAAACTCCCACTCGGCTTCGGTCGGCAAGTCCTTGCCGGCCCATGTGGCGTAGGCCAGCGCGTCGGCAAACGCCACATGCACGACCGGATGATCGTCCAGCCCTTCGATATCGCTCTCCGGGCCGTAGGGATGACGCCAGTCCGCGCCCTTGAGAAGCGTCCACCACTCGTCTCCAGTCGCGCAGATCGACCTGATGCACTGGGGGCGAGAAAACGAGCGAGCCCGCATAAATCATATGCGGCAGCGCGCCCGGATAATCCTTCGGGTCGGGCGGAATTTCCGCGAAGGTGACGTGGCCGGTCGTCGTCGACAAACGTCGCGAACTGCCGGTTGGTGACCGGTGTCCGTCCATCCAGAACCAGTCGACGGTGACGCGATGGGCGGGGGCCTCTTCCGGATAATGGTGATCCGATCCCATGCGGAAGGTGCCGCCAGGAATGCACACCATGTCCGCATCTGGTCGGCGCCCGTACGCCGCGCGCTCGGGCAGCTCATCAGTCTGAAGGCTATGCAACGACATCGATGTCTCTTGCGCCGTTCAAAATCCCGCAGGCACAGCGCGGAGGTGACAATCCGCAAGCGCTCACCCTGACGTCTGAGCAAAATTGCTCGATTTGAGTGGGTAGCCGGCATGCCGCGGAAAAAACCTTATCCGCTCGGGCGAATTAGCTACCAAAGATGGTCGCCGTCTTGGTCGGCTATTGCGCCAACACTATACGCAGTGGAAATCCTACAACATCAAATTCCTGCAATCCCGAAACGCGCCGGACATTCGATAGTCGGAG
This sequence comes from uncultured Alphaproteobacteria bacterium, assembly GCA_963846055.1. GTDB lineage: Bacteria > Pseudomonadota > Alphaproteobacteria > Rhizobiales > Xanthobacteraceae > BOG-931. The sequence continues at coordinate 171,893 of CAWJUQ010000019.1, forward strand.
TGTTGCCAATATAACAGCGCCTCTATGCCGGAAGGCCCAAGCCCGCGGCGAACGCGTGCCGTCTCTTGAGCGTGTCTGACGGTAATTCACCAAATAGATGCTCGTAATCGTTGGCAAATTGGCCGAGATGCCAGAAGCCCCATTTGTTGGCGACATCGCTAACCTTCGTTGGTGGTTCGCTGCACAGATCGTTGCGCGCACCATTTAATCGATGCACTTTCATGTAGTGCGCTGGCGGAATTCCGAAGCGCTCTGTGAACGCATAGTGCAACGTCCGCTCGCTGGCTTTTGCAATCTGACAGAGATCGCCGATCGCGAGAATGTCCTCGGAACCATCCCTGATCGCCGCGAGAGCGGCTTTCAGCACCCGAGCTCGCTCACCGCC
>CAWJUQ010000020.1:0-38595 GCA_963846055.1 uncultured Alphaproteobacteria bacterium
GCTGTTGCTCTATCCCCTGAGCTACGGGGCCACATGCCGACACTTATATAGATTAGTCGGTCACGACACGCGGTAAATTCTTCGTCTACTTGGGCCCACAGCGCGACCCAGTAGGACTGATGCGTGCCCGCAAACGAACCAACCAACCGGCGCCTCCTGCTGTTCGCCGGCGGTGTCATTGGCTATTCGCGCATGATGGGCGTCGACAAGCCGGTACGCTTGCCGCACTGAAACATCACCGCGAAACGGTCTTTGATCCGGCGGCAGCGCGACATCGCGGACGGGTCGTGAAGCTGATCGGGGATGGCGCGCTTGTCGAGTTCGCAAGCGTTGTTGACGCGGTGAATTGCGCGCTAGCCGTTCAACGCGCCATCAAGTCTCAGACCAGAGCTGGCCCAAACGCCATTGTGCTCCGGATCGGCATTAACTTTGGCGACGTCATCATCGACAGCGACGACATCTACGGCGACGGCGTCAACCTCGCCGCGCGGCTCGAGCCGCTCGCCGAGCCGGCGGCGTTTGCGTCTCACGGTTGTTCAGAAAGTGTCGCCAACCGTGTCGACGCTTTTTTGACGACGGCGGGAAGATCGCAGTCAAAAACATCGCCCGGCCGATCAGGGTGTGGCGATGGCGACCCGACGGCGAGCCTCTTCACCGGCACCGGGCGTGGCGGCGCCGACCGCGCCCGAGGCGGCGTCAGTTGCGTCTTGCCGTTCACGAATATTTCCGGCGATCCCGAACAGGAATATTTTCCAACAGGATCACCGAGGACATCGTCGCCATCTTCCAAGATCTCGGGGCTACTTGTCGTCGCCCGCAATTCGAGCTTCGCCTACAAGGGCAAAAACATTGACATCCGCACGATCAGGCATGAGTCGGCGTACGCTCGGTGCTCGAAGGCTCGATCCGCGCGCCGGAACCGCGTAAGGATAACCGCGCAGCTGGTGGACGCGGCCAACGGCGCGCACGTAGGGGCGGAGCTTACAACCGCGATTTAACCCATATTTTCGCCGTTCAGGACAAAGTCACGCGAAATATCGTCGACTTAGCTCAAAATAAAGCTTGCGCGGCGGAAGCGGCCAATATTGCCAACATCCCAACGAAAAGTGTCGAGGCCCACGATCTCGTGCTCCGCGGGCGGAATTCCTGTTTTGAGCCAACAAGAATCGGAAGACGTTCGAGCATGCGGTGCAATGTTTCAAGCACGCACCGGAATTCACCCGGATATCCGCAGGCGCATGCCAGTCTCGCCTGGACCCATCAATTCGATTATCAAAATCGCTCGAGCGCCGATCCGGAGAATACATCTTGCGCGCCGCCGAGAGCGCGGATATCGCGATCAGAAAGGATCCAAAGGAGCCATTCGCTCGCGCGGTCGCGGCCCTGGTTGCCGTCTGGACTCGCGATTCGATCGCGCCGCGCTCGAGGCTGGTCTCGCGCTATCGCTGAATTCGAACTTGGCGTTGGGCTACAGCATACCGGGCCGTTCATCTCTCCTCGGGGCGGCCGCTCGATGGTACCATTATCGGCGCGCGATGGCTCGATCCATGTACGATCAATCCCTCCCACTTCCTCGCCGTCGCTCACTTGCTCGCGGGACATTACGAGACGGCGGTCGCCGTGCTAAACAGCGCATCGTAAGAGTGCCGCGGACGACTTTCCCGGGCTATCCTTGCGTCAGCGCTCGGGCCTCTCGGCCAGCCCGATCAGGCCCGCCGCGTCTCGGGCCAGCTCAGGGAGATCAACCCAAATATTCGTTTACCCAGCACTTCGCCAGCCAGCCATTTAAGCGCCAGGAGGAGGTGGATCGAGTTGCCGAAGGTCTGGCCAAGGCGGGCGTGGCGAGAACCGGCACATGCCGGTGCGAGTCAGCTACCGGTCCACGCCGATTCGATCCGGAGGTGGACCGGCTCCGGGCGACAAAATTTCGGTCACGACCTCGACACGATCGTTGCGCCAAATCGCGGGGCAGGGTGAAATTGCGCACCCTCGGGAGGAGATCGCCGATGCTGTCGTTTGTTCGCGCCGGCCTTGCCGCCGCGCTTTTGGCTTTTGCGCCGATTTCAGCCGGCGCCGCCGAAAAGCCCTTCCAGGACCAAAGGCTCGCCGACAGCGCGGTTACGCTGGAGGCGCAGATCAAGGAGGACGCCGGCAAGCCCGCCAAGCCGCTCGCGCAAATCCGCCGCGACGCCGATGCGGCATTCACCAAGAACGATTTCCGCGGCGGCATGGCGCTGCTTGGCCAAATCGTCGCCGCCGCGCCCAACGACAGCGCCACCTGGCTGCGGCTCGCGCGCACCGTCATGCAAATCCGCCCGGCCGACGATAACGAGAAAAATCTCCTGCTCGAGCGCGCCTCCACCGCGGCTTACATCGCCTATCAGCGCACCACGAACCGGACCGAGGAGGCCGACAGCCTTGCTTTCCTCGGCAATGTGATGGGCCAACGCGAACAGTGGCGGGCGGCGCTGGATGCGCTCCGGCTGTCGCTCGAAATGCGCGAAGTCGCCGACGTGCGCGGCCTGTATGAGAAGATGCGCGACGAGCACGGCTTCCGCGTGCTCGACTATAGTGTCGATTCCGATACTGCTTCGCCGCGTGCCTGTTTCCAGTTTTCCGAAAATCTGCCGCGGCGCACCGACTTTTCCCCGTTCGTCGTCCTGGCCGGCACCGACAAACCGGCGCTGTCGGCCGTCGAGAAGCAGCTTTGCGTCGAGGGGCTGCAACACGGCGAGACCTATACCGTCACGCTGCGCGCCGGATTGCCATCCACAGTGCACGAGACGCTATCGAAATCGGCGGATTTTTCCATCTATGTGCGCGACCGCAAACCGGCAGTGCATTTTTCCTCTACGGCATACGTTCTGCCGCGAACCGGCCAGCGGGGCATTCCCGTTATCTCCACCAACACCCGGGCCGTCGCCGTAGAAATCTTCCGCATTGGCGATCGCAATCTCACCGACACGGTCAGCGGTGAGGATACCAACCGCGGCGATTTTCAAAGAAGCCTCAGCCGCTACGAAGTCGATCAGCTGCGGGACACGCGCGGCATCGCGGTTTGGAAGGGCGAGCTTGCGATCGAGGCGTCGCCGCTCAACGCTGACGTCACCACCGCCTTTCCGGTCGACCAGGCGATCGGCGACGTTGCGCCCGGCGTCTACGTGATGGTGGCGCAGCCGCAGGAAACCAAGCACCTCGACAACAATTTCGACTCGCTGGCCACCCAGTGGTTCATCGTCTCCGATCTCGGGCTCACCGCGTTTTCCGGCAACGACGGCATCCACGTCTTCGTCAATTCGCTCGCCAGCGCCCAGGGCAAAACCGGCATTGAAGTGCGGCTCATTTCCCGGAGCAACGAAGTTTTGGCGACGCGCCGCACCGACGCCGCCGGACACGTCGCAATTCGAGGCGCCGCTGGCGAGCGGCGAGGGTGCAGCCGCACCCGCCGTGGTAACCGCGAGCGACCTGAAAGGCGATTACGCGTTTCTGAGCTTCAAAGCACCGGCCTTCGACCTGACCGACCGCGGCGTCGGCGGCCGGCCTGCGCGCGAGCGGGCTTGACGCCTTCATCTACGCCGAACGCGGCGTTTACCGTTCCGGCGAGACGGTGCATCTCACCGCGCTCCTTCGAGATCCGCAGGCCAATGCGGCGCTTGGCGTACCGCTGACCATCGTCATTGAAAGGCCAGACGGCGTCGAATTCCGCCGCGCTCTCGTCGCCGACCAGGGGCTTGGCGGTCACGGTCTGACGCTGCCGCTGCCGGCTTCCGCGGCAACAGGCACCTGGCATGCGCGCGCTTTCACGGATCCGAAACGTCCGGCGATCGGCGAGACAAGCTTCCTTGTCGAAGATTATGTGCCGGACCGGATCGAGTTCGATTTGACCTCATCCGCCGGACATATCTCACAGCAAACCCCGGCCAAAGTGGAAGTGTCGGGACGCTTCCTCTACGGCGCCCCAGCGACCGATCTCGACCTCGAAGGCGAGGTCACGATCGCAGCCGCGAAGGAGCGCAGCGGCTTTGCCGGCTATGAGTTTGGCCTGGCGGATGAAGCGCCTCGAACCGGTGCGGCAAACGCTCGCCGATCTGCCGACGACTGACGCGCAGGGCAAGGCCAGTTTCCCCGTCAGTCTCGAGAAAACGTCGTCCAGCACTCATCCACTGGAGGCTCAGGTTACGGTGCGAATGAGCGAGCCCGGCGGCCGTGCCGTCGAGCACAGCATCACGCTGCCGGTGACGCCTGCCGGCAATATGATCGGCGTGAAGCCGCAGTTCTCCGGCCGCTCGCTTGCCGACGGCGGCAACGCGGCCTTCGATGTCGTAACCGTGGCGCCGAACGGTACGACGGTGGCGCAGCGCGGGTTGCGTTTTGAATTGTTGCGGATCGAAAACCGTTATCAATTCTATAAGCGTGACGGCAACTGGCATTACGAGGCGGTGAAGATCACCAAACGCGTCGCCGACGGCAGCGTTGATACGACCGCCGATAAGCCGGCACGGATTTCAGCGCCAGTGAACTTCGGCCGCTACCGGCTCGAAGTCTCGACCGGCGACCCGAATGGTCCGGTGACCTCGGTAACGTTTGACGCCGGCTTTTACGTCGATGCCAGCGCCGACACGCCTGACATGCTCGAGCTTGCGCTCGACAAGCCCGAATACCAGGCTGGCGACGTGATGACCGTTTCGGTCACGGCCCGTAGCGCCGGCCGCCTTGCGGTGAACGTGGTAGGCGACAAGCTATTGGCCAATCAATCGGCCGATGTGCAGGCCGGTCAGGCGCAGGTCAAGCTGACCGTGGGGCCGGATTGGGGGGCCGGGGCCTATATCGTCGCGACGTTGCGCCGGCCGCTCGACGCCCCGGCCGAGCGCATGCCCGGGCGTGCCATCGGCGTTCAATGGTTCTCCATCGGCCGCGCGGCCAAGACGTTGACGGTGGAGCTAAAGCCGCCGGCGCTACTCCGGCCCGACTCCGCGTTGCATGTACCGGTCAAGATTTCCGGTCTTGCTTCGGGCGATGAGGCACGCCTCGTCGTCGCCGCAGTCGACGTCGGTATTCTCAATCTCACCAACTACAAACCGCCGTCGCCAGAGGATTATTATCTCGGCCAGCGGGCGCTTTCCGCCGAAATCCGCGACCTTTACGGCCAGTTGATCGACGGCATGCAAGGCGCGCGTGGCCTGATCCGTTCGGGCGGCGACCAGGGCGCTGAGCTACAGGGCAGTCCGCCGACCGGACCGCCGGTGGCGTTTTATTCCGGGCTGGTGACCGTCGGCGCTGACGGCAACGCCGAGGTCGTGTTCGATATTCCCGATTTCGAGGGGACCGTCCGCGTCATGGCGGTAGCCTGGAGCAAAGACAAGGTCGGCCACGCCACGACTGACGTTACGGTGCGCGACCCGGTCGTGCTTTCGGCGACGCTGCCGCGCTTCCTCTTGCCCGGCGATCACTCAAGTCTTCATCTCGATCTCGACAACGTCGAGGGTGCGGCAGGTGATTACGCGGTCGCCGTGACCGGTGCGTCAGCACTCTCGGCGTCGGCGACGCAGAAGCTTTCGCTGCGCAGCAAGCAACGCGGTTCACTCACCGTGCCGCTGGTCGCCACCGCGGCGGGCAATGGTGAAGTCCATGTCAGCGTGAGTGGACCGTCGGGCTTTGCGCTGGAGCGAAGCTACGCACTAGCTGTGCGCTCGCCGGCACAGATTTTGGCGCGACGTACCGTCCGCCCGATCGCCAAGGGCGGCAGTATCACATTGTCGAGTGATCTCTTTGCCGATCTCGTGCCGGGCACCGGAGCGGTGTCGCTATCGGTGGGCTCATCCACTGCACTAGATGCGGCGGCGCTTCTCGCCGCGCTCGACCGCTATCCTTACCGCTGCTCGGAACAGATCACGAGCCGCGCGCTGCCGCTTCTCTACCTGAGCGATTTGGCCAGGGACACGCATGTCGCGATTGATCCTGCGACGGATCAGCATCTGCGCGAAGCCATCGAAGGCCTGCTCGCGCGCCAGGACAGCAACGGCTCGTTCGGTTTGTGGAGCGTCGGCGGCGAAGACGTTTGGCTCGACTCTTATGTCACCGACTTCCTGACCCGCGCGCGTGAACACAAGATCGCGGTGCCGGATACAGCCTTCAAACTTGCGGTTGACCGGTTACGCAACGCGGTCGCCAGCTCGACCGATCCCGGCAAGAACGGCGGCGTCGATCTCGCGTATGCGCTCTACGTGCTGGCGCGCAACGGCCTCGCACCAATTGGCGACCTTCGCTACATCGCCGACGCCAAACTCGACGATATCTCGACGCCGATTGCCAAAGCGCAGATTGCTGCCGCCCTCGCCATGGTCGGCGACCGTGCCCGGGCCGAAAGGGTTTATGCGGCGGCGCTGACCGCGATTTCGCCGCCGGTGCAAGCCGATCCGTTCGGCCGGGAGGATTACGGTTCGGCGTTGCGCGACGCCGCTGCCCTGGTGGCGCTGGCCAGCGAAAGCGGCGCGCCGCATGCCACGGTTCAGGCCGCGGTGCAGCGCGTTGAATCGTTGCGGTCCGATCTGCACCCTACCTCGACCCAGGAGGACGCCTGGCTTCTGCTGGCGGCCAGCGCCATGGCGAAGGACGCCGGGAAAATCTCACTCGACGTCGGCGGCGAGCATGTCACTCGACCGCTTTATCGCACCATTGCCGCCGCCGACTTGAAAGACCCGCTACGCGTGAGCAACGCCGGCGAAGACGATGTTCGCGCCGTGGTCACCGTCACCGGCGCGCCGGTCACGCCGGAGCCTGCGGCCGAGAAGGGCTTCAAGATCGAGCGGCAGACCTACACGCTCGATGGCGACCCGGCCGACGCGAAAAAGGTCAAGCAGAACACCCGCCTCGTCGTCGTCTTGAAGGTCACCGAAGCGCAGCCGCAGTTCGGCCGCGTCATCGTCGCTGATTATCTGCCGGCGGGTTTCGAGATCGACAATCCGCACCTCGTGTCGTCGGGTGACACCGGCACGCTGTCGTGGATTACGGACGCGGTTGCGCCGGCCAACTCGCGAATTCCGCGACGACCGCTTCACCGCGGCCTTTGATCGCAAGAAGGATGACGCGCCAGTATTCACCGTCGCCTACGTGGTGCGCGCTGTCGCCCCCGGCAAATATGTCCGGCCGCAGGCAAGCGTCGAGGACATGTACCGTCCTGAGCGCTTCGGGCGCACCACGACGGAAAGTACGGAGGTCACGGCGGCGAAATGAGCCGTGATCGAAATCCTACCTTCGCCCGAAAGAAGAAGGTCGGCGCCGAGGGCGTTGGGAGGGGGGGTCGGCGCCGCTGGCCCCTGGCGATGCTGGCCGCTGCCGTACTCTGCCTTGCGATTGTCGGCACCGCCGGCGGCTGGATTTCGTCGCTCGGCCCTGCGCGAATTGGCAAGGATTTGCAGTTTTCACCGCGCGTGACCGATCGCAACGGCCGGCTGTTGCGCGCCTATACGACGAGTGATGGGCGCTGGCGGCTTCCCGCGCGGATCGCCGACGTCGATCCGCGGTTCTTTGACATGCTGTTCGCTTATGAGGACCGGCGCTTCCGCGAACATCACGGTGTCGACGCGCTCGCACTGGTCCGCGCGGCCGTGCAGCTTGTCGCGAGCGGGCACATTCGCTCGGGCGGCTCGACGCTGACCATGCAGGTGGCGCGACTTCTTGAACCGCGCAGCGGCCGCACGCTCGCGGCCAAACTCCATCAAATCGTGCGCGCCGTCGAACTTGAGCGGGCGCTGACGAAGGACCAAATCCTCGCGCTCTATCTGGAACTTGCTCCGTACGGCGGCAACATCGAAGGAATCCGCGCCGCTTCGCTCACTTACTTCGGCAAAGAGCCGCGTCGGTTGACGCTCGGCGAGGCGGCATTGCTCGTCGCACTACCTCAATCGCCGGAAGCGCGCCGGCCCGACCGCTCGGTGAACGCCGCGCGCGTCGCGAAGGATCGGGTGCTGGACCGTTTTGCCGCGTTCTCTCGCGTGCCAATTGACGAAATCTCGGTGGCGAAAGCCGAAATGGTGCCGACGGGCCGCCGGCCCATGCCGATGCTGGCGGCGCACGCCGCCGACCGTGCGATCGGCGAGGGCTCGACGGACAACGAGGTGCGGCTCACCATTGATGCCGACCTGCAAAAAAGCCTGGAAGAACTCGCCCGCGAGCGGATGCGTGGATTGGCGCTGACGCTTGGCCCGGACGTCTCGCTCGCCATGCTCGTCGTCGACAACAAGGATGGCGCGGTGGTCGCGCGCGTCGGCTCGCCGGATTATTTCGACACGCGCCGTGCCGGCCAGGTCGATCTGACGCGCACGCTGCGTTCGCCCGGCTCGACACTCAAGCCGTTCATTTACGGGCTCGGGTTCGAGGACGGTTTCGTACATCCCGAGACCCTGATCGACGACCGGCCGACACGCTACGGCACTTATGCGCCGCAAAATTTCGACTTCACCTTTCGGGGCACGGTGACGGTGCGCACGGCGCTGCAACTCTCGCTCAACTTGCCGGCGCTGGCGGTGCTCGATCGGGTCGGCGCGAGCCGTTTGACGGCGCGTCTTTCGAGTGCCGGCGCCTCCCTGATTTTGCCGGAAGGCGAAGCACCGGGGCTGGCCATTGGGCTCGGCGGAGCCGGCATCACGCTATCCGATCTGGTGATGCTCTATTCGGGCATGGCGCGCCTCGGCACGACTTTGCCGGTTGTCGAGCGGTTCGGTTGAAGAGGGACCGCCGGCCGCGCCGGAGACGAGCGCCGGCTGATGGAGCCGGTTGCCGCGTGGTACGTGGCGAATATCCTTCTGGGTACGCCGCCGCCCGACAACGGTGTGCCCGGGCGGATCGCATTCAAGACCGGAACCAGCTACGGCTACCGCGATGCGTGGTCGGTCGGGTTTGATGGCGCCCACACGATCGGCATATGGGTCGGAAGGCCCGACGGCGCGCCGGTGCCGGGACTGGTCGGAAGGAACGCCGCGGCGCCGATTTTGTTTGACGCCTTCGCGCGGCTTCCGTCGCCGCCCAGTGCGTTGCCACGGCCGCCGGCCGGCGCGCTGATGACCACCAACGCAAAGCTGCCGCCGCCACTCAAGCATTTCGCGGCAGCGGATCGCGAAGGTGCCGGCTCGGGCTTGCACATCCTGTTTCCTCCCGATGGCGCCCGCATCGAACTTGCCGAAGGAAACGCCGGACCGGCGCCGGTCGCCCTTAAACTGTCCGGCGGTACGCTCCCGCTCACAATCCTCGTCAACGGAAATCCCGCGCTCGCGCCGGCGCGGCAAAATCTTTTCTTCAAACCGCCAGGGCCGGGCTTCGCGCGCGTGACCGTGATTGACGCCACCGGCGCCGTCGACAGCGTTTCGATCCGGCTTGACGACGCGAAACAAGCCGCGATCTCACCGGCGCTCGTTTCCACTCCGCTCCTTTCCAGCACGCCCACGCCCCGCTAGCATGCCGCAAGCATGCGGCGCGCTAAGGGACGTGGAGGCGCGCAGTGGCAAACGAGGCAAGCGGGGGGAAGCCGCGCGCGGACCGGTGTCCGCACCTGGCCCGTGGAACGCGCGCGCCGCGCTTTTGGCGCGGCCGCGCCGGGTGTTGAATTTGCCTTCCCGGCACGCTTGCGCGAATGGGCTGTGCAGGAAGTGGCCGCCGGCCGGCTGCTGCCGTGGTTCGCGGTTTCCTTCGGTGCCGGGATCGTCGTTTATTTTACCGCTGAGCACGAGCCGGCAGTTTGGGCGGCTTCAGGCCTTGCGGCGATCGGCCTGGCGGCCACGATCCTGCTGCGGCGGCGCCCGATCGGTTTCGTCCTCGCACTCGGCTTTCTCGCGCTCACGGCAGGGTTCGCCGTTGCAACGCTCAAAACTGCGCTGATCGCGCACCCGGTTCTGCGTTATCCCGCCTACGGCGTATCGCTCGCGGGCTTTGTCGAATTGCGCGAGGAGAGCCAAAAGACCGACCGCTTCATTGTCCGTGTCGACCGCATTACCGGAAACCGCATCACCGAAGTGCCGCAGCGCGTGCGACTTTCCGTGCGTCGCGGCAAAACTCCTCCGGCCGGCGCTTATGTCGAAGTGAAAGCACAGCTTAACCCGCCGCTCCAGCCACTGCGCCCCGGCAGTTACGACTTCGCCCGCGATCTTTACTTCCAGCGGCTCGGCGCTTCAGGGTTCGTTCACGGCGCTATCAAGATTGTCGCGCCTCCCGCCGAAGCCGGATGGCGACTCCGCGCCAACGCCTTCATTCAGGGATTGCGCGACGCCATCGATTTCCGCATCCGCTCGGTTCTTTCCGGTGACGTCGGCTCCATTGCCTCAGCGCTGATCACCGGCAAGCGCGACGCCATCTCCGAGCATCTTTACCACTCGATGTTTGTATCCGGGATCGGCCACGTGCTCTCGATCTCCGGCTATCATATGGCCGTCGTCGCCGGCGTGGTGTTCTTCATCTTTCGTGCGCTACTGGCCCTGATCCCGGGCCTGAGTGAACGCGCGCCGATCAAAAAGTGGTCGGCGTTCGCCGCACTGGTGGTGACGTCGTTCTATCTCATTCTTTCCGGTGCCGAGGTCGCGACGCAGCGATCGTACATTATGATAGCGATTGTTCTTATCGGCGTCCTGCTCGACCGGCCGATCCTGACGTTGCGCACGGTGACCATTGCCGCGCTGATCGTGCTGTTGTTCGCGCCGGAAGCGGTCGTGCATCCGAGTTTCCAGATGTCGTTTGCAGCGACGCTGGCGCTGATCGCGGGTTACGAGCGCGGTATTCCGTGGGCACGCGCCGGCGCCGACACTTCGCTTGGCGCGCGCGCCGCACTCTGGGGGGTGCGCGAAATCTTGAGCCTCATCGTCGCCTCGCTGCTGGCCGGTCTTGCGACCACGCCTTACGCGGCATTCCACTTCCACCGCATGGCGCCTTATGGCGTGCTCGCCAACCTGCTGGCCATGCCGATCGTTTCCGGCTGGGTGATGCCGATGGGCATACTCGGCGTTGTCACCATTCCGTTTGGCTTCGACGGCTTGTTCTGGCGGCAAATGGGCTACGGCATCCAGTGGATGGACTGGGTGGCGTTGTGGGTTTCGAGCCTGCCGGGCGCGTTCGGCCGGGTCAGCGCCTTCGGCACGGGACCGCTTCTTGTGGCGACCCTGGGCCTGCTTTTGATTTGCCTGCTGAAGACGCCGTTGCGCTGGAGCGGGCTGTTGTTCGTCGCATTATCTGTTGTGCTGGCGCTGCGCACGCCGCTGCCCGACATTATGGTGGCGGGCGACGGACGCACCTTCGCGGTGCGCGGCGAAAGCGGCAAGCTTTCTTTTCATCGTTCCGGAAGCGACGCCTTCGCCATGCGCGAATGGCTCGCGGCCGATGCCGACGGCCGGGAGGTGACCGATTCCGAAGCTGGGGCAGGGGATTTCCTGTGACCCGGCGGCCTGCATTGGCAAGTTGCCGATGGGCGTTTGGTCTCTTACGCGCTGGCAGCGGAGGCGCTCGAGGAAGATTGCCGCCGCGCCGCCGTAGTCGTGAGCGTGCACGCTGCTCCGCCGACCGATTGCGGCGCGTTCGTCGTCAGCCGTGACCTTTGGCGTACGCGCGGCGCGTTATCGCTCCGGCGCGATGGCGGCGATGGCTTTGTGATTGAGTTGGCGCGGCCGGAAAATTTCGATCGACCCTGGGCGCCGCGTCCGAGCCGTTCGCTGAGCGCATCAAATTCAGAGAGCGAAACGAACGCAGGCGCTGAGCGCGCACCACCGCGCGATGCCACGCCGAAGGCCGAGGACCTACAGGCTGATGATTGAGCGGTCGGCCGGTTATCAGTATCGCCGAAACAGCCCCACGAGCTTGCCCTGAATGCGCACCCGGTTGGGCGGCAGAATGCGCACTTCGTAAGCGGTATTGGCCGGCTCAAGCGCGATGGAGGCGCCGCGGCGGCGGAAGCGCTTCAGCGTCGCTTCCTCATCGTCGATCAAGGCAACCACAATGTCGCCGGTGTCGGCGCCTTCGCTGCGTTTGAGAACCGCAATGTCGCCGTCGAGGATGCCGGCATCGATCATCGAATCGCCGCGCACTTCGAGGGCGAAATGCTCGCCGGTGCTCAACATGTCCGGCGGCATGTTGATCACGTGGCTGCGGGTCTGGATCGCTTCGATTGGAGTGCCGGCGGCGATGCGGCCCATGACCGGCACCGCGACTGGACGGCCGCTGTCTTCGTCGGAAGCCGCCCGTACCCGGCCGAGATTGCCCTCGATGACGCTTGGGGTGAAGCCGCGGCTTCGGCTCGCCACCATGCCGTGCGCAACGGATTCCGGGAGTTTGATCACCTCGATGGCGCGGGCCCGGTTCGGCAAGCGGCGGATAAAGCCCCGCTCCTCGAGAGCGGTGATCAGCCGGTGAATCCCCGATTTTGAGCGTAGGTCCAGCGCATCCTTCATCTCGTCGAAAGACGGTGGAACTCCGGCCTCCTTCAGCCGCTCATGGATAAAACGCAAGAGCTCAGCTTGCTTGCGTGTGAGCATCGGCCCTTCCTCTCTGGCTGCCCCAACAGCCGAAACAAATCATGAACGGACACTATCCGTTCGATATGTGTTCTGCAACCATTTAATTTGAAGTGAAGAAAACGAGGGGTGCCGCCAAACGCGCGCTTAACGCTCGAATTTAACGATCCGGCATGCGCTGCCGGCTTTGGCGGCCGGCTCATAAGGTTCTCGGATCATGAGGCAATCGGATTTGGCGAGCGGCAGCATCATCGAGGAGTCCTGGATCGGGAACGGCGTCGCCACCAAGCCCTGTGGAGTGTCTTTCAGCGTCGAGCGCAGATAATCGGCGCGCTCATCGTTCTCCGGCAGATCGCAGCCGAGCAAAGCCAATTCGACATTTTGTGCGAGATCGCGCCGCCCGGCGAGCGTGCGGATCAACGGAACGAGAAACAGGAACGCGCAGACGTAAGCCGAGACCGGATTGCCGGGAACGCCGAGCACGTGGGTGGTGCCGATGCGGCCATGCATCAGCGGTCGGCCAGGCCGAAGCGCGAGCCGCCAGAACGACAGCGTCATGCCTTCGGCGGCAAAGGCTTTCTGCACAAGATCATAGTCGCCGACCGAGGCGCCGCCGCTGGTCACCAGAATGTCGGCGCCGGCCTCGCGGGCACGGCGCACAGCGGCAACGGTGTCATCGAGCTGGTCAGCAACAATACCGAGATCGAGAGCGTCCGCGCCTTCGCCGCGCGCCAGCGCACAAAGCGCGAATGTGTTCGACGAAACGATCTGGCCCGGTGACGGCTCGACGCCGGGTGGCACAAGTTCGTCGCCGGTAGCGAAAAACGCGACTTTGGGGCGACGATGCACTGGAACGAGCGGGTAATTCATTCCGGCGGCAAGCGCGAGATCCCGCGCGGTCAATCGATGACCGGCATCGAGCAACGCTTCGCCCTCCTTGAAATCGAGCCCATGAACGCGGATATGGCGGCCTGGCGGGCTCGGTTTCTCGACTTCGACATGCGTGCCATCGCGCCTGGTGTGTTCCTGGATCACGATGGTGTCGGCGCCTTCGGGGACTACGCCACCAGTAAAAATGCGCGCTGCCTCGCCGGGCTGAAGCTTCCGCGCGAACGGCCGGCCGGCGGCGACCTCGCCAACGATCTTTAGTCGCGCCGGTGCGCTGGCGACGTCCGCAGCGCGTACGGCATAACCGTCCATCGCGGAAACGTCGGCTGGCGGCTGGGTGCGGCGCGCCGTAAGCGGGGAGGCGAGCACGCGGCCTTCGGCTTCGCTAAGCGCGGCCTCCACAGCGGGGAGTGCCTCCGCTTGAGCGAGCACGCGGGCGAGCGCTTCGGCGACCGAAAGGAGCGCCACCTGGCTACTCCTTGGCGCGGTAGTGGCCGCTGCGGCCGCCACGCTTCTCGATCAGCCGGATGCCTTCAATGCGCATGCCGCGCTCGACCGCTTTCACCATGTCGTAGACGGTCAGGCAGGCAACCGCGACTGCGGTCAGCGCTTCCATCTCGACGCCGGTCTGGCCCGACACTTTTACTCGCGCTCTAACTAAAATGCCGGGGAGTTTCGCGTCGGGTTCAAGGTCGATGGCGACCTCGGACAGCGCGAGCGGATGGCAAAGCGGAATGAGCTCGTGAGTGCGCTTGGCGGCCATGATGCCGGCGATGCGTGCGGCCGAGAGTACATCGCCTTTCTTGGCGTTGCCCTTGCGCACGATCTCGAGCGTGGCGCGCTTCATGATGACGCGCCCTTCGGCCAACGCCTCACGTTCGGTGGTGGGTTTTGATGACACGTCCACCATACGGGCTGCGCCGCGCGCGCCGAGATGAGAAAGTCGCCGGCGATGAGGCATGTCGCTACCGGGCACCGCCGCGAACACCCCGTTCCACGACTGCGGCGGGTTCGGCGGTGCGCGCCAACAGCGCGCGCGTCGCCTGTGCGACATCTTCTTGCCGCATCAAACTTTCTCCGACCAGAAAAACCGACATTCCCGCCGCGGCAAGGCGCGCCAAGTCGGCAGGCGTGAAAATGCCGCTTTCACCGACAAGGACGCGATCGGCGGGCACGAGCTGGGCGAGGCGCTCAGATGTCGCAAGCGTCGTCTCGAAGGTTTTCAGATTGCGATTGTTGATGCCGATCAGCCGGGATTTGAGCCGCAACGCGCGGCGCAATTCCTGCTCGTCGTGCACCTCGACCAGCACGTCCATTCCGAGCGCAAAAGCTGCGCTTTCGAGCTCCGCGGCACAGGCGTCGTCCACGGCGGCCATGATGATGAGGATGCAATCGGCGCCGGCGGCGCGCGCTTCGGTCACCTGGTAGGGATCGTACATGAAGTCCTTGCGCAAAGCCGGCAGCGCGCAGGCGCCGCGCGCGATGCGCAAAAATTCGAGCGAGCCCTGAAACGACGGGGCGTCGGTCAGCACCGAAAGGCAGGCTGCGCCGCCGGCTTCATAGGCGGCCGCAAGCGAAGGTGGGTCGAAATCTGCGCGAATGAGGCCGCGCGACGGGCTTGCCTTCTTTATTTCGGCAATCAGGGCGTACTGGCCGGCGTCGAGCCGGCGCTCGATCGCCGCCAAAAACCCCCGCGGCGGGCTCGCCGACTTCGCGGCTTGCTCCAGCGTGGCGAGCGAGCGCGCGCGTTTTGCCGCGGCAATCTCCTCGCGCTTATAGGCCCCGATCTCAGTGAGGATGTCAGCCATCGTTCGATACTTTGATCAGCCGATCCAGCCGTCCTTCGGCTTCACCAGAAGTCGACCGAATGGGCCGCGGCGTGCAGGCCATCCTTGAGGTCTTTTGCCTTGCCGGCGACGACCAGAGCGGCCGCGGCATTGAACAGCGCGACGTCGCGGAACGCCGACGGCTTGCACTGGAGCACGTTCAGCACGGCTTGCGCGTTTTCGGCAGCATCGCCGCCACGGAGCGCCTCCGTCTTGACCTTGCGCAAGCCGAACTCCTCAGGCGAAATCTCGAAAGTCATGATTTTGCCGTCCTCCAGCGCGGTCACGCTGGTCGGTCCGGACGTCGTGATCTCGTCGAGCCCGTCCGAGCCGTGCACGATCCACGCCCGTTCCGCGCCGAGGCTTTTCAGGACTTGCGCCAGCGGCGTCGTCCACTGCTTGGAGAATACGCCCGACCATCTGCCGCTTCACGCCGGCCGGGTTCGACAGCGGTCCGAGCAGATTGAATATCGTGCGGGTGCCGAGTTCGACGCGCGTGGGGCCGACGTTCTTCATCGCCGGATGATGCGCCGGCGCGAACATGAAGCCGATTCCGGCTTCGGCAATGCAGCGCCCTACGGCATCCGGCGAAAGGTTGATATTCACGCCGAGCGCCGAGAGGACGTCGGCAGCGCCAGAGCGCGACGATAATGCGCGATTGCCGTGCTTGGCGACCGGGACACCGGCGCCG
Source organism: uncultured Alphaproteobacteria bacterium (assembly GCA_963846055.1). GTDB lineage: Bacteria > Pseudomonadota > Alphaproteobacteria > Rhizobiales > Xanthobacteraceae > BOG-931. The sequence goes on from CAWJUQ010000020.1 coordinate 15,894, forward strand.
GCGACGATAAGCGCGGCGCAGGTGGAAATGTTGAACGAGCCCGACGCGTCGCCGCCGGTGCCGACGACGTCGACGGCGTCGGGTGGTGCGGTGACGCGGAGCATCTTGGAGCGCATGGCGGAGACGGCGCCGGCGATTTCGTCGACCGTCTCGCCGCGCACGCGCAATCCCATTAGCAGCGCGCCCATCTGCGAGGGCGTCGCTTCGCCAGCGAACATTTGTTCGAAGGCGCCGGATGCTTCGTCGCGGGTCAGCGTCGCGCCGGTGGCGACTTTGCCGATCAGCGCTTTGAATGCGTCGGTCACGGTTGCGCTCTCAATTCCGGTGCGCGCACGCGCTGCGGCGCGGCGCTCACCGTTCTGCCACTAACGCGCCGGCCGTTGGCGTCATTCCATTGAGCCGCAATGTCGAGAAAGTTGCGGAGCAGCAAATGACCATGTTCCGAAGCAATGCTTTCCGGGTGAAACTGCACGCCGTGAACCGGTAGCCGCTTGTGGGCAAGCGCCATGATCAATCCATCGTCGGTGTTCGCGGTCGCGGCAAGATCCGCCGGCAAGCTTGTCCGCTCGACGACAAGCGAATGATAGCGCGTAGCGTTGAATGGGGCGTTGATGCCGCGGAAGATGCCGGTGCCGTCATGGCGTATCTCCGAAAGCTTGCCATGCACCGGCCGGGGCGCGCGCACGACTTTGCCGCCAAAGGCCTCGCCGATCGCCTGGTGGCCTAAACAGACACCGAGTATGGGAATCTTGCCCGACGCTGCCTTGATGAGGTCGAGGCAAATGCCCGCTTCCTTGGGCGTGCAAGGGCCGGGGGATAGCACGATCGCGTCGGGGTTGGCGGCGAGCACCGCGGCGCTTGCGATCTTGTCGTTGCGGTAGACGCGCACTTCCTCACCCAGTTCGCCGAAATAGTGCACCAGGTTGAAGGTGAAGCTGTCGTAATTGTCGATCAGGATAATCATCTGAGCCGGGCGTTTTCCCGCCCGGCTCTTAGCGCAATTCCGGCTTGTATGAAACGCCGTTACGTCAGATGGCGCTATCTGCCGGCGAGCAGCGTAACCCGGTCAGTCGAGATCAGACGAACATCCCGGGTTCGGCCGAACGGCTTGCTGGTATCCCGAAGGCACGAGGCCTCGAAATACGGCCAGGCATGCTGGGAGCAGCTCACCGCAAGCGGCCGCATGTCAGCGCGGTCGCCCTTCAGTCCCGGAACATGCGCGTTGGCCTCAAGATTCATCGAGAGGCTGAGGAAAGCCAAAAACGCGGCGGAAACAACGGCTGCTGCAACGATCGCGTAAGCGGTTCTGAGCATGACACCCTATCCCTTTGATCCCTGATGCCGGGCCCGTTTCCGAGGCTGTTATTCGAACGCCTTACTTCGGCCGCGGTTCAATCTTTCCTCAAATTATTAGGGATCACGCCGGGATACTTTGACGGGGATCACACTTTTGCCGCTTTATGCGCCAAGCGGCAACCGCCGTAGATTATTGAAAAATAACGGGAAATGGCTGTAACCTCGTCGCGGTTTGCTGTCTATAAGCCGGACAACTGCCTTGCAGGCCGAAGGGGTGGCGGTTAAACCGGCGCCATGGCGCGCATTGCCCTGTTCGCTGGATCGTTTGATCCGATCACCAACGGTCATCTCGATGTGGTCGAAAGCGCCGTGCGCCTGGCCGATCGGCTGGTTCTGGCCGTCGGCGTGCATCCCGGAAAGGCGCCGCTATTCACGGCCGATGAACGGGTCGCGATGCTCGATGAGATTTGCACGCCGATCGGTCGCAAGGCGGGCTGCGAAATCACCTGCACCACGTTCGCCGATCTCGTTGTTTCGGCGGCCCGGCGCGCGGGGGCGACCATACTCATTCGTGGCGTTCGCGATGCCGCCGACTTTGACTACGAAATGCAGATGGCCGGCATGAACGCGGTCATGGCTCCTGAAGTTCAGACGCTATTTCTTCCGGCTTCGCCCGAAGTTCGCCCGATCACCGCCACGTTGGTGCGGCAGATCGCGGGCATGGGGGGTGACGTTTCGGCCTTCGTGCCGAGTGCGGTCGCCGCGCGGTTGAAGAAGAAATTCGCCAAAGCGTAGTCCGCGCGCCCTGAATTAAAGTCGTGAACGATTCATACGGGAGATGACATGACCCGCATACTTGCCGTACTGTTCGCCATCATGTGTGCCGCACAAGCTTCCGCAGACCCGCTGCCCGCCGGACTTGATCCGCAAAATACGCTCTATCTCGACACCAAGTACGGCCGGGTGATCATCAAACTCGATAACGACATTGCGCCGAAACACGCCGAGCGTATGAAACAGCTCGCTCGCGACGGCTTCTACAATAATGTGCCGTTCCATCGCGTCATCGATGGTTTCATGGCGCAGACCGGCGACGGCCAATACGGCAACGGCACCGGCGGATCGAAATATCCGAACCTGAACGCCGAATTCTCGAAGAAGGAATTCAAGCGCGGCGTTGTCGGCATGGCGCGGACCAGCAATCCGAATTCGGCCAACAGCCAGTTTTTTATCATGTTTGCCGACGGCTCGTTCCTCAACGGCCAGTACACGGTGGTCGGCGAAGTGGTCAAAGGCATGGACGTTGTCGACAAGCTCAAGCGCGGGGAACCGCCAAGCGATCCCGATCGCATCGTGAAAATGCAGGTGGCCGCCGACGCAAAATAGCGGCGCGATAACCGCGCTCGCGACTGCGGGCGCGCTGGCTTTGGCGGCGCCGGGCCCCGCCGGTTTCGCATCAACAGCTTTTGCGTCCGCTCTCAATCACGTGCCGCCGGCGCGGGCGCCGTGCAGCGTTTTGAGCGGTCATCCCTGCCACCCGTCGTTCTGCGGGGTGTTTCACCGCGGGCCGTGTTTTCCATACTTTGAGCCGCCGCTCGGCGAGACGCTGCGGCTCACCATCGTTTCGACCGACGACGACAATTCAAACAATCAGCGTGATGCCACAGCGGCCGAACGAAAAAGCGCGGACGAAAATGCGGCAAACGGCGGCTCGGAGGATCACAAGCTCGACACTATCCGCGACATGTTCGCCGCGCTGCGCGCGTGCTGGGAGCCACCGCCGAAGGACGAGGCGCGACACGGCATGGAATACACCGTTCGTTTCGCGTTCAAGCGAGATGGCGAAATCATCGCGCCGCCGCGCATGACCTATGCCACTCATGACGCGCCGGCGGAAGTGCGCGACAAATATCGCGGCGCCATCGACGCGGCGCTGAAACGTTGCACGCCTTTGCATTTCACCGACGCCATGGGCGGGGCCGTCGCGGGTCGTCCCATCGCTATTCGTTTTGTCGACGAACGGACGACCGAAACCGGGAAATAGCCCTCTGCGTCGTTGCGCGGCGAAGCAATCCAGCGACCCCCTGGATTGCTTCGTCGCTTCGCTCCCCGCAATGACGGCAGCTATAATCGTCCGAATGCGCACCGATCTGTTCGACTTCGACCTGCCTGAGGACCGCATTGCGTTGCGGCCGGCAAAGCCCCGGGACACCGCGCGGCTACTTGTGGTGCACCCGCAGGCGCGGCCAGCTTATGAGGATCGGGCCATTCGCGACTTGCCCGCGCTTCTGCGCCAAGGCGACGTGCTCGTGGTCAATGACACAAAAGTTTTTCCGGCGAGTTTGCACGGTCGCCGGATCGGGCGCGGCGATAGCGAGCCCGCTATCGAGGCGACGCTGGTAAAACGGCTCGATGGCTCGCGCTGGAATGCGCTGGTGCGCCCGGCGAAACGGCTTTCGCCAGGCGACGTCGTGCGCTTCGGATCCGAAGGCCGCGTTTGCTTCCTGGATCAGCTTGACGCCACTGTCGAATCCAAAGGGGAGGGCGGCGAAGTTACGCTAGGCTTTGCGTTTCACGGCCCGGTACTTGATCAGGCGCTGGCGGAACGTGGCGACATGCCGTTGCCGCCTTATATCGCCGGGCGCCGTCGTGCCGATGACGACGATCGGAACGATTATCAGACCATGTTCGCTCGAGACGAGGGCTCGGTGGCGGCGCCGACCGCGGGGCTGCATTTCACGCCGGCGCTGGTCGAGGCGTTGCGCGAACATGGTATCGGCCTCGAGCGCGTGACGCTGCACGTCGGACCGGGCACGTTCCTGCCAGTCAAAACCGACGATACCTCCGGACATCAGATGCAAGCGGAGTGGGGCAGCCTATCAGCCGAAACCGCGGCGGCCCTCAACGCGGGGCGCCGCGCGTGGCGGCCGCATCATCGCGGTCGGCTCGACGGCGCTGCGGCTTCTGGAAAGCGCCGCGGCGGATGACGGGACGCTGTCGGCGTTCTCGGGCGACACGGCGCTGTTCATCACGCCCGGCTATCGCTTCCGTACCGTCGACGCGATGCTGACCAATTTTCACCTGCCGCGCTCGACCCTGTTTATGCTGGTGTGCGCGCTTTGTGGGCTTGATGTCATGCAGCGCGCCTACGCCCATGCAATCGCGAGCGGCTATCGCTTTTATTCGTATGGCGACGCGTGTTTGTTGTTTGGCGCCCCAAATGCTTAGCCGCCGTTTCCTGCCTCAATCACTCCGCAAACTCTCTCTAATGCATCCGGCGATCGAGCGGAAAAAATGGAGACCGGCAATGGCGGCTTTGCGGCTGATCGCGGCGTTTGCTGTTTGCGTTATTTCCTTGGGAGGCCTGACGGTCGTCGCAGGTGCGCAGGACCAAAAATCCCCGCCGCCGGCGCGCATCGTCGTGACCGGGGAAGGCAGCGTGCGCGCGGCCCCGGATTATGCCTTGATCACAGGCGGGGTAACCGTCCGAGCGAAAACCGCACAGGAAGCGGCCGCCGCTAACGCCAGGCTCATGGTCAACGTCATGGCCGCGTTGCGCGACGCCGGCATAGCGCAAGAGGACATCCAGACCTCGCACTATTCGATTGCGCCGGTTTACGCGCCGCCACAGCAAAATGCCGAACCGAAGCTGACCGGCTTTTCTGCATCTAACCAGGTAAGCGCGAAGGTGAAAGATATCGCCAAGGTCGGCGACGTCATCGATCGGCTCATCGCGGCTGGAGCGACGGATATCGGTGGCGTGCAGTTTTTGCACGCCGACATCTCAAAGGTGCTGGACGGAGCGCGGCAGGCCGCGGTCGCCGATGCGCGGCGCAAGGCGCAACTGTACGCCGAAGCGGCGGGCATTCGCCTCGGCAGCGTCATTTGGATAACCGAAGAACCGGCATACACGCCACCCTATCCGATGGCCGCGTTGCGGGCCGCGCCGGCGGCGCCAACGCCCATTGCTGTCGGCGAGGATACTTTGCGCGCGCAGATTACTGTCGGCTTCGATATTGCACCGTAGTGGTACTCCACAAGAAAGCGTTGTCCGGTAACGCAAAGATGAGTGGGGACACCTACAGATCTTTCCGAAGGTGTTAAGACCTAGCACATCATGCAGTCTCCCACGCCGCCATCTTTCTGTTTCCGCCTCACCACTACCGACGGCGAAGCACGTACCGGTGAGATAACGACGCCGCACGGCGTCGTGCACACGCCGGCGTTCATGCCCGTCGGCACGCAGGCAACAGTCAAAGGTGTGCACCACGACGACGTCCGCGCCTCAGGCGCGGAAATTTTGCTCGGCAATACGTATCATTTGATGCTGCGTCCGACGGCCGAACGGATTGCCGCGCTTGGCGGACTGCACTCGTTCATGCGCTGGCCGTATCCAATCCTGACGGACTCCGGCGGCTTTCAGGTCATGTCCCTCGCACCGTTGCGCAAGATCAGCGAGGGCGGCGTTACCTTCCGCTCCCACCTCGATGGCGCCATGGTGGAGCTGACGCCGGAGCGCGCCGTCGAAGTTCAGATCCTGCTCGGCTCCGATATTGCCATGCAACTCGACGAATGTGTGAAACTTCCAGCAGATCGGAGCGAAATCGAGCGCGCCATGAAGCTGTCGCTGCGCTGGGCGGAGCGGTGCAAACGCGCGTTCGAGCGCGCGGCACCGGGGCGCGCGCTGTTTGGCATCGTGCAGGGCGGCGATGACCGCACATTCCGCACCGAAAGCGCGAGCGCGCTCGTTGATCTTGGATTTGACGGCTACGCCATCGGCGGTTTGGCCGTCGGCGAAACGCAAGACGTCATGTTGGCGGTGGTTGCGGCAACGACCGGTGCGCTGCCTGCCGATCGTCCGCGCTATCTCATGGGCGTCGGCACGCCGGACGATCTCCTCGAAGCGATCGCACGCGGCGTCGATATGTTCGATTGCGTGATGCCGACCCGCAACGGCCGGCACGGACTTGCTTTCACCCGTTTCGGCCCGATCAACATCAAGAATGCTCAATCACGCCGAGGATGCCCGGCCGCTCGATGGCGAGAGCAATTGTCCTGCCGCGCGCGAGTTCTCCCGCGCTTACCTGCATCACTTATTTCGCAGCAACGAGGCGCTCGGCGGCACGTTGCTCTCGACCATCAACCTCTACTACTACCAGTCGCTCATGGCCGGAGCGCGCGAGGCCATCGCCGCGGGGCGCTTCGCCGATTACGCCGCCGCGACCAAAGAGCAATGGCGAACGCGGCGCGATATCCGGAATGAGGGGCTCTGAAAAGGGGAAACCCGCCGCGCTCAAAAAGGAAGCTGGCCCGGCGGGTCGCTTCACGCCCTTGCTCGACCAACTCAACAAGCCGGCACGATCAAAACATCAAATCTCGCGAAACTAAATTCTGGAACAAGGACTGCCGACGCTACTCCGAAAAGCCCGGCCTTTAGCAGCGCGGCAACGCAATCGAGGTCACGAACTGGTGCGCGCACTCGTCGCAAACCCAGGCGTGGCGTATCCGTCCTTTGAGACTGAACTGGGATTCCTCCGCCATCAGGAGCACGCTCCCGCAGCTCGGACAGTTAGGTCGGCGAAAATTCAGGGTCGCAGCCGCTTCCGTGTCGCAGGCGCATTGGATGCTCATCGTCAACTCTCCTCGACGGATCCCTCACCGCATCCCCACTCACCGTACGCCGACAACTTGCCGCAGAGTCTATGGCGACGCTGCGACGCGTTTGTGAAACTCTCGTGTTCGTTGCAGCGCAACAAGAGCGATAAAATCTAATCAAATCCCGTACGCCACTTCCGCCGAAGCTGTGCCGCGCACGCGTTATTCCGCGGCTTGCGCCCGAGCATGCTGCTGGAACTTCGGCATGACGTCTTCGGCGAGCAGCTGCATTGCCTGGCGTTCCCATGCTTCGTTCGGTCCCGCCCAATCAAGACCGGTCATCAGCAACGTGCCGAACGGACCGACCTCTTCGCGGAACGCAACGAGCTTGTCGAGCAGCGTCTTTGGCGAACCGTAGAGGCTGCATCCTTCCGCGATCGCCTCGACCGTGGCTTCTTCGTCCGACATTTCGGGCCGCGGCTTTAGCAGATGCAGAAGTCCGACGCCGCTCAACGCTGCGCGGATATAGGTCCAGAAATAGTGGTGAGAGGATTTTTCCCCATAGACGCGGTCGTAAGCTTCGGACTCAGTCGGCGCCACCATCACATTGCGCGCCACGCGCCAGTTCTCACCGTCGGCGGGTTTGCCGATTTCGGCGCGCGCATTGCCGTAGATCGACCAGTGCGACGCCACAGCATAAGTCGGAATGATATTGGCGGAAACGATGCCCCAATCTTGCAGCGCCGCCGTGCGCGCCGACGACGAATTCGGACTCGCCAGCGACAGCGAAATCGGCGGGCCGCCTTTTTGGTAGGGCTTCGGCATGTAGCCGATGCCAAGATCGGCAATCACGTTGTTGCTCAGCCGCACATTCCAGAACTCGCCGGGAATGTCGTAGGGCGGATCTTGCGACCATATCTGCCGCATGATGCGCACCGCTTCGATGACCTTGCGGTTGCGCACGGTGACGTCGGTGTGGCGGAACAGTTCGAAATCGGAAAGAAGCCCGCCGGGACCCACGCCCAGCAGGAAGCGCCCGCGGCTCATGTGATCGAATTGTGCGGCTTCGGCAGCGACAATGACCGGGTCGTGATTAGGCAGGTTGATGACGCCCGTACCGAAGCGCAGGTTTTTGGTGCGCGAGATGAGTCCGGCGAAGAACATCAGCGGCGAGGGGATGGGTTCGCTGGTCGCGGAAAAATGCTCGCCCATCCATAATTCTTCGAAGCCGAGCTGATCGGCGAGCAGCGATTTTTCGGCGTCTTCGGCAAGCGTTTCGGTAAACGAGCGTGACGGCGGATGCACCGGCATCATGAACAGTCCAAGGCGCATGTTTCCCCCGTTTACTTTGAGCAGCCTGCGTCGCCGCTAGGTTTCCAAGATCATGACACCTTAGGACAGCGCCGATCAAGCGCGCCGCGGCGAGCCCATGGGTGCTTGATTCCCTTGTGGCGCTGAAGCAATGTCGCTTCAAACGGAGGAAACCCCATGAGTGTCGCGGAATTGCGCTCCGCCCAAGCGCCACAGCAGGGCGTGCCAAGCGCCGACGAGTTGATTGCACGCGCCAAAAAGCTCGCGCCGAAACTGCGCGAACGCGCCGTCAAGGCCGAACGCGATCGCGAAATTCCGCAGCAGTCGGTCGACGAATATATCGACGCGGGTCTCATTCACGTACTGCAACCCAAACGTTGGGGCGGTTACGAGTACGACCACGAAGTGGCATTCGATATCGCGGTGGAACTCGGCAGATCAACCTGCACGTCGTCGGCCTGGGTGTTGAACTATCTGGCCGACCACGCCGCTATTCTCGCCCACTTTCCGGAGGAGGCCCAGAACGACGTCTGGAGTAAGAATAAAGCCGCCTGCATTGCCACCTCCGCGGCGCCGACCGGGAAGGTCACAGTCGCCCCGGGCGGTTATCGCCTTGATGGCCGCTGGTCGTGGTGTAGCGGACTGCGGCACTCGCAGTGGATCATGATCGGCGGACTGATCTTCCGCGAGGGCGAAGACCACCCCGACATGCGGCTTTTTCTGGTGCCGGTATCGGAGGTCAAGCAGGACGACACTTGGTATTGCGCCGGCCTGCGCGCGACCGGTTCGATCACGTCGGTCCTCGACAATGTCTTTGTGCCGGAACATCGGACGGTTTCGTTCGGCACGCTGCGGGACGCGCAATCTCCAGGATCGAAGATCAACACCAATCCGATTTACCGCACGCCGTTCATTGCGGTGCATTCGTATGCGCTGCTCGGCCCGGCGCTCGGTTCGGCGCGCGGGGCCTATGCCGACTTCGTCACCTGGACGAAGCAGCGGTATCTGACCTACACGCAACTCGCCATCGCCCAGCATGTGCCGGTGCAGCTTAAAGTAGCCGAGATCGGCGCTCATATCGACGCCGCGGAGCTATTGGCGCGCCGGGCATTGGCGACGGCGCGCGCCGACTATAGCGGCATGACCATGGAAACCCGCACATTGCTGCGGCGAGACTTCACCTACGCCATGCGCATGCTGCGCGACGCCATGGACGATCTGGTCAAGATCTCGGGCTCCAGCGGATTGATGGACAACAATTCGGTGCAGCGGAGCTGGCGCGACGTCTACGCGATCTCCTCGCACGTCGTGATGAATTGGGACGTGCCGGCGGAGAATTTCGGCCGCATGGAATTCGGCCTGCCGCTCAACCCGGCCTATCCGATGTTCTGATGACGCGCGCAAGCCCGCTTGCGCGGGCTTGCCGTTGCGTTGTCAGTTTGCTGGCCGGTTGTGGCCGACGGTTTTGAGATATTGCAAAGTCTCGTCGAGCGACACGACGTCGGCATATTTGGCGTTGAGGTCGAACAGGCTTTGCTCGTGCGCCGCCGCCGAGCGATCGCCGACCGCTTCGCGCACCACCATGGGCCGAAATCCGTTCTGCACTGCATCGACGGCGGTGGCGCGCACGCAGCCTGACGTGGTGCAGCCGGTAAGGATCAGCGTGTCGATACGCCGGGCATTGAGCCGCGGCACGAGGTCGGTGCCGAAGAAGCAGGACGCATACTTCTTGACCAGCAAGAAGATCGGCCGGCCGCCTATCGAGGCGCGGATCTACTTTGACCGCCTCCGAGCCGGCCGTCAGCGTGCGCGCGCCCTTTTGCTTGAGCGCCCAGATACCGGCATCTTGGATGTCGGGCTCGTCATACGTTACCGTCGTGAAAATCACCGGAATGTTGCGCTCGTGAGCCACCGCAACCAGCGGCTTCTGCGCTTCAAGTTCGTCGTCGAGTTTGGCGCCAAGCGGCATCGACGGATCGGTGAAGCCCTTGACCATGTCGATGATCATCAACGCCGGCCGCTCGCCGAAGCCGATTTTGATGCCGAAGCCGCGCTGCCGAAAGAACTCCTCGTCGTCTTTACCGCTGGTCACGATTGCCACTCCCATTTAACCCGGCGTGCAGGCGGCGCATGCTTGCTGCGCGCGCGAACCCTTCACGCCGAGCCCCTTTATATGCGAACAATCGAGCCGCGAAAATGGGAGGACGTGCATGGCCAAGCGGCATGAGGGCAAAACGGCGGTCATTTCCGGCGCCGCATCGGGGATCGGACAGGCTTCGGCCGTACGGCTGGCGCAGGAGGGGGCGCAAATCATTATCGCCGACCGCGCCAAGGCCGATCAGACGCTCAAGATGATCGCGGATGCCGGCGGCAAGGCGAGCGCGGTCAATTGCGATGTCAGCGATCCGGCGAGCGTCGCCTCGCTGAAGCAGGCGGTAGAGACCAACGGCGGCCGCTGCGACATCCTCGTCAACAATGCCGGCATCTATCCGATGCAGAGATTCGACGACATAACCTTCGCGGACTGGCGCCGCGTTATGTCGATCAACCTCGATTCCATGTTCCTGATGACGAAAGCCCTGACCGGCGGCATGCGCCAGCGCGGTTGGGGCCGCGTCATCAACATCGCCTCGGACACGGTGAGCCTGCTGGTGCCAAATCTCGTCCACTACATTGCCAGCAAGGGCGGCGTGATTGGCTTTACCCGTTCGCTCGCCACCGAGCTCAGTGAGCATGGACTGACGATCAATGCCATCGCGCCCGGATTGACGCGCACGCCGGGCACCGCGAACAACACGATTCCCGACGATATGACGCCGGAAAAACTGTTCGACATCATGGCCCATTCGCAATCGATCAAACGGAGCGAAGTGGCGACCGATCTGGTCGGCGCGGTGTCGTTTTTGGCCAGCGACGACGCGGCGTTCATCACCGGACAGACGCTCTACGTCAACGGCGGGCTCACCCGCTCGACTTAGCTAATGTTGGCGACCACAATGCCGGCGTAAGACTTTCGGCGACAACACTGGATAACGCCGGCGGGTCAGAGAACTCGACCGGCGGCGGATGGGGAGGGGCGATGTCCGCAATCGATGCGGCGGCGCGGCCACGCATGTGGATCGGCGTCATCGTGGCACTGGCGGCAGCCGCAGGGTTTTCCTTTGCCAACGTGTCGGCCAACGTCGCGGAGGACGGCGGCAGCACTCCGCTGACCCTCGCAGCGTTCAGATTCCTCGTGCCGGCCGTTGCGCTCGTTGTCTGGTTGCCGCTGAGCGGAGTTTCGCTGGCGATGCCGCGGCGGGATGCGGCGGTGTCGGTCATATTGGGCATCGTCACTGCGCTCTACGCCTGGGCGTTGCTGAAATCATTCGCGCTCATTCCGTTCGCCTTGACGATCCTCATCTTTTATTTGTTTCCGCTCTTGGCGGCTGTGATTGTTGCGGCATTAGGCTTCGAAAAGTTTGCCTGGAAAACGGGCGCGGCGATCGTCGCCTCGCTGATCGGCCTTGCGCTGGCGCTCAAGGTGCAGGCAGGAAGCCTTGATCCTGTGGGCCTCCTTCTGGCGGTCTTTGCTGCGCTGGGTCTTGCGATTGTGATCGTTGTGTCGAGCCGCATATTCGGTAAAGGCGATCCGCGACCGGCCACTCTCTACATGGCGGCCTCCGCCTCAGCCCTCCTGTTCGTCATTTGCGCTGTGAGCGGTGATTTTGCGTTGCCTCAGTCAAGCGCCGGGTGGTTTGGGTTTATCGCGGCTTCCGCCATCTACGCCGCCGCGATGATCGCGTTTTTCATCGCTATATCCTTGATCGGCCCGGTGCTGAGCTCGCTTTTGTCTTACGCAGACGCGGTCATCTCGGCCTGTCTCGGGGTCGTCGTTCTCCACCAACCCCTGACACTCGTTCAGATTGCCGGAGTAGCGCTGGTAATCGTCGCGCTGGTGGGCGCAACCATTCAGCGATAGTTGCATAGTGCCGCGGCAACACGGCGGGATAATTGCGCTTTGTCGCGGTTTAACTATCATCGCGTCGGACGTGGTGGCAAACAATCGTGCAACGCAAATCCGCGGGGGGACGTAAAATGACTGCCGGTTGGATCAGCCGAGGATGACCGGCAGTATTTCAGTGCGTATGGCGGAGCCGAGCGCAGCGCCGATCGAAACCGGGTTGTTTGGGTCTGACGGCCACGCGGCACCGATCGTCGGTGTCCGTCACATCTGGAAAAGCTTTGGTCCGATTGCCGCACTCAAGAACGTGTCGCTCGATATCGGACCGGGCGAAATCCGCGGCATCTGCGGAGAAAACGGCGCCGGCAAGAGTACGCTGGTCAAGATTTTGACCGGCGTCTATCAGGCAGACCAGGGCGCCGTGCTGATCGACGGCGCACCCGCAAACCTCACCACCCCGAGACAAGCGCAGGAGCGCGGCCTCGCTATTGTCGCGCAGGAGCTCAGCCTTTGTCCGGATTTGTCCGTGGAAGACAATATCTGGCTTGGCTCGCTGCGCGTTCCGTTCCTGCACAAGCGACCCGAGTTGCGACGCCGCGCCGCGGAGACGCTGGCACTGCTCGGCGCATCCCACATCAAGCTTGATGCACCCGTTGCGACGCTTGCCATGGGCGAGCGTCAACTCGTGGAAATCGCGCGATTGATGACCCGCGACGCGCGGGTGCTTATTCTTGATGAGCCGACGGCGACGCTGACCGACGTTGAGATCGAGCGTATTTTTGCCGCGCTCGTTGCCGTCAAGCGCGAAGGCCGCTCGGTGCTCTACATTACGCATCGGCTGGCCGAAGTTTATGAAATCTGCGACCAGGTCACGGTGCTGCGCAACGGCGAACTCGTCGCGACTTCGCCGCTAAACAAGCTTTCGCGCGCGGCGCTCATTGAGCAAATGCTGGGACGCCCCAGTGGCGAGATGTACCCTGATGAAACGCCCGGCCACGGCGCGCCGGCGCTGGTGGTCGAAGGCCTGTCGCTGCCCGGCATCGTCGACGGTTTCGCCATGAAGGTTTGCCGTGGCGAAATCGTATGCATCGCCGGGCAAATCGGCTCGGGCGCAGCCGAAATCGTTGCCGCGCTTGCCGGCCTAGTGCATGACGCCAGCGGCCGGGTCACCGTCAATGGCCGCCCGCTCAAACTTGGCTCGCCGGCGCGCGCCGCACGGCGCGGCATCATGTTCGTGTCCGGCGATCGGGCCGCCGAAGGCGTGTTTCGCCGCCTAAGCGTTTTGCAAAACCTCGTCGCGACGCGGCTTCGCGAGCACTCGATCTTCGGCTTTTTGCGCGGTGGGGCGCTGCGCGCCGCTGCCGGCCGGCTCGCCAAGCGGGTCGGCGTCGACCGCCGCCGCCTTCGGGCGCGGGCCGAGGAATTGAGCGGTGGCAATCAACAGAAGCTCGCGTTCGGCCGGAGTATCGAGCGGCGCAACGGCGGCGTGCTGCTGATGAATGAGCCGACACGCGGTATCGATGTTGGCGCACGCGCGGAAATCTACCGGCTGATGCGCAGCTTCTGCGAAGACGGTTATGCGTTGGTGATGGCCTCGAGCGATCTCGAAGAGATCGTCGGCGTCGGCGACGTGGTGATCACGCTCTATCGCGGACGCCGGGTCGGGATTTACCGCCGCAACGAAGTCAGCATGCATCGCATCGTCGCCGACATTACCCATCCGGCAGAAGCCGCGACATGACCGACCAGACTCTCGCAACAGCCTGGCGTGAGGCGTGGCGCCTGCCGCTGCCGAGTTCGCGCCGCGGGCGCGTGCTGGTAGGCATCCGGCTGGCCGCGCTGCTGGCGCTCCTCGTCATAGTCGCGACAACGCCGGGCTTTTTTACCGCCGTCAGTCTGTTCTCGCTGCTGAACACCACCTCGTTCATCGGCTGCGTCGCGGTCGGCATGACCTTCATCACATTGAGCGGCAACATCATGTCGTTCGCGCTCAGCGTGACGCTCTCGACCAGCGGCATGGTGTTCATCTCCGCACTACCGTTGGGATTGCCGGCGGCGCTGGTTGTGGCGTTCGCCTACGGCGCGGCGTTGACCGGCTTTCAGGGCGCCGTGATCGGGTATTTTCGCGCCAACCCGATCATTGTCAGCATGGCGGCGCTGGCGCTGATCACCGGTAGCGCAACGCTGATCACGCAAGGGCAGGGCATCTATCCGCAAGGCGACGCCGCCGCGATTCTGAAGGGCCGCGTTCTCGGCGTTCCAATGCCGCTCGCCGCTTTCATCCTCACCGTTATCGCCGCGCAGGTCGTGCTGTCGTTTACCCGCTTCGGGCGGCAGCTTTACATGGTGGGCAGCAATTGGCGGGCGGCTCTGGCTGCGGGCCTGGAGCCGGCGCGTGTCGTGCTTGGCGCCTATGTCGCCGCGGGTCTGTGCACCGCGCTGGCCGGAATTCTGATGGCGGCACGCTATTCCAGCGGCGATCTCGAGCTTGGGCTCGGCTACGATTACAGCGCGATCAGCGCGGTGCTGGTGGGCGGCACCGCGATCTCCGGCGGAGAGGGCTCGGCCATCCGCACGCCTGATCGGCGCGTTCATCATCGCCATCTGCCAAGTCTTGCTGCTCCTGCACGGCTTCTCGCCGCAGATCCAATATCTGGCCATCGGCGTCATAGTGCTGTTCGTCATCATGCTGCAAACGCTCGCCGACTCCGACTAATCGACATGCGCGCCCTTTTTGCCAACCGCTCCGTGCGTCCGTATCTGCTGCTCGTGGTCATCACGCTGGTGCTGTGGGCGCTCGACGGCGGCCAGGGGCGGTTTTTTACGACGGCTACGGCGTTCAGCGTGCTTCAGCAATTCGCCACCATCGGACCGATCGCGCTTGGGCTCGGCCTGTCGATGATCCTTCGCGAGTTCGACCTGTCGGTCGGCGGCATGCTTAGTCTCTCGGGCTGCATTGCCGTACTGACGGGCGCGGAATACCCCGTGCTCGGCGTCGCGCTGGCGGTGCTGTGCGGCCTTGCCTGGGGCCTGTTTCAGGGCGGCGTCATGGTGTGGCTGCGGCTCGGTTCGATCGGCGTAACGCTTGGCGGTTTGCTGACGCTCGGCGGGCTCGCCTATGTGGTAACCGGCAACCTTTCCATCAGCTACCCGCGCATGGATGTCGCCATGGCGGTCAATCATCCAGTGCTGGGGATTCTCTCGCTACGCAGCCTCGTCGCGCTTGCCGCTTTCCTCGCGGCCGCATTTTTCATGGCTCGCACGCGCGTCGGGCGTGACGTTTACGCAACCGGCAGCGACCGCCGCGCCGCCATGGTTGCGGGTGTGCGCACCTCGTTGATCCTACCCGCGGTGTTCGCGTGCTCGGGCATGCTCGCGGCGCTGGGCGGGTCACTGTTGAGCTACAGCCTCGCTGCCGCGTCCGGCGTCGCGCTCACCGACGCGCTGGTGCCGGCGACCGCCTCCGCGATCATCGGCGGCGTTTCGTTGACGGGCGGCAAGGGCACACCGATCGGCATTATCGGCGGGGTGCTGGTTCTCGGCCTGCTCAACGCCGGATTGAACGCCATCGGCACGCCGCCGGCCGTTCAGGACGTGGTCACCGGCGGAGTGTTGTTCATGGTGGCGGTCGCCGACGCGGTCGATCTCGATCCGCGGCTGTTTGCGCTTCGCCGCACGTGGGTGGAATTGTTTTATCGGCCGCGCGAACCGTCTCCCGCAGAGTAGGGCCCAAAACAATAACGGCGCGGCGTTCTCCGCCGCGCCGCTTCAGCGTCGTGCCGACGTTAGAACGTGCACTCGGTCTTGTACTTCTCTACGTTTGCCTTGGTGATAGGTTCAGGGTCGCGCGATTGCTTCTTCGGCACATTTTCGCCTTTGAGGATCTTGGCGACCGTAGCGCCGGTGTCGTGTCCCATGTTGATCGGCGTGTGATAGAGCGTGCCGTACATGGTGCCCTGCTCGATGTCGGCGACGCCCATGGCTAGGCAATTGCCGCCCACGACGACCAGTTCGCCCTTGCCGGTACCAAGCTTCACACCGGCGGATTGAGCGCCCTGAACGGCGCCGTTGGCGAGCGGATCGTTCATGGCGTAGATGCCGTCGAGGCCGCCTTGACCGGAGAAGCGAGCGAGCAACTGGCCTGCGGCGCGTTCGGCCTCCGGCGGCGCCCAATGCGTCTCTTCGACCGCGACAACCGATATATTGGGATGGTTTTCCATCTCTTTCTTGAACGCGGCGACGCGAGCTGGCGCGATGCCTTCGTCCATGCTGCCGGCGATGATGGCAACCTTGGCCGACGGGCGATCCTTGAGGGCCTCCGCCATCGTCTTCGCAGCCATGCCGCCCATCTTGGCACTGTCCTCGCCGACAAACGCCGTATAGAGATCCTCCTGCGGGATCGGCGTGTTGATCAGGATGACCGGGATGTGCGCTTCCTTGGCGCGCGTCAGCGCCGGCACCAGCGCTTTCTGACTCATGATCATCATGACAATGGCGTCGACCTTCTTGGCGATGGCGTCATCCATCTGCTGCGCTTGGAGCGCCGGGTCGAAGGGACTTTGCACCACCGATACGTCGAGCCCATTTGCTTTGGCGGTCTCGGTGAAGCTTCGGGTCAACCCGCCGATGAATTTGTCGGCAATCGGACCGTCGAGAAAGACGACCCGCTTGGCTTGCGCGGAAGCGTGTTGCGGCGCCAGCAAAGTTGCCGCCGCGAGTGCCGCGCAAACGGCAATTGTGCGTGATTGCATGTGTGATAGTCCTCCCTGTTAACCTTTAACGAAGTGAAGGCCGCGAGCGCGGCCGTCTTCAAAAAGAGCATGGCCGCCGCTGGCAAAAAAGGCAATTGGTCCGAGACCGTGTGGCCGCAACGCGGCACCGCGTTGCGACGAATTGCTGCTGTCGCCGGGTTACTGCTCTCCGGTTGTATGGCCGCCTTTGCACAGTCGGACGCGGTGAATTCCTATGAGCAGGCCGTCAGCCGCTTCAAGGCGATCCTGAGTGAACGGCGCGTACAGATCAGCACGCATCGACTTCTGCCGGACTTGCCCGGGCAGGCGCTTTATCGCGCCCGCAACGACATGATCAGTACCTACAAAGACCTCACCGACGCTTTTCCGGCAAGAATCGGACGCCCCAACAAGTTCGGCATTCCGCCCGCCTACTTCGATGCCGCCAGCACGCCGCTGCTCGATGAGTATCGAGAGCTATTCAAAATCATGCAGGCGCCGCCCGCTGCTGCGCAATATTCGGAGACGCCATTTAGAGACGTGGTTGAACTCGGAACTGCGATCGCCCGCGCCAAAGGACTTAATGCGGCGGACGCGGCATTGGCCGGCCGCATCAGCGTCGGCATTTTCTTTGCCGAGACAAACGGTATGCAGAATCTCGGTAACGCGCGCTCCAACGCCTACAAAGGAAGCTTTCAGACCGGCGTGTCGGAAGATGCGAACGGTCGGAAAAAATGGCTGGCGATAAAGGACACCATCGCCTCATTCGCTCCGGAACTGATCGCCCGCGATGCCAAAGAGGAGGCGCGCGTCGGCAATCTCGATCGCCGCTACAATCACTGGCTTGCGGTTCGCGATGGGCTGATGAACGCGCACGCAGAGCTTTTCCGGCAAATACCGGCCATCACGCGGGCGCTACCGGATCCGATCGACCAAATGAAGGTATTCGAACTCGTGCAGATTATCCCGAGTCCCGACCCGGGCCGCTCTCGGCTCGAGCAATCTCGCGGGTTATCGGATTTCAGATCCGAAAGTCATGGGATACTTGCGCAACAACAGCATTTTTACGCTTCGGGCGTGTGGATCGGGCCAGAACGTCGGCGAGCTTTCGCGAAATCCTCGACGCCATGTGGCTGTTCAACGACAAGTTTGCGAGCGCGCTGGCCGAATTCAACAAGATCAAAGCCGCCCGGTAACGGCCGCGCCGGCACGCTCGGCTAAGTTCGTTCCGTCACTTAAGTCTTGCCGCCCGCGCGCACCCGTCCGTAAGCGGGCCGGCGCAACGCGGCATCAAGCCATTTCGCCACGTGGGGAACGCTCGACAGGTCGAGCCTGCTCATTTTGCCCCAGGCGAGAATGCTCGCAACGTTTAGATCAGCGACAGTGAAATCGTCCGCGGCCAAATAAGGACGCGCCGCAAGCGCCTCATCCAGCACGCGTAGTGGCTTTTTCAGCAACAACTCGTCGCGCTCGACGTGAGACGGGTCGCGGCCAAATTCCGGCAGCATGGCGCGGTGCATCAGCAAATCCAGCAGGAGATCTTCCATCTCCAGCATCGCCCAAAAACTCCATTGGGTCGCGATGCCGAGCACCTCCGGCTTGGTGCAATGCAAACCGCCTTGATACTTCTGCGCGAGGTAGAGATTGATGGCCATCAACTCCCAGATCACAAACGGTCCGTCAACGAGTGTGGGAATACGTGCGTTCGGATTGAGCCGCAGATATTCCGCGCTTTGCAGGTCTTCGGGCCGCGTGCTCTTTTTGATCAGTTCATAGGGCAGGCCCATCTCTTCGAGCATCCACATGCAGCGCATCGCCCGCGACAGGGAGTTGCCATACAACTGCAACATGGTTGACTTCCTCACGCGTCATGGCGCGAGCGCCGTGACGCACCGGTAGCGGCCGTCTTCGATCCCAAGCGCGGGAGTTCGTTGGACCGATCAATGTCCCATCAGCCGGACGAGCATCATCAAGAGGCCAACAACGGAGAGGAGCCAGGCCGCGGTCCGAATATAGGGAATGCCGACGAGATAGATCGGCAAGTAGATAACGCGGCCGATAATCCAAAGCGTCGCGCCGAGACCGCCGGCGTGTTGCGTGACGATCAGCGCCAGATCGAGCGCGACAAACGGGACGAGGTTTTCCGTGTAATTGTGCAGCGCCCGCGTCGCGCGCCCCGCGACCAAACCTTTGGCATGCACGACGGCATCGCGCGGGCTGAACAGATAGGCGTCGCCAAATTCGCCACGCGCGGTGATCGCCTGACACAGCACGTGGACGATCCACCAGATGACACTTAGTTCGAGGCAAAGAAGTTCGCTCATTGTCCGTTCCCCCCAGTTTTGGACGTTATAGGCAAGCGCCGGCACGATATCCGGTCACCGGCGGACGCACAACGCAGCCGCGCGTTAATTCCAACGCCACACGCCGTAAGCGTGGCCGTTTTGCATCTGCGGCGCGATGTAGGTCGGCTTGTGATTGCCGATGGCGCCGAGCATGGCGATCCAGTTGAGTAGTTCGCCGCCGACATTGCCGGCTTTGAGAAGCTGGTGTTCGGTCGATTCTTTAATGAGCGTATCGACCTGCTGCTCTTCCATCAGCTTGATGATCCGCCACGCCCAATCCGGATCGGGCACGCCGTCGGTGCGGCCGGGCGCCATGCGTGGTCCGGCGACTTCGAGGGAAAAGCTCCCCGAGCCCATGACCACGACGCGCAGCGGCGCTGGCCACGAAGCGATGGCGCGGCCGACCGCTTGTCCGAGCGCATAGCAGCGCTGCGCCGGCGGCAGCGGCGGCACGTGGCCGCTGATGAAGAACGGCACCACCGGCACGTGCATCTGCGGCGTGAGGAAGTGCAGCGGCACCGCTACCGAATGATCGACCGAATAATGCTGGGTCAGCGCGGTATCGAAACCGGCTTCGACACTGGTGCGGCGGATATGCGCCGCCAGATCGAGCGCGGAGGGGATTTTGTAGACCGGCATTTCCCGCGGCTCGTCATTCGGGCCGGTAAACTCCTTGTCCACGCCGACGGCAAAGATCGGCAGATTATCGAGGAAGAACGTATTGAGATGGTCGGTATCGAACATCACGATAACGTCCGGGCGCACTGCGGCGAGCTGTTCTTTCTGCGCCGCGAACAGCTTTGCGGTTTCGCTTTCCGGGCCGTCGCGCTTGACGAAAAACGGAAATACCGGCGTGTGTGGCACGCCGAACCCGGCAACGATATTGGCCATCTCACAACTCCTTGTCGTCCATTCACTTCCACGCGGCTCTTATGCGACATTAGTCGGGCGTCGTGAAGCTACCAGCTCGTACTGAGGGAGGAACCTGTGCCGCGCAAACCGGTGAAAAAGAAACGTCCCGCAAAATCCCATGTGGCCCCCGCGGCGGTGCCGACCGAGCACGGCCGGTTCGAGTATTCCGCCATCATCGACCGGCCGCGGCTGTCGTGGCCGAACGGCGCCCGCGTCGCGGTGTGGGTGATCCCGAATATCGAGCATTTCCTGTTCGACCGCCCCTCGACGCGGCTCACCACCATTCCGGTCAACCCCGACGTGCTGAATTACTCTTGGCGCGACTACGGGGTGCGCGTCGGCATTTGGCGGATGATGGAGATCATGGAGAAGCACGGCGTCAAAGGGACCGTGGCGCTGAACTCCGATGTCTGCACGCACTATCCCCGGATTATCGAGGAGGGGAATAAGCTCGGCTGGGAATGGATGGGGCACGGTAACAACAACTCGACGCTGATCAACAGCCAAACGGAGGCCGAGGAGCGGGCGCTCATCAGGCACGTGGTCAGCACGATCACCAAGAGTGTTGGCAAGGCGCCGCGCGGTTGGCTCAGCCCAGCCTTGAGCGAGACCGTGCGCACGCTCGACATTTTGGCCGAGAACGGCATCGACTATGTCGGCAACTGGACCAACGACGATCAACCGTACCCGATGAAAGTCAAAAAGGGCTCGATGTTGGCAATGCCGTATTCGGTTGAGATCAACGACATCCCGGCGTTCCTGGACCTAAAGCAAAGTCCAGAAGTCTTCGGCCAGATGATCTGCGATCAGTTCGACGTGCTCTATGAGGATGGCGCCAAAACCGGGCGGGTGATGTCGATCTGCCTGCACCCGTTTCTGGTCGGTTACCCGCATCGCAGCAAGTATTTCGACAAGGCGCTCGCGCACATCACGTCGCGGCAGGAGGTTTGGATCGCCACCGGCAGCGAAATCGTCGACTGGTATAAGAAGCATTATCTCAAGAACTGACGCCAAGGCCGGGCCGTGAGCAGTGCCCCGGCGCAAGACCTACGCGCGAGCTCGCCGCTCGAAGTGTTGCGCGTCTATCTAAAGCTCGGCGTGAGCAGTTTCGGCGGCCCGATCGCCCACATCGGCTACTTCCGCGAGGAGTTCGTGGTCCGCCGGCGCTGGCTGGACGAGCAGGCATTCGTCGATCTCGTCGCGCTTTGCCAGTTCTTGCCGGGGCCGGCATCGAGCCAGGTCGGATTTTCGATCGGGCTGATGCGGGCGGGCTACACGGGCGCTCTCGCCGCGTGGACAGGATTTACGCTGCCTTCGGCGATTTTGCTCGTGCTGTTCGCATACGGTGCCGGCTCGCTCAACGGACCGATTGGAACGGGCGTGCTGCATGGGTTGAAACTCGTCGCGGTCGCCATTGTCGCGCAAGCCGTCTGGGGTATGGCGCGCACGTTATGTCCCGACCGGGAACGCGCCTCTATCGCGGTCGTCGCCGCTTTGATCATTTTATTCAGCGGCTCTTCGCTGTCGCAGATCGGCAGCATCGCTCTTGGCGGCATCGTCGGCTTGTGGCTCTGCCGCGCCGCTCCGCCAGCGGAGCATGGTCACTTCGCGGTTCCGGTGTCGCGCGGCGTCGGCGTCGCGGCGCTCACCATATTCTTTGTTTTGCTATTGGGATTGCCGATCCTGCAAAAACTGCAAGGCTCGCAGGGACTGGCTGTGTTCGACGCGTTCTACCGTTCGGGCGCGTTGGTGTTCGGCGGCGGGCACGTCGTGTTGCCGCTGCTGCGCGAAGCGTTTGTAGCGCCGGGCTGGATCAGCGACGATGCGTTTCTCGCGGGCTACGGCGCGGCGCAAGCGGTGCCCGGGCCGTTATTCACATTCGCGGCCTATCTCGGTGCGGTGGTCAATACGTCGCCGCATGGGATAGCCGGTGCGGCGCTCGGCTTGTTCGGTATTTTCATCCCCGGCATTTTAATTTTGCTCGGCGCGCTGCCGTTCTGGGAGAGCTTCCGCAAGCGCGTCGGCGCACAAGCCGCCATGCGTGGCGTCAATGCCGCGGTGGTCGGCGTTCTCGGTGCCGCGCTTTACAATCCGGTTTGGACAAGCTCGGTCAAAACGCCGGAAGACTTCGGTGTGGCGCTCACGGGCTTTGTGCTTCTTACGGTGTGGCGGCTGCCGCCGCTCGCGGTTGTTATTCTCGGCGCGCTTGCGGGAATGATGCTGGCCGCGCTCGGAAAGTAACGGTCCGATCAGACCGGCTGGCCGATCTCGTCGACTTTCACTGCGCGCATGCGCTCGTTGTAAACCTGCACATTGAGTCCGCAGACTTCGAAGCGGGCGAGATAACCCATCAGAAAGCCGTTCACTCCCATGCGGAACAGCGCGCCGACGTCGCCGGCAACGAGGGCGCTGCGCTCGGCGTCGGTGAGATCGAGCGGCGCCAGCGCCTTTGCCGGATCGGCTTTCATGGCGGCGCGGAAGGCGTGATCGCGCAACACTTCGCGGCAGAGATAATTCACAGCGAAAACCGACATAATCCACCCAACTTCATTCACCCATTGTTATGGGTC
>CAWJUQ010000021.1:0-231788 GCA_963846055.1 uncultured Alphaproteobacteria bacterium
TGTGCAGTATTCCGTCTTGACTTAGTGTTGTGACGCGAAATTCTTCAATGTTACTCGGTGATGGCGAAAAAAAGTCCACGGGGATCAGCTGGATGGGCAAACTTGGAACTCCATCCGTCCGCACCTCTCGAATGCTACCGCTGACACGCATCCCCCGCGGGATTAAAAAATGATGCGCTGCCTCGATTCGGGGAGCGGCCGGAATACATCGCGCCGCACCACGATTTGTCATCCGTGCTACCTCGTCGAACAATCCTCCCAATAGGACTTACGGCAAGGATCCTTGCCAACGACCGGCGCTATTTTTCGAGGCTAGCAACCTGGGCATGATTCGATCAGGCGTCGCAGTCAACTCTTGCCGCAGGGTGCTTAGATGTCACTTACGGCTTCGAGCCATCGGGTCTGAGATAGTTCGATGTATAATCTGCCAACGTTCGTAATCGCGGTAGCCTCTATCCTGATTGCTCCCGGGCCAACCAATACGTTGTTGTCGACTTCAGGGGCGCTCGTCGGATTGAAGAGATCGTTGCCGCTGATAGCCATGGAGGCTGCGGGCTATATTCTCGGTATCTCTTTGGTGATTTGCGTTCTCAGGCCGATGATCGATGCGTGGCCATATTTTGGGCTGGTCTTGCGCGTCGCGTTGAGCGTGTATCTGATAACTCTTGCCTGGCGTCTCTGGCGTAAGCAGATAAATAACCCCGAATACTCAGTAGGGATTGTGACGCCGACGAGAGTTTCTTTATTACCACTTTTCTCAACCCGAAAGCCCTGATTTTCGCATTCGCGGTGTTTCCCGCCCTTCAGCGGGGTTGTCGAGTTCGGCGCTTACTGCGGGATCTTTGCGCTAACCATGCTGCCGATCTCCATTGGATGGATTGTTGTTGGCGCTTCGGTCGGTCACTACCTCACGGAAACTGCCCGAGCGCTGCTGCCACGGATCACAGCAACCGTTCTCACCGTGTTCGCTTGCGTAATCATCACTTCGACGTTGCTTACTTTCGGTTCGATGCCCCGTTAGCGGGCGCAAAATGACGTTCAATTAAGTTCGTGCCCCGGCGCTATGGCGCCTCGTGCTGTCGCGGCCCGTGTGCCCTACTCCAAGAATTTGGAGGCTTTTCACAGGCTCGTTTACGAATACTCGCGGCACAGTTTTTTTGTTTTACCGCCCTAGCTAGGCGAAATTCGCACCAGTTTACCCATCAAGCTGCCGAAACCGGGAAAACTGGTGGCGATGAAGCTTGCGTCGTCCACTCGTACCGGCTGCTCGCTGGCAAGGCCGATGACCAGTCCGGACATGGCAATGCGGTGATCCATGTGGGTCATCACCTGCCCCCCGCCGGGGGCGCGGCCACGTCCGCGGACGATAAGGTCATCGCCTTGGATTTCGACCTCGATGCCGTTGGTCCGCAACATCGCTGCGGTCGCCGCCAACCTGTCGGATTCCTTGACGCGCAATTCTTTCAAGCCGCGCATTCGCGTTTCGCCCTCGGCGAACGAGGCGGCCACCGCAAGAATCGGATATTCGTCGATCATTGCCGGGGCTCGGGAAGCAGGAACGTCGACGCCGCGCAACGCACCGGAACGGATGCGCAGGTCGGCGACTTCCTCACCACCTTCAGTGCGAATTTCAACTCGCTCGATAGATGCCCCCATCTCGCCGAGCGTCGTCAATAGTCCGGTGCGTAGCGAATTCATCATCACACCGTCGAGGATGATCTCTGAACCGGGCGTTATGATTGCCGCGACCAGCGGGAACGCGGCTGATGAGGGATCGGCAGGCACTACAATCGGCCGCGGCGCGAGTTCAGGCTGGCCTACAAGTGTCACACGGTTTCCATGGCCGCCGTTGATCTCAGGCTCAACGCGTACCTCAGCACCGAAATAAGCAAGCATTTTTTCGGTGTGGTCGCGCGTCGCCTCGCTTTCGACGACAACGGTTTGTCCCGGTGCAGATAATCCGGCCAGAAGGACAGCGGACTTCAACTGCGCCGACGGGACCGGGGGCTCGAATAGGATCGGGATAGGATCGCCGGCGCCGATCAGTGTCACCGGCAAGCGGCCGTCCGCCGCACTCTGCGCTCTTGCTCCGATCCGCTTCAGTGGCTCAAGCACCCGCTGCATCGGCCGTCGGCGCAGCGATGCATCGCCATCGAAGATCGCCGTAATCGGACATCCAGCCACCGCGCCTAGCATGAGACGACAACCGGTGCCCGAATTTCCGAAATCCAGCGGACGCGTTGGCTCTGCAAAACCGCCGACACCCACGCCGCAGACTTCCCATTCCCCCTCTCCGCGCCGATTGGTGGCGGCGCCGAGCGCCGTTACTACTTTGGCGGTATTGACCACATCCTCGCCTTCAAGAAGCCCGCTGATATTGCACTTTCCAACCGCCAGCGCGCCAAGTATCAGCGCCCGGTGCGAAATCGATTTGTCGCCGGGTACGCGAACGCGGCCCTTCAGTGGGCCGGCGCGTCGTGCGGTCAGCGGTGCGTCTTCAGTCATGCGGAGAGGTGACGCGGCGCTGTCGCGCCCCCAATCTGGCCCCATTGGCGCGCGCCAAGCTTGCGCGCCGAGCGGTGACCTTCGAGCGTTGCTTCGTAGACGGTTCGCGGCGCAACCGCGCAGCCGATCGCTTCGACACTGCGCCCCCGCTCACGCAACAGATGATAAAGGGCGTTTTCAGAGCTTCGCGAAGTTGCCATTACAATAGTGTCGGCAGTGATCGAACGAGTGCGCGCGGGCTGGTAGATATTGACGATCTCAACTTCCCGCCCCCCGATCCGTTTGACCGCGTGATCCGCAATCATTTCAACATCCGCCTCGTAGAGATACGTCAAGATCCAGTGCAGGTACACTTCGGCGGCCGTCTCCATGCCGACCATTGGCCATTTTGTCAGCAGCCGGACCTTGCAGCCGAGCTTTGCCAATTTGACCGCGGTGAGCGGTGCGGCAACGTCAGCAAGCTCGTCAATGACCAGCACTTCTCCCGACACCTTCACTTTGTCGAGAGCGACTTCATCCCAGGTGACGCAGCGACCCGTCTCCCAGCCCGGTATTGCCTTCCCCGTCTGCCCCTGAAATCCGTCCTTCCGGTATTGAGCGCCGGTAGCAACCACAATGTGATCCGGCCGCTCTGCGTCGAGCACCGCATCGATGTTCTCGGCAGTCACCGGGCTATCGGTTTTGACCTTGACGCCGTTACCAGTCGCCTGCGCGGCAAGCCACGTTGCGATGGTCCCGTATTGCTGCCGATTAGGCAGCGCCCCGTAAGCACGCACGTGTCCGCCTACGTGCTGCTCCCGCTCATAGACGACGATCTCATGGCCTCGTGCCGCAGCCACCCGGGCAAACTCGAGACCGGCGGGGCCGGCGCCAATAACGAGCACCCGCTTTGAGGACGACGCCTTCGTCATCGAGCTTGCGCCCCACACTCCCTCGCGCCCGACGACCGGGTTATAGGCGCACTGCACCCGGCTGCCGCGAATGACCGCGCGCCAGCAATAATTAGCGGCGACGCAACGGCGGATGTCGGCCACGCGCCCCGCCTTGACCTTTGTCATCCACTGTTCGTCGGCGATCATTTGCCGCGCCAGCAAAACGGCGTCAGCGTCGCCTGAGCCAACGAGTTCGTCGGCGACGCCTGGATGGCTCACCCTTCCGACTAGAAGCACCGGCTTCGTCGACACGGATTTGATGGCGCGGGTGTACTCGCGCTCCCACCCTTCCTCGAACGTCATCGGTGTATGGATCCAGGAGTGATGCACTCCCGCCGAAACGCTTACGTAATCGATATCGGTCGCCTTTTCGAAATCCGCGTGAATGCGCTTGATGTCTTCGATTTCGAGATCGCCTTCCCAAAAAGACGTCGAGTTGATCCGGTAGCCGATGAACGGCCGGTCGCCGATCCTTTTGCGGATGCGCCGCATCGCTTCGATCGAAAATCGCAACCGATTTTCGTACGAGCCGCCCCAGCGATCCTTGCGATGATTGTAGAAGGGGGAAAGGAACTGCCAGGGTAAGTAGCCGTGGGCGATGTGAAATTCCACGCCGTCGAGGCCCGCCGAGATTGCCCGCTTGGCCGCATCCTCGAAGCACTGCAGGATGTATTCGATCTCGTGCTCTTCCAGTTCCTTGGGCGTTGGACCGCCGGGGATTTCTCCGGCGGGAAGCTGGCTCGGCGCCAGCATGTAGGGATCGTATTCGTAAGGATCGCGAGCCGGATCGGTCTTCAAAAACGGCGTCGGCGATCGTAGGCCGAGATGCAGAAGTTGCACCGACAGTGCGCAACCGTGCCGTTTTACCGCCCTGGCGACGTTCGCAAGGCCTTCGAGCTGCGCATCATTCCAGAGCCCGGGAAACCCCATGGGCGTGTAGATCGTGTTCTTGTCGATCAGGTGACCGCCAAGAATGATCATTCCCAAACCAGTCTTGGCGCGCTCTTCGTAGTAGGCGACCGCCTGTTCGGTAAAGATTCCTTCATGCGGCGAGCGGACCCAAGTCGGACATACCGGAGCGAACGCCACGCGATTCGGAAGGGTGGTGTTTCTGATCCGCAGCGGCGAAAACAAGTGCGGATAGTTATTAGTGCTCATTCACTGTCTCTAGACACGATTATTATTGCCAGCCCCATGGGTTCGGATCTGCGCCCGCTAGTCAACCGTCGCCTTCTCGCCAACCCAATGGCCCCTCTCCACCCCCTCGTCGCGCCAAAAATCCGAGTTGTATTCGGCATTGGCCGGCGATCCCGCGCCTACTCCGGTGATTCGAAAGAGCCTGATCATTTACACCTGGCTGGCCGGGTGACGGTGCAGTGGAACGCTGCGATTTATAAGCCAAATCAATTCGCGCGATAGCGGCAATGATCGGATTGTGGGCGCGCCACGCTATCGGAAGGGCGAGCATCGCCCCCAACGCCGGTCTATTCGCGGCTATTGACAGGCGCGGCACGACTAGCCAAGTGAAGCTGCCAAATTGAAGGGATTTCGGCTGTGGCGAAAGCGGAACTCGGCACCAAGCGTGTCTGCCCCGAGACTGGGCGCAAGTTTTATGACCTCAACAAGGACCCGGTGATCTCGCCGTATACAGGCAAGGTCGTGCCGGTGGAAACGTACGTTTCGCGTGCGCGGCCCGAACCGGCCCCGGTCGCGCCGCGCCCCGCGCCCGTTCCCGCGGAAGAAGCTGCAACTCCTGAGCCGCAGGAAGCCGAGTTCGTCTCGCTGGAAGACGCCGAGGCCGAATCGCAAGGTGCGAAGGCGCCGGTGGAAACTGCCGAGCCTGACCTCGAAGAGGAGGTCGAGATGGACGAAAATCTCGACGACTCGACATTTATCGAGGAGCAGGAGGAGGAAGACGCTGACGTGACCGATATCATCGGCAGCGACATCGAGAACGAGGAGGAAGGGTAGACGGACGTTGTTAAATCGGGAATCAGTCATCGGGCGACCACGAGGCCGATTTCGGCTACTGACCACGACGTCTGACTTCTGCTGGGGCCATAGCTCAGTTGGGAGAGCGCTTGAATGGCATTCAAGAGGTCGGGGGTTCGAACTCCCCCTGGCTCCACCAAGCCCATCCATAGGATCGTCTTCGTCGACCGCCCTACCCGGGCCGCATCAAAAAATGACACGAAGATATTGGTCGATCGCATCCTTCCACTGTCCCGGATAGCCGAGCGACACTTCGTGGAAAGTAACGCCATCCTCCTCGAAGTTGTTACGCACGTGCAAGTGCCCGTAAATGATGGAGACCGCGCGAAAGCGGCGATGCCAACCTTCCGTCAGTCGCGTTCCGCACCACGGTGAAAATCGCGGAATGCGCGGCAGCACCGCGTGGCGATGATCGAGCGGATAGTGATTCACTAGAACGGTCGCAAAATCCTCTGGCAATGCCGCGAGCCGCTTTTCGGTTGCGGCGACCCGCGCCGCGCACCAGGCGGCGCGGTCGGCATACGGCGCTGGATGCAATAGCGCTTCGTCGGCGCAAACCACTCCTGTTGCCGCCGCCCAGTCGACCACATCGGCGCCGCCAATATCGTCGGGCCGAAAGGTGTAGTCGTAGAGAAGAAACAACGGCGCAATGACGACAGGACGCTCGCCGGCAGGCCAGATTGGATAGGGATCCTCGGGCGTTACTACGCCTAACGAACGCGCCAGGGCGACCATGGCGTTATAACGTGCCTCGCCCACGGCTGAAGTCTGGAGCGCCCGGTTCTTCGCTTGTGGTCCATAGTTCGTGGTTGCCCGGGACCCAGATCAGCTTGGCGAAGCGTTCCGACAAAATCGTAAACGCATGCGCAACCTGCTCCTCGGTGTCTCCAACGTCGCCTGCGATGATAAGCCAGTCATCCGGGCGATCGAGTAAAGAACGGAGCGCATTGCGATTGAGCGAGTGGCTGACGTGAAGGTCGCCAATGGCCAGAAGGTTCATCTGTCCGGGCTATCGATCGCAGGCTGCACGGGCCAAATCCCAAGCGGCAGTTGAAACGAAGAGGCAGTGCCGCCGTTTTTTAAAATGAACCGAAACCTATTCTCCGGCCATTTGGCTAAACGGTTGCTGCGAGCGCGCTCGAGGCTGTTCCTGGTCGAAGCGCTGACCCAACGGCCGCGGCGCCGTGCCGCGGCGCGCATTCCACTGCAGCGACATTCGTACAGAGTCTGGCTACGTCGAACCGGTGCTTTTGAAGCATTTCAGCGTGTCCGAACGGCATCGCATGGATGACAGGCGGATTGAGCAGAATTTTATGCCAGGGCCTGTCGCGCCCGAAAAACGGAGGCGCCATTTCAGCGCTGAGAATCAACTCGACGGTGCCGAGAAAAGGCCGCGGCGTAAATTTCGAAGTAGCGGTAATCGCCGCCATTCCCGTTACGATCGCATTGTGCAGCTGTTGCGGATCGTTCACATCGAACGGCTGTTCCATAAACCAGATCTTGGACTGATTGGTTATTACGCTGCGCGTGTACTCGTATAATTGACGGGCGATTTCGTCGGTCACTTCGACGGCGGCCTTGCCATAGGGAACGCGCGGCGGGTCCATCAGGATCAAAGGCCCCATCTCGCATCCCTTAGCCGCCAACTCGGTAGCGAGATCCAGCGCGACAAGCGACCCCGCGCACATGCCAACGACGACGAGGGGACCGGTCGAGGTCACGCTCAGAACTTCGCCGAGATATTCATCAACCATCTCGGCCACGGTCTCATGCGGTGGCGTCCCGTCGAAACCGCGCGCATTGAGCACGTAAACCGGCTGATCTGGTCCCAATACGCGCGCAAATGCGGTACCTACCGGCATAAAACCTGTATTGCCGTGCACCAGAAACATTGGCGCCTTCGTACCCAACGGCTGTATGGGAATGAGCATGATTAACCCTTCGCCTTGCGTATGAGATCTTCAACCATGCGCGCCAGTTCCTCGATCGTCGGCGCGTTGACCATCATGATCATTTCGATCTCCACCCCGAAGACCTTTTGAATTTCAACGATGATGGCCGCCGCCAGCAAGGAACTACCGCCGAGATCCTCGTAATAGTCGGCTACACCGACGCGATCCAAGCCGAGGTTCCGCTGCCAAATTTCCGCAAGCTTCTCTTCCGTTACTGTCCGAGGTGCGACGTACGAAGACAGCAGAAAAAAATCGTCGCGTGAAGTCGGAGCGCTCTTACTGTCCATGGGATTTTGTTCGCGTCACAACGCCGCCGAAATTGATACCGCAGTTCTTGCATGGAAACCAGCCGCGGCCGGCTTGGGTTGCACAGCAGCAACTCTTCGCTTCCACCGAATTCTTAATCATCACATTAAATTATTGACGCGGCTCACGACGACGAGTGCTGCCGAAGTCGCCACCTACCGAACACACAAGGCAGCGTTATTCGGCGTCGTCGTCTTCCTGAGCTGGATTCTGTTGACGAGCTTGGCCCGGCGCCGTTCTAGCGCCGCCGCCCGGAGCTCCGGCTCCACGAGGACCGCCACCAGGGCCGATGCCGCCACGCGGACCGCCACCAGGTCCGATACCGGCGCGCTGACCGCCGCCGGGGCCGATACCGCCGCGCGGACCGCCGCCAGGTCACACCGCGCGCGGCGCGGGCCGATACCGCCGCGCGGACCGCCGCCAGGTCCAACACCAGCGCGCGGACCGCCACCGGGCCCTACTCCCGCGCGCGGACCAGCACCGGCTGGCCCG
Source organism: uncultured Alphaproteobacteria bacterium (assembly GCA_963846055.1). Lineage (GTDB taxonomy): Bacteria > Pseudomonadota > Alphaproteobacteria > Rhizobiales > Xanthobacteraceae > BOG-931. The sequence goes on from CAWJUQ010000021.1 coordinate 8,180, forward strand.
CCACCTCCGGCTCCGCGCTGACCGACACCGGGCCCGATTCCACTTCTCGGATTATTCTGGGGTCCCCGGCGGACCGCCGCCGGCAGAGGATAAAGACCCCTAGCCGGCCCAATCCTATTCCAGATGGCGCTCTCAACCTTCCATTCACCATCTACCCTTTGCCAGACAAAAATATATTTGAGATTGAGTTCGCGCGATTGCTGTTCGGCGTATTCAGCAACACCCTGGGGCATCCTGAAAGCGACTTGCGTCGTCATTGTCCCGACAACTCTCATCGCATCCGGACCCAGCATTTTTACCCGCTGCGAATCGAAACGAAGTGTCTGAATGGTTTTGCTTCGTTCCCAAAACGATTGGATATTGCCCTTGCCGGTGATCATGTTGGCGTTGGGCGGGCAAAAAATGGCGTCGTTGGCGAACATGCTGCCGAGTGTGGCAAAATCGCCAGCTTTGAAAGCTTCGGCGAAGCGCTCGTTCAAGCCCTGAATAGTCGCGCTGGCTTCATCTTCGGTCATGAGCGCCCCTTTTGTTCGTACGCCGGAAATAACGGCATGCGGATTGAGTTGGCAAGGTATTCTATTTCTGCCGGTCGTTCAGTGCATTTAGTGTCGACACTCAACGCGTGTAACAGGCCTTGCCACAATTGTGGCAATAAATAAGTCAATGTGAACGGCGCGGCGACTTCAACGGAGAATAATGATGCAGGCGCGACAATTCCTTTATTGTGTCGCTGCGTGCGCGATTGCCATTACTGCCGCTGTTCACTTTGGGACCGACACCATACCAGGGGCGGTCGCGCTGGGCGCTCAAGAGGCGAGCATTCAGGTCGGGGGCCAAGAGCGGTCATACATTCTGGCAAATCCGCAAGCATCGGGGCCGCTCCCCACGCTTATTTTCTTGCATGGCAAGGGCGGTAGCGCGGCCAAAGCGCGGTGGATGGGATTCGAGCAGCTCGGCGAGCGCGAGCGCTTCGTGACTGTTTTGCCGAACGGGATTGATGGAGAGTGGAACGTCTTTCCGCCCGGCTTTCGCGACCGCACCGGAAGGTCCACGAACGGCACCGACAGCGCGTTCATCAAACAACTGGTCGATGATCTGGTCCATCGCGGAATTGCGGATCCCAGGCGCATTTATCTGGGCGGCATATCCAATGGTGGCCTCATGGCTTTGCGCATGGCGTGTGACGCGCCAGAATTGTTCGCCGCGATCGGGGTGTTTTTGGCGTCTATGCCTGCGAACACGGGTCAGGATTGCCATCCGTCTAGGCCAATGCCCCTGCTGATGATGAATGGCACGGCGGATCAGGTCGTGCCTTACAACGGCGGGATCACGGCGGGCGGCCTCAAGGTCTGGGGAACGGAGCGCACTATTACATTCTTCCGCCAGCTCAATGGATGCAACATGGCGCCCAAGCGCTCGAACACGGGGCAATCGGACTATGGTGGAATGGAATCGGTCGTGGTCGATCGTTGGACGGCCTGTTCGGGCGCGCCAATCGTTCTTTACAGCGTGGTCGGCGGCGGCCACCGTCAGCCTGGCGGCGCCGGAGGTGGCATGGGCGGATCAAGCGCCGCGCAGACTCTCTGGGACTTTTTCCACGATAAGAGCGCGGCAAACAATTAGCTTGTGCGTCCGCCGCGGCTCGCGGAATAACGTGATCCGGTTTTGATCTCGGGTTTATGGATGCAAGTCGAAGCGACCGCGCCGCAAAAAGCGATTCGCCGGACTGACGAAGCCTTCGATTTCGAAGGACCGGTCACGCTGCGGAAATCATACATCATCGCATCGTTGCCACGCTCTGGCAGCCAGTTCCTTTCCGGCGAGCTTTGGAAAACCGGCGTACTCGGCGCGCCGTGCGAATATCTGTTTCCAGCCTATGACATGCGGCCAATGATGAACCGCCTCCGTGCGACGTCGCCAGGCGATTACATCGCCAAACTTGTCGCCTGCCGCTCCTCGCCTAATGGCGTCTTTGGCATGAACGTTCACATCCAGCACTTTAAGCCGTTCCTTCGCGGCTACCCTGCCCTGCTCGACGTGCTGCATCCGCTGGCCTTCATTTACACCACCCGCCGGAACAAGATTGCGCAGGCGGTGTCCATGGCGAAAGCCTATCAAACGAGTACATGGACGTCGCTGCAGACGAGGGCCGTAACGTCGCCCACGACCTACAATCGCGAGCTCATTGAACGATGCATCGCGGACCTCGTGCACCAGGAGCAGGAGTGGGAGCAATGGTTTGCCGAGCACGATGCGCGCCCGTTCAAACTCGCCTACGAAGATTTGGCGGCCGACCGCGCCGGCACTATTCAAGCCATCCTCGCGTTGCTCGGTGTCGAGCACGACGAACGAAAGGCCGTTGAGATTCCGCCGGTCGAGAGACAAAGCGACGGAACCAACGCGGAATGGATTGCCCGGTTCGAAGCCGAAACCAAGGCCGGGGACGGCTTCGCGCCCGCCATGCCGAGCGCCGCTGGAGGCAAGTCTGTCGCTGGGCCCGCCGCTGTCGGCGATGGGACGCCGCCCTCACATTTTGAAGGTCTTTACGATCGCCACATCAATCGTTTGTCCGGCGCGAACCGTCCCTCCGCAGCGTACGTAGATATCGTTCGCTCGCGGCAGCTTTTCAAAGCAATCGTGCAGCAGAACCTCGGTCTTTTCGAAAATGCTCGCGTGCTGGAATTGCCGTCGGGCGACGGTCGTTGGGGATTGGCGGCTCTTGACGCCGGCGCCGCTCATGTGACGTGCGTCGAGCCCCTGCCCCGCCTGGCGGCAAAAGCCGCCAGAACGTTGGCGGAGGCGGTTCCTGGATCGTATGAAATTATAAATGCAGACGTTCTCCCGGCGCTTGCCCATTTCGAACCGAATTCCTTCGACATGATCATGTGCGTGAGGTTTTTCGAACGCCTCGACCCGCAGCAAATGTTCCGCGAATGGCAGAAGCTGGAATCGCGGTTCATCATTTTGGACACCAACATTGCGCCGGGTCGCGGGCCGGTTTTGCGCTTTACGCTGCAGATGCCGGAAGTCGCCGGCAACAAGGTGCCTCGTCGAGACAGCGCTGGCGGTAATGTTATCGCTATTCCGACCGCGGATTTGATTGCCTTCTTGTGCGATTTCTTCGGTTTTCGTTGCCACCCGATTGACTGGAATGCTTTGGGCATAACCGATTGGACCGGCATCCACGATTACGAACAGGGGCGGAGGCAGACTTTCCTGTTGGAGCGCGCTGCCTAGTTATCGCCGCGGCTTCCGGCAAGTCGACCGTGCGCTGATTGCAGACTGTGGCGGTGCTAAAGATCCTGCGGATTGACCTCGCGCGGGGCAAAGCGAAAGCGCTCGCCATCCTCTCCTGCCACGGCGACCGATAAAACATGTCCGCTGCTCGCCGGCAGCGTCTCGAATTGCCAACGCTGCGGATCGTCGCCTGGTGCTCGAAGAAAATCGATGCCGGTCGGCACGAGTGTAAAGGCAAACGAATCAAGCGGCGTCCCAAGCCCGGTACCGATCGCCTTGAGATACGCTTCCTTGAGTGTCCAAAACTTGAAAAAGCAGACCGCGCGCTCCGAAGCGGGCACGGTACGCAAAATCTCGATTTCCGGAGACGCAAAATAGTTTTGTGCGACCTGAAAATCCGCCTTCGTGGCGTCGATATTCTCTACGTCCACGCCGATCTTGCCGCGCGCGACAAGTGCGGCCGCCACCAAGCCGCGGGTGTGCGCCAGGTTAAAATCAATATCGGGCAGCCGGAATTGCTCGGCTATTCTGGGTTTCCCGAACTCACCGGTAACGAACCGCCATTGCTTTGCCGGTTGCTCGAGGTGAAACGAAAGCATGCGGCGCAACAACGCATGCGCAGCAATGAAATCAATGCGGTCACGGTCGAAAGCGAAGCGACCCGCGCGCTCGCGTTCTTCGGCATCAAGAATCGCGGTCCAGCGACCGCAGTCATCGAGGCGGACATTCTCGGTGGACATCCACCAAATTACAGCGTCGCCGGAAATGCCTAATCCCAATTTTCGATTTGCCTGACAGGCCGCCGCTCCGCAGCCGTAAAAACCCGAATGTTCCGGGAAATCGGCCGCTACCCACTTGCTTGCGGGCGGCGCGGGTGTTTTTCGAAATTGCCGCGTCGCACACCGCCGTCGATTCACGACGTCATCACGCAGTGCTCGGCCATTTGTGTACAGGACCTGTCACATGTCGTATAGTAATTTCTTGATTATTCTAAGATTTTGTGAAAACGACGATTTTAGAAGTTTCCGCAGTGCGCGGGAATTGGAACAAGAACTATGCGCGTCAGGCTGGTGCTTCTGGCGATCGCTTTGCTGCTTGGCGGCGGGGCGCTTTACTTCTGGCAAACCGGGTGGCCTTCGCCGAGTTGGATCCAGGCCGGCAAAGCTGAAACCAACCAGCGCGTAGCAGAGGCGGCTACGGAAGAAAGCGTTTCACGCACCGTCCCGGCGAGCCGGGCCGTGCCGGCGGATGAGAAAGGCGGTTCCGCGGTCGCGCGCGTTGCCGTGACGCCCGTACGGAAGAGCGAAGTCCCGATTTACCTTTCCGGTATCGGCACCGTTCAAGCCTATTACAAAATCGATATTACGGCCCAGGTCGACGGCATCATCACAAAGATGCCGTTCCAGGAGGGGCAAGACGTCAAAATTGGCGACACGTTGGTCGAGATCGATCCGACAATTTACCAGGCGAGGTTGGACCTGGCGAAGGCGCAGCGCGATCGCGCCGCCGTTCAGCTTGAGAACTCCAAAACCAATTTGTGGCGCGACGAAGAGCTGCTCAAGCACGACTTCGCCTCGCAGAAACAAACCGACCAGGAGCGGATGCTGGTTGGCCAATACACGGCGGAGGTTGCTCAATACGAAGCCGAGATGAAGTACGCGCAAGCGCGGCTCGACTACGCGACCATCAAGTCTCCGATTAACGGGCGCATCAGCATTCGCGCGGTCGATCCCGGAAATCTGGTTCGTGCGGGCCAGGAAACGACATTGGCGACCGTCGTCCAGCTCAAGCCGATTTCAGCTCTGATTACTGTTTCGGCAAAAGAACTGGAACAACACGGCGTCTCGCTCGGCATGACCAGCTTGCCGGTATTTGCCTATGCCGAGAACGGAATTACGCCGCTCGGTCGCGGCGAGGTTCAGACAGTCAACGTCATGGTCAGTCAGAACACCGGCACGATAACGCTGAAGGCCAATTTTCCCAATGAGCAGGAAAAACTCTGGCCCGGCGATTTCGTCGATTGCCGCATCGTGGTCGAAAAGCGCAATGACGGCCTTACTGTGCCGAGTGCGGCCGTGCATCAAGGACCCAAAGGCGACTATGTCTGGATGGTCACCCCTGACAACACCGCCGCGATCCGTCCAATTCGCGTCAGGCAATCACTCGGCGGCACTTCGTTGATCGAGGGCCGCATCCAGGAGGGCGACAATGTCGTGCTTGACGGCTATCAGCGGCTTCAGGCCGGAAGCCGTGTAAGCATCATCCCGGAGGCGACAGACGTGGGATCGAGAGCCTCCGTTACAGAATGAATGTTTCTGCGCCATTCATTGTCAGGCCAATCGCAACGACTTTGCTGGTCATCGCCGTCGTCCTGGTCGGATTGCTCGGCTATCGACAATTATCAGTGGCGGCGCTGCCGACCGTAGAATTTCCGACCATCCAGGTCAGCACCGCCTGGCCCGGCGCCTCCCCCGACGTCATTCAAAGTTCGATTTCGGCCCCACTTGAACATTTCCTGGGCCGCATATCCGGACTGTCGCTGATGAGTTCGTCGAGCTCCTACGGCAGGAGCGAGATCACGCTGCAGTTCAAGCTGTCGAAAACTCTGGCATCGGCGTCGCTCGACGTTCAAGCGGCTATCAATGCCGCTACCGGCTGGCTGCCGGTCAACGACCTGCCTTTTCCGCCGATTTATCATCAGTTCAACCCGGCCGACATGCCGGTGCTCGTGATCGCGCTGACCTCGGACACGATGCCGCTTTACGCGGTGACCGAATATGCGGCGACTGCGCTCATCCCCCGTTTGGCCGAGGTCGACGGCGTCGGTGAAGTCACCCCGGAAGGAGCGGCGGCGCGCGCCGTCCGGCTGCAAGTCAATCCCCGTCAGTTGTCAGCGCTCGGGTTGTCGCTGGAGGACGTTCGCCGCGCCATCGAAACCAGCACCACCGACCTGCCGAAAGGCCAAATCGACGGTCCGCGGCAATCGCTCGAAGTCGGCGCCAACGATCAATTGTTCGCAGCCAAAGATTATCGCGACGCGATCATTGCCTATCGAAATGGCGCGCCGGTCAAGTTCACCGATATCGGCCAGGCGGTCGACGGTGTCGAAAATGAAAAGCTCGCAGCCTGGTACAACGGCAAGCCGGCGCTCATCCTCAACGTCAAGCGACAACCGGGCGCCAATATCATCGCCGTGGTCGACGCCATCAAGGAACTGCTGCCGGCAATTCAAAGATCGGCACCGCGTGGACTTTCAATCAACATCGCGGCCGACCGCACCACGACCATCCGCACAGCCGTGTACGACGTTCAGCAGACACTGGCGATCACGGTGGCGCTGGTCATCCTCGTCATTTTTCTGTTTCTCCGGAAATTCTGGGCGACGCTTATTCCCAGTGTCACCTTGCCCGCGACGCTGATTGCCACTTTCGGCGTCATGGCCGCACTGGGATTCAGCCTCGACAATCTTTCGCTGATGGCGCTGAGCATCGCGTCGGGTTTCATCGTCGATGATGCCATCGTCATGATCGAGAATATTGTCCGCTACATCGAAGCGGGAGATCATCCGATCGATGCCGCGCTCAAGGGATCGCGACAGATTGGCTTTACCATTGTATCGCTGACCATTTCGCTGGTCGCCGTGTTCATCCCGCTGTTGCTGATGGGCGGCATCGTCGGTCGCCTGTTTCGTGAATTCTCGATCACGCTTTCGGTCGCCATCGTCATTTCCGGCGTGCTCTCGCTGATCTTGACCCCCATGATGTGCGCCGCGCTGCTCAAGCGCCAGGATGCCGCCGCGGAGGGCTGGTTTTACCGAAAGACCGAGCGCGCCTTCGATGCGATGCGCGCGGTTTACGAGGCAGGTCTTGTTTGGTCGCTGCGCCACCGCGACTTTGACCCTGGTGCTGACAGTTCTGACTTTTGCCGCCAGCATCTGGCTCTACGTTCTCGTTCCGAAAGGCTTTGTGCCCGAACAAGATACCGGGCTAATCGGCGGCGTGACTGATGCGGCGCAGGACGTATCGTTCGAGAACATGTCGCTGTTGCAGCGGCGGATCGCCGAGATCATCGCGCGCGACCCGGACGTGATCAGCGTCTCGAGCTTTGTCGGAGTTGGCGAAGACAATCCGACGGTCAACAGTGGCCGTCTCTACATCGACATCGGACCTCCCGACCGCAGGAGTTCGTCGGCCGCGGAAATCATGGAGCGGCTGCATGACGCGGTCGCCGAAGTGCACGATATCTCGCTGCATCTGCAACCGGTGCAGGACATTCAGATTGAAAGCCGGCTGACGCGCACACGTTACCAGTACGTGCTTCAGCACCTCGACGCGAAAGAACTTCGCGAATGGGCCGACAAGTTCCTTCGCGAGCTGCGAAAGCAGCCGGAACTGGCCGATGTTACCACGGACCAGCAAGATCTCGGCCAGCAGGTGATGATTGACATCAACCGGGACGCCGCCGCCCGCTTCGGCCTCGATGTCTCGACGATCGTCCAGGATCTGTACGACGCCTTCGGGCAGCGCCAGATCGCGACTATCTACGGGCCGGTTTATCAGTACAAAGTCATTGTCGAGGTCGCTCCCGAATATCGCAACACCGCCGACGCGCTTACAAGCGTCTATTCCAGGAAAGAGACAGCTCGGCCGACGGTGACCGATTCTCCAACGACGCCATCTTCAAGCACCGCCAAACAGCCGCCTCCCGTTCCGCTATCGACTTTCGCCAAGCTTGATAAGCGTCTGGCGCCGCTGATCGTTACCCATCAAAACGAATTCCCCGCGGTTGCGCTCTCATTCAACCTCGCTCCCGGCGTCTCGCTCGGCCAGGCGCTCGAGGCGGTGCGGCGCAGCCAAGCCGCGATCGGCCTCCCCGAAGCCATTGAAGGAAACCTGGTCGGCAGCGCCGCGGAATTTGTTTCTTCGACGCGAAGCGAGCCGTTCCTGATCGTCGCGGCGGTGATCGCGGTCTACATCGTGCTTGGGGTTCTGTACGAAAGCTATATTCACCCCATCACCATCCTTGCGACCCTGCCGTCTGCCGGCATCGGCGCTCTGCTGGCGCTGATGCTGTTTCATCAGGATCTGAATCTAGTTTCGCTGATCGGCATCATCCTGCTGATCGGGATCGTGAAAAAGAATGGGATCATGATGGTCGACTTCGCGCTTGCAGCCGAGCGCCAGGAAGGCTTGGCGCCCGAGCAGTCGATCTATCAAGCCTGCCTGTTACGTTTTCGTCCTATCATGATGACCACGATGGCGGCGCTGTTAGGCGCCCTCCCGCTGGCGGTCGGCACCGGCACAGGATCGGAATTGCGCCGGCCGCTCGGCATCGCCGTCGTCGGCGGCCTCCTGGTTTCGCAATTTCTCACGCTGTACGCGACGCCCGTCGTCTATCTGGCGTTTGCGCGGATCGAGCAGCGTTTTTCCCGAAAACATCGAACCGGGATCGGCGCGCCCCGAACGCCCGCCAATATCGGACGACCGCAGGACAGCGAGGCATGAACTTTTCGGCACCGTTCGTGCGCCGTCCGATCGCGACCACTCTGTTGAGTATCGCCATCGCGCTCTTGGGCATCGTTGCCTATTCACGGCTTCCAATTGCTTCGCTGCCGTTACTCGAACGTCCGGTCATTACGGTTTTTGCTACCCTGCCTGGCGCCAGCTCCGACACCGTCGCCTCGTCGGTCTCGGCCCCGCTCGAACATCAACTCGGGCTGATCTCCGGCATCAAAGAAATGCGGGCGAGGAGCATCAACGGTATCTGCACGATATCGCTTGAATTCGGACTGGAAAAAGACCTCGACGAGGCCGCCGGCGCGGTGCAGGCCGCGATCAATGCCGCGGCGCCGTGGCTTCCGAAGAACATGCCGCAGCCGCCGACCTATGCCAAAGCAAACGCCAACGGCTTTCCGGTGATGGCGCTGGCGCTCACTTCCGACGCCTACAACCTCCCCGCGATGTTCGAGTACGCCGACACGGTCGTGGCGCAGCGAATATCGCAGATCGAAGGCGTCGCCGCAGTTTTCCTGGGCGGCGGCGGCAGACCGGCCGTGCGGATTGAGGCCAATCCCCGCGCGATTGCTGATATGGGCCTGTCGCTCGAAAAGGTCAGATCGGCCGTCAGCGCGGCGACAGCCGACAAGCCCAAAGGCGAAATATCTGACGGCGCGCACGCGATATCGCTGGCGGCCAATGATCAGCTTTATCAAGCCTCGGAATACCAGGACATCGTCGTGGGAATGAGAAATGGGGCGCCGATCAAGTTGCGTGATGTAGCCAACGTCAACGACAGCATCATCAATCTTGATCGCGCCGCGTGGTTCAACGGCGAACCGGCACTATTGATATTCATCGTCAAGACCCCGGACGCGAATGTTGTCAAAACGGTCAACGACATTCTTGCGGTGATGCCGCAATTGGAGCGCTGGATCCCGCCCGCGATCAAGGTGCATGTTGTTTACGATCGCACCCTGCTCATTCGCGCTGCCATCGCCGACGTTCAATTTACGATGATGGTCGCCCTGGTCCTCGTCGTCCTTGTCATCGCCTTTTTCCTTCGCCGTCTCTGGGCGACCATCATTCCGGTCGCCAGCATCCCGCTATCCATCGCCGCTACGCTGGTCGCGATGTACTTTCTCGATTTCAGCATCGACAACATCTCGCTCATGGCGCTGACCATCGCCATTGGGTTTGTGATCGACGACGCGGTCATCATCATCGAAAACATCACTCGACTCATTCAAGCGGGCGAGCAACCGATAGAGGCAGCGCTGAAGGGAACGCGGCAGATGGGTTTTACCGTCGCGTCGATCACCATCGCTCTGATTGCCGGCCTCGTCCCGGTCCTATTCATGCCTGACATCGTTGGCCGGCTGTTTCGCGAGCTGGGCGTCACCTTGGTCGTGGCGATTGTTGCGTCGGCCGTCGTGTCGTTGACGCTGACGCCGATGATGTGCGGTCAGCTTCTTGGCCCCCGCGCACAAACCCCGCCGGGCCGCATCAACCGGTTTTGCGAGCAAACGATCGACCGGGTCGTCAGCTGGTATGTGGGAAGCCTCGATTGGTCGCTTCGCTTCCGTTGGGTGATGCTGTTCGGCGCTGCCGCGCTGACTGCAGCGACGGTCGCATTGTATCTGCAGCTGCCCAAGGGTTTCTTGCCGACCCAGGACACTGGCATTCTACGCGTCAGGACCGTGACGCTTTCCAGCACCTCGTTTGAGGCCATGAAAGCCTTGCAGCAATCGGCCGCTTCGATAGTCGCCAGCGACCCCGCTGTGGAAAGCGTCTCTTCATCAATCGGCCGCGGCGTCATGAGCGTGGGCACGATGCTGATCAATCTGCGGCCCCTGGAGGTCCGACGGGAATCCGTTGAGGAAGTAATTGAGCGGCTGCGGGCCAAAATGGCCAAACTTCGCGGCATCCGTGCTTTCTTCATACCGGCGCAAGACGTTCAAATCGGCGTCGGTGGCATCGACCGGTACCAATACGCGCTCGCCGGATTGAACCAGGACGAGGTCGTGCGCTGGGGCCGAACCATGTTGCGGCGCCTCCGCCATCTGCCGCAAACGACCGATGCGATCTGGAATTATGACGTCGGCGGCATCGAGTCGAGCTTGCGGATCAATCGGGCGCGCGCCGCCGAGGCCGGCGTCAGCATCAGCGATATCGATAACATTCTTTACGACTGGCTTGGACAACGCCAAATCGGCACGATCCGGCTGCCGATAAATTTCCACCGCGTCGTGCTTGAGGTTGAACCGCGCTACCGAGACGAAGATGTGGATTTGGCTCATGTCATGCTTGAACAGGGCGTGCCCTCGAACGTCCTCAGCGTCCGCCGGCGCGCCCACACACCGATGTGGATCAGCCACATTTCGCAGCTTCCCGGCGTGGTGATCGGATTTAATACCCCGCTGGGCGTTTCGATCAGTCAGGCCCAGGCTGCGATCAAGCAGGCCGAACGCGATGTCGGCCTGCCGCCCGATATCAGAACGGAATTCAGAGGCGAGGCGCGCGAGGCGGAAACAACGCGGCGAACGCAGCCCTTGCTGTTCCTCGCCGCGGCCGTCGCCGTCTATATCATCCTGGGAATACTGTACGAGAGCTACACGCAGCCGCTGACGATCTTATCGACGCTACCATCGGCGTCTTTCGGCGCGATGCTCGCGCTGACAATGACGCGGCACCCAATTCACGATCATAACGGCGATTGCCTGTATCCTTTTGGTCGGCATCGTCATGAAAAACGCCATCATGATGGTCGACTTCGCCCTCGATGCGGAACGCCGCTTGGGCCTGTCTTCCTTTCGATGCTATCCGCCGGGCTGCGGCACTGCGCTTCCGTCCGATTGTGATGACGACCATGGCTGCCCTTGGCGGCGGACTACCATTGGCGCTGGGAACGGGCCCCGGCTCGGAACTTCGGCAGCCGCTCGGCATTGCAATCGTTGGCGGTTTGCTGCTGTCGCAGTTCGTCACGCTCTACACCACGCCGGCGGTGTACCTCATCCTCGAAGGGCTGCGTCCGGGGCGCTCGCCGACGGCGGTAGAGGCACTGCCACATCCGGCAAGCGCGTAACGGCTATCGCCGGTTGAAAGAAAAACAATGCGCGTATTCCCGGCGGCTGTAGCCTTTCTCCTGACGATTGTTTGCGGCCCGGCGCTGGCCCAGGAAACGGCAAAGTTTGGACCAACGCCGACGCCGCTCGTGATTCCGGAAACATACAAGGGGGCCGAAATTCAACTTAAGGCCTGGATCCAGACACCCGGCGGGGCGGGACCGTTTGATACCGTCATGCTGCTGTCCGGCTGTAATGGTCTCGATCCTCCCGGGTGGGCACACTTGCAGACCTGGGCGGCATGGCTGATGGGGTTGAACTACGCGGTGATGATTGTCGATAGCTTTGCGCCGCGCGGCGTGACCAATACGTGCGACAATGGCGAACTCATCCCTGGTCAATTACACGCGGCCGATTTGTATACCGCCGCCGCTTACATTTCTCGGTTGCCGCAATTTCAGGGCCGCAAGATCGGCGCAATGGGTTTCTCGCACGGTGGATGGGGGATTCTGGAGGCAGCGTCCGACCGGATTTCGGCTATAACGGACTTGCGCGCGCGCCTGGCGAAAGAACATATCGGTATCGCCGCTTTCGTTGCGGTATATCCGGCTTGTCATCGGCACATCCGCGCGAGGGTCGATGTGCCGCTGCTAATCATCATCGGCGAGAATGACGATTGGACCCCGGCATGGGCGTGTCAACGCCTCGCCGCGTATCCACGCCTGCCAGGTGCGGAACTGCGCCTGAAAGTCTACCCGCACGCATTTCACGTCTTTGATGTCGACAAACCGCCGCGCCGTTATTTCGGCCATGAACTCGAGTACAACGCCGACGCGACCGCGAACGCCAAGCGCGAAATTCAGGATTTTTTCGCCCGTCACCTGCAATGATTGACGCGACGGGTGGCGAAGCCGATGCCACGGATAGCGGGAATGCGCTATGTTGGCTTCACCCTGCGCACGAAATCGGACCGGATAGTGGAGCCAGCTGACACTCAGAATCGTCGGGCGACAAAACCCGCCGCGTCGTCCGTCCGATGGTTGACCGACCCGCAGTTTGACTTTGGCGAATCGACGCCGCTGCGCAAGTCATACGTCATCGCGTCATCAGATCGCGCGGCGAGCATCCCGTTATGCAGGCTGCTCTGGCAAACCGGCTGCTTCGGAGCGCCGTGGGAATACCTGCGCAGCGGCCTGGACGAGGTACCCGGCACGCTCGCCGCGCCAGCCGATCGGTCGATTGTGTCGACGATGATGCAACGCTTTGGCGCGCGGAATCCCGGCGCATACATCGCCAGAATTCTGGCATGCCGTACATCGAGCAACGGTGTCTTTGGGTTGAAATCGCATTTCGAAGACCTGAAGTCGGCGCTCAATGAATTCCCAAATCTATTAAACGCGCTGGCACCGGTTACCTATATTTACGTCGACCGCCGAGACAAGCTCGCGCACGCGGCGTCGATCGCAAGGTCCCTGCTGGCAAAGAGACACGCCACTGTCGGAAGCGCTGGAAACGACACGCCGTTGTTCTATGACCGGGACTTGATCTCCAAATCCCTGGGTAAGTTGGAACGGCGGCACCTGCAATGGTGGAGGTGGTTCGAAGCAAACGGCATTGCGCCCTTCGTCGTCTATTACGAAGACGTTAATGCCGACGAAGCAGAAGCTGTTCGCAGTGTCGCTAAGATCCTTGATGTCGCCTGCGACACCACCGATCAACTCGTTCTTCCGCCGTTCGATCAGACACCGGACGAAATGGCCGAAGTATGGGCAGCACGGTTCCGTCACGAAATCGCTTACGGTATAGACATCGCGCAATCAGAACCCGCGCCTACAGCCGGCGCATCCGTAATCTCCGATTTCGCACAAATGTCTTCTCACCCTTCGAGTGAAGAGTCAGAGCCGTCCGCCGACCCGGTCGGGGCGGATGGGCAGGACTTTCGAGCGTTGTTACCACGATACGACCAGATCATCGGCAGCAACCAAGCGCTATTGCGAGATGCAATCGTGCTCGACCTCATGAGCGGGCGCGGGATATGCAGCCTCGCCGCGCTCGAAGCGGGCGCCGCTTTTGTCACCGGAGTGGACCCGCGCACGAAGTACGCCACGGCCGGCGCGCGCACCCTCGCCGGCCGTGGCATCCCGGAAAGGTCGTACCAATTCGTGACCATGGGCATCATGCAAGGCACTGTATGAAATAGCGCCCGAGACGTTCGGGGTTATTATCGGCCGGAGCGTCCTCGAACGAGTCGATATTCGTAGTTTCTTCGCCCAGCTCAAGCACCTGCGCCCAAATCACGTCATTCTCGACACTGGCGTTGCCTCCGGCCAGGGACCGCTCGTGCGCTTCGGCCTGCGCCCTGCTTCGGCTGGAGGTTCGGGTCAGGCGACGGAACCGCCCAAGCATCATCACCGTACCCAATCACGATCTGATTGTGCTGCTGTGCGACAGTTTTGGTTTCACGTGGCGGCTCGCCGACGAGCCAGATACAAGCGGCGGCCGAGCGGCCGTACCGGGCCGCGCGGGCGTGCAAACCTCAACCTATATTCTCGACCGGATTGAATGATGACAACGAGAGACGATCCGAAAGACCGGCGTACATACAATGCGGCGGCCGACTTCATCGATATCAATGTCGCGTGCGGACTGGGCGCGAAGAGCGCATTTATAGATCCTTATCGCGAACTCAGCTATCGGGACTTGCAGGCTGCGACCTATCGGTTCGCTCATGCGATGCGAACGCTGGGGCTGCGCCAAGAGAGCCGCATTGTCCTGTTGCTGCTCGACACTATTGAATTTCCGATCGCGTTCTGGGGAGCGATCCGTGCCGGCATCGTCCCTATACCGCTCAATAACCTCCTTGCCACCGCGCAATACGTCTACATTCTCAATGATTGCCGTGCCGAGGTTCTGCTGATCTCCGCGTCGCTTTTCGAGATCATTCAGCCCGTCCTCCCTCACCTCACCTACCTAAAGCACGTCGTTATCGTCGGCGAAGACGGGGACGCGCGCGCATGCTCGGTACCGACGCATGCTTTCGACGCTCTGTTAGCGCGCGCCAGTGTCGAACCCATCGATGTCCCAACCGTTTCCGACGAAGTGGCGTTTTGGCTTTATTCGTCGGGTTCGACGGGCGATCCGAAAGGCGTAAAACATGTGCAGACCTGCCTGAGCGCCACCGCGCGGTCTTTCGGCCAAGAGGTCCTCGGCATCGGCACGGATGACGTCGTGTTTTCCGCGGGAAAATTGTTCTTTGCTTACGGCCTCGCCAACTCGATGGCGTTTCCGATGTCGGTCGGAGCAACCACGATATTGGTGCCTGAGCCTGCGACGCCGCCGAAAGTAATCGAAACGATGCGGAAATATCATCCGACGGTATTTTTCGGCGGCCCGGCGCTCTACGCCGCGCTTCTCGGGGATGCCGAGATAGGTCCGGGCGCAGGATCCGAACGGCTGGTCCGCTGCGTTTCCGGCGGGGATATCCTGCCGGCCAGCGTCAGCGAGCGTTGGCGCGCGAGCGTCGGCGTCGATATTGTCGAGGGCGCTGGCGCGACGGAAATTCTCACGTTTTTCAGCAATCGGCCCGATGACCTTCGCTACGGCACGCCGGGCAAGCCGCTGCCAGGTTACGAGGCCAAGCTATTGGATTCGGACGGCAAAGAGGTCGGCCCCGGCGTTGTAGGAGAACTTGCCTTGCGCGGCCCGACCAGCGCCGAAGGCTACTGGAACCAGAGAGCGCGAAGCCACCGCACGTTCGTGGGCGAATGGGTCCACATCGGCGACATGTATCTGCGTGACAATGACGGCTTCTACCATTTCTTCGGCCGAAACGACGACATGTTCAAGGTTGGCGGCGTGTGGGTGTCGCCGCTGATTCTGGAGGGGGCGCTGGCTGCCCATGAGGCTGTGGCGACGGCCGCCGTCATCGGCCGCAAAGACAACGACGAAATGATCAAGCCGAAGGCATTCGTCGTTCTAAAGAGTGGGTACAGCGACAGTCCCGAGCTGGTCCGCGCGCTAAGGGCGCACGTCAGGCAGCATCTTGTCTCGCGCTTCGCGCAAGCCTCTTCGCAAAGCTTCTATGTCTATTATCCCCGATGGATCGAATTTCGCCGTGAATTGCCCATGACGGGGACAGGGAAGGTTCAACGATACAAGCTGCGTGAAGAGGACACGGTGGCACCCGCCCAATAATCGATGCGCTTTGACGAATACCGCAAATACGATGCCGTGGGCCTGGCCGCACTCGTGGCCAAGGGCGAAGTCACTGCCGGCGAGCTTCTTGAACTCGCCATCGCCCGGGCCGACCAGGTCAATCCGGCGATCAACGCGATCGTGCGCACACAGTATCCGCGTGCTCGGACCGCTGTCGCGGCAGGGCTTCCGGACGGCCCGCTGCGCGGCGTTCCTTATTTGCTCAAGGACCTCTCGATCTTCGAGAAGGATGTTCCGGCGGGTCTCGGTAGCGCGCTTTACGTCAATTTCGTGCCGGATCACGACAGTGCCTACACCGAGCGCTGCAAGCGCGCCGGAACTCGTTATCATGGGCCGCACCACGACGCCGGAGCTTGGACTTAGTCCGAGCACTGAACCGCTTCAGTACGGTCCCTGCCGCAATCCGTGGAATTTGTCCTACTCGCCGGGCGGCTCATCGGGCGGCGCCGCCGCCGCAGTCAGCACCGGCATTCTTCCCGTAGCGCATGCCACCGACGGGGGCGGGTCGATCCGAACGCCCGCCGCCCATTGCGCGTTGTTCGGTCTGAAGCCATCGCGCGGTCGCGTCTCCTATGCGCCCGATGCCGGTGAGGGATGGGGCGGACTGGCCGTCACCCATGCCGTGAGCCGTTCGGTGCGTGACTCGGCGCTGCTTCTCGACCTGACCAGCGGAGCGGAGCCCGGCGATCCCTACGTGGCGCCACCGCCGACGCGCCCCTTTATCGAGGAGATCGGGCGTAATCCCGGCCGCTTGAAAATTGCGATGATGCGTCACGATCACCGTGGAGCTGCCTTGCACCCGGAATGCGTCAAAGCGGTCGAGCACGCCGCAGCTTTGTGCGAAAACCTTGGACACGACGTTGTAGAAGCCGCGCCCGCAATCAATCTTGCCGATCTCCGCCCAAAGAATCGAGATTCTGCTCTGCGCCAACGTAGCGCGCGCGCTGACAATCAGATGGCGCGCGCTCAAGCGCGAGCCGCGTCCCGATGACGTCGAGGCGCTCACCTGGTCGGTTTTCAATCGCGGCCGCGCTGTCACTGGACTGCAGTACGCGGACGCCGTCGCGGCGACGCACGCGGCCGGGCGAAAGCTCGCCGCTTTCCTTTCTTCTTATGACGTACTTCTGACCACGACGTTGCCGGCGCCCCCGCCCCTGCTCGGCTATTTCGACATGAACGGCGATGTGGCGACGTTCTCGGCCCGCGCCGCGGAGTACCTCTCGATCACCCCCTTGTACAACGCCACCGGCACACCTGCGATGACGGTGCCCTTGCATTGGACGAGCGATGGCCTGCCGGTTGGCGTGCATTTCGGTGGCCGATACGGCGAAGAGGGAACGTTGCTGGCACTGGCTGCGCAACTTGAAGAGGCGCAACCCTGGTTCGACCGCTATCCGCCGATTTGAGTTGCCACGCCGATCATCGCAATTTGGAAAGATCGTCCTCGATAGTCGCCATCCACTCTTCCTGCGCCGGCGACAATAATGCAGCGAGCTTAAGGTATTTGAGGATCTTCAACGCCTCGGTGAGCCGGTCGCGCAAATCATCGCCGACCGCCGCCAGCCGCCAGAGCGCCAGCACAACATCGGTCCGAAACTGCTTGTTTCCCGGATCTTTGTCCGCGAGATTTCGCGCAATAGCGAGGCTTTCACGATCGGCGGCGAGCGCCTCCCGATTGCTACCGGCGGCACGCAATGCCTCAGCGAGCTTCGGCAGGCTTAAGCCGACATTGCTTTGCAAGTTATTATTGTTGGGATCAGCGGCCGCCAACGCGCGAAAAATGTCCGTTCCTTTCCGGGCGCTGTCGACGGCCCGTTTGCTGTCTCCCAGCGCGAGATAGGTCCCGGAAAACTGGACATACATCGAGGCTTGGCTGCGGCGCACTTCAGGATCTGCGTTGGTCTTCGTGGCCAACGTTGCCACAGCAGTCTCGACCCTTCCGAGCATTGCCATTATCTCGCTGGCTTGAATATCCGTGCGCGATCCCAAACTGTCGGCGAGATTGGAAACGATAGCGTCGAGGGTGCTATCGCCGGCCTTGAAGTTTTCCTCGGCCCGGCTCACTTGCGCCCGCAGGGCCGCAAGGCGGCCGAGCGTGACTCGTTGCTCACGCCAGAGGTAAGCCGCCGCCGCAATAGCAACTACCGCGACGGCACCGAAGAAAACAGTCAGCCCGCGGCCGCGGCGCTGCAAGCTCAGGGCGGGCTGAGGATTTGACCGTTCGCGAGGCGGATCGTCGTGCATGCTATCGATCCGATTTTCCCTCATCTGCGATCCGAACTAACCAACTGCGAGGCACTCTGGCAATCCGTTGCACGCAATGCGATGCTCGCTCCGCGCCCGCAAGCGGATCGTCCGTCGGCACAGCAAATCAAACAAATGGCCGCCACCCAAAACTCGTTAAGGAGTAGAACGCCATTGGCGCGTGCGTTACTGGCATCGGTTTGCTGGGCCGCGCTTTCCGGCTGCTCGGATTCCGCAATCGCGACCGCGCAAGTCGAGTTACAACAGGCCGCCGCGGCGGACAGCGAAGTATTGGCGACCATTCCAAAAGGGAGCACCGTAAAAGTGAGCAATTGCACCAACGGCTGGTGCTCCGCCTCATGGAATGGCCGAAACGGCTACGTTTTGGCCAAGCATGTGCGCTCCGGCAGCAAGCGAACACGCGGTGCGACCAACTCGTCGGCTAAGGACAGCGGCCAAGAGGACATTCCACCGGGTCCCGAGTCCTCGGACGACACCGGCCCGGCCGATTAGGCCAAGAGCAACCGAGAGACCCGCGAATGAACTCCGGGTAAAACCTTCGGAGCGCTAGCGCTGACGCCCGCGTCAGCGTGGCGATCGCGCCGCCGGCGGCTTCCCGGCAGCGGTGGCCGCAGGGGGCGTAGCCGCGGGTGCAGCCGCCGGCGCAGGCGTTGAGGTTGACGCCGCTGCGGCAGCATCGGGCGAGGCAAGTAGTTTAACCTGCGCCGCCAATCCAGCCAGCACAGGCTCCTCGGTCTTGAACACCAACTCATTGGCCATAGTGACCACATCAACGTAATTCGCGTCGGCTTCAAAGAAAGTAAGGAGTATCCCTCGGCGTTGGCCGTTCGCCTGCGTGCCTTCCAGCGTAATGCGAATGGCCGGCTTGTTGTTCATCTGTATATCTTCGACCTTGGGCTCGGCGTCCGGCATGTTCTTTTTGAAACGCTCCAGTCCGATATTGGCGAGCGATTTGAGATCCTTGAAGTCTTCCTTGGATACGACCCGGACCAGCACCAAAGCGCCTCGCGCACTGTGCGCCTGAACCTTGATGCTCGGTGCGGCGGGCTTGCCCTCGCGCCAACCATTTGGAACCGTAATTTGAACGGTGCCGTCCTCGCTCTTGATTGTCGTATCGGCAAATGCGCAGGGCGCGAAGCCAGCAAATGCCGCGACAAGCGCGGCCAGAATCAATCTATTCATCGTCCGAAATCCTCGTGGTTGATCGGCGCCGCATGCGATGGCGGGAAATCTTGCACCTGCACGAGCACTTTCGCCGGCTAAAGAGCCGCATTCGACAGGATTATATCGGCCGAATGAGGCGAAGACCAGAAAACTTCTTCGCGTCCCGCTCAGGTCGCAAAGCTGAACACGATGTTTACATCACCGCTTTGATTTGACGTTTTGCTTCACGTTTACGTCTACCGAAGACATATCGATGCTGAACAGATCGTCAGGATGTTCCAGCACCCGAATATGGTGATCGACGCCACCAGGCAGCGCGACGACGGTAAACGCTTCAGCATCGTTCCATCGAAGTGTTACCGCGGCATCGAGATTGACGTAGATCGGCGCACTGTCCGCCTTGCGCGTGCATTTAACCCATTTTGCCATTTACATTCGCCCCCTAACAAGCATAGCGCGCGCACTGTACCCATCGCGACGTCTCGGCGCTACCCCTTTTGCTGCGCTCGCTTACCGCAAACTTGCTTGCAAACAGATCCCTTGAAAAAAGTGCGCAAGACCAACAGCGCTCACGCCGGTCAATCTGATCAATGCCAATTACATCGCTTTGTCGGCGCGCCTGGCGTAGAATACCGCTCCATCAAAAGGCTCGAAGATTCGTCAAACCCGATGCGGCTGGTACTTCTTCTCCTGGATGTTCCGAAAATTCGGCTGGCGTCAGCAATTTTTGCGAGCATCCTGAACGGCATTTCGACCGTAGCGGCGCTGGTCTGCGTCCTCCACTCACTGCGCGGCGGAACGGTGTTGTGGTGGCAGTTCGTCTGTTTTGCGATGCTGGCGATCCTGAGTCGGATTTACGCGCGGCTTACTCTCAAGCGGCTAACGGCGGCATCCCTCTTGCGCCTGCGCCGGCGGATGCTCCGGGCGGTTCTCAAAATTCCGCTGGAACAATTCGAGCGCATCGACGCGGCAAGGCTTTTGGTGGCGTTCACGTCTGATCTGGCAAATCTTGGCGCCGCGCTGCGCAATTTTGTTCATTTGTTCTCTGGCGCCGCATTTCTGCTGGCATGTCTGGCCTACCTCAGCTGGGTGTCGCCGCCGCGAGGCGCCGTAACAGCATTCCTTCTGCTGCTCGCAATCGCAGTCGCAATATTACTTCGCACGCTCGAAAAGAAGCACAGCCATGCCACGCGCATGTCTTGGGACCGTGTCCTTCAGGTATTCAAGACGGTGCTGGAGGGCATCAAGCAAATGCGCCTCAACCGCACGCTGGCGCGTCAGGTATTGCGGACGTTTGAGGACAGGGCCCGCGACATG
Organism: uncultured Alphaproteobacteria bacterium; assembly: GCA_963846055.1. Classification (GTDB taxonomy): domain Bacteria; phylum Pseudomonadota; class Alphaproteobacteria; order Rhizobiales; family Xanthobacteraceae; genus BOG-931. The sequence goes on from CAWJUQ010000021.1 coordinate 28,938, forward strand.
CAGAGGACCGCCGGTCAACGCGGATGGTATTCCGAAGCCGTTGCCATCTGGATTCAGTCAATTTCGTTCGTGATTCTCGGCGTCGCAGTATTTGGACCGTTCAATGACAACGAGAAACTGGTCGCCGGCGGTTACGGCATTTTGGCGCTGATTTACATGCGTTGGCCCCTGCAATCGCTTATCGCCGACAGCAGCGGCTTCGCTGACGCCTCCGTCGCACTCCAGCGGCTAAATGAGCTTGGGCTCGATTTAACTGGCGATGTCCGGCCGGCGGAACGCCCGTTACAGCCCCGTGCCGAAGCCCGGAAGCTTCTGGCCTCGCCGAAGTGGAACAGCTTGACGCTTCGCGACGTCACGTTCCGATATCATGCCGGCCATCCGGATGATGATTTCACGCTCGGACCCATCAATATCGTGATGCATCCCGAGCAAATCGTCTTCGTCTCCGGGGGGAACGGCAGCGGCAAGACTACGCTGCTGAAAGTTCTGACCGGTTTATACAGGCCGACAAAAGGCACCGTTCATTTCGACGACATGCTTGTCGATGACGCAAAGGCGCGTCTCTATCGGAGCAAGTTCGCAGTTGTTTTCTCCGACTTTTGTTTGTTCGAGCAGGTTGCCGACTTGAACTATCAGGCGCTCGGCGCAGAAGCTGAGCGTCTTGCCGCCCGCTTCAAATTCAAGCCGTGGATGCTTGCGCCGCCAGATAAATCCGACCGGGTGGCGAAACTTTCGTCAGGCGAACGCCGACGTGCGGCGCTGCTGATGGCGATGCTCGAGGATCGGCCCATCGTGGTCTGCGACGAATGGGCAGCCGATCAAGACCCGGTCTACAAAGACTTGTTCTACAGGGAAATTCTTCCCTCGATGCGGGCCAAGGGCAAGTTGGTGATCGTCCTCTCGCACGACGAGCGGTATTTTCACCTCGGCGATCGCGTATTGTGGCTCGAGCGCGGCGAGCCGCCGGTGTGGAGAAGTCCACAATCGTTTTCCGACGCGCCGACGACCCCACCCAATGACCCCGACGAACGAACGACGGTCGCGGAACCGGCCAAATAAGTTCGCTTCCCTTGTTCGTTGCGCCTCAGTCCACGTCAATGACGATAAACGAATCGAAAGTCGAGGCCGATTGCGTTGACGAACCCGCTGGACGTCATTGACACCGTTCCGCCCTATGACTAATTCCCCGGCACCCCCGCGCGTTTACATTATTTTCGGGAGCAGGCGTGGCAGGCAGCGACGAGGAAGATGACGCCATTGTCTACGCAGTGGTCATAAATCACGAAGAGCAGTACTCGATCTGGCCGAGCCATAAGGCGCTTCCTCGCGGATGGCGCGCCGTTGGTAAACAAGGCAGTAAAACCGACTGCCTCAAATACATTGATGAAACGTGGACCGACATGAGACCCGCCAGTCTGCGCCGGACCGCGAAGAAGCCGTCATCAAAGAAATGAACGACAAGCGTCCGTGCTGCGCGAGCCAACGCGGCTGTTTCCGACGGCAAACGCACGCTGGCCAACCCTAAAACTATGTGGATCCGGTCCATTGTCGTCGATGAAATGCGCGGCCTCTCCATTCAAGCGACAGAATGGAGCCGCCGAGGGCCAACCTGCGTTCTGCTCCACGGTTTTGGCGACAACTCCTCCGTATGGAGCCACTTAGCGCCTCAAATCATGTCGCGGTTTCGCGTCATCACGATCGATCTTCGTGGGCATGGTAATTCCGATTGGGACCCCGAGACACGCTATGACACGGAGACTTTGACCGCGGATCTCGCCGCGATCATCGGATCGTTTGGTTTGGAACGTACAATTCTGATCGGACACTCCTGGGGCGCCGGCATCGCGAGCCGCTTCGCCGCCGCACAACCGGCCGTGGTCGCCGGCCTTGTCATTGTCGATTTCGGCCCCGAACTTTCTGAGGCGGGAGTCGCGGAGATTTTAAGGGGCTTTACCGAGACCCCGAGCAGTTTCGGATCGTCCGACGAATACGCGCGGTGGCTGGCCGCGCGCCGGCCCTTCGCCAATCCGAGAATGCTTGAGCAGTATGCCCGCTATGGTTTGCGGCAATCGACGGATGGGCGATATGAAATAAAGAACGATTCAGCGTTGGGCACGAAGGCCCAAATCGCGCGGCTCACGCCCGAGAATGGCCATTACCACATTGCCGGCTTATGGACTGCGCTTAAATCCATCAAATGCCGAACTCTGGTCGTACGCGGCGGCGCATCCGGAGTTTTCCCGCGCAATATAGCCGCGCGCATGGTTGAGCGAATGCCGGCAGGCGAATTGCAGTCGATTAGCGGAGCGGGCCACGCCGTCATGATGGACAATCCTGTCCAGTTCACCGCTCGGGTTGCCGAATTTTTGGAGGATTGTCCCCGCTGAATTATCAACAGCGGACGTCAGGTCAGCCGCGATTAAAGCGGCGCGGCTCAATGCGGGACGCGGGAAACTACGACATACACGCCATAAACCACGCCGATGACCGTAACCACCGCAGAAACGGTACTGGCGATCGCCGCTAACAGCATATAACGCGCATTTTTTGCGGTAGCCCGCGCCAGATTTTTTTGGGCATCGGCGGACTGAATTTGAGCTTCAACGCGCAGTTGGCGCAACCGAAGTGGCGCACCCCGCCCGCGCCCGCCGGCCTCGCGGTCGTTTTCATCCAAATCATCGTCTTCCGGTTCGTTCCATTGTTGGCTCATCAGCGCCCAATCCTGCAAATTTCGCGTCTCTATACTTGATCGCTTCGATCCCGTCGACTGCCGTCAATCGATTTCATCTCAGGGTATTTGAAATCGAAGCACGCGATGCTTCATCCGCCTTTGCCGCGCTTGCATCTGACAACGCAACGATCGGATTGCCGCTGACATTCAGGATTGTTCGGAAAATATCCGCAAATCGTCTGACAGCGGTTGACGCAGTCCGTCACGCTTTCGGCCGTAGCTTGCCGCGAGAAATACAGTACTGAAACGAAAACGCCGATAACTAGAACCAACTGGCGAAACATCGGGAAACGAAGAGTGACTCGCGTCAGCCCATCACTCATTGGCGGGCGGCGTGGCCGGAGACCCGGCCGGCGCGGGTGGCGCTGGTTGGGTCGTTGAAGAATCCGGCGCAGCTCCGGGCGTCGACGGAGCGGAGTTCCCCGCCGGCTTTTGGATGGAGCGTATTTGCAAGCCCGGCCGCACGAGCGGCGGCGATGTGGATGGCGATGCGGATTTTGACTGGTCCGGAGGCGAAAGTGGGCCATAGGGCGCAGGATATCCCCCGCTCTGACCGCGGCCTGGAGGCGGGCCATAACCGCCGCCGGGACCATACCCAGCACCAGGACCTGGTCCATAACCGGTACCAGGCCCCGGGCCATATCCACCGCGCGGACCAGGACCGTAACCAGCACCGGGACCAGGTCCATAACCGCCACCGGGGCCTGGGCCATAGCCGCCGCCGGGACGGCCATAACCCGGACCGCCGCCGAAACCCATCGATCCGGCGAGGAATGAGCGGCAAGGCGGCGACAAGGCGCGAGGTCGATACGCCATCAGGCATTGCATGATGCGGCCTCCCCCTGGCGGTACACCAGCGCAAAGTCGCTCAATATCGAATCCGCAAGCCCCGCGCAGTCCGCCTCCGCCGCGAGGCATGCCGTAAGCCTGCGGCGCCATCGGTCGCCGCACGGGCGGCTGCGCGGATGGCTCACTCGGAGGCGACTGTGGCGGCGGCGCCTCCTGGGGCGCGGTCTGATCCGGCGGCTGGCCGTCGGGAGCGGAATCGGACGTCTGCGCGGAAACCGCCGAGGCGCCGAGGAGCGCAGCAAGGATTACGCACCAACGAACCACACACGCCATGCGATCGTCTCCCATACCTCTCGTCGACGTCTGCTCGCCCGCAACCCTCATCACTACACGTAAATTGCGCGACCGAAAATCATCTCGCCGAATTGACGAATGCGAAAGCCGGGTATTGCGGAATGAGCGCTATTGTGACCCGCAACACACCTTCGAACTCGCAGCGCGATGGCAAACTAGAGCCTATGATCGTTACCAAACATAGACCATTATTAAGGTCGGTTTTAGCCGCAAATTCATCATCCAGCGCGACATTGTTTTCGCTCGACGGCACCGTCCCCGGCACCGCGCGCGACAGCGAGCGGTGGCCCTGAGAGAAGTTCTTGGCCGCTGAAAGCTTTGATGTTAGGACAAATTTTCTCATCCGAGGGGCTGAAATGAATGAGGCAATTGGGCCGAGTCGCCGTGCTAAGCTGACGCCGGACCAACAAGCGCTCCTGGAGAAGAGAATCCGGGGCGAGATTCCGAGTAAAAGCTCCACAGCAAAGATCCCCCGCCGGAGTGACCAAAGCCTCGCGCCGCTCTCGCTCGCGCAGGAGGGACAGTGGCTGCTGCAGCATTTGCAGCCGGAAAATACCGTCCTCAATACATTTCGGGCGCTCCGCATCGGTCGTCCCATAGAACTCGCGAACTCTGGAAATGGCGTTGACCGAGGTGGTGCGGCGGCACGACGTCCTGCGGGCGAATTTCCGCACCATAGATGGCGTACCGATGCAGGTGTTCCGCGGGCCGGAACCGGTCGTCGTCGGACTTTTAGATCTTAGCGAGCTGCCCGCGGCGGAACGCGAAGCTGCCTTCGTTCGCTGGTCGCGCAAGCGTACCGTCGAGCCATTCGATCTCGCGCAAGGCGAATTGTTCCGCGCCGATCTCGTGCGCATGTCCGCCGAAGATCACATCATTCTTTTCAATCTGCATCACATCATTTGCGACGGCTGGTCGCTCGGCGTGCTGGTGCGCGAGACCATGGCGCTCTACGGCGCCTTCGCCAAAGGCAAGCCCTCGCCGCTTCCGGCGCTCGCCGTCCAATATGGCGACTACGCGGCGTGGCAGCGCAGCAAGCTACAAGTGGACGCCGTCGAGAAGCAGATGGCGTTCTGGCGCAAACGCCTTGCCGGGGCGCCAAGCTTGACCGACCTACCGTTCGACAACCCGCGACCACCTGATCGGACGTTTCGCGGCAAGCGCCGCGGCGTGGCACTCGATCGCGCTTTGGTGACGCGCCTGCGGCTTCTTTGCCAGCGTGAACAAACCACGCTGTTCATCGTGATGATGTCGGCGCTGGCAACTCTTATCCACCGCTACTCCGGCGCGACCGACATCGTCATTGGCACGCCTGTCGCCAACCGCAGCTTCCGCGAGGTCGAGCCGCTGGTCGGGCTTTTCATCAATACGGTCGCGTTCCGTTTCGACTTGTCCGGCGACCCGACGTTCAAGGAGCTGCTCGGGCGCGTGCGCTCGGATGCGATTGAAGCCTTCAATAATCAGGACGTGCCGTTCGAAAGCGTTCTCAACGAGCTGGGCATCCGACGCGAAAAGGACCGCTCGCCGCTGTTCCAGGTCATGGTGGCAATGCAGCCGCCACGAGCGGCGTCGCTGTCGTCGGAAATCGGAATGGACCCCGCCGTCCTTACCCCTCGCGGCTCGAAGTTCGACATGACGTTGGTGCTCTGGGAAGGCGAAGATGGCGATGTCGGCGGAATCATCGAATACGCCACCGACTTGTTCGAGTCGGAAACCATAGAGCGCTTGTTCAGGCACTTCGTCACGCTACTCGAGGGCGTCACTGCCGATCCGCAGCAACGCGTCTCCAGTTTACCGATGTTGAGCGCCGAGGAATTGCAGCAGGCCGTCAGCGGCTGGAACGCACCCGCGGCGGACTATCCGGATCGATGTCTGCACGAATTGTTCGCCGAGCAAGTGCGGCGTACGCCCGATGCCGTTGCCGTGATCTTCAACGACGAGAAGATGACGTATCGCGAGCTCGACGAGCGCGCCAATAAGCTGGCTTGGCACTTGCGCGATCTCGGCGTCGGCCCCGATACAATCGTCGGGCTCTGTCTGCAACGCTCGCCGACACTCGTCGTTGGACTGCTTGGCATTCTCAAGGCGGGTGGCGCTTATCTGCCGCTTGATCCGAACTATCCCGCTGATCGCCTCGCTTACATAACCGCTGACGCCAAACCGCGGGTCATTGTGACCGAGGCTGCATTAGCGACCAATCTTCTTTCAATGCAAAAGACGCCGGTCGTTCTCCTCGATACCGACTGGCCGAAAATTGCAGCCAAGAAGGCGACACCGCCGCCAAATGCGACGACACCCGATCATCTGGTCTATGTGCTGTACACATCCGGATCGACCGGGCAGCCGAAAGGCGCGATGGGAACACACCGCGCCGTGGTCAATCGCCTGAGCTGGGATGTGACGCGCGAATCGCGCGAGGATATCTACGCTCAGAAAACCACTCCGAACTTCATCGACGCGCTCTGGGATATTTTCATGCCTTTGCTGCGCGGACAGAAGACGGTCATCGTCCCGGAAGATATTGCACGCGATCCGGAACGGCTCATTGACCTTCTGGCCAAAGAAGGAGCCACGCGAATTGTTCTCGTGCCCTCCTTGCTGCGCACCGTCCTCGACAGCTCTCAAAATTTGGCTGAACGGCTGGCGAAACTGCGTCACTGGGCATGCAGCGGTGAAGCATTGACGAGCGGGCTCGCCGCGGCTTTTCACGCGCGGCTCCCGCAAGCCGAGCTCTTCAACATATACGGCACATCGGAATTCTGGGATGCAACATGGTGCGTGGCGAAGAGCCAGGCCAACGGCGCCGGAATTCCCATAGGATTGCCCATCGCGAATATGCGCGCGCTGATTCTCGACGCCAACCTTGAGCCGGTCGCGGCGAACGTGACCGGAGAATTGTTCATCGGCGGCGCCGGACTTGGGCGAGGCTACCTCGGCCGGCCCGGCCTTACCGCCGACCGGTACTTGCCTGATCCATTCGGCGATGGTGAGCGCCTCTATCGCACCAGGGATCTGGCGCGTAGGCGGCCCGATGGCGTCATCGAGTTTGTCGGGCGACGCGACCACCAGGTGAAGCTTCGCGGACACCGGATCGAATTATCGGAAATCGAGTGGGTCCTCGAAACTCTTCCCAACATCCGCAATGCCGTCGTGCAGTTGCGAGACGATTTGCCCAGCGGGGAACCGGGGCTCGTCGCCTACGTTGTCGCCAACGGAGAGCCGCCGGTAAATTCCGCGCTTCGGGCTCACCTTCAGGCCAAGCTTCCTGTGCACATGATTCCGGCGCACTTCGTCACGATCGAGCAGTTGCCGCTCACCCCGAACGGAAAGATTGACCGCGCCAGATTGCCGGCGCCACAGCCAAAGCAAGAGGCCGCGCGCAAGCACGTGGCGCCGAAGTCGGAGACCGAAAGGTTGCTCGCCGGAATTTGGACGCAAATTCTTGGCCTAAAGGAACTTGGCATCGACGACAATTTCTTTGAACTGGGCGGCGACTCGTTAATGCTGCTGCGGGTGCAAAACGCCATTAATGAGCGTTTGCACCGTGATATCCCGGCAACAGTGTTATTCCGCTACCCGAGTATAAGGGCATTGTCGGCGTATTTAGCCGACGGCCAGCGCAATGACTTTCTGGTCCGCTCTGCAAGTCGCGGCGAGGCCAGAAAGAGGTTTTTGACACGGCGGACTGCAAGCTAATAGCGGTCCGGGCGAACGAGGCATTGATGGATCAGAAAGTAAGTAACGAGGACGAAACACGTCCCACGGTTGCAATTGTTGGCATGGCGGCGCGCTGCCCGGGCGCGAAAGACGTCGCCGAGTTCTGGTCAAACCTGCGCAACGGCGTTAAGTCCATTTCGTTCTACACGGAAGAAGAGTTGCGGACGGCCGGCGTACCCAACGCGGTGCTGCAATTGCCGAATTACGTCAAGGCAGCGGCTCCGCTCGAAGGAATGGAGCGCTTCGACGCCGAGTTTTTTAATTACAGCCCGCGCGAAGCCGAATTCATCGATCCGCAGCAGCGCATTTTCCTCGAATGCGCCAACGACGCGCTGGAAACCGCCGGCATCGATCCTCGCCGCTTTGAAGGCGCCATTGGCGTCTTCGCTGGTGAAGGCCCCACCATCTACATGAACCTGATTTTTCGCGACCCCTCGGTGACGGCGGGCGTCGCGCGGCAAATGGCGCTTATCGGCAACGATAAGGACTATTTGGCGACGCGCGTCTCCTACAAACTCGGCCTGCGCGGACCCAGCATAACGGTCCAGTCTGCCTGCTCGACGTCGACGGTGGCGGTCCATCTGGCATTTCAAAGCCTGATGTCGGGCGAATGCGATGTCGCGTTGGCCGGCGGAGTGTCGTTCAATTGGCTGCACAAGTGCGGTTACCACTTCACCGACGGCGGCATTCTCTCGAGAGACGGTCACACTCGCCCGTTCGATGCCGATGCAACCGGAACCGTTTTCGCCGATGGTGTCGCTGCCGTCGTCCTCAAGCGGACGGAAGATGCAATCGCCGACGGCGACAATATCCAGGCCATCATTCTCGGTTCGGCGGTCAACAATGATGGCTCACAGAAAGTCGGCTTTACGGCGCCGAGCATCGACTCGCAGTCGGCCGTTGTAGCCGAGGCCATGGCAGTCGCGGGCGTTACGCCGGATTCGATCGGACTGGTCGAGGCGCACGGTACTGGCACCGCGCTCGGCGATCCGATCGAGGTCGAAGCCTTGCATCAGGTGTATCGCTCTGCGACTGACGCAACCCGATTTTGCGCGCTGGGTTCGCTCAAGTCGAACGTCGGCCACCTAAACACCGTTTCGGGTGTCGCGGGCCTGATCAAGGCCGCCATGGCGGTCAAAACCGGCGAAATCCCCCCGAATTTGAATTTCAAGACGCCGAACCCGAAAATCGATTTCGACAATTCCCCGTTTTTCGTGCCCACCAAATTGACCAAGTGGGGCGATCAGCATCGGCGTCGCGCCGGCGTCAGTTCTTTCGGCATCGGCGGAACGAACAGCCACATTATCATCGAGGAGCCGCCGGTCGTCGCTTCCGAGGAATCCGGGCGAACGGTGCACGTTGCGCTCGTCTCGGCGAAAAGCTCGACCGCGCTCGAGTCCGCCTGCGCACGGCTCGCTGAACATCTGCGGGCCAATCCTGACGAAAATATCGCCGACGTCTGCCACACCCTTGCCACGGGGCGTTCCCTCTACCCGTTCGCGCGCGTTGCGCTGTGCAGGAACGTCAAAGAAGCGGTCGAGGCGTTCAGTTCGAACGATCCTGCAAAAGTCGTCGGCGGCGAGCGCGCCGCTGTCGGACCGCCGGTGACTTTCCTTTTTCCCGGCCAGGGTTCGCAGCACGTCTACATGGCGCGCGAACTCTATAATGAGGAACCGGTCTTTCGCCGGGAGATGGACCGCTGCGCTGAACTGCTCGAGCCGCATCTCGGCGTAGACCTGCGGACGCTGCTGTTTCCCGCGGTAAACAGCGAAGACAAGGCCGAAGCGTCACTACGCAATACCCAGTTTGCCCAACCCGCGATCTTCGCCGTTTCCTACGCTTTGGCGAAACTCTGGATGAGCCTTGGCGTCACGCCAGCGGCCTCACTCGGTCATAGCATCGGCGAGTTCGTCTCCGCCTGCCTTGCCGAAGTGTTCTCGCTTGAGGACGCGCTACGCGCGGTCGCCGCGCGAGGCCGCCTGATGCAGAGCATGCCGGGCGGAGCCATGCTGGCGGTGATGACGCCAGCCGAGCAGTTGACCCCAATGCTCCCACCGTCGATCTCGATCGCAGCGGTGAACACGCCGGCGGCGACCGTAGTGTCAGGCCCGAACGAAGACATCGCCGCACTTGATCAGGAACTCCGCGGGCGGAGTATTGCCACCACCCCTCTGCACACGTCGCATGCATTCCACTCCGGCATGATGGATGCCGCCGTGGAGCCGTTCATCGAGATAATGCGCGGCATCAAGCTCAGCCCGCCGCAGCTACCCTATGTTTCAAACGTCACAGGCGAATGGATCACCGATGAACAGGCGACCGATCCGGCCTATTGGGGCCGGCACTTGCGCGCGGCCGTCCAATTCCACAAGGGCTTATCGGTCATTCACGATCAAATGCCCGGTATTTTCCTCGAAGTCGGTCCGGGCCGGAATTTGACGACGCTCGCCCGATCGCTGTTTGGCGAGGTGGCGGGCACGCTGATCTATTCGTCGCTTCCGCACGCCAGCGCGCGCGGCGCTGATGAAGTCAAAACAATGCTGCGCACCTGCGCAGAGTTGTGGCTGGCGGGCGCGCCGATTGACTGGACCGGCCGCTATCAGGGCGAACGGCGCATGAAGCGCGTTTTGCCGACCTACCCGTTTGAACGCCGGCGCTATTGGATCGTCGATCACGCACAGCCGGCGCCGCAGCATGGTGGCGCCCGGCGGCCGGGCCGGCCGATGCGTCCCGGCTCCGGAGCGACTCCGAACTATTTCATGGAAACCGTCACTTGGCGCCGCGTCCAATACTTCAATCCGCCCGGTGCGAGCGGCAGGGCCGCGCCCACACGCTGGCTGATTTTCAATCCAGCTGAAAAAATCGATAAGCGGATCGCGGCGGCGCTGCGGCAACGCGGCGACAAAGTCACCATCGTCGAGAAGGGCCCTCGATTTAAGACCTATCGCGGACGGCCGGGTAACGCTCGATCCAACCGACGAAGTCGATCTGGCTCAATTGTGCAAGTCAGTGATGAAGTCGCTGACGAAACGGCAGCAGCTTCAGGTCGTTTATTTTTGCTCGAAGACCCCGGCGCGAAAGCCGGAACTGGTGGAAGCACGTTATCGCGCGGACATCGACGACAAACTTAACGTGCCGATCATGCTGATGCGTTCGCTGATGCAGGCAGGCAGTCCGGAGAACGTCACCATCACTTTTGTGACGCGCGAGGGACAGCAAATTTCCGGACTTGAAAACATCGATCCATCGATGGCAATGCCGATCGGCCCCTCACTCGCGGCCATGCGCGAATATCCCAAGCTCTCCTGCCGCGTTATTGACATCCTTTCCGAGGTGGCAAATCCCGAGATTGTGGCGCGGCGCATTTGTGCCGATCTGCCGCATCCATCGCCGAGCATCGTCACGGCTTATCGCGGCAAGTCGCGCTGGGCGCGCGGCATTCAACCGATCCCGCCCAAACTACTGATGACCACGCCGGGGCCGTTGCGGCGTCGGGGTATCTATCTCATCACTGGTGGATTGGGCGATCTGGGCCTGGCCGTGTCGCGGCACCTCGCACAGGCCTACAAAGCGGGACTTATCCTGGTCAGCCGTACCCCGGTTCCGCCGCGCGAGGAATGGAGCGCCATTCTCAAAGACGGCAACGACGACGACCGCGTCGTGCGCATGATCCGCGGCATTGGCCGCATCGAATTGGCCGGCGGCCACGTCATGGTGGCGGCCGCGGACGTTACCGACCTCAAGCAGATGCGCGCGGTGGTTCGCGAGGCGACCAAAAAATTCGGCGCGATCAACGGCGTCATCCACGCAGCGGGAATTTCCGGCTCGACGCCCATCGGCCTGAAGACCACCGAGGAGCTCGACCGTGTCATGCGGCCGAAAATCCTCGGCCTCGCGGTCCTTGAGCAAATCTTCGCCGATCGCGATCTCGATTTTATGGCGCTATTTTCGTCGGTCGCTTCCCTCTGGGGCCGCGAAGGTCAATCCGACTACGCGGCCGCCAACGCCTACCTCGATGCCTATGCGGTCGAGATGTCGGGTGCGGGACGCTGGCCCGTCGTCTCAATTAATTGGGACACCTGGCGGGAAGTCGGCATGGCGATCAACACGCTGCGCGTGGCGCCGGGAAAGGCCAAGCCGCAGGCACTCAACATCGGTCTACTGACGGCCGAAGGCGTCCGTGCGTTCAAGCAAGCGCTGGTGGCACAGCACGCGCAGGTCATTGCGCGCAAGGAGCCGCTGGCTCCAGGCATGGCGGCGGGGGCAGCAGTGAAAGGCGCAGGCCAGCGTGCTGGCGCTCCGGCGCCGGCAAAGGCCGCCGCCGCGAGCAGCAGCGGACCGGCCCGGCAAAGCCATCCGCGGCCCGCGCTTCCCCAGGCCTATCGCGCTCCTGAGACCGAGTTGCAGATCGCGCTTGCCGCCATGTGGATCGACTTCCTGCGCATTTCCCCGATAGGACTAGACGACAACTTCTTCGAACTCGGGGGCCATTCGCTGATGGCGCTGCAGTTGCTGCCGCGCATTCGCGAAAAATACCAGATTTCGCTTGAGCCGCGGGAATTCTTCGCCAGCGCCACGATCGGCAAGCTTGCTGCGCTAATTGAAGACAAGCTGCTCACCGAAATCGAGGAAATGGGCAAGCAGGGCCTCTCGAAAGAGGCCGCGCGTACCGCCGCGGAGTAAATTTGTGGCAAAGAAAGAAACTGCCCGACGAAGTTCGGGTCCTGCGAAAGCCGCAGCTCCGAAAAAAGCCGCAACCGAGGCCCAACCGATAACCAGCTGGTTCGATCCCCGCCTCGATTTTGCGGACGCGCCTCCGCTGCGCAAGTCTTACATCGTGGCCTCATCGTACCGCTGTGGAAGCACCTTCTTTTGCACCTCGCTGTGGAAGACCGGCCTCCTTGGCGCACCGACCGAATACCTGAACATCGATGCCGGCAATGCCGCAATACCGGCGCCGAACGAACCGGGGCGACTGATGGTCCGGTTTGGCGCGAAAACGCCAGAGCAATATTTCGCCAAGCTCTTGGCGCATCGCACCGGCCGCAACGGCATATTCGGTATGAAGGCGCACGGGCACCATTTCGAGGCGGCGCTGGCCTGGTGCCCTTCGATGCTGGAAATTCTTGCGCCGGTGACGTTCATCTACATCAATCGCCGTGACAAGTTGGCGCAAGCCATCTCGATGGCGAAGGCGATGCAGACCAATGCCTGGATATCGTTCGACCAGGTGACCGGGAAAAATACCCGGTACGATCCCGATTTTATCGAGCAGTGCAAAAACGAGATCGAACAGCAAAGGCTCAACTGGTGGCGATGGTTTGAGGCGAACGGGGTCACTCCCTTCGTCGTCACCTATGAAGACATGGTGTCTGACAAGGACGCGGTCGTGCGCAGCGTCGTCGAGCTTCTCGAGGTGCAAAACGATATTGCCGAAAAGATCGACTTGCCCGATGTGGAGAAGCAGGGCGATGAAATTAACGCCGAGTGGGCGAGCCGCTTCGCCAAGGATCAAGTCGCTGCCAAGGATAATTGGGATTTTGACGCGGAAAGCGCCTGATCTTTCAACTCCAACGTTTCAAATTAGGCTGAGAATCCCTGTCAGGTGCTTGTTTAGTCGGAGCGCAATCTGTTAGCGCTCCACGCTGCACAAAGCGTCAGCAGCCCTTTTCTGGCAGTTTGCAGCTTGTCAGCGAACCCGCACATTCACACCAACGGGCGTGGCGCGAAATAGCCGCAGTCGAGCGGGTATTTGCCGGTATTTCGACGGTACAGCTCCAGTTCTGGCATTTGGCTTCGTCGGTCCAGCGAACGGATACCGCGTAAGAACAGTGATTGAGCCAGTATGAAGTGTCACCGTCATCCGAGATGGTCAGACAGGTCGCGTCCGAGCGGTGAAACGGCGGCATCGGCCGCAACGTTATGTCGCCGGCAAGGCACGGCGCTGCGGCCAGGCAGATTGGAATCGGTAGAGCCGCCGCAATAAAAGAGCGGAAAAGTTTCGTGTCGGCGCGGAAAGATGCGTGCTTAAACATCGCTTTGATCCAGCGCGTTGTCATGGCCAAAGTTGCGCCGTGGCGATGTCGGCGCCCGCCCGCATGGCCTTGAATTTTTCCCAGACCACCGTCGGATGCACCTCGGTGTTGTACAGAGCTTGGGAGGAAAACCCGCAATCGGCGCCGGCGACGACGTTCTCGCGACCGACAAGCCGGGCAAACCGCAGAATACGTTCGGCAATCAATTCCGGGTGCTCGACGATGTTGCTGGCGTGGGTAATCACGCCGGGCACCAAAACCTTTCCCTCCGGCACTTTGACGCGCTCAAACAGGTGATACTCGTGCTCATGGCGCGGATTAGCCGCTTCGAAGCTGTACGAACCGGCTTCGATAGCAAGAACGTGGTCGATAATTTCGGACAGCGCCGCTTCATGAATGCGAGGGCCCTCATTGATCCCGTAACAAGTGTGGAAACGCACGCGTTCCGGCTGAATCCCCTTTAAACCGAAGTTGATGGCTTCGACGTACATCGCGGCGCGGCGCTGCTTTTGCCTGTCGTCAAGCCCCGGCTCGGTGAAGATGTCGGCCAGAAATGGATCGTCAATTTGCAGAAGCAACCCGGCATCGGCAATCGCCCGATATTCCTCGCTCATCGCCGCGGCAAGCGCGTGGAAGTACTCTTCGTCCGACTTGTAATATTCGTTCTGTCCTACTCCGGAAGGCGCAGTCGCCGGCAGAAACACGTGCTCATTTGGGACGCCGGCCGCCGCGGCGGCGGCTTTAACGTTCTCGATATCAGCGCGAACGAACTTCGCGCCGATATATTTGACTGGGCCAACGCAAACGACCGGCGCCAGCGAGACGATGGCTCCTCCCATCATCGCTTGCTTGAAATATTGCTCGTAATACTCGGGAAATGCAGCGATCTCTTTCTGAAAAAGCTTGACCTTTACGTCGGGTCGCGATTCGAATCCGTCAAGCCGCTCTCGAATATAAGTGAAAAACCCCGGCTTCGAATACTCACCGTCGCCAACGATATCGACGCCGCACTGAACCTGCTCGCGAACCACGGTGGCCACTGATTGCCGCAAGGTGGCTTCGTACGCGCGCTCGTCATACGGTTGGCCAGCATACTTGGCTTTCATCGCGTCAAGCAGGGAATGTGGCCGGGGCAGGCTGCCGATCTGGGTAGTTTGAATGCGGTCCGTGTTTTGCTGAAGGTTCACTGCGTTCTTCCCAATACTGTTTTGCAGCGGCCGCCGAATTGAAAATTCGTGCAAGGCCGTTCGCCGCTGTTGTGCTATTCTAGCTTGAAACTGCGCCGCACGGGAGCGCTCGGAAATGCACCGGGGATGGTTTGCGGGAGCGTTGCTCCTTGCGCTCGTTGCGGCGGCGAATAACGGTGCGTGGGCACAGCAGCGTTCTCTCGGACAGAGCCAGCCCTCGATCATGAACGAGGAAGATGGCGCGTCGCCGCCGGCAGACGCGCAGCGGCCGGCCAAAGGTGACCGTGCAGTTGGACAGTCGCAGCCGCCCGCGCTTGACCCGGATCTCGATGCTGCCGATCAGCTTGCGCCGTCGCAAATTCGTCAGCCGATCCCTGCCGCGGTCGCCGAACCGACCGGCAAGGGTCGCGTGCGGGCGACACGCGGTGCAGCCCTCGAGCCGGGTGCAGAAGCACGGCCATCAGCGGCGGCAAGATCCGACAACGTCGCCTGTACCGGTGTGTTCGCTCGCGATTCCAGCCAAGCCAAGCTGGCAATGGCGTTTCAGGCGCGCAACGTCGCATTCACCCAGGTCGACGGTCCGTCGGGCGCCAAGATCATGGCCACGGTACTTTTCGCCAAAGACCCTAAGCGTCGTCTCGAAGTGTGGTGGACCAATCCTGCGAACCGGAGCAACACCCACCTTATTGTTATCAACGGTGTCTCGAACTGGAGCGCAGCCGGTCAGCTGCACCTCGGGCTGACGCTGCCTCAGCTTGAGCAGATCAACGGAAAACCAATCAAGCTGTCAGGGTTTGACAAGAACAATGTCGCGACTTTGACCGACTGGAATGGTGGGAGCCTTGCTGTCGTTGCAGGCGGCTGCAAGGTCGGCATTAGCCTGCGTTCGCGCACGGCGTCAGCATCCGCGCTCGGCGCTTTGCCGGCCAGTCGGGAGTTTACCTCCAGCGACACTGCGATGCGGTCGGTGAATCCCGAGGTCAGCGAAATTCTTATCGCGTATTAGATCGCCAACCCATTCGTCATTGAGGGACTTTAGCGCCACCGGACCTGGGCGGCGTCGAATGACCGCTTTGGCCTTCCTGCTGTTCGATGCGCATGGCTCTGACATCGCGCGCCATTTCGAGGCAAGTGAGAAGTTCGGTGTAACTCGACTCGCCTCCCATCTGCGACTCGTTCACGCACGACGTCTTGTCGGCACGATCGAATTTCGGCCACTGCTTGACCAATTCGCTCCGGACAGCCTGCTCGCTGTCGAGGCAATTCTTCTTTTCCTGCGCGATGGCCGGATCGCGAAATGTCACGCCGCCCTGCTTGGCAATTCCGTCACAGACCTCTTCCACGTTGAGGTTGGGAACGTCGTCAGCGCGGGCCGCGGCGGGCGTGGCCAGCAACAATCCGATCAACAGCGCTTTGGGTACAATCATGGACAGCGCTCCCCCGTTGGCAACACCTTGGTTATAGCATGGGTCGGCGCGGCTGCCGCAATTCCTCTGCCAGCCGAAAAACCGATTGACCCGTTGCACATAGCCCCGCTATGGCTGCGCCCATCCGGGTGGGAGATCGCTATGTTCGTGGCGCCGCTTCTGGGCGCGGCGGTGTTTATTGCCGTCGCCACCGATCCACTACACGACGCGACAGGCGAGACACGCCTGTCATTGCAAGAGAAAGCGGCGGCCACCGAGCCGCTGGTGCGCTCAGCGACGCAGTGCATCGTACGCGCAGTCACCGCAAGCCCGCGCTATCGAGGTCGGGTCGACGCGCAAATCGGCGATCTCATTGTCGACTCCATGCCGACGTGCCTAACGCCGGTCCGGGCTATGATCGATGCCTACGACCGGTACTACGGCGACGGAGCGGGCGAGGCCTTCTTCATGGGACCCTACCTGGGCGTGCTGCCCAAGGCAGTTGCGGCAGGGGCAAGCCGCCCCGCCCCATAGCAGCCAGTATTCAAACTACTGCCCTGGATTCGGTCCTATCACCGCGACGACCCGCATCTTTGTAGGATCGACGAGCACCACCTGCTCGTCCACGCGCGTGAATTTATAGAGCTTCGCCACAGGATTATCGCCGACGACTTCGTCAGGGAGCGTGTAGAGTTCGATCATCGGCGGAACGTCAGCACCTATTCTCGCCGTAAAACGATTTGGCGCCACCTGACTTTTGTCGCGGTGAACCGCCTGATAGATCACGCCGCGCTGCGCGGGCGTCAGTTCAAGGTTCGGCGCGACCCCGCCATTATTCACCATTTCATCGATGTCGTTCGTCTGCGCTGCGGCTCCGCTGACCCCGAGCGGGGACAAGGCGGCGCAAACGAGCAGCGCCAATGTTTTCTTTCGGATGCTATCATCCCTCATATCTGCCTCCGTCGGTGGAAAGAAGCCCGCGCAGCCAAGTGCGGCGGCGCGGGCAAACGTGCCAAACGTGTTGGTCAGCGTGGAAGTGCCTGCACCGTCACACCGGTATTCGCGTCAATCACCAAGATACGGTCAGGTTGATAGACGTACTGATACGCCGGGAGCGGCGGCTGTTCGGCGACCGCAGCGGGAGGCGCGATGCCCGCCGGAACGTAGTCATAAACCGGCCGCGGATAAGCCAACGGAGGCGCTTCGGTCACCTCGGTGTAGGTCGGCGGTGCGGCTGCCGCCGGACCGATGTTTTCCTCCACGGTCGTTCGTGTCGTCGTCACGCTCTCGGGTTGCAGATATCGAGGCGCCGGAGCGTGCGCGATCATTCGTGCTGCGCGTGTCGTCAAACGCTCGGTTCGGACCGTCCGCGTCGTTTGCACCGGTAGTGTTTCTATAATGGGCGCGGGTTTGGCAACCACCGGAGCCGCCGCCACCATTGGCACCGGCGCGGGCATGACAACAGTGTCGACCGTTT
The DNA here is from genome assembly GCA_963846055.1 of uncultured Alphaproteobacteria bacterium. Taxonomy (GTDB): domain Bacteria; phylum Pseudomonadota; class Alphaproteobacteria; order Rhizobiales; family Xanthobacteraceae; genus BOG-931. The sequence continues at coordinate 46,634 of CAWJUQ010000021.1, forward strand.
GGGCTCGCGCCAGCGATGTTCCCGCCAAAAGCGCAACGCCAAGGGCCGGTAAAAGAACAGCGTTTCTCATAGAGAACTCCATGCTTTTGCCTTGCGGACAGCCCTTCCGCACAGCCAAGTAACGCAGCGCCCAAGGCGTGCGTTCCTCACCAAATGCTTCGCAGCTCCAAAACAGAGGGGTCGCCGAGTTCCGAGACCGCAAAACAGGAAGCGAGCCGCGGGGACTCGGCCTCACTTCCTCAGCGCTGCCCCGATTACGCCGCGGAACCGCCGGTAACGAACCCTATTCGGCGGTGGGGTGCGGCCTACGCCTGCTTTTCAAACAATGCAGAATCGGCCTTTAAGCATTCGGGATTGAACGTGCCGGGGAGGCGAGCATGCGCATCGGCGATTTGTTCCAGTGGGAGCGGTTCGTCACGCCCACTATCATCAAATTTTTTTACTGGCTCGCGGTGGTGATGTCGGTGCTGATCGGGCTTGCAGGGGCCGTTTCCGCGCTCGGGACTATGGCGTTCAACCCTTTCGTCGGAATGATTTTCCTCATCTCGAGCCTGCTCGGCGCCTGCATGGGAATAATCTTGTCGCGGATTATCGCCGAATTCGTCTTGATCATTTTCCGTATCAACGAGCACCTTGGCGCCATCAGGAACCAGGGAGCCGGACTCGGTCATCCGCAATGAATGCAGTCCCTCGGTTTTGAGACCGGCAACGCGTTAGTTTTGCGAGCAATCTAGTTCGCGAAGCGGAAATGCATAATGTCGCCGTCCTGCACGACGTAATCTTTGCCCTCAAGCCGCATCTTGCCGGCGTCGCGAGCTCCGATTTCCCCTCCGCTTGCCACGTAGTCGTCGTAAGCAATCGTCTCGGCGCGGATAAAGCCACGCTCGAAATCGGTATGGATGACACCCGCGGCTTGCGGCGCCTTCGTGCCGCGGGTGACTGTCCAAGCCCGCGCCTCCTTCGGCCCGGCGGTGAAGAAGGTGACGAGATCGAGCAGCGCATAGCCGGCGCGAATGAGCCGATCGAGGCCGGCCTCGGTCAGTCCCATCGCTTCCAGATAACTTTGGCGCTCGTCGCGCGAGAGCGCGGCGATCTCCGCCTCGATTTTCGCTGAAATAACGATTGAGGCGGCAGCCTCCTGTTTGGCTTTGGCCTCAACCTGACGCGAAAAGGCGTTGCCTGCGCCCGCTGCAGCTTCTTCGACGTTGCAAACATAGAGCACAGGGAGCGCCGTCAATAGCCCGAGCGAATGGAAGATCCGTTCTTCATCGGCCTTGCGCTCGGTCAGCCTCGCCGGCTTCCCGTCGCGCAATAGCACCAGAGCGCGATTGACCAGAGCTAGCGCTTCCTTCGCCTCCTTGGCGTCAGCATCGCTCCCACGCGACTTGCGTTCGAGCCCGTCTGTGCGCCGCTCGAGGCTTTCCAAGTCGGCCAACATCAATTCCGTCTCTACCGTTTCGATATCGGCGACGGGATCGACCCGTCCTTCGACATGGGTGACTTCGCTGTCTTCGAAGCAGCGCACTACGTGGGCAACGGCGTCAACCTCGCGGATATTGCCGAGGAACTGATTGCCCAATCCCTCCCCTTTTGAGGCGCCGCGAACAAGACCTGCAATATCGACGAATGTCAGCCGCGTCGGCACGATCGCCGCCGATTTGGCGAGCGTTGCAAGCGTGTCAAGCCGCGGATCGGGAACCGCCACTTCGCCGATATTCGGTTCGATAGTGCAGAATGGATAATTGGCGGCTTGTGCTGCCGCGGTTTCGGTCAACGCGTTGAAGAGGGTCGATTTGCCAACGTTCGGCAAGCCGACAATGCCGCATTTAAAACCCATGGGAGCTCATTCACCGATCAAGCGGGAGTCTCGCCTTCCGGCGCGCCCGCAAAGCCCTTGGCCGCCATGGCGAGGTGGATTTTGTTCTGAAAACTTGCATCATCTCCCCGAAGGAGCAGTTCGACATTGTCGGCCAGGACGTCGGTCAGAGCCTCCACCCACGGCCACTCGCTTTTGGCGAAATCGCTGAGCACGTGGCGTTCAACCAAATCCTTGTGGCCAGGATGGCCGACGCCTATTCGCACGCGGCGGTAATCGTTGCCGATATGATCGCTGATCGAGCGCAAACCGTTGTGACCTGCAATCCCACCGCCAATCTTGACCCTAACCTTGCCGGGTGGGAGTTCGATTTCGTCGTGGAAAACTGTGACTGCGTCGGGCGCCAATTTGTAGAACTGCGCGGCCTCACCGACAGCCCGGCCTGACTCATTCATAAATGTTCCGGGCAATAACAGCAGCGCGCGCTCGCCACCGATCGGACCCTCACACGCAACCCCCTGAAATCGCCGGCGCCACGGTCCAATGCCGTGGCGCTTGGCTATGGCCTGAACGGCCATGAAGCCGATGTTGTGGCGATTGCCGATGTAGCGTGCTCCGGGATTCCCAAGTCCAACCAGGAGCAGCATGTGAACGCCCTAGTGATTACCTCACTTTTTCTCCGACCCGCCAGCGGCTCCTTTGGCTGCCGGTGCAGCAGCGGCACCGGCCGCGGGAGCGGCGCCAGGCGCCGCGCCGGGCGCGGCAGCAGCCCCACCCTCTGCCGGCGTACCGGCGGTGGCGGCGGCAGCTGCGGCCGCAGCAGCGGCGGCGGCAGCTTCTGCCGCGGCCTTCATTTCTTCCGCATAGCCCGAGGGCGGCACGACCGTGACAAGCGTAATGTCCCTGCCGCTGACGGCGCGAACGCCGGATGGCAGGCTGATATCGCTCAGGTGCTTGGAGTAATTGATTTCGAGTCCGCTGACGTCGACCTCGATCGCGGCCGGGATCTCGTCAGCGCGGCAGCGCACTTCGACGGTGTGCGTGACGATGGACACGGTGCCGCCGCGTTTGACGCCGGGCGACTGATCGGCATTGAGGACATGAACCGGAATATTCACCCGGATGGTCGCGCCCTCGCCCAGTCGCATGAAGTCGACGTGCAACGGAAGATCGCGCACCGTATCAAGCTGAAAATCCCGCGGGATGACGCGATGCTTAACGCCATCGACCTCGACGTCGTGAACACTGGTGAGAAAGCGCCCGGCAAAGATGCGCTGGCGCAACTCATCGTAATCGAGAGAAATCGGCAGCGGCGGCTTGCCGTCGCCATAAATAATTCCGGGTACGCGGCCGGCTCTGCGCTCTGCCCGGGCGGCCCCCTTGCCTGCCCGCGGGCGCGCCGCCGCTTTGATCAAATTGACGGTCGCCATGTCTTTGGTCCTTTAGTCCTTGTCGTTAATGACTGTTGCCCGCGCCAAAATCCGGGCCGGACTAAAGGTCCGGCGTAGCCTCCAGGGGTGCCAAAGGTCTTAAGATTTCAGCCGCGGCGCCGCGCTTATAGCGGCGCCCGCGCTGAAAAACAAGAAAGGCTGGGCCGGCTAGCCGACGCCCCGCCGGCGCCGCCCGAATAGCCGGACGGCTTCTCGGGAGGGGTCGCCCCGATTTTTGCTTCCAATTCCCCGATACGGGATTTCAGCGCTTCATTCTCCTCGCGGGCAAGCCGAGCCATATCCTTGACCGCTTCGAATTCCTCACGCTGGACAACGGCGAGATCGCGGAGTATGCGCTCGGCTTGGCTGCGGAACAGCGTCTCAAACTCGCGCCGCACACCTTGCGCAGCGCCGGCAGCATCATTCATTAACCGTGCAACTTCGTCGAAGAACCGGTTGGTCGTCTGGACCATTGTCGCCTCCGAACCCCCGTCTACTTGGAGCCTCGCTCGCCACTCCCACAGAATGGCAACGGCGAGGCGCTATCGCAAGATGCGAAGCCCGCTGCGGAACGGCACCTTGAAATGTAACATGCCGCGCCTCGCGGCGGAGTAATCGATGCTGGTCCTGCCGATCCTGACGTTCCCGCACATCGACCCGGTCCTGATTTCAATCGGGCCACTCGCGGTGCGCTGGTACGCGCTTGCCTATATCGTCGGCATTATCGCCGGCTGGATCTATGCGCGCGCCATTATTGCTTCGCCCAAGCTCTGGGGTGGGCCCGCGCCGTTGACGGTCGCGCAATACGACGACTTCATTGTTTGGGTGACGCTTGGGATTATTCTTGGCGGACGTATCGGCTACGTCTTGTTCTACAACTTTCCGCATTTCCGTGAGCATCCGATCGAGATCCTTCAGTTGTGGAACGGCGGAATGTCTTTTCATGGCGGCGTGCTCGGCAGCGCGCTTGCCGTCATCCTGTTCGCACTTCGCCGCGGCATCTCAATCTTATCGCTTGGTGATGTGACCCTTGCGGTCGCGCCTATTGGGCTATTCCTGGGTCGCCTTGCGAATTTCATCAACGGCGAATTGTGGGGCCGTCCGAGCGATGTGCCCTGGGCCATGATCTTCCCAACCGGCGGCCCCGTTCCACGCCATCCCAGCCAACTCTACGAAGCCGCCCTCGAAGGTTTGCTATTGTTGGCGATACTTGCCGTTCTCGTGCGTTGTGGTGCCCTGAAGCGCCCTGGTCTGGTCAGCAGCAGTTTCGCGATCGGTTACGGTCTGCTGCGCATCTTTTGTGAATTTTTCCGCGAACCCGACCCGCAGCTTGGCTTCCTTTGGGGTGGGCTCACCATGGGGATGCTGCTCTCGGTACCACTGATAGCGGCAGGCGCAATCGGACTCATCCTCGTGTCGCTCCGGCCGGCAACTGCCAAAAATGGCTGACGATTCATCACCGCTGGAAAATGAGATTCGCCGGCTGATCGCTGTCGCCGGTCCGATGCCGCTTGCGGAATACATGCGGCTCTGCCTCACCCATCCTCAATACGGCTATTACCTGGTGCGTGAAGCGATCGGCGCCGCCGGCGATTTCGTCACCGCCCCGGAAATCAGCCAGATGTTCGGGGAGCTCGTCGGTCTATGGGCGGCCGCCGTCTGGCAGCAAATGGGGTCGCCTGAAAATATCCGGATTGTCGAACTCGGGCCGGGCCGCGGCACCATGATCCGCGACGCTTTGCGGGCGGCCAAAATCGTCAAAGGATTTCAACCGGCCGCGGTTCTGCATCTCGTGGAAATCAATCCGAAACTGAAAGAAGTGCAGCGGCAAGTGCTGGATGGATTTGAAGTGCCGGTCTTGTGGCACGCGGCACTCGCCGACGTTCCGCCGGGTCCCTGCATCATTCTCGCCAACGAATTCATCGATGCGTTGCCAGTTCATCAAGCCGTCAAGCAGTCGGATGGTTGGCATGAGCGGGTCGTCAAGATCGGACCCGAAGGCCATTTGGCCATTAGCGTCGCCGCCGACCCGCTACCTCACTTCAACGCCACTTTGCCGCGCGAACTGCGTCAGGCGGCGGAAAACTCAATCTTCGAATGGCGTCCCGATACGATCGCGATGGAGATCGGCCGCCGGGTGCGCGACGACGGCGCCGCTCTCATCGTCGATTACGGACATGCGTCCCATGGGTTGGGCGAGACTTTGCAAGCGGTGGCCGGCCATGCATTCGCGGACCCGCTGCACGCGCCGGGTCGCGCTGATCTCACCGCTCACGTCGATTTCACCGCGCTCGCCCAAAGTGCGGAAATGATGGGCGCCCGCGCACACGGCCCTTTGACGCAAGGTGAATTTCTGCGCCGCCTCGGCATCGAAAAACGTGCGGCGACGCTCAAGGCAAGCGCGGCGCCCGCCAAGGCCGCCGAAATCGATCACGCAGTCACTCGTCTGACCGAGGCGAAGCCGGGAGCGATGGGCGAAATATTCAAAGTCGTCGCGATTGCCGATCCAAAGCTCGGCGCATTACCCGGGTTTGGGGCGTGAAGCGTGATTGTCACGGCACCCACTCTTGCGCTTGACGGTTTCAGGCACGCGTTTTTTACCCGTGAAGGCGGGGTATCCGAGGGCCTATACGCAACGTTGAATGGCGGGCTGGGCTCGCGCGATGACGCCACGTTCGTCGCCGAAAATCGGGCACGGATGGCGCAAGCGCTTGGCGTGAAGCCGCCGGCGTTGCTTACCGCCTATCAGATACATTCGCCCGAACGTCGCGATCGTTGATAGGCCCTGGACGGCCGACTAACGCCCGCGTGCTGATGCAATCGTGACGCGCACGCCGGGCCTGGCCATTGGTGTAACAACGGCTGATTGCGGTCCGATCCTTCTTGCAGATCCTGTGGCGCGCGTGATCGGCGCTGCGCATGCCGGCTGGCGAGGCGCGCTCACCGGCGTGGTGGAGGCGACCGTCGCCGCAATGAAAGATCTTGGCGCGCGCCCGGAGCAAACTCTTGCCGTCGTTGGACCGATGATCCGCCAGCAGAACTACGAAGTCGGACCCGATCTGATCGCGCGCTTCACTGCTGACGATGCGGCGAGTGAACGCTTCTTCGACGGCGGCGGCGCGCGACGGCCACGCCCTGTTTGATCTTGCCGGCTATATACGCGGACCGCCTCGCCCGCGCCGGTGTTCGGCAGATCGCGGACCTTGGCCTGTGCACCTACGCCGATGAGGCGCGTTTTTTCAGCTTTCGCCGGTCGACTCATAAGGGCGAAAGCGACTACGGCCGTCACGTCAGCGGCATTGCTCTCCAAGAGCCATCAAGAGGGTAACCATTCGGCGGGGACAAGGCCGGGAATGGTGTTGCCAGTCCCGGAAACGGCTTGTATCAGGGCCCTGCCGGGGGCTTGTGGAGCAGTTTTAAGCGCGTTTTCCGGGAATATGTCCCGAGACCGCGTGGGCGGGAGAACGGAATGGCGGGCAACAACGGAGCAATCAGGCTCGTCGCCGGCAATTCGAATCCAGCGCTTGCCGAGGGTATCGGCGCTTATATCGGCATACCGATGACCAAGGCGCTGGTGCGCCGTTTCGCCGATATGGAGATCTTCGTCGAGATCCAGGAGAACGTTCGCGGCGCCGACGTTTTCGTGCTGCAGTCGACGTCATTCCCGGCAAACGATCACTTGATGGAATTGCTGATAATTATCGACGCGTTGCGCCGCGCCTCGGCGCGCCGCATCACCGCAGTGATCCCGTATTTCGGCTATGCGCGGCAGGATCGCAAACCGGGTCCGCGAACGCCAATCTCAGCCAAGCTTGTTGCCAATCTGATCACTCGAGCCGGGGCCGACCGCGTGCTGACGCTTGATCTTCACGCCGGACAAATCCAGGGCTTTTTCGACATCCCGACCGACAATCTGTTCGCATCCCCGGTGATGGTGCGCGACATCAAACAACGATTTGCGCTCGAAAAGGTGATTGTCGTTTCGCCCGACGTTGGCGGCGTGGTGCGCGCACGCGGCCTTGCCAAGCGCATCAACGCACCATTGGCCATTGTCGACAAGCGGCGCGAACGGCCGGGCGAGTCCGAGGTAGCCAATGTCATCGGCGAGGTCGACGGGCATGTTTGCATACTTGTGGACGACATCGTCGATTCCGGCGGCACTCTGCTCAATGCCGCCGACGCACTTTTGGGGCAAGGCGCCAGCGCCGTTTATGGCTATATCAGCCACGGCGTTTTGTCGGGCGGCGCGGTGGCGCGGGTCAATAAATCGAACTTGAAAGAACTCGTTATCACCGACTCGATTCAACCGACCGAAGCCGTAAAACAGTCTCCCAACATTCGCGTGCTGCCCATCGCGCACCTGATCGGCGAAGCTATCAGCCGCACGGCGTCGGAAGAGTCGGTCTCAAGCCTGTTCTTCGATTAGAGTGGTTTGCGCTTAAAGCCCATCCGCCGCAAATCTTGCCAAACGCCGAGATCTGGCGAGCCTCATTCGGGGCTCGATAATTCGCCGGCCGCTGAGTCGGCCACTGAATCACCCCGAGTTCAACTTGTCGCAGGTCGCTCCTGTGGACGGTGATTCCGCGTCCCGTTGCCGAGCGAACGCAAATCACTTCATGACGGCCGGGATAACTAGCGCGCGACAGGCGACAAATCTTTAGTGCGAGAATCCGCCCGTTTATATTCGGGCGTGCGACTGATTCGCGGCGTCGCATGATTTTTTGGTCGTAGCGTCGGTTGCCGGACAACGGCAACGGTTTAGTGCGGATCGAAGCCCGATCTTGGGCGATGTGTCTGGCGTGCGCATTTCCACTCCAACCAGCGCTGTGGAGGCGGCATGTCCCTCGCAATCGCACACGATCCAGCTACCAACCCTCTCGAGGTCGTCGAGCATCTTGCGGCCGGCAACAACTGGCCGTTCGAGCGCGCCGGCGAAGACGAGGTCGCGATCATCGTCACCGGCCGTTGGACCAACTATCAAATATCATTCACGTGGATGAGCGAGATCGAGGCGCTGCATCTGGCCTGCGCGTTCGACATGCGCATTGGCGAACCGCGGCTCACCGAGGTGCAGTCGCTGGTCTCACTGATCAACGAGCAACTGTGGATCGGACATTTCGACATCTGGCAGAAGAACGGCGTGGTCATGTTTCGTCATGCCCTGTTGCTTGCCGGGGTCAACGCTTCCGGCCGCCAATGCGAAGCTGTTCTTGGCGCCGCGCTCGACGCCTGTGAGCGCTATTTCCCAGCGTTCCAGTTCGTGGTCTGGGCGGGAAAATCGGCGCGCGAAGCTATGGACAGCGCGATGTTCGAGACCTCTGGCGAAGCGTAGCTAATCCAGGGTCTAGTCTCTCGCCTCCGCAAATCCGCTGAACCCTCGGCTGAACCAAGCCGCAAATCGCGCGCACGGGCCGTTTCCCTTCGCAATCATGCGCCAAACCGCTCGGAAGCGGCGCGAAGGCCCGCTATAAATTCCCGCTGCATATGGAGTGCGCGCGAGTCCGTCGGGCTCCGCGTGTCGCGTGAGGGCAAAGACCAATGAACGCCGCAAAAGACAATGGCGAATTCCGCGGACTGCCCGGCCCGCTCATTTTGATCGGTGCTGGAAAGATGGGCGGGGCATTGCTCGAGGGTTGGCTCAATTCCGGCCTCGATCCTGCTCGCATCGCAGTCATCGAGCCGCAGCCGGCGCCAGGCAATTTCCGCGCTTGTCGGCCGAGGCATTCGGCTCAACCCGAACGCCTCCGAACTTACGGGACCCGCGGCAATCGTCATTGCGGTCAAGCCACAAGCCGCGGCGGAAGCTCTCACCGTGGCCAAGCCCGCCGTTGCGGCAAGCACAGTCGTGCTGTCGATCATGGCCGGCCGGACTCTTCAATCGCTCGCGGACGGGCTGCCGCGTGGTTGCGCGCTGGTGCGCGCCATGCCCAATTTGCCGGCGGCCATCGGCCGCGGAATCACAGTTGCCGTGGCGAGGAACGCAAATGAGGAGCAGCGTAATTTGGCAGATCGCCTCTTATCCGCGACCGGTTCGGTCGAATGGATTGAAGACGAGGCGCTTATGGATGCGGTGACCGCCGTGTCGGGGTCGGGGCCGGCATATGTTTTCCTGCTCGCTGAGGCTTTGGCGCGCGCAGCGGTTGAGGCGGGCCTCCCGCCGGATTTGGCGGAAAAACTCGCGCGGGAAACTATCTCAGGTTCCGGCGAGTTGCTCCGCCGCGGGACCGCCGACGCTGCTTCTTTGCGCGAGAATGTGACTTCGCCGGGTGGCACTACCGCCGCCGCGCTGGCAGTATTGATGAGCGCGGACGGCCTCGTATCGTTAATGACAAGAGCCGTCGCTGCTGCGACGGATCGCTCGCGAGACTTGGCCAGGTAAGCCCAGCCATATCTTGGAACGGCGCGGCTTAGAACCTACAATGGAGGGCTCTAGTCCCGCGTTAGTAAGGAGTCCGTTCATGGCCCGAAGAGCCGCTCGCAAGACCGTTCGCAAGTCCGCGCAGAGTTCGGGCAGATCGGCGTCAACCGGCGCTCCAGACCGATCGCGAGAAAATCGTCGCTGCGTTTTTAGCGCTTCTGGTCGACAAGTCTTTTGCGGTCGATTGGTTTTAACGATATCGCCCAGCAGACGGGTCTTTCGCTCGCGGATATCCGGGGTGAATTCGCCTCGACGCTTGCCATCGTCGCGGCTTTCGTCAAATCCACCGACCGCGCCGTGCTCGCGCAAGATATGGACGACATGGCGGAAGAACCCGAGCGCGAACGATTGTTCGACGTGTTGATGCGTCGCCTTGAAGTGCTCGCGCAGCACCGCGACGCGGTACGGTCCCTGCTGCGCTCCGCGCGCGGTAATCCGCCACTAGCATTAGCGCTGAACGGGCTGGCGGTGCGCTCGCAACAATGGATGCTGACCGCTGCCGGCATCAACGCTTCAGGTCCTCAGGGGATGATCCGCGCGCAAGGGCTCGCCGTTCTGTTTGCTTCGGTGCTGCGTGCGTGGGTGGATGACGACGACCCAGGACAGGCGAGGACCATGGCTGCCCTCGATCGCGCACTTGCGCGCGGCCAGCGCGCCGTCGGTCTCCTCAGTGATCTTTGCTCTATCCCCAACCGTCTTTGCAGCTTGCGTTCGCGACGGCGACGACGGCGCTCACGCCGGGATTCCGAAGAGGCCGCCGCGGCCTAAGCGTAGGCTTGGCCACTCAAATCCCTCGTCAGCAGGCTGGCAACCGATCACGTGTGCCGTAATCAAAAGAGACCCTTAAGCGTCAAGGTTAAAATCTCTCCAAAGAGATGCGATTTTGATTGAAATCAACTTCCGATCGCCATAAATAGCGATAGTTGCAATTGATACCAATCGATCCGATCCGGGCGTCCATGATCGTCTGTTCCTGCAACGTACTGACCGACCACGATGTGCGTGGGACGCTGGCTGGCAATGATTCAGCGCCGCGGACCGCCGGCCAGGTTTACGGTTGTCTCGGATGCAGCCCCCAGTGCGGACGATGCGCCAGAACCATTCGCCGCATCATGGATGAGGCCATGACCGCTGCGAATTCCGGCTGCTGTCAGGCGCGGCGGCGATTTCTAGCCCGTTTTCTTCGCATTAACGCACACCGTCCAAGCCGTAGCGGCTTTTCGCCCTGCCGCGTCACCGGCTATAATCCGGCGCGCCGCGCGGCGGCGATTTATCTTTGCAGGAGATTGATATGCGAGGCGAGCCCGGAGTCGTCGATTATCTCAACAAGGGCCTCCGGCACGAACTCACCGCGGTCAATCAATACTGGCTGCATTATCGGCTGCTCGACAACTGGGGTTACAAATCCCTCGCCAAGAAATGGCGCAAGGAATCCATTGAGGAGATGGAGCACGCCGACAAGCTCATTGAGCGGATCATTTTCCTCGACGGCTTTCCAAACATGCAGGTCCTCGACCCGCTTCACATCGGCCAGTCGGTCAAAGAAGTTCTGGAGTGCGACCTACAGGCGGAGTTGCACGCACGCGCGCTGTACGAGGAAGCCGCGACCCACTGCCACTCGGTCAAGGACTACGTTTCCCGCGATCTGTTTGAAAAGCTGATGCACGACGAAGAAGAGCATATCGACTTCCTCGAAACCCAGCTCGGTCTCGTCGCCAAGCTGGGAGAGGAACTGTATGCCCAGCATCACATCGGCAAGCTCGACGACGACGACCACGATTAAGCGCAGATCGCACCGTATCGATCAGCGAAGTGCAAATCCAAGCACGCGATCGCGTGTGCCGGCGCCGTCACAATCTGAACGAGCCGACGTAAAGCGCACATAGCGCTTTGACAGGCAGCTATAAATCGCCGTTGTACCGGGCTGCTCGGAACGAAAGATGTAACCGGCGACGCGATGCCGCTCGCTGCCCTCCCCGCTGCAGCCGCCCGATGCGGTGAGAAAGCCGCCCCAGCGCGGGGAAAAGCATTCGTCGAGTTTGACGCTCGGAAGCTCCGGAGCAGCCGTCATCACATAACCGAGCGGCAGATCGTACGTGAACGAGGCTCCGGCGAGAATCGGCGGTCCCGTGGTTGCCCAGGTGAGGCCCTCGTCATTCTTCCATCGTGAGAGAGCCACCCGCACTTGCGGATGCCGCGGCGCATTCGAAAGTTCGATCGTGGCCTGGTGCATCACAAGGTATCGCTGCGTGAAATCGGCCCCTGGCGGAAGGTACGTGTAGGCCAAAAAGAACCGCGGGCCGATGTCGTTGAACCCGTGTTCGCCGATCATGCTCGGGTACGCATAAAGATCGGTCGGCGCCGGACGCTTCCAGTCATTGTTGTCGTAAAGGATGATTGGCTCCGCCAGCGTCGCGAAATGAACCTTGTCAGATGAGACCGATAATCGCAGCGAGGAAGCGGCTGCCATGACCAGCATGGCATTGGCGCTGGTCCAGTACGCGGAGCTCATACCGATCGAATCATCGAGCGGTGCTGCGCTCCCGCCAAGCGCCGGCGAATCCCAACCACTGCCGCTCCATTTCATCCATCCGCCCGGCAGAGGATTGGCGCTTTTCGCTCTGGCGACGAAATTCTTCCAGTCGCTCAAGCGCTGGCAATAGGCGTACCAAAATCCATCGTGGCCATCGGCCGCCGTACAGTCGCCCTCACCGCTTTCCCGTCCGACCGCCGGTCCTTCACCGGAAGTGATGACCTGACCGAGCATGTCCCAAGTCAGGCCTTCATCCCCTGAGCGGGCGATGGACATCGATTTATAAGTCTCGCCCCGGCTGTAGTTGCAGTGCGCTTCGTTATGGATGAGGCCGTAAAGCTTCCCGGCGTTTTGCAGCACGGTCGTGAGCCAGTTACCGCATTCTGACGGACTGCCCGAGCGTCCTGGAGTTAGAACGGGCTTTGCGCGCCCGCCCAAATCAAATGGCGTTGCGCCGTCGATTGCCACAGTGGTCCCGTTGGCGGCAAATGCGCGAAAATGACCGTCTGGGAGCTCGACGAGACTGACGGGCGCATCGGGCTCATGCCGCGACGGTCCTCGCACCACGTGCGGATATTCCACGCGCACTTCAATGCAGGCGTCGCAAATCTCTTTGCCGAGAGCCGCCGTTCCAACTCCAACCGACGGCAACACTAAAACGGCCGCAACCAGCGCGGGATAGCTTCGAAACACGCGCGCTGATGCGGCGCCGAGCCTCACGCCGCCTCGCGGTAGACTGGCTGTTCTTCGGAAGCAGGCGCTTCACGCGAGGCCGGAATGAAGTTGCGATAGTTGAGGCCCCACAGCATCCCGGTAAACAGCCACAGGAACCGCCAACGCTCCGCTTGGTGCAGCATTGCGCAGGAAACAACGGACAGCCAGCAGAACAGAATGAGCAGGAATAGTTCGTCACCCGAACGTTTCCAATTGTACCAGGCCTGTTGCACCGAAAGGACCATCAGAAGCGTCCACGCAAAACCGGCCAGCCAGCCGTAGTTGAGAAACGAACTGATCCAGATGTTATGAATCGGTTCTGGAAAAATCTTGTCGATTTCAAACAGGCCGAGCCCCAACGGATGATCCAATATGAGGGGAATGGACAACAGATACCGGTTGTAACGGCCAAAGTAACCGAGGTCGTATTCCTCGGCGATTTTGAAGCGGCCGGTGAGCATTTCTGCGAAGGTGTCGTTTGTCAGATACAAGAACAGACAAGGCACCGATACGACCAGCACGACGGCAACTGCCGCGAGCGAGGCTTTCGCAAGATTGCGACGGTTGAAATAGAAAAAGCTCGCGCCGCCGAACAATAGGGCCGAGACGATCGCCGCCCGGGAAAATGACATCAGCACGGCGATCGATAGAAGCGCCAGCGCAAAGGCGTACCAATAGCGGCTGCGTTTCTTCGCGATCATGTAAAGCGATCCGATAATGCCCGGAATGAGGAACACGCCGAACATGTCGGGATCGTCGAGGAACCCCGTAGGGCGCCCGGCCCAGGTTAGCGCTGGATTTTGGCTGACAAATCCGTAAACGCCGACAATCGCGGCGATCACGTTCGCAAACACATAGACTTTGATGAACCGTTCCAGATCGGCCCTGCCCCAACCGGCGGTGACCAAAGAGCTGGTGATGCCGATCAATATGACCGACGTCAAAGCGATGAACTGAAAAATGACCAGTGGGTTGTCGATCAATGAAACGGACGACACAAAGACCGAGAACAGCCACGTCCCGACCAGGAAGAACAAGATGAGGTTACGGATGTTGACGCGTTGCTCGGAGAACAACGTGAGCAGCAGCGCGATCAGGAAGATTCCATCGACGGGCGACGGCCGCGACCACGTGTAATTGATGGCAATGACGCCGAGGAGAAAGACCGCCGTGCGCAATCGCGCGCCGGCAGCGAAGAAACCATTATTGCGGCGAGATGCAGCGCCCCCGGCGACAAGCGGTCGGGCGGCTAACGGCAGGGGCTGCGGCTCCAGCGAGTGACGCATCACACAACTCAGCCCGCAATCGCGGCGCGCGGGAGAAAATCGCAAGCGCTGGTGAATAAAAGCAGTTTCGCCGGCGATCTTCCGATCGCCGGCGAATTCAGTCTGCCTTTACGAGGCTAACTTTGTCTTAAGTGCTAGCCACGTGCGGGGAGCGGAGGCGGAGCAAGAGCCGGGGCGGCATATGCCGGAGCAAACATCCAGCGGAAGCCGAGCATGACGTCTTGCGAGCTTAAGCTGTTCCACCTGTAGCTATCGGGATTACAACCACCGGTGCAATTGATCGGCCCCTGAACGTTACCCATGTTGAGATACCGATAGGCGATTTCCAGCTTGAGGTTTTCGGTGACTGCGTAGCTCAAGCCGGCGTGGATCGCCCATGCCAGGTTCCACTGGGTGACGGTCGGACCGATGCCCGAGCCGCCGGTTGGAATACCAACATCAGAGAAGCCGGACATCTGATTGCCCGCGGTGCCGACGCCGGCGCCGATGAAGGGCGTCAGGCCGTACCAGGTGCCGATGTCAATGTAGGCGTTGGCCAGGAACACCAGCGAACTGATGTTGCCGTGATAGACATCGAGGCATTGGGCAAATGGATTTGGACACGCAGTCGTATATCCGCCCCAGAAGGTAAAGCCCGCCTTGTTCCGATATTCACCGGTGACATCCAAGCGGAGCCAATTATTGACCTCATAGCCGATGCCGGCGTTGAGGAAGGCCTGGTCGCCTATGGAGACCGACTGGATGGTGAAGTCGCTGGGGTTATTGGCCGGATTGGGTAGATAGGTGACGCCATTGGCGTGCACTGCGCCGACGCCGATGTCGCCGCGCAAATACCAGCTGGAAACGGGTGTAACCGGCGCCGGGATCACCGGGGCTGGCATATCGGCAGCAAAAGCACTCGCGAACGGCACGGCTGCTGCGAAGACGGCCGTTACTATCACTTTAAGCATATTACGGTCCTCGTTAGCTGCAACAGCGAGCGCGGTCCGGTCAGCGAAGCGCGTGCGGCTGTTAAGGCTAACGAAGGATTGCAGATAACGCTTAAGGGACACTTAATCGGCGCGGCCCATCGGATTTTTTGCATCTCAGGCCGCAATATTTTGAAGCTAACGATCCATTAAGGTTAATGCTTAATGATGATCGCCGCCTGTTCGCTTACTAAAAGGATGAGGGCGGCTGATGCGTCGGGTCTTTTATGCACTGATCCTTTTTGGTCTCGCCACTCCGGCGATGGCCGCAGATCCTGCAGATTTCGATTTCCTGCGGGGGTCTGACACGGTGGGTCCTGGGACATACTCGCGCTGGAGCGGGTTCTATTTCGGAGGTGAGGTCGGCTACGGTTGGGCCACCACCGATTTTAGCGGGTCGACGGCGTCGATCATCTCTTACGTGCTCCGCGAAAGCGATCTCGAGACCAACGTCACTCCATCACAGTGGCCGGTCCTCGGCAGAGCTACGACTGGCGCGCCGAACTTCGGCGGTTTTATAGGGTACAACACGCAGTTCGAGGATGTAGTCTTCGGCGTCGAAGCGAATTTGCAGCGCGCTGCATTCAAACTCGTAGCGCCGAACAATCCCATTAGCCGCACAACCGCAGCGGATAGTTCAGGCAACGCCTACGCAGTCACTTTGAGCGGCGCGGGCGAGGTCGACACCATGGAGTTTCTGACTTTGAAGGCGCGAGCCGGCTATGTCGTCGGCAATTTCATGCCTTATGGATTCGCCGGGTTCGCCACCGGTCTGGCGAACTCATCGGTGAGCGCGACGATTTCCGGAACGCAGTACACTTCAGGCACCATCGGCAGCTGCACGGCGGCCGCCCCTTGCGCGCCTTTCTTTTTTTCGGGTAGCTCCGTCCACAATAACCAATGTTCTCTACGGATTTGCGGTGGGCGGCGGTGTCGATGTAGCGCTCACGCCAAATGTATTTGCACGCGCGGAATTGGAACTCGATGAGTTCTATCTGCCGAACAGTTTGATGCTGATAGCGACCACGGCCCGACTGGGCGCGGGGTATAGATTCTAGCGGATTGCGAGCAAAAACCTCAACAGTGCACCGTATTTGTTCAATCCCGGTGTCGCGCGCCTGAGGTCTCCCGTTCACTGATCGTCAAGCTTCAATCGACGGCGAAGCGCGCGGTGACTTGACGCCGCGCGCGCATTTACCTATTTCCGGCGGTGGGACACCCCTCCCCAACGAGGGGCGCCTATCTGGAAGGATAGATTGATGACGCCGAAGCCGACCGTGCGGCCGCGAGTGCCGCATTTTTCGTCAGGGCCGTGCGCTAAGCGCCCGGGCTGGAGCTTACAAGCACTCGGCAATGCTTTCCTCGGCCGCTCACATCGCTCAAAACCCGGCAAAGCGAAGCTCAAGCGCGCCATCGACCTGACGCGCGAAGTCCTTCAGGTTCCAGCCGACTATCGGATTGGCATTGTGCCGGCTTCGGATACCGGCGCCGTCGAGATGGCTTTGTGGTCGCTGCTCGGACCGCGCCCGGTCACCATGCTCACCTGGGAATCGTTCGGCGAGGGGTGGGTCAGCGACGTTGCGAAGCAACTGAAGCTTAAGAACGCGACCGTGCTTAAAGCGGATTACGGCGAACTTCCCGATCTGGGTAAGATCGATCCGAACAATGACATCGTATTTACGTGGAACGGCACCACTTCAGGTGTGCGCGTTCCCAACGCGGACTGGATTGCCGCCGATCGGTCCGGATTGAGCTATCTGCGACGCGACCTCCGCCGCCTTCGCCCAGGCACTGGATTGGCCAAAGCTCGACGTTTGCACCTTCTCCTGGCAGAAGGCGCTCGGCGGCGAGGCCGCGCACGGCATGCTTATTCTTTCTCCCCGTGCCGTCGCGCGGCTTGAGACCTACATGCCGCCGTGGCCGCTGCCGAAAATTTTTCGGATGACAAAAGGCGGCGCGCTGATTGAAGGAATCTTTCAGGGCGAAACCATCAACACACCGTCGATGCTTTGCGTCGAAGATTATCTCGACGCTCTGGAATGGGCGAAGGCGACCGGCGGACTTTCCGCGCTTCGGGCTCGCGCCGACGCCAACGCCGGCGTGATCGCCGATTGGGTCGCGCGCACCGGCTGGGTCGACTTTCTCGCCCTTGATCCATCAGTGCGCTCCAACACTTCCGTGTGTCTTAAAGTTGTCGACCCGGCGGTAAACCGGCTCAGCAGGGAAGCACAAACCGCTTTCTCAAAGACCGTTGCGGCAGCGCTTGAAGAAGAGGGCGTGGCGTACGACACCGCCGCTTATCGCGACGCTCCGCCGGGCTTGCGCATTTGGTGCGGATCGACGGTCGAGCGGAGCGACCTTGAAGCGCTCACGCCTTGGCTCGATTGGGCCTTCGCCAAGGCCAAAGAGTCGCTTGCACGAGCGGCGTAAAACAAGATTGCGGCTTGGCATAAAATGACATCACCCCGAGTACTTATTTCCGACGCGCTATCGCCGGCAGCCGTATCGATTTTCAAAGAACGCGGCGTAACGGTGGAGTTTCAGCCCAGCCTCGGCAAGGACAAAGACAAGCTTGCCGAGACGATCGACGGCTTCGATGGATTGGCTATCCGCTCAGCCACGAAGGTCACGGCCAAACTGCTCGAGCGCGCGCGAAACCTGAAAGTCATCGGTCGCGCCGGGATCGGCGTCGACAATGTCGACGTCCCGGCGGCGACGGCGCGCGGCATCATTGTGATGAACACGCCGTTCGGCAATTCGATCACAACCGCCGAACACGCCATCTCACTGATGTTCGCGTTGGCGCGGCAAATTCCCGAAGCTGACGCCTCGACCCGCGCCGGAAAATGGGAGAAGAACAAATTTCTCGGCGTCGAAATCTTCGGCAAGACCCTGGGCGTCATTGGCTGCGGCAATATTGGCTCGATCGTTGCCGATCGCGCGGTCGGCATGAAAATGAAGGTTGTCGCCTTTGACCCATTTCTCTCCGCTGAGCGGGCCGTCGACCTCGGCGTAGAAAAAGTTACGTTGGATGAATTGTTGCAGCGCGCCGACTTCATCACGTTGCATACTCCGCTCACCGAAAAGACCCGAAACATAATCAACGCCGACAGCCTGGCTTTGACAAAGAAAGGCGTGCGGCTGATCAACTGCGCGCGCGGTGGGCTGGTTGACGAAGCCGCGTTATACGACGCTCTCAAAGCCGGCCACGTCGCCGGTGCGGCGCTCGACGTTTTCGTCAGCGAACCGGCGAACGAGAGTCCTCTGTTCGGGCTGCCCAATGTCGTTTGCACGCCGCATCTCGGCGCGTCGACAAGCGAGGCTCAGGAAAATGTGGCGCTGCAGGTCGCCGAACAGATGTCGGATTATCTGACGCGGGGCGCCATCACCAACGCCGTCAATTTTCCGTCGATCAGCGCCGAGGAGGCGCCGAAACTGAAACCTTTCATTGCACTGGCTGAAAAGCTTGGCTCCTTCGCTGGCCAGTTGACCGAAGCCGGAATTGTCCGCGTGCAGGTGTCCTATGAGGGCTTGGTGGCGCAGATGAATACGCGGGCGCTCACATCTGCGGCGGTCGCCGGCTTGCTTCGTCCGATGCTGCAAGACGTCAACGTCGTTTCAGCCCCCATCGTCGCCAAGGACCGCGGAATTGTCGTTGAAGAGACTCGCCGCGATATCGAAGGCGACTACGACAGCCTGATCACCGTGGCGGTAGTCACTGACCGCCAGACGCGCTGGGTCTCCGGCACCGTTTACGCCGACGGACGGCCGCGGATCGTCAACATCAAGGGCATCCGGATCGACGCCGAGTTCGGCCCGTCCATGCTCTACGTGACGAATCAGGATCGGCCTGGTTTCGTGGGGCGTTTTGCGACGTTGCTGGCCGGCGCGGGTATCAACATCGCCACCTTCCATCTCGGCCGCGAGTCGGAAGGCGGTAACGCCATCGCGCTCGTTGAAGTGGACTCCTCGGTCCCGCCGGAGATTCTGGCCAGGGTCCAGGAAATTCCCAACGTCCAGCAGGTCAAGCCGTTACACTTCTGAGCGCCGCGCACCGCAACAATGGGTAAACGCGCAAAGGTCGTTTTGCCCGGCGTCTTCCGGTTGGCACGGTAAATTCCGCGTAGTTTCAATTAGTTGCCAGAGATTTTCGGACGCAGGTGCCACCTTTACGCCTTGCTTCTGCAGGGATTCCACATTATCCGGGACACGGCTGCCGCCAGCTTCCGCGCAAAAGTCGAGTGTTTCACGGGTCTTCTGGGCTAAATCCTGCATGGCAAACGTTGTGGTGGTTGGCTCCCAATGGGGGGACGAAGGCAAGGGCAAGATCGTCGATTGGTTGTCCGAGCAGGCCGATATCGTCGTCCGCTTCCAGGGCGGCCATAACGCCGGGCATACCCTCGTCATCAACGGCGTAACCTACAAGCTCTCCTTGCTGCCCTCCGGGGTGGTGCGACCCGGAAAACTGTCGGTGATCGGCAACGGGGTGGTGCTTGATCCTCATGCTTTGCTGACCGAGATCGCCGTTCTTGAAAAGCAGGGCATCGAGGTCACGCCCGAAAACCTGCGCATTGCGGAAAACGCCGCCTTGATCCTCCCGCTGCACCGCGAGCTCGACGCGCTCCGCGAATTGGCGAGTGCAGCACTGAGCATCGGCACCACGCGGCGCGGCATCGGTCCCGCTTATGAAGATAAAATCGGACGCCGGGCGATTCGGCTCATGGATCTCGCCGATGGTGCGACGCTCGACCGCAAGATCGAACGCTTGCTGATGCATCATAATGCGCTGCGCAAGGGGCTGTCGCTCGAACCGATCGCGGCAGAGGACGTGCGCAACGATCTCATGAGCGTGGCACCGAAGGTGCTGCCGTACATGGATACGGTGTGGGCGTTGCTGGACGTTAAGCGCCGCGAGGGAAAGCGCATTCTGTTTGAAGGGGCGCAAGGCGCACTGCTTGACGTCGACCACGGGACTTATCCATTTGTGACATCGTCCAACACAGTGGCAGCGCAAGCGGCAATCGGATCCGGGCTCGGTCCCGGCGCGGTGGGCTACGTGCTCGGAATCTGCAAAGCATATACGACGCGCGTTGGCGCCGGCCCCTTTCCAACCGAACAAAAGAACGAAATCGGCCGCACCTTGGGTGAACGCGGCAAGGAATTCGGCGTCGTGACCGGGCGCCCCCGGCGTTGCGGGTGGTTCGATGCAGTCCTGGTGCGGCAGAGCGTCCGCACCAGCGGCATCAATGGTCTAGCCCTCACCAAGCTCGATATTCTCGACGGCTTCGACGAAATCAAGGTTTGCGTCGGCTATTCTCTCAACGGCCGTGAGATCGACTATCTCCCCGCTGGAGAGCAAGCACAGGCGGAAGTCGAGCCGATCTACGAGACCGTTGACGGCTGGCGCGAAGCAACGGCGCGGGCGCGTTCTTGGGGCGATCTGCCGGCGCAGGCGATAAAATATGTTCGGCGGCTCGAAGAACTTATCGGCTGCCCGGCGGCGGTCTTGTCCACAAGTCCCGAACGCGAAGACACTATCCTGATGCAGAACCCGTTCGAAATGTGAATCGGGATGAAAAATCAGCCAGGTAAGCGTAAGCTGCACAGATGACCACCGACTACCATCCGCTGATTGCCCGCGCCGTCGAGGGGCTGCAAAAAAGCACCGGCGAAGCGCGCCGCGGGCTTTACGAGCGCGCGCGGACGGCGCTGGTGACGCAGTTGCGGTCGGTCAATCCACCGCTGTCTGAAACAGAGATCACTAAGGAAAGGCTGGCGCTGGAAGACGCGATTCGGAGGGTCGAAGGTGAAAACGCGCGCAAAGCGCGCACGGAGTTGCGCGAAACCCGGGTAGCCGCCGCGCCGGCACGGCGGAGCGAACCACCGGCGGCAGCACCGAAACCGGCTGCCGCACCGATATCAAAAGCCGAAGCGCAGCGCCGCTCCTATCTGCCTCCGAGCGCGCGGGAGCGCCTGCTCAGTGCTCGCGCAGCCTCGCTGACCCGTGAAGGTATAAGAGGCTTTCGCGACGCCGTAGGTGAACAAGGCGAGGCCGAGACCGGGAGCGAGTTCGATGCGGAGCAGGACACCCGCGACTCGTACGGCGTGGCCGCCGCTTCCGCGCGTATGGACGCGACGCACGCGCCGAGACCGCGGGACTATGCACAACAACTCGGAGACCTGAACAGCGCCGAGCATGCCGAGCGGTTAGACGCTCGAGACTCAGGATACGAGTTCGAAAATGAACACGCCGCGGCGCAATCGGCCCGATACCTGCCGTCGGCGAGTTTTGAGCATGAACCGCAGCAGGCTCGTCCGCCGCGCTCATACCGCGGCATCGCCAAACTGCTTGTCGCCCTCATCATCTTCGCTGGTGTGGCGAGTTTGGTGACGTGGCAGTGGTCGAGCCTGAGTGGGCTCTATCATCGCGCCACTCAAATCGGAACTAAGCCACCCACTCAGTCGACGGCGGCGGCGCCGCCGGCCGCGGAGCCGAAATTCGCGGGCCGGGTTCCGCAGGATGGTGCGAGCCAGGCCCCCGCGGCGGGCGCCGCGCCTTCGGCGCAACCGCCGCCGGCGGTCGCGCAGCGCGTCGTGCTTTATGAGGAAGATCCGAACGATCCCGCAGGCAAGCGCTACGCCGGATCAGCAATTTGGCGCACTGAAACGGTATCGCCCGGATCGGGGCTCGCGCCCGAACTTGCCGTTCGCGCTGATATCGAGATCCCGGAACGCCGTATGACCGTCACCTGGTCATTGCGGCGCAACACCGATCAGGCGCTACCGGCCAGCCATACCATTGAAGTGATGTTCAACCTGCCCGCCGATTTTGCGGGCGGCGGCATTGCCAACGTCCCCGGAATATTGATGAAGCAATCGGAACAGGCCCGTGGAACGCCGCTTGCCGGATTGGCGGTGAAGGTAACGAACGGCTTCTTCCTGATCGGCCTGTCCGCCGTTGATGCAGACATGCAACGCAATATTCAGTTGCTGAAAGATCGCCCCTGGTTCGACATCCCGATCGTCTACACGAATGGCGGGCGCGCCATTTTGGCGATGGAGAAAGGGCCGCCGGGCGATCGTGCCTTCGCCGATGCCTTCGCTGCTTGGGAAAAGAAGTAACGCATGCGGCTGACGTCGCCTGTCGCGCGCCGCACCACTGGACCGGATGCATGCGAAAAGTGAGTCCAGCCGAAAGGCCGATCCGACCGCCGATGCATGCGTTCATCGCGTCGGCGTTGCGCTCGATCGAAACCGAAAACGAAGGGCTGGCGGCGCTGGCCGTCGCCATCGGCGATGGAATGGGGGCGGCTTTTGTCGCTGCTGTCGAAAAAATTCGCGCTGCCCGCGGCCGCTTGATCGTCACCGGGATGGGTAAATCCGGGCACGTCGCTCGCAAAATTGCCGCGACGCTAGCCTCCACCGGAACGCCCGCTTTCTTCGTGCACGCCGCCGACGCAAGCCACGGAGACCTCGGCATGATTACGTCGGATGACGTAATGCTTGCGCTCTCCTGGTCGGGCGAAACTGAAGAGCTGAAGAATCTGATCAACTACTCGCGCCGCTTTGATATCGCGCTAATTGCCGTGACCGGAAACGCTGCCAGCACGCTTGGCAGCGCCGCCGATATCGTGCTTGCGCTGCCGCAAACCCGGGAAGCTTGTCCGCACAATCTCGCCCCGACGACGTCAGCGCTCATGCAGCTGGCCCTTGGCGACGCTCTTGCCATCGCGCTTCTCGAAAGCAGGGGCTTTACGGCAATCGATTTCGGCGTTTTCCATCCGCGCGGGCGGCTGGGCGCGGTATTGCAACTCATTCGTGACGTCATGCATCCAGACGCCGCGGTGCCCCTGATCCGGCGAGGAGCTTTGATGTCAGAAGCGATCGTCGAGATGTCGGCCAAAGGCTTTGGCTGCGTCGCGGTCGTCGAGCCCGATGGGCGGCTGGCCGGGGTGATAACCGACGGTGATTTGCGCCGTCATATGCGTGTCGACCTGCTCCAAGCCACGGTCGATGAGATTATGACGGTATCGCCGAAAACCGTGCGGCCGGAGCAACTCGCGAGCGAAGCGCTGCAGCTTCTGAATTCTTCCAAGATCACCGCGCTCATTGTGATCGACGGCGGGAAGCCGGTGGGTATCGTCCACTTCCACGATCTTTTGCGCGCCGGCGTCGCCTGACCACTTACACGGTCAATACAACCCGCCCGGCGCACCGCCGGAAATGTCCATGGGTTGACTCGTCGCCGGCGTTCGGCCGCCGGCCTTGCTCGGCGAGGCAACGACAGATGTTGGCTGTGCGTTGGCGTCCGCGGACGGAGGCGCGCCTGGATCCTGCCGCTGCTGATGAGCGAGGAACTCCTCATAACCGGGCGCGCCGGGTCGCGGCGGGACATCTTTAGGCATCCCGCCGGCCCAGGTGGGCCAACTATCAGAGACATAACTGGAAACCGAAGAGCACGAGCCGAGCAGAAGGCTGCACGCCACCAGCAACACCGATCTTAGAGCGGCCAAGCTCGCAGTGCCGTCGCGTCGGAGCAACGGGCCCGATAACGGATTTGGATTAGTATGCGAGCCTTTGCTCGTGCGGACCTTCAACGCTGGTGGCTCCCCGAGCGAATTCTTGGCGATCAACGGCACATTCATGGCGGGACTATGTCTGTCCCGAATTGGCGCAAAGCTGACCAAAAAAAGCAACTATCGCGTGGCCATCAAAGATTTGATAATGCCTGCCGAAAATCCGGTGAAATATCCCGCGAGACGTTCTTCTTGGAGCATGAGCGTTGAACTTCAGGAGCTTGAGGCCGTGGTGCGGCCACCGCGCCGGCGTGCGTCTACGACATTGCGCGCTCGCGACACTATTGCTGCCCTTTGTATTATTGGGCTGCAGCAGCGTTGCGCTGCCGCAAACCGACGCTCCGCCAGCCGAGGCGAATGCAGCCGCTTTCCACAAAATCATCGGCGCGCACCTGAAGGAAACGTTTAAGGAGATCGAGACGTACGACAGCTTCGAAATATCGGATGCTCGCTGGGTGCACACGGTCAAAGGCTGGAGCTGGCTGAACTGCGTTCGCTTCCAAGACCGAAACCATATACGGACCTATGCCGTATTCATTCAAACGGATAAGGTCGTTGACAGCCGCTACGCCGTCACGACGGACGGTTGCGGCGGGCAAGCATATGCGCCATTTGATGACGTACCAGTCATGGCGAAGCCGTCGAATGGAGTTGAATTGGATCCCTTGCACTAGGGGGCGGTTCGGCCGCGTAGTTGGACGCTCGCTAACAAACGGCCGCGCGGCACCGTTCGCGTTTCACTCTGCGCCTTCTTGCCGGTACAGGCTGTGACTTGAGTTTTAGTGACCGGCGCGTCGGGCTTCGTCGGCCGCGCCACGCTGGCGGGCTTGGCGCGCCGCGACTTCGTACTGCGCGCGGCTCTGCGATCCCCGCAGCGATCTCCTGTGCCTGTGGGGATTGAAATCGCCGAGCTTCCCGATCTGGCGTCGGAGTTTGATTGGAAGCCGCTCCTCGACGGCGTCGACGCGGTGATCCATCTTGCCGCTATCGCCCATTCCAAATCTGCCGATCCGGCGCTGCACGACCGTGTCAATCGATGGGCAACAGAAAGGCTTGCTCTCGCCGCGGCGGACTCCGGAATTTCCCGGTTCGTATTCATCTCTTCGATCCGCGCGCAGACCGGGCCCTCGGCCGATCATGCGTTGACCGAGCGCGATGTGCCGACGCCAAGCGACGCATATGGGCGCTCAAAACTCGCCGCCGAGGCCGCAGTGCGCGCGGCCGGCGTTCCTTTTAGCATCCTGCGGCCGGTCTTGATTTACGGACCTGGCGTGAAAGGCAACGTCGCGTTGCTGCTGCGCGCCGCGCAGTCGCGCTGGCCGCTTCCACTGAAAGATTTCGTCAATCGTCGCTCGCTGCTTGGCATCGACAATCTCGTCTCCGCGATCGAGTTTGTGCTATCTGCACCGGCCGCTTTGGGCGAGACTTACATCGTGGCCGATCCCGGAACGCCGCCACGGCTTGCCGACGTCATGGCGACCTTGAGGCAGGCGCAGGGCCGGCGTCCGATGATCTTGCCGATGTCCAAGCATTTCTTGGAAAAGCCGATGCGGCTTTTGCGGCCCGATCTCTGGGAGCGGATCGGCGGCAATCTGCGAGTCGATCCAGGCAAGCTGCTGGCAGCCGGATGGCGGCCGCTCCACGATACACGCGATGGCCTGACTGGTTTGGTTCAGACGACCGAAGGGGTCGCGGCGTCGCGCTCTCGCAACACCATTCCGCCGAGCACCCCAACACCGAACACGTAAAGCCACCCGGACGTGAAATCGAACAAATGCGAATTGAATAACGACGAAACAATATTGTTCGTCACCAGCACCAGTCCCATCCACGCCATCAGGCCCTCTCGCGCGAACAGCATCAAATGCGCAGCCCACATTGCCAGGAGCACGATCGCGCCGATGACGCCGAGCTGAATGGCAACGGCAAAAATTTGATTGTGCGGATTTTGTACAAGCTCCGCCGACACTCCGGTCTGACCGAGCGCCGAATGGCGGAACTCCTCGCCGATTGAACCGGTGCCATGACCGATGATCGGCGCCGCTTCGATGAACAAGACCGATTTCCGCAGGAATTCGAGGTGCAGCGCCGTCGAGTTTGCGGTGTTGCGTTCGCGATAGTTCTGAAGCTCGATGAGCGAACCGTCGATGCGCTCCCGCACGTATGGCGATCCAGCCCAGATAGCAGTGCCGAGAAGGGCGCCGATTAACCCGGCCCCGGCGAGCCCTCGCCATCCAAATTGCCGCCAACCGAACAGCAACAACAAGATCGGCGCGACTACGAAGCTTGTCCGGCTGCCAATGACAAAGAAAATATTAGCGAGAAAAACGACCGCCAGAGCGATGAGCGCAAGCGCCGAGCGCCAATCCCGCCTGCGGGCTACAACGCCGGCGTAACCGAGAAGCGCAAACGCGCAAATCAGGAAGTCGGTGCTTTGAAAGATGTAATCCTTGACCGGCACGCCGGTCTGGTGGATGCCGCGCCAGGGCAGACCGGGAATGACCGCCAATCCCCACGACACGATCAACAACAGCAACACAGATGCGAAAAAGCCATATACGACGTAAATGCCGCGCGTTGACACGCGAAAGTGCGCCAACAAGATCGGAATGAGCAGCAGGCGGTGAAATTTCCCGAGACCGCCCAAACGCTCGGCCCACGTCACGTCCGCCCAGAGCATTCCAATCGCCGCGAGAACCCAAAGTGCGACCGGCAGCAAACCGGCGGCGCTGGTAAGCTCGCGGCGCAGCATGCCGACATCCATCGTCGGCAGCGCCGTCAACAGCCACAACGTGATGAAAATCGCCGTCGCGGTCGTCGACCACGGCAGGGTTACGGCGACCGCAACCGCGAACCAATCCGCAGTTCGCAGCCAACTTGCTCGATTAAAGCCAGGCAAGATCGCCCGAGCGCCCATGCGCGGCCCGTCGTTGGTCAAGACTTTGCCGGTTTGAGCGAGCGGAGCGTCCGGGGCGCTGACTGCGCGGAGCGTTGAACCAGGCCCGTGGTCGAATGTCCGGGGACGAGTTCGACCAGAATAACGCCACCGCCCGTGGCTTCGACCTCTTCACGGCCGACCACATCTTCAAGCCTGTAATCGGCGCCCTTGATCAACACAGACGGCCGAACCCGCTTGATCAATTCGAGCGGCGTCTCCTGCTCGAAGACGACGACGAGGTCGACGGCCTCGAACGCCGCGAGGACTTCGGCACGTGCCTCGGCGGGGTTAATCGGACGGCCATCGCCCTTGAGCCGTCGAGTCGAAAGATCGCTGTTCAGACCAACTACCAGGCGGTCACAAGCGGCGCGCGCTTCGGTCAATAGCCGGACGTGGCCGCGATGCATGAGATCGAAACAGCCATTGGTAAATCCGATTCGCAGCGATTGGCGGCGCCAGCTCGCAAGCCGTTCGTCGAGCACGGACCAATCGAAAATGATTTTCTCTTCCGGCGCGAGGGATGCGGCGGGGAGCAGGCGATGACGGAGCTCGGCAGCCGTGAGAGTTGCCGTTCCGCGTTTGCCGACGACCACCGACGCTGCCGCATTGGCGGCGCGCATCGCCGGCTCGAACGGCGCCTTCATCGCGAGCAACAGCGCCATGACGGTCGCGACAGTGTCGCCCGCACCGGAAACGTCGCGCACCTTCACCGGATGAGCGGCAACGTGGACCGGGGCCTCGCCGTTGACGTGGAGGGTCATCCCTTCTTCGCTGCGCGTGACCAGCACCGCTTGGCAGCCAACGGCTTGGGCGAGCTCGGAGGCCGCGTTTGCGATCTCGGTATCAGAGCCGGCCGGCCGGTGAATGGCGGCTGCCAGTTCCAAGCAATTCGGCGTCAGTAGCGTCGCATCGCGATAGACGCTGTAATCGTGGCCCTTCGGATCGACAATGACAGGGATGCCGAGGCGGCGCGCTTCGTCGATGACGGCGCGTATGACGCGCGTCGTGAGCACGCCCTTGGCAAAGTCGGACAGCACCACCGCATCAACGCGAGCCAGCGCTTCCTGGGCATGCGTGATAATGGCTGACTCACTGTGGCGGCTCGCCGGGTCGGCTGTTTCCCAATCGGCACGTATCAGGTGGCTCGAATAGTGTTCGGATACAAAGCGCACTTTGCGCGTCGTTTGTCGCGCAGAATCGACCACGAGTTTGGCATCGACCAATCCGCCTAGCCGGGAGAATTCTTCCGACAACCTGCGGCCAGCTTCGTCGTCGCCAACCAGACCGATGAAGATGCACTGCGCGCCGAGCGAGGCCGCATTCCGGGCCACCACGCCGGCGCCTCCGATACCCACGACGTTGTGACTAACCTTGAGAACGGGGGTCGGCGCCTCGGGGGATATGCGCGAAACGTCGCCGTAAACGAAATCGTCGAGCATGACGTCGCCAATGCAGAGGATCCGCTGCTCGGGAATGCGCTTGAGTGCACTTTCTATGTTGAACATCTTCTGCTCGCGGCGCACCGCGGCCTTCAGCGATATTGCTCGGGACGATCGAGATAACTCTTGACGTAGCGCGCGACGCCTTCTTCGAGAGTGCCGAAGGCGGCATTAAAACCGGCCCGGCGGAGATTTTCCATCTCGGCCTGCGTAAAATATTGATAGCTGTGCCTGATCGATTCCGGCATGTCGATATACTCTATCGCCGGTTCACGACCCAGCGCCGTAAACATAGCCGCGATTAAATCGCGAAAGCTTCGCGCCTTGCCGGTACCGACGTTGAAGATCCCGGAAACCGAAGGCGTCTCGAGCAGCCAGTTGACGACACTCACTGCATCCTCAACGTAGATGAAATCCCGCTTTTGCTCGCCGTGCCCAATTCCGTCGCGATGCGATTTGAATAGGCGAACCGTGCGGCCGGCTTTGGCGTCGGCGAAACGTTTGGCGACCAGGCTCATCATCTCGCCCTTGTGGTACTCATTAGGGCCGAAGACGTTGAAGAATTTAAGCCCCACCCATTGCGGCGGCAGCTTGCCTTTACGCGCTGCCCGCTCGAGGACGGCGAGGTCGAACAAATGCTTGCTCCAGCCATAAAGATTCATCGGCTTCAGAGATTTGAGCGCCGCGATCGAGCAATCGTCGGAAAATCCTGCCGTCCCGTCTCCATAGGTCGCGGCGGATGACGCGTAGATAAACGGCGTGCGCGTCACCGCACACCAATCAAGCAAACGCAGCGAGAGCCGGAAATTGTTTTCGACGACCTCGTCCGCGTCGGTGGCAGTCGTGGACGAGATGGCGCCAAAATGGATCACGGCATCAAGCTTGCGGCCCTCCAGCCAGCGCAAAAGCTCTCCCGGCGGCACGAAATCGGCCAGCTGTCGGCCGCTGAGATTGCGCCACTTACCGTCGCTACCGAGAACGTCATTTACCGCGATATCGGCGCGTCCGGCCTCATTGAGGCTCGCCACCATGTTGGACCCGATGAAGCCGGCCCCGCCGGTGACCAACAACATCGATACCGCGATACTGCCCTGAAGGTTGCCGTCCCACCCTTTGCCTTAGTCTCGCGGCTGGCGCAACAATGGATAGGATGGCTTTTGCCAGTTAACGCGCACGTCCGCGACATAGAAGTGAATAGCCGTTCATAAATGCTGGACCTAAATTCATCCTTTACGGCACCGCGAGATCGGACGGCGAACAACGCGCCGATCCTGCTTATACCGTACATGTGGGTCGGCGACTTCGTCCGCTGCCATTCCGTAGTGAAGGTCCTCAACGAGCTCTATCCCGAGCGCCCGGTGGACGTCTTGGCGACAACCCTTTGCGCTCCGCTCGCCGACTACATGCCGGGAATCCGGCAGGCCATTGTGTGGGACCTTCCGCGCGGTCGGCTAGCGCTCGCGGAGCAATCGGCGCTCGCGGCCAGGCTCAAGCGCGAAGGCTACGGCAACGCACTGGTCATGCCGCGCACCTGGAAATCCGCGCTCGCGCCTTTCCTTGCCGGAATCCCAGGACGCACCGGATTTTTCGGCGAGGCACGCTTTTTCCTGCTCAATGACGTCCGCTGGGGTGAGCGAAGGCTCCCGCGAATGGTGGACCGCTGCGCCATGCTCGCTTTGCCGTCGGGCGCCGATCAGCCGCCGTCATGGCCGTTGCCGGAATTGACGGTTCCAACCGCTGCGAGCGCCGCCTGGAGGCAAAGCCGCGGCCTGGATGGTGACGGTCGCCCAATAGTCGCGCTTGCACCCGGCGCGGTCGGACCTTCGAAGCGTTGGTCCGCCGGCGCTTACGCCGCGCTTACGCGACGCCTATTGGCGGACGGCGCCTCGGTTTGGGTGCTTGGGGGACCTGCGGAGAAAGCCCTCGCCGGCGAAATCATTGGCGATACCGCCGCCCGCGATTTGACCGGCCCCGATTTACGCGACGCCATTCTCGCGCTGGCGTCGGCAACAGCGGCCATTTCCAACGATTCGGGCCTGTTACACGTCGCGGCGGCGCTCGGCACTCCGACGGTCGGTATTTTCGGGCCGACTAGTCCGTGGCACTGGGCCCCGTTGAACCCGCTCGCTGCGACGGTGGAAACGGCGTCTACCCTCGAATGCCGGCCCTGCCACAAGCCGGTCTGCCGGCTGGGCCATCATAATTGCATGCGCGAGATCGGGGTCGACCAGGTATTTGCCGCGGCGGTGGACGCACTTGCGGGCGCGGCTTTGGATCGGCCGCCGGTCCACGCGTAACAACTTGTTCATCTAGCCCGCATACGCGCTGTTTAACTAATCAGCGTATTGCCGCCGAGAGGGAATCCCAGGTGAGCAAATGACAGTCTTGATTACCGGCGGCGCCGGCTACATCGGCAGTCATATGGTTCTGGAGCTTGTCGATGCCGGCGAGCGCGTCGTCGTCCTCGACAATCTGTCGACCGGATTTCGCTGGGCCGTGCCCGAGCAGGCTTCGCTTGTCGTTGGCGACACCGGCGATCAGCCGCTAGTCGCCCGCCTTATCCGGCAGCATCAGATCGAGGCGATCATTCACTTCGCCGCATCTGTCGTCGTTCCCGACTCGGTTCGCGATCCGCTCGGCTATTATCTCAATAACACCGCGAACTCGCGCGCGCTGATCGAGTGCGCAATCAGCAACGGCGTAAAGCACTTTATTTTTTCCTCGACCGCTGCTGTCTATGGCAATCCGGCCGAAAGTCCGGTCAGCGAAGACGCCCCGACACAGCCGATCTCGCCGTACGGCTGGTCGAAATTGATGACGGAAATAATGTTGCGCGACGCAGCGAAAGCGCACGGGCTCAATTACGTCATATTGCGCTACTTCAACGTCGCCGGCGCCGATCCGCTTTGCCGCACCGGACAGTCCAGCGTCGGCGCCACGCATCTGATAAAGGTCGCGGTCGAAACGGCGCTTGGGCTGCGGCCGAAACTCGAGGTTTTCGGCCTCGATTATCCAACGCCAGATGGCTCTTGCATCCGCGATTACATCCACGTCAGTGATCTGACACGTGCGCATAGCGACGCGCTTCGCCAACTTCGCGCCGGCGCGCCGTCGCGGACGCTAAATTGCGGCTACGGCCACGGCTTTTCCGTGCTCGAAGTAATCGAAACCGTCAAGCGCGTGTCCGGCGTCGATTTCAAAGTCGAGAATGGACCACGTCGCGCAGGCGACCCGGCACGTATTGTCGCTAACTCGAAAGAGGCGCGCAATATACTCGGCTGGGAACCGCGCTACGACGATCTCGCCACCATCGTCACCCACGCGCTTGCCTGGGAACGCGAACTTGTCAGGCGCAGAGCTGCGCGTCCTGCGCAGAACCGAAAAGTCGGTTCCGCAGCGCAAAGGTCTTAACCGCGTCGAATTCGCTTGTAAAAACCGTCACTGACGGGCATGGAACGCGAGGGCAATGCTCGTATTCTATCGCCTGTTGGACGCCAACATCGCATGAAACAAGCCACGGATGCATCCGCGGAATCCTATTCCGCCTTCGCTTTGGTGCGCCGTTTACTTTTGGATGAAGCGCTGGGCCATTGGCGGCGCTATGCGATGGCGCTGGCGCTGATGGGCATAGCGGCCGGGGCGACCGCGCTTGGTGCTTACCTTATTGGCACCTTGACCAACGAGGCGTATGTCAGCCGCAATTTTCAGGGCATCGTCGTCATCGGCGTGCTCGCCATGGCGGTGTTCGCAACCAAGGGTCTCTCAACCTACGGCGCTGCCGTCTTACTCAACTACATCGGCAACAGTATTGTCGCCAAGAACCAACGGCTCATGTTCGACAAGCTGTTGCGGGAAAACATCGGCTACTTTGCCAATCGCCATTCCTCGGAATTTATTTCCAGGCTGACGACCGGCGCCGCGGCGGTCAGTCAGGTCATCAATCTTCTGATCAGCGCGGTCGGCCGCGATTTGATGTCGCTGATCGGCTTGTCGATCGTCATGGTCGTGCAAGATCCAGTCATGTCGATCGGCGGACTGATCATCGC
Source organism: uncultured Alphaproteobacteria bacterium (assembly GCA_963846055.1). Lineage (GTDB taxonomy): Bacteria > Pseudomonadota > Alphaproteobacteria > Rhizobiales > Xanthobacteraceae > BOG-931. The sequence goes on from CAWJUQ010000021.1 coordinate 78,798, forward strand.
GCCGCCGGCGGTTTTTTTCCTGCGCGGGATGCTACGCCGGGTGCGCAACATCGCGCGCACACAGTTCGCCGGTGGCACCCGCATCATCGAAACCATGCAAGAGTCGCTGCAAGGCATGCGCATGGTCAAAGCCTTCTCCCTCGAAGACGAGATGCGGCGTCGGCTATCGGTCAGCGTCGACGCCGTCGAAAGCGAATCCAACAAGATGGCGCGAGTCGCCAACCGGGCCAGTCCTTTGATGGAAGCGCTTGGGGGTTTCGCCATCGCGGTGGCCATGATCTACGGCGGCTACCGCGGCATCCACGGCGGCGGCACCCCGGGCCAATTCGTTTCCTTCCTGGCGGCATTTCTGCTTGCCTACGAGCCGGCCAAGCGGCTGGCGCGCCTAAACATCGACCTCAACAATAATCTGGTCGGCGTCCGTGTCCTGTACGAAGTCATCGATAGCCCGCCAGGCGAGTCAAAGGACGACGATCGTCCGCCGCTCAAGCTCGGCACCGGGCGTCTGGAATTCGCCGATGTTCATTTCGCCTATCGCCCCGGAGAGCCTGTGCTGCGTGGGATGAGTTTTTCGGCGCAGCCCGGCCGGTTGACGGCCCTGGTCGGGCCTTCGGGCGCCGGCAAATCGACAGTGTTCGATTTGATTTTGCGGTTTTACGATGTCGAATCCGGGCGCATTCTCCTCGACGGGCAAAATATCGCCGGCGTGTCGCGGCATTCGCTGCGCAGCCAGATCGCCTACGTCGGCCAGGTCGTGCAGCTGTTTCGCGGCACCATCCGCGAAAATATTACTTTCGGTAGAATAGGCGCGAGCGATGACGAAATCGTCGCCGCCGCCAAAGCGGCGCACGCGCACGATTTCATTCTCGGATTTCCGGCCGGATACGATACGCCGGTCGGCGAACATGGACTGCAGCTTTCCGGCGGCCAACGGCAACGTATCGCTATTGCGCGCGCCCTGATCAAGAACGCACCGATCATTCTGCTCGATGAGCCCACTGCGGCTCTTGATTCTGAATCGGAGCAGAATGTGCAGGAAGCGTTTGCAGAATTGCGCAAAGGCCGCACCACGCTGGTGATTGCGCATCGGCTTGCCACGATCATGCACGCCGACAGCATTTTGGTGGTTGAGAACGGGTTGGTGGTCGAATCCGGCCGGCATGAAGAATTGCTGCGCAAAGGTGGCCGCTACGCGTCGTTCTACCGTCTTCAGCTTCGGGAACAGGAAGCTCCGGTGGCCGATAGCGACTCCGTCGTCCCGTTTCCTTCCTCTGTCACACGCCCGTAATCGGAACTTTCGTAAGTTCCGCGAGTTTATGAGGGCAGTCCATTCCCTCAGGAGCTCGCCCCATGGGTGCCCGCCGCATCACTCTTCGTGTGCAACCACCCGTCCCATTCGGTGACGTCACAATGGTACCGGCTGCATTGGGTGGCCGTCCCGAAGCTGATATGGCGCGGGCGATGGCAGCGGCACTTGCCGACTTCGAAGCGCCGACTGCCGCTGACGTGTACAAAAAGTTGCGCCAGGCGTTTCCGCTGGCGCCGCTCGGCTCACGAGTGGCGGCGCTCGGACAAATCATGGAGCGGCTGCGACGGCCGTTTTAATTGACGGACAGCGCGCTTCAGCTTTGCATTTCTTCTACGGCGCTGAGTTGTTTCCGATACAGCAGCAAATTTGGCGATTTATTTTCTGGATGTGGCGCGAGGTTCGTGCGCTACTTGTCGCGCCATGATGCGTGGCATCCAAACTAGTGATGTCGAGGGGCGATACAACGATGCGAAAAACTGCAATTGCTTTCCTGGCTACACTCGCGTTGCCGACGCTGGCCGCCGCTGACCCGCCTGGTCATCCGCACAAACCGCCACCGGTCCTGCGCGGCTCTCCTCATGTCAAAGGACCAGTGGTCATTCACGGGCCGGTGGTTCACAAACCGATAGTACCTGGACCGGTGATCGGGCACGGACCGGTGGTCACACACGGACCCGCGATCGTTTTCCGCGGGCATCCGATCAATAGAGTTCACCTGGCGCCATTCGTCTATCCGCGCGGCTGGACCTATCGCAGATGGGCCGTGGGCGCGATCTTGCCGCCGCTATTCCTCGCGCCGGCTTATTATTACACCGATTGGGCGGCGCTCGGACTCGAGCCACCGCAACCGGGCTTCCAATGGGTGCGTTACGGTCCGGACCTTTTGCTCGTCAATGTGACGACCGGCGCGGTGGTCGACACCATTTACGGCGTTTTTAACTAGCAGCGCGCCGCTCTGGGCATCTTTCTGTTCACGCTTCGAGCAACTCCATCACCGCGGCGGCGATACGCAAAAGTTTGCGATCGTCGCCATTGCGCGCGAGCAGCATGAGCCCGACCGGCAGCGGCGCCGACAGCGGCAGCGAGACGCCGCAGAGATCGAAGAAGTTGCCGATCACGGTGTTGCGCCGCACGATTGCGTTCGCGTCGGCAAACGCCTTCTGATCCACAACCTCGGCGATGGTTGGCGCCACAATCGGGATGGTCGGCATCGCGAGCACATCGGTGAATTCAAGCGCTTCGTCCATCGCCCGGATAAGCCGAGCACGTTCGCGTACCATGTCCACCAAGTCCGCCGCCAAAATCGCGCCGCCGCGTTCGATCCGGTGGCGAACATTGGCGTCGATATCGTTTCCGCGTCGAGCGATTCGCTCGCGGTGAACTGCGCACGCCTCCGCCCCGATAATGCCGCCTTTGGCATCGACCGCGGCCATGTCATCGAGCAAAGAAAGCTTTTTCCGCGTGAGGCGAACGCCGGCGCGATCGAGTTTATCAATCGCGGCGGCGAACGCGGTTGCCACCGCTTTGTCGAGGTTCGCAAGCGGTTGACCTTCAAGAATGCCAACACGCAGGCCGTCAAGCAGTACCGGCAAAAGCGGCGAAAAATCCTCGCCCGCGAGGATAGCGTCCGCTTTCGCGCAATCCGCCACACTGCGTGCCAGTGGTCCGATTGAAATCGTAGGAATAACTGAGCGGGAACGCACCTTCGGTGGAAACACGCTGGCGGCTCGGTTTGAAGCCGACGACGCCGCAGAGTGCGGCGGGCATGCGCACCGAACCGCCGGTATCGCTACCAATCGCGATCTCACACATGCCGTCGGCAACGGCTACCGCGGCTCCAGACGACGAACCACCTGGCACGCGGCTACGATCGGCGGGATTGCCGGGAGTGCCGAAATGCGGATTTACGCCGATGGCGGTAAAGGCGAACTCGCTCATGTTGGTTTTGCCGACGATGATCGCGCCGGCTGCGCGCAGCCGACGCACGACAACCGCGTCCTTTACCGCCGGCTTGCCTTCTTCGGCGAGCACTTTCGAACCGGCCCGCGTGACTTCGCCGGCGACGTCGAACAAATCCTTGATGCTGACAATCGCGCCATCGAGCGGTCCCAATGAGATGCCCAAGCCGGCGCGCGCATCGGCGGCGTCTGCCGCGGCGCGGGCACTGGCGGCATAGACCGTGAGGCAGGCCCGCGCACCCTCTCCCTTTGGATCGGCAATGCGGTCGAGCGCACGTTCAAGTTTGTCGCGGCAAGAGAGCGGTTTCATCCAAACACCATTTTTATCGATGCGACGACGGCGTTGCGGATCATATACCGATCTGGGCGCGCTTGGCAGGCAAGCTCAGCGTCGCTGGCGCGGAAGTCGGGGCGCTTCGGCGATCAAGATGCTGCGCAGCGTCATGATAAAAGGCAGCGCGGCCGCGCGCGACCGGCATTAAACTTCAGCCGCGATTGCGAATGGTCTCGGCGAGATAGGCGAATGAAGCCTTCGGCGTTCGCCTGAGCGTAGTGAAATCGACGTGGATGATGCCGAACCGGCGGCTATAGCCTTCGGACCACTCGAAGTTGTCGAGGAGCGACCAGACGAAATAGCCGCGCAGATTGACGGCCGCGGCAAGCGCCGCGCGCGCTGCGCCAATATGTTCGCGCAGATAATCGATACGATCTTGATCGTGCACGGTGCCGTCGGGAGCCAGCGGATCGTCGTAACACGCCCCGTTCTCGGTGACGTAGACCTCCGGATTGCCGTAGTCGTCGCGCAGACGGACCAGCGTCTCGGTCAAACCGCCAGCATCGACCGGCCAGCCGATCGCAGTAAAGCGCGTGCCGGGCGGCACGGCGCCAAACCAGGCGCCGAACAGGCTTTGCGGCGCATCGGCCACGTAAGCCGGCGCGTAGTAGTTGAGCCCGAAAAAATCCACCGGCTGCCTGGTCACTCGTAGGTCGTCGGCAATCACAAGCGGCGCCATGTCGGCGGCAATCGCCGGCGGATAAGTGCCCTTGAACAATGGATCGAGCAGACTGCCATTCCACACGGCATCGAATCGGACGGCGGCGCGGCGATCCGCATCGCGATCGGATGACGGACGCACCGGCGAGATGTTGGCCACGGTGCCGAGACGAAGATCGCCTCGCTCGGCGCGCAACGCCTGCAGCGCGCGGCCCTGCGCCAAATTCTGGTGATGGATTGCGGACAGCATGTTGGACAGACCGACAAGGCCCGGCGCGTGCCCGCCCATGCCGTACCCGAACAGCGCGTGTACGTTCGCCTCGTTGAACATTGCCCAGTGCTTGACGCGATCCGCGAGCCGCCGCGCCACGACGCGCGCGTAGTCGGCGAATTTCTCCGCGACGTCGCGGTTGAGCCAGCCGCCGGATTCCTGCAACCGCTGAGGTAAATCCCAATGATAGAGGCAGAGCCACGGTGTGATGCCACGCGCCACCAATCCGTCGACTAGCCGATCGTAAAAATCGAGGCCGCGTGGTTCGACCGTGCCGGCTCCAGCGGGAAGAATGCGCGGCCACGCGGTGGAAAACCGGTAGGCGTTAAACCCGCCGCGCGCCAGCAAGTCCAGATCTTCCGGCCAGCGGTGATAGTGATCGCACGCGACATCGCCAGTATCATCATGCTTCACCTTCCCAGGCGTATGGCTGAAAACGTCCCAGATGCTCGGCCCGCGGCCATCGGCCTCGACCGCGCCTTCGATCTGATAGGAAGACGTCGAAGCGCCCCACACAAAGTCGGCGGGGAAGGAGGCGTCCGGCGTTGCAGCCGTTACTGGCCGGACCATGCGTGGCAGTCCCGCGAGGCCGGTAAGGATCGGCAACAATGTCCGCCGCGATACATTGGGCATCTAGCGCCGCCGTTTCGTTTTGCGAGCGCCGACCGATTTTGTCCTCACCGGCGCTGGCGACGCTTTTGCCGCACGGCGCGGTGAGGCTTTTGCTTTGCGTCGCGGCGGCCAAAGGCCGTTCGCCTTCAGGCGCGCGCTCCAGTATTCCCAAGTCCGCTCCGCCGCACTTGGTCGCACGTTGATCGCACCGGCGAGTTCGATTTCTCCCGAATGGAGTGGCTGCGGCTCGCCGAACAGCGACGCGCGGAATTGATAGTCGGCGTTCCAGCATAGATAGATCGAGCGGGAAACCAGCTCGCGCAAGCTTGCGCCGATCACGGTGGCGCCGTGGCGCTTCATCAGCACCACCGAATTGCGGCCGAGAGCACGCGCCAGCGAGCGCCCCTCCTCCGGTTTGACTACCAGAAGATTGGTATTGCCGAATTCGTCGTGCTGGTCCCAAAACGGGACCTCTTCTCCGATCGCGGCGCCGAGATGGATGACAGGAACAATCGGTTTGCCGGTGATGCAAAACGGCATGACAGCAGGCGCATGATTGTGGCACACGGCGGTGACATCGCGGCGCGCCTTGTAGATTTCGCCGTGAATGACCCGTTCGGAATAGAGCCGCGCGGTTGGTGGTTTCACCGGCTCGGAATCAAGTGTGAACTCGAGAATGTCGCTAGGCTCGACCAATAACGGCGACCGCGAACGCGCCATCAAATATCGCCCCGGATCGCCTGGATGACGCACGCTGACATGTCCGAAGGCGTCGAGAACATTTTCATGACCGAGAATGCGGTTGGCCATTGCCAATTCTTCGATGAGGCCTTGCAAACTATTCGGCACTGGATCGGTCCTTATGCCGCCGGACTGCGGGCTGGCCGGTTCTAGCAAATCCCCGGCGGTTCCGCAGGGCACCGTACGCCCATGACACCAGCGGTCCTGGATGCTAAAAAGCCGCGGAAACAGCGGCTACCGGGCCAAAAAATGAGCGCGCGCCACCTCGACATCAGCATGCGCGTTAACGGCGAAGCCGTTTCCGCACGCATCGAGGCGCGCAAGACCTTGGTCGACTTCCTCCGCGACGATCTTTCCCTCACCGGCACCCATGTCGGCTGCGAACACGGCGTTTGCGGCGCGTGCACCGTCCGGCTCGGCGGAGAGGCGGTGCGCTCGTGTCTTTTGCTTGCGGTGCAGTGCGACGGCGCCGAGATCGAAACCATCGAGGGCCTGTCGGATTCCGGCAACATCGCCGATCTGCAGTCGGCGTTTGCGCGCCGGAATGCGTTGCAGTGCGGTTACTGCACGCCCGGCATGCTGATCGCCGCAAACGAACTCTTGGCGAGCGGAACGGCTTTGAGCCGTTCCGTGATCCGCGAGCATATTTCCGGAAATTACTGCCGCTGCACCGGTTATCAAGCAATCGTGGATGCGATCGAGCAGGTCGCACAGACGCGGGCGGCGGCAAAATGAAGATCGCCGCAGATGTGGCGTCCGGCCTTTCCGCGCTCGACAGACCGAATTCGTATATCGGCCGCTCGGTGCCGCGCCCCAATCTCGACCGCCTCACGCAAGGGCGCGGCCAGTATGTCAGCGATGTCGTTCTGCCGCGCATGGTGCACATCGCGTTTTTGCGATCGCCGCACGCGCATGCCCGCATCAAAAACATCGAAACCGGTCCGGCGAAATCTGCGCCGGGCGTCGTCGCGGTCGTCACCGGTGCCGAGCTCGCCAAGGTGATCACCCCGTGGGTTGGCGTGCTGACACACCTCAAAGGCATCAAGTCCGCACCCCAGCATGCCATCGCCGTCGATCGCGCCTGCTGGCAGGGAGAGGCGGTTTGCGCCGTTGCTGCACGAAGCCGCGCCGAGGCCGAGGACGCCTGCGCGCTGATCGACGTCGAGTATGAGCCGCTGCCTGCGGTCACCGATGCGGAAACTGCGCTCGACCGCACCACGCCCGTCATTCATCCCGACCTCGGAGACAACCTGACCTTCGAGCGTGCATTAGTTGCCGGCGATCCCGATAAAGCATTCGCCGAAAGCGACGCGGTCGTGGAAACGACCTTCGTGTTCGGCCGACATACCGGCGTGACCAACGAGGCGCGCGCCATAGTCGCCGATTTTAATCCAGGCGAGCAGCGGCTAACCGTTTATCAGGGCACGCAAGCGCCGCACATGACGCAGGACATATTTGCGCGGCACCTTGGCCTCGAATCGCATCAAGTGCGCGTATTGACCAAAGATGTCGGCGGCTCGTTCGGCATCAAGGTGCATATCTACGCCGATGAGATGGCAACGGTCGCGCTGGCGAAGTTGCTCAGACGGCCGGTCAAATTCGTCGCCGACCGTTTCGAGAGCTTTGTTACCGATATTCACGCCCGTGATCATCGTGTCCGCGCGAAAATCGGCGTGAAAAAGGACGGCACCATCACCGCCTTCGAAATCGACGACCTGACCGGCATAGGACCTTATTCGGTTTACCCGCGCACCAGCGGCATCGAAGCAAACCAGGTGGTGAATCTCGTCGGCGGACCTTACGCATGTCCCAACTACCGCGCCCGCGCCCGTGTCGTTTTCCAGAACAAGAACGTCATGTGCCAATACCGCGCGGTGGGCCATCCGATCGCTACCGCCGTCACCGAAGGTTTGGTCGAGTTGGCTGCGGCGAGGATCGGCATCGATCCCGCCGAATTGCGCCGCCGGAATTTATTTGCCGACGACGCCTATCCCACAACCGGCGCGGCCGGGCTGAAATTCGAGGGACTGTCGCACCATGCCTCGCTCGACAAGATTCTGGCGATGATGGACTACGAAAAACTACGCGCCGAGCAGGCCGCGCTGCGGCGGCGCGGCATCTATCGCGGCATCGGCTTTGCGTCATTCATCGAAGTAACCAACCCTTCCGCCGCTTTCTACGGCGTCGGCGGCGCCCGCATCTCGTCGCAGGACGGCGCGACGTTGCGGCTCGACGCGACCGGCGCAGTATTCGTGCATTCCGGCGCGACCGAGCAAGGTCAGGGCGCGGAATTGGTGCTGGCGCAATGCGTGGCGACGTCGTTCGGCGTGCCTCTTGAGCGCGTACGCGTGATCACCGGCGACACCGACAATACGCCTTATGGCGGGGGTACCTGGGCCTCGCGTGCCGCCGGCATCGGCGGCGAAGCCGCCTGGCAGGCCGGTAAGGCGCTTCGCGACAACGTCCTTGCCGCCGCCGCCTCCATCCTGCAAGCCGACCCGAAAGCACTCGACATTCGCGCCGGTCTCGTCGTCGACGCCGACACGGGACGCGAGCGCCTGCCGCTCGAAGAAGTCGCTCGCATCGTCTACTTTCGCCCCGATACGCTGCCCCCCGGCTTTCAGGCCGAATTCATTGTCACCCGCCACTACGTACCCCGCGCGTGGCCGTTTGCCTTCACCAACGGGGTGCAGGCCTCGTATCTCGAGGTCGACACCAAGACCGGCATGATCGAGTTGCTCAAGCATTGGTGCGTCGAGGATTGCGGCACTGTGATCAATCCGCAACTTGTCGATGAGCAGGTCCGTGGCGGCATCGTGCAAGGCATCGGCGCGGCACTTTACGAGCATTGCCTCTATGACGAGGCCGGCCAACTTCTCAACGGCAACCTGATGGACTATTTGTTGCCGATGGCAAACGAAATGCCCGACATCGAGGTGGGCCACGTGGTGACACCCACCGCCAATTCGGAACTGGGCGCCAAGGGCGCGGGCGAAGCCGGCACCGCCGGAGCGCCCGGTTCGGTGATGAATGCGCTCAACGATGCGCTTCGCCCGCTGAACGCCGCGCCGCTCGTCGAAATGCCGTTCACGCCGGAGCGCGTGCTCAGGGCGCTGGGGCGGGTCTAACTTCACATCAAGAGTTCAATCGCAGAAAAAGGGGACTTGGAATGGCAAGCGGAACGCGCGCGCAATACAAACTCGCGACCTATCAGACCAAGGAAGGGCCGCGCGCCGGGCTCATCGTCGGCGAAGACGTTTTCGACGCCGCAAAAGTCACGGGCAAGGCAGCCTATGCGACGGTTGCCGGCATTCTCGCCGATTGGAAGACGGCTGAGGCCGCGTTGAAAAAGGCAGCCGCCAGCGCGGCTAAAAGCCGGTCCAAGCGCCAACCGCTGACGAAGACCAAATTACTGGCGCCCCTTCCCTCGCCGCCGACGATCTTTTGCGCCGGCGCAAATTATGCCGATCATGCCGCCGCCATGGCGCGCAAAGCCGGCCAGCCGGAACCGGCCGATCCGCACGAGCAGGGGCAAAAGCCGTATTTCTTCATCAAGGCGGCGCGCACGCTCGCCGATCCGGGCGCTACCATCAAAGTCGGCGATTACGCCAAGCAACTCGACTGGGAAATCGAACTTGCCGCCATCATCGGCCGGCCGGCGAAGAACGTGCCAATCGAAAAGGCCCTGAATTACGTCGCGGGCTATACCGCGGCCAACGACCTCTCCGCGCGCGACCGCGGACGGCGGCCGGGTGTCGAGGATACATCGTTCTTCAAGATGGACTGGATCAAGCACAAAAGCTTCGACGGTTCCTGCCCGCTCGGTCCGTGGATCGTGCCGGCGAGCGACATCAAAGATCCACAGCAGCTTGGACTGAAACTATGGGTCAACAACGGGCTGAGGCAGGATTCAAATACCAGCAAGATGCTGTTCACGCTCGCCGAGCAAATCGCCCACCTTTCGGAGAACATGACGCTTCATCCCGGCGACCTGATCCTCACCGGAACGCCAGCGGGAACGGGCGCCGAATCCAGTGAGTTCCTCAAACCGGGTGACGTGATCAAAATCTGGATCGAGGGTATCGGGACGTTCACCAACAAGATCGCGTAGGTCGCCCCTCACTGGGGCAATTGTGCTAACTTCGCCTGTCGCCGCGCAGGCGGGACCAAGTGCGATCTTCGTGCTCGGCCCCCGCTATCGCGGAAGTCGGGCGGGATGCGCCGAAGAGTATGGAAGTGATGCCGGAAAAATTCGTCGCCAAAATCGCTGAGTTCAAGGACGGAGAGCGCCGCATCATTTTCGTCGGCGACAACGAAATTGGCGTGTTCCGCCACGAGGGCGAGTTCTACGCCTATTCCAATTTCTGTCTTCACCAGGGCGGCCCGGCTTGCGAAGGCTTGACCATCGCCAAAGTCGAGGAACGCCTGCGGCCGGACAAGACTTCGATGGGACTTTATTTCTCGGAAACCGAGATGCACTTCGTCTGTCCCTGGCACGGCATGGAATACAATATCAAAACCGGCGAATGCGCGAGCGATCGCCGCCTCAAACTGAAAAAGTATGAGATCGTCCGCAAGGGAGACGACGTTTATGTCATCGCCTAAACGTGCAGCCCGAGGCGCGGTGCGGCGCGCGACTAATTCTGCGAGCCGCGGTGGGGCCGCGAAGTTGCCCGCAAAGGCGGCTGTCAAAGCGGCGAACGGCCCCTCAGCCGATGCCAAGCGTATTGCGGTAGCAATCGAGCGCAGCGTTGCCGACGGCCGGCTTGACGCAATCTCGGCCGACGCACTGCAGGCCTTGATCGCCGCCACCTGCCGCAACTACGTAGCGCGCCGCCAGGCCGGCGAAGACTTCGCACCGGTTGCGAAAAATTCCATCTCCGCCACCGACGTCATGATTATGGCCAGCAGCCTGCTGCGCGCGGCCGACCTCAGCACGTTTGAGCTCGGCATGTGGCAGGGTTTTACCGGACGATAAGACGAAGGAAGTTAGCAGCATGGACCTGATCTCTGATCGCGGCCGCCGCGTCACGGTCGATGAGCTGAATACCTCACGGCTCTTGGCGCACGCGCGCAAGCAGGCGCATCAACGCAAATTTGACGACCTGCTCATCGTCGACGTCGACGCGCACCATTACGAGAACGAGCACTACGACGAGTTCCTCCCGTACATGGAAAACGACGTGCTGCGCCAACTCAGCATGGCCGGCCGCGGCACCAAGCAACGCCCCGGCCTGGTGCCGATCCCAACCGGCTATCAGGACATGGGTGGTCGAGTGACGCGTTATCCGCTGCGTTCAACCGAGAAGACCGAAGACGGAAGCCTCCGTGACGTCCAGCTTGGCCATCGCTGGATGGATGCGATGGGCGTCGATTATTCCTGCCTGTTCCCCACCGGCATGCTCAATATCGGCTTGCACCCGCAGACCGAAATGGAAGTGGAATTGTGCTGGGCCTATAATCGTTGGCTCACCGAAAAGGTGATGCCCGAGGCCGGTGGCCGCTTCTTTTCACTTCTTTGCCTGCCGTTTTCCGATCCGGACGCCGCCTTGCGCCACGTCGAGACCTTCGGCGACCGCAAAAACGTCGGCGGCTTCATGGTGACCACGGTACGCTCGAACATGGGTGTGCACGACAACGCCTACATGAACGTCTATCGGGCCATGGAGGAGCGCGGCCTTGCCATCGCGTTCCACTCCGGCGTTAATTGGAGCGATACCGCGTTCAAAAGCTGCAACCGCTTCATCTCCGTGCATGCGCTCGGCTTCACCTGGTACAACGTCGTCAACTGCACCAACTGGGTGGTCAACGGCATTGGCGAGCGCTTTCCCAAGCTCCCGGTGATCTGGATGGAAGTCAGGGCTGGCCTGGATACCATTCCTGATGCAGCGGCTCGACCACGAATACATGCTGCGGCCCTCGGAATGCCCGCTCCTTAAAAAGAAACCTTCGGATTACATGCGCGACATGTACTACTCGTCGCAGCCGATGGAGATACAGGATTACGACGCGATGGAGACCACGTTCCGCATGATCAATGCGGAAACCCAGCTCCTCTACTCTTCCGATTATCCACACTGGGACTTCGACTTGCCGTCGACAATCTGGGATTTGCCGTTCCTTTCGGAAAAGGCCAAGCACAATATCCTGGGTGGTAACGCCGCGCGCTTGTTCAAACTCGCGCCGCGCAACGCGAAGCAAAAAGAAAACCTCAAGCGGTTCGGCAATCTCGCGGTCGCGGCTTAATCCGTTCGCGGACCGACCCGGCCGAAGCCGGCTCTCATTTTGGACGCAGGCTGGCGTGGGATTTGCTTGGCTCACGCTATGGTCCCTGCGTATCCTACCTCTCTTAGGATCCGCGATTTCATTGTCCGCGAGCCCCTGCCATGCATAAGCACGCCATCCGTATCGACCGATCCAAGCCACTTTCCGGTGAACCGCTGAGCGGCCACAACCGGTATCATCCCGATATCGCGCCCCTTCTCGAGGTCGAGGAGGGCGACGAAGTCGTTCTCGAAACGCGCGACGGCGTGGACGGACAAATCGGCCCGACCACCACTGCCGCCGACCTCGCCAATCTCGATACCGGCCGCATCCATCCGCTGACCGGTCCGGTCTTCGTCAAGGGCGCTGAACCCGGCGATATGATCGAGGTAGAATTCCTCGACATCATTCCGCAGCCGACGGCTTTTAGCTCCATCGTGCCGGGCTTGGGCTTTCTTCGCGACGTGATGACCACGCCATTCGTCGTGCACTGGAACATCAAGGATGGCTGGGCCACCGCCCCTGAGCTTCCAGGAGTCCGCATTCCCGGCGCCCCGTTCATGGGCATCTCCGGGACGGCACCGTCGGCACAAAAGCTCAAGGAGTGGACTGATCGCGAACAGCGCTGCCTCGACGCCGGTGGTTTTGTCATCCCGCCGGGCGAAGCCGGCGCAATCCCCAGTGGCCGTTGCGGCCTCGAAGGATTGCGCACGCTGCCGCCACGCGAGAACGGTGGCAACTTCGACGTCAAGCAACTGACCAAGGGAGCGAAGCTGTTGCTCCCGGTCTTCACCAAAGGCGCGCTGTTCTCGACCGGCGACGGCCATTTCGCGCAAGGCGACGGCGAAGTCTGCGTAACCGCCGTAGAGATGGGTGCGACGGTCGCCGTCCGTTTCAAGATTCACAAAGGACTAGCAAACAAGCGGACCTTCGCCGGCCCAGTATTCTCGCATCCAGGTTATTTCGCCGATCCCAAATACGCGGCGCCGGAGAATTTCCTCGGGGTCATGGGCATGCCTATCAATGCCAAAGGGGACATCGAAAGCGAAAACCTGACGCTCGCCGCGCGCAACGCACTGCTCAACATGATCACGTTACTGCAGGAGCGCGGTTTCTCGCGCGAGCAGGCCTACATCATTTGCAGTGTCGCGGTCGATCTGAGAATCTCCAATGTGGTCGATGTGCCTAATTACGTGGTTTCGGCGCTACTGCCGCTGACCATCTTCGGCGAGTGAGTTCGGTCCGAGGGGCTCGTGGCAGCAGCCAGCGCTGCCATCCGGCCGCTTGCCGCTGCGCGCATCGACGGACGAGGTGTTGGCCTCGCCCACGACGTCGCTGGCCGCGTTGGCGGAAAAGAAGCCGTTCGGCTTGAGGACGAAGCCGGCGTATTCCACCGGCATGACCGGAAAATCCTCCGGCTTGCAGACGTGAGTGTGGCCGAAACTATGCCACAGCACGATGTCGGTGTTCTTGATCGGCCGGTTGCGCGCGACGTAGCGCGGCAGGCCGTCGCCGCCGGCGTGCACGTTTGGATAGTCGCCGGTGGCGTATTTCTCGTCCGGCTGAAACGGCGTGACCCAGAGATGCTTGGTCGCGAACTCACCGCGCCGCCGCGCTGAACTGCCATCTTGCGCCAGCATCACAGGACCGCCCTGCACCATCAGCTTGTAGCCTGTCGGGTTGCCGACGCTGTTGGTGACGTTGGGGTTGACGACCTTCCAGTAACGCCCGCTCGCGCCATCAGCGACGCGGATGGCGTCCTGCTCGCGTTCCAATGTTCGGCTAGTCGTGTCGAACACGTTTCCATAAGGATTATCGTCACCGATGGGACGCGGCTGAAACTCGTGCTCGGTGACGCTGTTGCCACCGCCGTCGAGGTCCATGTGCAGGCGGACGTTGAAAAAATGCTGATGCGTCGGTCCGCCGAGATTGTCGTCAATCATTCCGCCAAAGCGATAAGTCTTGCCGGGCGCCACGGCAGCCGTTTGAACGATTCCCGTCAGCTTGGCCTCAAGTTGAATGGTGCCGTCCTGATAGAGATACCAGAAGAAGCCGTAGTCGTAATTTCCGACCGTGACGAAGAAGCTGATCACCAGACGGCGCGACCGCCGCACCTCGTGAATTCCGGCTCGGAATTCGTAGTGTTTCCACAGAACGCCGTAGTCCTCCTCGTGCATGCAAATGACGTTCTTCATCAGAAACGGCTCGCCGCCGTCGTCCGCCGCCGCCACGTCGAAATAATAGACATGGCCGAGACAGTCGCAGCCGAGTTCCAATGAGTTGGCGAGGCGGCCGAGGCCATACTCGCCGGCGTCGAAGGCGCTTTTCCAATAGTGGTTGGCGGTCGGGTCGGCGTAAGGCACGACCATGTCAGTAACGCTGGCACGATAGATGATCGGGCGTTCGCGCCCGCCATCGTCGTAAGCCAACTGGTGGAGCACCAGGCCTTCGCGCGGATTAAAGCCAACGCGGAAGCTCCACTTCTGCCACTCTACATTCCATCCGTCGACCTTGAAGCTCGCGCCTTGTGGCTGCACGATGTCGAGCGGCTTCAAGTCGGTGCGTGGCGGCGGCAGGTCGTTTCGGTGATAGTTGCGCTTCTTTTTTGGTATTGGGACGATCTCCGGCTCGTCGACCAGATCCACGACTTTCTCGGCGATGAGATCGACGACGGCGACAAGTCCTTCTATCGGATGCGCGTAGGCGTTGTCCTTCAAGTGCTCGCGCCAGTAACTCACCGCCCGAACAATGCGGCGGCCACGCTCGAAATCGCGATCAAAGAAGCCTGACGAGAACGGATCGACTTGGACGAGCTCCAACTCTGCCTCGGACAATCCGCGCCGCATGACCGCACGTCGCCACGCCGAATCGGCTTTCACGATTTTCTCGCAACGGGTGAATTCTTCGATCATCACCGGCGGCTGGCCGTAGGGCGGCTCGTGCACCAGTAGTTGCTTCGTGCGAACGACGGCGCCCGCACGCACATCGACCAGCGCTTCGAAGGCATCCCCGGTTCGCCGATCGAGTACCAGCACAAAGGCAATACGATTGAGATCGGCGCCCTCTTCCCACGCCTTGATCTCGGCCTTTGTCGGCTCCTCCAGCCGCGTGAGCGGAAAACGGTGCGCCCCGCCGAGCTCCAGTTCGCGACGCACGGTTTGGATAGCGACGCGCAGTTCCTCTAAACTCAATGGGTCAAGCGGATGAAACGCGGCGACAGCGTCCGGCGCAAGTATCTGCCTCGAGCTCGTCATGTTGACCTCGGTACCTTCATGCGTCAGCGCTGATCAAAAATGCAGCGCTCAGAATTTCATCGCCCGTGCCTGCTCATCGATCAACCGCCGCTGCAATGTCGTGAATGCAGCGTTGGGCTGCTGACCTTTGATAAAGTCAAGCACTGGATCGACCACTGCCGTGTGTTCGCCGGCCAACGTCTCGATCAGGGCATGGCCGCAGAACGGTACGTAGCTTTCAGAATAGCCGCCCTCGTGTTCGACGACGACGCGACCCCCGCACAGCTCATCCGCCACGGCGAGGATTTGCTGCATCATCCAGCGGTATGACTCGCTGTGCAGCAACATGCGGGCGAGCGGGTCGAGGCCGTTGGCGTCGAAGCCGCATGCCACCACGATCAGTTCCGGCTTGTAGCGGTGCAGCGCCGGTAGCACGAGACATTCCATGGCATCGACGTAAGCCTGATGGCCGCCGCCCGGCAGCAGCGGAACGTTGAGATTGTAACCGGCGCCCGCGCCTGTACAGCGAACCTCAGGCCCTCCACTGCGCGGTGGAAAGCAGCGCTCCTGGTGGATGGAGATCGTCAAAACATCGGGCCGCGCCAGGAATATCTCTTCGGTGCCGTTACCGTGATGAACGTCCCAGTCGACGATGGCAATGCGCGTGAGCTTGTGCCTGGCGATCGCCGCCTCGACGGCGACCGCGGCATTATTCAGGAAGCAAAAGCCCATTGGACTCGCTGGCCCGCAATGGTGCCCCGGCGGCCTGGCCAGCGCATAGGCGTTGCGATTTTTCCCGCTGAGCACTTCCTCGGTCGCGGCGATTACCAAACCAGCCGCTTGCCGCGCGTAATCGTAGCTACCGCCGCCGAAGCTTGCATTGTCACCGACGAAACCGCCGCCGGCTTCGCTCAGCCGCCGGAACTCGTCGAGATAGGTTTTGGGATGGACACGCAGAAGGTCTATGTCCTCCGCCATTGGCGCGCCGTGACAGTCGAGACGCGCTGAAAGCCCGGAAATGTCCATCAACGATTTGAGCCGCCGTTTACTGTCCGGCAATTCGGCAAAGCCCGCGCCGCTCGGCGGCTGCACCCAGCCACCCACCGGAAAAGTGCCCGCATGCATCTGACCAACGTGCCAGAAACAGGACTCGTCAAAGAGGAACGCTGTGCCCGGCATCTGTGATCCTCCCAACGGGAGTCTCAGCATGTGCCGGCCATGCCGGCAAGTCAGCGGGAGGGAAGCTTCAAGGTCTCAATCACCCGCTTGGAGACGGCGGCGGGGTCGCGCTCGCCGGTTTGCGCGATTTCAATGACGTGCTTGGCAACTTTCTCAGCTACCGGATCGGATCGGTCAGCCAGTCCGAGCGTCTGCAAGCAATGCTCATATGCGGCGACCATCCTGTCGATATCGTCCTGATTAAATGCTGAATGCTGCAATAGACGATGAATGGTCACGGTGTGCCGCTCCTTGTCGCCTGATGTGGGCGGGAGCGTTAGCCTTCCCCATTACTGCCATCCCTTTTTGCGGCCAGTAACGCCGCTGGCTTACACTTCAGCAAATGAACGCAAACTGAATTGGAATGGAACCGGCGCCGGATTACGAGACCGCGCCTGCGGCTTTGCCGCCCATCATAATAAAAGGCAAACTGCACCCACGGTGTCGGGAACCACTTCGCATGACGTCTGAAAGAAGAAAATCGCCGCAAGATTTGCGTAGCTGCCGCTGGCTCGGCCGCGAAGACCTGCGTTCCTTCGGCCACCGCTCGCGGTTGCAGCAATACGGCTATGACCGCACCGATTGGGCGGGCAAGCCCGTCATCGGCATCGTCAACACCTGGAGCGACATAAATTCCTGTCACGGGCACTTGCGCGCGCGGGCTGAAGACGTGAAGCGCGGCGTTTGGCAGGCGGGCGGGTTCCCTCTCGAACTGCCCGCAATGTCGCTTGCCGAACCATTCGTCAAACCCTCGACCATGCTGTACCGCAACTTCCTCGCCATGGAGTGCGAGGAGCTTTTGCGCAGCCATCCAATCGATGGCGCTGTGCTGATGGGCGGCTGCGACAAGACCACGCCTGGCCTGATCATGGGCGCGACTTCCATGGGCCTGCCCGCGATCTACGTGCCGGCCGGGCCGATGCTGCGCGGCAACTGGCGTGGGCGCACGCTCGGCTCCGGCTCCGATGTCTGGAAGTATTGGGACGAAAAGCGTGCCGGAAAGATCGGCGAAGCCGACTGGAGCGAGATCGAGGGCGGTATCGCACGCTCTTTCGGAACCTGCATGGTGATGGGCACAGCCGCAACCATGATGGCGATTACTGAAGCGCTTGGGCTGTCGCTGCCAGGCGCCTCGTCAATTCCGGCGCCCGACGCCAACCACCCGCGCATGTGTGCGGCCGCCGGTCGCCGCATCGTCGACATGGTGTGGGAGGATCTGACGCCGGAAAAAATCCTCACGCCCGCGGCCTTTGACAACGCCATCCGCGTACACATGGCGCTCGGCGGATCGACCAATGCCATTATCCACGTGATCGCCATGGCGCGGCGCGCAGGTATTCCGCTCGACATGCAGCGGTTCGACGAGATTTCGCGGCAAGTGCCGGTGATCGCCAATATCACTCCGTCGGGCAAATATCTGATGGAAGACTTTTTCTATGCCGGCGGCTTGCGCGCGCTGATGGCGGCGATGAGCGAACTTCTCGATCTCTCCACGATTACCGTGACCGGCCACCCGCTTGGCGAGAATATTTCCGGCGCCGAGATTTATCTGCCGGATGTCATTCATCCGCTGTCGGCGCCGCTTTATCCCGAAGGCGCCACCGCGGTCCTGACCGGGAATCTTGCCCCGCGCGGCTGCGTTATGAAGCCCGCCGCGGCCGATAAGCGCCTGTTGCAACATCGGGGCCGTGCGATTGCATTCGAAAACTACGACCACATGGCGCGCGAGACCGAGCGCGACGACCTCGACGTGACGCCCGACGACGTCCTGGTTTTGAAAAATTGCGGCCCCAAGGGCGGGCCGGGCATGCCGGAGTGGGGACAATTGCCGATCCCGAAAAAACTCCTCAAGGCCGGTGTGCGCGACATGCTGCGTATTTCCGATGCACGCATGAGCGGCACCAGCTACGGCGCCTGCATCTTGCACGTGGCGCCGGAAAGTTTTATCGGCGGCCCGCTGGCCCTGGTCAAAACCGGCGACGAGATCGAGGTCGACGTCGCCTCGCGGAAGATTCATCTGCACGTAAGCGACGAAGAAATGTCACGCCGCCGCGCGGCGTGGACTCCCCTGCCGCCGCGCTACGCGCGCGGCTACGGTGCCATGTATTCAGCGCACATCGGCCAAGCCGATGAAGGTTGCGACTTCGATTTTCTTCAGGGCCGCGAACCGACCGCGGAGCCCGAGATTCACTAACCTTAACATTCCAGGATGCGCGATCAGGGAGGAAAGCAACATGGCCGGTCGCAATCTCATCGGCGCGGCGTTGGCTGCGCTTGCGGCTCTCGTTCTGACCGCCCTGCCCGCCCATGCTCAAGGTCCGGCATTTCGCGTCGACCCGTACTGGCCGAAACCACTACCCAACAACTGGATTCTCGGTCAGGTCGGCGGGATATCCGTCGACGCTTCCGACAACATCTGGGTATTCCAGCGACCGCGCTCACTGACCGACGACGAGAAAGGCGCAACGCTTACTCCGCCGCGCTCGAAATGCTGCGTGCCGGCGCCTTCCGTGCTGGTGTTCAATCAGTCCGGCGAGGTGGTGAAGTCGTGGGGCGGCCCCGGTGACAATCTCGGATACGACTGGCCGGCCAACGAGCACGGGATCCTTGTCGACAACAAGGGCTTCGTCTGGCTTTCCGGCAACGGCAAGACCGACATGATGGTGCTCAAGTTCACCACCGAGGGAAAATTCGTCGCCGAAATCGGCAAGAGCGGTCCGCTGACTTCAAGCGCGGATACGAGCCAGTTCGGTCAGGTTGCCGCGCTCGAATACGACAAAGGCGCCAACGAAATCTACGCCGCCGACGGTTACGGCAATCATCGCGTTGCGGTGCTCGACGGCGATAGCGGCGCGATCAAGCGGGTGTGGGGCGCATATGGCAAGCCGCCGACCGACGACAAGCTTCCGCCGTACGATCCGGACGCGCCGCAATTCGCCAACCCGGTGCATTGCATTGCGCTCGGCAAGGACGGTTTTGTTTATGTGTGCGACCGCACCAACAATCGCGTGCAGGTGTTCAGCAAGGATGGCAATTTCGTTCGCCAGTTCGTGTTCGAGCCGAAGACGCAAGGACCCGGCTCGGCGTGGGGTCTCGCGTTCTCACCGCTCGACAAAAGACAGAACTATCTCGTTCTGATCGATGGCACCAACAATGTGATTGAAACGGTGCGGCGCAAGGACGGCGCCGTGATTGGAACTTATGGACGCCCCGGCCGCGGCGCCGGCGAATTTCACTGGGTTCACACCGCCAAGTTCGATTCGCGCGGCAATCTCTATACCGGCGAAGTCGATACCGGCAAACGTCTGCAGAAATGGGTTCCGGCGGAATAATCGGCAGAGGTCCGCAATATCGGTTACCCAGCGATGCTACCCATCCCGCCGCACGGGTATGACTTGGACCGCGAAGCGGATATGATTCCGATTCCGTTTCGCTTGGTCCCGGTTCGATGACCAGAGAACCATGTCAGCCTCGCCGCCACTTTTGGTCGCGCCATTTTCGCTGGCCGCTGATTTGCGCTGCCCTTGGTCTCGCATCCTGCCAGCCCGCGGGCGTCTTGGACCCGCAAGGACCGGTCGCATCGGCGGAATGGCTGCTCCTGATCAATTCGACGGCGATCATGCTCGTCGTGGTGATTCCGGTCATTGTCGCCACGTTAGCAGTCGCCTTTTGGTATCGAGCATCTAACACCCACGCGAGCCGCGATACTGACGAGTTGTATGAAGGACGGGTCGAGTTCGTCGTTTGGTCGATACCGGCGCTGACTGTCATCTTGCTGGGCGGGGTGATTTGGATCGGCTCCCATCAGCTCGATCCGCGCGCGCCGCTTTCGGCAAAATCAAGCCCGCTGCACGTGGATGTCGTCGCGCTCGATTGGAAGTGGCTGTTCATCTACCCCGACCTCGGCGTCGCCACCGTCAATCAGTTGGTCATTCCCGCCGGAATTCCCATCGAATTTCGGCTCACCTCGGCGACGGTGATGAACTCGTTCTTCGTGCCGCAGCTGGGCAGCCAGATCTACGCGATGGGTGGCATGACCACTCATCTGAACTTGATGGCCGATCAGCCGGGCGAGTATCCCGGCCTGTCGGCAAATTTCAGCGGCGACGGCTTTCCGTGGATGCGGTTTATCGTCAAATCGGTACCGGCGAGTGACTTCAAGCCGTGGGTCGAGCACGCGCACGCGGCCGGTTCGGGCCTCGACGACGCCAGCTACGCGGAACTCGCCAAGCCAAGCAAAGACGTCTCGCCCATAACCTACCGCCTGGTGGAACCGAAGCTGTTCGACCACATCGTCGATCAGACCGCGTCGGGACCAGAGAAGCCAGCCGTTGGCGGGGCGTGGTGTCCGCCGGCAAGTCAGGCGGGAGGTTGAACATGCTCGGACGACTGAGCTGGGCGGCCATTCCGTTCAACGAGCCGCTGCCGCTGGTCACCGGAGCGGTCATTGCCATCGTCATTCTGGCGGTCCTCGCCCTCGTCACCATCAAAGGCTGGTGGCCGTATTTGTGGCGCGAGTGGCTGACCAGCGTCGACCACAAGCGTATTGGAGTCATGTACGTCGTACTCGGCCTGGTGATGCTGCTGCGCGGCTATTCCGACGCCATCATGATGCGCACACAACAGGCGATCGCCATTGGCGGTGCACAGGGCTACCTGCCTCCCGAGCACTACGATCAGATATTCTCGGCGCACGGCACAATCATGATCTTTTTCGTGGCGATGCCGCTCGTCATCGGACTGATGAATTTTGCCGTGCCGTTGCAGCTCGGCGTTCGCGACGTTGCCTTTCCGGTGCTGAATTCGGTCAGCTTGTGGCTCACGGCGACCGGCGCGTTGCTGATCAATTTGTCGCTGGTCATCGGCAATTTCGCGCGCACCGGCTGGATGGGATACCCGCCGCTGTCCGAGCTCGCGTTTTCGCCGGATGTCGGCGTCGATTACTACCTCTGGTCATTGCAGATCTCGGGCGTTGGCACGCTGCTGACCGGCATCAATTTTGTGACCACGATTCTGAAAATGCGCGCGCCGGGCATGACCTATTTCCGCATGCCGGTATTTTGCTGGACCGCGCTCGCCTCGAATTTGCTGATCGTTGCCGCTTTCCCCGTCCTGACTGCGACGTTCGTCATGCTTCTGCTCGACCGCTACCTTGGCATGCACTTCTTTACGAATGACGGCGGCGGCAACCAGATGATGTACGTGAATCTATTTTGGGCGTGGGGCCATCCCGAAGTCTACATATTGATCTTGCCGGCTTTCGGCATCTTTTCCGAGGTGGTTGCGACCTTTTCCGGAAAGGGCCTGTTCAGCTACCGCTCCATGGTTTGGGCCACGCTAGGGATTTGCATCCTTTCGTTCATGGTCTGGCTGCATCACTTCTTCACCATGGGCGCGGGCGCCAACGTCAACGCGTTCTTTGGCATCATGTCCTCGATCATCGCCGTGCCGACCGGCGTCAAAGTCTTCAACTGGCTGTTCACGATGTTCCGCGGCCGGATTGTGTTTCGGACGCCGATGCTTTTCGCTGTCGGATTTATCATCACGTTCGTCATTGGCGGCCTGACCGGTGTATTGCTCGCGGTACCGCCGGTGGACTTCGTGCTTCATAACAGCGCGTTTCTGGTCGCGCACTTTCACAACGTCATTATCGGCGGGGTCGTATTCGGCGTGCTGGCCGGTATCAATTACTGGTTTCCGAAGGCGTTCGGCTTCACGCTCGACGAACGTTGGGGCCACGCGAGCTTCTGGTGCTGGCTTATCGGCTTCTACCTCGCCTTCATGCCGCTCTACTGGCTGGGCTTGATGGGCATGACCCGGCGCCTCGAGCACATCCCGGACCCGGCGTGGCGGCCGCTGCTCCTAGTGGCGGAAGGCGGCGCCATCGTTATTTTCTGCGGAATTCTCTGCCAGATCGCGCAGCTTTACGTGAGCATCCGCACCCGCAAACAGCACCTCGATTCGAGCGGCGATCCGTGGAACGGCCGGACGCTCGAATGGTCGACGCCTTCGCCGCCGCCTTCCTACAATTTCGCGGTGCTGCCGAACGTCGAGGCAATCGACGCGTTCTGGCAGATGAAGCGCGCGGGCCGTACCACGAATGAACCCGCCTATGAAGCGATCGAAATGCCGCGCAACAGTCCGGCTGGTTTTATTACCGCGTTCTTTGCCGTTGTGATGGGCTTCTCGCTGATCTGGCACATCTGGTGGCTGGCACTGCTTGGCTTCCTTGCCGCCGCGACGATCGTGCTGATTGCCGGCTGGAGCACCGAGCGTGAATACGAGATTCCGGTTGCCGAAGTCGCCCGAATTGAACGCGGCCGCTTGGGGCAACCGAAATGACGACGACGGTCGACGAAAGCGCAAGTCCGCTTCCATTCGGACTCATGCGTGCGCATGGCGGCGGCCCGGCCTCCAAGCGAATCGTCGTCGCTTACGGGTTCTGGATATTCATCCTCAGCGACATGGTGATGTTCTCGGCGCTGTTTGCCGCCTACGCGGTGCTGTCGGCGAACACCGCTGGCGGGCCGACCGCGGCCGACCTGTTCAATCTCCCTAACGTTTTCATCGAGACGATTTGCCTTCTGGTATCGAGCTACACGTGTGGGCTCGCGGTTCTGTCCGCCGAAAGGCGCCGGCCGACGCCGTTCATGATTTTTGCAACGCTTACCTTCCTGCTCGGTTCGGTTTTCTTGATCATCGAGGCCAGGGAATTTGCCGGCATGGTGGAAAAGGGTGCCGGACCCTGGCGTAGCGGCTTTTTGTCCGCTTTTTTTACGTTGGTCGGCACCCACGGCGCTCACGTCACCGCTGGACTGATCGCGCTCGTTTATCTCACGGCCCAGGTGATCGCGAAGGGGCTACAAGCTGCCGTGCTGCGACGCTTATTGTGCTGGAGCCTGTTCTGGCACGCTTTGGACATCGTGTGGGTAGGTGTGTTCACCCTGGTCTATCTGATGGGAGTGCCTCATTGAGCAACGTTCATGCACCAGCACCCGAGCGGACGCCGGGCGTCGACGAACACGAGTCCACGGCCAGCTACCTCACATACTCGGTGGGGCTGGCGCTTGCGATTGTCACGACCGCAGCGTCTTTCATTGTCGCCCAGACCGGCTTGCTGTGGGCGCCAGGCATTCCGGTCGGTTTAATTGTGCTCGCTTTGGCCCAGATCGGCGTCCATCTCGTTTTCTTTCTGCATTTGGGCAGTGGTGCGGACAGCACGAATAATATCTTGGCGCTCGCCTTCGGCTTACTCATCGTGTTTCTCGTCATCACCGGCTCCATTTGGATCATCGCAAATCTCCACGACAACATGATGCCGATGCCCTCGCACTAAGGCGCTCATCAATGGGGAATGGCGGTGTGACGTCGCGGCCACCGGCGAATTTCAACGGTCTCGCGACCACGTTCGATTAACGGCACGCTCTGTGCCGGCGTTATACGCGAAATGATGCCCACAAAATCGCCGCAAGGGCACGCCTGCTGCGCGATCTTTTGTTATTTAGCAGAACGCTCAAGACTCCGTTATCCGCGATTTGAATTTTCGCCGGTGGCGATTGATGTGCCTCAAACGAACGGCTGAGGCATGGACTTAAGCTTTAGCACCACATTTGTGTCGTCAACACGCACCCCAATCCTGCCGCGGATTGTCGCCGAGGAGAATAATTTGAAACGAACGTCCGTTGCATCGCGCATATCGGCGTCGTCCCGTCGGCTAGCGAAACGCCGGACGTCGAACGCTCAGCGCCGCAATGCGGGCGAGCGCGAAATGCGGAAAATCAAGCTGCTGGCTGAGCAGGCCGAACGGGAGCGCGAACGGCTCGATGCCGCTCTGACCAACATGGCACAGGGCCTGTGCATGTTCGACGCCGATCAGCGGCTTGTCGTTTTCAATCCGCGCGTGGCGGAGATATTCAAGATACCCGCCGGCGAGGTGATCCTCGGAATGTCGATGCGCGAATTGATGGCAATGGCCCAAGCCAGCGATAAAGACCCCGAAGCGGCAGACGCGGAACAAAACAAGCTGCTGGCGGCGCCGACAAGCGGCACAGTAATCACGACCTTGAAGGACGACACGACGCTTTTGATCACACACCGTCCCATGCCGAACGGAGGCTTCGTCGCCACTTTCGAGGATATAACCGACCGGTTACGGGCAGAAGAGCAGATCCGCCATTTGGCGCATTTTGACGCCTTGACTGACCTGCCCAATCGCGCATCCTTCTACGAGAAGCTCAGAGAATTGCTGTCCCAACTGCGGCGCGCCCAAATAATTGGCGTCCTCAGCATCAACCTCGACCACTTTAAATTCGTCAACGATACGCTGGGCCACCCGATCGGCGATCGGCTGCTCAAGGCAGTAGCGGCCCGCATGCGCGGCTGTATCCGCGAGGAAGACATTGTCGCGCGCCTGAGCGGCGACGAATTCGCACTCGTGCAAGCACCGACGCTTGAGACCTCGACCGCGCAGGGCGTAGCGGCACGTTTGATCGAAGCTATCGGGGCGCCGTATGAGATCGACGGTCATCGGGTTGTAATAACGGCCAGCGTCGGAATCGCCATTGGGCCCGCCGACGGCGATGATCCCGACATGCTCATCAAGAACGCGGATCTTGCGTTGTCTCGAGCGAAAGCCGATGGCGGCGGCACCTATCGATTCTTCGAACGGGAAATGGATGCCCGTATGCAGGCGCGCCGCGCGATCGAGCTCGACTTGCGCAGCGCCCTCGCCAACGGCGAACTCGAACTTAACTTTCAGCCCATCATCGACCTCAAATCGGGACGCATCTCGAACTGCGAAGCACTCATCCGATGGCGTCACCCGAAACGCGGAATGATCCCGCCGTCGGATTTCATCCCGGTCGCGGAAGAAACCGGGCTGATCGTGCCGATTGGAGAATGGGTGTTGCATCAGGCTTGCGCCGAGGCCGCGCACTGGCCGCATGATGTGAGAGTGGCGGTCAACCTCTCGCCCGCGCAATTCAAGAGCAAAGCGCTGGTAAAAACCATCGTCAGCGCATTAGCGAATTCCGGACTTACCGCGGATCGGCTGGAGCTGGAAATTACCGAACTCGTCCTGCTGCAGGAAAGCGACGGCGCCTTCGCGGTTCTGCATCAATTGCGCGAACTCGGCATCAAGATTGCGATGGACGACTTCGGTACCGGCTATTCGTCACTGCGGTATCTACGCAGCTTCCCGTTCGACAAGATCAAGATCGATCAGAGCTTCATTCGCGACCTTCCGGCAAAAGAGGATAGCGTCGCCATCATCCGTGCCGTCGTCGGACTGAGCAGCAGCCTGGGAATCACGACGACCGCCGAAGGGGTCGAAACCGAGGCGCAACTCGACAGCCTTCGGCACGAAGGCTGCTCGGAGGTTCAAGGCTTTTTGCTGGCCAAGCCCGCCCCGGCCAGCGAAGTGCGCGCGCTACTAAGAAAAGCCCACCACAAGGTCCCGGCAGTCGCCTGACCCGGCGGCGCGCACTCCAAGAATAGCCCCTACCCTGCCGACAAAACGACGGCACGGCATTCGCCGAAACCGATGCGTCGATAACCTTGTCTTTGGGCAAAGCCGCGAAAAATTATCTCGTCGCCGTCTTCGATAAATCCGCGAGTTTCACCCGAGGGCAAAGTCAATGGTTCGCGGCCACGGGCTGTGAGCTCGAGCAAGCTGCCCCAGCTATCCTTGCTGGGTCCGGAAATCGTGCCTGAGCCAATGAGATCACCGATTTCCAGATTGCAGCCGTTGCTGGCGTGATGCGCTACCATCTGCGCCACGGTCCAATACATTGAAGCAAATGAAGTCTGAGTCAGGCGGAGTGGCGCCGTGCCGGCGCGGCGCATCGTCTCCGTCGCCAAATATGCCTCCAGCGTCACATCGAGGCCGCCGACGGCCTGGTCGGTTGGGTCAGCGAGATGCGGCAGCGGCTTCGGATCACCCGCAGGCCGCGCGAACGCCGCCGTCCGAAATGGTGCCAGCGCCGCCGAGGTGACCACCCAAGGCGACACGGTAGTGGCAAAATTCTTGCCGAGAAAAGGACCGAGCGGCTGATACTCCCAACCCTGTACGTCGCGCGCCGACCAGTCGTTGAGCAGGCAAAAGCCGAAAATGTGCTCGGCCGCGCCGCCAATCGGGATGGTCTCGCCAAGCGTCGTTGGAACGCCGATGTAGAAACCGAGTTCGAGTTCGAAATCGAGATTGCGCGACGGACCGTAGGTCGGCACCTCCTCGTTCGCGGGCTTGCGCTGGCCCTGCGGCCGCTTCACCGCGGTACCGCTGACCCTGATCGAGGAGGCTCGTCCGTGATAGGCGACGGGAACGTATTTGTAGTTCGGCAATAACGGATTGTCCGGCCGAAACGCCCGCCCAGCATTAGTGGCGTGAAACACAGATGCATAAAAATCCGTAAAATCACCGATTGCGACCGGCAGCATCAGCTCAGCTTGCGCCATTGGCGTCAAATGCTGCTGTAACCGCATATCCTTTTGATCGCTGCTCAAGGCGCGGGACAACGCTAGCCGGAGCGCCGACCACGCTTCCGGGCCGAGCGACATCAATTGATTAAGGTGCGGACCGGCACAGTGCTGTGCCGCAACCGCAGCTTCCCCATCGAAACAGAATGCGGCGGCAGTCACATCGAGAATTTGATCGCCAATCGCCACGCCGATGCGCTGCTTGGCGCCCGGCGCAGGGCAATAGGCACCAAACGGAAGGTTCTGAATCGGAAATTCGGTATTCGGATCGTTAGCGCTGGTAACGAAGCTTTGCCGCGCCGGATCGTTCGTCTCATCGAGAGCGTTTTTCATTTCCAAATCGATTGTGTGGGCATTATGAGGTTATTGAATCCGCATCGACACGCAACTCGCGCCGACGCTGGTTATCTCCTTGCCGCCGCTTGGCTTCCGCATCGATGGCGCGGGCCAGTTCGGAGTGGTGCGCCATGACGGTGCGAAAATCCGCCAGATCGAGAACCAGGAGTGTCGAGTGTTTGGTAGTGGACACGTTCGCCGTGCGGATCGAATCGCCGAGTAAGGCGAGCTCGCCGAAAAAGGCGCCGTCGCCGAGGCGGACGGGCGCCGGTTCGACGTCGACTTCCACTTCGCCTTCGGCAATAAAGTACATGCAATCGCCAACCCTGCCGCGGCGAATGACGGCGGTTCGTGCCGGCATTTCGACCCGCCGCATCATGTGGGTGATCTCAGTAACGGCCGAGGGATCGAGCGTTTGCAGAAACGGCACCTTGCTGACCAGATCCCAGGTTTGGATGAAATTGCGCCGCCGGTTTTCCGCGGCAAAGCCCGTGGCCAAAATGCCGGTCCATAAACCGAAAGTGGCGATACCGCAGATCATGACCAATGCGCCCAGCAAACGACCGAGCGTGGTTAGCGGTATCTCGTCGCCATAACCCGTCGTCGTGAGCGTCTCGACCGCCCACCATAGCGCCGCGGGAAACGTCCCGAACACCTGCGGCTGCCCATGGCGCTCAAGAACGTACATGGCGGCGGACGCCAGAAAGAGCACAATGAGGAACAGCACGAGCACGCTGGCGAGCGCCTTTGCCTCAACAATGAAGACACGCCCGAGCTGCGCGAAACCGGGCGAATCCTGAGTGAGCTTGAGCACCCATAACGATGCTAATAGCCAGGCGGACTCCGGAGCCACTCCGCAAATGATCGCAAGCGGCACCGGGACGATACTCACGAGATCGATAAGGCCGGCTGGCGTGCCCAAATAGCGGAGCGCCGTCCTGGTATGCGCTGCGGCATTCAAGCGGATGAAACCGTCGATCGCAAAGTAAGCAAGGCATAGCCAAAGGCCGACATTCAACCAGACGCCAAAGGATGCCCGCGATTCCGGCACAGTGAGCGCGGTCATACCGAGGAGGCCCGCTCCCAAAATTGCATATCGGGTCACCGGCGATACCGCGAAGCGGCGCACCAATCCCGCATGATCGGGGGGAGGAAAAACAGCGCCGGCCATCGTGGGCTCACCGTCTCATCAGCTGCGTCCCGCCAAATTACGCTGTCAGAGTTTGCCTCGCCAGCCGAAATTGCATAGCGGCGACAGCCGAACATTAGGCAAATGGGCGGGTGATGTTATCCTAAGCTGCACGAGGACCAATGGCAGCGCGGAAGCTTGAAATCTTGGACACGCACATCGGCTGCTGGACCGTTAAGGTACATGGAGGGCGTCCATGCACTGGACCGATTTAGTTAACAGCACGGCATCGCTGTTTATCGTTGCTACCGCTTCGACCAAGACGATGGTGCCGCTGCGCACCCTCGCCATCGTCGCCAATTGTTTTCTCATCATTTACTTCGCCCTGGCACATGCCTACCTCCCACTGCTGTTGCAGATATTCGCTCTGCCCATGAACGCCTATCGCCTTTATCAAATGCTCGACTTGATTCGCCGCGTGCGTGAAGCCATTCACGGCAAGCCTTCGCTCGACTGGCTCAAGCCGTTCATGATCGAGCGGCACTTTCAAAAGGGCGATCTTCTGTTTGCCAAGGGCGAACCGGCCGACGAGATGTTCTGTACCGTCACCGGACGTTACGTGCTGGTCGAGCTCGGTGTCGAAATTGTACGAGGCGAAGTCGTCGGCGAGCTTGCGATGTTGTCGCCTGACAACAAGCGTACCGCGACGCTCGAGTGCATCGAAGACGGCAAGGTGCTGTCGATCACGTACGAGCAGGTCGAGGAGCTCTATTATCAGAACCCGACGTTCGGATTCTATTTTCTGCGCCTTGCAACGGCCCGATTGTTCGACAACGTCGCCCGGCTTGAGGGCGAACTTGCTCGCCGGGCGCCAGCCGTGCAGCCGTAAATATTTCAGCTACATCGCCACAATCGGCTGGGCGGCCAGCGCCGGTTCGCGCGGCGCCACGCCGGCAAACGGCGAACCTTCGTTGAACCACGATGCGGGCGCCGGATGACCCCACAAAGTCTGCCGCCGCGGATCGAGCAACGACCAGCGGATCGGTGCGTGGTCGCGGTCGACCGTCAGATAATCGGAGGTGAACAACTCCACCCGGTGCCCGTCCGGGTCGCGCACATAGAGGAAGAAAGCGTTGGAAATGCCGTGGCGCCCCGGTCCGCGTTCCATGTTGGCGAGGTAGCCGCTGGTCGCCATGACGTCGCAGATATGAATGATATCGAGCACGCCGGGGGTCCACAGCCCGATGTGATGCAGGCGCGGACCGAATCCGTTGGTGAAGGCGAGATCGTGCACGTTGCCTTTGCGGTGCATCCAAACCGCCCAAAGCTTGGCGTCGTCACCCTCGGTCTCCGTGTACTCCGTCAGGCGGAAACCGAGTTCGCGGTAGAAGTCGTAACTTTGCTGCACGTCGGGCGTAAAGCAGTTGAGATGGTCAATGCGCTGGATGCGAGCACCCCGGTGCGATTTGTATTTTTGCAGCATGCTTTCGGCTCGATCCATCTGCGCACACAGGTCGAGCGGCATGCCCAGTGGGTCGGCGGTTCGTAACGTGCGGCCCTGGTGAGGGATGTCGGGAAACGCGGCAGGCAGATTGCGGCGGCCGAACCAGAACGCGGCGCGATCGAGATCCTCTTCGCTGGCGACCCTGAAGCCGAGCGCGCTGACCTCAGCCTGGCGGGATCGGCGCAAGACGATCGAATGATGTCCCCGCTCCTCTATACCGCGGAGATAGAGGGCGTCCTTGGTCTCGTCGCTGACCAGAAGCCCAAGGCAATCCACGTAAAAGGCGCGCGAGCGGCCCAGATCACTTACCCCCAGCTCGACATGGCTGGCGCGTACGACATTAAAAGGCGGATCGAAGACCGGAGTGCGGAGGGGCATGCTCTATCGCCGTTGACGGTGACTGCGGCGACTTCTAACACATCGGCCGGAGGGGAAGCGATATGCAGCTTGCAAGCTACAAAATGCGCGGCCGGCCTAGCTTCGGCGCCGTCGTGGGTGATGGCGTCGTGGATTTGCGTTCGCGGTTAAGCCGGTTCACAAGCCTGCTCGATGTTTTCCGCGCCGGCGCCCTGAAAGAGGCCAAGACCGTCATCAGCGGCGTGCGCCCCGATCTTCCCCTTTCGGAAATCGAACTGCTGCCGCCGCTGGCGTCGCCTGAGAAGATTCTCTGCGTCGGCATCAACTATGTGAATCGCGGCAAGGACTACGACCTCGCCGAGAACCCCAAATATCCGAGCATGTTCTACCGCGCGCCCAATTCGCTGGTCGGACACGGCCAAAGTCTAATCAGGCCGAAAATCTCCGAACAGCTCGACTATGAGGGCGAGATCGCCATGGTCATCGGCCGCGAGTGCAAAAATGTCGCCAAAGAGGACGCCCTTGAAGTGATCGCCGGGCTGACGTTGTGCAACGAAGGTACGATTCGCGATTGGCTCCGGCACGGGCGATTCAACGTCACCCAAGGCAAGAATTTCGACGCGAGCGGCAGCATCGGGCCGTGGATCCAAACTGACGTCGATCTGACGAAGCCGCTGCATCTGACCGTGCGCAAGAACGGTCAAGTCACGCAGGATGAGACCACGGCCAACATGGTGTTCTCGTTCGCCGACCTGATCGTCTACATCACCAAAATCATGACCTTGAAACCCGGCGACATCATCAGCACCGGCACGCCGGTTAGAAAAGATGTCAAACCCGAAGCTCCTCCGATTTGGCTGAAGCCGGGAGACGTTATCGAGATTGAATGTCCTGGCATCGGCGTGCTCCGAAATCCTGTTGCCGACGAGACCTGACCCAAGAAAATGCGCGCAGCTTGCGTCATCGGCTGGCCGGTCGAGCATTCGCGCTCGCCGCTCATTCACAATTATTGGCTCAAGCACTACGGCATCGCCGGCGAATATCGCCGCGAGCTTGTACCGCGTGAGGAGTTTGCCACACTTCGTCCGGTCGCTGCCCGAACGCGGCTATGTTGGGGCCAATGTCACGGTGCCGCACAAGGAAGCGGCGTTTGGATTGTCCCAGCCGGATGAGCAGGCGCGGGCGGTGGGTGCCGTCAACACGCTGTGGTTTGACGGCGCTGTACTGCGCTCGACCAATACCGACGTCGAAGGCTTTCTCGCCAACCTCGCCGCTTGCGTGCCGCAATGGGAACAAAACGGCAGCAGTGCGTTGGTGCTTGGCGCAGGCGGCGCGGCGCGTGGCGTCATTCACGGTCTTCTCTCGCGCGGGGTTGAGAACATCGCCGTCGCCAACCGCACCCCCGCCCGGAGCGACGCGATGCGTCAGGCGTTCGGCGAACGGGTGCGGCCGGTTCGCTGGGAGGACGTTGGCGCTGCGCTGTCCAGCGCAACGCTCCTGGTCAACTCCACAACACTTGGCATGAAAGGACAGCCTGCTCTCGCCATCGACCTCGAGCGCTTGCCCGCGCGCGCCATCGTCGCCGACTTGGTTTACGTCCCGGTTCTCACCCCGCTTCTTTCGGCCGCGCAAAGCCGCGGCCTGCGAACCGCCGACGGGCTCGGCATGTTGTTGCATCAAGCCGTCGGCGGCTTTGCGCTCTGGTTTGGAAAAAAGCCGGAAGTCACCGCCGAATTGCGGGCACTGGTCGCGAACGATCTTGCCGATTCGAAATAGCCGGCAGCCGATAACACAGAAGTGTTTGCGGCCAGCCGAGTTGTGTTTATGGCCGGCCAGACGGCTTGGCTAGCATGCGGCGGGGCGATTTTCCGGGGCAAGATTTCAGGAGAAGAGCATGCTGGCAAGCACACAACGAGTATTGGGTACTGCTGCCTTCGTTGCACTCATATTTTCGAGCACCATGGTATCGGCGCAGTCGCCGGACATGGTGCGCGTGCGCGGTACAATCGAAAGTATCGACGGCCAGACGGTGAACGTAAAAAGCCGCGACGGCACCGCGATGAAGATCAAGCTCACGGATGACGCTAAAGTCCTCGCGGTCGATCGCAAGTCATTGGACGACGTCAAGCAGGGCGTGTTCGTCGGAATCACCGCTATGCCCCTGCCCGACGGCAGTCAGAAGGCGGTGGAAATTCATATTTTCCCCGAGGCGCTGCGGGGCGCAGGTGAAGGCCACCGGCCTTGGGACCTGATGCCCAACAGCACGATGACCAACGCCAACATCGATAAAGAGGTGGTCAGCACGGACGGCAAGGAACTGGTGCTGAAATACAAAGACGGCGAGAAAAAATTCATCGTGCCTGCGAATATCGAGGTTGTGATGTTCGCTCCAGCCGCGGTCAGTGACCTCAAGGCCGGAGAAAAAGTCTTCGTGCCGGGCGGGAAAAAGCTTGCCGACGGCAGCGTCGAAGCCGGCCGCGTCGTCGTCGGGCGTAATGGAGTCAATCCGCCGATGTAAGGCTCAGCGGAAAGCTCGCGTCGTGGCACGGCAATTGCTCTCCCTGCATAAACGGAGTTGCCGTAGCGACAGGAGGTCGTCCATGACGCGAGCCGAATTGACCGAGAAAATCCTCGGCATCAAACGCGAAAAGGGCTGGAGCTGGAAGCACATCTGCGACGAAATCGGCGGCATGTCGCCGGTATTGGTCACCGGTGCAATGCTCGGTCAGATGAAGCTGACAAAGCCCCAGGCGGCCAAGGCAGCCGAGCTGTTCGGACTCTCGAAGAGTGAGCAGGCGCTGCTCAACGAGGTGCCCTATCGCGGGTCGCAGATGCCGCCCACCGATCCGCTGATCTACCGTTTCTACGAATTGGTGATGGTCAACGGTCCCGCCTGGAAAGCATTGATCGAGGAAGAGTTCGGCGACGGTATCATGTCGGCCATCGATTTCGACATGCAGATCGAGCGCCTGCCCGATCCGAAGGGCGATCGCGTCAAGCTGATAATGTCCGGAAAATTCCTGCCCTACAAATATTACGGCGCCACCGGCAACGCGCAAGCGTACGGTTATAAGGAAGAATAGGAGCGGATCGCCGCAGCCTGCAACGATCAGCTTGCAAGCGCGCGGCCGTCGATTTCGTCGACGCTATTAAAGCCGGTCAGCGCCATGGTGACGTTCAACTCGTTGCGCATGATTTCAATGGCGCGCGCTACTCCCGCTTCTCCACCCGCGCCGAGCCCGTAAACGTAGGCGCGGCCTGAGAGGCAAGCGTGCGCGCCGAGCGCGAGCGCGCGCATGATATCCTGACCAGAGCGGATACCACCATCGAATAGCACCTCAATGGAGGATCCGACGGCGTCGACGATCGGCGGCAACACCGAAATTGACGACGGTGCGCCGTCAAGCTGGCGGCCGCCGTGGTTCGACACGACAAGCGCGTCCGCGCCGGTTTTGGCGGCGATCCGCGCATCCTCGACATCCAGGATACCCTTGAGGATCAGCTTCCCCGGCCAGAGACTCTTGATCCACTCGACGTCCTTCCAGTTCAACGTCGTGTCAAACTGGCTTCCGATCCAGACCGAGAGAGAGTTCACGTCCTCTTTGCCCGCGATATAGCCGGCAAGATTGCCAAACGTGCGGCTGCGCGCGCGCGCCACACTTCCGAGCCAAGCCGGCTTGGTAGCAATGTTGAGGATCTTGCTGACGGTCCACTCAGGCGGCACTGTCATGCCGTTTTTGACGTCCCGATGGCGCTGCCCGAGGATTTGCAAATCGACGGTCAGCACCAGTGCGCTGCATTTGGCGGCGACCGCTCGCTCGATCAGAGACCGGGCAAAGCCCCGATCCTTCATGACGTAAAGCTGAAACCAGAACGGCTTATCGACGGCCGCGGCAACTTGCTCGACCGAGCAGATCGACATGGTTGAAAGGATAAAAGGAATCCCGGCAGCTTGCGCAGCACGGCAAGCAAGGACTTCCCCATCGCCGTATTGCATGCCCAATGCCCCAATGGGCGCCAAGGCAAGCGGCATCGAGACGGGCTCGCCAATCATTGTTGTTTGCGTGCTGCGCTGCGAAACGTCGACGAGAATTCGCTGCCGCAGTTTGATCCGCTCCAAATCCTCACAGTTCGCATTGAGCGTCTGCTCGGCGTACGAGCCGCCATCGGCGTAATCGAAAAACGCCCGGGGAACCCGGCGGCGCGCCGCGTCTCGCAGGTCTTTGATGCAGGTCATGGTTCGCATGGCAGGACGTTTCCCCCACTATTGGTTTTTCCCGATAGCACAAAGCAGGACTGAGTTCGCGCGGTCGGGAACGCCAATGCCCGCCGGGCGTTAGCCTTGTGGCTGGCGCCTCTCACCGCGCGATAATTGGCCACGAAGATTTGGGGACGACAATGGAAGATGCGACGCACAAATCAGTAATGCATCCGAGTACACCCGACGATCGCCATCGCAACGAAGAAGAAAAAGCGGCGCGCGCGGAAAAGCGCAGGAAATCGCTCGACGATAGGCTCGACCAGGGACTGGAGGAGACGTTTCCCGGTTCCGATCCGGTGTCGATCACCCAGCCGCCGCCGAATGCCCACGACAAGCGTGCCCGGTGAGCAACACCCCCGACTGGACTGTGCACGGCGGGCACATATTATTGATTTATCTTGCCAATTTCCCCGTATTAGGTGGACGAACGGTTACTGAGACCGTAACATTGCTGAATATTTTTTGAGTCAGGCTTCAACCCGAAGCAGTTAATATTGCCGTTGGGAAGCTGGCGGTGGGGGAAAATGGCCCGCAAATATTTCGGCACCGATGGTATTCGTGGCCGCGCCAATGGCGTGATCACGCCGGAACTGGCGCTTAAGGTCGGCCAGGCGAGCGGGCTCGTCTTCCGCCGCGTGCGCGATGACCGCCATCGGGTCGTCATCGGCAAAGACACGCGGCTCTCCGGTTACATGATCGAAACGGCGCTAATCGCCGGCTTCACTTCCGTCGGCATGGACGTGCTGCAATTGGGACCGATGCCGACGCCCGCCGTCGCTATGCTCACGCGCTCGATGCGCGCCGATCTTGGAGTGATGATCTCCGCCTCGCACAATCCGTTCGACGACAACGGCATCAAGCTGTTCGGACCCGACGGTTATAAACTCTCCGACGAGGTCGAGCACCAGATCGAAGCTTTGATCGACAGTGACATGGCCAAACGCCTGGCCAAGAGCCACGAACTCGGCCGGGCGAAGCGAATTGACGGCGTTCACGACCGCTACATCGAATTCGCCAAGCGCACCTTGCCGCGCAATCTCTCCCTCGAAGGTCTGCGCATCGTCATCGACTGCGCCAATGGCGCGGCCTATCGCGTCGCGCCCGAAGCGTTGTGGGAGCTGGGCGCGGATGTCGTCTCCATCGGCGTCGAGCCCGACGGTTTCAACATCAATCGCGACTGCGGTTCGACCGCCCCTGACGCGCTTTGCCGAAAGGTAAAGGAAATGCGCGCCGATCTCGGCATCGCACTCGACGGCGACGCCGACCGCGTCGTGATTGTTGACGAGCGGGGTCAACTGGTGGACGGCGATCAATTGCTCGCGGTCATTGCCGAAAGCTGGCTTGCAGACGGTCATTTGGCGAGGCCGGGCGTGGTCGCGACGGTCATGTCGAATCTGGGCCTCGAGCGCTATCTGCATTCGCTCAAACTCGAGCTTGTGCGCATGCCGGTGGGTGACCGTTACGTGCTCGAGCATATGCGCGAGCACGGCTACAATGTCGGCGGCGAACCCTCCGGCCACATCATCCTGTCGGACTATACGACCACCGGTGACGGCTTTGTCGCCGCGCTCCAGCTTCTTGCGGTGGTGAAGAAACAGGACAAGCCGGTGTCACAAGTCTGCCACCGCTTCGCTCCCCTGCCCCAGGTCCTGAAGAATGTGCGCTACCGCAGCGGCAAGCCCTTGGAAAACGAACAGGTGCGCTCGGCGATTGACGATGCCGAGCAGCGGTTGAACGGGCACGGGCGGCTGGTAGTGCGGCCGTCCGGAACCGAGCCCGTCATTCGCGTCATGGGCGAGGGTGACGATAAGGCGCTGGTCGAAGAAGTGGTCGACGGTATTGTCGACGCGCTAAGCGATCACGCCGCATAACCGCCGGCGGACACGCTAGCAACAAAAACACCCGCTCAGCCGCGCGCCCGGAGGAATTGTGCGAACGCCCTCAGCGTGACTTCGGAGACGTAATGTTCGATGCCCTCGGCGTCTGCCTCGGCGGACTCTGACGGCACGCCGAGCGCGGTGAGCACATCCACCACCAGGCGATGGCGGACGCGGACTCGGTCAGCAAGCGCCTGCCCTTTCTCGGTCAGAAATACGCCGCGATACGGGCGCGCCGTCGCCAGCCCGGCCCGTTTCAGCCGCGCGATCGTTTTCACCGCGGTGGCGTGCGATACGCCGAGCCGACGTGCAATATCGGTCGGCCGCGCCTCGCCGGCACTCCCCATCAGATCGGCGATGAGCTCGACGTAATCTTCCAGAAGTGCGGTGGACTGTGCGGTTCTCGTCTTGCCGAAGCGGCGGGCTTGCGTTCCTTCCGCGGGAAGCTTTTCCGCGGTGGAACTGCGCTTGCGTCGTGTCGAGTCGTTCATGGTCAGGCTGCAAGCGGCGCGCCGCGGCAAATCCGGGCCACCGCGTCAAGTAAGGTGAACATATTTATCTCGTCGGCCAAAGTATAGCAAATGCTACATTTTGTAGCCATTGACAACGCGAGATCCCATCTTACCATGTAACCGATGCTACATTTTGCAGAATGGGCTTTATGTCCGCCGATTTGACCGACCTAAGCCCCCGCAAGGCCTCGCTCT
Organism: uncultured Alphaproteobacteria bacterium; assembly: GCA_963846055.1. Classification (GTDB taxonomy): domain Bacteria; phylum Pseudomonadota; class Alphaproteobacteria; order Rhizobiales; family Xanthobacteraceae; genus BOG-931. Next base: position 116,042 of record CAWJUQ010000021.1, read on the forward strand.
CTGAGCGCACCGTCGCCACCGCGCAACAGGTGTTGCGTGGAGAGCGCAACGGTTGGCGCAGTTATTTGGCGTTCGCCGGTCCGGCGGTGATCGCCTCCATCGCCTATGTCGATCCGGGTAACTTTGCGACCAACATCCAGGCCGGGGCCAAATTTGGTTATGACCTGCTATGGGTGGTGCTGCTCGCCAACATGATCGCCATGCTGTTTCAGGCGCTGTCGGCAAAACTCGGCATTGTGACCGGGCGCAACCTCGCCGAAATTTGCCGGGACGAGTTTTCCAAACCCGTCGTCTTGGGCATGTGGGCGGTCAGTGAGATAGCCGCCATGGCAACGGACCTCGCGGAGTTTCTCGGCGGCGCCATAGGTCTTGCGCTGTTGTTTCACATGCCGCTATTCGCCGGCATGGTGGTCACCGCGGTTATCACTTTTGCCCTGTTGATGTTTCAGAATTTCGGCTTCCGCCCGATCGAGCTCATCATCGCCAGCATGGTGAGCGTCATTGCGCTTTGTTATCTCGCCGAGGTCTTTATCGTGCCGATCGACTGGATGTCGGCTGCGGTGCATACCATCGTGCCGCAAATCGCCGACGCGCAGGCTTTGCTGCTTGCGGTCGGCATTATCGGCGCCACCGTCATGCCGCACGCTGTGTATCTGCATTCGGGCCTAACTCAGGCGCGGATGCCGGTGCGCGACGATGGTGAACGGCGAAAACTCGTGCGTTTCTCCAACCGTGAAGTGATCATCGCGCTAACGGTTGCCGGACTGGTCAACATGGCGATGGTGATGATGGCCTCAAGCGCGTTTCACGCTGGCCACCCGGAAGTCGCCGAAATCGAAACCGCTTACCACACGCTGACCCCTCTGTTCGGCGTCGGCGCGGCCGCCGTGTTTTTGATCTCGCTGATAGCCTCGGGAATTTCCGCCTCGACGGTCGGCACCATGGCCGGCCAGATGATCATGCAGGGGTTCGTCGGCTTTCGCATCCCGATCTGGGTGCGCCGGCTGGTGACCATGCTCCCGGCCATCGTCGTCGTCGGGATCGGGGTGAACGCCACGAACGCACTGGTCGTCAGCCAGGTCGTGCTCAGCATCGCGCTGCCGTTGCCGATGATCGCGCTGATCATCTTCACCGGCCGGCGCGACATCATGGGGGCGTTTGCGAACAGCCGCGCGACGCAACTCGCTGCCACCCTCGGCGCGGCAATCGTGCTGGTATTAAATTTGGTTCTGATCGCCCAGCTTATTGGCGTGCCGATACCCGGACTTGCCGGACCGCTTTAGCGGTTGGACAATAAAAAAATCGAGCCGGCTTTGGCTCGATTTTGTCGTAAAGCCGAGACCGCCGCCGGCCATCGCAGACAGCCGTTCGATACAGGCGCTTGGCAATAGAATAAGGCGAGACCACAGTCGCGGTCTCGCCTCGCGGTACTAGACGGTCTTGAGATTCTCGGCGGCCGACTTGCCGGTCTTGCGATCGACGACGACCTCGAACGCGACACGCTGGCCTTCACGCAGCTCGCGCAGACCGGCGCGCTCGACAGCGCTGATGTGAACAAACACATCCTTGCCGCCGCCCTCGGGCTGGATAAATCCATAACCCTTTTGCGCGTTAAACCATTTCACTGTTCCGTTGCTCACGGGACACTCCTTTATCGAATTAGCATTTGAGCCGCGCGAGAATGCGCGGCCCGGTTAGCTCGAGATTTTGGTGAAGGATCGTCAGTCAGGCGCGGTTATCGTCGCTGCGTGGCCTAGTCGTTCGGCCGAAAACTCGATCCGGCCTATTTAGCGAGAAGTGCGGTTTTTCGCAAGAGCGGACCGCCCAGAGTCGGCGGCGTCATATTCGTTTCATAGTTGCTTACGGAACGATCTCGCCAATGAGTCCGGCGTCATACTGGGTGAAAAACAGGCGTCCATCCCCCATCGCAACTATGCACCGCGCACCGCTTTTAAGCGTTGGAATGGCGTACTCCGCGATGAGGCGGCCATCGGCATCAAAGCGCCCGATCTTGTTAGAGAAATTTTCTGTAAACCATACGTCGCCATCGTCGGTTATTGCGATGCCGCGCACCGAGGCGTCGGGCGTCGGCACTTCAAATTCAACAACGCTGCCGTCCTCCGCCATACGACCGATTGCGTTGGCGCCTGTCTCGACGAACCATATGCTGCCGTCAGGATGCAGAGCCATGGCGCGCGGCGCGCTGTCCCGGCTCGGCAACGGAAATTCGGTCACGTCCCCCGACATCGTAATCCGGCCAATGCGGCCACCGCCCGATTCGCTGAACCAGAGCGCGTCCTTGCGCGCGACGAGAGAGAGCGGCTTGCTTCCAGACGTGATACCGGCGCCGAACTCGACGATCCGGCCATCCGGCGAGATGCGCCCGATTTTGTCGGCCTCACTCGCCGAGAACCAGACATTGCCGTCCGGCCCGAGCGCAATTCCGTCTGGGCCGGCGTCTGCACTGGGCATGGCAAATTCGGCGATCTCGCCCGCCACACTGATCCGCCCGATGCGATTTCCGGCCTTCTCGGTAAACCAAAGATTCTCGATCGCCACCGACGGCAATCCCCACTGGAGCGCTCGCCCTGTCCGGCAGGGGGAATTCCCGCCAAGCGTTCGTCCGCGGATCGAAGGAGCCGATTTTTGCCGCGCCGTTCTCGCAGAACCACAGATTCTGGTCGGGACCTTCAATGGCGATGTAGGGCTTGCAATCCGATGTCGGGATTTTGTGTTCGCGGATGCGAGGCGTTTCAGATCGGCGAGCCGGCACGGCTAACTTTTCTGCTTGCCGTTTGCCGCCGATTTCGCCGCCTGCCAGATGCGCGCCGGTGTGAGCGGCATGTCGATATGGTCGACGCCGAGTTCGCGAAGCGCATCGATCACCGCGTTGACGACGGTCGGCGGTGCCGCGATCGTCCCCGCCTCGCCAATGGCCTTGATACCGAGGGGGTTGGTCTTGGCAGGGATTTCCACGAGCTCGGACACGAATTCGGGAAAGTCAGCGGCGCGCGGCATGCTGTAATCGAGAAAGCTCCCGCTCATGAGCTGACCGGATTCTTCGTCGTATACAATATTTTCGAACAACGCCTGGCCGACGCCTTGCGCAATACCGCCGTGGATCTGCCCTTCACAAATCATCGGATTGATGACCATACCGAGATCGTCGATGGCAAAGAACCGATCGATGCGAACCGAGCCGGTGTCAGGATCGACTTCGACCTCGCACACCTGACAGCCGTTCGGATAATTCGGCGCTCCGCCCGGAACGCCTGACCACGTCCCCACTCCATCCAGGCCGAGACCCAATTTTGTCACCGGTCCGGCGGGAGCGAAAAAGGCGCCCGCCACCTGGCCGATCGACATTTTCTTGTCGGTCCCCATCACCGTGAATGTGCCGGCGTTGAATTCAATATCGTCGGGCGACGCTTCCATGATTGCGCCGGCCATTTGCTTGCCGCGAGCGATGACGGCGTCCGCCGCTACGCGCAAGCCGTTGCCGCCGACCAGAGAGCTGCGCGCCGCGTACGTACCGCGGCCGAACGCGACCTTCTCGGTATCGCCCTGGATGTAATTGATTGCGCTGAACGATACGCCGAGCCAATCGGCGACCAGCTGAGCAAACGCGGTCGCATGGCCTTGGCCGTGGGAGTGCGTGCCGGCAATGATCGTGACCATACCACCCGGATCGAACCTGATTTCCATGCGGTCGTTCATCACGCCGCCCAGTTCGATGTAGGGCGTGACCGCGCGTCCGCGCAATTTGCCTTGCTTTTTGCTCTCCTTGCGGCGGGAGGAAAAACCGTCCCAGTCGGCGAGCGTCAGGCACTGGTCCATCAGCTTTTCAAATTCGCCGCTGTCGTAGGTGTGATGGGTGGGCGTCGTATAAGGTATCGCCTCTGGCGGAATGAGATTGCGCCGCCGCAACTCGACACGATCGATGCCCGTCACCTGCGCCGCCTGCTCGACCAGGCGCTCGATCAGATAAATCGCCTCCGGCCGGCCGGCGCCGCGGTACACGGAAGTCGGCGCCGTATTGGTGAACACCGCGCTGGTGCTGATGTGCATGATCTGCACGTCGTAAAGGCTTGGAACGAACATCACCGACCAGAACAGCGGCGCGGTCGCGGCGCCCCACCAGTAGGCGCCTAGCGCCTGATAGGCCCTTGACCTGATGGCGAGGAACTTGCCGTTTTCATCGAGCGCCAAATCCGCGAAGACCAACTGATCGCGCGCGTGATTATCGCAAAGCAGGCTTTCACTTCGTGTCGCCGTCCATTTGACCGGCCGGCCGCACCGCCGCGACGCCCACAGGACCAGCGCATCGACGGCATAGAGATTGGCCTTCATGCCGAAGCCACCGCCGACGTCCGGGGAGATCACCCGGATTTTCGATTCTGGCACGCCGAATACGTGCGCCGACAAAGCGGCGCGGACGCTGTGTGGATCCTGCGAGGTCGTATAGAGCGTGTACCGGCCATCGGCGGCATCGCACACGCCGACCGCGCTGCGCGGCTCGATCGGATTGGCGGTCACACGATTATTGATGAGGCGGACCGATGCCACGTGCTTGGCGCTGGCAAACGCCGCGTCGGTGGCCGCCTGATCGCCCATCGCGATGGTCACGCCGATATTGCCGTTCGGACAGTCGTCCCAGATTTTCGGCGCGTCCGATTGCGTCGCCTGTTCAAGATCGACGACCGCGGGAAGCGGCTCGTAATCGACGCTGACAAGCTCGGCCGCATCGCGCGCCTGCGCCTCGGTTTCAGCAACAACGAACGCCACGTGATCGCCCATGCAACGGACGCGGTCGGTCATGAGCAATGCACGCGTAGTCGCAAAACCCTTCGGGCCCGCCCCAGGAGTTGGGCATGAAGAACGGCGGAATGCCGCCGATTTTGTCCGCGGCTGCGTCCGCGCCTGTCAGCACGCAAACAACTCCCGGCGCCGCCTTTGCCGCGCTGACATCGATGTTCTTGATCAGAGCGTGCGCGTGCGGTGAAAGCACGGCGACGCCATAGCATTGCCGCGCCAGTTCGATGTCGCCGACATATTGGCCCGATCCGGTGGTGAAACGTTGATCCTCGACGCGGCGAACCGCCTGGCCGATGCCGAATTTCGTCATCACGTTCATTCCAGCCTGCGCCTAAGCGATGAAGCCGCCGTCGACCAACAGCGGCATGCCAGTGGTGTAGCTGCTGCGATCGGACGCGAGAAAGCAGACGGCCTGTGCGATCTCTTCCGGCTTGGCATGCCGGCCGAACGGAATCTGCTCGTCGAACCATTCGCCCGCGTCCCGGCCGATGACCTGGCTCAAGGTTTTCTCGGCGGTGCGCATGAAAGGGTTATCGACCGGTCCCGGATTGACGCTGTTGACGCGAATGCGCCGCGGCGCAACTTCCTTGGAGACACAGCGCACGATGCCCATCAGGGCGTGCTTGGCGGCCACGTAAGAGCAGTTGCCGGGCACGCCCTTGAGACCGACAGTGCTTGAAGTGACGATGATGCTCCCGCCGTCGTTCATGTGCGGAATGGTGTATTTGAGGGCAAGAAAGCAGCCGCGCACGTGCGTGGCAATGATTTGGTCGAATAAGTCTTCAGGATACTCAGTGATCGGCGACAATGGCCCGTCATTGCCGGCATTGCTGAAGAGAACGTCGATCTTGCCCCAGCGCTTGGCGGTCTCGGCGACATATCTGCGGGTGTCTTCGGCGTCGGCGACATTGGCGGCAACAAAGGCTGCACGATCGGCGCCGAGGTCCTGCGCGGCCTTCGCCAGCCGGTCTGCATTGAGGTCGACCAGCATGACTTTCGCGCCTTCGGCGATAAGCGCACGCGCGCTGGCGAAGCCGAGGCTGCCGGCGCCGCCGGTAACAATGCAAGTTTTTCCGTCGACCAAACCCAAGAATTCCTCCCTTTCGCCAACAGGCGTTGCGCCGTTTTGCGGGCGAGCATAAGCGAGTGTCGTGCCGCTCGGAAGGTCCACTATGCGCGTGGACGGTATTCCCGACGGACGGTTGAGCCTAGTCGCTAAAGTGCCGTAACTTGGCGAAAACCCGCCCAGGCGGTGCGAACACGGTAAATTGGGGGAGAACGTTTCATGCGGATTATCGACCTTTCGGTGGCGCTGAAGGCGGGCATAGCGTCCGATCCCCCAAGCATGTTGCCGAGCATCACCTACCTCGACCACAAGCAGGGGGCCGTGGACTTCGCGGCCCAGTTTCCCGGACTGAAGCCCGAACAGCTTCCAGCGGGCGAAGGGGCCGCGATCGAAACTGTCACCATCACCACGCACAACGGCACCCATCTGGATGCGCCATATCATTTCTCCAGCACCATGGACGGCGGCAAGCCGTCACTGAAAGTCGACGAACTGCCGCTCGAGTGGTTTTTCTCCGACGGCGTGAAACTCGACTTTCGTTCCAAGCCGGACGGGTACGTATGCAAGGCCGATGACGTCGCCCGCGAGCTCGATCGCATCGGCTACAAGCTCAAGCCGCTCGACATCGTGCTGGTGAATACCGCCGCGGGGACAGCGTACGGACAGCCGAACTTCATCGACAAGGGCTGCGGCATGGGTCGCGAAGCGACGCTTTTTCTGACCAAGCAAGGCGTACGAGTCACCGGCATCGACGGCTGGAGCTGGGACGCGCCGTTCTCATTCACGCGCAAGCGTTTTGCCGAGACCGGCGACGCCAGTCTGATTTGGGAAGGCCACAAGGCCGGGCGTGAGATCGGTTACTGCCACATGGAAAAGCTGGCGAATTTGGAGCAATTGCCGCCGTTTGGCTTCAAGGTCAGTTGTTTTCCGGTGAAGATTCACGCCGCCTCGGCAGGCTGGACCCGCTGCGTCGCATTTCTCGACACGTGAAATTCACGCGGCAACAGATCCGCATTGCGCAAAACCGTCACGTACGGAGACATTCATGGACAAATTCAGTTTTGGCTCGCGCGACAACAGCATCATGCAGCTCGCCTACACAGTTACCGATATCGAAAAGGAAATGCAGCGCTACTCCGAGCTTTTGCATGTCGGTCCGTGGTTTTTGATCGGTCCGTTCGTGCCGCCGAAAGGCCGCTATCGCGGCACGCCGACCAAGGCGCATTTCAGTCTCGCGCTCGCCTACAGTGGCGAGCTTCAGATCGAACTCATCCAGCAGCACGACACCGAGCCGTCGGTATTTCAGGAAACGCTGAAAGCGCGCGGCGCCCACGGCTTCCATCATTGGGGCATCGGCGTGCGCGATTTCGAAAAGGCCGAGGCGCATTATCGCTCCCTCGGCTACGCTGAAGCATTCACCGATACCGCGCCCGATCCGCTGGGCTGCCGCATCATTTATTTCGACACCGGACGCGACCTTCCGGGCATGCTCGAAATCATCGAGATCAATGCCGCAACCGAAAAAGCATTTCACGGTATGTACCAGGCGGCACAGGAATGGAACGGCAAAGACCACATCGTGCATCGGAGCTGACCGCGCTCTGATGAAGATGCACGTCCTCTCCGGCGGACGCTTGCGCGTGCGCAAAGCGATGTATGACGCCGATGCGCCGCGCGGCGAGACGCTCGACGTTCCGGTTTCCAGCATTCTGCTGCGTCACGCCCAGGGCAACGTACTGTTCGACACCGGTTGCAACCCGGCCGCGGCGAAAGACCCGCAGGGGCACTGGGGAGGCCTCGCCAAGATCATGACGCCGGTTGCGCCGCCCGAGGACAATGTCGTCACCGCGCTCGGCGCCATCGGACTCGGCTGCGACGACATCGACGTCGTCGTCTGCTCGCATCTGCATGCCGACCATTGCGGCTGCAACACGTTCTTCAAGCGCGCGACGGTCGTCATTCACGCCAAGGAAATCGAAGCGGCGCGCGCGCCCGATGCCCTACTCGCCGGCTATATCGCGGCGGAGTGGGAGCGGACAAACGAACCAGATGCGGTCGACGGCGAGCGCGATCTGTTCGGAGACGGCCGGCTGGTGATCCTGCCGCTACCCGGCCACACGCCCGGAACGATCGGCGTGCTGGCCGTCCTGGAAAAATCGGGCACGTTCCTGCTCGCCTCAGACACGGTCAGCCTGCGCTCGACGCTCGATACCGGCGTTATTCCGCGCAATACCCGCGATCCAGATGCGCTGGTCAAATCTCTCGCCGAGGTCCGCCGTATCGAAGCGGCGGGCGCAACCGTGCTGTGCGGCCACGATCAAGCGCAATGGGAAACGTTACGCAAAGGCGCCGACGCTTATGAGTGAAGCGGCCGAGATCCACGCCCGGCCGAAACTGATCGGCGCGCGGATCAAACGTGTCGAAGATCCGCGGCTCCTCACCGGGCGCGGCGCTTATACAGACGATTGCCGCGTTGCCGGCGTCCTGCACGTTGCTTTTCGCCGCAGCGATCAATCGCACGCGCGTATTCGCGGCATCGATTGTACGGCGGCGCGGGCGGCAATGGGGGTGGTCGCGGTCTTTACCGCCGAAGATTTGGCCGGTCTCGTCAAGCCGCTCGTCGCTACCTCGCGGATGGTGAACTACTACGCAACACCGATCTTGCCGCTTGCGCGCGAAAAAGTGCGCTATGTCGGAGAGCCGATCGTCGGCATTGTCGCGTTGAGCCGGTATCACGCTGAAGACGCCGCAGAGCTGGTCGTGATTGATTACGATCCTCTGCCTGCGATCGGCGATCCGGAACGAGCAGCCGTCGACGGTGCCGCTCTGTTGCATGAAGAGGCCGGCACGAACGTACTGGTTAGCCGCGAATTCAAGCGCGGCGATGTCGACCAGGCCTTCGCGTCGGCGGCGATATGCGTCGGCGGACGGTTTCGCATGCACCGCAAGACGCCGGTCGCGATCGAGCCGCGCGCCTGCCTTGCGGAACACGATCCCGCGCGCGGAGCGCTGACGTTGCATTCAGCGACGCAGGTGCCCGGTATTGTCCGCGACGCGCTGGCACTCGCGCTCGACATTCCAGCCGAGCAAATCCGCGTGCTGGCGCGCGACGTCGGCGGCGGGTTCGGCGGCAAAGGTTCGCTCTATCCCGAAGAAATTTTCGTCTGTGCGGCAGCACGCGCGCTCGGACGCGCGGTGAAATGGACCAGCGACCGCCTCGAAGATCTGATCGCCAGCAGCCAGGGCTTTGACGAGATCGCGGATGCTGAACTGGCGCTCGATAGCGAAGGTGCCATTCTGGGATTGCGAGCCGAAGTCATCGGCGATGTCGGCGCCTATTCGATCTATCCCTGGACCGCGGCGCTTGAGCCGGTGCAGGTGGTGAGTTTTCTGCCCGGGCCATACCGGATCGCAAATTATCGCGGACGGGTGCGCGCGGTGGCGACATCGAAGGCGCCGACCGGCCCATACCGCGGCGTCGGCCGCCCAATCTCGACGTTCGTGATGGAACGGCTGATGGACAAGGCCGCCAACAAACTCGGCGTGGATGCCAAAGAGATCCGCCGCAAAAATCTGGTCTCCGCGCCTGAGTTTCCCTACAAAGCCGCATCCGGCATTGTGTGGGACAAATCGGCCTTTCTCGAATGTTTGGACGCCGCGTGCGCCGCGGTCGATTATGAGACGTTGCGCGCGAGACAGCAAAAAGCGCGCGCCGCCGGCCGCTGGTTCGGTATCGGCATTGCTTGCTACGCCGAGTTGACCGGAATTGGCTCGCGCATTCCCGTGGCGCCCGGCATGCCGATCAACACCGGCACGGAGACCGCCATCGTCCGCATCGACGAGGACGGGACCGTCTCAGCCGCATTCGGCGTCGCGTCGCACGGCCAAGGTCTCGAAACCACCCTGGCGCAAGTTGTCGCCGAACATATCGGTGCCCGCTTCGAAGATATCCGCATCACACACGGCGACAGCGCGGCCGTGCCCGGCTCGACTGGCACTTACGCAAGCCGTAGCCTCGTGCTCGGCGGCGGCGCGGCCACTTTGGCGGCAAACGAAGTACGCGAGAAGATGCTCAACGCCGCCTCCTACATGCTCGAAGCGTCGGCCGCCGACCTCGTCGCCGAGAACGGCGCCATCACCGTCGCTGGTACCGACCGCACCGTGGCGTTTCGCGATGTCGCGCGCGCTGTTTATTCCAAGATTGCGGCGCTGCCGCCGGCGGCGCACGAGGATCTCTCGGCCACCAAGACCTACGATCCGGTGTTCGGCACTACTTCATCGGCGGCCCACGTCGCCACCGTCGAAATCGACCCGGATACTTTTGAAGTGCGCACCGAGCAATTCGCGGTCGCCGAGGATTGCGGCAAGTTGGTCAACCCGATGATCGTCGACGGCCAGGTCCATGGCGGCGTCGCGCAAGGCATTGGCGCCGCGCTATATGAAGAACTGATCTACGACCAGGAGGGGCAGAGCACCACGGCGAGCCTCGTCGACTACCTAGTGCCCACGGCGCTCGAAATTCCACGCATGCAGGTGGTGCACATCGAAAGCGTCTCGCCGACAACGCTGGGCGGCTTTCGCGGCATGGGCGAAGGCGGCACTATTGGGGCGCCCGCCGCGATAGCGAACGCCATTACCGACGCGCTTGCGCCGTTCGGCGTCGAGGTGAACGAGCTGCCGCTGACACAGGAGCGGCTGTTCCGGCTGATTACGGCGGCACGAAGCGAAATGAAAGTATGAAAGAGCAAACATGGACCTGGCGCTGAATGGAAAGATTGCGTTGGTGACGGGCGCGGCGAGCGGCGTCGGCCGCGAAATTGCGCTCGGCCTGGCCGCGGAGGGCGCACGCGTCGCCATCAACTACCGGAGTTCCGGCGAAGCGGCGCAACGCATTGTCGAAGAGATTGCCGCCAAGGGCGGCAAAGCCAAAGCCTATCGCGGTGATGTTGCCGATTTCGGCGCCGTCAAAACCATGATCGACCAGATCGCCAATGACTTCGGTGGCCTAAACATCCTGATCAACAATGCCGGCGCCGCCATTCGCCAACCGTTCGTGGAGAGCAAGCCCGAGGACTGGCGCCGCCAGATCGACGTCTGCCTTTACGGCGCGATCCATTGCTGTCATGCGGCCGCCCCTCACCTCAACAACGCCAAGAATGGCCGCATTGTCGGCGTCGTCGGCAACTCCTCGCGCGTCGGCGAATCCGGGCTTGCGATCGTCGCCGCCGCGCGCGCCGGTGTCATCGCGCTGATGAAATCGCTGGCGCGCGAATTCGGCCGTTTCGGGACCACCGCCAACACGGTGTCGCTCGGACTGGTCGAAACTCAGCACGACGCCGAATGGGTCGCCGCCAATCGGGAGAAATTGGTCCGGCTTTACCCCGTGCGCCGCCTCGGGCTGGCAAATGACGTGGCGCCGATGGTGACATTGCTCGCTTCGCCACATGCCGGATGGATCACCGGGCAAGTGATCAGCATCAGCGGCGGCTTCAGCATGGTTTGACGAGACCACAAGTGCTGCGCACCGACCTGATTGCTCCTATTCCGGAGTTGTTGCAGCGGCAAGCCGCCGCGCACGGCTCGAAATGCGCTTATCGCGACGCGCAGACGTCGGTCACGTATGCAGAACTCAACGAACGCACAGCAAGACTTGCCGCGCATTTGGCCGACAACGGCATCGCGCCGGACGATACGGTTGCGATTTGCCTGCCGAACTCCGTATCGTGGGTGGAGAGCTGTTTCGCCGTTGCGCGAGCTGGCGCAATCAGCGTTCCTATCAGCTACGACTCGACCGAAAGCGAAATCGCTTACCGCCTGGCGGACGCCAACTGCAAGGCGGTAATCACCACCGCGGATCGCGTCGATTTGGTCACACGGCTGCGCGCCTCCGCGCCGAATCTCACGATATTAATTGCGACAGACCGAGGCACGGGCGTTGCACCGGCCTTGTCCTACGCGGAGTTGCTGCGGACAGCGCCGAAGTCGAGCCCCCGCGACTCCGCTTCGCTGCACGAGACCGCATTTATTCTCTACACCTCGGGCACGACTGGCCGTGCCAAAGGTGTCCGGCTGACCGTCCATGGCATGCTCTGGGTGGCCGCCGCCAGTTGGGCACCGATCGCGGGATTCTCCGCTTCCGACATTTTACTGTCGCCCCTGCCACTGTTTCATTCCTATGCGCTGAATTTGTCGGTTCTCAGCGTTCTGGCAACGGGCGCGACCGTTCATATCATGGAGCGATTTTCGACCGCCGAGGCGTTGCGGCTCCTCAAAAGCGATGAATTCACGTTCTTTGCCGGCGTGCCGACCATGTTTCACTATCTGCTGCAAGCCACGCGCGGCGACGCCGAGGTGAAATTAAAAAACCTTCGGCTCTGCATCTCGGCGGGCGCCATCATGCCGGCGACGCTTAATCGCGAATTCGAGGAAAGGTTCAGCGTCCAGCTACTCGACGGCTACGGCATCACCGAAACGTCGACCATGGTCATCATGAACTGGCCGTCCGGCGGCCGGGTTTTGGGGTCATGCGGCATACCGCTGCCGGGGCTTGCTGTACGCATCGTCGACGCGAGCGGCAATGACGTCGGCGCTGATGCCGAGGGCGAATTGATCGTTCGCGGGCCGAACGTCATGGCGGGCTACCACAACAAGCCCGACGAGACCCGGAGCGCGCTGCGCGCCGGCTGGTACCACACAGGCGATTTGGCGAAGAGCGATGCCAACGGCTTTATCACCATCACCGGCCGTCTCAAGGAATTGATCATCCGCGGCGGCCAGAACATTGCGCCGGCCGAAATCGAGGAGGCCGTCAGCACCTTCCCGGCGGTGCTCGATTGCGCCGTCGTCGGCGTTGCGCACGAACATCTGGGCGAGGTGCCAGCGCTGTTCGTGGTTCCGCGCCAGGGCCAGCATTTGGTGAGCGATGCGTTGCTGGCGCATTGCCGAAAACACCTGTCGGCTTACAAAATCCCCCAGGCCGTGCACGTGATTGCCGAGATACCGCGAACCGGTTCGGGCAAGATCATGCGCTATAAGCTGCGCGAGCTTGTGAAGACCTGAAGTAACCGCTTTTGAGCGCGCCGATTCGATCCGCGGCTGCGAACTGCCGCGAAACTACGCGCTCGCGGCAAAGTCGGAACGGGGCACAACTTCAAGGGTCGGCAGGTCCAGCGGCTTTGCCATCGGCGTAACATTATTCGGCCGCGGTTCGCGGATGCGTTCCGGCTTCGAGGCCTCTTGAGTGGCGTGATGATAGGTCGAGCAAATGCCGCCGTTGATTTTGGCCCCCTGCTCGATCTGTAACGCGCCGCTGGTGACATTACCCTCGACACCACTCGTCGCCCGCAAAATTAGAACGCCTTTGACGTCCAGCCTGTCGTAGACGCGGCCGAAAACGTCGGCGTTTTGCGTAACGCTGATTTTGCCTCTTATGGTCCCGGTCTCGGTAACCAAAAGATTGCCGGCGGATATGTCGCCTTCGAGCAAGCCATCGACCACGACAGCGTTGGCGACCACGGCGGCGCCGCGCACCGCGACCCGCTCGCCAATGTAAAGGGTATTTGACTCAGGCCGGTTCTCGCCATCTGTCGACATTTCGCTCACCCTTTTACTCTGCCTTGTGGAAAGCCGCGTTTTCGAACTTACGACGTTGCAGGCGCCCGTTCGGCCACCCCGTTCGGTTTCAACCGGTTATCCACGGTATCCACCGAAGTTTTCGGCGGCGGTTCCGGCCGGTTAATGCCGACGTCCTCCGGCGTTCGGCCACTGGGACGGCGCGAAACAAGCTTTGGGTGCGCCGCTGCCGCAGCGGTGGATTTTCCCAAACGGCGCATTAGGTAAGGGGTGAGCGTGCTCAAGCGCGGTGGGATTGTCGGAATACATGACTGAAGAACGGGTCAACCGTAAGCTTGCGGCTATCCTCGCGGCAGATGTGGTCGGCTATTCCCGCCTCATGGGAGCCGACGAGGCCGGCACGCTCAGCGCCTTAAAGCGGCACCGCGAAGTGGTCTTCGACCCGGCGGTTGCCGCCCATAACGGCCGAATTGTGAAACTGATTGGTGACGGCACCATTGTCGAATTCGGCAGTGTCATTGACGCCGTGAACTGCGCACTCGCGGTACAGCGCTCGTCCGCCCTTCCCCCCGATCCGAACAGCGCGCCCTCGCCGATCGTGCTGCGCATCGGCATCAATCTTGGCGACGTCATCATCGAAGGGGACGATATCTACGGCGATGGCGTCAACATCGCCGCGCGGCTCGAGCCGCTCGCCGAGCCGGGCGGCGTTTGCATTTCCTCGATCGTCAACGAAAGCATCGGCAACCGCATCGACGTCCGGTTCCAGGACGGCGGCGAGATCGGGGTGAAAAACATCGACCACCCGATACGCGTCTGGCGATGGCACCCGGACACGACGGCGGGACTGGGGCAAAAGACCAACGGCTCGGGCGCCCACGCCGCGCAAAAAGCCGCCACGGCGTCAATTGCCGTGTTGCCGTTCACGAACATGTCCGGCGAGGCGGAGCAGGAATATTTTTCCGACGGCATCAGCGAAGACATTATCACCGACCTGTCGAAAATCGCCGGGCTGATCGTGATCGCGCGCAACTCGAGCTTCACCTACAAGGGCCGCGCGGTGGATGTGCGGACCGTCGGTCGCGAGCTCGGCGTGCAGTCGGTACTCGAAGGCTCGATTCGCCGCGCCGGCAACCGGGTGCGCATCACCGCCCAGCTCATCGATGCCGGCAGCGGCGGCCATTTGTGGGCCGATCGTTACGACCGCGATCTGACCGACATCTTCGCAGTGCAGGACGATGTAACGCATCGCATCGTCGACGCGCTCAAAGTCACGCTCAGCCCGGACGAAAAAGCGCGGCCGGCCGGCGGCGGCGCCGCGGTCAACATGGAGGCCTACGATTTGGCGCTGCGCGGCCGCGAGATCTTGCTCGGCCCGCAGAAGACCCGTGAAACCTTCGAACAAGCGACGGCGCTGTTTCGCAAGGCAATCGAAGCCGATCCGAATTTCGCCGTGGCCCGTGCCGGGCTCGGTTTCGCGTACATGTTCGACTACCAGAACCGCTGGAGCAGCGATCCCGACGCATCGCTGGAGCTTGCCAAGCAGTACGCGGAGCAAGCGATCGAAAAGGATCCCAAGGAACCGCTATCGCATGCCGTCGCAGCGGTAGCTGCAACATTCCGCGGCGATCTTGCCCGCGCCCAAACCGAGATCGGCATCGCGCTGTCGCTCAATCCAAATCTCGCGATGGCCTACAATATTGCCGGCAGCATTCGCATGTATGCCGGAGAGCCGCTCGAGGCCATACCGCTGATCGAGCGCGGCATGCGGCTCGACCCGGCGGGCAATACGCAATATCTCCACTTCCTCGGCCTCGCGAACCTCGTCGCCGGCAAATACGAAACGGCGGCGGCTCTGTTCAAACAGCGAATTGCGCTAGTTCCACGAACCGATTTCTCGCGTTCAGCGCTCGCCTCCGCGCTCGGTCATCTCGGCAAGACCGACGAGGCCCGCCGCATCTGGGGTGAACTGGAAGAAATCAATCCGAAATATTCGTTCAACGACCATTTGAGCCGGTTGCCCTTCCAGCGCAAAGAGGACGGCGAGCGGCTGGCCGAAGGTCTCCGGCTAGCCGGCTTGTTGAGCTGAAAACGGCGTGGTCCTCGCAAGACCGGCGAGCTCTGTCAGTCAGGCCTGAACTGATTTCCCGTTACCTTTCCCTACGGGAACATGCGGCACAAACTTTAGAAAAATCCGATCGAGCACTTTAGCCCGCTCACAATGCCGCCCCCGCTACGAGCAGTTGGCGACAAAACTTGGAGCGGCATTCATGCACACCCTCAGACGCCGATCGCCGCGCAATCACTGCTGCTGCACAGCGAAGATCCGATTTGGAGATGATGCTCTCGCCCGCGACTGCCTGGTTCTCAACATTTCCAAAGGTGGCGTACGGCTCAATGTGGAGGGACTAGATGTCCCCGATGAGTTCGTGCTGTACCTCTCCAACGACGGGATCGTCCAGGAAAAGACCTGCGCCGTGGCATGGCGGTTCGAGGATGAACTTGGCGCAAAGTTCACTGCTGACATTCAACGGCCAGCCTTTGCCGCGCGGGAAAAGCTTTCCGCTTAAAGTTACTCTCGATCCCGGTGTCGCGCCCGAACTCGCGCGCCAATGATGGCGGCGATAACGCAACGCCTAACCAGTCTTCTGAGTGTTTGATTTTATTTGCTGGCGCTCCCTACGGGAATCGAACCCGTGTTTCAGCCTTGAGAGGGCCGCGTCCTAGACCGCTAGACGAAGGGAGCCTGCAAATCGAATAACCCCGCCGCGGCAGACGCGCAAGCGAGCTTTTGCCGCCGCGGGCGCGCCTGCCGGTCCGCCGCTCGCGACTCAGCGGTTGGCGAAATGTGATTGCGCTGCGTGCGCGCCGGCAATGCGACCGAACGTCAAGGAGCGCAATACCGACGTCCCGGCCGGGTACTCGTGGTAAAACAACCCGACAATCTCCCCCGCGGCATAAAGACCGGGCAGCGGGACGCCGTTTGCGGTCACCACACGCGCCTCGGTGTCGGTGCGAATTCCGCCATAGGTGAAGCAGATCGCTGACGTCATTGGATAGGCGAAATACGGCGGCTTCCCGATCGGGTACGCCCAATTCGACTTGTCCGGGCGGAGTCCGTGAGTGCGCTTGCCGTCGCGCTTATATGGATCGAATTCGGCCGGCCCAATCGCTGCGTTGTACTCCGCGACTGTGTGAACAAGCCGGTCCGGATCGAGTCCCAAGAGTTTTGCCAATTCCGGCAAGGTCGCAGCCTCGACCGGCGGCTTGTCGGAATTGAACAGCACCATGATGCCCTTGTGGCCGGTGATGTTTTGGTCGGCGATGAAAAAGGCGGTCTGGTTCTGATTGCGCCAAACCTCGAAGGCGATCAGTTCGAACGTCTCCTCGAATGTGCCGCAGCCTTCGTCGTAGAAACGCTCGGCATGCTCGTTGACGACAATGCCGAACGGATGGCCGTAAAGATAAGCGTCGGGCTTCGACGTGCGGCGGTCGACGAGCTCGGCATGCACCATGTCGAACTGCCCTGATGTGCCAGCGCCGATCTCCATCGCCATTTTGATGCCGGCGCCCTGATTGAACGCCAATCCGGGCGCGAGCAGCGGCAGGTCGCAGGCGTTGGCGCCAAGATAGCGGGTCAGCATTTCTTTGTTGCCTTCGAAGCCGCCGCACGCCAGCGTGACGGCGCGTGCGGTGAGCGTGCGCAAAAGCCCGTCCTCACCACGCACGACCACGCCCTCGACGCGGCCGTCGTCGCCAAGAGATAGCCGCACCGCCTCGGTGCGATAAAGAATTTCGGCGGCGCCGGTTTTTTCAACCGCCGCCGCTAGCGCCTCGACGATCGCCTTACCGCCGCCCTCGGGCGTGATCTCATGCTGGACGCCCATGGCCACCGGCGGGCCGTAGTGGAGAAGCTTGACGCCGTGCGCCTCGAGGAAGCGCAGGGTATCCGGGACTTCGCGTTCCAGCACGCGGCAATAATCCAGGTCGGCAAGTCCCTTCGACACCTTCGCGACCTTGGCGACGAAGTGCGGATCGAGGCTGAAATCCTCACGGGTGCGAAAGCGGGCCGTGGTCCAGCGCGTCGCGCCACCACGTTGCTCGGCGGGTGCGCTTTCGAGCACGGCAATCCGCGGCTTTCGTCCCTGCCCTTTCGCTGCCGCGACATAGCTGATGGCGGCGGACAAACCGGCCGCGCCGCAGCCGACGACAATGAAATCGTAGCGGTCCGAAGCGGCCATTGAAGTCCCTCCCCTCACGTTCTTTGTTGTCGGCTTGGTGCAGTAGGCGTGGCCTTGCACGCCGATCTTGTCACATCCGCAAAAGCCCGACCACCGTCGCCAAGCTGGTGAAGTGCGCCTTTGCTAGCCAGGCGTGCCCCAGTCGGGACTGTCAGACGCCAGGCCGCGCTGGACGACGTGTGTCATTTCCGAATAGGCGTTCCGAAACGGCGCCGAGAAACGGTGGAAGACTGTCTTGGCCATCAGCGTGTCGTGCAGCACCAGTGCATCGATACCGGTACCGAGAAAACAGGCGACCGCGTCGCCCGGGGTTTCAACCATGGGCTCGCCCCTGACGTTGAGCGACGTATTGATCAGCACGGGCACGCCGGTCAGTGCGTCGAACGCCTTGAGGAGATCGTAAAGCCGCGCATTCTCTTCACGCGTGACGGTTTGCACCCGCGCGGTCCCGTCGACGTGAACAACGGCGGGGATTTTGTCTCGCCATTCCGCGCGCACCTGCTTGGCGATCAGCATGAACGGCGAAGGGTCGCCGTCAGCGAAAATCTCGCCGGCACGCTCGGCGAGCACGATGGGCGCAAACGGCCGGAATGCCTGGCGGTGTTTGACCCGGCTGTTGAGTTTGTCCTTCATCCCCGCCTGGCGAGGATCGGCGAGGATACTTCGGTTGCCAAGCGCCCGCGGACCGAACTCGGAGCGTCCCTGAAACCAGCCTATGACCTGACCGCCGGCCAAAAGCTGCGCGGTCGCGGCACAGATATCCCGCGGCTGCGTCCGCCGGATCTGTAAACGCACCGAGCGCGGCGCGAGTGCGGCTGCGATCTGGTGCTCGTCATATGACTTGCCGAGATAGGCGTGCCGCATGACGAACGATCTGCGGTTTTTCAGGATCTCGAGATAACCGTAGTAGGCCGAACCGATGGCGATACCATCGTCGCCGGCGGCCGGCTGAACCCAAACGTTGTCGAAACCGGATTCGCGCGCGATCCGTCCATTAGCGACGCAGTTGAGCGCCACACCACCGGCAATGCAGAGGTTCTTTGCCCCGGTCGCCTTCCGTAGCCACTTCGCGCGCGCGAGCAGCACCTTTTCGGTATCTTCCTGAATGCGCCAGGCGATGTCCTCCCAATGGCGCATCGCCGCATCGTCTTCCCACCGCGAGTCGTGCAGTGGCACATAAGGCCGATCGAAGTTGGCGCCCCACTCGGCAATCTGCAACTCGCCTGCACCATCGAGAGTGACCAACGGATTTACAGCGTTGGGCCGGCCGTAAGGGGCGAGACCCATCACCTCGCCGCACTTATTCCAGTCAAGAAAGATGTAAGTCGAGACCCGGCTGTAGGCCGCACCCAATCCAGGCATGGAATAGAAATCTTCGCTGAGATAGCCGCGCGTCCGCTTAAGCCAGACCTTATTCAGCGTTTCGATCTGCGCGCCGTCGAAGCGGTAATAGCTTTCCGATTCGCGCGCCAGCGGATCGAGGTTCGCAGCAAGCTTTCCGGGCTCGAAAACGTCGCTCGCGTAATTGCCGACCCCGTCCACGACCATGATGGCGCCCTGCTCGAACGGACAGGCCGCAAACGCGCTGTAGGCGTGCGCCAGATGATGGGAGACCGTCGCGACTTTGTCGGACTGAGCGAGATAGAGCGGATTCGATCGGGCGTTAACGCGTTCGCTTTCTTCCATCGCGCCGGGAATGAATTGTGACAGAAACCGGCGCTCGAGCTCCGGCACCGGCAGCACATAACTGTTGCGCACCACGAGCGCGACTTCGTCGAGCGAGATGCCCTCCGCTTCCAGGCAATAATCAACCACGGACTGATAAAAGCCGGCATCATGCTTGCGCCGGGTGATCCGCTCTTTGGCGATGGCAAACGCGATGGCGCCGTCACGCAACAAACAAGCGCTGACGTCGTGCGAGTAGGCGTTGATGCCGAGCACGTAGACGTGTTTGGCCGACATTGGTGAGACGCTTGAGTTGCCCCCGAAAAACGCACCTTGAGCGTTTCTGGAATGATTGACCAGAGATTGGCGCAAGCCTACGCTTGTGGGCGGTTAAAAGTGGGGCGACGTCATCATGCTTCCGAAACGCAGTCCGCTTAGCGGACTGATTCGCCGCGGTGTCCGCGCGGTAGCGGCAGTTGCTTTGGTCGCGATCTGGTGTGTCCAAGGCATCCAAATCTCTCGTGCCGCCGCGAACCTTCATCCGATCTCACCCGGCAATGGGGGCGCCACTACCGGCAAAGGAATAAATCCCGGCGGCGGCACGAATCCCGGGGGCGGCACCAAAGTGTCGCCAGCGTGGGGATGGCGGCGCGGTTGGTGGGGGCGCCGGGGCGGATGGGGGCGGCGCGGCTGGGGCGTTCAAGCCGACTGAGTTCGCGGTTTGGAGCGGCTTCTAGCGGTCTGCCGCTGAAGGCTCGGTGACGAACCGGATCCGTCCGGTTTGTTTGAGCGTCTTGACGTCGAAGGTGCGGATTTCAGTCGCCCCACCAACGTCCAGTGTAACAACAAGCGAATCGCCGGCGACGGAGCTGGCGACAACGCGCGCACCTTTCGGCAGCGTGATAATGCTTTCCGTGGACGGCAGCGCATTGTTGCCGGAACGATATACGCGGTAGCCAATCACAGTCAGGACGGCGGCAATGGCCACGAGCGTCGTCAACCCCGATATGATCATCAGAAGACGAATCCGCGCCATGACCGGCGCGGTTGCCGCATCGGCTTCGGAGACTTGGCGCGCGGTGAGATCGCTTGCTTCCTCGCCGTGGCCGCGCTCAATGCTGGCGGCCGAAAGCTTGCTCATTCGCACCCCCGCATTCATTGCCGATGACGGCTTCCGCAACTCATAAGTCGATCGTGATCGATGCCGGCGAGAGCGGGCAACGACTCGACCGCCTGCTCGCGGCACATATCGGCGACCTTTCGCGCACGCGCATCAAGCGACTGATCGAGGCCGGCGCGGTGACGGTCGACGGGGCGACGATCCGCGATCCAAGCCATCGCGTCAATTCGGGCGCGACGCTCACGCTGGAGGTCCCGCCACCCGAGCCGGCAGCGCCCGAAGCGGAAGCCATACCGCTCAATGTCGTCTACGAGGACGCGGATGTCATCGTCATCGACAAGCCTGCCGGACTTGTTGTGCATCCGGCCGCCGGCCATTGGAGCGGCACGCTGGTCAACGCCTTGATCGCTCATTGTGGCGAAAGCCTTTCCGGGATCGGCGGCGAGAAGCGGCCGGGGATCGTTCACCGGCTCGACAAGGACACGAGCGGACTCATGGTCGCGGCCAAGAACGACCGCGCCCATCGGCGCCTGGCCGCCCAGTTCGCCGCCCATGGACGCGACGGCCGCGCCTTCGAGCGCAGCTACTTGGCCTTTGTCTGGGGCGCCCCGGAGCGGCCCCGCGGGACGATCGATCGTCCGATCGACCGGCACAAAGGCGTGCGGACGCGGATGGCAGTTCAGCATGGGGGCCGCGAAGCCGTGACCCATTGGAAGTTGCTGGAACGGTTCGGTGCACCGAAAGAACCCAAAAAGAAGGGTGGGAAAGCCGATTTCAGCGGCAAGCCTGCTGGCGTGCACCCTGGAAACCGGCCGCACGCATCAAATCCGCGTCCATTTAGCCTCGATCGGGCACCCTATTCTTGGCGATACGGTTTACGGACCGGGGTTTCTCAGCAAGGCGGCCCTATTGCCCGAATCGGCCCGATCAGCGCTCACGGGCCTTGGCAGACAGGCCCTTCATGCCCATATATTGGCTTTCGAGCACCCAGTTACCGGTAAATTGATACGGTTCCGCTCGGAACTGCCGCCTGATCTTGCCCGTTTGCATGGTAAGCTGGCGGCCTCAACGGCTGATTTTAGCGACAAATAGAGGCAAGTTCGTAAGGCGTAGTTTCGCCTATCGAACGACATCAAGGCAGCATCGCGCCGAAGTGATGCCTCTCTGCTACCGCTAACCTAGCCGAACCGTGTATGCTGCAGGTGCGAGATATTTGCGCCGTCGGCTTGGGGAAGCGACGGCAAAACTGCCCGCCGCATTCGCGGGGGTGAAATTTTAGGAGGGCGCTTATGGCCCACACTGCTGCCTTGCCGGTTATGTCGGGTGAAACCGGTCTTACCAGATACCTGGAAGAGATCCGGCGGTTCCCGATGTTGGAACCGCAAGAAGAATACATGCTGGCCAAAAGCTGGCGCGAGCACGGTGACCGCGAAGCGGCTCATCGGCTTGTCACCAGCCACTTGCGTCTCGTCGCCAAGATCGCGATGGGCTACCGCGGCTATGGCCTGCCGATTTCGGAAGTCATTTCTGAAGGCAATGTCGGCCTGATGCAGGCCGTCAAGCGCTTCGAGCCGGAAAAGGGATTCCGCTTGGCCACCTACGCCATGTGGTGGATCAAGGCGGCCATCCAGGAATACATCCTGCGCTCGTGGTCGCTGGTGAAAATGGGCACCACGGCCAATCAGAAGAAGCTCTTCTTCAATCTGCGCAAAGCCAAGAGCCGGATTTCCGCTCTCGAAGAAGGCGATATGCGGCCGGATCAGGTCAAGCTCATCGCCAAGCGTCTCGGCGTGACCGAGCAGGACGTTGTCGACATGAACCGCCGGCTCGGCGGCGACGCGTCGCTCAACGCGCCAATCCGCGACGACGGCGACTTGGGCGAGTGGATGGATTGGCTCGTCGACGACAGCGCCAGTCAGGAAAGCCGGCTCGCCGAATCCGAGCAATCGGAGAACCGCCACAAGGCACTCGGTGAAGCGCTGAGTGTGCTCAACGACCGCGAACGCCGCATCTTTGAGGCGCGGCGCCTTGCCGACGAGCCGATCACCTTGGAAGAGCTCGCCGATGAGTTCGGCGTGTCGCGCGAGCGCGTCCGCCAGATCGAAGTGCGCGCCTTCGAGAAAGTGCAGAAGGCAGTGAAGACCCGCATGACCGCGATGGAGACGCCACATGCGGCGCCTCCGCCAGCGGCGGCAGCAGCGGCGGCCGCTCACTAAGCGCTTCTCGCGAACAGCTAGACGCGCGCGCCACGTTAGGCGCGCGCTTTTTTTGCACGTTGCGATTTGTCGCTCACCCTCGCTCAGCGGGGCGATTTAAAATCAGATAGATCAGGTTAAGCACAAAAGCCGCCACGACCAGACCCGCCGTAAGTTTTTCCAACCCACGAGGCTCCTGCGCCGCCATCGCCCATATGGTGAAACCTAGGGCAAACACCGACCACGCTATCAGGATGTAGCGGACCAGCCACATAGCCAGTTCTCATCGTTAATTGAGCTGGCGGAGCGATGCCTCAGCTCGGCGCTGGAGAATAATCGCGCCTTGCCGTGTGGCGATCTTGGCCGCAGTCGTGAATGCCTGACGCGCCTCGTCTTTATTATTGCGGTCGAGCACGAGCAGGCATTCACCGCGCAGTCGGTAAATCTCCGGCAGATAAAATCCGACACCCGGCTCATCAACGCCGGCGATGGCGCGGTCGAGATGCGCAAGTGCATCCCCTGCCCGGCCAGCCGCGAGCAAAACGTCTGCCGCGACGCCAAGATAATATTGCGGCACCGGCCCGGCGGCGGTAGCGGCGGCTATTTTGGCGTCGATCACGCCCGTCGCGTCTGCGACCCCGGATCCCACCGCAGTAGCCCAGGCCGTGAGTACCAAGCTGCTGGCTCCGTACGCGTAGAGCCCGAATTTCTCGGCTAAAACCGCGGCGCGTTGCGCCGCGACCAATGCTCCTTCGCGATCGCCCGCCAACTGGAGACCCAAGGAAGCATTGTGCAAAGCATGAGCCAAGCTGAATGGGTGGTCGAGAGCTTCAGCAAGCGCGATCCCTTGCGCAGCGACCGTTTTCGCTTCTTCGCGGTTGCCGGAAAGTTGCTCGGCGTTGCAGTGGACCGCAAAGGCGCAAACTCCGGCGTCGTGCCCGCCGTAAGCAGGACCGAGATGACGATGACGAGCCATGTCGTAATTGGAGATTCCGATGCGGCTGTCCGTTAGAGCCTCGGCGACCTCGCCACGAAAGAAGGCGGTCGACCAGCGGCAGTGGTAGGCTTCGAGCAACTGGTCGTCGTCGTCCGATTGGTGCGCCAGCGTTACAAGCTCTGCCGCCCGCTCGCGCGCTAACGCCGTCTTGCGCCCAAGATTGGCGCCAAGCCAAAGACCCCATTTCGCCCGATATAGCGCCGCGCCGTCGCCGACTTGTGCGGCTATTTCAGTCGCGCGGCGATAAATTTCCTCGGCCGCCGCACTTTGCATGCCGCCAACAATTCCAAGTGCCGGCCCGAGCTTAAGCAAGAAATCCAATTGCCGCCGCTGCCGTTCACCGGATTCCGGCAGCGAATCGGCGAATTTGAGACCGGCGGAAAAGTTGGCGACCGCTTCGAGATAGGCCGATCGAGCGAGCGAGCGGTCGCCGGCGCGCATGCGATAGTCGCAAGCTTTTTCAGTCAGGCCGGCTTCGGCAAAATGATAGGCGACCAACTCCGGCTCATTCGCCGCCGCTTCCGGAAAATGCTCCTCGAGCGCGCGGGCGGTGCGCTCATGCCATTCGCGCCGACGCGCCAACAGCAGGCTTTCATAGGCGGCATCGCGCAGCAGCGCGTGCTTGAAGCTGAAGCGCTCCTCCATGCCGCGGCCTTCTGGAAAGACGATGCCGGCGGCAACGAGTTTGGCGAGCGCGGTCCCGAGTTCGGCCCCGCGCTTTGGCGCCACCGCTTCCAGCACGGGCAGCGAAAATTGCCGGCCGATGACGGCTGCGATCTGCGCCACCTCGCGGGCGTCGCCAAGACGATCGAGACGCGCCGCCAGTGAATCCTTCAGTGTCGCAGGCACCGCGGCCCCCGCGTCGCCGGCCGACTCCACGACGCTCTTGGTCAATTCCTCGACATATAATGGGACACCGTCGGTCTTCTCCACGATTGCCGCGACAGTGTCTCCCGATAGTCCGTGTGACGCGGCTATGCCGGCAATCAAATCGGTGCAGTCGGTCCGGCCGAGGCGCCCGAGCGTGAGCAAGGTCGACTGCGCGCGCGTGAGCCAGGGTGGAGCAAAATCCGGCCGCGCGGTAACGATGACCAAAAGCCGAGCCCGGGCGATGCCGTCGGCAATGCGGGTGAGCAATTCGAGCGTGCTGGCGTCGATCCAATGCGCGTCCTCGACAATCAGCAGCATCGTATTGATTTCGCCCCGCCGGACGATCTCGTCGGCGAGTAGTGCAATCGTCGCCATTTTGCGCTGCGCGGCCGTCGGCGATCCGGGCACTGGCGGCGCGTCTGGGATGGACAACAGCTCGGCAAGAAGCGGAACGGCCGCGGGATCCGCAGCCGCGCGGTGCGAGAACAAAGCGCGGAGCTTTTCGAGGCGCTGTTCACGGGATTCGCCGGCGGCAAAGCCGGCATTGCGGGACATATGGTGAATGACCGGATAGAGCGCGTTGTCGTTGTGATAGGGTGAGCACTGCAAATAGATCAGCCCATGCGGCTCGCCGGCGACGGCTTCCTGCAGTGCTTCGATCAAGCGCGACTTGCCGATGCCGGCTTCGCCGATCAGTGTCACAATTTGTCCTTCGCCTTGCCGCGCCAACCGCCAGCGGTCGAGCAGCAGCCCCATCTCATTTGCGCGGCCGACGAGCGGCGTCGCGGCGCCGGCGCGGATGGCGGTAAAGCGGCTTTCGATTGCGCCTTCCCCGATGACGCGCCAGACCGGCATCGGCCTGGCGAAGCCCTTCAGTTCGTGCGCGCCGGCAGATTCGAGTTCAAACAAGCCGCCGAGCAGATTTTGCGTCGCTTCGCTGATGAGGATGGTATCGGGCACGGCCAGCGCTTGCAGCCGCGCCGCGAGGTTGGGGGTTTCTCCGACAATGGTGCGCTCCTGCGCCGAACCCGCACCGATGATTTCGCCGACGACAACAAGCCCGGTGGCGATGCCGACCCGCGTCTGCAGCGCGGCGCCATCCGGGCGCATGATCTTTCCGACTTCCGCGAGTATGCCGATGGCGGCACGAACCGCGCGTTCCGCGGCATCCTCGAAGGCATGCGGAAAGCCGAAATAAGCGAGCACGCCGTCGCCCATGAATTTGGCAACGAACCCGCCGTAGCGGCCGATCGCACCGGCAGAGGCGTCCTGATAGCGGCGAATCAACACGCCGAGAAGTTCAGGATCAACGGCCTCCGACAAAGCCGTGGAACCGACCATATCGCAGAACAGCACCGTAACCTGTCGGCGCTCGGCTCCGGCGGTTTCGGAGGAAGCAGGCGCAGCGCGGGTTTCGGTCGTCGAGGATTTTTGTTGGGAGGGTACGGACTCAAGGGGCGCAGCGGCACCTTCACCGATCGCCTTCAGCAACCGCCGCCGATTGCCGATTGAAACGCCAAGTTTCTCCAGATCCGCTTCAGTTAGTTCCGCAAGAATATCGACGTCGATGTCATTCGCCTCAAACGTTTCCGCCAATTGTTCGAGGTGATGGGCGCGCAACCAGCCGCGAAGATCGCTCATGCCATAGGTTCCGGGACGCCTGCCGACTTTTTATCGCAGATCAAACCCTTTGGCACGGCATATAGGCTTCAGCAAACCCGGGCGCTGCGACAGAGTTACGGTCTCCTAAAGAAGCCGGGAATCATGGTGCCTATTCCGGCAGGGCGCTGCGCAGCAGCCAACGGCAGGCAAAGATGATTGCGCCGGCTAAGGCCGCGATCGCGGCAATCATTAGAAAAAAGTCGGGTTTCTCCATGCGGCTCCAGAAACTTCCCAGCCAGCCGGCGAGGAACCCGCCCACAAAACTCGTCGCCAGCCACACGCCCATCATCATCGAGAGGATTCGCGCCGGTGCGATCTTGGTGACCAGGGAAAGACCGACCGGTGACAGATAGAGCTCGCCGATGGTGAGGATCACAAAGAATCCGAAGAGCCAAAGCCAACTCGCCTTGTCACCGCCGGTGCGCACTGCCGCGATCGCCATAATTGCGTAGGCGAAGGCAATACCGAAACAGCCAAGCGCCATTTTGGCGATAGTCGAAGGCTCGCTGCCGCGCGCGGCTTGTCGCCTCCACAGCGCGACGACGAAAGGCGTGAAGGCGAAAATCATGAATGGATTAAACGCCAGAAACCACGTGGTAGGGATTTGCGCGGCAAAGCCGGGAAGACCGAGGGCGCGGTCGGTATCGGCATCGGCCCACAGAACGATGGTGTTGCCGCTTTGCTCGTACGTTGCCCAGAACAAAGTCGTCGGCACGAACAAGACCAGCAACGCGATGATCGAGCGCCACTCGTTGCGCTCGAGCGGCCGGCGCGCGATTTCGCCGGCTTTCGCCTTCTGCAATTCGTCCGCCGGCAAAAGCGGCAGAGCGTAGAGGTAGATT
Organism: uncultured Alphaproteobacteria bacterium; assembly: GCA_963846055.1. Taxonomy (GTDB): domain Bacteria; phylum Pseudomonadota; class Alphaproteobacteria; order Rhizobiales; family Xanthobacteraceae; genus BOG-931. Next base: position 143,087 of record CAWJUQ010000021.1, read on the forward strand.
GACAGGCCGATCAGCATGCCGACGCCCGCGGCGGCAAAACCGTAATGCCAGCCGGCTTCCTCGCCGAGCGTGCCGCAGACCAGTGGCGCCAGAAACGCGCCGACGTTGATGCCGACATAGAAAATCGAATAGGCGCGGTCGCGCCGATGGTCGCCCGGCGCGTAGAGCCCGCCAACCTGGGTCGAGATGTTCGGCTTGAAGGCGCCGCTGCCGAGAATGAGCGCCAGCAGTGCGAAAAGAAAAAGCTGTTCGACTGCCATCATGAAATGGCCGATCGCCATGAGAACGGCGCCGACGACGACGGTGCGGCGCTGGCCAAGCACCCGGTCGGCGAGCAACCCGCCGAAGATCGGCGTCAAATAAACCAGCGCCGTGTAGAAGCCGTAGATCTGCGACGACAGCGGCTGGATATCGAGCGGACCGAATATCACCTCCAGCGCGTTTCTTACGCTGGCCAGTCCAAGGGTGTTTTCTGCGTGCCCGCGAAGCAGAAGATATTTGGTCATATACAGCACGAGCAGCGCGCGCATCCCGTAATAGGAAAAGCGCTCCCACATCTCGGTGGCGAACAGAAAGGTCAGGCCTCTGGGATGGCCGAACAGGTCGCCCGGGGAGGCAGTGCCGACTTCTTGGGCGGGGCGATCATTAAAATCAACGTGGTACGTCAAGCGCAGCGAGTCTCCGCCATTTCAGCGACGGCAACTATAAGTCAAACCGCCGGTCTCGGCGCGGGATTTGGAGAGCGGTCCGAGGCGCCAGTGCGCCAAGGCGGCAAAATGAAAATCGCCTCCCCCCAAGCGGGGAGAGGCGACTAACTAGGCGATAACCGGATGTTTATTCAGCCGGTTCTGGAATCGCTTCGTGCGGAGCGGTTTTATCGAGCGCACTCGCCGGGGCGTAGCTCAGCGAGAACAGGAACGCTGCCACGATCAAATACGCGACGGCGACGACCGGCGTGACCGCGATGCCCACCGCCTCCCCGTGCATGAAGCCGAAGAAGGTGAGCACCGCGCCGGCCACCGCGAATCCGGCAGCGTTGACGAACTTCTTGTCAATAACGAAGGCGCCAATTGCAGCGAGCACCAGCCCCGTCAAGATCGAGCCGCCTCCCATGACTTTGAGGCCGGCGTAGAGAACGCCCTGGTTGGCGAGCTTGTCCAAACCAAGCGTCGCCGCGTCAGTGCCGGCGGCGTGCATGACACCGTCCAACTGGACGCCCGCCCAGGCGGCAAGATGCGGCGTCAGCCCGAGCACGATGGCCGGCGCGTGTCCTTTCGGCGTGGTCTGGAAGGCCTGCGCGCCGATCAGCATGCCGATGTAGAGCAGGATCGGATAAATCGCGACCACCGGCACGATCGCCAGCAGCAATGAGATCACGCCGAACCATGACAGGATGATCACCATGATGCCGGTCAGCGCCGAGTAGCCGATCCGGCCGCCCATCGCCTTCCAGCCGGGATGGCCGATATAGACGGCGTTGATGAACGGGTTGCCCATCAAGCAGCCGATCAAGCTGATGACGCCGTCGGCGGTCAGCACCCGCGTTGTCGGGAACGCATCGCCGGCCGCTTCCGCGCTCTCGACGTTATCCATCGCCTCGACCAGGTCGTAGATACCGAACGGGATTGCGGTAACGAGAATCACGCCGAGATATTCGAAGCCGGAGAAGATGTGGTTTACGGCGGGAAGCGGGACCGAGAAGCCAAAGTTCGTAAAGGCGGAGGAAATGCCTGCACCGGTCAGCCCGCCGTAATTGAGGCCGAAGAGGTTAGATCCCCAAGCGATGACCATCCCGACCGCAATGGCCACAAGGCCAGCCGGGATGCCTTTTGGATACCTGAACCCGCCGAACCAACTCACCAGGATCACCGCGAAGCAGGTCAGGCCGATCACCGGCGTCATGTACATTTCGAGCGCCGGCCGCATCGAAATGAAGGTAATCGACACGCCGGCCAATGTGCCGAGCAAGGCGGCGCGCGGCGTGATCTTGCGGACGATCGGCGCGATGAAGCCGCCGATCATCAGGATGAAGCTCTGGAAGAACACCCACGTCAGACCCGCCTCCCAGCCCTTGATCGGATCGTGGGTCGTCAACGTGATCGGCAGCATGATCACGAACACAACGATGAACATATGCGGGACGCTGATGCCCGAAGGCAGCGCGCACACATCGCTCCGTCCGGTCTGCTTGGCCAGGCGATACGCGAGATACGCGTAGTAGAAAGTTGACAAACACAACATCAGGCCGACCGCCGGCAGGATGCGGCCAAACACAATCGAGTCCGGCATCTTGATCACGAACCGCAACAGGATCGTGAGCGTCAGCATGTTGGTGAGAATGTTGGTGCCGAAACCAAAAAACGCGTTCCAGTCGCCGGGAGTGAACAGCTTTGGCTTAAATCCAGTCATCGACGTTGTGGATGTCATGGCACGCTCCCCTCCTGCCCTCTCGGGGCAGCTGTTCGATCGATGCAAGCCGGCGCCATGAACAACGCGCTGCCCGATTCTGCTGCGAGCAGCGATTGCGGCGAATTCGGCTGCGCCCCCCGGCGGCAAATTTCAGCAATCATCCACGATTGCCCAATCGGGCCTCGCAAGGCGCGTGCCAAATCTGCGCACAGCACCCCCGGCCGGAGAGCAAACCCGATGAACTGTCAGAAGAATCGGCCGTGGGAAATTGTCGGGTGGCTGCGGCAAGCCAGAGTGCGGTGTACTTCAGAGTATACCGAGTGGCATGCGACCGATGAAATAACGGTCACGGCCTGCAAAAAAAACAGCACGGTGGCGGCGCGGCCAAACAAAACGCGTGCGCGGCGCTCTCGGCGCGCGGATTTATCTCAAGCGACCGCCGCCAGCGAACTCAGCGAATTCAGCAAAGACCTTGAGGCCGTGACCGAACCAAAGATACCGCCTTGCGCCTTGATCATGGCGAGACCGGCGGCATGGAACTCGGGGAAATATGAGCCACAGCAGTCGGACAATACAATGCATCTGAAACCGCGGTCGTTGGCTTCACGCACGGTTGTATTGACGCACACTTCCGTGGTGACGCCGCAAACAAACAACGTGTCGATCCCGCGGTTCCGCAGCATCAGGTCAAGGTCGGTCTGGTAGAATGCGCCCTTCCCGGGCTTGTCGATGACCGGTTCGTCCTTGAGCGGATACAACTCGGGAATGATGTCGTGTCCCGGCTCGCCGCGCACAAGAATGCGGCCCATGGGGCCTGGTGCACCGATGCGGCTCGCTGGGTCGCCGCGCTCAACCTTGTGAGGGGGCGCATCCGACAGGTCGGGCCGATGCCCTTCCCGGGTGTGAATGACCAGCATGCCGTGGGCTCGCGCCGCGGCGAGCACTTGGCGGCAAGGTTCAACCGCGGCTTGCAGACGGGACACGTCGTTGCCGAGCGCCTCGCCAAAGCCGCCCGGTTCGAGAAAATCGCGCTGCATGTCGATAATGACTAATGCGGAACGACCGAGATTGACAGAAAGCGGCGCCGGCTCGGCCTCAAAAGCGACCCGTATCATTTGGCCCTCGCATCTCCGACCACGGGATGTGTGTGGTTTAGGTGCAAGATCGAGGCCAGTGCGACCGGCGCCGAATTTCCCTTTAGTTTCCGCAACAAATAGGTGGCCGGCCAACCCAAAACGCCAATTTCTGATGCTGCTGATGCCATCGTTTTGATCGGGCAGACCGGCGTTGATCTCGTCGGAGCGCGGTTGCGCGCAATTAGCCGGGGGCCTATATTCCGACCGCTTTTCAGTCATCGAGGATGACTAGATGGCTCTGTCCGGAAGGGCGGGCGGAGCGCGGAGGAGATTCACCCATGGCGATCGCGCCCCTGATGCCGAAAGCGACGGCGGTATGGCTGGTCGAAAACACTTCACTGTCGTTCGACCAGATTGCGCAGTTCTGCAGCCTGCACCCTCTGGAGGTGAAGGCGATCGCCGACGGCGACGCCGCGCAAGGCATCAAAGGCCTCGATCCCATTCTGACGGGACAACTCACGCGCGAAGAAATTGCCGAGGCTGAGGCCGACCATGAGCGGCGGCTGCACATCGCCGATCCGAAGGTCAGGCTACCGCAGGCGCAGCAGAAGAAGGGACCGCGCTACACGCCAGTGTCACGCCGCCAGGACCGGCCCAACGCCATCCTGTGGCTGGTGCGCAATCACCCCGAACTCAAAGACAGCCAGATCATGCGGCTGGTCGGCACCACGAAATCGACCATCCAGGCGATCCGCGAACGCACCCACTGGAATTCCGCCAACCTGACACCGCTCGATCCGGTGACGCTGGGCCTGTGCTCGCAGATCGACCTCGACCTTGAAGTTCAGCGAGCCGCCAAGGAGAAGCCGGCACCGGTTGAAGCGCAGGGCGCTACGCTATTGCCTGCGGCCGTCACAACTGCGCCGAAGGAAGAACCGGAAGAACCCGCAGCGCCGGACAAGGACAAGAAATCCGACGATCTCAACGTCGAAGCGGTCTTTGCCAAACTCAAACAGATCGGCGGCAAGAACGAGTGAGCGGGAGGCGGCCCTATTTCCGCGCGTCGGCGTAGGGAAAGATCATCTCGCCAGTCTTGTATTGCGGCGGCCAGAGCACCGGCTGCGCCTTGCCGGTCGCGAATTGCTCGATATCGTTTGGGGCGACGTGCTGGAACTGCGTGTACAGGGTACGGCTGCGCGTCCACTCCCCGTCCGTGCCATACTCAATATCACCGACGACGGTCTCGAATTTGTGGCTGTGCATGTAAGCCGCGAGCTTATCGGCATCGAGGCTCTTTGTTCCTTCGACCGCTTGCGCCAATACTTCACCGGCGGCATAGCCGAACGGGACGAAACCGTAGCCGAGCGGATCGATCTTTTCGCCAGCCGCGGCCGCGCGATAACGCTTGATCAAGTCGGCTGCTCCGGGGAAGTCGAAACTCGGGACGTAACTTTCCATGATGACCAAACCGTCCATCATTGCGCCGAGCTGCATCTTGATCGGGGTGATGAGCAACCCGATCATGGTGCCGCCGAACATTTTCGGCTTTAAGCCGATCTCGTTTGCGGCGCGCACAATGCCGACGGTGTCCGGCGGATAAGCCGCGACAAAGACGAGGTCGGGGTTTGCCGCCTGCAATGCACGCAGGGTCGGTGCAAAGTCCGTGGTCGAAGGCGGATAGCTTTTGTCGTAGATGATTTCAAAACCGCCGGCGGCGGCGTTTTGTCGGGCACCATCGGCGGAGGTGCGCGCGAACTCGGCATCGGCGGAGAGGATCGCCACGGTTTTCGGCTTCGGGTCTTGCTTTGCCGCCAAATCGAAGAAACCCTCGGAGAAGGCCCGCACTCCGTTGGGTCCGACCGACAGCATTGAAAAATATTTCGGGTAGTTGAAATGCCTGTTGATACTCACTGCCATCAATCCGACGGTGAGCTTGTTGTTTTCCATGATCACAGGCATCGCCGCCGCGACCATGTTGGTGGCGTAAGGTCCGAGCAACAAATCGACTTTGTCGATGTTGATTAGCTTGGTGTAGATGCCGGGCACGTTCGAGGGGTTGCTCTGATCGTCGTAGTAGACAAACTCGACCGGACGGCCGAGCAAGCCTCCCTTGTCGTTGACGTCATGACGCCAAAGCTCGAGCGCGATCAGAAGCTGTTTGCCATTCTGTGCCACACCTCCGGTCATGGCCATGCTGAAGCCGATTTTGAGCGGCTCGGCGGCTTTTGCCGTTGCGACTGCGACAAGTAACGCCGCGATCGCAACGGCGGTGCGGAGAATAGCGAGCACGGCGCCTCCTCGCCGAATGGCGATAAATTGGCTCGCGGCCGAGTGCTACTGCATCATCTCGTCGGACGGCATGATGCCCCAGAGATTGGACGCAGACGGATCCTTTTCCCACACTTTCGGCTTTTGCGGATTGTCGCGGTGCCAGGGCCGCGGCTCGAAATAGCCGAGCTCCTCGTTCATGCGGTCGAGTTCGGCGAACGTCTCGACGATGAGGCCGTTTGGCGCGCGATGATAAGCGAAGAGATTATGGCCGATGCCGTGACGGCCCGGCCCCCAAAGCAGCTTGAAGCCGCGCAGGCTGAGAAAATCACACGCGTCGTGCATGTGGCCCCAGTCACGCAACTCGAAGGCCGTATGGAAATGACGGTTCGACCCTGTTCCCATCAAATTGATGGTGTGATGATCCGGGCCGCAGCGCAGGAACGAGAAAAAGTCAGCCATCCAGTCAGATTCGCGGAAGCCAAGCACGTCGACATAAAACTTCGTGACCTTCTTGACGTCTTCGCAATGGAAAGCGACGTGACCGAGCTTGAACGGCACGATGCCTTTTTGCTGGAATTTCTGATGAGAAAACGCGGCCCGCTTGAACACCTCCATAGTCGTGCCCTTCGCGTCTTCGAAAGTCACCGCTTCGGAGATTGACGGCTCCGGGTCTTTCTTACGCGTGGTTTTGACGCCGTGCGCCGACACCTGTTTGTCGAATGCATCGAGATCGGCGTCCATCGGGATTTGGAAGCCCAGCCGCACGCATTGCGCTTTCGACCCGCGGCGCAGCACGATGGAATGATGATCGACTGTCGAAGCCAGATACGCCGTATCTTTTTCCTTGGCGACCAGCGATAGCCCCATGATGTCAGTGTAGTATTCGACCTGCTGGTCGAGATCGGGGGTTTCGTAACTGGCGTGAGCGATTTTGCTGACGCGGATCATGCCTATCCTCCTATCTAATTACCGGCCCTTGTCCGCTTGCAAAAAGCGGCAGGGATTTGTGTGTGCGAACCCTAAGCGGCCTTTTTCCGTGTATCGGCAAAAGCCGGAGCAACCTCGCTCATAAATCGGGCCATTTCCTCCTTGACCTGATTATGAGGTTTTAGCCCAACGTTGAAGTAGAGAATAACCTCCGAGAACCCGGCAGCTTCAACCTTTTTCAAGGTCTCGATCATTCGCGCCGGCGAGCCGATAAGGACCGAGTTTTCGGTCAAATCCTCTGGCTTAACCTTCTTGAGGCGAGCAACCATGTCGATGAAATAGTGATAGCTCGGCGGAGCCGTTTTCGGATCGCCCGGAAACGCCGGAATGACGCACTCTTTATAGTAGCGGATCTGGCGGGCGCGTTGCGCGTCTTCCTGCTGCTTGTTGTCGGCGAAGTGCGTGAAATAGCTGCACATCAGCCGGCCGGGCTTTTTCCCATATTTTGCGCAAGTCTCATGATAGAGATCGGCCACCTGTTTGAGACCGCCGTAACTGATCGAGGCGGCGAACGGCGCCACGACGAGGCCGCAGCCGAGCCGCGCCGCAAGCTCAATCGAGGGCTTCGAGAACGAGCCGACGTAGGTCGGGATCGGTTGCTGGATCGGCTTCGGCGTGATGCGCACATCGTCGAACGAATAGTATTTGCCGTGGTGGGAGATGCGGTCCGGCGCCCGCCAAAGCTCGTGCACCAGCTCCAAACCTTCTTCGAAGATTCCCTGGTTGTCGGCGAACGACACGTGGAACGGCAAGTATTCGCGCTGGTCGTAACCGCGCCCGACAGCAAAATCGACCCGGCCGCCGGAGAGAAGATCGAGCGTCGCCCACTGCTCGGCCACGCGGATCGGATGATGCAGCGGCAGCACTGTCACCGCAGGCGCTAGCCGAATGCGCGTGGTGTTGGCGGCGACGTAGGCAAGTACGATGTCCGGGCAAGACAGCACGCCGAGCGAGTTGAAATGATGCTCGCCGATCCATGCCGAATTCATCCCGAGCTTATCGGCGTACAAAGCCTCAGCCGTAATGTCAGCGACAAATTGGCTGGCGGAGCGCTCGTTATTCTCATAATGATTGTCGCTTAGCGTGAAGTAACCGAATTCCATATTGTCCTCCAGGCGTCGTGTATCTTGCTCGGAAATCTCGTCTTCAGCCGTGGTTTATGATTGAGATTGCGGATCTTTGCGCTGCGTTCTCGGCAGCGAGCTGATGACATCAATCATGGCCGCGCCGTCGCAGTCGGAAAGTCCCATGGCGACGAAGCGCTCGAACAGTTCCGCGGTCCGGTCGAGAAGCGGCGTCGCCACGCCGACGCCATCTGCAAACTCGCCGATCATCTCGATGTAGTGCTGTAGGCCCGGGATCGGGCCTTGCAACGGCTTGAAGCGCCGTTCCGCCATCCATGGCGCGCGGATGCCGAACTGGGTGGAGCCGCCGCTGCCGTTGGCGATCGCCTTGATCATCAGATTGACGTCGACGCCGGCCTTGACCCCGAGCGCCATCGCCTCGGCGGTGGCAGCGATATGGATCGCGACCAGAAGATTGTTGATGAGCTTGACGCGGCTCGCCGCGCCGAATGGGCCGAAGTAAATGCATGAAATCGGCAAAGCCCGCGACAACAGGCTCGAGCTTCTTGCAAGCGTCCGCGTCGCCGGCAAGAAAGACCACGCCCTTGCGCGCCGCGACCATACCCGGTGTGCCGGCGACTTCGCCATCGATGAAGACGGCGCCCTTTTCCGCAAGCGGCGCAATCTGCCGTTGTTTGACCGGCACCGGGTAGGAGCCGAGCTCGACAACGATTTGTCCCGGCCGCGCCGTGCTGACGAGACCATCGGGGCCTTGCACGACTTGCTGCAGCGCCTCGTCCGAAGGCAAACACGAAAACACGATGTCGGCCTGCGCACCCACATCGGCCGCCGAACGCGCCGGTACGCCGCCGATCTTTTCGAACTCGGCGAGCGAGCCGCGGCGATAGCCGACGACCCGATAACCATTTTTGATCAGGTTTTGCGAAATCGGCATACCGATCTTGCCGACGCCGACAAATCCTACCGTCCCCATGCTCATGTCTCTACGCCACTTCGATGGACTGATCTGAAAGATTCACGCGCAGTCCGAGCGTGCCCTCCATGATCGTCCATTCTTTGAGTTCGTACGTGCGCAATCCGCTGCGCACCAGGGGATCGGCGTCGGCCAGCGCGCGCGCTTCGTCAATTCCCGTCACACGCAAAATGGTCAGGCCGGCGCCGGTCGGCGGCCCTTTGCCATCCGACAGCGGACCCGAGGCGAACAACAGGCCGCGCTTTTCAAGCGAAATCATGTATTCAAGATGTTCCGGCAGCAGCGGCTTCAACTTTTCCGGAGTCGGCGAAGGTTGCGAAAGCACGGCGTAAAACTTGCGCCGCCACATCTTCTCCGTGAGCTCGGCAATGCGCGCCTCGACGCTCATGACGTGCCGTTCCTCCCCAACGAGCGAAACATTTTTTGCATGGTTCGCCGTTCCGCCCGGTCGTGTCAACGTCCGCCCTTGGTCATCAGCCATTCGCTCGATGCTGACCAACTTCGCTTACGCCGCCAGATCTCAAGCCGCCCGCCCGGTATATTGGCCGTCGACGTAAATGAGCGGATCCACCTCGCCGTTGGTGGAAATCGACAGGATCGGACCCATGAAAACGGTGTGGGTGCCGTACTCCAGTTCCGCATCTTTTCGGCAAATGATCGCGGCCTGGGCGTCGGCTAAGATCGGCGCGGCCGCACCCGTATCCCAGCTGCCGATGCCAAACCGGCTTTCGCCTTTCGCTTCGCCGCTGCAAGCCCGCGAAATAATGACGTGAGCACGGCTCAGCACATTGATGGCAAACGCATCCGCTCGACTAAGCGCGGCGTGGAACGTCGCCGAGCGATTGACGCACACCAGCATGGACGGCGGCTCCATGCTCAGCGCGCTTACCGCCGTTGCGGTCATTGCGAAATCGCGCCCGCCGTGGCGGCAGGTGATGACGCTGACCGAACTCGCCAGACGCCGCAAAGCCTGTTTGGCGTCATGTCTCAACTGCTGTGTTTCGGTCATTGGCGGCACTCTTAGTAGAGGCCGATCGGCTCGAGGCCGAGCCGTTCCTGGCCATACATCGCCGCGATCGGCTCCCAATCGAGCGACAAGTGCAATGCGGCCGCGTTTGCATCACGCCAGAAGCGTTGCAGGGGCGCAGCGAGATCGCTGCCGGCCGCGCCTTCCTTGGCGAAGAGATCGTTGACGACGGAGACGGATTGCTTTGCGGAAAAGCCCTGATTGCGCCGGATCGCGATGCGTTCGCCGTTCGTGAGCGGGGTATCGTTTCGGACTTTCGCTTCGGCGGCGGCCACGCTCGTCAGTAGCAGAGTGAAAGCCGACTCGACTGTGGCCGAGGCGACACCGATCTTGTTCTGGATCATGGGCGAGGCGGCCATCGGCACAATCATGCCGGGCTTGGCGGCGCGCACTTTGGTCTTGGCCATTTCGATGAAACAATCCAGCGCGCCTTGCGCCATGCCGAGCACCGGCGACACCAAGGCTGTCGGGCCGAAAGTGGTGAAACCGAATTTGCTCATATTGTTGTCTTCGATCTGTTTACCGGGCACGGTGCCAGAAACGATTTCGGCAAACCGCAGCATGCGATGTTCCGGCACGAATACCGGACGCTCGATGCGTACGGTTTTGCTGCCGGTGCCCTGAAGGCCACTGGTGAACCATGTGTCCTGATCGACCTTCATGTCGGTGATCGGCACCAGGCACCACATTACGTCGGGCGGACCCTTGGCGTTCGGCAGTCCGGCGCCGAGCATCAGCCATTGGCTGTTTTCGCAGTTGCTCGCATAGGGCCACGCGCCGGCGAGCTTGATGCCGCCGGGGACGATCTCGACTTCTTTGCTCGGCTGATAGGAGCCGGCGACGAGATTGTTCGGATCGCCCAAGACATCTTGCTGTGCCTCGAGCGTGAAGAACGACATCATCCACTGGTAGCACATGGCCAGCGAGCCGCACCAACCGGTGCTGCCGCAGGCGCGGCCGAGCTCGAAAGCGATTTGGGCGAGTTCACTGGTGCCGTATTCAAAGCCGCCGAAGCGCGCAGGCCGCACCAGCTTGGTCAGCTCGGCCTCGCGCAACAGATCCATGGTCTTCTTCGAAACCCGCCGATTGGTCTCGGTGTCGCGCGCAGCCGCCCGTATGGCCGGCTGCAGATCGCGGGCGCGATCAAGCAGCACGGAGAATTCGGTCCGCTGCGGTTTCGAGGTAAAAGGCACAGTCTTGGCGGCTACCGGCACGTTTTCCTCCTTGCGCTTATTGCATGCGCTTTAGCGAGCGCGGCGACGCTCGCAGCTTGCCCCCGCATTGACAAATCGCATTTTCCAACTTGAACTATCGGCGCGCCCGATACTTGGTTGCGCCGGTTAAGTGTATGGAAAATATTAAGGATTTTGATCTGAACCTGCTCGCCTCGCTCGATGCGTTGCTGGCGGAAAAGAACGTGACGCGCGCGGCGAAAAAGATGCACGTCACCCAGTCCACGATGAGCGGAATCCTGCGTCGGCTGCGCGATCAATTCGACGACGAGCTGCTAGTCCGCATCGGCCGCAGTTACGACCTGTCCCCGTTCGCTCAGTCGCTGGCCATATCGGTGCGGCAGACAATTCTACAAATTGATTCAACCATCTCGGCGAAGCCGCTGTTCGATCCCAGGAAGGATCGGCGCAAATTCCGCATCATGGCCTCCGATTACAGCACCACGGTTTATCTATCGACCGTATTTCGCCGCATCGAACAGCAAGCGCCGCACGTGAGCTACGACATTCTGCCGATCAACTCGCCGCTCGAACACGTGCGCGGCGGCACCGTCGATTTGTGCGTGACCGGAAATCCATTGAGCCAGGCGGAGGCCGCTTCCGACCAATTACTCCGGATGGATATGCTTTTTTCGGAATCCTATTGCTGCATTGTTGACGAGGACCACCCGCTGCGCGGCATCGTCACCTTGGAGCAATTGTTCGAATATCCGCACGTGATGGCCCAGTTCGCCGGCGTCACCATGCAGACGAGCGAACTGCGCGCCGCAAACCAATTTCGCACTCGCGCCAATAGTGTCCGTACCGTGCCGAACTTCAACGTCATCCCGGCGCTGGTGCGGGGCAGCGGGTCAGTCGGCATCCTGCCGGCTCGCATGATGGAAACGGCTCCGGGCTGGTCGGGCTTGCGCATGCTCGCCGTCGCGTTCGAAATGCCGTCCTTCACGGAATATTTGATCTGGCATTCGCGGTTTGCCTACGACCCGGCGTTTTGCTGGCTGCGTGACGTGATGCTGGGTGCGGCCTAGGCACAACCGCGCCCAGCCAAACCGGGCAGCTACACCATCCGCACGCCGCCCTCGACCATCAGGTTCTGACCGGTCATGTAGTTCGACCTGTCGGAAGCAAGAAACGTGGTCGCGCCGACAAGATCCTCCGGCGTCGACACCCGCTTCAGGATGGCTTTATTCCGCGCGAGTTCTTCGACGGCGTTTGGCTCATCGCGATAGCCGGCCTTCATCAGGTCCTTGTCCAACCCGTCCCATAGCGGAGTCTTGACGAAGCCGGGGCTGAAGCAGTTAACCGTGATGTTGTGCTCGCCGAGCGCCTCGGCGCCGGCTTGCGACAGCGAAATGACGCACGCCTTGCTGGCACAATAAATAGTGGCGATCTTCTCGCCAACCTTTCCGGCGATCGAGGCGGTGTTGATGATCTTGCCGCCGCCGCCCTGGGCTATCATTTGCTTCGCCGCTTCCTGCATGCCGATCAGCACGCCGAGCGCATTGATGTTCATGATGCGAGTGAAGTCGGCCTCGGTCGCTTCCAAAAACAGGCCGGCTTTGCTGATGCCGGCGTTGTTGAACATAACGTCGAGACGGCCGAAGGCCTTAACCGCCGCCTTGATCATGCGCTCGACGCTCGCTCGATCGACCACGTCAACCTGAAGCGCAACCGCCTCGCCGCCGTCCTTGCCAATCGCTTTGGCGACGCGCTCGGCCGCAGCGAGGTTGATATCGGCAATAGCGACACGCCCGCCTTGCGGCCGCGAGATCCCGCGCGATCGCTTCGCCGATGCCGCTCCCGGCGCCGGTCACGATGATCGACTTCTTCTCTACAAGTCCTGGCAAAACACTCCTCCGTCCTGGCATAACATTGTCTTGTCTAGAATTAGTGTGCAGGCCGACTGATCCCGGATTGGGCGAGTGCGCGCCAATAGGGGTCGCGCAACTCCTGCGCAATCGCGTCGGCCGGCAAGGCATCGAGCTTCGCTGAAAAAACCTCAGGCCCTATTCTCTCTGTCCCGCCGATATCGCAAAGAATGTCGAGCATTTCTTTGATCGGCAAAGCGCCCTCGCCGGGTTGCAGGCGATTGAACAAACAATCTTCTTCCAGCGACCGCCCAGGCGGCAGTTCAGCTTCTGCGTCCGTGACCTGCACATAGGCAATCCGGTCTCCCGGAATAGACCGCAACAAGGCGTCGTCGCGACCGCCGCGGATGTAGTGCCAGAAATCGAATGCCAACGCGGTGTTGGGGCGGTCGGACGATTTGCAGGATACCTGCTGACACGCCATCTTACCGAGATCTGTTGATTCCCCAGATACGGATAAACCCAGGAATGCCAGCGCAAAAATAAGCCGTGGGCCCGGCAGCCCTGGTCTGCGAGTAATGAAAACGAAGCTAACTCCGCGATTTCGCGGCACAGAACAGAGGCGAGGCCGGGTTGACACAAAGTGCCGATCACCGTCATGGTGGAAACGCCCAGTTCGTCGGCGATGCGAAAGAAGTCGTCCGCGGAGTAGCCGAGAAATTCCATAAAGCCGGGATCGGAAATTCCCGAACGCCAAATGCGGCGCCCAGCTTCGCCATTGGGATCGAGTATGGGAAGGCTTACGCCCGCAGGTCGCGGCCATCTTGCGCATGTCTGCGAGGGCGAGATCTCCCCTTCGCCTCGGTTTCGATCAACGTCTGATGCGTCATTGCTCATTTCGTCGAGGCCAACTGCGGCCGTTTGCCTGTAGCTGATTTGAAAGGACAAATTGCGCACAGTTGCCGTATCCTACATGGGTGCTGGGTGTTTGGTTTGTGCGTGCTGGTTTTTCATCCGGTCTACTGCTTGTCCGATCGCTGATTACTGCCTACGCCGCAGGTTCGACCGCGGGTTTAATGCCGGTATTGATCGCCGTGACCAGCTCGTGTTCAGTCAGGGGTTGCGCCGTCGAGCTCCCTCGTCATCGCGCCGTCAACGAAGACGACGACGCGATCGGCCACCGCGGCGATTTCGCCGGGATCGCTCGAGTAAAACAGCACGACGCGACCCGAGCGCGCGAGTTGGCGCATGATCCGGTGCATTTCGCGCTTGGCGCCGACATCGATGCCGCGCGTCGGATCGTCGAGGACCAGAAAGCGATGGCGCCGCCTCGATCCATTTGGCAAACACGACCTTCTGCTGATTGCCGCCGGACAGCGCACCAACCGGTTGATGCATCGAACCAGCGACGACGCCGAGTTGGCGGCAGCGTTCCACCGCCGCGCGACGCAAGCGCTCCGCGCGCAACACGAAGCCCATCGCGTCCGAGCGTGAGCGTCCGCACGCTGACCACGTTCTCGGCCACGCTTTGCCGCAGCATCAGCCCGAATTGCTTGCGGTCCGCCGGCGTGTAGGCGATGCCGGCTTTGACGTGCACGCTGTAGTGCTCCCTGGTTGCCCGTGCGCCGGTCGGCAGTGATGATTGAGCCGGACCTTCGGCCTCGCTCGTCCCGAATAGAACCGCGAATAATTCTTCGATGCCTGCGCCAGCGAGGCCGGCAACGCCGACGAGGCTCGCCCGGCGGGACTTCAAGATGGCGATGCCGCAAATCGCCGGGACCGCGCAAGCCGGAAAATGCGCAACGGACCAACCTTGATCGGCGTGATGCCGGGCTTCGGCTTCTCGTTTTGATCGTCGGCGCGTTGGGCGCTGGCTCGGCCGGCGATTTCTGGCGACTCGCCGAGCATCGCCGTGACTACCGCTTTCAGCTGGTCTACCGACGGCGCAATTTCCTGCGTTACACGTCGGACCGTTGCGCAGGATGACGAGATTGTCCGAAATCTCCAGCAGCTCCTCGAGGAAGTGGCTGACGTAGACGATGCCAATGCCGGAATCACGCAAGCTGCGAATGATGTCGTGCAGCCGCTCGACTTCGGCGACGTGCAGAGACGACGTCGGCTCGTCGAGAATGAGCACGCGAGGATTTTGCAATAGCGCACGTGCAATTTCCTCAATCAATCGGCGATCGGCAAGACTTCAATCGGTAGAGCGGCGCACTGAAGGGCACATCGACGCCAAGGCGATCCAGTACCGTGCGTGCCCTCCTCCCGAACGCGCGGCGCGCGCGAAACGTGCGCGCACCGGGCGCCAGCAGGAGGTTTTCTTCGACGGTGAGCGCCGGAAACAAGCTGAGTTCCTGTGAAACGATGGCTATGCCGGCGCGGGCCGCGTCCTTGATCGAGAAAAGTCAGCGGCCGGCCGTCGAGCCACAATTCGCCGCTCGGGCTCATCGCGCCAGCGATGATTTTCAGCAAGGTCGATTTGCCGGCGCCGTTGGCGCCGACCAGGCCGTTGACCTTTCCCTCGATAACATCGAAGTCGACATTGTCGAGGGCCTGCACGGCGCCGAAGCGCTTGCAGATATTTTTTGCCGAGTAAATCGCCGACCTCGTGTCGCCTTTCATTCGGCGACGCCGCCCTGAAATTGGCCGGCCGCCGAAAGCGACGTGAGTACCGCCCCGGACGAAGCGGTACTCCTTCGCCTTATTGGGCCGGGTGCGTGTACAGGTCTGGATCCGGCACCTCGCGGGTACATGGTCCCGTACCGCTCGATCTGCCTTGGGTAAAACGCCCGCAGACCGGTTTCAGGCTTTTCCCACGCCTTTTGGTAGTCGGCGATGTTGCTCTTATCGACAATCACAACGGCACCTTCACCCAGCCCATTGGCACAGGCTTGTCATTCAGCATCGCTTGTGCCGCAATGTAGATGGCAAGGTACGCCTGCGCGAAGAAGTTCGCCGGGTCGCCGCGGTGATAAGGCCCTGGGCGATATCGTCACGAACTTCTTCCGGAGTATGTAAGTGACCACGGGACCTTGATCTTGTCGTTGTCCAGATTTTCGGAATGTTTTCTTCGCCTTCTTCGCAAGGATCCAAATACGTCAGCGCGTTCGGCGATTTGCGAATAGCCTGGTCCCAAAGGGCGAAGTTGCGTTCGCGATCAGGCTTCGAATCGAATTCCGCAAGCACGTTGATCTTCGGCATTTTCTTTTTCAGGTAGGCGACTGGCGGCGAAACGGTTCTCCAGAACTGAGAGGCCCGGCACTCACACAGCGGTGACCACGTCTCCTGTGATCTCTGCCGCCGGCTTGCGTTCATTTTCTCCAACTCGGAGACAATGATCTCTCCACCGGCCTGCCCCATGCCAAAGGCGTCGGACGCCACAAACAGCGCATTTTTGATTTCCGGCATCGGCGGCACGTTGATCCAGACCATCCTGGCGCCGCGCGCCTGCGCCTCCATCGCCGGCTGGATGAACAGGGGCGGCGCGACGTTCACCACCACCAGCGCGTCCGGCTTGGTCCAAGTTCGGCGAGAAACATCTGCGCCTGACGCTGCGGATCGAGATGGTCGGTCCGGTCACCCGGATTTTGGCTTTGCCGTCGAGATCCTTCGCGGCCGCGTTCGCGCCGGCGACAATTTCGGTATTCCACTCACCGGCCGCGAGCGCTTGAACCACGGACACCGTGACAGTGTCCTTCGGACCTGCATTGGCTGGCAGTGCGGTCGAACGTCAAAGTCCTCCCAACAGCGCAACGCTGGAGACCGCTGGCTCGCGTATCTCCTCGGTTGCTTTCGGCATCGTTTAGTTTGCATCACTTTTCTCCCTCTTGATATTGTTTGCTCGGCGCAGCCGCCGTGAACCATGGAATATTCATTGCGGACGCCGGCGTTTGACGAGCGCGATCAAGCGCGATCGCGCCGATGATGACGGTGCCAGTAACAAATTCCAATAGTTGAGATTGACCCCGTAAAAGACGAGGCCGCTATCGATGGTCGTGATGATGAGAACGCCCAGCGCGGCGCCAAGGATGGTTCCGAGCTGCCGGCGAGCGACGTACCTCCGATCACGACGCCGGCAATAACCTGAAGGCCAAGGTTGCGTCCGGACGAGGTGTCGACGGCCTTGAAATAAGCGAGCGTCATCACCCCGGACAGCGCCGCGGAGGAAACCAACAAGCGCCGTTGCGTAAATGCGGATCAGGCCTATCCGCACCCCGATAAACTCCGCCGCGGCCGGGTTCAAGCCGATCGCACGCACCGTGGCGCCAAAGCGCGTACGCGCGAAGACAAAATACAGAACGATGGCGCAAACCAGCGCGGTCCAGACCGATGCCGGAAGCTACAAAAAGATCGCTGCCAAGGACTGGGGAAAGAAGGGGTGATTCTTCGGAAGGCCGTATATCGCTTTGCCGTCCGAGAGTATGAGATGGAGGCCGAAATAGCCGGACAGCGTGCCGAGCGAGACGATAATCAGCGGCACGCGCAGAAGGCTGGGAGAATGCCGTTCAGCGCGCCAAGCCCGGTGCCGGCCGCGAGCTGAACAATCGCAACCGCAATCCACGGATCGACGTGGTAAAATTTGATAAGCACCGCCGGCAGCTGCCAGCCACCGCAAATATGCCGCCGACCGAAAGGTCGATCTCGACCATCGCAACCAGATAGACCATTCCGAATGCGATGATGCCGATCAGCGCCGACTGGCGAAGAATTGTCTTAACAGAGCCGAAACTGAAAAACTCGGGATGCGGAATGCCGATGGCGAGGATCATCGCCACGAAAACGAAAACGAGCCCGCTATCCTCGAGCCAGCGCCAGCGAAGGCTTGCAATGTAACGGCCGATTAAGCGCTGTCTTAAGTCGGCCGAATTAGACGCGCCCATATCGGCGTGCACTCACTCGCTTGCCGGAACGCAGCGCCGCCGCGATCCTCCCCGCAGGCACAAAAAGCCCGCATTTTTGTCGTCAGGCGGGTACCATTTGCCTATCGCGGCAAATTGAGTTTCCCAACAGCAGGTATCGGTGTTGCTGATGGTTGCCCGGCTACGCCCGTCTTCTAGAACGCCTGCGTTCTGATATTGGCCATCATCGTCTGCACGTTCGGGTCGAGATAGATGATCTCGGTTAGCTTCCCGGATCGTCGGGCTCTCGAAATAGCCGAATTTGGTGTCCCCAAAATCCCCTGTTGTACCAGACTGTAGCCGCGGGCCCCAGGTCGTTCGCCGCGGCGTCGTAATCGTCGACCGAATAGCCGAGATGATGCACGCCGCCCTGCGGCACGCGATCGAGAAATTCGGAATAGGTGCTCTTGCCGGAGACGTTTTCGATGACCTCGAACTGCATGTCGCCGATATAGCCGAACGCCATGCTGTGATTAATCGGGGGGGCCGCCCCGATACCAGGCGTTCTCCACCATAATGTTGCGAAGAATCATAAAACGCGGCGCGCCGAGGCGGTTGTTAAGGTGCGCAAGTCCGGCGTCGAGATTGGGTACAACATAGCCGAACTGGAAAAGCTTTCCCGGCAATGGGCGGTCCGGCATGGGCTGTCCCCGCGTTTTTGGTTTAGGCGCTGTGCTGCCACCCGCGCTCAGGCGCCGGGCGAACAGCGGCGTCGCATCCCCATAGATGCGGATGTCGGCGATCTTGTCGCCGCGGCGGCGCAGCACCGTGCAGAATTGATCGCAACGAGGGTGTCGTCGAGTCGGGTGTACTGCACGATCGCTTCGGCGACGCCGACCTGGCCGTCGTTGATCGACCACGCGCCGACCATGCTGTGCGACAGGCCCTTGATGCTCCCCACAGGTGCCCGATCGCGGCCTTATAACCGTCCTTGCCGTGGACGGTCGGATGATTGGCGAAGTTCAGCGTGGTGTCGTCGGTGTGCTGCGCAAGCGTGCGATCCATATCCATCGCATCAACGGCGCGGTAATAATCGTAGATCCACCGCACATCGCCCGCGGCATCTGCCGGATTTTTGGGCGGCAGATGTTCACGGCCTTTTTCGTCGACGGTGCGCCGCACCGCGGCCAGCGTCGAGGCGACTGCGCCCATATAGGCGCCTTCCATCGGCGCGAAGTGTGCCTTCTCGGCGTCGCTGCCTTCCGGAATGCCGTCTTTCTTCAGGCTGAAAGCAAACGTAAGTGTGAGGTTTCCCTTGTCGTCTTCGCCGATGATGTTCTCGATCCGCCCCAGTTCGGAGCCCTTGATGCGTTCGAAAATCACCCGCTGTTCCGGCTCGAAAGTGACTTTCTCGCGGAGCGGCACGTCCTTGAGCATGATGTCGCGGATCAGCCATCCGTCGCCCTGCTCGATGACATCGCACTGCTTCATCTCCGGGACAAAGGCAGAGCGTTGTTTGCCTTCATCAGCAGCCCGGTCCACACATCGTGCCTGCTCAGGAACGATTTTTCGGCTCGTTGACGGGAACCGTTCTGCTCAGTTGATACATGGCGACCTCCCTTTTCGCCCGGCATTTCAGCTTACTGCACCGCAGCGATGCCCAGGATCCTGCGCGCCACGTTAAGTCGTGGGCTTTATTTCCAAAGTTAGTAATTTGTGGAAATAGCGGAGTCAAGCATTCCGCGGCGGGGCGCCGGGCCGAAACCTTCAACCGCGCTTGATGGACGAGACGCGGCACGCGCCAGAGACCGCGGTCACCTGCTTGGCCGTGGTCAGATAATGTTTTTCCAGCGCCCGCTGCGCCGCTTTGACGTCGCGCGACAACGCGGCTTCGAATATCTGTTTGTGCTCGCGCACGGTGTCGCGTTTAAGTCTTTCCGTCGGCGCAAATTTCACCCGCAGCATGCGGTGGCGTTCGGCTTGATCGAACAACAATTCGGCAAGTTCCATCTGCCATCGCGAGCCGCAGGCTGAGAGCAACGCCATATGAAACCGCCGATGGCAACTGCTCCAGCCTTCGGTTGCGGGGCCGGATTCGTTCGGGATCGGGTTGCGCGACAGCGCGTGGAAAGCCGCAACGACAGCGGTTTCCCAGCGGATATCGCCGTTCTCGATCGAGCTGGCGAGCGCTTCGCGCTCGATGCACAATGCGCGTCCGCGTGGTGTCTTCGACGTCATAAGCGGTCAGCGGCGGAATCCGAAATCCGCGCTGCCCGATTGAGGTGACAAGCCGTTCCGAAGTCAGCCGCGTCAGCGCCTCGCGCAGCGGGCTGATGCCGACATCATAGCGGGAGCGCAATTCGTCCGAACGAAGCGGCGAACCCGGCGCGAACCTGCCCCAGAGGATGTCCTGCCGCAGCCGCTGGTAGGTGGATTCGGCCACCGTGCGGGGCAAATCATCGGTTGTGGCCGGCGCCGTGGCGGGCTTCGGTGACTGAGCGTTTCATGGCTTCGGTTTAGCGATTTTGGAAATTATAGATGACTTTCGAAAAAAGACCAGACGCGCTTGTGCCAGGATTATTCTTCGCCGGCCACTTCCAGCCTGCGCCGTTCGAGCTCGGCGGAGTAGCGGCGAAGCGCATAGGCTTCGGTAAGAAATCCGATGACGCGGCGATCGAGGTAGGAATCGACCACCGGGAGCGCCTCGGCCTCGGCGCGATCGAAAGCAAGCACCGCTTCCTTGATAGTCATGCCCGGCACCAGCACGATGTCGGTGTACCGCAGCAATTTTTTGATCGAGGCCTCGGGCTCGGCGTCGCTGGCATGCGCGTCGGCAACGAGAACCATGCCGGCGTAACGGCCGTGCTCATCGACCACGACCACCGCGGCCGACGAGCCTAGCGGAAACGCCTCTCTGAAGGCCGCGATATTCATCTCCGTCGACGCGGTGCGCACGTCACGACGCGCCATTTTGCCGACGGTGAGATCGCGCATCCATCCGATATCGGCGGCGCTGCGAATAGTCTCGCCGCGCAAGTGGAAGCGCCAGGTCGCGAATGAAAAGCCGAAGACTTCGCGAGTGACCTGGGATGACACCATGACGGCGATCAACACGGCCGTGGCGAGCCAAAGGTCCCGGTCGTTTCCAGCGCAATGAACGTCATGGTGAGCGGCCCGCCGATGACCGAGGCCGAAAGCGCGCTCATCCCAATCACCGCATAGGCGTTCGAGTCGAATGACGCGGCCGGCCAGACGATCGACAGCGCGGCCGCGACCAGATGGCCGCCGAGCGCGCCGATCAATAGCGAGGAAAAGAACAGGCCGCCGCGGAAGCCGGAGCCGAGCGATAAAATGGAGGCCGCGATCTTCAGGCAAAAGAACAGCGCGACGGTCAGGATCGGCAACTCGAACTATTCCCGTGAGATGCAGCGCGCCGTGGCCCGACGACATCACTTGCGGCGCGGCGATTGCCAGAATCCCGACGGCGAGCCCGCCCGCCATCGTCCGCAACGAAGGCCGTAGTTGCACGCGGGCGAACAGCGACTCGCACAGCGCGACGGCCCGCATAATGAGAATGCCGGTGCACCGCCGCCAGAAGGCCGATGATCGCTGCGACGACGATGTCGTGGGTCGCAAAGTTGATTTTCGGGGCGCGACAATGCCGACTTCCGCCGCGGCCAACGCTTGAGCGACGACATAGCCGATGAGCGCGGCAACCCCGACCGGCGCGAGATTGTTCGGCGAATAGCCGCCGATAATGAGTTCAAACCCATAGAAGGCGCCGGCGAGCGGCGCGCCGAAAGCGCCGGCAATGCCGGCGGCCGCCCCGCATCCCACCAAAATGCGCAAGTCGGCCCGCCGCAACCGGAACGCAATGCCAAGCCGCGAGGCGATGCCACTTGCCAACTGGGTGTATCCGGCTTCGAGACCGACGGAAGCACCGACCCCGTGGACCAAACGGTCTGAAGCGCGACGATGATGCTGCCGACGACCGACATGCGGCCGCCGTGCAGTGCATTGGCCTCGATGGGGTCGATTTCCCGCTCCGGGCGCCAGCGCGCAATCAGTTCGCGCGCAACGCCGAACACGAGACCGCCGATAAGCGGCACCGCAAGCGCGATCAAGGGATCAAGGCGCGGCAGCTCCGACAAACGCACTTCGGGCCCGAGCCGGAAAAGCCATCGGTGCAGCAAATCGACGCCCGTCCCCATCGCCGCGACGACCAGGCCCGCGACTACGCCGGTGAGCGCGGCCAGCGCGATCAGGCTCGATTCCCGCGCGCGGACAATGGCCCGCAGGCGTTGCGGTATTTCCAGTCGGCTGGTGAGCTTCTCGATCAAGGGCGTCACTTGCTACCGGACGAGCTTAACACCGTACACTGGAACGTTGCGGCCTCGAGCTGGTTCGCCGGACTTCGGCAGACCAGGGGCAGGAACCGCCGCGGACATGAGCAAGTTGCTTGCTGGATGGTTGCGACGTCTCCGAAAGCTCCGCCCATCCTCCGCTCGCCATCCCCATAAGGGAAGGCCGGCGCCAACTGGCGCCGCGCCTTTACCATCGGCGGAAATCGAGACCGACATTCCGAGCCGGCTTGATGCGTTGCCGTTCGGGCGTTTTCACCTTCTGGTGATTGTCGCGCTCGGCATCACCTGGATTCTCGACGGCCTCGAAGTCACTCTCGCCGGCGCGCTCTCCGGCGAACTGACGCAGCGCTCCTCACTCGGCCTGACGAGCTCGCAGGTCGGGCTGGCCGGCAGCTTTATCTCTGCGGCGCCGTTCTCGGCGCATTTGGCTTCGGCTGGCTGACGGATCGGCTGGGCCGCAAAAAACTCTTCTTCGATCACGCTTGCGGTCTATCTCGCCGCCACTGCTGCCACGGGGTTGTCGTGGGACGCCTGGAGCTACATTTTTTTCGGTTTCTCACCGGCGCCGGCATTGGCGGCGAGTACGCCGCCGTCAATTCGACCATTCAGGAGCTCATTCCCGCACGCTTTCGCGGCTGGACCGATCTTCTCATCAACGGAAGTTTCTGGATCGGCGCCGCCATGGCGGCCGGCGGCTCGACTCGTTTTGCTTGATCCGGCACGTTGTCGACCCCGCGTTCGGCTGGCGGCTGGCGTTCCTGATCGGCACAGCGATTGGCGCTGATCATTCTCTGTCTGCGCCGCTGGATTCCCGAAAGCCCGCGCTGGCTGATCACCCACGGCCACCGTCGCGAGGCCGACAAGATCGTCGGTGAGATCGAGGCCCATTTCGCTCGGCCGCCGAGTGCCGGCCCGGACACGCGGCGGAAGGTGCGACTGCGCACGCGCGACCACACCCGCTTCGCGAGGTCGCACGAGCACTGTTTAAGACGTATCGCCAGCGCACGTTCGTCGGCTTCGCGCTGATGTCCGCGCAGGCGTTCTTCTACAACGCCATCTTCTTCACCTACGCACTGGTGCTGACCAGTTTTACGACATCCCAGCGGACCAGGTCGGCTGGTACATCCTGCCTTTCGCCGCCGGCAACGTGCTCGGGCCGGTGCTGCTCGGCCGGCTGTTCGACACTATCGGCCGTAGGACCATGATTACTTCGACTTACGCCATGTCGGGCGTGCTGCTCGCCGCGACCGGAATTCTGTTCCGCGAAAACCTCGTTTCGGCGCCGATGCTGACGGTCGCCTGGATGATCGTCTTCTTCTTCGCCTCGACCGCGGCGAGCTCGGCCTATCTCACCGTCAGTGAGACCTTTCCTCTGGAAATGCGCGCGCTTGCCATCGCCTTCTTCTATGCCATCGGCACCGGCGTCGGCGGGGTGGCAGGGCCGATCCTGTTGGCGTCGCTGATCGAAAGCGGCTCGCGAGCAGCGTCGCTATCGGGTATTTCATCGGCGCGGCGTTGATGATCGGGGCTGCGGTTACCGAATCGATTTGGGGTGTCGCCGCCGAACGAAAGTCGCTCGAGGAAGTCAGCCGGCCGCTGTCATACGTGGAGTCTTGAGCGCGACATCCAGTGCCTCATTGCACTGGAAATCAAGACCGTCGTTCTCCAAATTGACCCCATGAGGGAAGCTGCCCCCGCCGCCGTTGCACAAAGCCGCGTCGTTTTGCGGATTCTTCCCTTCGCCCTGATCATTGTCTTCGGCTACCTCCCGGTCGGGATTCCGCTCGCCGCGTTGCCGTTGCAGGTTCATCACGAGCTCGGCTTCGGCACCCTCGCGGTCGGCATCGTCATCGGCCTGCAATCGCTGATCACGCTGTTTACCCGGCCGCTAGCCGGCATCCTTTGCGACCGCGCCGGTGCAAAGGTCGCCGTGCTGATCGGCGCCGGCGTTTCAATCGCGGCGAGCGGTATCTATTTCGTCTCGACCACGCCCTCGCTCGGCGCGTCCGGCGCGCTGGCGCTGCTTCTGCTTGCACGCGTGATCTCCGGTTTGGCCGAAAGTTTGATCATGACCGGCTGCTTGTCCTGGGCCATCGCCACCGTCGGCCCGCAGCACACCGGCAAGGTGATGGTTTGGGTCGGCATCGGCATGTATGCCGCTATCGCCGCCGGCGCGCCGCTCGGCATCACGCTGATGAAGTATCAGGGCGCCGTTAGCGGCTTCGCCGCCGCTTCGGTCGCGATGATCGTGTTCTCGCTGCTGACGGTGCCGGCGACGGCTTACGTCACACCGGTGGCGCCGCAGGGCGGCGAGCGTCTGGCATTTCTACGAGTGGTCGGCCGCATTCTGCCGTCTGGGATGGGGCTTGCGCTCGCCACTCTCGGCTTCGGCGCCATCGGCGCGTTTGCGGCGCTGGACTTTCAGAACAGGGGTTGGCCTGGCGCGGGCTTTGTCCTCGCCAGTTTCGGCGTGGCTTACATCGCGACACGCCTGGCCTTTGGCGGGTGGCCGGACCGCTTCGGCGGAGCCCGCGTAGCCGCATGGTCGCTGCTCGTCGAAGCCTGCGGCCTGGCAATGATGTGGCTGGCGCCCGTGCCGGCTGTTGCTTTCACCGGGGCTGTCCTCACCGGCATCGGCAACGCGCTCGTCTTCCCGTCGTTCGGCGTTGAAGCGGTCAAACGCGTTCCGGCGGCGAGCCGCGGCGCGGCACTCGGCGCCTACGTCGCGTTCTTTGATGTCGGCTTCGGTCTGGGCGGACCGATCAACGGATACTTCGCCGGCGCGCTTGGCTATCCGTCCGTCTTCGCCGTCGCCGCGCTCGGAGCTGCGATCGCGATCGTCGCTACGCTTCGCGCGCGGCATCGCAGCGTCGCCGAAGAAACGTCCGCCTAACCATTTGCGAACGCGCCGCCGAAAAAAATCGTCGATTGCGCAAAAAACTCTTGCATCATTTTGCTAACGCGACTATGTGCCGCTCGCCCAATTTCGCACGTGCCTGTGGCCGCGTGTCGGTTGGTGGGCATCCGGACAAGAGGCCGGACAGCCGCCCGGAGCAAACGCCGAAAAACTTTTCGGCCGCCTGAGCTCCGAACCATTTAACCGGCAGCCGGAGGCGAAACCGGCGCACCCCGCGCTCAACGGGGGACGCGGCTTAAAGCAACGACGGAGCGGGCTTCTCTGGTCTCGTCGGCCCTCCAAAGGTCGACACCGCAGAGGCTTGTCCATCTTGCCGGCCGTGCGGAGCGGGTTCTCCCTCTCCAAGCCAAGGCAGCATCTCGGGTGCAGAGCCCGTCGCCTTTGTCCGTGTCTCCACCGCACGGCAAGGCGCCGACCCTCACCCGCTGACGCCGGGCGAATTCGCATTCGCCCAAACTTCAATGCGAGCCGCGAGGCTCATTGAACCTGGTGAGGAGAGCGCCCATGACCGCGCGCATCCGCGATTTCCTGCGTAATCGTGCCGACGACGGGCCGTGCCTCGTCGTCGATCTCGACGTTGTTCGCGACAACTATCTGGCCTTCGCCAAGGCGCTGCCCGACACGCGCGTGTTCTACGCCGTGAAGGCCAATCCCGCGCCGGAGGTGCTGTCGCTCCTGGCCGGGCTAGGTTCGAGCTTCGACACCGCTTCGGTGCCGGAGATCGAAATCGTGCTCGCGGCGGGCGCGACGGCGGACCGCATCTCCTACGGCAATACGATCAAGAAGGAGCGTGACGTCGCGCGCGCCTATGCGCTCGGCGTCCGCCTTTTCGCGGTCGATTGCCAGGCCGAGGTCGAGAAAATCGCGCGCGCCGCGCCGGGAAGCCGCGTCTTTTGCCGCATCCTCTCCGACTGCGTTGGCGCGGAATGGCCGCTGTCGCGTAAATTCGGCTGCGAGCCGGCCATGGCGGCCGACGTGCTCGAGCATGCCCACAAGCTTGGTCTCGAAGCTTACGGCATCTCGTTCCACGTCGGCTCCCAGCAGCGCAACCCGCATGCTTGGGACCGGGCGCTCGCATCCGCAGCGGCCGTGTTCCGCGAATGCGGTGAGCGCGGCATGACGCTGTCGATGGTCAACTTGGGCGGCGGCTTTCCGGCCAAGTACCTCAAGAGCGTGCCGACGGTGAAAACCTACGGCACGGCGATCTTCCGCGCGCTGCGGCGGCACTTCGGCAACCGCATCCCGGAGACCATCGTCGAGCCGGGCCGCGGCCTGGTCGGCAATGCCGGCGTCATCGAGGCGGAAGTCGTCCTCGTCTCGAAGAAGAGCGAGAACGATGACGTGCGCTGGGTCTATCTCGACATCGGCAAATTCGGCGGTCTCGCCGAAACCATGGACGAGTTGATCCGCTATCCCATCCGCACGCCGCGCGATGGGGAGCTCGGCCCGTGCGTGCTTGCGGGGCCGACCTGCGACTCGGCCGACGTGCTGTACGAGAAGATGCCGTATCCGCTGCCGGTAAGCCTCGAGATCGGCGACAAAGTGCTGATCGAAGGCACCGGAGCCTACACGGCGACCTACTCCTCCGTCGCCTTCAACGGCTTCGCGCCGCTGAAGACGTTTCACATCTGACTCGCCGGGAGCCGGCGCAAAAACCGGCTCCCATCATCAACCCTCCTCGAACTGATGACGCCAATCAAAGGCGAATGGAGTGGGCCATGGTGACGATTCGCAACGAAACGCATCGCGACGTCGAAGCGCGCGAGCAGTTGCTCGACAACGTCTGGGGGCCGGAGCGCTTCGAAAAGACCGCGGAGCGGCTGCGCGAAGGCCGCAGTCCGGCGGCGGGACTTTCGCTCGTTGCCGAGCAGGATGGGAAAATCGTCGGTACGGTGCGGCTCTGGCACGTCTGCGCCGGGCCGGGGCGGCCGGCGTTGCTGCTTGGTCCACTGGCGGTGGATGAGGCCTCGCGCGGCCGCGGCATCGGCGGCAAGCTGATGCAACGCGCCATCGGCGCCGCGGGACGGCGCGCCCACGATGCGGTCGTGCTTGTCGGCGATGCGCCCTATTACCAGCGCTTCGGGTTTTCTGCCGCGAAGACCGACGGCCTCTGGCTGCCCGGCCCTTTCGAGCGCCAGCGCCTGCTCGGCCGCGAACTCAAGGCCGGCAGTCTCGACGGCGCCCGCGGACTGATCAGCGCCACCGGCCGTTCGGTGCGGAAGCCGACCTTCAACACGCTGGTTGGCGGCACTGCCCAAATCCCGGCAGCTCGGCGCGCAGCTTAAACAGCTTTACGAATTGTGGAAGGAACGACGATTATGAACGCCATGACCAAGGCAGACACCGCTTGGCCGCTCCACGCGCGCTTCGACGGCCCGATTGTGATGCTCGGCTTCGGCTCGATCGGCAGAGGAACACTGCCGCTGCTTGAGCGTCACATTGGCTTCGATCGGACGAAATTCGTGGTGATCGCGCCGGACGACGACGATCGGCGGCTGCTCGACGACAGAAAGCTGCGCTTCATCCACACCGCGATCACCAAAGAGAACTATCGCGAGGTGCTCACGCCTTTGCTCAAGGCCGGGCCGGGCCGCGGCATGATCGTGAACCTTTCGGTCGATACCAGCTCGGTCGACCTCATGGACTTCGCCAAGAATATCGACGCCTTTTACATCGATACCGTCATCGAGCCGTGGCCCGGACTTTATACCGACACCAAGTTGTCGATCTCAGAACGCTCGAACTACGCCTTGCGCGAAGGGCTCCTCGAGCTGCGCCGCCGGCGTCCCGGAGGAATTACCGCGGTGAGCTGCTGCGG
Organism: uncultured Alphaproteobacteria bacterium; assembly: GCA_963846055.1. Taxonomy (GTDB): domain Bacteria; phylum Pseudomonadota; class Alphaproteobacteria; order Rhizobiales; family Xanthobacteraceae; genus BOG-931. Next base: position 170,895 of record CAWJUQ010000021.1, read on the forward strand.
AGCCAATCCCGGTATGGTGTCGTGGTTCGTCAAGCAGGCGCTTCTCGACGTCGCGGCAGCACTCGGCCTGAAATTCGACGAACCGAGGACCCGCGAGGATTGGGCGGGGCTGATGCAGCGCGCCGGCGTCAAGGGCATTCACATCGCCGAGCGCGATACCCAGCGCGCGCGCGATCCGAAACCGCGCGGCGTCTTCGTCAATACCTGGTCGGTCGAAGGTTTCTGTTCGGAAGGCTTGCAGCCCTCCGAGGCCGGTTGGGGCACGCACGAAAAAATCATGCCGGCGAACGCGCGCCGCCATCAATTCGGCTGCGACGCGGCCATCTACCTGACGCAGCCGGGCGCCGGCACGCGGGTGCGGTCCTGGACGCCGACGGCGCAGGCGCAGCATGCTTTCATGGTCACGCACAACGAGTTCGATCTCGATTGCCGATTATTTCACGTTGCGCGAAAACGGCACGGTCGTCTTCCGGCCGACCTGTCACTACGCCTATCATCCATGCGACGACGCGGTGCTCTCGCTCGACGAAATGGCAGGGGCGGCCTGGCGGCCCCAGACGGATTGGGTGATCCTCGACGAGCACGAGATTGTCGACGGCGTCGACGAGCTCGGCGTCCTGCTCTACGGCCACGGCAAGAACGCCTACTGGTACGGCTCGCAGCTCTCCATCGAGGAGACGCGGCAACTTGCGCCGTATCAGAACGCGACGGGACTGCAGGTCACATCCGCCGTGCTGGCCGGGATTGTCTGGATGCTGGAAAATCCCGAGCGGGGCATTGTCGAAGCCGACGAAATGGACTTCCGGCGCTGTCTCGAGATTCAGCGACCTTATCTCGGGCCCGTCGTGGGGGTGTACACCGACTGGACGCCGATTGACGGACGCGACCGGCTGTTTCCGGAAAGTCTCGACCGCGACGACCCCTGGCAGTTCAGTAACGTGCTGGTGCGCTGACCAAGCCAAGCCGCCAAATCAACTGAAAGCAATTCGCTTCATCTTTGATTTGGCAATATCGTCAGTTTGCGGCGCGACGTTAACCGGCCATCAAGCCGGCGAAGCGCATTGGTACCGGCGAGGAAACTCTACTCTTTTTGCTAAAATCGCTGGGAGGCAACCATGTGCCAATATTGCGATGAAGCCCGCATTGCGCCCACACCGTTTGCGCGCCGTAACATCTTGAAATTTGCCGGAGCGGCGGCGGCCGCTCTTGCGCTCGGCGGGCCCGCGCTGGCAAAAGAAGCGAAGATGGTGCCAAAGCCGCAAAACGTCCTAACGCCCGACGCGGCCCTCGAGCGGCTGATGCAGGGCAACAAGCGCTACGTTGATGGTTTAACGAAACGGCATAATTTCGCTCACGAGCGGGAAGCCCTGACCAAAGGACAAAATCCGTTCGCAGCCGTGCTTGGCTGTGCCGACTCCCGGATCGCCGCCGAATTTTGCTTTGATACCGCGCTCGGCGACGTCTTTGTTTGCCGCGTTGCCGGGAACTTCGCCAACAACGACATCATCGCGAGCCTGGAGTTCGCGGTTGCGGTGCTGAAAGCTCCGCTCATCATGGTGCTCGGGCACGACGCCTGCGGCGCCGTCGATGCGACCATCAAATCGGTCAAAGACGGCACCACTCTCCCCGGCCACTTGCCCGAACTCGTCGCGGCCCTTCGGCCCGCGGTCGAAGCCGTTAAAAACGAAGGCGGCAATATGCTGGCGAACGCGATCAGCAGCAACGTCAAGCTCAACGTCGAAAAGCTGCAAAAGTCATCGCCGATACTGGACGCCGCGATCACCGACAAAAAAATCCGCGTCGTCGGCGGCGTTTATCGGCTCGCCACCGGAAAAGTCGACCTCGTCTGATATCGACGCCGCTATTCGCGGCCGATCAGGTTCTCAATGCGCCGGTCCGGGACGAGCCACATCACCGCGACCAGTACGTAGAGCGCAATCGAAATCCACGGCGCGACGAAGGCCAGCGCTATTCCGGCGGCGTAGATGACTACCGATATTTTTCCTTTGACGTCGCTGCCGATCGCTTTCGCAACCAGCGAATCGGAGCCGTGCCGCCGAATGATCGCTAGCACCAACAAGTAATACGCGATGGCCGGCAGCAACAAAGTCACGCCGTACAGCGCGGTCGGCAGCGGCTGCCCGAGATTCTGTCCCATCCATGCGGTCGCCGCCGGGATCAGCGAAAGCCAGAATAGAAGATCCAGGTTGGCCCACAAGATAAGCCCGTCGACGCGTGTCACCGTGTGCAAGAGATGGTGGTGATTGTTCCAATAAATCCCGACATAGACGAAACTTAAAATATAGCTCAGCAAACTTGGCCAAACGCTTTCGAGCGCGGCCCAATCCGCACCATGCGGCACGTGCAACTCCAGCACCATGATGGTGATGAGAATGGCAATGACGCCGTCACTGAAGGCGGCGAGACGATCCTTTCCCATGGGCTTCTCGTGTTAAGGCGCGGCGGTGCGCGCTTTGACGCTATCCCACCACGGACAAACGCCCTCGGTCACCTGGTAATTGCCTTCGATCACCTGGACCGGCCGGCGGAAGCCGTCGGCGGCGTTCTGCAAGCGCAGCTCTCGGGCCTTGGCTTGATCGGCCTCCGATAGCCAGCGCCGATCATGACCCCACATGCTCGGCCCTTCCTTGCGCTCGTGAGCCTGCCAGGCATCGACATCGATCAATCGCGCGCCCCAGCCGTACTCGACCATAAAGCCCGAAGGGTTGACCGAGTAGAACGAGGTGATGAAGTCGCTGGTGTGACGCCCCAGCGTCACTGCGACGCGATCCTCGTTCAACGCAAGATCGTAGCCCTGGCCGACATCGTCGAAGCTGAACAGCTCCATCATCAGATGATGCACGGCATTCTTGCCGCTTTGCACGAAGGCGAGAGAATGGTGCCGCGGATTGAGATGGAGAAAATACGCCGTAAACGGATGCGAATAGTAATCCGTCAAACGGAAGCCAAGCGCATCGCGGTAGAACGCCATCATCCGGTCGATGGTTTCCGGGGTGTCGACGTTGAGAACGATATGGCCGAGCCCCAACGGCCCAGTCCGGAAGCCGGAAATCGAGCGGCCGGGCCTGAACGGCTCCGCGGCGGTCTCGGCGCCATGGAAAAGCTCGAGCCGGTTTCCGACCGGGTCGTTGAGAACGATCAAGTCCTTGACGTGACGCTCATCGGCGAGCGCCCGCGCGCCGCGGGCGACTTTTATCTCCGCCGCTTCGAGCTGCGCGGCAATGCCGTCGAGCGCCGCGGCGTCGGCGACCTCCCAGCCGAAAAAACCGATCCCCTCCCCGCCATCCATGTCGACCACCAGCCGCTGCTTTCGGTCATCCATGCGGAAGGCGAGCGTTGAACGCGATCGGTCGATCCGTTGCAGACCCAGCAAGCCGACACCGTAACTCGCCCAGTCGCCTAAATCCTTGGCGCGAACGCCGACATAGCCCAAAGCTTGCGGAACAATGCGTTCAGGCATGAAAAGCCTCTTGCGATCCGTTTCGACCTTTTACATGGATGTAAGCGGGCGCGAAACCGCACAAAAAGGGCGACAGACATGTTGGCGCGCGCGAGACCGCCGTTCCGAGCCGATCACGTCGGTAGCCTGATCCGGCCCGATGCGCTGATCCGCGCGCGAGAGGCCGCGGAAAAGAACGAGATTGCCCAGGAAGAGCTGGCGGGCACTCAGCACGACGCCATCCGCGCGGTCGTGCAGATGCAGGAAGAGTTAGGTTTCAAGCTCGCCACCGACGGCGAATACAATCGCACATTCTGGCAGCGCGACTTCCTGCTGAAATTCGAAAACGTCCAGCAAGTCGCGTCGAAACTGACGGTGCGCTTTCATTCCGCCGCAGGTACGCGCGATCATTCGCCGCCGAGCCTGCAAATCACCGGCAAGCTCGCGCGGCCCGACCGCGATCTTCGTCGACGATTTCAAGTTTCTTAAGTCGGTGACGCAAGGTCACCCCGAAGATCACCATTCCCTCGCCGACCACGCTGCATTTTCGCGGCGGCCGCGACGCGATCGACTCCAAAGCCTATCCGGACATGGAGAAATTTTTACGCCGATCTCGCACGCGTCTATCGCGAGGAGATCGCCGACCTCGCCGCAGCCGGCTGCCGCTATCTGCAAATCGACGAAGTCAATTTCGCCTATTTGTGCGATCCGGCGCTGCGGGCGCAGGTCCGCAACATCGGCGAGGAACCGGACACGCTGCCGAAGACCTACGCGAAGCTTCTCAACGAGGCGATCGCCGGCCGCCCCGCCGACATGGTTGTCTGCCTGCATCTTTGCCGCGGCAATTTCGCCGGCGCCTGGGTCGCCGAGGGCGGCTACGATCCGGTCGCCGAAACTCTGTTCAACGACATCGCCGTCGACGGTTATTTTCTCGAATACGATTCGCCGCGCGCCGGCAGCTTTGCGCCGCTGCGCTTTCTGCCGAAAGACAAAGTCGCGGTGCTCGGCCTGGTCACCACCAAAAGCCCGCAAATCGAAACCATGGACGAGCTCAAGCGCCGGATCGACGAAGCGAGCCGTTACGCGCCGATCGAGCAGCTTGCCCTTTCGCCGCAATGCGGCTTCTCCAGCGGCATCGGCGGCAACGCCATGACCGTCGAAGATGAAATCGCAAAGCTGCGGCTCGTGGTCGACACCGCGCGCGAGGTGTGGGGTTCGGCTTGAGCGGGACGCGCCGGGAACTGCCGCGACGCCGTCAGGGCTCGCCCGGCTTGAATGGCTCTTCTTTGCCCGGCGGCACGCTCTCCTCGGCCATCGCCAGCTGCATGGCGACCGCGATGTACGTACCGGCAACCGCAGTGAGATCCACCACCTGCTGTTCGCCCAGGAGTTTTTTGGCGCGAGCGAAGGTTTCGTCAGCGACCGCGTGCTTCGTCGTCAGCTCGGTGACGAAGTCGTACACCACCGCTTCTTCCGGCGGCATGTTGGCGGGCCGCTTGTTCGCCTTGAGCTCGGCGACAATGTCCGGCGCAAGGCCTGCTTTGATGGCGAGCGGCGCGTGCGCGTACCACTCGACCTGCGAGCGCCACTGCCGCCCGATAATCAAAATCGCAAATTCGTTGAGCTTGAGCGGCACCGAGGTTTCCCAGCGCAGGTAGTGCAACAGGTCGAACATTCTCTGTCCGAGCACCGGACTGCGCAGCAACGGATTATAAGGTCCGCCCAATCCGACACTGGAGACTTTCATGATCTCCTCGCCGAGCGGCTTCTGTGCGTCGGTGAGTTGACTCCATGCTCAGTTGCGGAAAGCGAGGCTCTTTGCTCATTGCGTAAGTTCCTATGGTGATCATCGCCAGCAGAGCCGCACCAATCGTCAGAGCAGGCGTAGCCGTTGCGCCGGGACGAGTGCATGGACGTGCCTCCAAATGTCGGCGCGTTTGATTGCGCCATTCGATTGTATAATGATACCACCGACAACGAGATCGCGGCGAACGCGATCCTGCAGGGAGGATAAATGAGACTCGTCACTTTTGCCGCTTCCGGCCGGCAGCGTCTTGGCGCGCTCATCGACAATGATCGCCGGATCGTCGATTTCCTGGCGGCACACGATAACGCGGAACCCGCTTTCCAAAGCATGCAGGCGCTGATCGAAGGCGGCGCAGCCGCGCTCGATCGCGCGCGCGAGATTGTCGCCATGGCGCAGAAAAGTGGCCGCGGCATAATTGATGCGGCGTCTGTCAAGTTACTCGCGCCGCTGCCGACGCCGCCGCAACTGCGGGACTTCCTGTGCTTCGAAAAGCACCTGATCCAGGCTTTCACCCAGATACTCAAGATCCGCGCCGCCAGCGCACCCGATCCGGAACAGGCGTTGCGAGAATTGGGAAAACAGGGCGCTTTCAAGCCGCCAAAGGCGTGGTACGAGCGGCCGAGCTTTTACAAGCCCAGCCGGTTTGCGGTCTGCGGCACCGGCCAGGATGTGACCTGGCCTGCCTACTCGAAGACAATCGACTACGAGCTTGAATTCGCCTGCGTGATCGGCACGCCCGGCCGCGATATTTCGAAGGAAAAAGCCCGCGCGCATATTTTCGGCTACACGATCTTCAACGATCTCTCGGCGCGCGACGAGCAGACGCTCGAAATGGCGAGCAATCTCGGACCGGGCAAAGGCAAGGATTTCGACAATTCGAATCCGATCGGCCCATGCATCGTGACGGCCGATGAAATTCCCGATCCCTATGCGCTTGATATGATCGTGCGCGTCAACGGCGAGGAGCGCGGCCGCGGCAATTCGCGTGAGATGCACTGGAAATACGAGGATTGCATCGCCTTCGTGTCGCGCAACGAAACCATCCATCCCGGCGAACTGTTTTGCTCAGGCACGGTCGGCAACGGCTCCGGTCTCGAAACCGGACGCTACGTAGAACCTGGCGAAATCGTCGAGCTCGAAGTCGAAAAAATCGGCGTGCTGCGCAATCGCATTGTGCGCTGAAACGAAATTACCTGGAGGAAAAAGTATGGTGCAGAAAATCCGCCGTTTCGTCACCGGCCACAATGCCGCCGGCAAGGCGATCGTGATGATCGACGATCACGCGCCCAACGCGACCGAGATCAAGGGTTGGCCGGGGCTCGGCGTCACCGAAGTGTGGGTGACCGATGAAATGCCGGTCGACAATCACGGGCCAAAAGATCGCTCGCTGCGCCCGATGCGCCACGATCCGACGCCGTCCGGCACGATTTTTCGCGTCGTCGAAATCCCGCCGGAAAACGCCGGCAGCAAGATCGATCCGGCCGCCGCCTTCGGCCACCTTGGCTCCACGAACAAGCCGAAGGCGGAGGATTCCGCCAAGCATCCGACCATGCACAAGACCGACTCCATCGACTACCTGGTTGTTATCTCGGGATCGATGCACATGCTGATGGAAGAAGGCGAAGTCGAGTTGCATGCCGGCGATTGCATCGTGCAGCGCGGCACCAATCACGCCTGGGTCAACAGAAGCGGCAAGCCTTGTTTGCTCGCCGCGGTGCTGATCGACGCCAAGCCGGCGCCGTAGTTCGGCACCGCCGACGGGTGCGCTAAATGAACCTGGCTGGTTGGGTCGAAAAATGGGGCCGCGCCGCGCCCGATCAGGCGGCGATCGCGCTCGGCGGCGATACCTACGCGACTTACCGGCAATGGGCGGCACGCTCGCGGGTGATGGCCGGCAATCTCGCGGCTGCATGCCCTCCGCAGGCGCGCGTCGCGATCGCCATGACCAATCGGCCGGAGTTCCTTGAGGCTTTGTTTGCGATCTGGCACGCCGGTCTCGTCGCCGTGCCGATGAACGCAAAACTTCATCGCGACGAATTTGGCTACATCATCGGCGACACTGAAGCGTCGCTGATTCTCGCCAGTCCAGATCGCGCCGATGACGTGGCGCCGCACGGGCGCACCATTGTCACCGGCAGCGGCGAGTGGCGAAAGCTCGCGGAAGGCGATGGCATCGATGTGGTGCCGCGCCGCCGCGACGACCTTGCCTGGCTGTTTTACACCAGCGGCACGACCGGCCGGCCCAAAGGCGCGATGCTCACCCATGGCAACATGATGGAGCAGACGCTCGCCTATTTCGCGGAAATCGAACCGGTCGGCGCCCGCGACACCGTCATGCATGCCGCGCCGATGTCGCACGGATCGGGATGCTACGGACTGCCTTTCGTCGCCATGGGCGCGACGACGGTTATTCCTGAAAGCGCCGGCTTCGACCCGGAGGAGATCGCACAGATTCTTTCGGCGCACGGCAATGTCAGTTTTTTCGCCGCGCCGACCATGGTCAACCGCCTCATTACCCACGGCGGCTTTGCCGCCGCCGATCATCGCGGCCTGCGCACTATCATTTATGGCGGTGCTCCCATGCATTTTGAAACGCTGCAGGCGGCGATGAATTTGCTCGGGCCAAAACTCGCGCAGATCTACGGCCAGGGTGAAGTCCCGATGACCATCACCGCATTATCGAAGGAACTCCACGCCGATCGGACCCGGCCCCGCTGGCGCGAGATCATGGGCTCGGTCGGATTGCCGCGCGCCAATGTCGAGGTGCGCGTCGCCGATGACGCGGACCGTCGCTTTGCCAACTGGAGAAATCGGCGAAATTCTGGTCCGCGGCGAAGTGGTCATGAAGGGCTACTGGAATAATCCGAGCGCGACGGCTGAAACGTTGCGCTCCGGCTGGCTGCACACCGGAGACATGGGCGCATTCGACGGCGAAGGCTTCCTCACGCTGAAGGATCGTTCCAAAGACATGATCATCAGCGGCGGCAGCAACATCTACCCCCGCGAGGTCGAGGAAATCCTGCTGCGGCATCCGGGCGTTCTGGAAGTGTCCGTGATCGGCCGGCCGCATTCCGACTGGGGCGAGGAAGTCGTCGCCTGTGTCGTGCCCCAGGCCGAGCAAAAAGTGTCGGCCGACGAACTCGACGCGTTGTGCCTTTCGGCGATCGCGCGGTTCAAGCGCCCGCGGCACTACGTCTTTCTCGACGCGCTGCCCAAGAACAATTACGGCAAGGTGCTGAAAACCGAATTGCGGCGGAGGGACACCGGCAACGTCGGCAAAAATTGACAAATGGTCGGAATGGATTGAGCCTGCGGGTTCAGGTCCGTAAGTTTTGCATGGCGGGCCACGATCATGAACGACGTTAGCACTAAAACCGCGGCGACCGCTGAACCGATGCGCGCAACGTTTGACGCGCAGCGGTCCGCGTTCGCGCGTCAAAGCCCTCCGTCCCTGCAACAGCGTCGCAGCGACCTGACAAAACTCAAAGATGCCGTCGAAAGGAATGCCGACCGGCTCGCGCAGGCGATTTCCGCCGATTTCGGCAATCGTTCGCGCCACGAAACCGAGATCGGCGAAGTGCTTCCGGTGCTGGCGGCCATTCGCCATGCGCGCCGCCATCTTCGCGACTGGATGCGGCCGAAGTCCGTTCCGGTCCCTGCCGAACTCTTGCCGGCACGCGCGCGCATCCTCTATCAGCCGGTCGGCGTCGTCGGCATCATCAGCCCGTGGAATTATCCGTTTCAGCTCGCCGTCGCGCCTCTCGTTGCCGCGTTGTCGGCCGGCAATCGCGTGATGCTTAAGCCGTCCGAGCTCACGACACGGACCGCGGATTTTTTGTCAGAGCTTCTCGCCGCTATCTTTCCGGCCGACCAAGTCGCGACCGTCACCGGCGGACCCGATACCGGGCGAGCGTTCGCAGGACTGCCGTTCGATCATCTGTTCTACACCGGTTCGACTGCGGTCGGCCGTATGGTCATGAAAGCAGCGGCTGAAAATTTGACACCGGTGACCCTGGAATTGGGCGGCAAGTCGCCGTGCATCCTCGCCGAAGATGCGGCTTTGCCCGGCGCCGTCGACAGCATCGTTTACGGCAAGCTGCTCAATAGCGGCCAGACCTGCATCGCGCCCGATTACGTGCTGGTGCCGGAGCGAAAACTCGACGAGTTCGTCAAACTCGCAAGCGGCACAATCGCGAAATTCTATCCCGCACTTGCCGTTAATCCGGATTACACCTCGATCATCGACGCGCGGCACTACCAGCGCCTTACGCAATACATTGCCGCGGCCAAAGCGAGCGGCGCGCGCGTTATCGAGATCAACCCGGCGCACGAGCCGCTCCCTGCCGAAACGCGTAAACTGGCGCCGACACTCGTGATCGATCCCCAGGATGATCTCGCGATCATGCGCGAGGAGATTTTTGGCCCGCTGCTGCCGGTCAAGACCTATCGTCGGATCGACGACGCTATTGATTACGTCAACAGCCGCCCGCGTCCTTTGGCGCTCTACTATTTCGGCGCGAGCCGCGACCAGCGTAACGAAGTCCTGCGGCGAACGCTCTCGGGCGGCGCATCAATCAACACGACGCTGTTTCATTTCGCCGTGGAAGACCTTCCGTTTGGCGGTATCGGCGCCTCAGGTATCGGCACCTATCACGGCGAGTTCGGCTTTCAGACGTTCTCACACCGCAAGGCGGTATTTCTCCAAAGCCGCATTAACGGCGCGCGGCTTCTTTATCCGCCCTTCGGACGCTTGACCGATGTGGTGCTCCGACTTGTCGGCCGCCGTTGAGATTTTCGCGCCGGCTGAACTCGCTTCTTGCCTGCGCTGGCTTTTGCGGTTCGCGGCCGCTTGTGATTGGCGCGGGCGCGCTGCTCGACAGGCTTCTCGGCACGCGTGAGGTTATAGGCGCTGTTGACCAGCGCCATATGGGAAAACGCCTGCGGAAAGTTACCGACCAGGCGCTCCTCGCGCTGATCGTATTCTTCGCTCAACAGACCCAAGTCGGTACGTAACGCCATGAGATTGCGGAAAAGCCGCTCGGCGTCAGCGATGCGGCCTTGCAAGATGTAGACATCGACGAGCCAAAAACTGCAGGCCAGAAAAGCGCCTTCTTTTGGCGGGAGCCCGTCGTCGGTTTCTTCGGTGTCATAGCGCATGACGAAGCCGTCGCGCAGCAAGCGTCGTTCGATGGCCGCAACGGTCGCTTTCACCCGCGGATCGGAAACCGGTAGGAAGCCGACGGTAGGAATCTGCAATAGGCTCGCATCAAGCTGCTTCGAGCCGAACGATTGCACAAACGTGTCCAATTTCCGGTCGAATCCCTTGGCGCAGACTTCCCGGTGGATTTCATCGCGTACGGCGCGCCATTTATCGATCGGTCCTTCCAGGCCGAATGTTTCCGCACTCCTGATCGACCGATCGAATGCGACCCAGGCCATGACCTTGGAATAAGTGAAGTGGCGCGGCGCGCCGCGTACCTCCCAGATGCCCTCGTCCGGTTCGGTCCAGATTTCCTGCAGGTGCTCGAGAAATTTCAGCTGGGCGTCCCAGCCCGAAGTCATCGCCCGACAGCCCGCCGCGGCGCGCCTGGTAATGCACGTCCATGATTTCGCCGAAGACGTCGAGCTGCAATTGGCTATACGCCGCATTGCCGATCCGCACCGGCGCGGAATTCTCGTAACCGGGCAGCCACGCCGCGGTCCATTCGGTCAGCCGCCGCTCTCCGGCGATGCCGTACATGATCTGCAACTGCTCCGGACTTCCGGCGACTGCGCGCAACAGCCACTCGCGCCAAGCCCGCGCTTCCTCGTAGTAGCCGGCATTCATGGCGCCCAGCAGGACCAGGGTGGCGTCGCGCAGCCAGCAGAACCGATAGTCCCAATTGCGCTCGCCTCCCAGATGCTCGGGCAGCGAGGTCGTCGGCGCGGCGACCATTCCGCCGGTAGGCATGTAGGTCAGCGCTTTGAGCGTGATCATCGATCGGCGCACGGCGTCCGACCATTCTCCGGCGGGACGGCACTTCGCCGCCCAGTCGCGCCAGAACGTTTCCGTGTCTTGCAGCGCCCGCGTCGGGTCGAACGGCGCAGTCAACGAACGATGTGAGGGCAAATAGCTCAGCACAAAAGGAATGGTATCGCCCTTCTTGATATTGAACTCGCCGACCGTAGTCATGCCTTTGCCGCGCAAATGCACCGGAGTCCGCACGACCACCATGTCCGGTCCCGCAATGGCGCGTATCACACCGTCCTCGAGACGCGTCACCCACGGAACAACGGCGCCATAGCCAAAACGGAGAATCAGCTCGGTCGACATCGCCATCGAACCGCGGGTGCCGACCACCAGCCGCACGATGCTCGAGCGGCGGAGACCCGTCGGCATGAAATCAATGAGCGTCGCCGCTCCGTCCGCGGTTTCGAATTGCGTCTCCAGCACCAGCGTATCGGTGCGATAACGCCTGGTGATTTTCGCCTTGGTGCGCGGCGCGATGGACCAGCGTCCGTGTTCGGACGAGCCCAACAGTGCCGCGAAGCAGGCTTCGGAATCAAAACGGGGTGCGCAAAACCAGTCGATCGAGCCGTCGCGCGAGACAAGCGCGGCGGTCTGGCAGTCGCCGATCATGGCATAGTCTTCGATGGGTGCGGCCATGCGTCACGAGAATTCGATGACAACCTTGATGTCATCTTGCAGCCGGTCGAGGGACCTCGTCCACTGCTCAACCGGCTCGCGGCGCGTGATCAGCCGCTCGAGCCAGGCCTTATCGGCTTTCGCCAGTGCTTCCCCGGCCATCTGGTAATGCGCAAGATTGGCGTTGACCGTGCCAAAGACGGTTTCGTTGTCGAGCACCATGTCGCGATTAAGCAGCCCGATATCGACATCGAAGTCATGCCCCGGGGAGGTCACGCCGACCAGGCATACAATGCCGCTTGCGGCCGTGCTGCCAAGCACATCGCGCACGACGCTCGGTGCGCCACTGCATTCCATCACGATGTCCGGCTTCAAGTTCAAATCCTTTAAACTCTCGGCGTGATAGATCGCGCCAAGGGAATCGAGCAGCCGGCGTTTCAGCAGATTTTCCCGATGGTCGAGCACGTGAACTTCGAGCCCGCGCTGGCAGCCCATTAGTGCGGCAAGAAGGCCGACCGGGCCGGCGCCTGTCACGAGCAGAGTTTTGGGCTGCCATGACCGCGTCCGCTGGCCGATGCGTTCGGTGTGGTCCCACGCCTTGGCGACGACGCTTGTCGGTTCGAGCAGAACGGCGGCTCCGCCGAGTGCCGGATCGACCTTGACGAGAAATTCCGGCTCGATGCGGAAATAATCGGATCCAAAACCGTTTCGCTCTTTGATGCCGCGCTCGGTGTAGCGCCCATTGCGGCACATGTCCCATTCGCCGACGGCGCAAGCCGGACACGGAACGGGATCGGGGCGGCGGACAATACCGACGACGAGATCCCCGACTTTCGCACCACCGCCGGGCGGCGCCTGTTCGACCCTGCCAAGGGACTCGTGACCTATCACCAAACGCTGGGCACCGTGCGGCGCCCACCCGTAATGTCCGGAGACGATTTCGCGATCCGTACCGCAGACGCCGAGCGCCAACGTTTTCACCAGCACCGACCCGTCGGACAGCGGCGGGTCTGGAACATCTTCCACTCGCGCCGAATTAGCCGTGCCGGGTGCAACGGTCAGAGCGCGCATGTTTGCTTAACCAGCTGTAAAAAACGGCCATGGTGCGCCGGCCGCGTGCATCCCGGCCGCACAAGCGGTAAATGTCCAGCCGTAAAAAAGTTCCATCGTTCGGAACCGGCGAGCAGCGAAGAGTTTTCCGTCAAGGAACGAACACAGGGAGGTCAATCCCCTATGCAGGCCATCGGACGTCGCTATTGGGCTATTGCCGAAGGGTGGATACCATCGAAAAGCTCGTTTTCCGATCACGCGCTGATCAGCCACGAGACCGCGTGCATTCTCAATACCGGTGACAAAGAGGCGCACGTCACCATCACGATATTTTTTTCGGATCGCGAGCCCGTTGGTCCATTCCGCGTAACAGTCGCGCCACGGCGTACATTGCATTTGCGTTTCAACGATCTGAAAGATCCCGCTGCCATTCCACGGGATACCGATTATTCGTCGGTGTTCGAATCTGACGTGCCGGTCATCGTTCAACACACGCGGCTCGATTCCCGTCATGCTGAAATCGCCCTGATGTCGACGACGGCATATTCTGAAAACTAAAGTTTCTCTTGGCGAGTGCGTCGGATTAGGCGGCCCCTTGCCGCCGGTGGGCTTTGACCTTCACCGAATAAATTTGCTCGCGACCGGCCTCCTTCGCGGCCTCTTGCAGCGTGTGGCGGATTTCATCGCGTTTTTCATGAATTGAAGCGATAGCGAGTCCGGTCGCCACGCCAAGTCCCACGAGCGCCGCCTCGGAAAGTTGCAAGCTTGCCTCGATGGTCTCCGGAACCGCGTCGGTCGCGCCGAGGCTATACAAGTGCCGGGCATGACCTTCGTCGCGGGCGCGCGACACAATGAGAATATCGGGCCGCAGGGCACGGACATGTGCGACTACCTCATCGATCACGCGCGCGGTGTGGATGGTGATGATGACGCCGGCGGCGGTGCGGAGACCGCATGCCTCCAAAAAGCGCGGATCCGCCGCATCGCCATAAAACACGTCGTGTCCTTCGCGGCGGTCACGCGTGACCGTGGCGGCGTCGGAGTCGGCGACGATGTAGGAAATACCGTGCTGGCGCAGCAACGCGCATACGACTTTCCCGACGCGGCCATATCCGACGACAATGGCTTGCCCATGCCCGGCTGTGGGACGGGCGGTGATTTCGGCATCCACCGCTTTGCCCGCCACGAGCCGCCCCGCAATGTGGCGCGCGGCCACCGACAACAGCGGGGTGAGCGCCATGGTCACGGACGTGACCGTGAGCACGAGGCTTACCAAACGCGCCTCGACCAATCCGACGGCTGCCGCCATACCGATACCAACAAAGGCGAACTCGCCGCCGGGGCCGAGCAACAAACCGGTTTCAACAGCAACCGGCCATGACAAGCGGAAAAACCGGCCCAAAACGATCAGCAGCACCGCTTTCAGCGCAATCAACCCGAAAACGCCGCCGACCAGCAAAAGCGGCTCGCGCAACACTTCGCGAAAATCGACGTTCATTCCGACCGTGAAGAAAAAAATTCCGAGCAAAAGACCTTTGAACGGCCCGACCGTTGTTTCGATGGCTTTGCGATATTCCGTTTCGGCCAACAGCAAGCCCGCGATGAAAGCGCCGAGCGCCATGGACAAGCGAGCCTGTTCGGCGATCAAGCCAGCAGCGATGATCACGAACAACACAGCGGCGACGAAAAGCTCGGTGGTGCGCGCAGTGGCAACCAAGCGGAACAGCGGGCGCATGAAGAAGCGGCCGAAAATCGCGATGATGATAATCGCCGCCGCTGCCTGCAGCAGCGCGGTAGCCAAAGTCGCAAACACCGATTGTCCAGACCGCGTCGCCTGAATTGAAACGAAGACCAGAATCGGAACCACGGCGAGGTCTTGAGCGAGCAATATCGAAAAGCTCGCACGGCCGACGCTTGTGGTAAGGCGCTCCTGGACGGAGAGAAGCTCGAGCACAATCGCGGTCGAGGACAGTGAAAGACAGGCCCCCAGCAAAACGCTTTCTGAAGGATTGAGGCCGATCGCTACCGCAAGACCGGCGATGACCGCACTCGTCAACAGTACTTGCGAACCTCCAAGACCAAGCACCATCCGGCGCATGGTCGACAACCTAGCGACCGACAATTCGAGGCCAACCGAGAACAACAGAAACGCGACCCCCAATGCGGCGATACCCGCCACATTTTGCGCGTCGCTGATGGTGAACAAGCCCACGATCGGGATCGATTTGCCGAGCGAGCCGAGGCCCAAAGGTCCCAATATCGCGCCGGCGCCCAGGTAGCCGAGGACCGGGCTGATGCCCCAGCGGCGCACCACCGGCACCACGAACGCCGCCGTGCCGAGCACGATCAGGGCGTCGCTGTAGCCAGACGGAGCGGCGACCGGGGCCATGAGGCTTCTCCGCGACGGGGTCGGCCCTTTTGCCGATCGCGAACTATAGCGAACGGCCGGAGACCCGAAGGGGCCGAAACAATTGAACCTCGCCCCTATATGCTGCTTTATGTGATTCGTGACTGCCCGGCGGGCCGAGCGGGGCAGGACAGCCAGGTAAGTTATGAAGCTATTCCAGTGTCAGAACTGCGGCCAGCAGCTCTATTTCGAAAACACGCGCTGCGAGCGGTGCGGGCTTGCGCTTGGCTATCTGCCGGAGCGCGAAACCATCACCGCGCTTAGACAAGAAGCCCAAGTCCCCGGCGATAAAGAAACTGTCTGGCGGGCGCTCGCCGACCAAAATACCTACCGGTATTGCGCCAACGCTGCCTATGACGTGTGCAATTGGCTGATCCCGACGAAGCGGGCGGACGCCTACTGTCTGGCCTGCCGCCACAATCGCATCATTCCGGACCTTTCTTTCGCCGACAATCTGGAGAAATGGCGCGCGCTGGAAGTCGCGAAGCACCGCTTGTTCTACACGCTCATTCAGTTGCGCTTGCCGCTCGAAACCCGCTGGGAAAATCCGGCGGGCCTCGCGTTCAAATTTCTTGCCGATCTAGTGGCGTCGGATTCAGCAGTGATGACGGGACACGTCGACGGCGTCATTACCATTAACATCGCCGAGGCCGACGATGCGGAGCGCGAGCGCCGACGACAACAAATGGGCGAGCTTTATCGCACGCCACTCGGCCATTTCCGGCACGAAATCGGCCATTACTATTGGGATCGGCTGATAGCCAACTCGTCACATGTCGAGAGTTTTCGACGCATATTCGGCGACGAGCGGCGCGATTACGATACCGCGCTGAAAAATTATTACGCCAATGGACCAGCCCCGGACTGGTCGAGGCATTTTATTTCCGCCTATGCGAGCTCACACCCGTGGGAGGATTTTGCCGAGACTTGGGCGCATTACTTTCACATGATCGACACAATCGAGACCGCCCATGTCGCCGGATTGGCGTTAAGCCCGCAATTGCCGCAAAGCCCCGGTGCCGTGTTCGACTTCCATCCGAGTGAAGCGGACATGGATCAACTGATCGAGGCCTGGCTTGCACTGACGTTTGCGGTTAATTCGATCAACCGGAGCATGGGGTTGCACGACCTCTACCCATTCGTGCTGGCGCCGCCGGTGGTGGCGAAGCTCAACTTCGTGCAACAGCGGATTCGGGCTGTTTCCGGACGTTCATCCGGTCTGGAAGCGCCTGAGCGGACCTTTGTGCCGCGCGAAAAACAAAACGCGTCTTGAATTTTAACCCCTTGGCCCCTGTAATGCTGCCGCGGGTAGTGTCCGATCCCGAAGTTCGCATCAGTTTTGCGCCATGGTTGTTTGCGAACGTCGGAACAAAGGATACTAGCGGGGAATGGATAAAGCGTGGCTTTGGTTCAGAAATCCCCACGACGAATGGGCGGGTAAGACTGGTGAGGATTTCTGAACCGCCACACGGGGCGAAGAAAGCGAGTTCATGACCGATTCCACATCTGGGGGCACGGCCGCCGGCACTGTCTCGTGGCTGACGGCGACAGCGATAGTCGTTGCCGACATGGTCGGCGTCGGGGTGTTCACCAGCCTTGGATTTCAGGTCAGCGATATAAAATCGGGTTTCTCGCTTTTGCTGCTTTGGATCGTCGGCGGTCTCGTGGCGATTTGCGGCGCATTCTGCTACGCCGAGCTTTCCACGATGTTTCCTCGGTCAAGCGGCGAGTACAATTTCCTGCGCCGCATTTATCACCCCGCCTTCGGCTTCGTTGCCGGCTGGCTGTCGGCGACGGTCGGCTTTGCGGCGCCGATCGCGCTCGCGGCGATGGCCTTCGGTTCGTATTTCAACGCAGCAGCGCCGGGCCTGCCCCATCAACTGTTCGGCGTTGCAATCAACTGGCCGCTCCTGCTCGGGCTGGCGATGACGTGGATTGCTTCTTTCGTCCATTTGGCCGGTGTGAAGTTTGGCGGCACCTATCACAATATCTGGACCGGGTTGAAGCTCGCCTTCATCGTGGTCTTTATTCTGGCGGGCTTCGCCGTCGGCAACGCTCAGAACGTCAGCTTTACTCCGAGCGTCGCGGACCTCGGTTTTATCGGCGCGGCTCCTTTTGCCATCAGCCTCGTCTTCGTCATGTACTCCTACTCCGGCTGGAACGCCGCGACCTATATCGTGGGCGAACTGCGCGACCCGATCCGCGATCTGCCGCGCGCCCTATTTATCGGCACCGGCGTTGTCGTCGCGCTCTACGTCGCGCTCAATGCGGTCTTTCTGCTGACCACACCGGTCAGCGAACTGGCCGGTCGGATCGATGTGGCGCTTATTGCCGGCACCCACGTCTTCGGTGAATTCGGCGGCCGCATCGTCGGGGCCCTGATCTGTCTCGGGCTGGTTTCATCGATCAGTGCCATGACCTGGATCGGCCCGCGCGTCACCATGACCATGGGCGAAGACGTACCGTTACTCCGCCCGTTCTCGCGCCGGTCAAAAAACGACGCACCTACAGTGGCTATCGTCTTTCAGCTGCTGATCGCCGACCTGCTCCTTCTGACGCAAAGCTTCGAGGCGGTGCTCGATTTCATCCAATTCAGCCTCGCTTTTTGCTCGTTTTTCACTGTACTTGGGTTGATTAAGATGCGAATCACCCACCCCGAATTGTCTCGCCCCTATCGCGCCTGGGGTTACCCCATAACACCTTTGATTTTTCTCAGCGTGACGCTGTTCATGATGTATTATCTGGTTGTAAACCGGCCTCTGCAATCTCTAGCCGGCGTCGCCATGATGTCGGTCGGGCTGGTGATCTATTATGCCTCCCGCCTATCGTCGAATGTGTCCGCTTCTGACGTTTCACAAACTGTGGCCTAAACATGCCCGCCTTCATGCCTAGGAAATTGATACTTATTCTCGTTGCGGTCTGGTTTGCGCTGCCGGCATCATTGGCGCGCAGCGCCGAGCCGGTGTCAGCGGACGATACGGCGCGCTTCCTGGCCGGCCTTTCCCCGAGCGCAGGTTCGCCGCTTGCAGCGCTCACCAACGATGGGCTGTGGCGCGAACACGCACGTCATTTTGATTCAATTTTCGAGCGCGAGGACGGCAAGCTTTCGAAAGTGCGAGCATTCTCGCAGAGTCAGTTGCCCGACAAGCACGATGCCCTGCTGTATTTCTTCAGCGGTCCGGACTTTCTCTACGCCACCAACCTCTTTCCCAACGCCTCGACCTACGTCCTCGCCGGACTTGAGCCGGCTGGCGACATCCCGCAATTGACAAGCCTTTCGCGGCCCGCCGTCGCCGAGACGCTGCACAATCTGGAAAATTCGCTGGGCACTATTTTGAACTACAGCTTCTTCATCACGCAAAAAATGAAGACGCAATTGTCGACCGGCCCGGTCTACGGAACGCTGCCTGTCCTCTACGTATTCATGGCGCGCACCGGCAAGACTATCCACGAGGTCAACTTTGTCGGCCTCGATCCGGAAGGTAACGTTGAGGATCTGGGGCCCGTGGGAGACGGCCGCAAGGTGATGAAAAGCACCAGCGCCGCCAAGGGCGTGAAGATTGTGTTTTCCGACGGCTCGGGCCGCAACCAGACCCTGTACTACTTCAGCACCAATCTCGCCGACGATGGTGTCAGGCGCAGCGGGTTTCTGGCATTTTGCGCCAAGCTTGGACCATCCGACGCCTTCATCAAGAGCGCATCGTACCTGCTGCACAGTGGCGGGTTTGGAACCGTGCGGAGCTTCCTGCTGCAGCACAGCGCGCTTATTCTCGAGGATGACAGCGGTATTCCGCTGGCCTACTTCGATCCGAGAAAGTGGAAGTTGCAACCTTACGGCCGGTACGTCGGCCCCCTCAGCATTTTCGGGCGCTCATATCAGCCGGGAATGGCTGAGCTGTTTCGAAAGGACGCGATACCGATTGATTTCGGCATCGGATATCGCTGGCAGCGAAATAAATCCAATCTGCTGCTGGCCCAGAAGACGGCCGCCGCAACGAGTGACGGCGACGTAACACCTCCTTCCCCCGTTTCTCCGGGCGTGGACCAACCACATAAACCGCGGTCGGCCACCAATCCTTCCCGGCGCAAGCGCGTCGAGAGCGACACCACGGGTTCCCTGGGTTGCTCGGGTATTCGCGGATTATTCTCGTTTTGTTCCGATACGCAGCCTAAGTCCAACCAATAGCTCGCCAAAATGGCGACATAGTCATCGTTAAGACTGTCCACTCGTCGGGGCGGGGGAGCAGTGCCAAAGACGGTCCGAGGACCAGCGCCGCGGGCATATCGCAAGCCGGCCACGTCAGTGGCCGCGCCAGTTCGCGTACGTCACGCGGCCATCGACCACCACGTCATTCGGCGACGGCCCGAATACGTTGCGCCTCGCACGCCTCACGCGCGCCCGTTGTTCGAAAGCAGCGGCGACCGTCTGAGCTCGGCAAGGTCCGAGGTTGGACGGCGGCCGGCTCCGCGGCCTCACTCGCTGCGAGAGGCGCTCGAACGCAATCTTTTCCGCATTTCGGTTGGATTGTTTGTAGGTGGCGCCGTTGGCTGGTGTCTGCTGCTTTACAACGAATTCAAATCTCCTCCTTCCTCAAACCCGAGCGCAACGGGGTACGCGCTCTCCGTGGCCGGTAAGGCCGATTACCAATTCGGCAAGTCGAATTCGGTTGGTAGCTCGACATTTGCACGCAGCGAATATCCGCAGAAAGTTTCAGCCTCGGGCCTCGCGGGCGGTGAAAGCCCCGCGAGCATTGTCGCGAGCGAATGGGGCCGGCTCGATGCAATGCGTATTGCCGGCCGCGAGCGTAACCTCGGCAAGCAGGCGGCTAAAACGGTCAATTTGATCAAGACGACCAATATCAAGGCGCCGATCCGCCTTGCCTCCCTGGAGGATGCGCCGCAAATCGCGCCGCTGCTGCGGCCGCAACCGCAGGCGATTCCCTCGCACATCAGGCCGAATATCGGCGCGGAAACCGCACTAGTCGATTTTGAAACGGCGCCTTTTCCTTATCGCGGCGTGATACCTGGAACGAACAGAACGTTCCTGAATGCCGGCGATACGAGCCGCCGTGGGCATGCGACCTTCCGAGGCCGGGTGCTGTGGGAATCGCAAACGTATAGCGATGACCGCGTGCTCCTGCATATTCCGCCCGGCTTCGACCCCAACCGCCCTGCCGTCATGGTGGTGTTCTTCCACGGCCATGGCGCCGAACTCGCTCGCGATGTACGCGATCGGCAGCAAGTGCCGGCACAGATCACGGCCTCGGGCGTCAATGCCGTACTGGTTGCGCCGCAATTTGCTTTCGACGCGGCAAATTCCAGCGCCGGAAAGTTCTGGGAGCCGAACGGCTTCAAGCGCTTCCTCGACGAAGCCGCCGTCAAGCTGGCGCGGCTTTACGGCGATCCGCGCAAGGCCTTCGCCTTCGCCAACATGCCGATCGTGATCGTCGCTTATAGCGGCGGTTTTGGCCCGACCCTGTCGGTACTCGACCGCGGCGGCGCCAATTCCCGCATTCGCGGCCTTGTACTTCTCGATGCGCTTTATTCGGGCATCGACTCTTTCGGCAACTGGATCGCCAACAATAGATCGACCTTCTTCGTCAGTTCGTACACGCCACACACCGCGTACCACAACGTCGACCTCGAGCGATTGCTCAATGCACGCTCGGTGCCGTACAGCTCCGAACTCCGCCGCGGCAACCTCCAGGGCATGGTCTCGTTCCTGCCGGCCGGCCCCGTTTCGCACCGCGACTTTGTCACCCACGCTTGGGCCGACAATCCGATCAAAGATATTCTCGTGAGAATGGATAGCGTCGATCACGGGATACAGAGCGGCGCCACGACGGCATCGATCTCTTCCGGGATGCGCAACTAGTCGCCGCCGGCGCTTTCTAACTCTTCGCTTTGTTCTGGATTTGGTAGCGGAGGAGGGATTCGAACCCCCGACACACGGATTATGATTCCGTTGCTCTAGCCAGCTGAGCTACTCCGCCATCTTTTGTAGCTACGATTTAGCTACGTCTTATTTGCAAAAGCGCCGTCGAACGGTTTGGCCGGCCTTTGCCGCCCATTCTCTATTCGCCAGCGGTCGGCCCCGTCAATACGATACCGCTCGGCCCTGCCGGACGCGGGCAATCTTTCCCGCCAAGCGATATAAGTATGCCCAGTTGAGGAGGAGAACCCATGCCCAGGCTGCGCTACATCGAGGAAACCGAAAAGACCCCGCACGCCCGTGAACTTATCGAGTCGGCCAAGCGCACCGGCGCGCCCGATCCGCGCGTGGTCAGTTTAATGACCCGCGGCAAACTCGGCACCGCCTGGGTGGAGTACTGGAACAAGCTTCTGTACCAGGGTGTACTGCCGCACAAGCTCAAGGAGATGTGCCGCATCAAGATTTCAGTCGCGCATCAATGCGGCTACTGCTCGACCGTTCGCTCGAACGTTGCCAAAGCCGAGGGCCTCACCGAGAGCATGATTGAGGATCTGTTCGACTACACCGGCAGCAAGCAGTTCAGCGAACGGGAAAAGGCCGCGCTGCATTACGCCGACCTGTTCAAGCAAGGCGAGCACGCCATCGACAAAGATGAGGTTTATGCCGAACTCGCCAAACACTTCAGCGACGAGGAGATCATCGAACTCGGACTGTTCTGCGCCGAAGTCGATGGCGTCGGCAAGTTTGTCAAATCGCTAAATGTTTTGAGCTGGGAGGACGCTTGCGAACTCAACCCCAAGCTCAAGGCGCCGCCGGCGCAGGTCGCAGCCGAATAGACTTAGACCAAAAGACCAAGACCTCAGCCGCGCCCAAAACGGATCAGCGAGAAATGCCCAAGCGGCGGCATCGGCCGCCGCTCGAGGACACGAATGCCACCATGGCGCTCGTGCCCACGTCGTCAGCCGCTCCCAGGGAAATTCCGGGTGCCATCCGAGCCGCCGCGCTAGCGGCGCAAAGCAAGCCTCGAACACCGCGCGCGGCCCCAACTCGGCGCCGAGATGGTTGACCAGGACAATTTCGCCGCCCGGCTTCAGAACGCGAACGAACTCATCGAGCGTTGCTTCCGGATTCGGCACCGCCGTGATGACGTATTGCGCGACCACCACGTCGAAAGCCCCGTCGCGAAAGCCGAGCTTCTGCGCATCCATGACGGCGAGGCCGTCAACGTTGCCGAGGCGGTGCTGCGCCGCGCGCACTTTGGCTTTTTGCAGCATCGGGGCCGATAAATCGATGCCGGTGAGGCGATTGCCTCGCGAGTAATCAGGCAGCGACAACCCGGTGCCAACGCCGACTTCGAGGATGTGCCCGCCTATCCGTTCAGCGGCGGCGATCGAAGCCTGGCGGCCGCGATCGAACACCGCGCCGAATACAATGTCATAGACGGGAGCCCAGCGGGCATAGGCTTTGGCGACCGTCTCGTTATCGAATTTCGGCGCCATGACCAGCCATTGTTGCGGGGCCGTTCCCGCGCCCAACTCAATGTATGGCCGCGAGATCCGCGCGGCGCACGTCGCCTGCCGCCGACGCCGCCCAGGTGGAGGCGATGATGCCGCCGCCGAGCACGCGGGCTTGCCCATCGGCCTCGGCGTAGAAGGCGCAGGCCTGGCCCGGCGAGACGCCATCGTCGCTTGCGATCAACTCGACCTCGATCCCGCCGTCCGCGCCGGCGCAAAGCCAGGCCGATTGCGGCGGACGCGTCGACCGCACCTTGACGAAAACCTCAGGACGGCTTTCCAGCGCGGCCTCGATCGAAGCGTCGCCGAGCCAATTGACGTCGCGCAACCGGATTCGGCTGGTGCGCAAATCCTCACGACGCCCAACCACCACGCGGCGAGAAGGGGCGTCGAGGCGCACAACGTAAAGCGGTTCGCCGGTCGAAATTCCGAGACCGCGCCGCTGTCCGACAGTGAAGTGAATGATTCCGTTGTGCTGCCCGAGGACGCGGCCAGTAAGGTCGACGATATCGCCCGGCGCCGCGGCGCCTGGCCGCATGCGCTGGATCACTTCGGCATAATGTCCACTGGGCACGAAGCAGATGTCCTGGCTGTCGTGCTTTTCCGCGACCGCCAGACCGAAACGCCGCGCCAACTCGCGCGTCTCCGCCTTGGTCTGATCGCCAAGCGGAAAACGCAAATACTCGAGTTGGGCGCGGGTCGTTCCGAACAGGAAATAGCTCTGGTCGCGTTCGGGCTCGCGCGCCCGAAACAGCGCCCGCCCGCCGCCGGGCAGCGCGCGAGATGCGACGTAATGACCGGTCGCAAGCACGCTCGCGCCAAGGTCGCGAGCGGTTTCCAGAAGGTCGCGAAACTTGATCGACTGGTTACACTCCAGACAAGGCACCGGCGTCTCTCCGGCGACGTAGCTGTCGGCAAACCGGTCGATTACGGCTTCCTTGAAGCGCTTCTCGTAGTCGAGGACGTAGTGCGGAATGCCGATCCGCTCCGCCACGGCGCGGGCATCATGGATATCCCGGCCGGCGCAGCAGGCGCCCTTGCGGTGGGTGGCGGCACCGTGATCGTAAAGTTGCAGGGTGACACCGACCACGTCGTAGCCGGCGTCCGCCAACAGCGCCGCCGTGACCGACGAATCGACGCCGCCCGACATGGCGACAACGACACGCGTGTCCGAAGGTCTACCCTCGATATCGAAACTGTTGCGCATATCGGTCGGCCGTAAATCCCTTCTTTAGGGCCGGAAGGCCGCCCTTGCCGGGCTAAAGCCGGGCACGGCGGGCCGAAGTTCCGACCAAGCCTACTATAGGTGCCAGCCCCGCCGTCCGCCACTTGTCCGGCGCCGCCAAATTGCCGGCCCGAAAGGCGCTCCCGCAGGCCCGCATTAGCATCAATTACTTCTGTTGCTTAGCCAAATTTTAAGCGGCGGTGCGTAGGGTTGCCACTGGTGTGTGGAGTTCGTGAGAGTTTCTAATGACTGAGCCTCATCGCCCGAGGGTCAAGT
Organism: uncultured Alphaproteobacteria bacterium; assembly: GCA_963846055.1. GTDB lineage: Bacteria > Pseudomonadota > Alphaproteobacteria > Rhizobiales > Xanthobacteraceae > BOG-931. Next base: position 195,191 of record CAWJUQ010000021.1, read on the forward strand.
ATGTCATCGGGCCGGACGGTTCGCCGTTGACCATCGCCGATTTGCCGGCACCCGGGACAAAACGTTGGGTCATTCGCCGGAAGGCGGAAGTCGTCGCCGCAGTGCGCGGCGGACTCCTCTCCCTCGAAGAAGCGTGTAGCCGCTACACCCTGACCGTCGAGGAATTCTTGTCCTGGCAATATTCCATCGACCAGCATGGCCTTGCCGGACTGCGCACCACGCGCATCCAGCAATACCGGCAGTAACCGCCGCTTAACAGACGTTACCGTTTCGTCAACGCCGTGAGCCATCACTCCGCGGCGCGCCGCGCAGCTATGATTTGATCGGCGGTGCGGCCGGTAAGTTCGGCCATGTGATCGAATTTGAAAGTGAACGTGCCGGCGCCGGCAGTCGCCGAGCGTACCTCGACAATAAGATCGCCAATTTCAGCTTCCGGCATTTTCGCCCGCACCACGTCCCAGCCTTCCCACCCTTCGCGGGTGTCGAAGCCGAGAATTTGGCCGCGTCGTCCCGACATCAACGCATTAATCTTTGCGGCAGCATCGGTCGGACAGAAAATCTCGACCAAATGGATGGGTTCGAGCAGGACCGGCTGGCACTGCGGCAGACCTTCGACAATGCCGATACGTCCGGCGGTACGGAACGCCATGTCGGAGGAGTCGACGGTGTGATAGGAGCCGTCGACCAAAGCGACGTGGAGATCGACCACCGGAAACCCGAGCGGTCCATGCTTGAGAGCGTCGATGATGCCCTCTTCCACCGACGGAATATAGTTACGCGGTACGACGCCGCCGGTGATTTTGTCCTCGAACGAAAACCCTGCGCCGCGCGGCATCGGTTTGATGTCGAGCACCACGTCACCGTATTGCCCATGGCCGCCTGACTGTTTTTTGTGGCGGCCGCGCTGCACGACACCTTTTCGAATTGTCTCGCGATAACCGACGCTGGGCTGCCGGCGCTCGATAGCAACGCCGTAGCGTTCGCCGAGCCGCTCGGTCGTCACCCGTAAATGCATCTCACCCTGGCCCCACAACACCACCTCGTGGGTTTCCGGGTTGTGAGCGATGGTGATTGACGGGTCTTCCTCGGCAAGTTTGTTGAGCGCTTGTCCGAGTTTCACGTCGTCCTTGCGCTCCTTCGCCGAGATGGCGATCGCAAGCACCGGCGGATAAGGCGCGACCTTGGCGAGAGCGGTATGCGCCTGCTTTCCCGCGGTCAGCGTCTCACCGGTCTTGGCTTTTTCCAGTTTAGCGAACGCGACCGTCTCGCCAGCGCTTGCCGGACCGCGCTTCTCGTTCGACTGGCCAACGAGCTTGAAGACGCCGGCCACCCGACCGACCTCGTTTTCAGGAGAAAGAAACGTTGACCCGTCGCCGGCCTGTCCGGCGAGCATCCGCGCAATCGAGAGGCGGCCGCCGTGCGTGGTGTTTTGCGTCTTGAGCACATACGCGATGGCATCAGCGCCGGGTTTGACGCCGAGCCGCTTTGCCGTCTCGGCCGGCCCGGGCGATTCATGTCGTAAGGCCTTTAACAGACGCAAAACGCCGTTGGCTCGGGCGGCAGTCCCCATCAGCACCGGACACACCAAACCTTCGCGGAGCTCACGGGTCAGATCGTCGAACACCTTGTCCCGCGGCGGCTGGATATCCTCCAGCAGTTGCTCCATCAGCTCGTCGTCATGGTCAGCGAGCGTTTCCAGCATGGAAAACCGGGCGGTCTTTTCCCGGTCCACGGCATCGCCCTCCAGCGCGACGACTTCCGAAGGCGCGTGCTCTTTGTAAACAAAGGCGCGCTCCAGGGCGAGATCGACAAAGCCGGAGATGATCTCGCCGGAAAAAGTCGGGATTTGGCGCAGCACAAGCTTGGTGCGCGAGGCGGGTTGCAGGAGCGCCAGCACATCGTGGACGCCGGCGTCCGCCTTGTCGATTTTATTGAGGAACAAAATGCGCGGAACCTTGCGGTCTTCCAACTCGCGCAAAATAAGCTGAAGCTGCGGCACTTTCTTGTCGTCCATCTCGCAGACAACGACCGCGGCATCGATGGCCGGCAGAATGGCGCGCATATCGTGCGCAAATTCGACCGACCCCGGACAATCGAGGAAGGTATACGCGTCGCCCATGAAGTCCGTGGTGGCGGCGGTAAGCTCGACACTCATGCGATGGTGCCGCGCTTCGCTGCTGCCGTCGCCGACCGTGTTGCCCGCTTCTACGTTGCCCTGGCGCGCGATAACGCCGGTGCGGGCGAGGATGGCTTCCAGGAGCGTAGTCTTGCCGCTCTGAAACGGCCCCACTAACGCAATGCAGCGGGGACCGGTCGCGCGTGTGGAGTTGTTTCCATTTGCGACCATCAGCGCCTCCCGGCCGATCCGTCGTTTACCGCGGATCGCGTGGCACTATCGTTTCAAAGGACAGCAGGCTTGGTCAAGAGGCGAGAAAGTTTCGCCTGATAAACGGCGTCCAAACGCCGCGCTGCGACGCTTACGGCGCCGGATGCAACTCCAATGCGCTGATGCCGGCACCGATATCGAGCCCGACTTGTCCCTGGACCGATAGGGGCTGAAGCGCGACGGTGTGGCGCGAACCGCCGACCAACACGTTGGCGCCAAGTCCTGCGGCGATGGAAACTTCGGCGGTCGGTCCGCCGTACGAGCCTGCAAGCATGCCGGCGTAGCGGTTGGTATCGGCAAACACGGTCCAGGAGATCACGCCCCCGGTGGTAAACCCGACGTCGAGGCCGACCCGCGTCATGGTTCCGGTGTAGGCCTCTTCGGGCTCACCCGGTGCGCCGCGGAAAATGCAGTTGACGTTGCGCTGCGAACCGACGACCAGACCGATGCTGGCCGACAGTGAACACGTGAGCTGGCCCACCTGAAGTTGCCGCGGCTGCGCGTTCACGGAAGCGGCCGACAAAGTCAGTACAGCGGCGGCAAGAGCCGCGGCAGCCGAACTGCGAAACATGTGATTCTCCCCCTCCGCCGGCCTTAAGGCCAACCTCAAGGGATTGTAGGCGACATTAAAGTCGCCGTCTTGCGCTCTTTACCGGCTTTTCGCAGCCGCGGCGGTTACTTGAGATTGCCGCAAAACCGCTGGATCCGCGCACATGCCTCTTCCAGGACCGGCGTCGCGGTCGCGTACGAAATACGAAACGCCGGACCCCATCCGAACGGCGTACCCTGAACCACCGCTACGCCTTCCGACTCGAGAAGCTCGGTGACGAAGTCCTCGTCGGTCACGAGTTTCTTTCCAGTCGGCGCGACCTTGCCCATGGTACCGCGGCACGACGGATAGACGTAGAATGCGCCCTCCGGCTTCGGGCAACGAATGCCGTTGGCCTGATTGAGCATGGAGACGCAAAGGTCACGGCGCTCCTTGAAAACCTTGTTGTGCTTTTCGATGAAGTCCTGCGGACCGTCGAGCGCTTCCACAGAGGCCCATTGCGCCACCGCCGTCGGGTTTGACGTCGACTGCGACTGGATCATGGCCATGGCTTTGATCAGCGCTTGCGGACCGCCGGCATAGCCAATGCGCCAGCCGGTCATGCAGTACGCCTTTGACATACCGTTGACCGTCAGGGTGCGATCGTAGAGCCCGGGCTCGAGTTGCGCCGGCGAGAAAAACCGGAAGTCGTCGTAGACGAGATGCTCGTACATGTCGTCGGTCATCACGTGGACGTGCGGATGACGCATGAGCACATCGGTGACCGCCTTGAGCTCGTCGCGCGTGTAGGCGGCGCCGGTCGGGTTCGACGGCGAATTGAAGATGATCCACTTCGTCTTCGGCGTGATCGCCTTTTCGAGCGCTTCCGGCTTCATCTTGAAGCCGGATTCCATGGTGGTCGGAACCGCTACCGGTTCGCCGCCGGCCAGCAGCACCATTTCCGGATAGCTTACCCAGTAGGGCGCCGGAATGATCACCTCGTCGCCCGGATTGATGGTCGCGACCAGCGCGTTGTAGAGCACCTGCTTGCCGCCGGTGCTGATAATGATCTGCGACGGCTGGTAGGTGAGCTCGTTTTCGCGCTTGAACTTGCGGGCAATCGCGGCCTTGAGCTCCGGAATCCCGTCCACGGCCGTGTACTTCGCCGCCTTGCCGTCGCGGATGGCCTTGATCGCTGCTTCTTTGATGTTTTCCGGAGTGTCGAAATCCGGTTCACCGGCGCCAAGCCCGATCACGTCGCGGCCGGACGCCTTCAGCGCGCGCGCCTTATCGGTCACCGCGATGGTGGCGGACGGCTTAATGCGCGAGAGACGATCGGCGAGAAAGGCCATTTGCACACTCCTTTCCAAAGGCGTGTGCTTCCTAAAGCGCCTGACGCAGTGAGGCAAGACTAAACGGACGCGGCGCTAAGGAAACGGCGATCAGGCGGCCTGTGGTGCGGTTTGTCGCGCCGCCAGCGGCGCATCCTTCTCCATCATCCGCCGCAGTACGGCCGCAAACAACAGCGCCGCGGCGACGATGACGCCTAATTTGATGGCGTCGTCGAACAGCGTGATCTTGAACATGATGGGAGCAAAATAGGCCGCGCAAAGTACGGCGACCTCGCCGCGCCGAAAGCCGCCGCGCAGCCCCTCGCCGATCAGCCACACCATCGGGACCGCCAGCACCATCAAGTCATATTCGAGCATGAACGGCGAGCAGAACGGCACGCAGGCCGCAATTGCCGCGCCCTGTGCGCGGCCGGATTGCGCGCCAGGCCTCCGCAACAGAAGCACGCCGGCAAGCAAGCAAGCGGCAACCAGCGTCACCGCGGTCTGCGCCGTATAAGCCAAGGCTAGTGACCCACCGTGCAGACGCACGGCGCCGAAAACCGTGATCCAGAATTGGTGATAGAGCGGATTTTCCGGCTCCATCCAGCTTTGCCGCGCTACGCCCATGTTGGTGAGAAACGCCGGCCAAATGTCCGCGCCGAAAGCCAGCGTTGCCAAGATGCACAACGCCAGGACTGTGAAGCCAGCAACGGCGAAACAGCGCCACCGGCCCGCGGCCGCCAACGCCAATGGCACGATAATGCCAAGTTGCGGCTTATAAGAGAGGCACCCCAGACATATGCCCGCAAGCGCGGGCCGACGATCGAGCCAGATCGCGGCGCCGCCAAGCAGAGCCGTGCTGAGAAATCCGTTCTGCCCAAAGCCGGCGTTGAACATCACCGCCGGGTAACCGAGGAACAGTGCCCAGACGGAATTGCGCTCAGGTACGTCCCGCGGCAACAGGCCGCGTAGCATCGCTGCGTAGCCGGCGAATGTGCTCGCCAACCAGAGGCACAAAGCCGGGAAATATCCGACCAGTGCGAAAGCCGCACAAAGAAAGAGGAAGAATGGCGGATAGAAAAACGCCAGATAGCCCCAGCCCATAGGATCGCCGGTGAGCTCGGCCTGGAGCACGAAATGCGGCCCTTTCAGATAGGCGTCGCCGGCAGTCCCCTCCAAAGTCAGTTTCCCGGCAGTCCAGAAGCTAACGAAGTCGCCGGAGATCTTCGAGACACCGGGCGACGCCATCTGCCACTGCACCCACAAAATGCAGAAGCTCAAGAATGCGGCGATTGCCGCCGCTCCGGCGAAGCGCAACACGTAGATTTGAATGCGTTTGCCGCGCCGCACTGGAATGGGCGCGTGAAACGATGACAGCGCCGTGACAGGCAATGGCGGCTCGATTGCGGACATGCGTATAAATGAAAGCGTGTTTTGCCCGTATCGTGCGGGTCGAGTTCTAACAGCGACTTAACACCGCGGAGCAGAACGATTCGTTCGGTGCTGCGGCGCAGCACGATTAATCTCCTCTTTCGATTCGCGCGGCTGCAATTTTCTCCTAAAATACACATCAGAAGGAACTGAGGGTAAGGATCGCCACGACATCGCCGCGTTCGAGCCTTATGCGCAAATGCGGGTGACGCCGAGCGAGCTGGGAATGAGAATGTTGACGCTCTATTCGATGCAGCGTTCGGGCAATAGCTACAAAGCGCGCCTCGCCTTGGCGCAGCTTCGCATCCCTTATCAGCTGGTCGAGATCGACATTCTCAAGGGCGAGAGCCACACGCCCGAATTTCTCATGAAAAACCCGAACGGCCAGGTGCCGCTATTGGAAACGGCGCCTGGACGATTTCTCGCGGAATCAAACGCCATTCTTTGGTACCTCGCCGGCGGCACAAAACTCGCTCCGGATGACGCTTTTGAACGCGCCGAAGCGCTGCAGTGGATGTTCTTCGAACAGCACAGCCTCGAGCCCAATCTAGGCGCCGCTTATTTTTGGCTCACGCTCGTCAAAGGCGGCCGCGAACTGCAAAGCCATGCCTTCGAGGATTGGATGGAGGAAGGCCACCGCGCGCTCGGCGTCATGGAAAAGCACATCGCGTTGCATGACTTCTTTGCCGCCGACCGCTACACCATCGCCGACATTGCGCTGTATGCGTATACGCACGTGGCGCATCTTTGCGATTTCGATCTTTCGGGTTTTCCGGCGGTGCGTGCCTGGCTTGAGCGCGTCGCAGATCGGCCCGATCACGTCGCCATGGACTTTACTCCGGCGGAAGCCGTCGCCGCGGAGTGACCGGCGTTAACCGTTCGTTAACGATATCCCACCAAATCGCCTTCGTTCTTCAATGGGTGCGCCCCAATCCGGCCAGACGTGTGCCGGCTTCGAGCGTCACTTTGCAACGAACGATGATTCTCAAGGAACGACGACAATGGCAGAGCTGACCGGCGAGCCCGGTTTCGCGCCGCCGCGAAGGCAACAGACCGGCACACGGCGCCGGCAGGCGATTATGATCGAGCTCCTCGCGACCGCGACGCTCACCGTATCGCTCGTTGTTGCGGCAACGGCAGTGTCGATGGGCAACAAGCTTCTTATCCGCGGCGATACTCTTGCGAGGACAGCCGTCCACACGGCGGCGCCGGGGTCTTAGCGGACCAGCGGCCGCAAGCGACATGCGACAGCGCGTTCGCCACCCGATAGAGTAGGCCAAAAGCGCTTTGCCGGTTCGCCGGCCGCTGAAGTGAGAGACCGCGGGCGGCGAATGATATGACCGAGCAGGCCATCCCGCCGCCGGCCGGCGTGCGCCCGTCTGATAGCGGGCTGACAAAGCACCTGCTGATCTTTTTTGCCCTCGTTTACGTGGTCGAGGGAGTCGGACAAGTCGGCGGCCTGATTGCTCAGCCGCTCAGCTATTATTTGAAGCAAGCGCAAGGCTGGACGCCGTTGCAAGTCACGGCGTACCTCGCGATTTTCAACTTTCCCTGGATCATAAAACCGATCTACGGCGCCTTTTCCGATTTTGTGCCGCTGTTCGGCTATCGGCGGAAGAGCTACCTGGTCGTCGCGAACGCAGCTGCGATCGTCGGCTTTGTCCTTGTGACCCAACTGCAATCGCCGAGCACGCTGGTATGGGCGCTGCAGCTCACCGCTTATGCCATGGCGATCTCGAGCACAGTGTGCGGAGCGATACTGGTTGAACAGGGTCAACGGCTCGGGCAGAGCGGCAAATTCGTCAATCAGCAATGGCTCTGGTTCAATTTCGCCGCCATGCTCGCCGCGATCCTCGGCGGGCAGCTCGTCCAGCATTTCGCGCCGGGCACGGCGCTGCACGCCGCTGCGGCAATCGTGGCGGTCGCACCCATCGCAGTGCTGATCGGAAGCATCTTCTTTGTTCCGGAACGCAAAGCGCGGCTCGATGTGGCGGCGCTTCGCGGCACCTTCGGCGGGCTTGTCGCTACTTTCAAGAAACGCGAGCTGTGGGTGATCGCGGTCTTTCTTTTTTTCTACTACTTCAGCCCGGGGCTGAGCACGCCGCTTTACTATGTCATGACCGACGATCTGAAATTCTCGCAAGGCTATATCGGCGCACTCGGCTCGATTGCGTCAGCCGGATGGGTGATCGGCGCCCTCTCCTACCCACGACTGTTCGGCGGATTATCTTCCAAACGCCTTTTGCAGTTGAGCATCGTTCTCGGCTCCGTAACCACCGCGGCCTATTTGCTCCTCTACAACGAGGTGACGGCGGCCGTTTTGAGTTTCTGTAGCGGATTTGCCGCCATGCTCGCCACGGTGGCGACGGTCACACTCGCGGCGGACTATTGTCCGCGACGTTCAGAAGGCTTCAGCTTCGCGGTGATGATGTCGATTATCAACCTCGCGACCGCAAGCGCCGACATCGTGGGGTCGTTCCTGTTCCAGCACCTGTTCAATCACGCGCTTGCGCCACTCATTGTAGTGTCGGCGGCCTTCACCGCATTGGCGTTTGTTCTGTTGCCGCTTCTGCGTCTTGGCGACAAACCTCAAGGGGCGCCTTCTTCTATCCTCTCGGGTGCCTAGTTTGTGCAACAGCGGCATGTTATTCGGCGCCAGCAAAGCCGATCGACCGACCTCCCGCCTCCGCACCTGGATATTTCAAGGAGTAAGCAATGCGCGCCTATCAATTGCCGAAGGGCGGCGCCGGCATCGATACAATTCATCAAGTCGAGCGCCCCACGCCCAAGCCGCTCCACCGGCAGGTGCTGGTGAAAATTTCCGCATGCTCGCTGAATTATCGCGATCTCGTCATCGCGCGCAGCGACTACCGTATGCCGATCAAGGAAAACGTGATTCCGTTATCGGACGGCGCCGGCGAAGTTGTCGAAGTCGGTTCGGGGGTGCTTCGGGTCAAAGTTGGCGACAGAGTAGCGGGCTGTTTCTTTCAGCGCTGGCCGGGCGGCGAACCTGGCCCGCACTTTCACGCCTCAGGCTTGGGCGCGGGCATCGACGGCGTGCTCACCGAATATGCGGTGCTGGAGGAGGAAGGTGTCGTCAAAATCCCCGCTCATTTGTCGTTCGAGGAAGCGGCGAGCTTGCCGTGCGCCGGCGTAACGGCGTGGAGCGCCATCGTCGAGCATGCGGGCCTGATCGCCGGACAAACGCTGTTGGTCCAGGGCACCGGCGGCGTTTCCATTCTCGCGCTGCAACTCGCTCGCGCCATGGGAATTACGGTCATCGTCACTTCGTCGAGCGACGAGAAGCTCAAGCGCGCCAAAGCGCTCGGCGCGGCGCACGGCATCAATTACAAAACCACACCGGACTGGAGCAAGGCGAGTGCGTGAGCTGACCGGCGGCGAAGGAGTCCATGCCGTGATCGATGTCGGCGGCGCAGATACGCTTGGACCCTCGCTCGACGCCATTCGCCGCGGCGGCAAGGTGAGCATCATCGGCGTTTTGACCGGACCGCCGGCGCAGATCAACGCGGGACGGATATTCGCGAAGAACGCAAATGTTCAGGGAATTTCCGTCGGCTCGACGCAGATGTTCGAGGCCATGAACGCGGCCATAGCGGCCAACAACATCAAGCCCGTGATCGATCGCGTGTTCCCGTTTGGGGAAGCCAAGGCCGCCTATCACCATCTCGCCGCTGCGGGACACTTCGGTAAGGTGGTAATCCGGGTCGGCTAAATATCGCGCAACGCGTCGCGAATTATTTTCCGACGGCTGGCTTCGGAGGAAAAACAATCTCGACCAGGGTGCCGGCGTCCGGCGCGCTTTCAATGGAAAAGCGCGCGCGATTGGCCTCCGTCAGCGCCCTGATTAGCCGCAAGCCAAGCCCCGAGCCGGCCGGGCTCAGACTAGCCGGAGCCGGCGTCTGTTCGGAGGTTTGCAGCGCCGCTTCAAGTTCTTTCGCGCTCATGCCGATGCCGGTGTCGCGCACGCGCAAGACCGCCTCGCCCGATTGGGTCCGCGCCGTCGAAACAATCGCTTGACCGCCGGGACCGGTCAACTTGATGGCGTGAGAAAGAAGATTGAGCAGGATTTGGCGTAGCGCGCGCTCGTCGGCGAGCACTTCGCCGAGCTGCGGCGCGAGCGACGTTCGGATAATGATCCGCGCCCGGCTCGCTTGCGGCTGCATAACGCTCACGCATTGCTGGATGACGGCGTTGAGGTCGACATCGGCGAAGGCAAGATCGAATTGGCCGGTCTCGACCTTTGACAGATCCAAAAGGTCGTTCAGCGCTGAAGCGATCTGCAGCCCGGCCGCGTTGATGTCCTGTAAATAATCGCGGTAGCGTTCGTGGCCAATGGCGCCAAACCGCTCGGCCAGGATGATTTCGCTGAAGCCGGTGATGGTGTTGAGCGGCCCGCGAATTTCATGGCTCATTTTGGCCAGCAAATCGGCGTTGGCGGCCGCCGCCCGTTGAGCTTCCTGGCTCCCTCTCAACAACTCGTCTTCCTTGCTGGCGAGCGAATCGAGCTTGGCGTTCAATTCGCTGATCCTGGCGTCGTCGAAGCCTGGCGAAGGCGCGACGGCTTCCCGTGCCGCATCGGTCTTGCTTTCGGTCAGGATCAACGCCAGCGCCGGCGCGTCGCGCCATGGCACGGTGCACAGGTGGCCGCGGACCGGAAGGCGGACGCCGCCACGCGTTACGACAGCAAGCGGCGGGCCCGCCGTTTGCCGCAAGGCCTGGCCCCGCTTCGGGCTCGGCGAACAATGAATTGAGTCCTCCGGCGGCTGCCAGTTCTTCGATACTCGCATAGCCGCTGAGTTCCAGAAAATGCCGGTTCGCATGAACGAGCGTGTCGCGCTGATAGATCAGCACGCCGGCGGGAACGTGATCGAGCAACATCGGCTCGACGGCGGCGAGTGCGCGCCGTTTGGCGGCCTCCGGCGATTCGGATTGTGTTTGCGGTATCCCGATGTGATTCCTGCGGCTCGGGTCGTCTGCTGCGTGCGCGAGCGCCGCCCCGCTGGCCGCCTCTCCGTCCGACGAGGTGCCGCCGTCCGCGACCGACTAAGTCCGAGTATTCGCGCAGACGCGCACGCAGTTCCTGCGCCAATTCGTTAAATGCTTTAGGCTCGACAGCCGCTGCGGCGAATCGCATCCGGGGTCGCCGTGCTGTGTGGAAACGGAACCACATTCGCCGAAAGCGGCGCGGCCTTGGGAGACCCGGCGGATGCGGTAAGATCGGCTTCGGCCAAATCCTCCCGGCCAGCCGACCCGCCGGCGACGGCTTTCGTTTGCATCAGCGCGAGGACTTTGCGCCGGAATCCGTCGATAACAATCTCCGGCGTCTTGAAATCGAACGAGGGTTCGCGCCGGACCCGCAGCAATTGATTGATGCGCGCCACATCGCGGCAAATGCCAAAACCTCGATAACCGCAAAACTGCCGCGCGCTGTCGAAGACCGGAAGACCTGCGAATTCGACGGGAAGCCACTCGTCGCCTTCTTCCACCGGCCACGACAGGACAATTCCGCTCCAGGTCTCATGCGTCGCGACCGCGTGCGCAATCCGATCTTCCGGATCGACTTTCAGCTCGGCCGCAATCTCGCTCCACAACCGGCCGAACGCCGCCGTGGTCCGCGGCCCGACAAGCTCGGTAAACTCGTCGGAGCCGATGACGAAATGACCTTCGGCGTCCATTTGCCAAACGAAACGCAGCGGATGACGCCTTTCGTCGCCCTCGTGCGACTCCGGGATTGCCGCCGCAGGCAATTCCGGTGACAGCCAATGCGGCATTCCGGTATCCGCCCCTCGCAGATCCAGTTCGCGCTCCGGTGGTTCAGGGCCGAAGGTCACCGCGAGCACGGCGGAACTATCCACGCCAAGACGTTCGATGGTGATAGCGCCGTAACGCGTGACGCCGCTGGCCCGTCCGGTCGTCAGCGCCTGCGCCGCGAGCTCCGCAATCCCAAGTGCCGACGAGGTCGGCGTCTCGCCGAGCCGGGCTTGTCCTTCTTGTGTGGCAAAGAGGAGCGCGCCATCGAGCGCAAAGACCGCGAGCGCGCTGTCCCGTCCAGCAAACAAGCGGTGAACGCGTTCGCGCAACGTCAGCGGCAGCCCGGCGGCCTCGGTGCCGACGACCAGGACGGCGAAAGCGTCGTCGGCGATGGGAACCAGCGAGCAAATGCAAGTCAGCGCGCCGCCGAAACTGGCGCCAAAACCGCGCAACCTTTCCAGCCGCGCTTCCCCGCTGGCCGGCAGCGTTGCCCCAAGTCGCGAAATTTCTGCCACAGCCGGATGATCGAACTCGAAAAGCCTCTCCGCGCTTTCGCGGGTGTCAGCAGCGCCGAAAACCGCCGCCCCGACGGCATTGGTCCAAACGATATGCGAACCGTCGGCGCTCCATAGCCAAACTGGCGACGGGCTGGTCGCATGGTCGGCAAGCTGAGCCGCAAGTCGCGGATCGCTCGATGGTACGAACGCTAACTCGACGATCGACATAACCGCGGCACTCGTTGCTAAGGGATTCTTAACGATGCCGGTTCGGACCGTCCATGCCGGGCCCTCTACTCAGTAACCCCAAGGGGGGATAACCTTAATCAAGCTATCGCGTTGATGTAGCGTGCGGACTGGGGTGCACGCCGGCTGGAAATGCGCCTAGGATGATCGCGGTCAGGGGTCTGAGGAGTTGACGATGGCGAAGGAACCCTTCGAACAATTCGCGATGCCTAATGAGGTACGGGCGTTCGTCGAGCAGAGCGTATCTCAGGCGCGAACCGCCTTTGATGGCATCGCCCAGGCGGCTAACCAGGCCGTATCACAGTGGAAAGGCCAGGCCGAAGCGGCGCGGGCCGGCGCCAGCGAGATCGCCCACAAATCAATGGCTTTCGCCGAGCAAAACATGTCGTCGACTTTCGACTTTGCGCAAAAGCTCATGAACGCCAAGAACCCCCAGGAAGTGATGCGCCTGCAATCAGAGTTTCTGGCCAATCAGATGCGCGCCTTGTCGTCGCAGGCCCAAGACCTCGGCCAAAGTGCTGCCAAAATAGTCATGGATGCTGCGAAGCCTAAAAGGCCGTGACGCGCGGCGACGGCACGCCTCCGGCAAACTACCGAAAACACTGCGGTTTTGTCCTGATTTTGTGCATTGCGAAAAAATCTATTGCGATGCACCAAATTTCTGCTATATAGAATAGCAGAGGCCCGGCCTTTAACCGTGCTGCGTTCGGCAAAAGGGTCAGTGAATGAATGTGAGGCCACGCGCGTTGGGCGGCGGGGCTAACGGAAACTGCAAGCTTAACAGCCCAAGAAAACATTTCCCGAAATCACACCAGAGCAAGGACGAGTGCCATGGCGGAAGCCGCAAGTGCAGCCCCGAAAGCCAAGATGAAGCCGGCCGCCGGAGCGTTTGAAATGCCGAAATTCGAGCTCCCCAAGTTCGACATGCCCAAGGTCGAGATGCCCGCCGCCTTCCGCGAATTCGCGGAGCGAGGCGTCGCCCAGGCCAAGGACACCTACGAGAAGATGAAGGCCGCAGCGGAAGAGGCAACGGACGTGCTCGAGACGACCTATTCCACCGCGACCAAAGGCGCCTCCGATTATGGCCTCAAGGTCATCGAGGTCGCCCGCGCCAACACCAACGCCGCGTTCGATTTCGCCGGTCAGGTCATGGCGGCCAAGACCCTCTCCGAGGTGGTCGAACTGAGCAACGCGCACGCGCGCAAGCAGTTCGAAACCCTCACCCAGCAGAGCAAAGAGCTTGGAACGCTGGCGCAGAAGGTCGCGACCGAGACCGCAGAGCCGATCAAGAGCGGCATGAACAAGGCGTTCGCTAACGCGAGCTAACGCCGCTGACGGCGCCATAGTTTAGTTGCGTCAAGTAGCTCCCGTCGCACGACGGGTCAGAAGCCCGGGCCTTGCGCCCGGGTTTTTGTTTGCGATTTTGGCACGGCTTCCGTTTGCGATCTTGCCAAGAACAGGCGTTCCTCATAGCTTCCGCGCACTTGCCGGACCGCGGCCCGTGCAGCTGTAGCTCAGTTGGTTAGAGCGCCTGACTGTGGATCAGGAGGTCGGTAGTTCGAATTTACCCAGCTGTACCAACGAAATCAATCACTTAGGCCCCGTTAGCGGATTAACTGCCCTCCTCACGTCGACAACGGTAAGCGTACGGTAATCAAGGATTGCAGTTTCGATAACGGCCGAAACAACGTCTTCGGCACTCGCCGGATTTGCATATCTATTGCGTGCGTTTAGGCGCACCATCGGCCCATCACCAGCTGCGTCCTTGGTCAGGCGTCGGTGCCTGAGAGTTCGGTAGCGCTCCCGCCTGAACGGCAATGAGGGGAGCCCGCAAATGGGTCAAATTCTTAGATACCTTACACCTACCGACTCGTCCGCTTTCGACGAGTTCGCCACCCGCGTCATGGACGAAGCATTCGATACCGCCTGCGCAGAACTTCAAGACGGCAACCTGTCAGAACTAGTACGCGAGATAATCGCTGGGCCAATAATCGAAGCCGCAAGGCGGGGCGAGCGCGATCCGAAACGGCTATGCAACATCGGCATTGCTGGCATTGAAAAACCGGCTAGCCCTCCATTTCGCGAGATTGAACGGGGATGACCGCGTTAAGCGACTGAAGCCGAGAGGCCGGACTTTGCTCGTCGGACGCTGGTCAATGCGTTCCCCGTCTAAAGATCATAATCAACGCCCCGCCAAGAAGCGCGAACACGAGAAGGAGCAGCAACAGCTCCGGAGGCCGCGCGCGCTTACGCGCGCCGTCGTTGCCCGGTTCGAAATCGAACATCAAAAGCTATCCTGAAGGCTTCAACCCGGCTGATCAACCGTGGTGGCAGACTGAGAAGTAAGCTGGCGCCCAGCGGCTGTCGGCCGATGCCGCTCAAACCATTTGTTGATCATGGAGCGAGCCAGCAATTCGGCCTCTGCCCGGTTACCGTTTATCACTTTTCCGGCGCTTTCAACGTCCTCAGGATGAATGGCTACGACCCACTGGTCCCGTTCTATCCGGGCGCGGACCGTATATCGTATTCCCCTGTATTCCATAGCGACATGATTGCACTCTCATTAGAGTTGGGCAATCGGATTGGGGGCGCGTCCGACCCGGGGTTAGACTTGAGCAATCTGCTCAACAAGCAGGACGATGCTCCGGCGTATTTTCTGATCGCCGATCTTGGTGAACGCCCGCGACAGAGCGATGCCGTCCCGCGACGAGATACATTCGTCAATCAGGGGATCACCGGAGCCGAAGTTACCCCCTTTTTTTGTCTGCGCTTCGTCAAAGAAGAAATCTGGCGCAACCTCGAAGACATTCGCGATCCGTTGCAGCCGGCTGGAGCTCACACGGTTTATGCCCTTCTCGTATTTCTGTACCTGCTGAAAAGTGACGCCGACTGCCTTGCCTAGCTCGGTCTGTGATAAGCCGCGCACTAGGCGCTGCATGCGAATCCGCGCCCCGACGTGCCGGTCAATCGGATTTTCGTTTTTCTTCGGCATTGAAAACGACCTTACGCAGTGGAGCTTGCGCCTAAAAGAGCGGCCAACGCGCCGGGCTGCCGATATTGCTGCTTATGTATTTCTGGCCTAAATTTGCCTACGGGACCGCGATTATAGCGGTTTCACGCGAACGACTAGCCCCGTGGCCGTCCCCAAGCTGCTCCGGGGCTTTCTTTTTGCTGTATTGGACCGTCGGCACCTGGACCAAAGCCGCGAGAAGCTCATGCGCTGTTGAGCGAGAATGACGCATGAATGGCTACAAGCGAAGCCCCGATCATAGGGGACCCGACCGACTTCTAATGTTTCTAGTACTTGCCTTTATCGGGCTGATTTTGCTGCGTGTGTTTTGGTTTTTCCACTGACCGCATCCGCCTCAGCGAGCGCTCGCAACGTCTCGCCAAAGTATCCTGGCCGGAGCGGCGCTGACGCCAGGTTTCTGCGGTTTCCGGTAGCGTAACGCCCGCCGCTGCCGCGCAAGCAACACACCGCTGAATGCCGCCAAATGGCAGCGAAGATAAGAGACCAAGATCAAAAGAACAGCTAGAGGAAATGGCCGATGCTTGGACGATGCTGGCCACAGAACGAGCGCGTCAACTCGCCAAGCAGAACGAAAGATTGGTCGACCAGGAATCCCCAATTCAACCAAAATAGCCCGTCCGTTAGCCGTTCAACGCCCTACAAGGACCCTCTCCTGAAGGCCGTGCGGGATGCATTCTCGCCAAGTAATCGTGCGCCCATTGCCTCTGGATATTTTTCCGGTTCCACTGAAGTTCCAACGGTGGTAAGCTTTCGGAAATGTCATTGTCCTCGCGTTGGGGCGTGCCATGGCTATCTATCGGCTGATTGCCAACGGCTCCTTTGGGTCCGCAGAAATCAAAGCGATGACGGCGGCCTATGAGGCAGCCTTACTCGATCTCGGCCTTGTCGATCGAGACGACCCGATCACTGAAATTGTCGCCACAGCCATCGTCACAGTTACGAGCAAGGGCGAACGCGATCCGGCACTCATTAAAGAGCGAGCGTTGAATGCCATTGGCGCTCGTAAGGTTCGCGGGGCCGCTGCATAGGATGCCGCGGTATGGGCGATGCCTACGACGTCGAGCTAAGATGTCCAAGTTGCGGGCTTAGCGGGCACGTTTGGCTCCGCAGTGAACCATCCTTTGCGATTGAGAAACTACCGCCTTATTTCCGCGTCATGCAGCCGGCGGATACTCCAGAGGATACCAAGCTCGCCTGCCGCTGCGGCCAAGTGTTCGACCTGATCGGGCGGGAACGAGCCCTATAGCGACTGCCAGGCTAGGTGAGTTCGGCGAGTGAATGCGGGAAAAATCCCGCCAAGCCGGCCTCAGTTTGTAGTTCATCCAAGAGGCATTCGATGGCGTCGATAATCCCATACTTACCTCGCGGCGTCTTTGACGACGAAGCGACGAAAGTCATGGGCGAGGCGTTTGATGCCGCGTGCAAAGCGTTGCGCGCTTCCGGCCAACCGGAAAAGGTCGTTCAGAACGTTATAGCGCGGCGGATTATTTCGGCATCGCGAAAAGGCGAACGAGATGTAACTCGGCTGCGCGCCGTTGCGCTGGCCGGACTCGCGGGGAGACCTAGCAACATTGCTCAATAGGACGTCCTCCGCGACGCCGCGCTGTTTCCTACCCACAAGCGACAAATAGAAAGGCGCGTGAAGGATAGCGGTGGAGCGCTCTCAGGACCGACAGCGGGCAGCTCCTAGCAGCTAGCCCCATGCGAATTGAAACCAAAGAACACCGTTCGCATTTGTTGGGCAGGGATGCTGCTCGCCATGTGCCAATCCTGCGTAGATATCGACAAACGCATCGACAAGATCCGCGCGTTGCTTCGTAGGACAACCGATCCTGCCGAGATCGAGCGCATCAATCGGCAGATCATCGATCTTTACGGAGAACGACTGCAGCTGCACCGAAACGAGGAAAGCTAGGCTGCTTCAGTTGGCCATTTCATTTTATTGGGCCGTCCTATTCTTTCAGCCACAAGGGCAGGTCGCCAATGTCTGGCTTCTTGCCGTTATTTAGCTCGCCCGCTTCGGCTTGGTATACCAATGCCATTTGCCAGAGCTCCGCTGCTACTTCTTTGCTAACAGCCATTCGAGCGTTACGGGCGCAAATCGTAGCAAGCTCCGCAGCGTCCCTGTGCGTACGCATTCCAAGTCTCGGCCCCCGCGAGAGAATCATACAATGCGTTGCCGATGAAACTTTGGTCAACTTGCAAAATAATAGTGCTGCTATGAAATTAGGACAGACCAAGATTTAATGCAGAAGGCTCGGAACTAGGACAAGATCTAAAAAGAGCAACCCCGGCCCTCGCGCGCCGGGTCGCGGCTAATGGCGAATTTGGCATTCCCGCGACGTCGCGTTAAGCGCGGCTCGGCAACACGTGGCGGCAGATGACCTTGCTGGCATTAGTCTTTCCAAAATCCCTTGAACCGATCAGGCGCCAGGGCGGTGTACCTGGTCGTGTTCTGAATGTTGCGGTGGCCGAGGTACGCCTGTAGCGCACGGGTATCGATGCCATCATTGGCGAGCTTAAAGCCCGTGGCATGGCGCAACATGTGGGCATGGACCTTGATGCCGAGCTTCGCCAACCTCGCGGCCCTCTCGATCATGCGAGAGAATCCAGGCGCTGAGAGCGGGGCGCCGCGTTCGGACACGAACACGAATGGCGAGCGCTCGCTTTCCCGCTGATGGCGACGCAATAACCGCAACTCGCGGCCGGTGAGAGGATGAGTACTTGGCGTGCCGTTCTTGACGCGCCGGACGTGCAGGGACGCAGTTTTAAAGTCGACCTGCTCCCAACGCAGGTCTACCACTTCAGCGGCCCTGAGGCCGTGCCTGTAGGCCAAAAGCACCATTAAGCCGTCACGCTGGCCGTGGCGGTTCTTCTTGGCCGCCTCGAGCAGCAGTTCCGCCTCGTCTGGGGTGAGGTGTTCTCTGGTTCGCAACTCGGCATTCTTGGGCCGGCGCGGGCCTACTGTTCGATTTTCAGTTGTTGGCGTGACCAGGCGGAGCGTCGTTTTCGCCATGATAAACCGCACTGTTAGATTGGCCACTGTTCAATGAAGAGATGTTGTTTGAACAGTTGTCGGTGAGACTAATAGAGGGCAGCCGAAGCCGCCTAGTCGATTGCTCAATGGGCACGTTTCACAATGGTGAGTTTTGCGCGTTGGGAAGGGGTCATTTCTCTAATCGAACCAGTACGCGTGGAAGCTGAACGTCCCGTATTGAAAGATCACTGGAGTAAAAACCTCCGGTGCCTTTGAAGCGACGGCGGCAAGCTCGCTCTCGCTCATTTTCTGATGTATTCCTGAGTGATGGGGCGCTTGCGCTGAAGCAAATCATGATGTGCCCGCGCCCCAGATCGTCCACGATGCTTTCAACTAAGGGGTTATCTAAGCCGAGAAGGTCACACTGGCTCATCATTCGGACCTTGCATCGCAAGTCCTCAATGGTGCACGCCACAATCTCAGCAGCTTCTGCGCGGATAGCATCTGCTCGCTCGAGGAGGCGGTGGTATTCCGCCTCGAGCTCGTCATAGTGGCAGTTAGTGCGAGCAATCCGGCGACGCTCCTCCCAGAGCTCAATAGCTGCAGAATGCTCAGCAGACGCAGCCTCTGCAGCGCCGTTTTTATCAAAGCCGTGCAAAATGGCGCGAACAGCCCTTACGAGCCAATCACCTCCATAGGGGGCAAGAGCGCGCATGAGTTCGGCGTCGAGCTCGGGCGGCTCTGTTGAGCGCAGGACCGGCTCGGGGTTGCTTCGCTCCCAAGCAATCATTGCCTCTTCGGCCTCCGTGTGCAGGTTTCCGGCTTCGATAGCCGCAGCTTCGGCGATTGCAACGTGGCGTTCCAGTTCAAGAAGGCGGCTATCTGCGAGCGGAGGCGGCCCGGCAGCAGCAGGAACCGCAAGAGCGGGAACAGTTGCGGATCCGGCCAGGATGGCGCGGCGATTGAGTTTGTCTGACATTTCAATCTCCATTGGTTTAGGGAGCAAATGCTCTCGGTGCGGCTAGTAGGTAGCTAAGCCCGAAGGTCGTTGCGTTGCGTGGGCGACGATCGAACTGCTCATGCCGCACGGCTGTCCTTGACCAGGCCGCGGCGAATGCATTCCTGCTTTACGCGCTGGAGAGCGGTGGAGGCCTCGGCGAATTTCGAGTGAACCGCGAGCACCTGCTTGCGCTCGGCATCGGACAGCGCCCGCTCCGGCGGGCTCTCAAAGTAGGCGCCCCCGCAAATGTAGGGCTCATGCCCGGTAGCGATCAGAACGTCGAGATACTCGGCGGGATCGAAAGCTGCATTACCACCGGCTTCGTCATGAAAACCTGCCGATGGGGCGATCGCCTTGCCGAATGACTTGTGCGCAAACCCGACGACACGGCCCGCGATCTGCCGCTGGAGATCCTCTGCCCGATAGGGGCCGTCGCTCAACCCGGCGAACAACGGAATACCATCTAACCGCTGACCGGTGTCGTGCATTCCACGCAAATCTTTAAGCCACCAGACAAGCGTTTCTTCGGCGCCGGGACCGGTGATGTTGCAGTAAGTCGACGTCGCTTGAGCGAGCCGGCGGCGCCGTTCACCTGACGTACCCTGAATGAGGTACACTTCGCCGTGCTGCAGTTCCCGGTCGAGCTGGTCTATAACGGCATACTCTCCGATCTTCAGATGCGGAGCTGAACCGCTTTCCCTGATTAGAAACGTCCTGTGGCCAGCCGAGAGGCTGGCGAACTCGATGAGGGCACGGAGAGGTTGATGCGACGTAGGCGCGACGCCCTTTGAAGCCTTTGCGGGTCGGGCTCCAACGCTCTTTCTAAGTGCGGCCACGGCTTTGCCAGTGCGGGGTACCGGCATTCTGTTAGCCGCTATGGATTTCGATTTTGCTTTGGACATGATCGTTCCCTGATGTGAATCATTGCGGGGTAACCCACGGCCTTCGGCCGTGGGCGATGCATGCGATGTTAGGAAGAACGTCAGGCCGCTTGCGCGAGCCGCTGGACCGCCTTGATGCGGACAACGCTTGAGACCGTCGCGACCTCGAAGCGGCGCCAGGAATCGCCGAGATGCTTGACGGCAGCTACATCGAGCCGGCCCGAGATCCGTTCAGCGACGCGGATAGCAAAGTTCTCACCCGTGGCTTCGAGCAGACCACGGCGCTTTACTTCGTCCTTGAGCACTTTGCATTCGGCTTCAGCGCCCTTAAGCACGGCATCCGCTTGGCCGAGCGTGTCGGCCAGCGCTTCGTTCGAAAGATTGTGGAAGCGGGATGTGATAGATGGATTGATAGCCTGAGCCATGGTTCACCTCGTGGCTTGGGTTAGGGCCGCCTTGGTGTTTCCAGCACCTTGGCGGCCCGACTTCTTCGTGGTACCATGGTTTCATATGGCACGTCAATCCATGGTACCAAAGAAAAAACGCGGGCCACCGGCTACAGGCCACGGCATCCAAATCCAGGTTCGAATACAGCCAGACCGCGTGGTCGTTCTGGATGCCTGGATACGGCAACAGGACGACCGGCCGTCCCGCCCAGAGGCAATCCGGCGTTTGATGGAGAAAGCGCTCGGCGCCAGGCGAAGCAGTAAATAGCCCCTCCGAGAAGCTGTGATCGGGCGATGCGGACCCAATCTACCCCCTAATATCGAGCCTGCCCGATCCAACTGCGGATGGGTAGCATTATGGCTTTCTACAACCCATTGTGCGGCAGATACCCTCGATATATGGTCCGGAGCGCGTAATGAGGGGCGACACGCGCGAAGTTCGCTTTCGCATGCGGTGGTGATTTCTTGTGCGGCTGATGCTAGCAGCAGCCTTCTCACTCGTGTTGGCGGCAATATTCCACCTGGCCGCTTCGGCTCACGCCGCCTCCTTATCAACCGTCATGCTCAAGGACGGCAAAATTGCTGTTCATCTGAACGGTGAAATATCACCAGGCGATGCGGACGAGCTAACAAAAATAATCAAGCTCGCTAATGACGGTCGCCGCATTGTCTCTGGCGTAAGGCTCAACTCGCCGGGCGCGATATCGGCGAAACGGCGAAGTTGGCCGAAATCATACGACACGGGAAAATCGGGACAGTGGTTGCCGCAGGGACGATCTGCGCTTCTGCTTGTTTCGTTGTATTCGCGGCCGGGACTTCAAAGTACGCCAGTTACTCAGCTTCAGTCGGCGTGCACGGCGCTTCGGACGCCGAAGGGCGGGAAACGATGGAAGCCGCGGGCGCGACTGTGGTGATGGCTCGAGTTTTAAAAGAACTGGGAGTGCCGGGGGCGGTTTTAGGAAAGATGGTGGTGACGCCGCCCAGTTCAATGGTTTGGCTTACGCCGGACGATCTGCGCTCGATAGGAGCCACAATGACGGGCAAGCCGTCTCAGACCCCGTCTGAACCGATAAGCGGACAAGCCCCAAATCAGCTTCCGAGTACGGGACAAGCTCCCATTCAACTTGATCCCTCCAACAATGCCACACTTTCCAGCCAGACCCCTCAATCCTCTAAAAAATCGTGGGATGAATTAGTCAAAGGTGCATCAGCACTTTCAACGCAACAAAATGGAGGATCCATACAGGCCAACAGGTCCTGCCAACCAGAACTTCGTATTTGCACCATGGCGATTTTCTTCGACGACGAAGACGGTTCAAGAATGATGATTAGAAGAACCGAAGACGCTGACGGAAAACTCATCAGGCGCGATGTTTGCAGCTTCAATAAGTTCCAAGATGTTCGGACTTGCGTCGATTACAACTCGGGAAAGGCCACTCGCGAAATGCAAAACGAGCGCAAGGAGTGGGTGCTGATAGAAAACTAAAGATTGCTGGGTTGCGAGGGCATCGTGTCGAAACGGCTCGGTTCTCCCTACAAGCCCGGCCGCGTCGATCATTGGCTAAAGATCAAAAATCCCGCTGCACCGGTGGTCAAGCGGGAGGCTGAAGAGGATTGGGGGTGAGTTTCGTTTGTGCACTGCGAAACTAGGCGCGTTAAAGATATCTCCAGATTCTAAGATCGGTGCGCTTGGGATGTTCTCGACTTCGACTTTTGAAAGCGTATCTTTCTCGATATCGAAATGTTGTTCAAGCGTGCACACCCTCTGGCTGCCTTTGGCTTATGTTTGGTGGCGTAGCCGGCTGGTTGGTGATGCTGTGCTGAGGCTATTCAGTTGACTTCTGACCAACCATCCCCTGTGCGGCAACAAACACCAAACGCGCATCCAGGACTAATGCGACTGGCGGTCGCCTTGTGGATGATACTTTTTGCGGTATCGTTCCTCGCATCAGCAGTTAGATCTATCCTGACGAGCAAAAAGAAAGAGGCGTGGGCTCGAAGCTAGGCCACGCGCTTACGCGACGTTTCCCGTGATGAACAAGTGGTCAGAAGACGAGCTTAAATGGTCCGACGAAGAGACCGACAACCCGCTGCGCGCGGATGACCTTAATTTCTACAAGGTCGAAAAGTGGACCAAGGACGGCACGAAGATCGACCGCTTGCTCTATGCCGGCAACAATCTCGACAAAGCTCGTGAGCTGTTCGCTGGAGAAGTCAAACGTCGGCCACGCATCCGCCTGACGATCAGGCAGCGGACGCGTGTGCTGCAGCAGTGGCCAGATAAATGACCAATGAGCTGGGGCATTGAGGCGATCGCCGGCACTAACTGCCACCTCACTGGCGGGTCTCGCCGTCGGCGATTGCTTTCATTTGTCCGCCAGCCAATTTGTAAATGCTCATGAGCTGATTGGCGAGCAGCCCTCCGACCAACTCCTCCATCTTCGATAGATCGAGCTGGCCTTTTTTGCAGGCTTCATCGGCTTGGTCTAAAGCTTCGAAATAAGGCACACGGTTGCCAACGATCTGTTCGGGGATCGTCGGTGCGCCCCCTAGCACCCCGCCAATCTTTATCGACATGACAACGTAGGAGGTCATCCGCGAAGTGCGCCCATTGCCATCAGCGAAAGGATGAATCCAATTGAGCCGCCACATGAGATACGCCGCAAGATGAAGTGCCGTTGTGTCTTGCCACCGCTCATTGACGTAGTCGCACATGTTCTCGACCAGCTCTGCCACCAGGTGAGCGCCCGGCGGAGAGTGTTTGCTTCCCTGGATCTCCACGCCTGCTGGGCGCCATAGACCAGCGTAAGAGCTAATGCCGCGGAGCGCCTCACGATGAAGCGCAAGGATGGTCGAGGGGCGCAGGTTAAATACGGTAGCGCTCCGCTCGAGCGCTGTTTCGATGATGTGGATGCCGAGGTCGTATTGGCGAAGGCCATTCTTGGCCTCCGCCTCCGCTTTGAGCTGCGGATCAGCTATGAGGTCAGGTTCAAGAGCGCGACTGTGTCGTTGCTTCTGCTCACCCATTCTGCTCTTTGGCGAGCAAGTCCGCTTGGCGATCGACCATTTCGCGAGTGATAAGGGAATTCTCGAACGCAGTGTTGCCATAGGCAAAGCTACGCCGCTGCTCTTCCCGCTGTTCCGCGGTGGGCTTAATCGCCTTTGTCGCCTCAATCAGCTCCTTCAAAGCGCCGCCCATAATTCGATCCTTCCATTGGCTGCTCGGTATAATGGGATATAGGAAAGATTCTGTACAGTGTCACGTTAACCCTTGATGAAAAGCCCTTCCGGCGGACCCGCGTAACCCGACCTTGGCGGCGGTACCGGCTGAGCCCCAAAATGGACCAGCCCTCAGTTAAAAGGGCCACTGGCCCCTATCAATATGAGTTCCCAGAAGGGACCCCTGTGGGCAAAGACCTGTCATTTTCAAAACTTTTTCTCGGCCTCGCTGCCATCTCTCAAGCGATGGAGGCCGGCGTAAGTGAGCTCACAATTTTCTTTCTGGCAACCGCTGGCATCGCGCTTTTGGGAGAGCTTTTCTGGAACTACCGCCACGTTAAACGCTGGCCGTTAGTGGCGAAGATTTCTGTATGTGCTCTGCTCGCTGTTGTTGTTTACCTGGGGAGTTTTACAGAATTTATTAGACCACCCATCGTTTTCCAATCTGATAATAGTGAGCCTTTTCTCGCAACGGACAATAGCGGAACTAAATGGATTCGCATCCGCGCAATTAATCGAGGATGGCGAGAGGTGGTATGTCGCATTTATCTAACGCGGCTGGAGAAAGATACAAACGTAATCGTGCAAGAACGATTGCCATTGTTTCCCAACACTGACGAGCCCGCCGGATCAACAAATGACCGGGTAGTTCCGCCTTACGACGACCTAGGACAGATTTACAATCTCGCCAGCATAAAGAAGGGCGCAACAGAATTGTCTCTCCAGTCGGAACAATTTAATTGGCAACCGCATCCACCGCTTGGGCTCGGCACGTATAGATTTACAGTCCGGGCGAGTTATTCGACTTGTCGATCGGATGCTCACACCCTTAAGGTTAAATACAAAGGGGATCAGGATGTCTCATTCGAATAAGTCCCCCTGAATTACCGGTCCTTCCTTCGCCGGCTCAATGGCGCCTGTCTGCCTTGCGCGGCATCTTGCCAGCGGCGGAGCCCAAAGATCGCACAGCGTCCAACATTTCCATGAGCTCTTCGTCGCTTATTTCCTCCAGGGCCCGTTGGGTGACGTGTACCGCGCCAGCGCTTTCCGGTCGGTCAGTAACGGCTTGCTTAGGTGCAACTTAATTATTCGCCCGAAAGTGCGACCGCTTTTTTGATGTGCACCAGCGATGTTTTTTGCATCGGAACCACTATCGAGTTTTCCGCCTGCTCAAGAGCCCGGTCACTGGTTAGGGAAGCAAAAGTTTCGATTTCCGCCGGTCGTCCGAGCAGATAGCCTTGAGCCTCATTGCAATTTTCTTTTTTCAGGAATTCTAATTCTGCAGCTGTTTCCACCCCTTCAGCTAGCACCGGTAAGTTTAGCGCCCGTCCGAGGCCCAGCACTGAGCGCACAATGGCGGCGGCTTGTTCGTTGAGATTTACGGATTTGATGAATGACCTGTCGATTTTAATTTTGTCGAAAGGGAAGGCTCGCAAATTTGACAGCGAGGAGTAGCCGGTGCCGAAATCGTCCATGGCGATCCGCACACCGAGCATCTTGATTCGCCGGAGCGTTGACAATGCACGGTTAAGATCTCGCACTAGGGCCGTTTCGGTAACTTCTAATTCCAGTCGGTTCGGAGCGAGACCGGTCTCGAACAGGATTTCATGCACGGCGTGAGCAAAATTCGCGTTGTGGATTTGTACTGACGAGACGTTGACCGCGACGGCTAGCGGCGAAAGCCATGTGGCCGCCTCGCGGCACGCTTCCCGTAATACCCATTCACCAATCGCGAGAATTACCCCCGTCTCCTCAGCGAGCGGAATAAATTCGGCGGGTGGCACCTCTCCGCGGGTGGGATGATTCCAGCGCAGCAAGGCTTCAAATCCGATAGCCTTGCCGCCGGGGATTTCCCTTAGCGGCTGATAGACCAGCCGCAGTTCCCGCCGGGCGACTGCTTGACGCAAGTCGTGTTCCAAGAGCCGCCGATCGTGAACAGCGGCGCCCATTGACGCTTCGAAGTATCTGTAAATTCCGCGACCTTCGTTTTTGGCGCGATACAAAGCTGTATCGGCATGTGTCAGCAACGCTTGCCGGTCGGTAGCATCATCGGGACAGAGTGCAATGCCAATGCTGGTGGAAACCACCATCCCGTTTGGGTTCATCGCATCTGGTTGCTGAAGAGTTTCAAGAATGGATTCAGCAATGCGGCCGGCCACTGCCGGATTAGATAGTCCCGGCGCGATGATTGCAAACTCATCGCCACTAAGACGGGCGATCATTTGGCTATCGTCGAGCAAGCTAGCAATACGTTTAGCCACGGATTGAAGCATCTCATCGCCGGCCGCATGGCCGAAGAGGTCGTTGACCTCTTTGAACCTATCAAGGTCAAGGCATAGCACCGCAATTTTTTTGCCGGACTTGAGCGCCACATCAATTCCCTGGTCCAACTTCTTGTTGAAGGTGCTGCGATTTGGTATTCCGGTCAGTGAATCATGATGGGCTAGGTATCTGATATGTTGCTCGGCGCGCCTACGGGCCTGAAGATCGCGAATGGCAATGGCGCGGTGCGGTTTGCCACCAAAGTCAATAGGTCGCATTATCAGTTCAACCGGACCGGTCGAGCCGTCGATTTTGCGGATCTCGCCTTCAATCGAAGTATTGGCGGCTGCGAACAATTTTAGCAGGGTCGATTCATCAGGAAAATATTGAGAGAGATTTTCGCCGAGCAACCTATCGACGGTCGCCCCCACGAGGTCAGCAAAGCTGTTATTTGCGCTTACAATTGTTCTCGTATCGCATACCAACAGCCCTTCAACAGCGGCGTTGACAAGGCCACGCATCCGCTCGATCTCAAGCTCTGTCCGTCGGCGGTCGCGCATGTCGAACGCCACGCCAGCAAGCGCGAGTAGTATGATGATGACGCTCGCAAGCGCCACGGCAATTGCTAGCCATCCGGTCGGTAACGCGCCATCGGAAACTTCAACACTTGGGTCCGGAATGATGGCGGCGGCAGCCATCGCCGTAAAGTGGTGGCTGCAGATAGCTAATGTCAGCAGTAAGGCGCCTAGGAGTTTCCATTTTAAGGAGGCGCCGCGCAATCCAACCGGCAATGCGATTGCACCGACCGCAGAGCCTAGCGCGATCGAAGCCGCAACTAGAACCGGATCCCATATAATTCGTCCTTGGATTTCGAACGCGGCCATGCCGATGTAGTGCATGGCGGCTATTCCGCCACCGACAATAGTGCCACCCAACCAGACACCAATGCCACGTACGGAATTCATCGCTACTACCAATCCAACGCCGGTGAGCAAGATGGCGGCGACGAGCGAGAGAAAGGTTAGGACGATGTTATAGCCACTAGGAATTCCTGGCGAAAACGCCAGCATGGCAATGAAGTGGGTAGCCCAGATTCCAAAACCTGTTGAGGTCGCCGAAATGCAGAGCCACA
The DNA here is from genome assembly GCA_963846055.1 of uncultured Alphaproteobacteria bacterium. GTDB lineage: Bacteria > Pseudomonadota > Alphaproteobacteria > Rhizobiales > Xanthobacteraceae > BOG-931. The sequence continues at coordinate 222,331 of CAWJUQ010000021.1, forward strand.
CGTGCCGCATACGGCCCTTAGAGCTACGTACGTGATGAAGAAGACTAATCGCAGCGAAAGACGCGATGGCGCAGATCAGCGCAGCAAGACCAACCAAACGAAGATCGTGCGCGTGGACCACACAGTTATAGACCGTTAACATTAGGGACCTGGCCGTACAGGAAAGCGCCGCCTACACCGTAGGCAGGATTGTGTAAGACGCGGTAAAGCCCCGTCGAAAAATTAGATCAAAAATCCTTTCGCTGTTCCGGGACTGACGGAACCGACGCACTTGCGCGATTAGCGAAGCTCCGCTTCGGAGGAGCAGTGATGATCGGCCCCAAGGCGGTAAGGCCAAGAACGCTAAGTCTCGCCGAGGGTGCCTCACGAGGAATTGCCGCGGCGTATAATAAACTCGGCAAATTTTACTGAATGACGGGTGCTTGAATACGATAGAAATAGCCGGCAGCTCTATCGGCGCTCAGATTAGGGAAGTGCGATTAACGAGCCAGTAGCTCATCAGCGGCTATTAGAAACCGCTGTGCCCGGTCATTCGACTTTGCTGACTCTTGCGGTTGTTACGCCGGCGCTTACCGGGTGCCTTCTGCTGTTGTCGTGGCTTCAGCACCGACGAGTAACTGCCCTTGCTCTATGGGGCGCGGGCTTCATCAACGCGTCTGTCGCAACGACGCTTATCATAGTACTCCGCGGCACGATTCCCGACTTCTGGTCGATCATCGTCGGCAACGCGCTTCTCGCTGGCACTTACGGAGTGTTGTGGTGTGGCGCCCGGAAACTAGACGGCAAGAACGCCTCAATCCCGCTGGCAATGGTGGGTGTGGTGTTATGGCTTGTAGCTTGCGTAGTTAGCCCTATCTACGCTCAGCCGAAAGCCCTGGCCACCATTATGGTGGCGATCGGCATCGCCTACACTTTACTCGCCGCGTTTGAGCTCTGGCGTGCACGTGGCGACGATGTATGGCGCTGGCCGATCATAGCGCTGCTTCTCGCTCATGCCATCGCCATCCCATCCACATTCCGCTTGCTGGGACATGGGCCCATCCCGATCCTTCTGACCTCGATTTGCTAACTTTTGCCATCTTCGAAGGCGCATTCGTTTGTATCAGTACGGCCTATCTGTTCGGAAGCCTCGTTAAGGACCAGATCGCCGCGCGCTACCGGCGCGCCTCCTTGACTGATCCGCTGACCGGCGTCGCAAACCGTCGCGGTTTCTTCCAGAAATGCGAACAGCTGTTGACGCGGGCGCGCTTCGCGAGCGAGCCGACGGCCCTCATTATGTTCGATCTCGATCGCTTCAAGAACATCAACGATCGATACGGGCACTATGTGGGCGATGAAGTGCTTACCGCATTCTGTCGGCTGGCTACTTCGCACCTTCGGCCAAACGAGCTTTTTGGCCGGATCGGAGGTGAGGAGTTTGCCAGCCTGCTACCAAATAGGGGGCGCGATGAGGCCCTCCGGCTGGCAGAAAGTGTGCGAGCGGCGTTTGAAGCCGCCCGACACACCGTTGGAGAGCTTACACTGAGCGTCACTGTAAGCGCGGGCGTTGCAATCGCGCTTGATTCCGGCCTTGACCTCGACGCGTTTCTGCAGGAGGCGGATCAGGCGCTTTACCGCGCCAAGAAAGCCGGCGGCAATTGTATCGAACAATCCCCAGCTTCGGCCGAAACCCCGCTAAGCAGGCGCGCGGCATAACCGTTGACCTCGGTCGGACCTGGTTGCGCCGCTTGCCAATCTCGAGCGTACCGAGAAGATCGCGTGCCCATATCGGGCGCAATGCGACGCCGACCTCGCTATTCGCTGCCGGGATATATCCCCTGACTGCGCTTCTTGTACTTGAACAACTCTTCGATCTCGGCTTCGTATTCTTCCTTGCGCTCAGCTAGTCCAGCCGTGCGTACCCAATTCAGGAATTGCGTTACAGAGTCAGTCAGATCGTCGTGAGCCCCTTGGGGAAGCTCGCGCAGTCGTTCATCACCATCGCTGCCCAATCAATTACTTCCGGATCGGGCATCCACACCATCTTGTCGGTGAACAGATAAACTACTGAATGCGCGCGGGCGATCTTGTCCAGATTGCCGGGATTGATTTCTGTTACGCCGAAGTTCTCGCGGGCATATGCCCGTCGCATTTCTTGGGCAACAGACTTACCGGAAGCTTTGGCTTCAATGAGCAGGCGAGATGCCTTGTAGCGCTTGCAGTCCTTCGCAACACGCTCAAGCAAATCGTGAAACTCTAGCCTCGCCTGCCAGGCGTACAACAACATCCAGCGTCGAACGCCAAGACCTGGAATGGCTGCGGGGACTCTGCCTGCGGCGTCATACACGTAATCGTAAATCTGCCGGTCAGGATCGAGCGGCATCACGAACGATCCCCAGATCGTCAGTGCCGAGTAGTCGTTTTCCTTCTTGGTGTCAAAGGCCGTATCGAGCGAGGCGCTGATCAGATCGCACGCCGGTAAGTTCTTGGTAGCTCCCGGTTCGTCGTTCCATTCCAGCCCGCAACGCGCAGCGGTTTCCCGATCCAGATCTGCCACCATCCTACTTAAGAATTGAACCGCCACGCGGGACAGGCAATTGCTGCCATTGGCCAGACCATTCGTAGGGGTTACGCTTGTATGGAGCTAATTCCTTCGGACCAAAGCGCTGCGGCCATAGCAGCTCGCCATCCTCGGTTCGCGGATCCTGCCAGCGCTCATTCTTGCCCGGCAGCGTGACCGTCACACAAGCCGGGTGTTGTCATATTCGGCAGGCAGGTTGAGATGCACAAACTCGTCGTCGTTATCGAGAATGTGGCCGGCTAGATCATGCTCGTGCAGCCGTTGCATTACCAATATCTCGGCTGCAGTACGCGGAATCGGTCAAACGGGACTTTAGCGTCCCGTCGTAGACGCGCAGAACCTTCTCCCGCGTAACCTGGCTCTCTGCTTCGTCAACCTTGTGCGGGTCGTCCATAATCTTGTAGTCGCCACCGCGGCCTGTGATTGTACCGTTAAACGGGGCCGATATTCGTGTACCGCCGAGTGTCGTATCGAACTTGTTCTTGGCGTCCTGATCGTGCGCGATCTTGACCCTGTCACCCCAGCGCTTCTGGTACCAGTCTGACACGACAAGCCGATGCGCATAGGTGGCGTTGTCCATCACTAAATTATCGGCATAGGACAGACACAAGAACTTGGCCTGCGGGCCAACCATGGGGTTATCCGGATCGAGCGGCTGCGCCCAGACCCAGGCTGGGAAAATCACACTCGCCAACAGCGTTTTGGTGTGCCGCGGCGGGATGTTGATCAGAAGCTTGCGGATCTGACCCCGAGTAACCGCCTCCAGGTGCTCAGCTATGGCCCTGTGATGCCAATTAAGGTCAAGCTGCGCAGGATCCACTTCCGGCCACGCCGCCTCAAAGAATTTGATCAGGCTGTCCTCTAGAGCTTCGCGCTCCTCCACCAAGGGAAGTCGCTTCAACGCACGGCTATATCGCCGCCGTTCTCGCGGCGATAAAAGCTCCAGGCTCATCTCATTTGCCATGTTAGTTCAGACGCGGCGCCTTAACGCGTTCCGCAGTGTCGGCAATGAAGCGTCTAAGTTCGTCAGCACCCATCATTTCAATGTCGTCAAACTCACCGGGTTGACCGGTTTCAGACCGCTCGACACGCTTGCCAGACAAGATGGCCTTTTCCTTCACAGCCGCAACAATCGCGTTCGGATTCCTGTCCTCGATAGCGATCTTCAGTGCCTCGTCCAGTTCGGCAATTAACGCGCCCTTCGTTATTTCAGCTCGCTCAGCACAGCGTTGTTGCAATTCTGCCACCCGGTCCAAAACGCTTTGTTTTGCTTTTAGCGTACAGGCATTGCCGCGATTGGGCTTAAAGCCGGCGTCCTGATAAGCCTTGTCGGCATTTTTGCCTTGTGCCAGCTCCTGTGCAAAGCGTTCATGTTTGGGATTTTTCAAGATCGGCATATTCGAAGTCTTTCCAATAATTGTCGTGAATGGGGCGTGTTCAGCTTTTATTTCCGTATTTGGCGGCAAGTGTGGTCACGACGAATTTATGTCGTCCTTCGCGACTGACCGCAACGTCGTTGGCTCTACACCAATCGGGGAATGTGTCGGGGTCGATGTAGACACGCTCAACAATCTGCCAGGATTTCATGACTTTCCGTTCCTTCTCCTCGGCATTTTTCAACCAGTCTTCCCACCTGTCCGGCATTCTATGGCCGTCCTCCGATATTTTCCTGATGGCGTCGTAGTCTTCCTTCCGAAACCACGAAACGCCGATAGCGCGCATGACCGGGTGCCGCGAGCTTTGATCAATCATTGCAAAAGCCTCTAGCAGTCACGCCAGCGTACCCTCTAGGTGAGCGTACAGGGCCTCTTTAATCGCCGCTTCGTCGTTACGCGTATCAGATTTGAGCAACCCTCTGTCGATTAGCGCGTCGATTTCCGTTGCGCGTAACTCAATATTCAAACAGCGCAGCCCGTCGCGCCGCCGTTCGCGGTGTCGCCGCATCCGTTTGGCTGCTGAAGATCCACCATTTTGCTTTTGATCTGCGAGTTGGACTTCGGGCATGTGTTACCTATCGGCCTTTGCCGATCCGACCCCCGGACCGTGTAGGCGCAAGGCCGCCAGGAATTGAAGTCGCGTCGGCACCGTCCAGCACGCCAATCAGTTCGCTAAGCGAGTTGACTTGGTTCACGAAGTCTCGCGTATCAGGGTTTCGTGCAGCTTGGCGCATATAGGCGATCCCGCTTGGTGAAAGTGGCGGCGGCTGATCCAGAAGCTTGCCGGTATTCGCATTTACCCACTGACCTTGGCCATTCATGCCGACATTTGCGTAATCAGCGGGGTTGAGTGAAAGCGGGGCGCCTGGATCGGCGGCACCGCCAACAGCAAAGCGCCTCGGCCGTCTGCTGCGCCGAAACTTGTCGAGGCGCGGCTTGGTTCGGCCACCTTCTGCCTGCACCTGATAGGTAGAGCGTCTTTTGACTTTGCTGGGGCTCGGCTGCTGTTGCTCATTTGCTTCTTCGTAAGCTTCAACCCGCCTTTTCGCGGATGCCGGTCTTTGGCGCTGTCGCTGCAGCTTGTGACGCTGCTTCATCGAGCGGTCCCTCTTTTCACCCGCCCGCCTTTTTTGATCCCCGGGACCGGAATCTTTGGTGAACCGGGAAAGCTCGGCGCGCTTTTCTGAAGGGAGGCAAGCGTGGCCGCCGTTCGTGCCGACATATTCTTTCCGGCATTTTGAACGAGCGACGCGACGTAATTCGGTTTAGGTGGGTTGATGAAAATCCTGCTGGGTGGGCGGATTGAAAATCGACGGTGCTGCCCCGCCGGCGTCGTATCCACGATGCCTTGGTCGGCCGCCGTGCCTGTAGGCCGACTTTGGCCCGAACAGTTCGTCTGATATCCGGCTGAGGGTCCCCTTGCGCTCCCTGTTCGCGGCAGAAATTTCATTGCCAGGATTGTCAGAGCGGGTTGTTCCACCATCTTCAAATCTTTTCGGCCGCCCGCCACGACGGAATTTATCCAGACGATGCTTCGTACGGCCGCCTTCGGCGGGCATTTGATGCAATCGCCTTTTGGTCCGGCCCGAGCCCGATACCGTTTGCTCTTCGATTGCTTGGTGAATCCCAGAACGGCTGTCCTGGGACGATGTTCTTCGGCGCTGCTGTTGTAGTTTGTGGCGGTGTTTCATATCGATATCCGTGTTTCAGGTTTTCGCAATCTTGCGCGCGGCCGAGGTTCGAGCACGACCGCCATCTGCAAAAGCGCGGCCTCCGCGCGCCTGTCCAATCCCAAGAGACGGCGTGGACAAACTCCAACCGCCCATACCTGAATCACCGGCCCCATTCTGCGGTCCTGTCAGACCTGTCGGGAGCATTGAACCTAATTTATTCAAGCCATTGGACGCATTACCAACCTGGGCCAGCTGGTTGAACAAACTCTGCTGCTGGGGAAAGCTCAACTTCGCGGGTGTCGGAGGTCCATTCCCGTGCACCATCCCAACACTCGGAATGGTCGGCGAACCTGGCGCGCCGCCAAGAACGTTCACCGAAAGGCCCGCTGTCCCGCCATTCGCGAGTTTCAGCAAACTCGCTTGGTCTGCCTTCTTCGACCGCGATCGGCCACCGCGCCTGAACTTGTCCAAGCGATTTTTGGTGTGGCCGCCTTCAGCCTTCATGTGGAGCATGGAAGACTTCTTGAACTTGGCAACGCCCGAGCTCGGCTGCTCGTCCGCTGTTTTGTCAACTTCGAGACGCCTATTGCGGGATGCTGCTTTTAGGCGTTGCTGTTGGCGTGTGTGACGGTGTTTCACGGTTCTGATCCTTTCGTGTTGTCGGCTACGCAATGTTGCTTGGTCATGCTGCGCGCCCTAGCAGGAGCTTCCAGGCTTCGAGGGCGTGCAGGGCCTGGTCCAAGCCATTAGCGATCGCCCCCACACCACCGGCAGCGCGAAACTCGGAGATGAATTGCGTTTGGGCGGCGCTCGGGCGGCCACGCTCCGTTTTCAGCTCAAGAGCGTACGCCTGGCCGTCGTGGAGCAAGATCAGGTCTGCCACACCGGCGCGAACGCCTAGACCGTTGAAGATCGCCGCTTCCACCGGGCCGCGCCGGCCGCCGTTCGGCGTGTGCCACCAAACAAGACCCCTGGCACCGCGTTGGCGCAGGTGCTGGCAGACAGCGCGTTGGACGGCCTGTTCGGAGGTCGACGTGCGGAGGCGGCTCATGGCTGGACTTCTCTCGCCAGCGCGTCGAGCGCGACGCCGAGCGGCCCGGTGGCATTCCCGCGTGCGTCGCGACAGAGCGCCTTGCGGAGCGTCTCCATAGGGCAGCCGAATTGGAGGGCGAGTGACGCCGCAATGGCCGCGTCAGCCGCCATGATACCGGCGGTGGAGTCGGCCTTGTGATTTTGCAGAAAGATCTCGCCTAGCGAGCCGTCGTCAAATCGGCTCGCGGTGGCGGTGAACCTGGGGCCACCTACTTGAAGAGTGAAGGTTATGCTGCCGCGACGATCGGACAGCCGGCGACGGATCGGTTCACTCATCGGCGGCGCCGTCGTCAATTAGGCCCAGCTCGCGTGCCCTGGCTTCGGCCTTGGCAATCTCTGCAGCGAGCCTAGGCAGATGCCGGACCTCGACGGCAAACCCTTTGCCGGGCTTTAGGTGGCCGTCGGCGGTGTACCAGGTGCGAAGGTCGAAGACGTTGCGACCCTGGAAGGTGTTCAGCACGAGCCGCACGAACTCACCACGGCGGTTTTTCCACCACTCCGCGATCGTGAGGGGCTCGGTCAGAGCCGAGGTTTTGTTGCTCATGCGGCGGGCCCCATGTCATCGAGGCTATCGCCTAGTGGGCCATAGGCGGGCTTGTTGTTTTTGCGATAGGTCAGGATGCCGCCGCTCTCGGTTTGGATTGCGGCCGTATCCGCTGTCAGAGCGACGACGGGCCTCGCTTGCAGCAGCCACACAAGGCCGGTGCAGTCGTAGCGGGATAGACGCTGATAGTTCGCCCTAGGCCGCTCAGGGATCGGCGGCAGTCCGAAAAGATCCCGGGCAGTCCAGCCGAGTGAGTGCGCTTGTTCTCCCCACGTCGCGACGAAACTGTCTGCGTCGTGAATTGCTTGTTGCCAGCGGTCCGCCTCCACAAATTCTGGGCATCGCTGCAGCAACGCTTCCAGGGTGTTTTGGTACCACTGTCCCACGACTGTCCCAGGTGCTGTCCCAGTTTTTCCGGGGTGTCCCACCGTCCCGTGACCTAGGGTCTGGGACAGTGGGACAGTGGAGTCATCCATTTGATTTAACGGGCTTTTGTCTGTCCCAGCACCTAAAACCTCTTGGGACAGTTTTTTAGGTGGTGTCCCACGACTGTCCCAGGTGCTGTCCCAGTTTTTCCGCAGCAGACGATGAGCGACATTTAGGAGTTCGGCATCAATCGGCATTGCCGCCTCCAATCGCTTCGATGGCTTTCTTCAGTCGGTGGACGGTTGATTTTGGAATGCCGGTTTCGTCGGCGATCTCGCGAACGCTGAGGCCATCGTCCAGGAGGGCTTCAACGCGGGCGCGGTTAGCATCCTCCAGCTCCCGCGTGGTCCAAATCGCCCTACCGTCCCGCGTCTCCAGGCGCGCCTCAAATGGCTTCGCCGCCTCGCCGTGAACGCCGCGCGCCTTTTCGAGATGGACCTCGAACCGGGCACCGTCCACGGGCGAATAGTCCGCCGGGTGTCGCAGCGAAATGCTGGTGTCGAGCACATCCTCGCGTCGGCTAGTACCTCGCTGCTGACCACCCTTGCCGGCGTGGTGAACAATCAGCACTGAAATGCCGCGGCGTCGAAGACGGAGCAGCCATTCTTGGATAGGGCCCCAGCTCTCGGCATCGTTGTCTCGAATGACCGCCGTCAGGCTGGATAGGTTATCGAGTACGAGGACATCGACACCATCTAGCCATCCCGCCAGCTCAGCTTGCACGTCAGTCGAAGCCAGATTGCCGATACCGCCTGCTTCGATCAGATCACCGGCGATTATCTGGATATTTGCCGGATCTAGTTCGGATTCCGGCGTGCTCGCGATGATGCTCGCGAGACGTTCTTGCAGGGCGGCGGCGGGCATCTCGCCATCGATTAGCAATACGCGACGTGGCCTCGGTGCCGTCCACTTCAGAAACTTCGTTCCTGTCGCGATCGCGAAGGCGATGCCAAGTGCGACGTGGGTCTTGCCGGTGCCGCGTGCTGCGTACAGCATCGCCAGACCTTTCTCCGGCAGGATCGGGTCGAGCAGCATCTCGCGGGGTTTGATGGCAAGTTTTAGGAACGTTTTTAGATCGAGAGGGCGCAGCCTGACCGAAACCGATGGGATTTCATTGGCCATGACCTGCGCCGCCATAGACGGCACCCATTCCGGCAGTGCTGCGGTTATGGCCGATAGCTCGTCTGCGGTGTGACCTGCCTCAAACCAGTCGCTCACATCCCCCTTTGGCGGACAGTCAGCCCACACTGCGGGCAAATCGAGGACCCGAACACGAAGCGCTATTCCGTGTAATGCTGTCGCCACTTCTTGGCCGTGACGGCGCCCGCTCTCGTCATTGTCAGGAACTACGACGACGTCTGCTCCGCGCAGCATCTCACTGTATTCTGGGAGCCATTTGTTCGCGCCACCAGGGTTGCAGGTCGCGTGCAGTGAATTTTTCAGTAGGGCGTGAACATCCTTTTCGCCCTCGACCACAAAGATCGTCTTGTTTAGGTCGATCGCCGTTTTGAGATCGGGAAAGCGATAGAGGCGCGGCGGACGTCGCCAACTGACCATATCCACCCGCCTTTTCCATCTGGGTCGTCGCTGCCGAAATGTTTTCGGTTCAACCGAACGACCTGAAAGAGCAATTCCGAATTCGTCGGTGTAGATCTATTCGGCCACTATGCGAGATGGCCGGACTGCTCGCTGGTGGAGTCGGATGGCGCAATGCCCTCTTTTTCCAG
>CAWJUQ010000022.1:0-19750 GCA_963846055.1 uncultured Alphaproteobacteria bacterium
ATCCCCGTGGAGAGTCCCGTCTCGGCGGCAACCTGCTGTGCTTTTTTGAGGCTTACCAAATAGGTTTTGCTGGTGCCGCGTTCGTATAAACCGTAGTTGGCCTCCCATTCCGGAGGCGTGAAATTCACTGTTATGCCATTTGCGCCGGCGTCCATGAACAGCGCCTGACCGCTCTTGCCGCGCTGTCGACGCGGCATGAGCGGGCTGTCCGCGTTGCTGACCGCCGGAATCCGCGCGTCGGGAAAGCACAGCCGGAGAAGTGCAATAAAGCGGCGGGTTTTGTCGAAGTCGCCCGGTGGAGTATTGCGCGCATCTTCCGGAAGTTCGTCGGATGGAGTGAACGGTGCACAACTCACCATCTTCGTAATGTTCAACCGACCGAGAAAAAGAATGTCTTCGGCCAAATCTTCGTCGGTTTGTCCGGGTAGTCCCAGGATATTGCCGGATCCGATCTCAAATCCTGCTGTTCGCGCCTTGATCATGTGATCGACGCGATGGCGCAGGGTTTCCTCGCGCAATTGCTCGTGCAGGATCGGGTTTGCGGTCTCGTGCTTAATAAGGAAATTTCGGGCGCCGGCCTCACGAAGTTTTTCGTATTCACCATTCGCCAGCGCACCGAGGTTGAGCGTGATGTTGTAGTCGGCATGGGCGTCCATCACTGCCTTGACGCCCCTGATCACCTCGGGAACGACACGAGAGTCCTCGCCGGATTGAAAGAACAACTCCCGAAAGCCCAGTCGGTAGGCGTACTCGGCGACTTCACGCATTTTGTCACTGTCTGCGCGGTAGGCCGTTATGGCGCCGGGGCCCTTTTTGGCGATCGAGTGAAGATTATCGCGCCGCATCGGGCAGTAGTGGCAATTAACGCGGCACACGTTGCCGACATCGATCGCAGCGCGCATGTCGATCCGGGTCCCTACATGCTCGTCGCGCACAGCGCGGGCGGCCGTGAACAAATATTCGGCTTCTTCCTCGTCACAGTTCAACAATCCGACCAGAAGAGCGCGCGTCGTATGTTCTAGCGAGGTAATTCCCGCGTTGTATGTCGCGAGTGGATCTTCGTGAACGCCCGCCAGGCTCCAGACACCGTGAAGCTGCCGCCAGGAATCTTGAAATTTGTCGAGATCAATTTTACCCGGCGTTCCTCTGGGCCTTAAGCTGTGATTGCGTGACGTGCTCACAATCAGCCTCCAGTTCGGCGCTCCGCAAGAGCCAATGCTTGGCCGACGGAACGCAATTGCTCGGGGGGGCTGCGGCCTACTCAAGATCGCCGATTGCTCGCCAAGGAACGCGCTGGCCCCCACCGCGCGAATAACACTGGCGGGCAACACCGGAAGGAATAACAATTCTAGACAAATCCTGTAACGCGAGTCAGGCGATTTCGCGAGTTTAACGATACCATCTCATAAGCGTTTTCGTTTGATTCGTCTCGAAACTCGACGCGGAGGCCCATGCTTTTGAGCGAGGCGAGGCCCCGCATTTCGGCCAGCTGAAATTAAGCGCGGCCGAGCACCAGCACTGCGTTCAAGCCGCCAAACGCGAAAGAACTGGACATCGCGAGTTCGAGGGGTGCGTTGCGCGCGGTATTGGGTACGTAGTCAAGATCGCACTCGGGATCCGGCTCTTCGAAATTCGCCGTTGGCGGGATCGTTTGGTGGTGTAGCGCGAGCGCCGTGGCGGCGAATTCCAGCGCGCCCGCGGCTCCCAAACTGTGACCCAGCACGGCCTTGCTCGAAGAAACCGCCAGTTGATCGGCGCTGTCGCCGAACGCCTTGCGCAACGCGACCGTTTCGCCTTTATCGTTTAACGCAGTGGCGGTGCCATGAGCGTTGACGTAATCCATCTCATCCGGATTGACTTTCGCATCTTTCAGGGCACCGCGGATGGCGCGCGCCGCGCCATCCGGATCGATGGCGGTGATATCGCCGGCGTCGGCGCTCATCCCAAAACCCATGAGTTCCGCATATATTGGCGCACCGCGCGCCACGGCTCGTTCGCGCGGCTCCAGGACGAAGATCGCCGCACCCTCGCCGAGCACCAGTCCACTGCGATTGCGCGAGAACGGCCGGCAGGTGTCCGCGCTCATAACCCGTAGCGCTTCCCAAGCTTTCATCGTGCCGACGGTGATGCAAGCCTCGGTTCCGCCGGCAAGCGCCACTTGCACCTGACCGGTTCGCACCATCTGAAACGCTTGGCCGATAGCGTGCGTCCCCGAGGCACACGCCGAAGCGATGGTGAAGGTGGGACCTTTAAGGCCAATGTCCATAGAGATGAGGCTGCTCGGGGCGTTTGCCATCAGTCGCGGAATGGTCAGCGGATGTGATCGCGGATTATTTTGTCCGTAGAGGCGCAAGAAGGCGTCGTCGAGCGTGTTCACCCCGCCCGCGCCGTTGCCGATAATGGTCGCCGTTTCCAGCGCCATCTCTTCGGTAATTTCAAGTTGCGCGTCCTTGACCGCGGCGCGCGCGGCAACCACGGCAAACTGCGAGAAACGATCCATCATTCCCAGTCTTTTCGAATCGAAATGTTGGGAAGGATCGAAATCGCGTACTTCTGCGGCGATGCGTATGTTCAAACGCTCGGTGGGGATACGGGTAATCGGTCCGATGCCCGAACGCGCTTCAACCAGGGCCGACCAGAACTCTTCGCGCGTGCTGCCGATCGGAGAAACAACACCGAGGCCGGTAACGACGACACGGTTCATTGTGCGGCTTTAGACTTCTTCGCCGCAACCAGTTTCTCCACGATGTCGGCAACATCGCCGACCGTCGAAAACGGCATGTCCTGGCCGTCACCGCTTTTGTCCGAGCTCGCCAGGCGGGTCGCCTCATCGGCCTTCAATGGGATGGTAATATCGAATTTCTCTTCGAGGGCGAAAACGATCTCGATGACGTCAAGCGATTCAGCACCCAGTTCATCGAGATGGGTTTCCGGCGTGAGCTGCTCAACCGGAATATTAAGCGATTTAGCAATTATCGATCGAACGTCGTCGATAAATGCCGCGGGCTTCGCCGCCGCTGCTTGTTGATCGCTCAAGCGCATACCACTGGGTTAAACACGCGACTATTATTCATTACCCGGCCTGTAATCTCAAGCCGTTCCCAACGATTGTCCCGTCGCTACCGGCGATCGGGCGTCGGCGAGGGCATGAGCGCGATCGGACGCCGCGTTTAAAGCCGCTTCGAGTTCGCCTCGCAGCCGTTCGAGTGCTTGCGTATCCGAACCGGCCGGAACGCGTATCGGGTCGCCGATCACAATCGCACCGCGGCTGAATGGCAGATTAATCTCCGAGCGATCCCAATTATCGAGCACGATCCGCCGGCTGGTCGCCAGCGATATCGGGAAGATCGGGCGGCCGGAGACTTGCGCCAGCTTAATGATGCCCATTCCGGCGACGCGGGAGACTTTTGGAACGTCGGCGGTCAGCGCCATGTTCCAGCCCTCCGACAGCGACGCGATCATTTCCTTGAAGCCGGCGACCCCGCCCTTGACCTGGAATCGCCGCCCATGATCGCCGGACCCGCGAACAGTGCCGATGCCGAGCCGCTCGGCGGCGATCGCGTTGATCTCGCCATCCGTGTGACGGGAGATCAGCACCTTGAAACGATAGTTCCGGCGCAGGAATGGCAGCAGAAAATGCTGACCGTGCCACATTCCGATGATCACCGGCTGATCCGTGTCGTACATGCGATAGGGGTCGGCCGGCTCCATGACAAAGCGGCTCGTCTTCCAGACGAGACGCAAATACTCGGCGGCCAACACGCCGACCGTCCTTCGCGCCCACGCTTTTTGCTTTAACAGTCGCCGCACGGCCACCATCGATACACGCTACAAGGTTGTGACCGCGTCATCCCTGCTGCGGTGTCTTCCGCCAGCGGCGCGCAATTCGGCAAATCTCGCTAGATGTTGTAATCATTTTGGCCGCTAATCGAACTCGGTGCGCGTTTGAGAGTGAAATCGGATAATAACTGCGCGGTCAGAGGCCCCCCGGATATCGGTTGGCGCGCCCTCGTGCAAGTGACGACGAGACGCAAGCGCCGCCGAATCCATTGGCCTTGCCGCAACGACGAAGACTTGGTGTGTCGCCGCCGAACTGCCCCTGTTCCCGTTCGCTCTAACAGCTTCACAATCCATCGACAACGCCAGCCGAACGCTGCACGGAGCCAAAAGCGGGCACGCTCATGATCATTGCCATCGATGGTCCCGCCGCTTCCGGCAAGGGCACGATCGCGAGACGTATCGCCGACGTATATGGGCTTCATCACCTCGATACCGGCCTCATCTACCGGGCCGTCGCCAAGGCGGTATTGGATGCCGGCCACACCCCGGACAATGTAGAGGAGGCGACTGCCGCAGCGATCGCGCTCGACCCCGTCAAATTCGATGAACAGGCTCTCAAGGCGCAGACGATTACGGAAGCCGCTTCAGTAGTAGCGGCGATCCCCGAGGTGCGTCAGGCTTTAATGAATTACCAGCGGCAGTTTGCGACCAAGCCGCCCGGAGCCGTGCTCGACGGCCGCGATATCGGCACGGTCATTGCTCCGGGAGCCGACATCAAATTGTTTGTCACCGCCAGTCCAGAAGTGCGAGCCGTGCGCCGCACTCGTGAGCTTCAAGCGCGAGGCGAAAAGACCAGCAAGGATGAGGTGTTGGCCGATTTGCTGCGCCGGGACGAGCGCGATTCGAGGCGGACCGCGGCCCCGCTCAAAGCCGCGCCCGACGCGCACTTGCTCGATACCACACATTTGGATATAGACGCCGCATTCCGGGCCGCTATCGAAATCATCGAAGCCGTCCGAACGGGCCGAAAGCGCCGCTAACCGCGCCTTCGTCTTTGGAGGAATGCCCGTTCAGGCTCCGAGTGTGCGGCGCGGTTAAAGAATTTGTCCCGAACGTCTGGCATTGGCCCCAACCGCCGGCTCAACCGGCGGCCGCCACACGTTCGGGGTAGTTTCATTTCCAGTGGGCTAGGAGAACTTATGGCTCAGGTTTCCACCGCCGCGCCGTCGCGCGAAGATTTCGCCAGCATGATCGAGGAATCGTTCGGCAATGGCAATTTGCAGGAAGGATCCGTCGTCAAGGGAACGGTCGTAGGCATCGAAAAGGATGTGGCCGTGATCGATGTCGGACTGAAGACCGAAGGCCGCGTCGCCTTGCGCGAGTTTACCGGACCGGGACGCGGCACCGAGATCAAAGTCGGCGATACCGTCGAGGTTTATCTTGAGCGAATTGAGAACGCGCTCGGCGAGGCGGTGCTTTCCCGCGATAAAGCGCGGCGCGAAGAAAGCTGGGGCAAGCTGGAGAAAGCGTTCCAAAGCAACGAAAAGGTCACCGGCGTTATTTTCAATCAGGTGAAGGGCGGCTTCACCGTCGACCTCGATGGTGCGGTGGCCTTCCTGCCGCGTTCGCAGGTCGATATCCGGCCCATTCGTGACGTTTCACCGCTGATGAATCAGCAGCAACCATTCCAAATCCTGAAGATGGATCGCCGGCGCGGCAACATCGTTGTGTCGCGGCGCACGGTCCTGGAAGAAACCCGCGCCGAGCAGCGCCACGAGCTGGTGCAGAACCTCGAAGAGGGTCAAGTCATCGACGGGGCGGTGAAGAATATCACCGACTACGGCGCGTTCGTCGACCTGGGAGGCATTGATGGCCTCCTGCACGTCACCGACATCGCTTGGCGGCGCGTCAATCATCCGTCCGAGGTTCTCAACATCGGCCAGCAGGTCAAGGTCAAGATCATCAAAATCAACCACGAGACCCATCGCATCTCGCTGGGCATGAAGCAGCTTCTTGAAGATCCTTGGCATGGCATCGAGGCCAAATACCCTGTGGGCGCTCGCTTCAAGGGCCGCGTGACCAACATCACCGACTATGGTGCGTTCGTTGAACTCGAGCCGGGCATCGAGGGGCTGATCCACGTTTCCGAAATGTCGTGGACCAAGAAGAACGTGCATCCCGGCAAGATCGTATCGACCTCTCAGGAAGTCGAAGTGCAGGTCCTTGAAGTCGATCCGGTCAAGCGCCGCATCTCACTCGGTCTCAAGCAGACCATGCGCAATCCGTGGGAGGTATTCGTTGAAAAGTATCCTGCCGGATCGCTGGTCGAGGGCGAAGTCAAGAACAAAACCGAATTCGGCTTGTTCCTCGGCCTCGACGGCGATGTCGATGGCATGGTGCACCTGTCCGATCTCGATTGGAAACGTCCCGGCGAGCAGGTGATTGAGGAATACAAGAAGGGCGACAAGGTCAAAGCCAAGGTGCTGGACGTCGATGTCGAGAAAGAGCGAATCTCGCTCGGCATCAAACAGCTGGCTGAAGACGGCGAGGCTCCCGCAGAGCCGGCTGGCGATCTCAAGAAAGGCTCGGTCGTCACCTGCGAAGTGCTTGAGGTGAAAGAGGGTGGTCTCGAAGTGAGGATCGTCGGCACCGATTTCTCCGCCTTCATCAAGCGGTCGGAGCTGGCGCGGGATCGCTCCGAGCAGCGCCCCGATCGTTTCGCCGTCGGCGAGAAGGTCGATGCGCGGGTCACCCAGTTCGATCGCCGCGCGCGCAAGATCTCGGTTTCGATAAAGGCGCTTGAAGTCGCCGAGGAAAAAGAAGCGATCGCTCAGTACGGGTCGTCCGATTCGGGCGCTACTCTAGGCGACATTCTCGGCACCGCGCTCAAGCGCAAGGGCGAGGAGGACGAGAAAGAGGATCAGGGCGAAAAGGAAGAGGAAAGCGAAAGCGAAAACGAATAATGCGATCCGTCATTCCGAGTCGTTGGCTGCGGCATGGCGAAAAGACTGGCGCGAGTTGAACGAGCACTTCGCTAACGAGGATTTGGCCGATGTCGCTTGACGCTGACCTGATCGTTGATCGTCGCCGCATGCGGCGCAAGCTTACCTTTTGGCGGGTGCTCGCGGTTCTCTTCATAGCGGTTGTGGTCGTCGGCGCGGCAGCGTTTCTAGGCCGCCGCGGCGGGTTCCCCGGCGTCGGCGACTACATCGCCCGGGTGACGATCCAGGGGCTGATCCGAGACGACCAAGAAAGAGTGCAACAGCTCGAACGATTGGGCCAATCAAAAGCGGCTCGCGCCGTGATCGTGCATGTTGACAGCCCCGGCGGCACTACCGCCGGATCGGAACAACTCTTCGACGCTTTGACCCGGCTCAAGGAGCGCAAGCCACTGGTGATCGTGGTCGACGGGCTTGCCGCCTCAGGCGGCTACATCACGGCGATTGCCGGTGATCACATCGTCGCCAAACAGACTTCGCTGGTGGGCTCGATCGGCGTTTTGTTTCAATATCCGAACTTCACCGACCTGCTCGACAAACTCGGCGTCAAAGTTGAATCGATCAAATCCTCGCCGCTTAAAGCCGCCCCGAGCGGGTTCGAGCCGACCTCTCCCGAAGCGCGCGCCGCGATCGAATCGATCATCAAGGATTCGTACGCTTGGTTTCGCGGCCTGGTGCAGGACCGCCGGCATCTCAACGATGAAGAATTACAGGCCGTTGCCGACGGCCGGGTTTTCACCGGCCACCAGGGTATTGGGCTGAAGCTTGTCGACGAGCTTGGCGACGAGCGGACCGGAATCGCGTGGCTGGCGAAGGAAAAGAGCATCAGCGACAAGCTGCCGGTGCGCGATTTCGAGCTGCACCGGCGTTTCAGCGACCTTCCTTTCCTGCACGCAGCAGGCCGCGGCGGCGCTCGATGCCGCTGGATTTTCAAAGCTAGCCCGTGGCCTTCACGAGTGGGGCGCGGTGCAGGCGGTCGAAAGGCTCAATCTTGACGGTTTATTGGCCCTTTGGCACCCTGCCGGGACCAACTGAAAGACGCGCAGGCCGCCATGATCAAGTCCGAACTTGTGCAACGCATTTCCGGGCAAAACCCGCATCTTTATCAGCGTGACGTCGAAAAGATCGTCAATGCCATCCTCGGCGAAATTACCGCGGCGATGGCGCGAGGCGATCGCGTCGAGTTGCGCGGCTTCGGCGCGTTCTCCGTCAAACAACGTCCGGCACGCACCGGGCGCAATCCGCGCACCGGTGCTCACGTCGCCGTTGATCAAAAATGCGTGCCGTTCTTCAAGACCGGCAAGGAAATGCGCGAGCGGTTAAATCAGGTCGCGACTGCCTGATCCGCTCATTATGAGCGAAGTTCATCTTGCTTCGAAAGATCCTCACGGCGATCGTTGTCATTCCGCTCGCCCTGGTCATGATCGCGTTGGCGGTCGCCAATCGGCATTCGGTAACGATCTCGCTCGATCCGTTTGCCGGCAGTGAGCCGGCTGTTTCGGTGACGCTGCCGCTGTTTGCGCTCATCTTCCTCTTGCTCATTATCGGCGTCTTCATCGGCGGTTCGGCGACCTGGCTGCGGCACGGCAGATGGCGATGGATGGCCCGGCGGCTTGAAGGGGAACTGAAGAGCTTGCGCGGGAAGATCGCGGCAATGGAGGGCAGGGACGGGGCCTCGGCGCCTGGTTTCCAACAGCCGCTACCGAAGCCGCGCTCGCAATTGCGGCCCCCGGCGGCCTAGCCGTCTATCGTTCGGACAAGACAAGCTTATTGACGAGATGTAAAAAGGCGCCATTCGCAGGAAGGCGCCCAACAACCGCCCATGGCGCTCGTGGTCAAATGACGCTTACGGTTAAAATCTGTGGCTTGTCGACGCCAGAGGCGGTCGATGCGGCGATCAACACGGGCGCCGACATGGTCGGCTTCGTGTTTTTTCCGCCGTCGCCACGGCATATATCCATCGAGATGGCGCGGACACTCCGCGCTCAGGTGGACGGACGCGCGCAAAAGGTGGCGCTCACAGTAGACGCCGACGATGCACTGCTCGATGCAGTGGTCAGGGCATTGCAGCCGGATATGCTGCAGCTTCACGGCAAGGAACAGCCCGACCGGATAGCCGCAATAAAAATGCGCTTCGGTCTGCCGGTGATGAAGGCCATTCCGGTCGAGCAACGGGCCGACGTCGCCGCTGCGGCCGTTTATGCTCCTCTGGTGGATCGCCTGTTGTTCGACGCGCGCGCGCCGCTGGCGGCCACCCGGCCGGGCGGGCTTGGTAAGCCGTTCGACTGGCACCTTCTGCAAGATCTCCATCCCGGAGTCCCGTTCATGCTTTCCGGCGGACTCAACGCGGCAAATGTCGCCGAGGCGATGCGGGTCACCTCGGCGCCGGGGGTCGACGTTTCCTCTGGAGTGGAGCGCGCTCCGGGCGAGAAGGACGTTGGCAAGATTCGCGCGTTCGTGCGGGCGGCGCGCGAAGGCGACAAACGCCGGACGGCAAAACCTGCCGCGAGTCCGGCATGAACATTACCCAGCCAAATTCGTTTCGCACCGGACCGGACGATCACGGTCATTTCGGCCTATACGGCGGCCGCTTTGTCGCCGAGACATTGATGCCGCTGATTTTGCAATTGGAGCAGGCTTACGCCGCGGCCAAAGCCGACCCGCAATTTCAGAAGGAGATGGACGGCTACTTGGCGCACTACGTCGGCCGGCCGTCGCCGCTCTATTTCGCCGAACGCCTCACCGCCCATTGTCGTGGCGCGAAGATTTATCTCAAGCGTGAGGAGCTCAATCACACCGGCGCGCACAAGGTCAACAATGTGCTTGGGCAAATTCTGCTCGCGCGGCGCATGGGGAAAAAGCGCATCATCGCTGAAACCGGCGCCGGCATGCACGGCGTTGCCACGGCCACTCTCTGCGCCCGCTTTGGTCTCGAATGCATCGTTTACATGGGTGCGGTCGATGTCGAGCGGCAAAAGAGCAAATGTCTTTCGCATGCACACGCTCGGCGCCAAGGTCGTGCCCGTGCAGTCCGGCGCCAAAACCCTCAAGGACGCAATGAACGAGGCGCTGCGCGACTGGGTGACCAATGTCGAGAGCACGTTTTATTGCATCGGCACAGTCGCCGGTCCGCATCCGTACCCGATGATGGTTCGGGATTTTCAATCCATCATCGGCAACGAAACTCGCGAGCAGATGCTGGCCGCCGAGGAGCGTCTGCCGGATTCGCTGGTTGCCTGCATTGGCGGCGGCTCGAACGCCATGGGCCTGTTTCATCCGTTTCTCGACGACCGTGGGATCGAGATTTACGGCGTTGAGGCGGCTGGCCACGGGCTAGACAGCGGTCAGCATGCGGCCTCGATTGCCGGAGGCCGGCCCGGCGTGCTGCACGGCAACCGCACTTATCTGCTGATGGACGATGACGGTCAGATCAACGAAGCGCACTCCATATCCGCAGGCCTCGATTATCCGGGCGTCGGACCGGAGCACGCCTGGCTCAACGACGTCGGCCGCGTAACCTTCCTTTCGGCGACCGATGACGAAGCGCTCGCGGCTTTTCAGTTGCTCTCGAAGCTGGAAGGCATCATTCCGGCGCTCGAGCCGGCGCACGCTATCGCCAAGGTGCTCGAACTCGCGCCGACCAAGCCCGCCGATCACCTGATGGTGGTCAATTTATCCGGCCGCGGCGACAAGGACCTCGATACGGTTGCGCGGCATCTGGAAAACAGGACGCGGTGAGGCTCTCAGACTCATGACCACCCGCATCGACCGCCGCTTTGCCGCACTGAAGGAAGAAGGCCGCGCGGCGCTGGTGACTTTTGTCATGGCCGGGGATCCCGACTTCGAGCACTCATTGGCGATCCTCAAGGCGCTGCCAGGCGCCGGCGCCGATGTGATCGAATTGGGCATGCCGTTCAGTGACCCGATGGCGGACGGGCCCGCAATCCAGGCCGCCGGGTTGCGCGCCTTCAAGTCGGGCCAGAACATGAAGCGCACGCTCGCTTTGGTCCGCGAGTTTCGCAGCGCCGACGGCGCGACGCCGATTGTTCTGATGGGCTACTACAATCCAATTTATGTGTACGGCATCGACAAGTTCTTGGCCGACGCCAAGAGCGCCGGCGTCGATGGCTTGATCATTGTCGACCTGCCACCCGAGGAAGATCAGGAATTGTGCCTGCCGGCGCGCGAGGCGGGATTGAATTTCGTCCGGCTCGCCACGCCCACTACCGACGATAAGCGGTTGCCTGCGGTGCTCCGCAACACGTCAGGCTTTATCTACTATGTTTCGATCACAGGCATCACCGGCGCGGCTGCGCCAGACAGCGGCAAGGTCGCGCAAGCGGTCGCGCGTATCAAACGACACACCAACCTGCCGGTGTGCGTGGGCTTCGGCGTGCGCACCGCCGAGCAGGCGCGCGCCATTGCGCGGGACGCCGACGGAGTCGTGGTTGGCTCGGCGCTCGTCGAAGCTGTGCGCAGCAGTCTCGACGGCGAAGGCAAGCCGACCGCGGCCACCGCTAAATCGGTCGGCGATCTGGTTCGGGCTTTAGCGGCGGGCGTACGCGCCGCGGAACGCGTGACCGCGGGCGCCCGCTAAAGCACGGCACGCGCCCGTGACGGACTTTGGCCGATGCGGACGCATTATGGACCCGATCATCCGCGCACGCTGACTGACCTGTTGGCGTGGCCTGACCGCGATCCGGCCGCTCCTGTTGTAACCGATGCGACGGGCACACTCGACCGGCGGGCTTTTCAACGGCGCGTCCTGCGTGCCGCCGCCGGGCTTCGAAAAGCCGGCGTCGGAGCCGGCGCGCGGGTGGCGTTATGGCTGCCAAACAGTGCCGGTTATCTCGCTGCGATTTTCGCCTGCGCGCGTCTGGGCGCGCTCGCCGTGCACATCAACACCCGCTTTCGCGCCGCGGAGGTAGGCAGTCTGCTTCATCGCTCGCGGGCCGTGAGTATGGTCACGGATTTGGATTTTTGCGCCGGTCGACTTTCCGGCGATCTTGGCCAGCTTACCGATCGAGGACCGTGCGCACCTGCGCAGCGTGCTGGCGCTATCTGCCCCGGTGGGTGTCACTAACGTAGCCGGGTTGCCGGTGCTGCCATTCGAGGGTCTGGAGACGGAGGCGGGGCCGGACGCAGCAACTCCAGAGGCGCCTTGCCTCACCTTCACCACTTCAGGCGCGACCAGCGGACCGAAACTGGTCCTGCACGATCAGCAGGCCATTGCCGGGCACGGCGTCGATGTTGCCCGCCGCATTGGACTCGAAGCGCGCGATGCTGTGCTGCTTGGCGCCGTGCCGTTCTGTGGCACCTTCGGCAACGCCGCCGCGATGGCGGCAATTGCCGGCGGCGCGCATATTGTGTGCCTTGCCCAGTTTGACGCGGTGCGGGCGGCGGCCTTGATCCGCGAGCATCGGGTCACGCACCTGGTCGGCGGCGACGACATGTTTGGCCGCATTGCCGCCGCGTCCGGCGGTCGCGCTTTCGGGTCGGTCCGCTTTTCCGGTTTCGCGGCTTTCCACTCGACCGCGGCGTCCTCGATTGCCGCCGCTGAGGCCGCGGGCCTGCGGCCCCATGGGCTGTACGGGTCGTCGGAGGTGCAGGCGCTGTTCTCAATCGCGGAAGCCGACACCCGGCTCCTTGGCGGTGGCGTGCCGGTGAGCGGGCGAGCGCGGATTGCGGTCCGCGATCCGGAAACCGGCGCCGCGCTCACTGAGGGTATGCCGGGAGAATTGTGGATCGATGCGCCGTCGCGCTTTGTCGGCTATCTGGAAAACCCGGCTGCCACCGAGCGCGCCATCGGAACCGACGGCATGTTCCGTACTGGAGATCTCGGCCGCCTCGATGGCGCCGGCTTTATCTACGA
This sequence comes from uncultured Alphaproteobacteria bacterium, assembly GCA_963846055.1. GTDB lineage: Bacteria > Pseudomonadota > Alphaproteobacteria > Rhizobiales > Xanthobacteraceae > BOG-931. The sequence continues at coordinate 12,652 of CAWJUQ010000022.1, forward strand.
GGCGCGGCTCGGCGATGCCATGCGTCTTGGCGGATATCTCGTCAGCCCCGAAGAAATCGAGGCGGTGATTCAGGCCTTACCCGGCGTTGCTGCCGTTCAGGTGGTCGCAGCCGCGCGCAGTGGCGATCCAGTTCCGGTTGCTTTCGTGCAATTGCACGAAGGCGCGACCGTGGAGGAGGGCGCGTTGCGTGCGCAGTGTTCCGAGCGTCTGGCAAGATTTAAGGTTCCGGAGCGGATTGTTATTGTCGACCAGTTTCCTGTCGCTGACAGTCCCAACGGTCCCAAAGTGCAGCGGGTCAAACTGCGCGAAATGGCGGAATCGCTCTTAGGCGAACGGTCATAAAATTTCGGGCGCGGCTCCCTCGTCGCCCATGCTCGCTCCTAGTTCTTCACCAGCGGACATTTCGATTCGGATAGCGGCAGGAATGCCTGATCGGCCGGAATCGTAGCGACAAGCTTGTAATAGTCCCAAGGCTCTTTGGATTCCTCCGGTTTTTTGACCTCATACAAATACATGTCGTGGACCATCCGACCATCAGCGCGGATTTTTCCGTCTCTCGCAAAGAAATCGTTGATCGGCGCGGCGCGCATTCTCTCCATCACCGCCTGAGTATCGTCGGTCCCGGCGGCCGCGACCGCGGCGAGATAATGCGTGGTCGCCGAGTAGATCCCGGCTTGCACCATGTTTGGCATGCGGTTCATGCGCTGGAAGTAGCGTCGCGACCAGGCGCGCGATTCATCGTTGCGGTCCCAATAAAAAGCGTTGGTCAGCAACATGCCTTGCGCCGTCTGCAAGCCGAGCGTGTTGACGTCGTTGATAAAGATCAGAAGGCCGGCGAGCTTCTGACCGGCGCGCACCAAGCCGAATTCGGCCGCTTGTTTTATCGCGTTGGTCGTGTCGGCGCCGGCATTGGCGAGGCCGACGACCTTGGCCTTTGAGGCTTGGGCCTGCAACAGCGCCGAGGAGAAATCCGCGGTGTTGATCGGCACCCGCACGTCGCCGAGCACCTGGCCACCGCTCGCCTTTACGACGGCGGCGGTATTCTGTTCGAGATCGTGGCCAAACGCATAATCCGCGGCAAGGAAGAACCAGCTGTCGTAGCCGGACTTGACCATGGCCGAAGCCGTGCCGTGAGACAGGGCGTAGTTGTCGTAGGCGTAGTGGACCGAGATCGGCGTACAAGCTTCGTTGGTGATGCGTGCAGCGCCCGGACCGCTGACGACCACAATTTTGTTCTTGGCTTTGGCGACGTCGATGGCGGCGAGCGCGGTCGCGGAAGCGGCCACGTCCATCAGGGCGTCGACGTGCCCTAGTCAAACCATTCCCGCGCCGTCGACGAAGCGATGTCGGCTTTATTCTGGTGATCCGCGGACACGACTTCGATCGGCTTGCCGAGGACTTTGCCGCCGAAATCCTCAGCCGCCATCTTGGCCGCCGTTACGGCGCCGATGCCGGTGATGTCGGCATAAATGCTCGACATATCTTCAATCAGGCCGATCTTGACCACGCCGTCGGAAATTTTTTCCTGGGCCTGCGCGGAGAGCCCGCATGCGCACCAGAGCGCGGCGGCGGCAATAGCAGCCGAGGTCTTCATGGTTTCCTCCACTAGCCGGCTTTTCTCGGGACGCCGGTTTGCCAGACTAAAGGCCGGAAAGCCCTAGGATGTGACGGCCTTTTTCAAGACGCAGCCGCTGATCTTGAACGTTCCGTCCTCTTGCGGCTCCAGCGTGTACAATGCCTCCCACGCCTCGCCAGTCGCGTCGATGATGTGGACTTGCTGGTAGAGTTTGCCTTCATACGTCGCGGCTTCGCCGAACTCGAAACTGCGATGCCGGTAGACCGGGGCGTACCCGTTGCGCACCATGGACATGAAAATATCCGGCGTCTGGAACATGCTCTTGATGCCGGAAGCGGCGAAGGTGTAGGCCGCCGCGGCGTCGTCGCGGCTAAAGGCTTCTTCCTGGGAACGGATGACAGTTTGGCCGGGCGTGAGGTTTTCCTCAGCGGCTGCGGGCAAGATCGAGCCGACGCTGAGTGCGAGCAGTAATGCCAAGGTGCGCATGATGCCGCTCCCCGTTATGGCGAAGGGGATTTTAGCACAAACCGGCTTCCTGCGACGACGGCGTTGAATTGTGGCAGCCGACTGCACACATATTGCAACCAAGCTGGAGGGAATGGCCCATGGCCCGTGATACGGCCCGAGATTGGATGTGGTCGGAAGCGTGCGAGATGCTCGCGCGCGCCGAGCGGATGCATCGCGAGCTGTTCCGCCCGGCGGGTTTGCGCGAGCGCCAGCCCACCTGGGAGCCTCCGGTCGATATTTTGGAAACTGAGCTCGAGGTCGTGGCGCTGATCGCCTTGCCCGGCGTCGATGCCGAAAAAGCCGAGGCGGTCATCGAGGACGATCATTTGGTAATTGCCGGAACCCGAACTTATCCCGCCGTGCTGCGAACCGCCGCCATTCACCGGCTTGAGCTTCCGCAAGGCCGTTTTTACCGCCGTGTGCGCTTGCCGGCAGGCCGCTATAGCGGCGTCCGGCGCGCTATCGCCGACGGCTGTCTGGTCGTCACCTTGCAGAAGGCGGAGGCCGCCCGTGGCTGATAACGAAATGCTCGCGAAAAACGGAACCGCCGAAGGAGCGGGCGGACAGACAACGCTGCCGCCGTTGCCGCCGACGCGCTGATCATCGTGCCGGTGCGCAACATCGTGCTGTTTCCCGGCATGGTCCTGCCGATCACCGTCGGCCGCGCCAAATCGATCGCCGCCGCCCAGCAGGCGGTGCGCGAGCAGACGGCAGGTCGGCATCCTGCTGCAGCGCGACCGCCGACATCGCCGATCCGAGCCCCGCCGACCTGCACCGCATCGGCACGGTCGCCAACGTGCTGCGCTACGTCACCGCGCCGGACGGCACGCATCATTTGATCTGCCAGGGCGAGCAGCGCTTCCAGATCGTGGAATTTCTCCGCGGCGGCCGTTCTTCGTCGCCCGCGTGCTGCGCATCGAGGAGCCCGAAGACCGCTCGGCGGAGATCGAGGCGCGCTTCGTCAATCTGAAGGCGCAGGCGCTGGAGGCCCTGCAGCTGCTGCCGCAGGCGCCGCCCGAGCTGCTGGCCGCGGTCCAGTCAGATCGACGTCGCCGTCCGCGCTGGCCGACCTCGCCGCCGCCTACATGGACATCAAGCCGGACGAGAAGCAGGAGATCCTCGAGACGGTCGACGTCGTCTGCGCGCATGGACAAGGTCTCGCGCCTGCTCGCGCACCGGATCGAGGTGCTGCGGCTGTCGCAGGAGATCGGCCGGCAGACCAAGGCCGCGCTCGACGAGCGCCAGCGCGAGGCGCTGCTGCGCGAGCAGATGGCGGCCATCCAGCGCCAGCTCGGCGAGGGCGAGGAGGGCAAGGCCGCCGAAATCGCCGAGCTCGACAAGGCGATCACCAAGGCCGGCATGCCGGAGGAGGTCGAGGAGCAGGCGCGCAAGGAGCTGCGCCGGCTGCAGCGCATGCCCGAGGCCGCCGGCGAATACGGCATGGTCCGCACCTATCTCGACTGGCTGATCGAACTGCCCTGGAGCGCTGCCCGAGGAAAAGCCGATCGACATCGCCGAGGCGCGCCGCATCCTCGACGAGGACCACTACGGCCTGGAGAAGATCAAGCAGCGCATCGTCGAATATCTGGCGGTGCGCAAGCTCGCGCCGCAGGGCAAGGCGCCGATCCTGTGCTTCGTCGGCCCGCCCGGCGTCGGCAAGACCTCGCTCGGCCAGTCGATCGCCCGCGCCATGGGCCGCAAGTTCGTGCGCGTCAGCCTCGGCGGCGTGCACGACGAGGCGGAGATCCGCGGCCACCGCCGCACCTATATCGGCGCGCTGCCCGGCAACATCATCCAGGCGATCCGCAAGGCCGGCACGCGCAACTGCGTGATGATGCTCGACGAGATCGACAAGCTCGGCGCCGGCATCCAGGGCGATCCGTCCGCGGCGATGCTCGAGGTGCTCGACCCGGAGCAGAACGCCACGTTCCGCGACAACTATCTCGCGCGTGCCGTTCGACCTGAGCCGCGTGGTGTTCATCGCCACCGCCAACATGCTCGACACCATTCCCGGGCCCGCTGCGCGACCGCATGGAGATCATCAGCCTCGCCGGCTACACCGCCGAGGAGAAGCTGCAGATCGCGCAGCGCTATCTGGTGCGCCGGCAGCTCGAGGCCAACGGCCTCAAGCCCGACCAGGTCGAGATCGGCGACGACGCGCTCGCGCGACATCATCCAGGGCTACACGCGCGAGGCCGGCGTGCGCAACCTGGAGCGCGAGATCGGCCAGGTGCTGCGCCACGCCGCGGTGCGGATCGCCGAAGGCGACAGCGGGCCGATCCGCATCGAGCCGCGGACGATCTGCGCGCGATCCTCGGCGCCGCCGCGCTTCGAGAACGAGGTGGCGATGCGCACGAGCGTGCCCGGCGTCGCCACCGGCCTGGCCTGGACGCCGGTCGGCGGCGACATCCTGTTCATCGAGGCGACGCGCATGCCCGGCACGGGCCGGCTGATCCTCACCGGCCAGCTCGGCGACGTGATGAAGGAGAGCGCGCAGGCGGCGCTCAGCCTGGTCAAGAACCGCGCCGCCGCGCTCGGCATCGACGCCGGCCGCTTCGAGAAGAGCGACATCCACGTCCACGTGCCGGCCGGCGCGACGCCCAAGGACGGCCCGAGCGCCGGCGTCGCCATGTTCATGGCGCTGGCCTCGCTGCTGACCGGCCGCACGGTGCGCAGCGACACGGCGATGACCGGCGAGATCAGCCTGCGCGGCCTGGTGCTGCCGGTCGGCGGCATCAAGGAAAAGGTGGTCGCCGCCGCGCGCGCCGGCATCACGCGCGTCATGCTGCCGGCGCGCAACCGGCGCGACTACGACGACATCCCCGAGGACGCGCGCCGCGAGCTGGAGTTCGTCTGGCTGGAGCGCGTCGAGGACGCGGTCGCGGCTGCGCTGGAGCCGAAGAAGCCATCCGACTCGCCGGCGTCCGTCCCGCAGCTCGCCGGCGCGGAGGCGTAAGCTTTCAAATCGTTCCGGCGGTCACGCTACGCGGGGCCGCTGGCATTGTCCTGCCCAAATTCCTGCTTTGCGGGAATGGCGGAAGTTACAGCGCACCGTTTCCCGCCGCCGTCTTGTTGGCATCCGAAATCTGGCAACAAAGGCGGCGGCAAGTACCGGGAAGGAAACGTCTCGCGATGAACATCAAGGTCGGCAAAACAGGCGATCGCCGAAGCGACCGAGAAAGCTGTCGAACTGGGGCCGCTGGGGCAAGGACGACCAGATCGGCACGCTCAATCACGTCACGCCCGAGGACATCGTCAAGCGCCGCCAAGCCTGATCCGCAGCGGCAAGGTGTTCGCGCTCGGCATTCCGCTCGACCGCAACGGCCCGCAGAACGGCCTGTTCGGCGGCCGCTTCAATCCGATCCACCAGATGCTCGCGACCGGCACCGACGCGGTCGCCGGCCAGCAGGACTGGAACAGATCCGCTACGCCGACGACACGCTGATGATGTCGCGTGCAAGGCGCGACGCACTGGGACGCGCTCGGCCACATCTTCTACGAGGACAAAGCGTACAACGGCTACGACGCCAAGCTGATGCGACCGCAGCGGCCTGCGCAAGCTCGGCATCGAGCACACCAAGAACAAGATGGTCGGCCGCGGCGTGCTGCTCGACATCGCGCGCTTCCGCGGCGTGCCGTGGCTGAAGGACGGCGAAGCGCATCTCCAACGACGAGCTCGACAAATGCGCCAAGGACGCAGAACGTCGAGATCGGCCGCGGCGATTTCGTGCATCGTGCGCACCGGCCAGATGGAGCGCTGCCTCGCGGAGAAGGAATGGGGCGGCTATGCCGGCGGCGACGCGCCGGGCGTCAAATTCGAGAACTGCTACTGGTCGCCAGGAGAAGCAGATCGCGGCGATCTGCATCCGACACCTGGGGCGTCGAGGTGCGGCCGAACGAGACCACGGAGGTCAACCAGCCGTGGCACTGGGTCGTCATTCCGGCCATGGGCCTGACCATGGGCGAGATGTTCTACGTCAAGGAACTGGCGGAGGATTGCGACGAAGGACGGCGTCTACGAGTTCTTCTTCTGCGGGCCGCCGCTGATCATCACCGGCGGCACCGGCTCGCCGATCAATCCGCAGGCGATCAAATAATCTCTATCCGGCGGAGTTGACGCCGCCGGTTCATGCTTTGATCGCGGAATTGATCTTGGGCAACACCTTCTCCGCCATCAACACCATGGACCGTTTAGCAAGCGCCGGATCGCGCCAGTCCTTGCCGGCAATGAAGGGTCCCGAAGTCGCCGATGTAATCGCGGAAACTCAAAATTTCATCCACGACCTTCTCCGCCGACCCATGGATGACGAGGGCGTCGCAAACGCCGTCGAGTGTAACTTCGGCATCGGGTTGATCGCGCCGCGCCTTGAACGCATCGACCCGGCCGCCCTTTTTCAGCTTGGTCAACAGCTGGCTGTAGTAGAAGCGGTAGGGGCTGTTGGCATCGGTCGCGTAGGCGGCCGCGGTACGGTCATCGTCAGCGACGAATATGCTTCTGGCGACACGCCAATTCGCCGGATCGGCCGGGCGACCGACGCGCTGGCAACCCTCGACGTATTTTCCCCAATGGCTCCTGACCCACTCCGGCATCAAAAAGTTCGCGGAGATGGGATCCCAGCCCCGCGTCGCGGCTTCGGTTACTCCTTTGGAGAACGGCGCGACCACCGTCACCACAATAGGCGGATGCGGCTTTTGCAGGGGTCGCGGCAAAAAACCTTGGCCGATGTCGAGCATCGCTTGCCGCTCGATCTTGATATTCCAATATTTGCCTTCGATGTTGTAAGGCGGCTCACCCGCCCAGATTTTCAGCACCGCATTGATCGCCTCGACGAACATGGCATTACGGTCTGCGTCCAGGTTGCCGAACGCTTCGGCGTCGGAAAAAGCCCGCCCGGGCTGATGCCGAAGATGAAACGGCCATCAAGCATGTGGTCCAACATGGCGATTTGCGATGCGGTTGCGACGGGATGCGTATTCGGCATGTTGATCGTGCCGGTGCCGAGCTTGATGGTGCG
>CAWJUQ010000023.1:0-191191 GCA_963846055.1 uncultured Alphaproteobacteria bacterium
GACGTGGGCGCCCTCGATCTCATCGCAAACGCGGGGACGCAGCGCGAGCACAGGATGCAACGATTGTGGTCGAGGACCCAGCGGGGATGCGAGGCATCCACCGGCAGGCGTGGGTAATTCAACGGAAAGCGGACGTGCGTCATCCCGAGTTCGCTGCGCCAGCGTCTGACGCTTCGCAGTGGCCGTTCGAGACGCAGACGGCACAAATATGATTGCGCTCGACAAACAACAGCTCCAGCGCCATCAGGCGGTTGTGCGCGAGGGTCTCAGAGTTCGTGGTCACTGACATGCCGCTCTGGGCCGGCGTCGTGCAGGCCGGCATCAGGCGATCCACGCCGGCGACCTCGACCAGGCACAATCGGCAGGAACCTGGAGAACTCAGGCCCTGCAGATGGCAGAGCGACGGGATCGACCGGCCATTCTCCGTCGCCACCTGGTAGATGGTCTGGCCTTCGGTGGCGGAGTAAAGCTCACTGTCGATGCGGACTGAAATTCGCGGCATAGGCGTCACTCCTGACGGCTGGCGACGGCGTGCGCCACCGTTTCGCGGATATCGCAGCGCAGACAGCGGCTGGCCTCGGACCGCGCTTCCTCGGGCGGCAGCGCCGAAACCGCTTCACAGAACGTCTTCGCGCGCACCGCGGCCGGCAGGAACCGGGCGTGATGCCGGGGCGTGGTGTTCGGTTCGGGCGGCGTCTGTCCATACGTGAATATCGGCATGATGCTGTCGTAGCGCGGTTCGCTGGACAGATTCGGTCGATGTTGCGCGCCGCTTCCTTGCCCCACGCCATGGCGCTGGTGACGTTGGACGCCCCGGTCACGAAATCGCCGCCCGCGAACACGCCAGTCCGGCTCGTCGTGAGTGCGTAACGGTCGACCTCCGGCATGCCGCGGTCGTTCAGCGCCAGCTCCGCTGTCCGGCAAAAATCCGTGTCCACGCCTTCGCCGACGGCCAGGATGACACTGCCGCAGGGAAACGACTGGATTTCACCGGTATCGATCGGGCGGCGGCGGCCGGAGGTGTCGAACGCGCCGAGCCTTGTCTTCGTCACCTCGATCGCTTTGACGGTCCCGCCTTCGCCAACGATACGGTGCGGCGACGCCAGGAACACGAAGCGCACGCCCTCCTCTTCAGCGGCGTCGACCTCCTCGGCGATCGCCGGCATGTCCTTGCGTTCGCGCCGATAGATGACCGTCGCGGTGGAACCCTTACGGACCACCGTGCGGGCGCAATCGATGGCGGCATTGCCCCCGCCGATGACGACAACGTCGTCGCCGAGGTTCGCCGCGAGATCGCGGGCCTCGCCATCGAGGAAATGCAGCGCGCCGAACACGCCGGCGAGGTCGTTGCCGGCCACCCGGACCGACGATTGCTTCCAGGTGCCGATCGATACGAATACCGCATCGAACTGTGCCTCGAGATCGGCCAATGGCGTGCCGGTGCCAATGTGGGCGTTGCAGACGAACGTTACGCCAAGCCGGCGAATGATCTCGATCTCACGGTCCAGCACGTCCCTGGGCAACCGGTACGGCGGCAGCGCGAACCGCAGCATGCCGCCGGGCTCGGAGTGGGATTCGAAGACGGTGACGGCGTGTCCGGTGCAGCGCCAGGTAGAACGCGGCGGTCAGGCCGGTCGGGCCACCGCCGACCACCGCGACCGTTTTGCCGCTTGGCGCGAGCCGGCGCGCCACCACCTTGCCGGCCATCGCGTCGAACTGGTCCGACATCAGGACGGAATCGGCGATGACCCGATGCACCTCGCGCATGTTGATCGGTTCGTCGACCGCCTGACGCCGGCACCGGCTCTCACACGGGTGCTGACAAACGCGGCCGGTGGAGGCCGGGAACGGATTGTCCATGATGACGGAATCGAACGCATCCGCCAGACGGTCTTCCTGGTAGAGCTGCAGGAACCTCGGAATATTCATGTGCAGCGGACAGCTGTTCTCGCACGGCGCCACCGCCAGATCCTGGCAGACCCCGGCGTGGCAGCGCTTCTCGCGGATATGGTCCTCGAACTCATGGCGGAAATGGCGCAGCGCGGTCAGCACCGAGTTCGGCGCGGACTGGCCCAGCCCGCACAGCGAGGTGTCGCGGATCATCCGCGCCAGCTCGTCCAGTTCGGCGAGGTCCGCCTCGCGCCCCTGGCCCTTGGTGATGCGCGTGAGCGTGCGCAACGCCTTGTCGAGGCCGACCCGGCACGGCGTGCATTTGCCGCAGGATTCGGCGCGCGTGAACTCGATGAAATAGCGCGCGACGTCGACCATGCAGTTGTCGTCGTCCATGACGACCATGCCGCCGGAGCCCATGATCGAGCCGAGCTTGCCGAGCGATTCGAAGTCGACCGGCGTGTCGAGCATGTTGTACGGGATGCAGCCGCCGGACGGACCGCCAGTCTGCACCGCCTTGACGTTGTGGCCGGCCGGGGCGCCGCCGCCGGCATCGTAGATGAATTTGCTGAGCGGCGTGCCGAGCGGCATTTCCACCAGGCCGGTATTGCGCACTTTGCCGACCAGGGAGAACACCTTGGTGCCCGGGCTCGTTGCGCTGCCGATCGCGTTGAACCACGCCGCGCCATTGGTGATGATCGGCGGGATATTGTACCAGGTTTCCACGTTGTTGATATTGGTCGGCTGGCCCCACAGGCCCTTCTGGGCGGGGTACGGCGGTCGCGGCCGCGAGCGGCCCGAGCGACCTTCCAGTGAGCTGATCAGCGCGGTTTCCTCGCCGCAGACGAATGCGCCGGCGCCTTCGACCAGTTCGATATCGAAATCGTAGCCGCGGTTCAGGATGTTCTCGCCCAGCAGGCCGAGGTCCCGCGCCTGCGCAAGGGCAACGTTCAGCCGGTGGACGGCGAGCGGATATTCCGCCCGCACATAGATGATCCCCTGCGTGGCACCGGTGATGTAGCCGCCGATCGCCATGCCTTCGAGCAACGAATGCGGGTCGCTTTCGATTTCGTTGCGGTTCATGTAGGCGCCGGGATCGCCCTCATCGGCATTGCAGATGAGGAATTTCTGGTTGCCGCGCGCTTTTCGCAGATATTCGAATTTCAATCCGGTCGAGAAACCGGCGCCGCCGCGGCCACGCAGTCTGGCGAGTTTGATCTGCTCATTGGTCGCTTCCGGCGTGCCCTCGAGCAGCACTTTCTGTAAGGCCCGATAGCCGCCGACCGCGATGTATTCCTCGATGTCGCCGGGGTTGATCACGCCGCAGTTGCGCAGGACGATCTTTTTCTGGCCTTTGAAAAAGCCGATCTCATTCCAGGCCGGAATCGTTCCGCCGCCGCTGCCGTAGTCCACCCGCGCCGTCACGTGATCCCAGTCTTCGATCTTGCACAGCACGAGCTGCTCTGGAACGCCCGCTCCGGTCAGCCCATCGAGAACCTGGGCAACGTGATTGGGTTGCACGCGATGCAGCATGATGAGCGGCTGACCCGGCCGCCAGACGTTGACCAGCGGCTCCTCGGCGCAAAAGCCGAAACATCCGGTCTGCACCAGCTGCACGTCGAGGCCGCGCTGCTCGATGGCGTGGGCGAAGGCGTGGTAGACGCCCTCCGCGCCATTGCCGGTCCCGCACGTACCCATGCCGACGGCGATGCGTGGCCGCGCGGGAAGCAGCTTGGCCATGCCGGCATCGCGCGCCAGGTCGAATGTGCGTTCGTCGACGATGCGGGTCATGGTTGCGGCGCCTGCCGGTCGAGCGCGTCGAGTTGTCGTTTGCAAGGTCCGCTCATTCATGTGGCCGAACACCGCGTGGTTGAATTCCACCACCGGCGCCAACGCGCACTGCCCGAAGCAGGCGACGACCCGCAAGGTCGTGCTGCCGTCGGCGGAGGTGACGGACAACTGTTCCTCCGCCGTCCTCCGAGGCCTGAAACCCCAGGCTCATCATGACCTTTTCGTACAGGTCGCGCGATCCCCTGGTGTGGCAGGCGGTGCCACGGCACACGGAGACAATGTTGCGACCTTGCGGTGCCAGATTGAACAGCGCGTAAAACGTGACGACGCTGTAGAATTCTGGACAGCGGGATCTTCGCCTTGGCAGCGACATACTCAATCGTCTCGCGCGGCAAATATTTTTGCGGATGGTTGTTCTGGATCTGCTGCAGAATGGCCAGCAATCCACCCGGCCGCCCGACGTTCCTGGCGAGCACCTGGTCGATGAACTCGCGATCCAGGGTGGGCGACCACTGCACTGTCACAGGCTTCATTCGGCGACTCCACATTTGGCTCGCGCCTCTGGGGGGCGGGGGACGACGTGGCATCCGCCTGTCCGCGCTTCGTTTCGCGGGCGGGCGGACGGCGTCGCCGTGGATCCCCTGTCTGGAGAGATCCGGCGATGATGACGGCGCGTCTTCCAGACGTGACTGGAAGTTCGGCTGCATGCGCCGCTTAGGTGCGACCCGAAGCGCATCATCACGTGCTCACGCGTCCAGCGGGCGAGCAGCATCAACGGCCGGCGCGGCAACACGCGCGAAAGCGATCGCGTCGCGGGTTAATCGGCGTGGCCGCAGCACGCAGGAAAATCCTGGGGATCTCATGTCCCTGAAGCACGGGGCTCGGTCACGTAACGTTCGATGCGTGCTGCTTCCATCGCCATTCCTTGTCAGCCACGGGTACCGTCTTCGATAATTTCTACTATAGGTAGCATAGACGCATGAGTCCACGCTTGTTGCGAGAAGGTGGCGCGAGGATCTTCGCAACAACCGTGTTTCAAGGAGAAGTCCGGTCGCTTTCGATCATAGGCGCATAAAGGCGCACTTACGTTTGTTCTCGCGCAAACTCTGACCCTGACCGATGCGGCCGCGGCTGCCGGCGACGACCGCCCGGGCGTCTTCAGGATCGCGTGTTAATCGCCCCCGGAAACGAATGATTAACCTTTTGCTGCCATCATGCGGGCGATGGCGATTTACAACGCAGCCCCGTTCGCCGTTCCGAGCCCGTGGGTTCGGGTGCGGTGTTGAGGCCGCGGCGCCGACCCGTGTTGTCTGTCCCCTGTCCCCTGGCAGCAGGCGCGGGCAAAAGCGCGTTGGGCGAACCAGACTATCGCGTGTCTCAGAACTATCGCGTGCCTCAGAGCCAACTTTTCGGCGTTTGGCAGGCAAGCGCGTCGCGCCGGCTAGCGCAGCAAATGCCCGCACGCCGCCGACGGTGCCGCGCGACCATTTTAGCATGATGTGGAGGCGATGGTGAGTTCTGCAAAAAAGATTGGCGTGTTGACCAGCGGCGGGGATTGCGCCGGCCTCAACGCCGTAATCCGCGCGGTCGTCTGTACGTGCGATGCAAGGCCATGGGTGGGAGGTGCTAGGCATCCACCAAGGTACGCATGGCCTGCTGCGGCGACCGGTCGATGCCGCGCCTCGCGGTGTTCAATCGCTGGCATGCGCGCCGGGTGATCAATTCGCGCACCGCGGTTATGATCGTTTCCGACGGATACGACACCGGTGAGCCCGGACGGCTCGGCGACGAGATGCGGCGGTTGCGCCGCCGTTGCCGGAGAATTGTCTGGCTTAATCCTTTGATCGGCTGGCGGGATTATTCTCCGCAAGCGCGCGGCATGCAGGCAGCACTGCCTTACGTCGACCTGTTCGCGCCGGCGCACAATCTCGAAAGCCTTGCCGCGCTCGAGCCGTATCTGGCGAGGATTTGAGCCGTGAACCGCGCCACGGATATTCTCGACATCATCGCTGGCCGGAAATCTGCCGGCGAGCCGTTTGCGCTCGCAACCGTCGTGCGCACGGTGGCGGCGACGGCCGCCAAGGCCGGCGCCAAGGCGGTGATTTTGCCCGACGGCACGATTTCGGAAGGTTGGATCGGCGGCGGGTGCGCCCGTGCGGCTGTGCTGAAGGCAGCGCGCGATGCGCTCGCCGACGGACGCTCCCGGCTGGTCTCGGTGCAACCGCCCGACCAACTGGAGGGGCACGGAAATCAGCCCGGTGAGGAAAAGGAAGGTGTGCGCTTCGCCAAGAACATGTGCCCGAGCCAGGGCACGATGGACATTTTTGTCGAGCCTGTGCTGCCGCGTCCCCAGGTGATCATCTGCGGATCGTCGCCGGTCGCCGTCGCCATCGCCGATTTCGCCAAGCGCGCCGGGTTTGCGGTGACGGTGTGTGCGCCAGCAGCGGAGCAGGTCGCGTTCGCTGACGCCGAACGCCGAATCGAAGGCTATGCGCTGCCGGTCAAAGAGGCTGGCGCCCGCTACGTCATCGTTTCGACGCAAGGGCGCGGCGACGAAGCCGCGTTGCTCGCGGCGCTTGCCGTGGACGCCGACTACATCGCTTTCGTCGGCAGTCGAAAGAAAGCGGAGGCGCTGAAGCAGATATTGGTCGGACGCGGCGTGCATCCCGAACAGCTCGCCAAGTTAAAGGCGCCGGCCGGAATTGATCTTGGTGCCATTACGCCAGACGAGATCGCGGTATCGATCGTTGCTGAAATTATCGCGGCGCGGCGCAAAAACATACCGCGCGAAGGCGCTTCTGTTTAAGCAGAGATCAGCCGGCGCGGCGCAGGCGCGCGCCATGCAGACGGTCGGCCAGGCGTGCGCATTGCGCGCGTATTTCCGGGATGGCGGTGATTTCCCAGAGCGCCGCGCGGGCGAGCGGTCCGAGGGCGAACAGCCGCTGCGACGCGCGCCCGGAGCCATCGACGATGGCGCCGTCGGCCATCACGTCCAATCCGATCTCCAGCGGATCGAGTTGCGCGTGCCCGCGCACGAGGAGGTCGCGCACGGCGGGGTTCACCGGTCGATAGGGCACCGAGACGACGCCGCGACAATCGACAATCTTGTCGACTTGCATGGTTTCGGCAACAAGTCCGCCGCGCCGCCGATAGGTCACGCGCGCGCCGGCGGCGTTGGCGTCGACATCGCTTATTTTCGCTGGCATCGACGACCAAACGGCCGGATCGCAGCGCGTCGGCAATCCGGACTTCGATTTCCGGCGCCATGCGGTGCCGGTGGACGTTCCACCAAGCGCGCGCGTGGCGGAGGAATCGCTGCCGGGCGGACGCCGATAGGGTGCTCCATATTTTCTGATTGAAAGGCCTGATGCCGTCGATCACCGCACGCCAGTCTCCGCCCCGCGCCGCGTTGGCGGCAACGCGCGCCCGCAACCACTGCAATAGCGTGGAAATTTCCGTCCCGAACGGTACTTCGTGCGCCGGGGTGGATAGCGGCGTGACGTCCCGATTCACAAGCGGCAGTAGACCGTGCCGTGAGATGGCGACGATTGGTCCGCGGTGTCCGGCATCTTCGAGGGAGAGCAAATAATCGACCATGGTCAACCCGGTACCGATGAGCAGCACCCGATGGTGCGGCTCGACGCCGGCATCGCGCGGCGGTGTCCACGGATTGACGTAACAGCGGCCGCCCCGGGCACCCGCGTCGTGGCCGGTAGCCACCACCACGAACTCGGCGGTGTACCGCGCGCCGTCGGCGAGGAGGACGGTCACGCCGGCACGGTTCTCTTCGATCGCCACGCATTCGGCGTGAACGATCGAGAGCCGGGCCGCCCGATCGTCGTGTGCCGGCAAATGGCGCGAGCGCGTTCGCAAGGTATTCGCCATAAAGCGCGCGCGGGACAAACATACTTCGCAGCGTCCCCGCCGCCGATGCCGCCGGTGGGCCGGTGCGTTCGCACAGCCAGTCGCAGAAGTGATTTGGTTCGCTGTCGATGGCGCTCATCGCGCCGGCCGGGACATTGAGAAGATGTGACGGGTTTGCCGTCGCATAGGCAATGCCGCGGCCGATGCGCGGCGCCGTCTCGATCAACGTGACATGTATCGGAAAACCGGCGCCACGCAGCAGATGCAGCGCCATCAGCGCGCCGCCGGCGCCGCCGCCAACAATAATCGCGTCTGTACGCCTTCCGGCGTGGTCGCCCGCTTCGCCCATAGCGGTGCTCACCATTGCTTACGAGAGGTTCCATATTAGTATACTAAATTAGTAGAAAAATACTTTTTTCGTCGATCCGGCGGATAAAATCCGCGCGGATTTTCTACAAATCGCCCGCCTGGCAATGCCGCGGCGACGCGGCGGATCAAGCG
Source organism: uncultured Alphaproteobacteria bacterium (assembly GCA_963846055.1). Taxonomy (GTDB): domain Bacteria; phylum Pseudomonadota; class Alphaproteobacteria; order Rhizobiales; family Xanthobacteraceae; genus BOG-931. The sequence continues at coordinate 8,047 of CAWJUQ010000023.1, forward strand.
AGCGCGCGGACGATGGCAAGGCCCGCAAATAGCGCGCCAATGGAAAGGACGACCGATGCAGCCACGTAGATGATCGCACCGGCAATATCGCCGCGCTCATAAAGCAGTACGGTCTCCAGCGAAAATGCCGAGAACGTTGTGAACCCGCCGTAAATTCCGGTTGTTAAAAACAGCCGCAAATGTTGCGGCAAGCCGGCCTTGAGCGCGAAATACTCGGCGGTCAGGCCCATCACGAATGAGCCTACAATGTTGATGAACAATGTTCCGTAAGGAAATCCCGGACCGGCGAGACGAAAAGCGGTGAGGTTAACTCCATGCCGGATGGCGGCGCCAATGCCGCCGCCAATAAAAACAATAAGGAACCCCATGACGGCCTCCTGTCGGCGAAACTCCTACCGACGCTAGCGGTTGGCAGGAGTCATCAGCCGAGGCGGCGCTTAATGGGGGACTCCATCCCCGAACTTCCCGATTCTAGTTCCGGAGACGATCAAGGCAAGACGCCCAAATGCTCTGCGCGCGGAAGGCGCGAAACGGCGTCAGCGCAGAGGTGTCGTCTATGTGAAGAGCAAACTGACAATGGAGTTTGGCTCATGGATCGCGATCACATCAGCCGGCGACATCAAAGAAGCGTTTCGCCATCAGACGAAATAGCGCGTTCGGCTGAAGTGGAACTGGGAGAGAGCCGCCCCAACGGGCGGCCTTTTTATTCCTCGGTCCGGTTAGTACAAATCCGGCGGCCGCGCAGATGATCGTACGTGCACGATTTAGGATGTCATCTTGTATACAACATAGCGGGTATCTGCCTATTTTTTAATCGAGCCCGCTACCTGATCCCGGCATTCGCGAGGCCGGCACAAAATTATCCAGACTCTTCAATGCGCTGACGTCGGGGACGCAAACCCGCGAAAGCTGGCATGCGGCTTGCGAAGGCCTAGTTCGCCTATCGAAGCACCCGCCCCGATGGCTAGCGAACCGCGGCGCCAGGTGCCCGCGCGTGTACAGGGAGCATGCAATGAATTTCGACAAGATTTCACGCCGCGGTGTCCTCAAAGGGACGGCCGCTCTGACGCTCGGCTCGGCGCTGCCGGTAAGCCGCGCGTTTGCAGCCGACACAACGATCGGCTTCATCTACGTCGGCTCGCGCGACGACTACGGATACAACCAGGCGCATGCCGCGGGCGCCGCGGCGCTGAAGAAGATGCCAGGCATCAAGGTCGTCGAGGAAGAAAAAGTGCCGGAGACTGATGCCGTGGAAAAGACCATGGAGTCGATGATCAATCTCGACGGCGCGAACTCTCTTATTCCCCACGTCGTTCGGCTACTACAACCCTCACATGATCAAGATGGCGCAGAAATTTCCGAAGCTGCGCTTCGAACATTGCGGCGGGCTGTGGTCGGACAAGGATCCGAAGAACGCCGGCAGCTATTTCGGCTACATCGACGAGGCGCAGCACGTCGCCGGCATTGTCGCCGGTTACATGTCGAAATCCGGCAAGCTTGGTTTTGTCGCCGCGAAACCCATTCCGCAGGTATTGCGCAACATCAATGCCTGGACGCTCGGCGCCAAGCTCGCCAATCCGAAAATCACGACCCAAGTCATCTTCACCGGCGACTGGTCGATGCCGGTCAAGGAAGCCGAAGCCACCAACAGCCTGATCGACCAGGGCGTCGACGTCATCACCTGTCACGTCGACGGTCCAAAGACCGTGGTGGAGAACGCCGCGCGGCGCGGCGCGATGGTTACCGGCTATCACGTCAACCAGTCGGTGCTGGCGCCCAAAGCTTATCTGACTGGCGCTGAGTGGAACTGGGAAGTGCTCTATCCGCGCTTCGTCAAAATGTTCACCTCGGGCGAAACCATCCCGAACTTCTATCGCGGCGGCCTCAAGGAAGAGATCGTGAAGGTGTCGCCATACGGCGACATGGTCACGGCGGAGGCAAAGGCTAAGGCCGACGAAGTGAAGGCGGCACTGACGTCCGGCAGCTACGTCATTTTTAAAGGCCCGATTGCCGATAACAAAGGCAAGACGGTTATCGATGCCGGCGTATCGCGCGGCCAGACCGATCCTGAGCTTGAAAAGATGAGCTACCTCGTCGAAGGCGTCATCGGAGCGACTTCGTGAAAGCTGACATTGGCACGCCAATTGGCGCGCCTGTAGTGAAATCCGAGGCAGGCGAATTCCTTCGCCTGCCTCCGTTTACCGCCAAGATCGGTGGCGCGGCGGAATATGTCATTATCCCCGCGGGCGCGGTCTTGGCGTCCCTCATTCTGTTCGGAATTTTCGTCGCGCTGTTCGGCAAGAATCCGCTCGACCTCTATTACTATATGTACCAGGGCGCGTTCGGCACCTGGTTCTCGTGGCAAAACACGCTGACCCGCGCAGCGCCGCTGATTTTGACGGCGCTGTGCACGGCGCTGCCGGCGCAACTCGGCATGGTCATCATCGGCGGTGAAGGCGCGCTGCTGATCGGGGCGCTGTGTGCGACCACCGCAGCGCTGGCGATGCCCGGCGCACCGCCGATCGTCGTCGACGTTGCCATGGCGATCGCCGGCATGGTCGGCGGCGGGCTGTGGATCTTGTTATCGGGAGCGTTGCGGCAGTATCGCGGCGTCAACGAAACCATCTCAAGCCTGCTGCTGGTTTACATCGCACTCGCGATTCTGAATTTCCTTGTCGAAGGTCCGATGCGCGACCCGACCAGCTTGAACAAGCCGTCGACACCGGAAATCGGCGCCGCCAACATGATCGGCAGCATCCCCGGTACCGACGTGCACTGGGGTTTTTTGTTCGGGATATTGGCCGCGGTGCTTTCGTACATTCTGATCTATCACACGGTGTTCGGGTTCGCCGCGCGCGTCGCGGGCGGGAACATCCGCGCCGCTCGCGTGGTGGGACTGAGCGTCGGCAAGCTTATTCTCATTGTCTGTTTTCTCGCCGGCGCGGCGGCCGGCCTCGCCGGGATGTTCGAAGTCGCCGCCGTGCAGGGGCGGACTAACGCGAACCTCGCCGCCGGCTATGGCTTTGCCGGCATTCTGGTCGCGTTCCTGTCTCGGCAAAATCCTCTCGCCGTCATTCCGGTCGCCATCCTTCTCGGCGGCATCGGCGCAAGCGGCGGCTTGTTGCAGCGGCGGCTCGGGCTGCCGGACGCTTCCGTACTGGTGCTCGAAGGTGTGATCTTCGTGATGGTGCTGGCAAGCGACACGCTCTACGGCCGCTTCAGTGTGTTCCGCGGAAAAGGGGCTTGACGCTTGGCGGATCCCGGCAACATCGGATTATGGACGGTCCCGGTCGCGGTGCTCGGCGGCGCCGTGCGGGTCTCGACACCGTTTCTCTTTGTCAGCCTCGGCGAATGCATCACCGAAAGAAGCGGCCGCATCAACCTCGGCCTGGAAGGCACGCTGGTGATGGGCGCGATGGCTGGCTACGGCATTTCTTATCTCACCGGCTCGCCCTGGATCGGCGTGCTCGCCGCGGGCGTGACCGGGGCGGGAATGGGCGCGCTGCATGCCGGTATTTGCGGATTGCCGCGGGTCAACGACATCGCGGTCGGCATTGCGCTGATGCTGTTCGGTGTCGGCTTGGCGTTTTATCTGGGCAAACCGCTAATCGAGCCGACCGCGCCGCGACTTCCCGCCATCGACCTCGGCTGGTGGAGTGATATTCCGCAATTGCGCGCCGCGCTGCGCATCAACGTACTGTTTATTATTGGGGTCATCCTCGCGCCGGTTCTGGTCTGGGCGCTGCGCACGACCCGCTGGGGTCTGATCATCCGCACCGCCGGCGAAAGCGCCGACGCAGCTTTGGCCATGGGCTATTCGGTCAATCTCATCCGGCTGCGCGCGACCATGTTCGGCGGTTTTCTCGCCGGCGTCGGCGGCTCATTCCTGTCGCTTTATTATCCCGGGAGTTGGAATGAAGGTTTATCGAGCGGGCAGGGGATCACTGCGGTCGCGTTGGTGATCTTCGCGCGCTGGAACCCCATGCTCTGCCTCGCCGCATCGCTGTTGTTCGGCGGTGCCGCCGCGCTCGGGCCGGCGTTGCAATCGGTCGGCTACAGCCACGGCTATCATCTGTTCAATGCCGCGCCCTACATTTTGACGCTTCTGATCATGATCGTGACCTGCTCGCCCAAGCGCACGTTGATCGGTGCGCCGGCGGAACTATCGATTACGAGGTGAGCCATGCCACAACTCGCGCGCAAGGAAAGTCCGGCGCTGGAGCGCTACGTCGCCTCAGAACCTTATCCGTGGCCATATAACGGCGACTTGCGGCCGGAAAATACCGCGCTGGTCATTATCGACATGCAGACCGATTTCTGCGGAGTCGGCGGCTACGTCGACAAGATGGGCTACGATCTCTCGCTGACCCGCGCGCCAATCGAGCCCATCAAGCGGACGCTCGCAGCCGCGCGTGCCAAAGGTTTTCACATTATTCACACTCGGGAGGGCCACCGGCCCGATCTTGCTGATCTGCCGGCCAACAAACGCTGGCGCTCGCGCCAGATCGGCGCCGGCATTGGCGATCCCGGGCCTTGCGGCCGCATTCTGGTGCGCGGCGAGCCCGGCTGGGAAATCATCTCCGAGTTGGCGCCGCGCGAAGGCGAACCGATTATCGACAAGCCCGGCAAGGGCTCGTTTTGCGCCACCGACCTCGAACTGATGTTGCGGCTTGCCGGCATCGACAACGTTGTTCTCACCGGCATCACAACGGACGTGTGCGTTCACACCACTATGCGCGAAGCCAACGACCGCGGCTTCGAGTGCTTGCTGCTCGAAGATTGTTGCGGCGCTACCGACAAGAGCAACCACGACCACGCCATCAAGATGATCAAGATGCAGGGCGGCGTGTTTGGCGCGGTGGCCGAACTCGGCGAAGTTCCTCGAGGCGCTCGCGTGAGCGAATACGCCACGCTCGTTCCCCCCGGCGGGTTGCCGTCTCCGACCGCCGGAAAAAGCACCTTCGGCGTCGAAGCGATTGCAATGACCAAACGCTTCGGCGCTTTTACGGCGCTCGACGCGGTCTCACTGAAAGTGCGTCCCGGCACTTTCCACGCGCTTCTCGGCGAGAACGGCGCCGGCAAATCGACGCTGGTTAAGTGCATCATGGGTTATTACCAAGCCGATGCTGGCGAGCTTCTAATCGACGACCGCCAGGAGATCGTCGGCAATCCGCGCGCGGCCCACGCGCTCGGTCTCGGCATGGTCTATCAGCACTTCACCTCAGTGCCGGCGATGACGGTTGCGGAGAATTTTGTGCTGGCACGTGATCATGTTCCTGCGGTGGTCGATTGGGCGCGCGAGAAAAAAGCGCTGGAGGAGTTTCTCGCGCATATGCCGTTTCGCGTGCCTCTCAATGCCAAAGTGTCGGCGGTTTCCGCCGGCGAGCGGCAGAAATGCGAAATCCTCAAACAACTTTATCTGAAGCGGCGTTTCCTCATTCTCGACGAGCCGACCTCGGTGCTGACACCCGGTGAAGCCGACGAGGTCTTGGGCATGCTGCGCGACATGGTCGCACGCGGCGAGCTCACGATCCTGATGATCACGCATAAATTTCGCGAGGTCATGGCGTTCGCCGACGAGGTCACCATCCTTCGCCGAGGCAAGTTGGCGGGGCACGGACAGGTAAAGGATCTGAGCCCTGACGCCATGGCGCGCACCATGATCGGCGCCGAGCAATTGACCGTGCAGCCGCCGCGCAGCGGCGAGTTTGGCAAGCCGCGACTTAATATCGAAAAGCTGAACGCGCTCGACGACACGGGGGAGCCGGCGGTGCGCGACGTTTCGCTGTCAATTCGCGGCGGCGAAATCGTCGGCATCGCCGGCGTGTCCGGCAATGGCCAGCGGCAATTGATCGAGGTGCTGGCAGGCCAGCGCGATGCCGAAAGCGGCCGCATCTATCTGCAAGGCGAGCTTTATCACGCCACTCGCCGGGAGATGCGGCACAATCATCTTTCTGTCCTGCCGGAGGAGCCGCTGAAGAACGCTTGCGTCGCGCGGATGAGCGTCGCGGACAATCTGGCTTTTCGCGAATTCGATCGCGCGCCGTTTGCTTCGGGGGGCTGGTGGCTCAACCGCAAGGAATTCCACGAAAACGCGCTACGCAAAATCGAGCGCTACAAGATCAAGACCCGTTCGGACGACACCGCCATCGGTGAATTGTCGGGCGGCAACGTGCAACGCACGGTGCTGGCTCGCGAACTCTCGGGCGAAGTCGACATTCTGGTCGCCGCCAATCCGTGCTTTGGGCTCGATTTCGCGGCGGTCGCGCAAATTCACGCCGAGATCATGGCGGCGCGCAATCGTGGTGCCGCGGTGCTGCTGGTCAGCGAAGATCTCGATGAGCTTTTGGAGCTCGCCGACCGTCTGGTGGTGATGTTTCACGGCGCGCTGGTATACGAGACGCGCGCCAGCGAGGCCGATCTCACCGAGATCGGCCGGCACATGGCGGGGCACTAAACTTCAGCGAAGGAACGAAGCGGCCTGGCGGGGCGAGTTGTTGATCCGCGCGCCGCTCGCGCTGGCTATCTGCCGCCCCGTTCCGCAAGGAAGCCTTTGCACGGCGGCGACAGTTTGCGCCGGTGTGCTTGCAGGCACTCAATTTTGCGGCCCTGACCCGGCTGCACGCTCGCGCAGAAGCGTCTCAGGTCGGGACCGCAAGCCTCTGCCATTCGCGCGCCGGGACGCGACATGGCGCCAGGCGGTGGCATTGCGCCGGGCGGGGGCATAGCGCCAGGTGGAGGACCGACCGGCGGCGGTGGGCCAGGTGGCGGCGCGTTCATCGCACCGGGCGGAGGCGGAGCGCCGGGCGGGGGCGGTGGATAGTCGCCTCCCGGAGGCGGGGGCGGTGGTGGCGCAGCCTCGGGTCCGAACGGCGGCGGAAGAGAAGGAGCCGTCGTGCAAGACGACACAACGCCGACGGTAATGCCGACAAACGCGACGGTCAGTAACGTCAGCCACGGCTTATTCATTGGGAGCCCCACCCTTGAAAAAAGATCGCCCCATTTACCTGATTCGCACCCTATTTTTCCGAGGCGGCGAAATCGGGGCAAAATAAGCCCCTTCAGGCGTCCGCCACTGAGGCCCCCCGGTTCCCAGCTTTGTTTTGCAGGCGCCGATACGGGGCGTAAGCCGGTTCCCAAGTTTTTGCCCGGATGAGGGCGGCGACATCGTGTCCACTGCTTAACTGCGCAAGGCCCTCACTGACGGCTTGTTTGGCCACCGCAATCGCAACTTGCTGGGAGACGTGCCGCAGTTGGGCCAGTGGGGGCAAAAGGTTGGCCCCCGGATCATGCTTTGCGGGAGAAAGTTCTGCGATGGCGCGAGCGGCGGCCAAGAACATGGCATCGGGAACGGCCCTGGCCTCTACTGCAATGACGCCTAGTCCGATGCCGGGATAAACATAGGCGTTGTTGGTTTGGTCGATACGAAAAGTACGCCCGTTGCGCGTCACCGGCGGAAACGGACTGCCGGTGCCAATCACGGCCCGACCTTCGGTCCAGGCGAGAAGGTCGACCGGTGTCGCTTCGCTTCTGTCCGTTGGATTGGACAATGGAAAGATGATGGGATGCGCCACGCGCGCGGCCATGGCCCGCACGACTTCCCGCGAAAACGCGTGGGCTTGCCCGGACGTGCCGATCAGCAAAGTCGGGCCAACATTGGCGACCACGTCGGCGAGATCGATGCGGGCCTTCGATTTGACCTCCCAGGCCGCGACGTCTTCGCGCGGCCGCGCGAACGAGCGTTGAAACGGCTGCAGTCCAGACATCCCTTCCAGCAACAGCCCGTCGCGATCGACCAGATAAAATCGCCGGCGTGCTTCGGTCTCGGGCAATCCGGCCTCGACCATCGCGCGTACCAGCAGCGCGCAGATGCCGGTTCCGGCGGATCCTGCGCCGAGTACGGCGACCCGCTGGTCGACGAGCGGTACGCCGGTCACGTTAACAGCGGCAAGGATGGCACCGACGGCAATCGCTGCGGTTCCCTGGATATCGTCGTTGAAGCTGCAAACTTGGTCGCGATATTGCGCCAGCACCCGGTTGGCGTTGCGGAGCGCAAAATCCTCCCAATGTAACAGCACATGCGGCCAGCGGGCCCGCACCGCTTCGACGAATGCCGCGACGAACCCATCGTAATCGGCGCCGCGGATGCGTTCGTGCCGCCAGCCGATATAAAGCGGATCGGCCAGGAGTTCGCTGTTGTCGGTGCCGACGTCGAGCAGGATCGGCAGCGTGGTGGACGGGTGCAGGCCCGCGCAAGCGGTGTACAAGGCGAGCTTGCCGATCGGGATTCCCATGCCGCCGGCGCCCTGATCGCCGAGGCCGAGAATACGCTCTCCGTCACTGACAACAATGACGTCGACCGCGTCAAACCGAGGGTTACCTAGAATATCGCGGATGCGATGTTTGAGCGGATAGCTGAGGAAAAGCCCGCGTGGTTTACGAAAAATACGGCTGAATTGTTGGCAACCCGCTCCAACGGTCGGCGTATAGACAACCGGCATCAGCTCTTCGATATGCCGGGTCAGCAGCGCGTAAAACAAAGTTTCGTTAGTGTCCTGCAAGCCGCGCAGGAAAACATATTTCAGGAGATCGCTGCTGGTTGCTTGCAACGCGTCATGCCGCCGCCCGACTTGCAGGTCGAGCGTGGTCACGTAAGGCGGCAATAACCCGTGCAGCTCGAATTCGTCGCGCTCTTCGTCGCTGAACGCCGTGCCCTTGTTGAGCAGCGGATCGTTAAGAAGCTCGTAGCCGCTGAGCACGGTCTCGATCACTCTTGGTCTCTCGGACATTCGCTGAGGATGGGTTGGTATTGCCAAAATGCGGTGCGCTTGCGCCTGCCGGTGTCGCTTAGGCTTTGTCGCTCGCCGGACGGCGTGGCACCAGGGCGTTGGCAAGGAGTTCCTGCACGACCTGGCCAGATTGGTTGAACGTGCGGGTACGGATTTTGACGATACCGCGGTCGGGCCGCGACTTCGACAGCCGCTTCTCGATCACCTCGCTCTCAATGCGCAGCTCGTCGCCGGGAAGAACCGGAATCGGCCAGTTCAGACTGTCCATGCCGAGTCCGATGGTGCCTTCGACGGCACGATACTCGCTCTCGGCAACCAAGCGCATGGTCAAGGCCGCTGTGTGCCAGCCGCTCGCAACGAGCTGACCGAATATCGACTTTCGCCCGCCCTCGTCGCTGAGGTGGAACGGCTGCGGATCGAACTGTTTAGCGAAGGCAATAATATCGTGCTTCTCGACTCGAACCCGGCCGCTGGGCTTCTGTATTTCTCCAACGGCGAAATCCTCGAAAAATCGTTGGTTCATCCTTTATCGGCTCCTGATGGCAATCCGCAGCGGTCAGTATAACGTCAGGAACCGAACAGGCGTGTGGAAGAAATCGGTCATCAGCTTTGCAGTGGCTGCGGCCGTCGTTATCATGCCCGTGGCGAGGCGGAGGGTGCGAATGTTGACGCGCAGTATGTTTGCATTGACGGCGCTCGCGCTGGCTTGTGCCGTTTCGCCGGCCTTTGCGGACGGTTGGTTCGAAGGCCACGGCGAGCGCTGGTACGCGATCCACCGCGATATTTACGAGCTGGAAAACCGCATCGCGCGGCTCGAGGCCGATCCGCAGATGGACGACGGATACCGCGCTCCCATCGTCGAAGCGGCGCGCCGCGAGATTAGGCGCCTGCAGGCTAGTCTGGCGCCGGCGCATTGGCGATGGACCGATCCGTGCTGCTATAGCCGCCGGCCGATCCACATTCGCTAAAGTTAAACGGCGCGGGTGGCTTGCCCGTTTAGCTTACGCTCGGACGCAGCCGTCGCGGCCGCGGCGCGCGCACACCGGCCCACCATTCGCTGACGCCGTCGAGATAAAGGTAGACCACCGGCGTCGTATAGAGCGTCAGCAATTGGCTGATAAGCAGGCCGCCGACAATGGCGATGCCGAGTGGACGGCGAATTTCTCCGCCGTTGCCGAACGACAGCGCGAGCGGCACGGCGCCCAGAACCGCCGCCGACGTGGTCATCAGGATCGGGCGCAGGCGAAGCAGGCACGCTTCGAAAATCGCGTCGTAAGAACTTAAATTGCGCGAGCGTTTCGCTTCGATGGCAAAATCGATCATCATGATCGCGTTCTTCTTGACGATGCCGATCAAGAGAATGACGGCGATGGTGCCGATGATGTCGAATTCGGTGTGGAACAGCATCAGTGCCAGTAGCGCGCCGACGCCGGCGGATGGCAGCGTCGAAAGAATGGTTATCGGATGAATGTAGCTTTCATAGAGCACGCCAAGCAAAATGTAGACGGCGGCAATGGCGGTCAGAATGAGGATCGGTTCTTTTGAAAGCGACTGCTGAAAGAGCTGCGCCGTGCCAGCCATTGATCCGTGGATGCTCGAAGGCATGTGGATGCGCTGGATGGCGTTATTGATCTCCACGTCGGCTTCGCCCAGCGACTTTCCCGGATGCAGATTAAACGAGATCGTTGAGGCAACAAACAATCCCTGGTGGTTGATCGATAGCGGCGTGTGACCGGGGTGATAGTGACTGACAGCGGAGAGCGGGATCATCGTCTCCACATTGGTCGATACCGCGGCCCCGGCTGACGTCGCTCCGTGGCCGGTATTGGCGAGCGAGTTGGTAAAGAAGTTGCGCGCCGCCACTTCGCCGGTGGTCGGCGTTTGCGTTTTGGTGGCGCGGGCGATGGTGAATTCGGAAACGTTAGCGGGCGGTGTGGGGACGGTCTTGGTGCTGGCGAGTGGCAGAGCGGGGGCGGTACCGCTCACCGTGCCTCCTGACGCGTTGGTGGTCGCGGTTCCGGGCGGGGTTGCGCCCGAGAGCGATATAAAGACGTCGTTGAGCGAATTCGGATACTGCGTATAACGCGGATCGATTTCCATCACGACGTGATACTGGTTGATCGCACTATAGATCACCGAGACCTGCCGCTGGCCGAAAGCGTCATAGAGCGTATTGTCGATTTGTAGCGGCGAGACGCCGAGCCGGGCGCTAGTGTCGCGGTCGATGTCCAGATATGTCTCCAACCCCCGCTGCTGTTGATCGGAGCTTACATCGGTAAGCACCGGATTGTGCTCAAGCGCATCGACCAATTTGGGGACCCATTCATAGAGCTGCTGCACGTCCTCCGACTGCAAGGTGTACTGGTATTGCGCGTTGCTCTGGCGGCCGCCGGCGCGCAAATCCTGCACCGCGGCAAGGTAGAGCCGGCCCCCGGGCACCTCGGCGAGCTTGGGCCGCAGCCGCGCGATGACTTGATCCGCCGTCACGTTGCGTTGCGACAATGATTTAAGCGAACCGAAGACGTTGCCGGTATTGATTTGCGCGTAGCCGCCGCCGGAGCCGACGCCGGTATATCCGACGACATTCTCCATTGCCGGATCGGCCTGCACGATGCTCATCATCTGCCGCAGCTTCTGGCTCATCGCCTGGAAAGAAATGCTTTGATCGGCCTGCAGCGAACCGACCAGGCGGCCGGTATCCTGCTGCGGGAAGAATCCCTTGGGCACGATGATAAACAGCTCCACGTTCAGGCAGATGGTGGCGATGAAGATTACCAGCACCAGCCGGCTGTGACGCAGCGCCCATGTCAGCGAGTGCGCATAGGCATTGCGGACATGCCCGAAAACGTCGAAACGCCGCGGTTCGCTGGCGGGCCGCGTCCGCAAAAATAGCCCGCACATCATCGGCGTTGTAGTCAGCGAGATCGCCAGCGATATCAGAATGGCGATCGACAGCGTGACGGTGAACTCCCGGAACAGCCGACCCAGAATGCCGCCCATCAGCAAAATCGGTAGAAACACCGCGATCAGCGAAAGGCTGATTGACAGCACCGTGAAGCCTACTTCCTGAGCTCCACGGAACGCGGCCTGCATCCGCGGCATGCCGTTTTCCATGTGCCGCGAGATGTTTTCCAAAACGACGATGGCGTCGTCGACGACGAAGCCGGTGGCGATGGTCAGCGCCATCAAAGAGAGGAGATCAAGGCTGTAATTGAACAGATACATGACGCCGAACGTGCCGATGATCGAGACCGGCACGGCGACGCTCGGAATAAGCGTCGCGCGGATGTTGCGGAGGAAAAGGAAGACGACAATCGTTACGAGGATGACGGCCATCACCAGCGTCATTTCCGTGTCGTGCAACGAGGCACGAATGGTGGTGCTGCGGTCGATGGCGATATTGACATTGATGTCGGCGGGCATCGCCGCTTCCAGATGCGGCAGCTCGGCCGTGACGTTGTCTATGGTCTCGATGATGTTGGCGTTCGGCTGACGGAAGAGGATAACGAGTACCGAAGGCTGGCCATTGGACATGCCGAGATTGCGCGTGTCCTGGACCGAATCTGTAACCTCGGCCACGTCGGAGAGCCGAATAGCGGCGTTGTTGCGGTAAGCGATGACGAGGGGGATATAGTCCGCCGCGACGTTGGCCTGATCGTTGGTGTAGATCTGGTAACGCCGGTTGCCGTCGTCGATGGTGCCCTTCGGACTGTTGGCGTTGGCCGACGCTAGTGCCGCACGCACGTCTTCCAGCCCGACACCGTATTTGTAAAGCGCTTGCGGGTTGAGATCGACGCGCACCGCCGGCAGCGTCGATCCGCCGATGATCACGTTGCCGATGCCGCTCAATTGCGAAAGGCGCTGGGCGAGCACGTTGCTCGCGGCGTCGTACATCTGTCCCTGCGTCATGGTCTTCGACGTGAGCGCAAGAATGAGGATCGGCGCGTCGGCGGGATTGACCTTGCGGTAAGTCGGATTGCTGGGAAGGTTGGCCGGCAAATCGGCGGCGGCCGCATTGATGGCGGCTTGCACGTCGCGGGCGGCGCCATCGATGTCGCGGCTGACATCGAATTGAAGCGTGATGCGGGCTTGCCCGATTCCGCTTTGCGAGGTCATTTCGGTGACGTCGGCGATCTGCCCGAGATGGCGCTCGAGCGGCTCGGCCACGCTGGTGGCCACGGTATTGGGACTGGCTCCGGGAAGCGATGCGGTGACCGAAATGGTCGGGAAATCGACCTGCGGCAGTGGCGATACCGGCAGTTTGGAGAATCCGAGCGCGCCGCCGAGCGCGATGCCTATGGTCAGCAGCGTGGTCGCCACTCGCCGGGCGATGAATGGCGCCGAAATATTCATTCGGCGGGCTCGCGACCGGCGAGCGGATTCGCCGGCCGCCGGCCGGTGATGCGCACCGCCAGCCTGTCGAAGTACAGATAAATGACCGGCGTCGTGAACAGCGTCAGCAACTGGCTGAGCGCGAGACCGCCGATGATGGCGACGCCGAGCGGTTGGCGCAGCTCGGAGCCGGTGCCGGTTCCCACCATCAGCGGCACCGCGCCGAGGATCGCGGCCATGGTCGTCATCATGATCGGGCGGAATCGCAGGAGACAGGCCTGGTAAATCGCCTCACGCGGCGGCAGGCCCTCGTTGCGTTCGGCGTCGAGCGCGAAGTCGATCATCATGATCGCGTTTTTCTTGACGATGCCGATCAGCAAAATGATGCCGATGATGGCGATGATGTCGAGGTCGTAATGCAGAAGCATCAGCGACAGCAGCGCGCCAACGCCGGCCGACGGCAAGGTCGAGAGAATAGTGATCGGATGAATGAAACTCTCGTAAAGAACGCCAAGCACGATGTACATCGCGACGATCGCGGCGATGATAAGAAAGACTTCGTTGAGCAACGAGGACTGGAAGGCGGCCGCGGTGCCCTGAAACGCGGTGGTGAAGCTGATCGGCAGACCGAGTTCGTGCTCGGTCTTCTCGATGGCGCTGACCGCTTCGCCGAGCGAAACACCGGGGGCGGTATTGAACGAGATGGTGGTGGCCGGTAGTTGCCCGTAATGGGTTATCAGCAACGGTCCCGTGCGCTGCTCCAGATGCACGATGGCTGAAAGCGGCACTTGCCCATTGGTCGTCGACGATGACGAAGGCAGATAGATCATCGACAACCCTTCAAGCGAGAGCTGAAGCTTGGGGTCGACTTCCATGATCACGCGATACTGATTCGACTGGGTGTAGATCGTCGTGATGAAGCGCTGCCCAAAGGCGTCGTAGAGCGCGTTATCGACGGTCGCCGGCGTGATGCCGAAACGGGCGGCGGTAGCGCGGTCGATGACGATGTCGAGCGCCAGGCCCTCCTGCTGCAAGTCGCTGGCGACGTCGGTGAGTTCCGGCAGTTGATTGAGCCGGTCGACGAGCCGCGGCACCCAGGTGTTAAATTCCTTCGAATTGGCGTCTTCAAGGACGAAGTGATAGGGCGCACGGCTTATCGTGGCGTCGATGGTCAAATCCTGCACCGGCTGCATGTACAGCGAGATACCGACGACGCCGGATATTTCCTTTTGGATGCGCCGGATGATCTGGGTTGCCGTGAGGTGGCGCTCGTCGTGCGGCCTCAGGTTGATCAGGAACCGGCCGTTATTCAGAGTCTGGTTGGTGCCGTCAACGCCAACGAACGAACTCACGCCCGCGACGTCGCGATCGGTCAGGATGGCCTCGGCGAGCTTGTTCTGCAGCTCGGCCATGGCCTGATACGAAATGCTTTGCGAAGCCACCGAGATGCCCTGGATCATCCCGGTATCCTGCACCGGGAAAAAACCCTTCGGGATCAGATCGTAGAGCACGATCGTCACCGCGAGCGTCAGCACGGCGACCAGCAGCGTGAGAGGTTGGCGGTCGAGCACCCAATTCAGCGCACGGCCGTAAATCGCGATGATCGCATCGAAAGTGCGTTCAGCGTGGATGTCAAAGGCCGAGCGTTCGGCCTCCGGGTGATGCCGGATCAGCTTGGCGCACATCATCGGTACCAGCGTGAGCGAGACGATGGCGGAAATGACGATGGTCACCGCGAGTGTAATGGCGAATTCGTGGAACAGGCGGCCGACCACGTCGCCCATGAACAAAAGCGGGATCAGCACCGCGATCAGCGAGATGGTGAGCGAAATGATGGTGAAGCCGATCTGCCGCGATCCCTGCAACGCCGCTTCCACCGGCTCCATGCCGTCTTCGACATAGCGCGCAATGTTCTCAATCATCACGATGGCGTCATCGACGACAAAGCCGGTGGCGATGGTCAGCGCCATGAGCGACAGATTGTCGAGGCTAAAACTGAGCAGATACATCACGCCAAGCGTGCCGACGAGCGAGAGCGGTACCGACAGACTTGGAATGATGGTGCCGGGGAGCGTTCGCAGGAATACGAAGATCACGATCACGACGAGGACGACCGCCAGCGCGAGCGAAAATTCGACGTCGGACACCGACGCGCGGATGGTCACGGTCCTGTCGCTCAACACGCCGACGTCGACCGCGGCCGGAAGGCCCGATACGATCTGCGGAAGCAGCGCCTTGATGCGGTCTACGACCTGGATGATGTTGGCGCCCGGCTGGCGCTGGATGTTGAGCAGAATCGCCGGTGTGGTGTTGGCCCAGGCGCCAAGCTTGGTGTTTTCGGTGCCGCTGACGACGTCAGCGACATCAGAGAGCCGCACCGGCCCGCCGTTGCGATAAGCGATAATGATGTTGGCATATTGCGCGGCATTCTCGATCTGATCATTGGCGTTGATAGTGGTCGCCTGCGCCGGGCCGTCGAAATTTCCTTTCGGCGTGTTGACGTTGAAGTTACCGACAGTGGTGCGGACGTCGTCGATGTTTATCCCGTAGGCGGCAAGCGCCTGCGGTTTGAACTGGATGCGCACCGCCGGGCGATGCCCGCCACTGATGCTGACCAGGCCGACTCCGTTCAATTGCGAGATCTTCTGCGCGAGTCTCGTTTCGCTTAGATCCTCGAGTTCGGTCAGCGAAACGCTCTTTGAGGTTACCGCGAGCGTCAGGATTGGCGCGTCCGCCGGATTGATCTTGGCGTAGACCGGAGGGATCGGCAGGTCGCTGGGCAAGAGATTGTTGGCGGCGTTGATCGCGGCTTGCACTTCCTGCTCAGCGACGTCGAGAGAAAGGTCGAGGCTGAACTGCAAGGTGATAACGGACGCACCGGCCGAGCTTGCCGATGTCATCTGATTGAGGCCCGGCATTTGTCCGAGTTGGCGCTCCAGCGGCGCGGTGATCGAAGAGGTCATCACCTCCGGGCTGGCGCCGGGATAGAAGGTCTGGACCTGTATTGTCGGATAATCGACTTCGGGGAGCGTCGACAGCGGCAGGAAAGTATAAGCGACGATACCGGACAGCATGATCGCCGCCATGAGCAGCGTGGTCGCGACCGGACGTAAAATGAAGATTTCAGAGATGTTCATCGCTGAGCTGTAGTGTCGCGCTGCATTTTACATTCGGCTCGCGCTCACCGACGGCCGGCTCAGAGCGCCGGCCGTTCGCAAATCCTGATGCGGCTTGTCCCGATCATGGCGCTATTGCCCAGCGTTGCCGCGCGGCTTTTGGCCGTGCTCGGCGCCGTGCGGCTGTCCGGCGGGCACGGATGCCGGTGCGCCGGAAGCGTCGGGGATTGTCACGCGCGCTCCGTCGCGCAACCGGTCGGTGCCGTCGACCACAACGCGTTCGCCGGCCGACAAACCGGAAACCACTTCAGCCGTCGGTCCGTCCGTCGGACCGATCTTGATTGGCCGCACCGAGACGGTGTTGTCGGCATTGACGACATAAACGTAACTGCCGGGGGCGCCGCGCTGTATCGCCGCGCTCGGAACGGTGACCACGTCGCTCAACGTCTTGACCAGAAGCTGGGCGTTGACGAACTGGTTCGGAAATAGCGCGTTGTCGGGATTATCGAACTGCGCGCGCACTTTGACGGTGCCAGTGGTCGTATCGACCTGACTGTCGAGCGCAATAACGCGGCCGGTCGCCAAGTGTTTGACGTTGGCCCGGTCGTACGCCGCCACTTCAAGCGTGGTGCCGGCGGTCAGTTGCGGCATCACATCGGGCAGGTTGTCTTCGGGAATCGGAAAGATCACCGTGATCGGCTGCATTTGGGTCACCGTGGTGATCACAGTGCTTGCCGACGCCTGTATGTAATTTCCCGGATCAACCAGGCGCAGGCCGACGCGGCCGGTCACCGGCGAGACGATGTGGCAATACTGCACGTTCAGCTTCTGCTGATCGATCTGCGCTTGATCGAGTTTCACCGTGCCCTGGTCCTGCTGCACGATATAGACCTGATCCTCGTACTGCTGGCGGGCGATCGAATTCTGCTCGGCGAGTTTTTGGTAGCGCGCGAGATCGACTTGCGCTTGCGCGAGCACGCCTTGATCGCGCGCGAGCTGGCCTTCGTATTGCGCCTGCAATAGCCGATAGGGCCGGTCGTCGATTTGCACCAGTGTGTCGCCCTTATTGACGATCTGCCCCTCGGTGAAGGGCACCGATATCACCTGACCGTCGATCTGCGTCACCACGCTGATGGTCGCAATCGGCGTGACCGTCCCGAGCTCGTTCAAGATCACCCGAATATCGCCGCGGCCAACGGCGGCGACGCCGACCGATTGGGCGCCGCCGCCTTGCTGAAAGCGTCCGCCGGAGGGCGGTGCGGCCGGAGAAGCCCAGCGGAATATCAAATAACCGAGAAGGAGAAGGCCGATGACGACGATCAGGCCGACGACGAAGCGAGTTTTTCCGCCGCGTGGCGTTGTAATTATCGGCGCCGGCGCTGGAACCGTGCGGTGGTCCGGCGGTGCTTCTTCAACTGTTCTGCGCGTTCGCTCGTCCATCTGCGCGTTCGTCTGTCAGTCGGCCGTATATAATGGGAGCCCCGACGCCTAACCTAATGAATATTCGCTAATAATAGGACGAGCATACGTGCCACGTTCGGTGTTGCCGCACTTAAGACCGCCTGGTAGGGCGTGTGGTTAATCAGAAAATCAAAAGGCAACTCAATGAGTTGCGGGAGCCGGCGGTAATTCTGGGCGAGGACCGGTCTCATTAATCGGAAGTTGCGGCAGAACTGAGAAGCCCTGTTCGAGTTCTTTCCGCGACGGCAGCAAGTTGGTGTCCCAACCGCCACCGAGGTTTTCGATCAGCAGCACGCTGGCGAGAAACAGGTTCTGGCGATAGGTCAGTTCCGTTTCCTCGTCGGCCAGAAGCTGGATTTGGGCGGTCACCACCGTTGTAAAGGCGACGGTGCCCGCCTGGTACTGATTAAGATAAACGTCGACAGCCTGCTGTTCGTCCTTGACCGCCTGATGTTGCACCGCGAGCGCCTGGGCCAATTGCCGGATGGCAACGAGATTGTCCTCAACTCCCTGGAACGCGGTTAGCACGGTCTGCCGATACGTGGCGACGCTTTGCCAGTAGACCGCGCGTGCGGAATCGACCTGCGCCGAGGTCAGTCCGCCGTTGAACACAACTTGCGTGCCGGCGGCACCCAAAGACCAGACTTCGTTGGCGACGTTGAACGGCAGGGGATGAGTCCCGAGCCAGCCGAAACTGCCGGACAAACTGATCACCGGAAAATAACCGGCGACGGCCACCCCGATCAGCGCATTTTGCTCCTGCATGGCGCGCTCGGCGGCCGCGATAGCCGGGTTACGTTCCAGCAATTCGGAGGGCACCGTCACCGGAATTTTCGGAAGGGATCCAGCGAGAAGGTGACGCCCGATGCTCAGCTCCGCCGGCGGCCGGCCGATCAGGATAGCAATGGCGTGCTCGTACTGCGCGCGCGTTGCGATCGTGCTTTTGGTCTGCGCTTGCGTGGTCTCGACTTGCGCACGCGCGGTGGCGACGTCGCCGAGCGTGACCGAATACCCAGCCTTGTACTGGTTTTCCACGATGTCGAGCGTCTTTTTGTATTCCACCGTGGTGCGCTGCAGAAGGTCGATTAGCGAATCCGTCGCTCGCAGATTGAAGTAGGCCGTAGCCAGCATCGCCTGCGCCGAGAGCTTGGCGTTGTCGAGATCGGCCTTGGTGGCTTGTGCAGCCGACGCGTTGCTTTCGATCTGGCGGCGTACCTGGCCCCACACGTCGATGTCCCAGGTTGCGCTCAACTGCGGATTAAAGCTGGTCGTGTAGATCGCGCTGATGTTACCCACGCCGGAGAGACCGGCTTGGTTGCCTACCGCTTTAGGCCCCGTATAGTTGCGCGTGAAGGTGTAAGCGCCGGTGAATGTCGGGTACAGCGACGCTTGTGCTTCGCGGATCACCGCACGCGCCTGTTCGTAGGCGGCGGCTTGCACCATGACATTCTGGTTTGAGACTTCGACCTGCTTGATCAGGAAATCGAGCTTGGAGTCCCGGTAAAGGGCCCACCAGTCGCCGCGCGGGAGATGGTCGCTTGGCGTTGCGACTTTCCAGCCCTTGAGTTCCTTGAAAGTCGGCGGCGTCGGCGCGGCGTCAGGGTGATAGTCCGGGCCGACAGTACATGCGCCCGCCGCCAATGCTAGAAACAGCACGGCATCGCGGGCACGAACGCGGGAGAAAAGCTTCTCCGCGCGCAGCACCGCACTTCGACCGCAACAAGCATGCGCCAACGCAACCACTGCCGCCAACCCGTGCTACTTATTTTTGGAACAGACTGAACGCGCCAGTTCCATTTGCCACGCCCGCCGGTCAAGGGATTTCGCGCCGGCCGGGTAACACGCGCGTTTACATCGGCGACCCCCCGCCCCGGAGTGATCGCGCAAACGCAAAGCATGCCCGACGCCATGGCGGAGATCAACATGGCGGCGACGGTTGTGGACTTTGGCAACAGTCTTTTCGTTGACGGCTGTGGTGTTCGGGCGACACTGAAATGCGTCGCTCAGCGCCGAAGGTCGCCCGCATGAGGCGGCAGGTGAAGAAACACCTCACACCGCTGCAACATCGGCTCCAGCAAGTAGCAGTCCGTGGGCAATCGGGAGCGGCCGATTACGCCACTGCTGCCGCCTTACCGCCAACGCTCCGAGAAATTGCTGTCGGTCGTTTGCGCCGAACGTCGGCGTTGGCCGCGAACCGGCGCGGGATCCGCAGGCGGACCAAACAGCCGCGAGAAGAAGTCGCCTCCACCGGGGTAGCCGCGTCCGCCGAAAAAGCCCGACTGCTCAGGCATCGCCAAAAGCTCGCGTTTGACGGTGTTCTCCCTGCGCTCGATCGGCGTGTCGGCCACTTTCCGTTCATCGCTTTTCAAAATGGAAAGCAGGACTTTGTCGCGACCATAGACATCGTCGCGGAATTGCAGCTTGCCGTTTTCGTCCACGAACGCGGTTTGATAAGTCAGGTGGACGGGAAGAAAATTCGGGAAACTGATATCCGTCTCGTTGGTGCCGAAGATCCGGCGGATGCGGTCTTCGGTATAGCCTTCCCGCGGGCGCACAATCGAAAGCAGCACTTCGGCGTATTTGGTCGGATCCTGTACCCGCATGCAGCCATGGCTGAACGCGCGCTTCTCCATCGCGAACAAGTGCTTTTCCGGCGTATCGTGCTGATAGACTAGAAATTTGTTGGGGAAGTTGAAGCGTAGCCGGCCGAGCGCGTTTCTCTCGCCGGGCGGCTGCGAAATGTGGACCGTACCGTCGGGATTGGTGCTGACCGACAAACCCATCCGCGTCAGCACAGTCGGGTCTTGCTGCAGGGCCGGCATGTATTCTCTGGCGACGATCGAGGGCGGCACATTCCAGGTCGGGTTGACCGTGATGTATTTCATCTCCGCGCTCATGATCGGGGTCGGCATATTCGGTTTGCCGTCGACGATCTTCGTCTTCCACAGCTCTTTACCGTCGTGCATCACCCGCAGGGTGAAATCCGGCAAGTTGACCATCACGTAGCTGCGGCCCAACTCGTGCGGCATCCATCGCCAGCGTTCCATGTTGGCGACGATGGTATCGATCGGACGGTCGGGCTGGCGGCCATTGAACGCGTCGATGGTCGCCGGTGTCAGTAAGCCTGTCGGCTTCAGTTCGTGCCCTTGCTGAAACTGCTTCACCGCTTCGGCGAGCGTTTTGTCATAAGTGTTGTCGTCGCCCGGGACGTTCAGGCGCTGCCGCAGTTGTGCGACGCGCGCGTCCTGTGAGCCAATCTTAGGGGCCGGCCCATTTGGAATCGGCGCCTGTCCGGGTTCTTCCCGGCCGCCGCGCAGTTCGGCGAGCTTGGCCTTCAGCGCGAGGTAACCCGGGCTTTGCGGTTCATAGCTTGCGAGCGCTTCGCTCACGTCGCGGGCGCCGGCGACTTTCGCAAGAACATCGCCTAGGGCAGGGACCTTCGGCTCGTAATAGATGTCGCCGCTGACGCGCGACCAGTGTACGCGGCCCACCGCAGCGTGGTGCGCGTAGGCGGCGAGCGAGAGCGAGAGCCGCAGTTCGGCTTCTGCAAGCGCGGATGGATCGCTCAGCGAGGCGAAATTCGGCGTCGGATAATCACTCGGCTCAAGACCGTCGGCGTCGACATGGCCGAGGTACGCTATCGCCGCTTGTGCGCGTGCGTTGGGCTTGCCGTCGGTCAGCCAGAGCGGCGCAAAATCGCGGCTCGCATAATAGGCTTCGAACGCCGCTCGCTCTTTCTTGCCGCCGAGCATTCTATCGAATTTTCCGCTGGCGAGGTCCCGTAGTTTTTCGGCGATTGGCGTATTGCCGTCGGCGACAGTCGTCGGAGCCGCGGCCGGCTCATTTGGCGCGGCTGAGGGTGATGTGCTGGCGGCGGGCGCCGGCACTTCGTCGCCGCCGCCACTTGCGGCAGCCGGCTTCGGATTAGCGGGAGTATCTGCTGCCGCAGGAGCTTTGGGCTGGGCCGGTTGCTCTGCCGCTGTGGCAGGTTCATTTGCCGGTTCAGCAGACATCGCCGGCGACTGAAAAGTCGACGTCGATTCGTCCGACCCGGGTGCGGTGTCCG
This sequence comes from uncultured Alphaproteobacteria bacterium, assembly GCA_963846055.1. Classification (GTDB taxonomy): domain Bacteria; phylum Pseudomonadota; class Alphaproteobacteria; order Rhizobiales; family Xanthobacteraceae; genus BOG-931. The sequence continues at coordinate 29,811 of CAWJUQ010000023.1, forward strand.
TCGCGGGCATAGTGGCTGTGTCGGCCGAGGCTGCCGGTTCATCGGACACCGACGGGATCGTCTCAGTCGCGGCCGGAGTGTCCTGCTCGCCGGAGGATTCCGCCCAGGCCGCGCTACCCGCGCACAACAGGAGCGCGATCGCGGTTGACGCCAAAAACCGATCGAGCCGGACGACCTTCATTTGCTTCTTCTCCTTTTTCGACCCGATCGAACGTCAGACTTAAACCCCGACCGTGCGTGAGGTGACAAAACCACAACGCCGATCGGGACCATGTTTCCCCGATCACGCTATTTAACAGCGCTCAATTTTCTTGGGAATTCACTTTACGTGACGGGAAGCAGGGTTGTCCTTGGGGAATAAGCTTAATTCGCCCCGATTCCGACGATTTTCTGCGGCTGTCGCTCCGCGGCAACGCTCTCATCCTTGGTTTCTGGCTCCCGGCAGGCGCTTCCGGTCAGGCCCAGGAGTTCCAGTTTGCGGTAGAGCGTCGAACGCCCAATTTGCAGCCGCCGTGCGACTTCCGACATCTGGCCGCGGTAATGCGACACTGCATAGCGGATGATGTCTGCCTCCAGCTCATCCAGGGGCCGCATTGAGCCCGCGGCATCGAGTAAGGGCAGGGCATCGTTAGCCGCCGGATCACTTGCCGCGGGCGTAGCTTCTGAATCCGGGGCGGCGGCTGCCGGCGACAGTGCCGCGAAGTCGGTCTCGCCGTCGGTTTCCAAGTCGAGTTGCGGGATGGTCGAAGGCGCATCCAATTGCGCCATAATTTGCGGGAACTCGGCCACACCGATGCTATCGCCCTCGGCGAGAACGACGGCGCGAAAGACCGCGTTCTCGAGTTGCCGGATGTTCCCGGGCCACGGGAAGGCGGTCAACAGCCTGAGTGCCTCAGGCGTGATCGACCGGATTCGCTTACCTTCTTCGGCCGCGAACAGCGCCAGAAAATGTCGTGCTAGCGCCGGAATGTCGTTCGGACGCTCGCGTAGCGGCGGCACGGTGATCGGAAACACGTGAAGGCGGTAAAACAGGTCTTCGCGGAAACGGCCTTGCTTCACGTCGGCAATAAGATCGCGATTGGTTGCGGAGACGAGCCGAACGTCGACCTTCACGGGCTTGCGCGCGCCGACCGGCTCGACTTCGCCTTCCTGGATCGACCGCAATAGTTTGACCTGCGCAGCCGGCGGTAGTTCGCCAATCTCGTCGAGGAACAGCGTGCCGCCGGAGGCCTCGACGAACTTGCCGACATGGCGTTCGGTCGCGCCAGTGAACGAGCCTTTTTCGTGTCCGAACAAAATCGACTCAATCAGGTTCTCCGGCATGGCGCCGCAATTGACGGCGACGAACGGCTTCATCCGGCGTTCGCCCGAACCGTGGATGGCGCGGGCGATCAATTCCTTGCCGACGCCGGACTCTCCGGCGACGAGCACCGGAATATTCGAGCCCGCGGCCTTTTCAGCCATCCGCAGCACGGACTGCATGACCGCGCTCTTGGTAATGATGTCAGCAATGCCGAGCGTGCCGGACCGGCTGTGTTTGATGCGATTGAGTTCGCCTTCGAGCGCTCGCAAGTTGAGCGCGTTGCGCAGGCTCACTTGTAGGCGCTCCGCGCCTACCGGCTTGACCACGAAATCAACGGCGCCGGCACGCATTGCGGAGACGACGTTGTCTATTCCGCCGTGCGCGGTCTGAACGATCACCGGTACGGGGATCGCCGCCTGGCGAAGCCCTGCGAGCACACCAAGCCCATCGAGGTTCGGCATGACCAGATCGAGGATGACGGCATCGAACTGCTGCCCGTCCGGAGCGGTCAGAAGGGCGAGAGCGGCATCCCCATTGTCAATCGACCGGGTCTCGTAGCCAAACTTTTGAAGCATGCCCTCGACCAGCCGGCACTGCACCGGGTCGTCATCAACGACAAGGATACCCATGAAATTCCTCAACCAATTTCTCAACCGGCCTTTTGTGCCGTTTCGGGGCACTCTGGGTGAGCGGTGTTTAAAGCTCCGTTAAATCTGTCGCGAGCAGCGAGGGCGATGAGCGGGCCCGGTATGCGGCGATGGCGGGGGAACTCAACGCGCATCCTTAACGTTTCGCTTTCGTTTCAAGGGTGCTTTTGGTCCACGCTTCGCACATTGCGCGCATGCCTACTGCCGCAGGACACCGCAAATCCCCACTGCGCACCGTGGCCGGAAGCTATCGCGAAGCGCGGCATTCGCTGCGCACACCGGCGTCGGCGCAAAGCCGGCACGGCCTCGATTGGATGAACTTCTTCATTGCCGACGTGCAGACCGGGTTCGGCACGTTTGTGGCGTTCTACTTGGCAGAGGCCGGCTGGTCGCGAGCCAATATCGGCGTAGCGCTGGCGGCGGCAAGCATCGCCGGCATGATCAGCCAGATTCCCGGCGGGGCGATTGCCGACGCCATTACCTGGAAGCGCGGACTTGCTGCAGTCGGTATCGTGATCACCGGCGCTTCGGCGCTGCTTCTTGGTTTGGCGCCCAACTTTGTCTCGGTGTTCTGCGCGCAGATTCTGCAGGGCTCGACCGCAGGCATTATCACACCCGCCATCGGCGCCATCAGTCTCGGGCTGGTCGGCCGGCGTGCGATCTCGGTGCGAACCGGCCGCAATTACCGTTACGCCGCCGCCGGTCACGCGGTGACGGCCGCGCTTATGGGAGCGGCAGGCGCCTACCTCTGGAACGGAGCAATCTTCTATGCCGCCGCGGCGTTGTGCGTTCCCGCGCTAATCTCCCTGGGTTTCATTCGCGGCGATGAAATCGATTATGCGAGGGCCCGCAACGCCGGCCGAAGCAAAGACAAGGTCACCACCGGTCGCGTTGCCGATCTCGTCAAAAATCACAAACTGGTTCTGTTCACCGCCGCGACGCTTTTGTTTCAGCTCGCCGATGCGTCCGTCCTCCCGGTGATGGGAGAAAATCTGGTCGCCGCCAAATACACCCAGGCGGCGATCTGGATGTCGGGCTTGATCATTGCGCCGCAAATCGTCGTCGCGCTGCTGGCGCCGTGGGTCGGCTTTCATTCGGAGAAGCGAGGGCGCCGTCCGCTACTCTTGATCGGCTTTGGACTTGAGCCGATCCGCATCATCTTGCTCGCCTTCACTTCGGCGTATCCATTTCTCATGGTCGGGCAAATCATGAGCGGAATTACCGGCGCGGTGATCGGCGTGCTGACGATTTTGGTCATCGCCGACCTGACCGCAGGCACCGGGCAATTCAATCTCGCGGTAGGCGTGGTCGGCACCATGAGCGGCATCGCCGCCACGGTCAGCACTAGCGCGACCGGATTTTTGTTTCAGGCTTTTGGTCAGCGCATCGGCTATCTGCCATTGGCCGCAGTCGCGGCTGCGGCGACCGGCCTGATATGGCTGTTCGTCTCGGAAACGAAGCCGGAGAAATACGAAGACTGATTGCGCGCGCTTCGTGCCTATGATCGCGGCTCAACCAACATCTGCGCGAAGCGTTTGGCGAAGGTGTGTACGTCGCCCGGCCAGCGCGCTGATATGTAGTTGCCGTCGCGCACTACAAAGGCTGGACGCTCATCGTCGAGCGTGTCGCGCACCATTCCGCTGGTCTTTTGCCGACAGTTTGGATCGTCGCGCGGAACGTCGACGAAGTCCGAAGGGCTCGCGAGTGCGCGCGTTACCTCCTGTTCGACCGACATATACCCTTCCGGTTTTCCCGCGCCGTCTGGGTAGGTGCGGTAGTAATTCGGGTCCCAGAAGCGAACGATTCGCCCAACCCGCCATGCCGCGCGTTCCAACGCCCAGGTGAGCGCCGTGGTGCGCCGGCCGAACAGCACCGAGCGGCCGTCCGCAGCGCGGCTTCTCGCTGCGAGCAAAACGCCGTGGCAGACCGCCGCGACGGGCAATCCCGCGCCGAAAAAGTCGGCGACCAAGCGCTGCAATGTTTCGCTTTCGAGATATTCGCGCATACCGCGGGCGCGATGGCCGCCGGGAAGGAGCAGACCATCGAAATCTTCGCGGCGGACTTGCTCCCATGGCAGTGGCGCCCGGTACGCTGGATCGTCCCGCATGCGCTGATATGCGGCGCGAGCATCGGCGTTTGCTCGCATCAGCCGTCCGATCGCGACGAGGTGCTTTACGCCGGGCAGAAATGCCCACACGTCGAGCCCTTCGCCCGTTAGCATCATGTCGTCAGCCGCGCCGGGTCGGCCATCAGGCGTCGCAAAAGCAACGGAATGGCCGAGTTGCTTGAGCACGCTCCAACTCACGGCCGCTTCGCTCGGATCGAAATCTCGGCGCGGAAGGGGAATAAGGACTTTGGCCATGCCGCACAGCTCCGGGTCCGGCGTGTTGTGGATGGCCTTGCGAGCGCCTTTTTGTTTCGCCACATCAACAGCCGGTGAGGATGCATTCTATGGCAAAAGCCGCGACGCGTTCCAAGGGAGCGACACGAAAAACCGCCGCCAAGCGGCCGGTGACCGGCGCTTCGTCGAGCAACAAGGCACTGGGCGCGCTGCCGGAGTGGAATTTGTCCGATCTCTATTCCGGGTTGGACGATCCGGCGATCAAGGCTGACCTCGACCGCGCCGACGCCGATTGCGCGGCATTCGAGACTGCCTACAAGGGCAAGCTCGCTGAGATGGCGGCGTCGCCGGAAGGCGGAGCTACGCTTGCCGCAGCGGTAAAAAGCTACGAAGCCATCGATGACCTGATGGGTCGGCTCGGCTCCTACGCCGGCCTGCTGCATGCCGGCGATACGCTCGATCCGGCGCGCACTAAATTTTACGGCGACGTGCAGGAACGATTGACCGCGGCGTCAACGCATTTGTTGTTCTTTTCGCTCGAGCTTAACCGCATCGACGACGCGCTTTTGGAAGCGGCGATGAAAGATCCCGCGCTTGGTCATTACCGGCCGTGGCTGGAAGATCTGCGCCGCTACCGGCCGTATCAACTCGAAGATCGCGTCGAGCAGCTGTTTCACGAAAAATCCATGACGGCCTACTCGGCGTGGAATCGGCTGTTCGATGCCACCATCGCCTCGCTCCGCTTCAAGGTGCTGGGCAAGACGCTCGCCATCGAGCCGACGCTCAATCTGTTGGCGGACCGCTCGGGACCAAAGCGCAAGGCTGCGGCCGAAGCCATCGCCCGTACTCTCAAGGACAACGTCCGCCAGTTCGCGCTCATCACCAATACGCTGGCAAAGGACAAGGAAATTTCGGACCGCTGGCGCGGGTTCGCCGACATCGCCGACGCCCGCAACCTCGACAATCGGGTGGAAGGGGAGGTGGTCGACGCCCTGGTCGCCGCCGTGCGCGCCGCGTACCCGCGGCTGTCGCACCGCTACTATGCGCTGAAGGCCAGGTGGTTCGGCAAGAAACAACTCCCGTACTGGGACCGCAACGCGCCGCTGCCGCAAGTCGTGACGCGGACAGTCGGCTGGACCGAGGCGCGCAAAACCGTGCTCACCGCTTACGCCGCCTTCTCACCCGAAATGGCGGCAATTGCCGAACGCTTCTTTGCCGAGCGCTGGATCGACGCACCGGTCCGCCCCGGCAAGGCGCCGGGCGCATTCGCGCATCCGACAACGCCATCGGCGCACCCTTACGTGCTGCTCAATTATCAGGGAAAGACGCGCGACGTCATGACGCTGGCGCACGAGCTGGGCCACGGCGTGCATCAGGTGCTTGCCGCGCCGAACGGCGCGCTGATGGCGCCGACGCCATTGACGCTGGCGGAGACCGCCAGTGTGTTCGGCGAAATGCTCACGTTCCGGCGGCTTCTCGCCGATACCCGCGACGCCAAAGAACGAAAGGCGATGCTCGCCGCCAAGGTCGAAGACATGATCAATACGGTGGTGCGGCAGATCGCGTTCTATAGCTTCGAACGCGCCGTCCACACCGAGCGCAAGAACGGTGAATTGACCGCCGAGCGCATCGGCGAACTATGGCTCGACGTGCAGCGCGAAAGCCTTGGTCCCGCAATCGAGCTCAAGCCCGGCTATGAAAACTTCTGGGCGTACATTCCGCATTTCATCCACTCGCCGTTCTACGTTTACGCTTACGCGTTCGGCGATTGTCTGGTGAACTCGCTTTATGCCGTCTACGAGCACGCCGCCGACGGCTTTGCCGAACGCTACCTCGCCATGCTGGCGGCCGGCGGTACCAAGCATCACTCCGAACTGCTCGCGCCTTTCGGGCTTGACGCGCGCGACCCTGCGTTCTGGCAAGGCGGCCTTGGCGTCATCGAGCGGATGATTGAGGAGCTGGAGACGCTTTAGCCGGCGAGTTGCCCAGCCGCTCCTGTCGGGTGATAAGCTTGAGGACACCCGGGCAGGAGGTGATGGACGTGTTGCCCGCGAAGGGAAGCCCAGAGCGTCTGACCCTGTTTTCCGATGCGGTGTTCGCCGTTCTAATAACGATTCTCGTTTTGGAACTGCGGCCCCCGGAGCTTCCGACGTTTAATGCGCTGCTGTCGCTCTGGCCTGCGTGGTTGAGCTATGCGGTTAGTTATCTCTTCATCGCAATCGTTTGGGCCAATCGCCATTATCTGATGCGCTATGCCACTGAGGTAACTCCACGTCTGATGTGGTTCAATTTCGCGCATCTGTTTTCGGTGTCGCTGCTTCCTCTTTCTACCGCCTGGATGGCGACCAGCAGGCTCGCGCCTCAGCCGGTCGCGTTCTACGCGGCGGTCTTTTTCTTCGTCAACGCGACTTACATTTGTCTGATTTGGGAACTTATTGCGCCGGCGCCTCTGGGCGATGCTGCGGCGAAGGAGCGCCAAATCATGCGCGTCCGTTCTATCATCACGCTCTGCGTTTTCGCGGCGGCTGCGGTCGTTGCACTCAAATATCCGCCTGCTGGGCTTGCGATGTGTATTTGCTGCCTGATCGTTTACTTGCGGCCCGAAGCGCCAAGAGTGGGCAAATAAGTGCTTTCCTTAGCCTTGCAGCGGCGCGCTGATCAGGTGAGGACTCAGGGCCGGCTGATGCACGGGCGTCCGCCCCGCGTGCTCAGCATATATTCCATGCATTGCATCGTGATATCGCGCGCCGGTTCGCCGCTGCGCTCCAAGCGATAGACCTTGCGGGTTATGGTTTTTTCTTCGTCCCGGCCGCAGACCATCGCGGTGTGGTCAAAGACGCGTTTTCGACGACTTCTCTGTCAGCGTGATCTTTTGCTTTGCGTCTTCGTTTCCGGAAAAGGCCATTTTTTTCTCAAGGCCGCCGTTCTCGTCGCCCGACTCATAATGCTTATCTGCGTTCAAGTCTTTTGCGAGTTCGTCGATGAAGATCAGGTCTTGAATTTTTCCAAGCCGCTGCTGTGGCGGCACCACGACGAGCTGGCGCCGATTGAACACGAACTGCGCGTCTGTGGACGTTCCCACGCAGCCCCATTCCCAGCGTCCGGCGCGGGCCTCGCTTGCAAAAGTGAAGGCGATCAGTGCCGCCGCAATTGGTGCAATTTGCCGTTTCATCGCCGCTCCCATAATGTCTTTTGTAATGTCATTGCGTTAACGGAATAATGGCCGACAGCGAAAAGAACCGTTTCTCCGCCCGCGCCGCCCGGTATGCCCGCGTCGGCGCCAATGTCGGCCGGGTTGCGGCACGCTACGGCGGCAGACGTCTCCTCGGCGGCGAGCCGAATCGCGCCGGCGAAGCGTCCGCACTCGCGTCGGCGCTTGGCAATCTTAAAGGTCCGTTGATGAAGGTCGCCCAATTGATGGCGACCATCCCGGACTTGCTGCCGCCCGAATATGCCGAGGAGCTGCAAAAGCTGCAGAGCGAAGCGCCGCCGATGGGCTGGGCCTTCGTCAAACGGCGCATGAGCGCCGAGCTCGGTTCGGATTGGCAAGAAAAATTCGAGAGCTTCGAGCACCATCCGGCTGCGGCGGCCTCGCTCGGCCAGGTCCATCGTGCACGCTCGCTCGAGGGCGCGGCGCTGGCGTGCAAACTGCAATATCCGGACATGCAGTCGGCGGTCGAAGCGGACTTGCAGCAATTGCAGTGGCTCCTTGCCATTCGGCGGCGGCTTGATTCCGCGATCGACACCAGCGAGATCGGCAAGGAGATCGGCGAGCGGGTTCGCGAGGAACTCGACTACCGGCGCGAGGCCAAGCACGTCGCGCTTTACCGGCGAATGCTCGACGGCGTCGATAACGTGCGGGTGCCAAAAGCGTGGCCCGAACTTTCAACCGGCCGGTTGCTCACGCTCGATTGGCTGGACGGCACCCGTATGCTCGCGCACAAGAACGACCCGCTGACAGCGCGCAACACGTTGGCGCGTGCCATGTTTACCGCGTGGTGGTTTCCGTTCAGCCGCTTCGGCGTAATTCACGGCGACCCGCATCTCGGCAACTACACCGTCTTTTCCCGTAGCGGAAAGCCAGCGGGAATCAATCTTCTGGATTACGGCTGCATCCGCATTTTCGCGCCGAAATTCGTGCAGGGCGTGGTCGATCTCTACCACGGGCTTTTGCACGACGACGACGATCTTGTCGTGTCCGCGTACGAAACGTGGGGCTTCCGCAAGCTTTCGCGCGAACTGATCGATACGCTCAACATCTGGGCACGATTCATTTACGCGCCGCTGCTCGATGATCGCGTGCGGACCATCGCCGACGGGGTAGCACCGGGCGAATACGGCCGCCGCGAGGCGTTTCGCGTGCATCAGGCGCTCAAGCGCAAGGGACCAGTGAGGGTGCCGCGGGAATTCGTGTTCATGGATCGCGCCGCCATCGGGCTAGGGGCGGTTTTCTTGCATCTTCGCGCGGAACTGAATTTCTATCGGCTGTTTAACGAGGCGATCGAGAATTTCTCCATTGATCGCGTTGGCAAGCGGCAGGCTGCGGCGCTCGCGGCCGCGGGATTATAGGAGGTACGATGGCGGGTATTTGGACTCGCAAATCCATTGCTGTTTTGCAGGCGGAGGCGGAAGAGCCGGAGACCCAGGCGCTGGTGGCGCATGGCAAGGTGCCGCTTTCGCGCACACTGTCGGCGATCAACCTCGTCGCACTCGGCATTGGCGCCATCATCGGGGCCGGCATTTTTGTGCTTACCGGGCATGCCGCCGCTGCCAACGCCGGCCCGGCCATCACACTCTCGTTCGTGCTTGGCGCAATCGCCTGCGTCTTCGCCGGACTGTGCTACGCGGAAATGTCGTCGACGGTGCCGATTGCCGGCAGCGCTTACACTTACGCCTACGCGACGCTCGGCGAACTCATCGCCTGGATCATTGGCTGGGATCTGATCCTCGAATACATGCTCGGCGCGGCCACGGTCGCGATCGGCTGGTCGGGATACGTGGTGAGCTTTCTGAAGGATTTCGGCATCACGGTGCCGCCCGCCTTTGACCGGGCGCCGTTCGCCTACGATCCGGCAACGGACGCCTGGCACGCGACTGGCTCCGTTCTCAATATTCCGGCGATGCTTGTGGTGATGGCGATCACGGTAGTGCTGGTTGTCGGGGTGCGCGAGTCGGCGCGAGCCAACGTGGTGATCGTCGCCATCAAGCTCGTCATTATTCTGGTGTTTATCGCCGTCGCCGCGCCGTTCGTAAGCACGGCGCATTGGGTGACCGCCGCCAATCCGTCGGGCAATTTCATTCCGCCGAATACCGGCGAGGGTCAATTCGGGCTGAGCGGCGTCTTGCGCGGCGCCGCAGTGGTGTTTTTCGCCTATATCGGGTTCGATGCCGTCTCGACCGCCGCGCAGGAAGCCAAGCACCCTCAGCGCGACATGCCGATCGGCATTCTCGGCTCGCTGGCGATATGCACTGTACTCTACGTCGCGGTCGGCTTCGTGCTGACCGGCATTGTCGGTTACGACAAACTCAACGTGCCCGATCCCATCGCCGTCGGGATCGACGCCATTGGCATGGGCTTTCTTTCGCCGACGCTAAAGATCGGCATCATCCTTGGCCTGACTTCGGTGATCCTGGTGATGATGCTCGGTCAGCCGCGAATTTTTTATTCGATGGCGCGCGATGGTTTGCTGCCAGCCGTCGCCGCACGTGTCCATCCGCGCTTTCGCACGCCCTACGTCACCACCATCATCACCGGCGTGGTCGTGACGATTTTTGCCGGATTTCTGCCGATCGGCCTTGTCGGCGAACTGGTCAGCATCGGTACGTTGTTTGCTTTCGCCATCGTGTCGGCCGGCGTGCTGGCGTTGCGGATCACCAATCCCGGATTAGAGCGGCCATTCCGGACGCCCGCCGTTTTTATAGTCGCCCCGCTCGGAGTGGCCTCGTCGGTATTCCTGATGGCTGGGCTGCCTTACGACACGTGGCTGCGGTTTGTCGGCTGGCTGGTGATCGGGATTTTGCTTTATGGATTTTACGGCATGAGGCACAGCCGTGCCGGCCGGGGTTTGGCCGCGTAGCGTTGATAGTATCTTGCAGTCATCCGGCATTTTGCACTCACGTGGCGGGGGGCGACGTGATGATTGAAACGGAGCAAAGGTGCATTCGATCTTTGTAAAAAGTGGAGCAGCGTCCGCAACGCTTCCCGTCTGGTTTGTTAATCCGGCAAACTATTCAGACGTGCGCGAGCGCCTCAGTGGCCCGAGTCGAGCGTTTGCCGATGCGGCTGGATTTAAGCCCAAAGCTGGCCGGCATTTGCTGCTGCCGGGGGCGAAGGGGCTTGGCGCCGTCCTGTTTGGCCTCGAAGATGCGAGCGAGCCTCGCGACCCTTTTCTTCCCGGGTTATTGGCGCAGTCGCTTCCCGCCGCGGTGTATCGCTTCGCCAACGATCCATATAACGCGCGGCTCGCGGCGCTCAGCTTCGCGCTCGGGTCGTATCAGTTTTCGCGCTATCGCAAGGCTGAGCCGCACGAGGTCCAGCTCGACCTGCCGCAGAGCATCGATCGCGACGAACTGGAACGCGTCGTCGAAGGCGTAACGTTGGCGCGAGATCTCATCAACACGCCCGCAAACGATTTGGGTCCGGCCGAGCTCGAAGCGGCTGCGCGCGAACTGGCCGCACGTCATGGCGCGAAGGTTCGCGCGATCGTCGGCGATGACCTCCTGACCGAGAAATTTCCGCTTCTCCATGCGGTCGGCCGCGGCTCGGCGCGGGCACCCCGGCTCATCGAGTTCAGCTGGGGCGAGCGCGATCACCCGCGGGTCACGCTCGTTGGGAAAGGCGTCTGTTTTGATTCGGGTGGTCTCGATATCAAGTCCGAAGGCGCGATGTCGCTGATGAAAAAGGACATGGGTGGCGCGGCAAGCGTATTGGCGCTGGCGCACATGATCATGGGGCGCGGGTTGAAGATCAGGCTCAGCGTGGTGATCCCGGCAGTGGAGAATTCGATCGACGGCGACGCATTCCGGCCGAGCGATGTTTACGTTTCGCGCAAAGGACTGAGCGTCGAGGTTGGCAATACCGATGCCGAAGGAAGGTTGGTGCTTGCCGATGCGCTGACGTGGGCCGATGAAAGCGCCCCGGATTTATTGATTGATTTAGGCACGCTGACCGGTGCCGCACGCGTCGCGCTCGGTCCCGACCTGCCGCCGTTTTACACTGACGACGAGAAGCTTGCAGCCGATCTGTCCCGTCACGGCTCTGACGAAAACGATCCGCTGTGGCGGCTGCCGCTGTGGGCGCCTTACAATGAACTGCTCGAATCGAAAGTCGCGGACTTGAACAACGTCAGCTCGCGCGCATTTGCCGGTTCGATTACCTGCGCGCTGTTCCTCAAGCGGTTTGTTTCGGTGGCCAAGAGCTGGCTGCACATCGACATCTATGCGTGGACGCCGACCGCCAAGCCCGGCCGGCCCGAGGGCGGAGAATGTCAAGCCGCGCGCGCCCTCTATGCGCTGCTCTCCGAGCGCTACGGCTGACGAAAGAGCGCGATGCGCCCGTTTGATCCGCGGGTAACCCCGGCGCGCGCCGACCTGGCGGCGAAAGAGCTTGCCGGCAAGATCGAAGCTCCGCGTTACGTCGAGGGCAGCATCTACGAAGTCGTCGCGCCGCAAACCCCGCTGCGCACCGAGCCACGACCCGATGCGCTGCTCGCGACCGAAGCGCTGCGAGGCGAGCGTGTCACGATCTACGACTCCAATGCCGAAGGGTGGGCCTGGGGTCAGCTCGCCGCTGACGGTTATGTCGGCTGGCTCGCGAGCAACGCGCTTGATCCACCGGCGCAAAAGCCGACCCACAAGGTCGCGGCGCTGCGCACTTTTTTATTCCCCGGGCCGTCAATCAAACTTGCGCCGCTCGAAGCGCTGCCCTTCGGGGCGCAGCTCGCAATTGTCGAAATCAAGGACCAGATGGGGGTTACGCCGGCGCGAGGCTATGTGCCGGCGGTGCATCTTGCGCCCGTCGACCATTATGAGACGGATTTCGTCGCTATCGCCGAGCGCTTTACCGGGGCGCCGTATTTGTGGGGCGGCAAGACCATCCTCGGTATTGATTGTTCGGGACTTGTCCAGGTGGCGCTCGCCGCGTGCGGCGTGGCGTGTCCGCGCGATTCGGACATGCAGGAAGAGGTTCTTGGCTCGCCGGTGGAAATTGCCGGCGCTCTCGCCAATCCGCGGCGCGGCGATTTCATTTTCTGGAATGGCCATGTAGCGATGGTTCGCGACGAAGCGAGCCTGATACACGCTAATGCGTTCGACATGGCGGTCGCGATCGAGCCCATCGCAAATGCCGTCGGCCGCATACGCGCCACGGGATTGGAAATTTCGAGCATACGGCGGCTACTGCCTCAGGGTGCTGCATAGCCGCCTACCAAAGATGATTTAATGTTTGACCGGCTGGAACGAGTCGGCAGGTGGAGCGCACGCCATGACCAACGAAGTGCACCCGCAAGTTTCGCCGCTCAGCGTTCCGCAAACTACTCCGCCGCATCGCGCCCCTCATGCGAACTTCTGGGTTCGCGAGCTGCCGTTCACCCTGGTTTTGCTGCTGACCATCGGCGGTGTCGGCTACACGAGCTTCTCCAAACATCCGGTCCTGATCTACTGGGAAATACTCGCGCCGGTCATTGGACTGGTCTGCGTGTGGTACGGCTGGCCGGGCGCCGCCGACAACCAGTCACGGTTTCGTTTGATCGCGACGCAAGCACTGCACTGGCTGGCGTTTCTGCTGGTGATGAACATGGTCTACCTCGGCACGGTGCAGCGCGTGTTCAACGCGACCGGCACAGGCCTCGCGATCTTCACGTTGCTTGCGCTCGGCACTTTCACGGCCGGCGTGCATATTTTGTCCTGGCAGGTCTGCCTGCTCGGGCTGGTCATGGCCTTTGGCATTCCCGCTATTGCCTGGATCGAAAATTCATCGTTGTTGCTTTTACTCGTCGCCGCGGTAGTCGTGGGCCTGGCCTTGGTTGTTTGGTGGCATTTTCGCCAGCGGAACACGCGCTCTCTCTGAAGCGTCGCGCGATCCGGGTGGGACGGCAGCTTTCCCGGCGCGGCAAAAAGTTGGGCTGCTGCCACTTCCGCCCATCGCTTGCCTTCTCCAGTCACCCGTATAACCTCACAAAGCGCGCATGTACGCGCCAACAACGGGTAAATGGGGGAGGACAACATGCGATTAGGTATTTTGGCTGTTGCAGCCGCGGGTATTGTCGCGATCGGCGCCGCGGCGCTTGTATTGCCAAAAGCTCACGCCGAGACTCCGGTGGAGCGCGGCTCCTATCTGGTCGTCGTTGCCGGCTGCAATGACTGTCACACGCCCGGATTCTTCTTCGGCAAACCTGACAAGGACAAATTCCTCGGCGGCTCGGACGTGGGCTTCGAGATTCCCGGCCTCGGTGTGTTCAACGGCAGGAACATCACGCCCGACAAGGAAACCGGGATCGGCGCGTGGACCGATGAGCAAATCGGTGCCGCGATCACCACCGGCAAACGCCCGGATGGACGACAGCTCGCGCCCATCATGAACTACGCCGCTTTTACCCACATGACGAAGGAAGATGTCGCGGCCGTTGTCGCTTATCTCCGGAGCATCCCTCCGGTGCACAACGCGGTGCCCGGGCCCTTCAAACCGGGTGAAAAGGTTTCGATCTTCACTTTTAAAATCGAACCGCCCGGACAAACGGCGGCTGACGCCCCGAAGTAACAAAAACCAGAGTCTAGGATTCTTGCGGCCGCACGCTGCGCGGAACCAGCGCGCCGCTGGCGGCCGCACCAAGAGCCAGTAGCGCCGCAAGCATCATAACCTTCTTTATGCTGTCGCTGAGCGACGTTTTGATCATGGCTTGCGCGGCAGTTCGCTCGGCACTCGCCGCCGCAGACGTCGCTTGTGGAACGATGAATTGCCCGCGAGCGGTCTCGATGGTTTGTCGCGTCGCGGCGGAGATTGTCGGCTCTTGCAGGTGACGATCAAGCGCTCGGTCGTAAAAACCGAGCGCCAACATGCCGAAGATGGCGACGGCAAGAAGATTGGCCAGCGAGGCGTCTGCATTGTTGATCGCCGAGGCGGTCCCAGCCTCCCGCGCCGGCACGGCGTTGAGAACAGCGGTGGTCAGCGGCGCGACGCTGATCGCCATGCCGAGTCCGAGAACCGCGCTCGAGCCAAGGTAGGCCCAGTAGGAATTGCCGCCGACCGACCACGCCAGCAGCGCAAATCCTATAGCCGCGATTACCGGTCCGACCACGAGGGGCAAGCGGGCGCCAAAGCGATCGATTAATCCCCCAGACCAGCGGGACAACAGCGCCATCACGATGGTCAGCGGCAGGAACACCGCGCCGGCAAGCTCGGCCGAATTGCCGTCTACTTGAATGATAGCGAACGGAAGAAAAAAGAACGTGGCGCCAAGCGCGGCGTAAAGCAGGAGCGTGAGCAAGTTGACGGCGGAAAACGCCCGCGATCTGAACAGACCGAGCGGAAGCATCGGATTGGCGCTACGTCGTTCAACAAAAATGAACGCCCCAAGCAACAGCAGTCCGCCTGCGAATGATGCGACGACCCTCGCGTCGCTCCAGCCGAGATCGGGCACTGCCATGAGTCCAAAGCAAACTCCGCTTAAGCCGACCAGCGCCAAAATCGCCCCGAGCCAGTCGAGTCTCCCGCGCGCCCGCGGATCGACACTTTCCGGAACGTGAGCGTAAGCGATCCAGAGCACCAGCAGCGCCAGCGGCGGATTGATCAAAAAGATCCACCGCCAGGTGAAATGATCGACGATCCATCCGCCGAGAAGCGGGCCAACGGCTGAAGCGATGGCGGAGAAAGCGGCCCAGGTGCCGATGGCTTTGCCTCGCTCGCTCTCGCTAAACGACGCGCCGATCAGCGCCAGCGAGCATGGAATCAAAAGTGCGGCGCCCAGTCCCTGGACGGCGCGCGCGGCAATCAGTTGTGCAACATCCGGTGAAAATCCGCACCACAGCGATGCCGCGGCAAACACCGCAAGCCCGATGATGAAAATCTTGCGGCGGCCGTAATGATCGGCGGCGGCCCCGCCGACAAGCAGCAGCGCGCAGAGGCACAGCGTATAGGCATTGACCAGCCACTGAACGACTTCGATCGGCGCCCGAAGGTCTTTTTCGAGGGCAGGCAGCGCCACATTGACCACGGACCTATCAATACCGGCGATAGTCGAGGCCAGGATAGTCGCCACCAGGACCCAGCGTTTTTGCGCGGCGGTACAGTCGCCTGCCACGCGAGTTGAGCGGATAACGCCTTCGTCGCACGGCTCGGCCCTCGGGTTGATCGCGATCGGTGGTCCCATCGCCTCATCCGCGCGAATTCCGCAAACTGGCGGCACTTGTTATCGACTGTTTCGCGGCGCGTTATTGCGCCACCACGCCGGCCGGTGCCGTCTCCAGATTGAAGGCAGCGGCGAACAGGGCCCGCGTATAGTCGGTCTTGGGGTTGGCGAACAGCGAAGCGGCGTCGCCGCTCTCGACGACCTTGCCGTTGCGCATGACCAATAACCGGCTCGCCAGCGCCGCGACCACACGCAAATCGTGAGAGATAAAAAGGTAAGTGAGGTTGCGGCGCTTTTGCAGATCGCGCAGCAGATCGACCATTTGCGACTGGATTAGCATATCGAGCGCGCTGGTCGGCTCGTCCAGCACCACGAAAGTCGGCTCGAGCACGATAGCGCGCGCGACCGCAATGCGCTGTCGCTGGCCTCCGGAAAACTCATGCGGGAAGCGAAATCGCGTTGCCGGATCGAGTCCGACGTCGCTCAATGCCTGGGCGACGCGCCGATCGCGTTCGCGCTCGGTCATGCCGGGATTGTGGACGTTCAATCCTTCCTCGATGATTTCCGCTATCGAAAGCCGCGGCGACAGCGAGCCGTAAGGGTCTTGAAATACGATCTGCATGTCGTGGCGGAACGGCCGCATTTCTTTGAACCGCAGACCCTGAATCTGATTGCCGAGAAAAACGATCGGGCCGTCGGAAGACACAAGACGCAGCAGCGCCAGACCGAGCGTAGTCTTTCCCGAACCGGATTCGCCGACCACCCCAAGGGTCTCGCCCTTGCGTATTTCCAGGCTGACGCCGTCGACCGCCTTGATGTGCCCGACGACTTTGCGCAGCACGCCGCGCTTGATGGGAAACCAGACTTTCAGGTCGGTCGTCTGCAACACGACGGGAGCTTGCGGCTGCGGCGGCGCGGGATCCGGCTTCGGTTCGGCGGCAAGCAGGGCTCGCGTATAGGGATGCGTCGGTGCGGCAAATACCTGCTCAACGTCGCCCTGTTCGACGATCTTGCCTTCCTTCATCACGCACACCCGCTGTGCGATCTTGCGCACAATACCGAGGTCGTGGGTGATGAAGAGAAGCGACATGCCGAGCCGCTTCTGAAGCTCCTGCAACAATTCGATGATTTGCGCTTGCACGGTCACATCGAGCGCCGTGGTCGGTTCGTCGGCGATCAACAGGTCCGGCTCGTTGGCGAGCGCCATGGCGATCATGACGCGTTGTCGTTGGCCGCCCGAAAGCTGGTGCGGATAACTACCAAGCCGGGTCTCCGGGTCCGGGATCCCCACTTGGGTCAGCACCTCAAGCGTGCGTGCCCGCGCCGCGGCGCCGGTCATGCCCCGGTGCAACAGCAAAATCTCGGCGATCTGCTTTTCGATGGTGTGCAGCGGATTGAGCGAAGTCATCGGCTCCTGGAATACGATAGTCACGTCGTCGCCGCGCACGCGGCGTATGTCGCGCTCGGACAGCGGCAACAGATCGCGGCCTTTGAACAGGATTGCGCCGGAGGGATGCTGCGCGGACGGGTAGGGCAGGAGCTTCAGTATCGACAGTGCCGTAACCGACTTGCCCGATCCGGACTCGCCGACCAGCGCCACCGTCTCGCCCTTGCCGATGTCGAAAGACACGCGGTCGACCGCGAGGGTGGTGCGGCCGCTGGACACAAAAGTGACGGAAAGGTCACGGATCGCGAGGAGGGGTTCGGTCATGCGGACAACGGGCTCATCTGAACGTCTTGCGCGGATCGAAAGCGTCGCGGACCGCTTCACCGACGAAAATCAGAAGCGAGAGCATCAGCGCCACCGTGAAGAAGCCGGTCAGGCCGAGCCATGGCGCCTGGACGTTGGCCTTACCCTGCGAGAGCAGTTCGCCGAGCGATGGCGAGCCAGGCGGCAGCCCGAAGCCTAGGAAGTCGAGCGCGGTCAGCGTCATCACCGACGACGACATGATGAACGGCAGAAACGTCATGGTGGCGACCATGGCGTTCGGCAGCAGGTGGCGGAACATGATGACGGCGTTCGAAACGCCGAGCGCGCGCGCCGCCTGGATATATTCGAAATTGCGGCCGCGCAGGAATTCGGCGCGCACCAGGCCGACCAGGCGCGTCCACGAGAACAGGAGGAGGATCCCGAGCAGCACGAAGAATCCGGGTACCAGCACGGAGGAAATGATCAACAACAGATATAGCTCCGGCACCGAGGTCCAGATTTCAAGAAACCGCTGGAACAAAAGATCGATCCACCCGCCGAAATAACCTTGTACCGCACCGGCGGCCACGCCGATGACCGAAGAAACGATGGTCAAGATCAGGCCGAACAACACCGAGACGCGGAAGCCGTAAATCAGGCGGGTCAGCACGTCGCGGCCTTCATCGTCGGTGCCGAGCCAGTTGTATTCGAGGTCGCCGCAGCCGTGCAGGTGCTTGCGCTCCACCACGGTTTTGCATTGCGCCTCGGTCAGCATCCAGGTGGGCGGTGATGGCGCAGGCGTCGGCAAATCGAGGTTGTGTGTGTCGTAAGAGTATCGGATCGGCGCCCAGATGATGGTGCCGCCCTTATCCGCGATCAGCTTTTGTACGAAAGGATCGCGATAGTCGGTCGCGGTTTCGAAATCGCCGCCAAACGTCGTCTCCGGATACGTGAAGAAGACCGGGAAATAGGCCTTGCCGGCGTAGCCGACATAGATCGGCTTGTCATTGGCGATGAATTCGGCGAACAGGGTAACAACAAACAGCACCAGAAAAAGCCATAGCGACCAGAAACCGCGGCGGTTCGTCTTGAAGTTCCGCCAGCGGCGGGCGTTGAGCGGGGAGAGCGCGAAACGGCGCGGTACATCGGGCGGCCCGAGCGGCCCGGCAGGCTCAACGTCCGGCATGAGCCCTGGAACAGCCTGGCGCTTGGCTTCCGGCGTATCGACCGCTTTTTCTTCCTCGGTCTTGACGTCCACCTCACACCTCCCGCGTCTCGAAGTCGATGCGCGGATCGATCCAGGTGTAGGTCAAATCTGAGATTAAATTCACCACCAGGCCGACGAGGGCGAAAATGTAAAGGTTGGCAAAGACCACCGGATAATCGCGGTTGAGCACGCTCTCGAAGCTCAACAATCCGAGACCATCCAGCGAGAAAATGGTTTCGATCAAAAGTGCGCCGGCGAAAAACGCGCCGACGAACGCTGCTGGGAATCCTGCAATGACCAGCAGCATGGCGTTGCGGAAGATGTGGCCGTAAAGCACCTGGTGCTCGCTACAGCCCTTGGCACGCGCCGTGAGCACGTATTGCTTGCGCAGTTCCTCGAGGAACGAATTTTTGGTGAGCAGCGTCATGGTGGCGAAGGCTGCTAGCCCCATGGAAACAATGGGCAGCGTCAAGTGCCAGAAATAGTCGAGAATTTTGTGCCACCACGAAAACTGTTCCCACCCGTCGGAGGTGAGCCCGCGCAATGGAAAAATCTGAAAGAACGAGCCGCCGGCAAAAAGGATGATGAGAAGGATGGCGAACAGGAAGCCGGGAATGGCGTAACCGATAATAATCACGCCCGAGGTCCACACGTCGAATGGCGTGCCGTCGCGAACCGCCTTGCGGATGCCGAGCGGGATGGAAATCAGATAGCTCAACAGCGTCATCCAGACGCCAAGCGAGATCGAGACCGGCAGTTTTTCCTTGATAAGCTGCAGGACGCTGATGTCGCGGAAATAACTTTTTCCGAAATCGAAGCGCGCGTAGTTGCCGAGCATCAGAAAGAAGCGCTCGTAAGCCGGTTTGTCGAAGCCGAATTGTTTTTCCAGGCTCTTGATGAATTCGGGATCGAGGCCCTGCGCGCCGCGGTACTTCGAATTGATGTCGACCTGTGCACCGGGTTGCACTGCGCCCCGGTTGCCGAAGTCGCCACCGGCCGAGCCAGAAATGCGCGAGGTGGCGCCGGTATCATTGCCGGACAATTGGGCGATGACTCGCTCCACCGGGCCGCCGGGTGCGAACTGCACGACCACGAACGACACCAGCATGATTCCGAAGATCGTGGGAATCATGAACAGGACGCGGCGGATGATATAAGCGGTCATTGGACTCCAGCGATCGGCGAACTATTCCGCATTCCAACTCGCAATAACGAGACAACGCCCTTGAATGCGACCGGTGCCCTATAGCACGGCGGGACTTACCCGGGGCGCTGGATTTTCGCCGCCTTATCGGCGTCATACCACCACGTTTCAGGGATGCCGCGGAAATAGCGCGGCTGGGCCGGCGGCCGGCCAAACACGTCCCAGTACGCGATCCAGTGCGAGGGCTTATACCAATGCGGAATCCAATAACGGCCGGCGCGGACCAGGCGATCGAGCGCGCGGCAAGCGATCGTCAGCGAGGGCCGCGTGGGCGCGGCGATGATGCGGTCGATCAGCGCGTCGATGGCAGGATCGGCGATGCCGGCTAGGTTGTTGGAACCTTTTAGCGCAGCCGCCTGGGACGAGAAAAAAGAACGCAGCGAATTGCCGGGGGTGGCGGAGAAGCTGAAGCGGTCGACCGTAATGTCGAAATCGAAGCCATCGCGCCGGGCGCGGTACTGCACCGGGTCGACGATTCGCAACGAGGCATCGATACCGAGCGTGCCGAGATTTTTGATGAACGGCATATGATGTGGCTCGAATGTCGGCTCGTCGATCAGAAACTCGATTGTCAGCGGCTCGCCGCTCGGCAAGACACGCTTGCCGCTCGTGACAGCGCAGCCGGCGTCTTTAAGAAGCTGTGAGGCTTTGCGCAGCAGCGCGCGGTCCTGGCCGGAACCGTCGGATACCGGCGGCACATAAGGCTCGCGGAAGACTTCGTCCGGTACGCGGCCGCGGAACGGCTCCAGCAGCGCGAGCTCATCGCCCGCGAGCGGTCCCTTCGCCATCATCTCGGAGTTCTGGAACACCGAGACGGTGCGGTCATAGGAGCCGTACATGATGGTTTTGTTGGTCCACTCGAAGTCGAAGGCATTGCAAAACGCTTCGCGCACGCGCGGGTCGCCGAATTTCTGCCGCCGCGTGTTGATGAACCAGCCTTGGGCGCCCGACGGCGTATCGTCGGGAATGACGTCTTTCTTAACCCGCCCGTCCTTGATCGCCGGAAAATCGTAACGCGTCGCCCAGGTGCGCGAGGTGAATTCTTCGCGAAACAGAAAATTGCCGGCGGTGAACCCCTGAAAGCCGACGTCGCGATCGCGGTAATATTCGAATCGCACCACGTCGAAATTGTTTTGACCGCGCGCGACCGGAAGGTCCGCGCCCCACCAATCGGGCACGCGGTTATATTCAATGAAACGGCCGGGCTCGAAGCGCCCGACCTTGTACGCGCCCGAGCCGAGCGGCACGTCGAGCGTCGATTCTTCGAACGGCTTCGTCGAGTAATAGGTCTTGGAAAAAATCGGCAAGCCAGCGACCAGCAGCGGCACATCGCGGGCGCGCTGCGGCGCGAAGGTGGCGACGACGATCACATCACTCTCGGCTTCGGCGCCGACAAAATCGCGCAGCGATTGAGTGATGATCGGATGGCCCTTTTGTTTGAGGGTATTTAGCGAAAACGCCACATCGGCGGCGGTAAGCCGCGTGCCGTCGTGAAATTTCGCTTCCGGGCGGATGAAGAACCGATAAGTCAGCCCGTCGGCTGATCGCCGGATCTTTTCCGCCGCCAGCCCGTACATCGCGTCAGGCTCATCGCCGCAACGAGCCATCAAGGTCGCGAACGTCAGCTCCATTCCCTGTGCTGCGTCGCCCTTAAGGATGTAACTGTTGAGCGAATTGAATGTCAGGAAGTTCTGGTTGAATTCCCGGTTGGGACCGATCTGGGAGAATGTGCCGCCTTTCGGCGCGCGCGGATCGACATAACCGAAATGGTGAAAGTCGGCCGGGTAGGCGAGGTCGCCGAACGCCGACATGCCGTGAGATTCAATTTCTTGCCCGGTGCGGGCGCCGAATCCGGATGCGCTCGCGGCGGCAACACCCGCGGTCAGCTTGAGAACGGATCGGCGCGTCAGCGCATTCATTGCATCACTGGCGGCTTCCGATCTTCGCGGCTTTTGCCGCGTCCCACCACCACAGCGCCGGGAAGGCGGCGCCGGCGTATTTGGGCAAAGGATCGGGCCGGCCGAAACGGTCCCAGCGGGCGCTGCGCACCTTGCCGTAGGTCCACTGCGGAACGACATAATGATTCCACAACAGCACGCGGTCGAGCGCCTTGGTTGCGGCAACGAGGTCGGCGCGGCTCTTGGCGAAAATTACTTGGTCGATCATGGCATCGACTGCCGGGTTCTTGATCCCGATCAGATTGAGCGAGCCCGGCGCATCAGCGGCCTGCGAGCCCCAAAAGCCGCGTTGCTCGTTGCCGGGCGACAGCGATTCCGGCCAGCTCGCGGTGATGATGTCGTAGTCCCAGTTGCGCAGCCGGTTTTCATATTGCGAATCATCGACTGTGCGCACCGACACGCCGACGCCAAGCCGGTCGAGCGACGGCTTGTAGAACAAAAACACCCGCTCGAAGCTCGGGTCGTCGGCGAGAAACTCGATCGTCAGCGGTTCGCCGGTTTTGGCGTTGACCAGCCGCTCGTTGCGCACTTCGTAGCCTGCGGCGCGAAATAGCCGGACCGCCTCGCGCAGATTGTCGCGTACCTTCTGCGGATCGCCGGCAATCGGATTGGAGTAGGGCGTGGTGAAGACCTCCGGGGGAACTTGGTCGCGAACCTTTTCCAGTATTTCGAGTTCGCGCCCTTCCGGGATGCCGGATGCTGCCAGCTCGGTGCCTTCAAAGTAACTGGCGATGCGTTTGTACTGCCCGAAGAAAATCTGCTTGTTCATTTCCTCGAAATCAAAGGCGTAGTTGAACGCCAACCGAACTCGGGGATCCTGGAACTTGGGTCGCCGAATATTGAAGGCGAAAGCCTGCATTATTCCCTGGCTGTTGATCGGAAACTCTTCCTTGATCACACGCTTGTCGATGACAGCGGGAAAGTCGTAGGCGGTGGCCCAGTTCTTGGCGCTGTTCTCGGTCCGCCAGTCGACGGTGTCGGCCTTGAACGCCTCCAACGCCACGGTGGTGTCGCGAAAATATTCGAAGCGAAGTTCGTCAAAATTGTCGCGGCCGACGCTGACGTTGAGGTCCTTGCCCCAATAATCCTTCACGCGCTCGTAGACGACGTTTCGTCCGGCGGAAAACTCCTTAATCCGGTACGGTCCGGAACCGAGCGGTGGCTCGAGCGTCGTTGCGCCGATATCGCGCTTGTTGCCGTTCTTGTCCGTGCCTTCCCAATAATGCTTAGGCAGCATGAGGAGCTGGCCCACGATCTGCGGCAACTCGCGATTACCCGGTGCGTCGAAGACGAAAGTGATCTCGCGATCGCCGGTCTTTTCCATCTTGGCGACGTGGCGGTAGTACGCCGCAAGTTGCGGGCTGTACTTCTTGAAAGCGTCGAAGGAAAAGATCGCGTCGTCCGGCGTGATCGGCACGCCGTCGTGCCATTTTGCTTCCGCGCGCAGGCGATAGGCGGCGGTGGAGAAATCGTCGGCGTAGCTTACGGCCTCAGCGATCAGGCCATATTCGGTCGAAACCTCATCGAACGAAGCTGTCAACAGCGTATCGTAGATGTGGTCGATCCCGGTAACGAGCGCACCCTTCACACCCGCGACCGCGATATTGAAATTGTCGAACGTGCCGATCGCGATCTGCCGCACGACACCGCCTTTTGGCGCCGCGGCGTTGACGTAGTCGAAATGCTTGAAACCAGCCGGGTATTTTAGGTCGCCGAACAGCGACAGGCCGTGACGCCAGGTTTTCTCCTGAGCGCGCGCCGGCGTCGCCCAGCGGATCGGCAAAGTTTGTCCCGCGGCAAGCGCGGCAATGGTAGATTTAAGCAAAGTCCGGCGGTTCACGCGCAAAGCTCCAATCAAATAGCCGCCACCTCAAGCCCGCAGGTGACGCTGATTATGGGCTTTTTCATTGCCGCGCCAGCGGGCTGCCGCGCGTCGCGACGAAATGGACTTCACAACCGCGTGCGCGCTGCGCGCTCGCGCCGAATGATTAACGTTATTTCTTTGCCGGCGGACTGGCGGGCGCGGCCGCTTCCGGTTCTTTCGCACCGGCATCTCCGCCTTGCGGCTTCGGCAGCGGTTCCGGGCTCTTCGACAACGTGTTCAGGTAGGCAATGACATCGGCGCGTTGTTTCTCGTTCTTGATACCGGCAAACGTCATGGCGGTGCCGGGAACATCGGCGCGGGGATCGTCGAGCCACTTGTTGAGCGCGTCGAACGTCCAGTTACCACCCTTGGCCTTCAAAGCGTCGGTGTAGTGGAAGTTTTCCTTGGAGGCGACTTTACGGCCGACAATGCCGTAAAGATCGGGCCCGATTTTCGGACCCTGGCCCTCTTGCAGGTTGTGGCAGACCTGACATTGCTTGGCGACCTGTGCGCCGTGTTCGGTCGATGCGCTGGCGAGCAGATTTTCAATTGGTTCAGACTTGGCCGCCGCCTCACCGCCTGCTTTCGCTGGCTCCTCTTCCTTGACCGCAATCTCGTAGCCCGGCTTGGCCGCAACCGGCGGAGTAAGCAGCGCGCCCGCGGCGAAATGAACGATAAGCACCACGAGGCATGTGCCCAGAAGGGCACCGAGGACCTTGTTGATTTCGAATGAATGCATCGGGGCAACGGCTCCGTACCGTTGGGAGGGGGCGGCGCAGAGATAGCCAGTTTGCCGGGCGGTTTGCAACCCGTATAAGCAGGGACGAGGCTTGCACGCTGATGGCCGACGTTCTCACCATTATTCCCGCGCGATTGGGCGCGACACGGCTACCGGGGAAGCCGCTCGCCGATATCGCCGGGACGCCGATGGTTGTGCACGTTTTGCGCCGCGCGGAGGCCGCGAATCTCGGGCCAGTTGTCGTTGCGACCGACTCGTCCGAGATCGAGGCCGCGGTAAAGAATGTCGGCGGTCGCGCGGTCATGACTAGCCCTGACCACGGGTCGGGTTCGGACCGGGTCTTCGAGGCGCTCGGCAAAGTCGATCCGCAAGGCAATGCGGGAATTGTCATCAATTTGCAGGCCGACCTACCGACCATCACGGCTTCGGACATCGCCGCTTCATTGATGCCGTTCTCGGACCCGGCGGTCGATATTGCGACGATCGCCGCGGAAATCTCGCACGCCGCGGAGCGCGACGATCCGAATGTGGTCAAGGTCGTTGGAAGTTCGCTTGCGCCCGATCGGATGCGAGCGCTCTATTTTACCCGCGCGACCGCTCCCTACGGTGAAGGGCCGCTATATCACCACATCGGGCTTTACGCCTTCCGCCGCGCTGCTCTTGAGCGCTTCGTCACGCTTCCGCCGTCGCCGCTGGAGCGGCGGGAAAAGCTCGAACAATTGCGTGCGCTCGAGGCCGGTATGCGCATCGACGTGGCTATCGTCGCTTCCGTTCCGTTGGGGGTCGACACACCGGCGGATTTGGCGCGAGCGCGCGCCGTGCTATCGGAGCGTCCATGAGCCGACCCAAGCGGATCGCATTTCAGGGTGAGCCGGGCGCCAACTCACACATCGCCTGCAACGAGGCCTATCCCGGCCACGAACCGCTGCCTTGTCCGACCTTCGAGGATGCGTTCGCGGCAGTGCGCGGGGGCAGGGCGAAGCTTGGGATGATACCGATCGACAATTCGATAGCCGGCCGGGTCGCCGACATTCATCACTTGATGCCGCGGTCCGGACTGCACATTGTTGGCGAGTGGTTCCTGCCGGTGCAGCATCAACTCATGGCGCCGCGCGGCGCGACGCTCAAGACCATCCGTACCGTCGAAAGCCATGTCCACGCGCTCGGACAGTGCCGGCGAATCATCCGCAAACTTGGCATCAAGGCCGTGGTCGCAGCCGATACCGCCGGCGCCGCGCGTGAAGTTGCCGAGGCCGGCGACATTACCCGGGCCGCGCTGGCCACGACTTTGGCCGCAAAGATCTACGGGCTGCAAATTCTGAAAAAAGACGTCGCCGACGCTAAGCACAATACCACGCGTTTTGTCGTGCTTGCCCGCAAGCCAAAATGGGCGAGCCGCAAGGAACCGCACATCGTCACCACATTTGTGTTCGAAGTCCGCAACATTCCGGCGGCGCTGTACAAGGCATTAGGCGGTTTTGCCACCAACGGCATCAACATGACCAAGCTTGAGAGCTACATGGTCAACGGCAGCTTCGCCGCGACGCAATTTTACGCCGACGTGCAGGGGCATCCGAAAGACCGCGCACTTGAGCTTGCGCTCGAAGAGCTGGAATTCGTCTCCCGCCCGAAATCGCTGAAAATTCTAGGCGTCTATCCTGGCCACCGTTTCCGCGAGACTTTCAAGTAGGCTATGATTTCGGGTTTGATGGATGCGGCGGTCTTTGCCGGCACGCTGCCGGTTAAGGATGCGCACGGAAGCGGCGGCGATTTAAGGATGGCACGCGATGAGCAACGAAGATGCGAAAATCTGGCGAACGCTGCACCTCAAATTTACGCTTCCGGGGGAGAGTCTGACCATCTTTTGACGATGATGAAGGCTGCGGCGCCGTTCTACCAAATGTTCGGTAAAGCGCATTTCCGGTTGCTGCGTAACGCTGATGACGCGACCAAATTCATCCAGGTAATCGAATACGAGACGCCGGAGTTGCTCGAAATGAACCGGCAATCTATCGCCAGCGACGCCCGCTTCCAGGTTTATTTGCAGGGCTGGCGCGCCATGTTGCCGGGCGCGCTGGAGATCGACGTTTACGAGGAAGTCTGAGTATTCGGCCGCGGGGGTTGGGCCGCGCGTTCACTCCACACCCGCTTACCTGGCCACCAGCGCATAGAAAACGCAAAGCGCAAGGCTCGACCAGACGGCGGCGCTGAAATAAAGCGACATCCAGGCGATCTCATCCTTCCAGGCGGCAATGTCGCGCGTCACCACCCAGCGGGTGCTCGCGTCATATAATCCCTCGAGCGGACGAAGAAGCCGGCGACCATTGGCCGCCTTATCCCGCCATCGGCCCACGTACATCGGCACGTCGACAGTCAGGAGAAACACGAGATAGCCGGCGATGCCGAGACAGGCGATGGACAGTGCAATGCGCACCGAGCCGTCAAAATCCGGCAGCAGCCGCACGAGCCCAATCCCAATCGCGGAGAAGGCGACAGCCCAGATCGAATTTTCGATGGCTGTGCCCAAATAATTGGTGGTCAGGACGGCGTACCACGAAAAGGCCTCGGCCATGAGGATGAGCGGCAAGATCAACAAAGCCGCGTTCAACACTGTGTCCGATCCGGCCATTGCACCAAGCCGCGTGAGAACGATGGTCCACTGCGCCGCGAAGCACAGCTCGGCGATGGTCGCGACCGACCGTCCTACGACGACGCTCGACAGCCACGTATCGAACAAACAGATGCGCTGGACATCCGCGCGCGGCAGGAGCGACCTGAACGCGCAGCCAAAAACATACGCCGCGCTCAGAAGCAGCATGAGTTCGGTGCCAGAACTGCTGTTAAAGCGCGTTGCGAGTTCGGTGTGAAACTCCCGGTACAGCAGGAACCAGACCGCAATGTTGGCAGCGCTGACGAAGGTCAGCAAACTCCACCATCGCGCGATGGGATTTGACCAGGTCAAGGATTCTGATCGCGACCGCGCTCGCCACTCAATGCTCATGGAACGTTCCGCACTTACGTCGAACCGGACATGTGACTGTAGTAATTGTGTCACGAATGCGTGCGGCGGGCCAGTCGCAGTCAGCTGGGCGTGTTGCCGCGCTTGCTTACGGCGAACTTGAGCGGGCGTCGTCCCGAACGGAACGACGAGGATGCCGGTCGATCCCGGACCTCGATCGCCGTCGAACGCTCACGAGCGCGGACCGTCTAGATTTTCTGATTATACTCGCCGACTTCTTTGTGTGTGCGCAACACGCCGTCAATCGCGGCGAACATCTCGCGCATGCGGCCCTCCGACGCCGGGCTCTCGACGACGACAACGAGTTCCGGTTTGTTCGACGAGGCGCGGACCAAGCCCCACGTGCCGTCCTCGACGGTCACGCGGACGCCGTTGACGGTATTGAGATCGCGGATCGGCTGGCCGGCGACCTTGCCGCCCTTCTTTTTCTCCGCCTCGAAGTGGGCGACGACGGCGTCAACCACGCCGTATTTCTGCTCGTCGGGGCAATGCGGTGACATGGTGGGCGAGCCCCACGTCTTGGGCAGCGCGTTTTTCAGGTCTGCCATGGTCTTTCCCGGATTGCGGTCGAGCATGTCGCAAACCGCGAACGCGAAAATAAGCCCATCGTCGTAACCGCGGCCGAACGGCTTGTTGAAAAAGAAATGGCCGGATTTTTCGAAGCCGGCGATAGCGCCGATCTCGTTTACCCGGCGTTTCATGTAGGAATGCCCGGTCTTCCAGTAATCCGTTTTGGCGCCGTTCTTGATCAGCAACGGATCGGTCATGAACAGCCCGGTCGACTTCACGTCGGCGACGAAGACTGCACCTTTGTGCTGTGCTGAGATGTCGCGCGCCAGCATGACGCCGACTTTGTCCGCGAAAATCTCCTCGCCTTCGTTGTCGACAACGCCGCAGCGGTCGCCGTCACCGTCGAAACCGAGGCCCACATCCGCCTTGTTGGCGAGCACCGCGTCGCGCATGGCGTGGAGCATTTTCAAGTCTTCGGTGTTCGGATTGTAATTCGGAAAAGTGTGGTCGAGCTCGCAATCGAGCGGAATGACTTCGCAGCCGATCTTTTCCAGCACTTGCGGAGCGAACGCTCCGGCAGTGCCGTTGCCGCAAGCGCAAACGACTTTCAGTCGACGTTTGAGCTTCGGCCGGTTGGTAAGGTCGGCGATATAACGCGCTGGAAAATTCTCGACGAAGTCGTAACCGCCGCCATCACGCGGCTTGAAGCGGCCGTCGAGCACGATCTCCTTTAGGCGCGTCATCTCGTCGGGACCGAAAGTCAGCGGGCGGTCGACGCCCATTTTCACGCCGGTCCAGCCGTTGTCGTTGTGCGAGGCGGTGACCATGGCAACGCACGGCACGTTGAGGTCGAACTGTGCGAAATAGGCCATCGGCGTGAGTGCGAGCCCAATGTCGCGGACCCGGCAGCCCGAGGCGATCAGCCCGTTGGTCAGCGCCATTTTGATCGACGCCGAATACGAGCGGAAATCGTGACCGGTGACGATCTTCGGCTCGCGGCCAAGTTCGTAGATGAGCGTGCCTAGACCTAAGCCCAGCGCTTCGACGCCCATCAGGTTGATCTCGCTGCCGAACAGCCAACGCGCGTCGTATTCGCGAAAGCCGGTCGCTTTCACCATCGGCTCGGATTCGTAAGCGTAAGTATTGGGCTTAAGCTGCGGTTTTGGCTTGGGAAACATCGTGCCTCGAAAATATGCGATTTGCGCCCCGCATTACAGGGAATGCATTAAAGAAGAGAATAAGGAATATCGGATGCCCGATTAGGTTCCCGGCGTCCGCTCGCCTTGGGCGGCTCAACGCCGCGCCGCGCCCTTGGTTCGCCGCGTCGGCGCCGCATTAAGGGGGTCCTCCGGCCAAGGGTGTTTCGGGTATCGGCCACGCATTTCCGACCGCACGGCGGCATAGCTGCCACGCCAAAATCCGGGAAGGTCGCGTGTCATCTGCACCGGCCGGTGCGCCGGTGAAAGAAGCTCGATCAGAAGCGGGACTTTTCCGCCAGCGATCGCGGGATGCTGCGCGACGCCAAAGAGCTCCTGGACGCGGATGGAAATTTTCGGACCGCCCTCTGCCGCATAATCGATAAGCGCATGTGTTCCGGTTGGCGCGGTGAAATGGATCGGCGCTTCGGCGTTGAGCCGTCGCTGCATCGCAAAGTCGAGTCGTGCGCGAAGCGCTGCGGCAAACTCATCGGCGGACAGTTCGGGCAATGCTGTCTTTCCCATGTAGGCCTGCGTCAACCATCCGACATCGCTAGCGAGCGCCGCGTCGGACAGGTCTGGCCATTCCCCGCCTTCGAATTGGCGAAGAAACGTCACCCGGTCGCGCCATCGGCGCAGTGCCTCGTTCCACGGCAGTCGTTCGGCGCCGAGGCGCGCAACACCCTCGGCCAAAAGGCGCGCGGCGGTCACGTCGGCGGGTGCGAGGGCGATTTGCTCGGATAGTGCGATCGCGCCCAACCGCCGCAACCGGCGAAGCCTGACGCTTGTGGTCGCCGCATCGAATGAAATTTCTTCGCGTGCGGCGATGCGATCGGCAAAGCGGGTCTCAATTTCGGCAAGGGTAATCGGCGCCGCCAGCAAGATGCGGCTTGCCGCGGCGCTGCCGGCAAGTTCTCCGACCGCAAGGAAGGGAGTGCGGGCGAGGGGAGACGCTTTATCGATTTGTGCGCCGCGTCCGTTCGCAAGCAAAAACCCTCCTCCGCTATCAGTCGCGCTGCGGTTTTTGGCGATGCGCTCTGGGAAGGCGAGCGCAAGCAGGACCCCGATGCTGACATCACTTGCGCCATCCGCCGCTCGCGGCTTGTCGGCTTTCGCGATGTCCGCCCATCTCGCGGCCATGGCGCGAGCTTCTCGCGCGCGCGAGGAACGTTCGCGATGAAACATCTCAAGACGGGTGCTTAGATCGACATCGTTGCCGCCGAGGCCGCGCTCGCCGATGAGGATCGCGATTTCCGCGGCGGGCAACGACGCGCCAAAATTCGCCGCGTCGACAACCATGCGCGCCAGCCGTGGCGGTAGTGGAAGGTTTCGCAGCCGCTTGCCTTCCCCGGTGATGCGGCCGTCGCCGTCGATGGCGTTCAATTCACGCAACAAACTTTGCGCCTCAGAGAATGCCACGCGCGGTGGCGGGTCAAGAAAGGCAAGATCCTCCGGCCGGCTACCCCATGCGGCAACGTCCAGCGCGAAGCCGGACAAATCCGCCGCAAGAATCTCCGGCCGCGAGAACGCCGCCAATGACGCGGTCTGCGGCTCGTCCCAGAGCCGGTAGCAAATGCCGGGCTCAGTTCGGCCGGCGCGGCCTCGGCGCTGATCGGCGGCCGCGCGCGAGACGCGGACGGTATCGAGCCGGGTGACACCGGCGTCGGGCTCGTAGTGCGGCACGCGTGACAGGCCGCAATCGACCACCATGCGAACGCCCTCGATGGTGATCGACGTTTCGGCAATTGAGGTTGCGAGTACAATCTTGCGGCGGCCTGGCGGTGCGGGTGCAATGCCGCGGTCCTGTTCGTCGCCGGAAAGCGCGCCGTATAATTCGGCTATGGCCGTATCCGCATCGAGACGACCGTCAAGCAAGTTTTTAGTCCGGCGAATTTCCGCGGCGCCGGGAAGAAAGGCGAGTAACGAACCTTTATCGGCGCGCATCGCACGCACAATCGCATCGGCCATCTGTGGCTCGATGGGACGCGCATCGCGGCCGAGATATCGGGTCTCGACCGGAAACGCGCGGCCCTCCGCGGCAATGACCGGCGCGTCGCCGAGCAGTTTGGCGACGCGCGCGCCATCCATGGTCGCGGACATCACGATGAGCCGCAGATCCTCGCGCAATCCCTGTTGAGCGTCGCGCGCCAGCGCGATCCCGAGATCGGCGTCGAGCGAGCGTTCGTGGAATTCGTCGAACAGAACGCCGGCGACGCCGTCGAGCATCGGATCGTCGATGACGAGCCGGGCAAAAATGCCCTCGGTGACGACTTCGATCCGGCTCTTGCGCGAAACCTTCGAGCCGAAACGGACCCGCAATCCCACCGTCTCGCCGACACTTTCGCCAAGCGTTTTGGCCATGCGCTCGGCAGCGGCCCGTGCGGCGAGCCGCCGCGGTTCCAGAACCAGGATGCGGCGGCGGTCCGCCCAAGGTTCGCGTGCGAGTACCAGCGGAACGCGCGTGGTTTTGCCGGCGCCAGGCGGCGCCACCAGAACCGCGGTGCTACCGTGGCGCAGCGCTTGCGTCAGGTCGGGAAGCGCGGCGTCGATCGGTAGCGGGGTCACTATTCGTCGCCGAGGAAATGCAGGATGGCGAAATTGAATTGTTGTGGGTCCTGCAGGAAGGCGAAATGGCTGACGTTGGGTAAAATCAACAGTCCGGAATGCGGGATGGTGGCGGCGATGTACTCGGTGTGTGACCGTTTGATCGCCTCGTCGTGATCGCCGTCGACCACGAGTGTCGGTGCCTTGATCGCCTTGAGCTGCGCATCGGTCCAATTCGGCTGCTCGGCCCACATGCGGCTGATCTGACCAACAAAGGCGCCGTATTCCTTCGGCGTTGCCGAATAATTCGCGTATTCGCGCCCCGCGCGTGCGATATAGGCGGCAAAGGTCGGATTTTTCGCGGCGCCGTTGATCACGCCCGACGTCACCGTATTGGCGGCGAAAGCAAAGACTTTGCCGATCCGGTCCTTGTAACGCATCGCGAGATCAAGACCGACAATGCCCCCGTCGCTCCAGCCGACAATGTCGGCCTTGGGAATTTCGAGCACTTGCATCAGCGCTACGACGTCGTCAGCCATCAGGTCGTAGCCGTAAGGGCGAGAGTCTCGCGTGGTGTGGCCATGGCCGCGGCTGTCCATCAGGACAACCGTATGGTGCGCCGCGATCGCCGGAACCTGGAGGCCCCAATAATCGGAGTTAGCGAGGCCGCCATGCAAGAACACGACCGGCGAGCCATGGCCATAAATCGCGTAGTGAATGGAAATGCCGTTGGCCTCTATCTGTCCGCCCCGGGTTGGGGAGAGTGGGGCAGGCGTCGGCGGCAGTGTTTGCCAAAGCTCGGCCGCCGTTGCGGGGAGCGCCAGCAGCGCCAGGACGAATAGAACCAGGAGCTTACCCACAGCGTCTCCCAAAGGCCGGCTCCGTGCAGGAGGCAAGCCGCGTGGTAACGTCATAGCGGGCACCGCGAGGTTCAGAGTGTGCAATTCACAGGCATCGAATGTGACGGTGATAATTCCGCCTGAACTCATATATTAGCTCGCGTCATGCCTGCCGCACAAAAGTCCCAAGCCGCGTCCGCCTCGAAGTCGTCTGCGCCTGCCTCTTTGCCCGGCGTCAAGAAAGGCGATCACGTCTTTCTCGTCGACGGTTCGGGTTACATTTTCCGCGCCTATCACGCCCTGCCGCCGATCAGCCGCAAGTCCGACGGCCTGCAGCTCAACGCCGTATTTGGCTTCTGCAACATGCTGTGGAAGCTGCTGCGCGACATGAAGCCCGATGAGCGTCCGACTCATCTCGCGGTGATTTTTGACAAGTCCGAAAAGACTTTCCGCACTGAAATGTATGCGGATTACAAGGCGCATCGCCCCGATCCGCCCGACGACCTCAAACCGCAGTTCAAATATATCCGCGAAGCGGTGCAAGCGTTCGATTTGCCTTGCCTCGAACAGGACGGATTTGAAGCCGACGACCTGATCGCGACCTATGTCCGTCAGACATGCGAGGCGGGCGCCACCGCTACCATTGTGTCCTCGGACAAGGATCTGATGCAGCTCGTCAGCGACTGCGTCATGATGTTCGACACCATGAAGGATAAAAAGATCGGCCGCGCGGAGGTGATGGAAAAGTTCGGCGTGCCGCCGGAGAAAGTGATCGAAGTGCAATCGCTGATCGGCGATTCCACCGACAATGTGCCGGGCGTGCCCGGCATCGGCGTGAAAACGGCGGCGCAGCTCATCGGCGAGTATGGCGACCTGGAAACGCTGCTGGCCCGAACGTCAGAGATCAAGCAGGAGAAGCGCCGGCAATCTCTCATCGAGCACGCCGAAAATGCGCGCCTGTCAAAAAAGCTCGTGACGCTTGACGACCATGTAAAGCTCGCGGTGCCGATCGGCGACCTCGCCGTCCATGAACCGGACTACAAACGGCTTATCGCCTTTCTCAAGGCGATGGAGTTCAACGGGCTGATGCGCCGCGTCGCCGAGTTCGCCAGCATTGATGCTGGCACAATCGAAGCGGAAGGACGGTTCGCCGGACATCACGGCGCGGCCGCAAGCGCCGCTCCCGCGGCTTCGTTTGCCGCGGAGGGCGGGACGCCCCGTCAGGTCCAGCCGCCGGGTGACGGGTTCAAAGGTCAGGGCATGCTTCCGCTTGCGCGGGCGATGCCCCAGGGCAAAGCTGAAGGGCCCCCCAACTTCGTTTCCAATCCGGCGGCGCTCGCCGCAGCGCGCAAGGAAGCGGCGCGGAACGAGAAGTTCGATCGCACTAAATACGAGACGGTGCGCAACCTTGAGCGCCTCAAGGCATGGGTCGAGCAGGCGCGCGATGTCGGTATGGTGGCTATCGACGTCGTCGCGGCAAATCCCGATCCGATGCGCGCGGATCTTTGCGGCATCTCGCTTGCCGTCGCGCCGAACGAAGCCTGTTACGTCCCGCTCTCCCATCGCCAGGGAGGCGAGGGCGGCGAAGCGGGATTGTTCGCCGGCGATCTCGCGCCGGATCAAATTCCGGAGCTGGCAGCGCTCGAAGTGCTGGCGCCGCTGCTGGCCGATTTCGGGGTGCTCAAGATCGGCCACGATCTGAAGTTCGCCTGGCAATTATTCGCGCTGCGCGGCATCGAGATCGCGGCTTACGACGACACCATGCTGATGTCGTACGCGCTGGACGCCGGCCGCAACAATCACGGGCTGGTTTCGCTTGCCGAGCATACTTTCAATCACGCCGCGCTCGACCTCAACGATCTGGTCAAGGCGGGCAAGAGCCGGATCGCGTTCGATGCCGTCGGCATCGACCGCGCAACCGAATACGCCGCCGAAAGAGCCGACATCTTGTTGCGCTTGTGGCAGGTGCTGCGGGTTCGGCTTCCGGACGAGCATGTGCTGACTGTGTATGAGACGCTGGAGCGGCCACTGGTCGCGGTGCTGGCGCGGATGGAGCGCCGCGGCATCTCCATCGACCGCAATCTTCTCTCAAGGCTTTCGGGCGAATTCGCCCAGGAAGCTGCCGGGCTCGAAGCCGAGATCAACAAGATCGCCGGGGAGACGGTCAATCCCGGCAGCCCCAAGCAGCTTGGCGACGTGCTCTTTGGCAAGCTCGGTCTTCCCGGCGGCACCAAAACAAAGACCGGACAATGGGCGACCGGCGCGCGGGCGCTTGAAGAGCTTGCCGAACAGGGCCATCCGTTGCCGCAGAAAATTCTCGACTGGCGGCAAGTCTCGAAACTGAAATCCACCTATACCGACGCGCTGCCCGGCTTCGTCAACCCGACGACGCACCGCGTTCACACCGACTATGCGCTTGCCGCGACGCCGACCGGCCGGCTCTCATCGTCCGATCCGAACTTGCAAAACATCCCCGTGCGAACTGAGGATGGCCGCAAGATCCGGCGCGCATTTATCGCCGCGCCCGGCAACAAGCTGGTCTCGGCGGATTATTCGCAGATCGAATTGCGGCTGTTGGCCGAGATCGGCGGCGTCGAGCCGCTGCAAAAGGCATTTCGGGAGGGGCTCGATATTCACGCCATGACGGCGTCGGAAATGTTCGGCGTGCCGGTGAAGGGCATGCCGGCGGAAATCCGCCGCCGGGCGAAAGCCATCAATTTCGGCATTGTTTACGGCATCTCCGCTTTCGGTCTTGCCAATCAGCTTGGCATCGCCCGCGAGGAGGCTGGCGCCTACATCAAGAAATATTTCGAGCGCTTTCCCGGCATCCGCGACTACATCGAGACCACCAAGGCGTTTGCCAAGCAGCACGGCTACGTGCTGACGCTGTTCGGCCGCAAATGTCACTACCCGGAAATTCGCGCGTCAAATGCCTCCGTCCGCTCGTTCAACGAGCGCGCCGCCATCAACGCGCGCTTGCAGGGCTCCGCAGCAGACATTATCCGCCGCGCCATGATCCGCATGGACGACGCACTTGTCCGGAAAAAGCTCGCCGCGCAAATGCTGTTGCAGGTCCACGACGAACTGGTCTTTGAAGTGCCGGAAGCCGAGGTAGAAAAAACGCTGCCGGTGATCAAGAAAGTAATGGAGGACGCGCCGCTTCCGGCCGTGGCGCTCTCGGTGCCGCTGTCGGTCGAGGCGCACGCTGCCGACAATTGGGACGCCGCGCATTGAAATTGCGCGCGTCTTCGCAGAGGCTGGATCGTTTCGCGACCCAACGCAAAAAGTGATCGCGTGCGCCCAGTGCTTACTATTCTAGCGGTAATCCTCCTTCTCGCCGGGCTCGTCTTCATGGGGCAGGGGTCAGGATATTTTCCCTACCCGGCGTCAAGCTTCATGGTCAACGCCACGCAGTGGATCTACTACGGCGCTGGCATTGCGGTCGCCGGCCTCGTCTTGATCCTCGTCACACGGAGATAGGTGCTGGCGGCATTATTTCGGCCCTTCTCGGAGAAGCGAGGGCCGAACCGGCTGCGCGCCGATGAGTGAAGCCGGGCTTATTCGGGCGCCGATAGCCTAGACTTTGTGAGCCAGACAGTGTCTGGCGCGCGCTTCTTCCGCCGCAGTCATGCCGGCGGCCTGAGCCATCGCTTTGGCCTGTTCTACGCCGACTTGCGCTACATAGCTCCGAACCATCTCGCAGGTAACTGACGAATGCGCTCCGGGATTATTCTGTTGATAGACCCGATGAGATTTCGCCAGTGCCGGACAAGCCGCTGCCGTGAGAATGACGGCTATCAGCGCAATCCTTTTCATTCCATGACTCCCCAACCCAGCCGCCCCAGTGCACACCCTAACGGGCGAGGCGTCGACCAACGTCATAAAACTGAAATTGTTCCCCAATGCCATTTTCGAGAAGTGAAATCTTGCGCTGGTGAGCGCAAAGAGGGCGCACGAGCGCGCCTCATCGCAACGCCGAAGCGCGGAACCTTCAAACCATCACCGCGCGGGGTTTCCTCAGACGATGCGATCGGCGATGTCTTCGGCAAGCGATAGCGATGACGTCAGCCCCGGCGACTCAATGCCGAACAGACAAACGAGCCGCTTCATGGCGTGCGCGGCTTCGTCGGCAATCAGGAAATCCGCGGCAGGCTGGCCCGGCCTGGTGAGTTTCGGCCGAATGCCGCAATAATCGGGGACCAGCGAACCGTCGGGAACACCCGGCCAGTAGCGGCGGATGCGGTCGTAGAACGCGTCCGCGCGGTGCGGGTCGACCGTGTAGCTCTCGTGGTCGATCCACTCAACGTCCGGCCCGAAACGCATGCGCCCGGCCAAATCGAGGGTGACGTGAACGCCGAGCCCGCCGTCGACCGGCGTGGGGTAAATGAGCCGGGAAAAAACCGGCTTTCCCGCGAAGGCAAAATAATTACCTTTGGCCAGCACCAGCGGCGGAATCTTGTTCGCCGGATAGCCTTCGATTCGCCGCGCCAACGCTTGCGCCCCTAATCCCGCCGAATTGACGACGGCGTCGAAGGCCACGGTACCCGCGTCACGCCCGCCGAATGCGACGTGCCACTCGCTGGCCGCAAGCCACAGCCGTTCGACCGGGGTGGTGAATGCAATGCGGCCGCCAAAGTTTTCAAGCTCTCCCCACAACGCGCGCATGTAGCCGTGACTGTCGACAATGCCCGATTCCGGCGAAGACAATGCGCCGATGCATGCAAGGTCGCCTTCGAGAGCGCGCGCGGCATTACCGCCGATCAGTTCGAGTCCTTCGACGCCATTTGCCTCACCTTGCGCCTTCAGCGCCTCGACCTTGCCGAGTTCGGCCTGATCGGTGGCGACAATGAGCTTGCCGCATTTATTGTAGGCGACGCCATGCGCCGCGCAGAAATCGTAGAGCATGCGTCGCCCGCGAGTTGAATGGCGTGCGCGCAGCGAGCCAGTCGGATAGTAGATGCCGGCGTGGACGACTTCGCTGTTGCGGGAGGAAACGCCATTACCGATCCCGCCGGTCGCTTCCGCCACAATGACGTCGTGGCCGCGCAGAGCTGCGGCGCGCGCGACCGCTAATCCGATGACGCCGGCGCCGACGACTAGGACTTGCATGGCTTCCGGACTCCGGGCCGCCTATTGTAAGCGAGCATGGCGAAAGAGGAGCGTCTAATGGCTGATAATTCCGGGAATGTCGTGCGGGTGTGTTCAAAAAACGAGGTTGGGCCAGACTCAGTCAAGGCGTTCGAGGTCGGCGATCGCCGGTTGGCGGTCTATAACATCGCGGGCGCGTTTTATATCACCGATGATGAATGTACTCACGCGGCGGCGAGCCTCGCCGACGGGATGCTGGACGGGGACGTGATCGAATGCTGCATGCATATGGGCTCGTTCCACGTGCCGACCGGTAACGTCGTGCAACCGCCGTGTGAGGTGCCGCTGCGCACCTACCAGGTGGTCGTCAAGGACGACGATGTTTGCGCCGACCTTGATCGCAATGCGGCCGGCGAGCCGGCCTAACGGCCTCCCGCGGCTGCCATGTCCGCATCTTTGGGAAAGATCGCCATCGTCGGTGCGGGCATTGGCGGGCTCACGGCGGCGCTTGCGCTCGTCCGCCGCGGCCTTGATGTCGAAGTCTATGAACAGGCACACGAACTCCGTGAGTTCGGGGCTGGTGTCCAGGTCAGCGCCAACGGCACCCGGATACTTCACGAGCTTGGACTTGAAGCGGCGCTGCAACCGATTCAGGTGCTGCCGGCCGGCAAGGTAGTCAGGCTTTGGGATACCGGGCAAAGCTTTAAGCTGTTCGATGTCGGCATGGAGTTGGTCGAGCGTTACGGTTCGCCTTACATCACCATTCATCGCGGCGACCTGCACGGCATTCTCGCCCAGGCGCTTCAGCGGGAAAAGCCGGGCGCTGTTCGTCTTGCGCATAAGCTCAAGCGGCTTTCGCAAAATGGCGAGGGCGTCGAAGTGCAGTTCGAAGGGGCCGCTTCAGTTACGGCAAGCCTCGTCGTCGGCGCCGACGGCGTTCACTCTGCAGTGCGCGCGAATTTATTTGGCGATGCTCGACCGCAATTCTGCGGCATCGTCGCCTGGCGCGGCGATCGTTCCTACGGAAGGACTTCCGGCGTCGATTGCGACGAATGTCGGTACGCAATGGGTCGGCCCCGGTGGCCATGCCGTGCATTACCCGTTGCGCGCCGGAAAGCTTCTGAACTTCGTCGGTTTGCGTGAGCGCAGCGACTGGACGGTGGAAGGCTGGAACGTCCCCGGCACGACCGAAGAATTCGCCCGCGACTTTGCCGGCTGGCATCACGACGTGCACACCGTCATCAACAAGATCGAGACTCCCTATAAGTGGGCGCTGGCATTGCGCCCGCCGATGCCGGCGTGGAGTGTCGGCCGCTGCACGCTGCTTGGCGATGCCTGCCATCCGATGGTGCCGTTCCTTGCCCAGGGCGCGGTGATGGCGCTTGAGGACGGCATGATCCTCGCGCGCTGTCTCGAGAAATATGCACCGGACCATCAGGTGGCATTTGCGCGCTACGAGGCGGTGCGGCGCGACCGCGCCAACAAAGTAGTCGAGGCTTCCGCCGCCATGATCCCGCGGCTGCACAGCCCCGACCTGGCGACGGCTGAGACAGCGCAAGCGCATGCCGCCCGTGAATTTTCAGATGAAAAAGTGCGCGAGCGCTACGATTGGCTCTATTCCTACGACGCAACGACGCTCGCGGTTTAACGCGCCCTTGGTCAACGCTTACGGATGCGAAACGTCGTGACGGCTTCCTCATGGCGGGTCTCCTCGATCCGGTCGCCGCTCTGCCCAAGCAAAGTCGGGATGTCGATAGCGGCGAGCGGATCGGTGCACTGCACGATGAGGATGTCACCCGGAGCGCACGAACTCAGCGCCTTGCGCGTGCGCAAGACCGGAAGCGGACATTTCAGCCCACGGAGGTCGAGGAGTTTCTCGGTCATGGCGAGGGTCGCAATATACGCCCGGTCTCCCTATCATACCCGCCATGAGCATGCGCATCGTCGGTCTCGCTGGCTGGAGCGGATCCGGCAAAACGACGCTGATCACCAAGGTCATCCCGGTTCTTGTCGGACGAGGCTTGAAAATCGCCACGGTGAAACATGCGCACCACGAATTTGATCTTGATCAGCCGGGCAAGGATTCCTGGCTGCACCGCGCCGCCGGTGCAAGCGAGGTCATGGTTGCGTCGAGCCGGCGCTGGGCGCTCATTCATGAATTAGGCGGCGAGCCCGAACCGCCGCTGAAAGATTTGCTAGCAAAGCTCGCTCCGGCCGATTTGGTGATAATCGAAGGGTTCAAGCGCCACGCGCATCCCAAGCTGGAAGTGTATCGGGCCACGGTCAACAAGCCGCTGCTTCATCCCGACGACGATTGCATCGTCGCCATTGCGAGCGACGGGCATCTGCCGCAAGCGCCGCTGCCGGTTTTGCCACTCGACGACATCGAAGGCATTGCCAACGTGTTGCAGGCCGAAGCGCTGCCACTCGATCGGATTGGATAGACTTTGCGAAGGGCCTGACCGGCGCTCAGGCGTTGTCGTCCGGTATGGCCATCGCTTTAATAAAAATCGCGGTCGAGACGTAAAAACCGACCAGCATGGTCAGCGCGATAATCTCGCGCGGCGCCAGATGCCGTTGCAGTTCGGCGAAAGTCTGGTCGTCTACCGGCGCGCTGCGAGCAATGGTTTCGGTGTATTTGAGCGCGGCCTTTTCCTTCGCATTGAAGGCAGCGCTCTGTGGCCAGCGTCCGATGTCGGCGATTTGCCGTTCGGAGACGCCAACCGAACGGGCAAGGGGTACGTGGCGCTCCCACTCGTAATCGCAATCGGCGACTTGCGCGGTACGCAAGATGACGATTTCGGCGAGAGCGCGAGGCAGGATCGAATCGTGGCGAAAAGCCACCGCCATGTCGCCGGAGGCCTTCATCAATGTTGGCGCATACGCCATCAAGCGATGCAGGTTGAGAATGCCGCGTCCTGCGGCAAGTTTGTCGAATTGTTCGCGCGCGAGCGGATCGTCCGGCGCTTCGATAAGCGGCAGCCGGGGAGGTGACGGTTTCGCTGTCGTCATGGAATCACCAAAAGCTTGCCGGCGCTTTCGCGACCTTCGAGAGCGCGGTGGGCGTCGGCTACCTCGTCAAGGCGGTAGGTGCGGAAAATTCGCTGCTTGAGGCGGCCGTCCGCCATCCAGGCAAAAATCTCGTTCGTTCGGCTCATAAGTTCGCGACGGTCAGCGATGTAATGATCGAGCCCGGTGCGTGTGAGATAAAGTGACTTGCGGAACAGAAGTTCGCGCGGGTCGATCGGGGGAACGAGACCGCTGGCTTCACCGTACAACGCGAGCAGACCGCGGGGCCGCAACGAGTTCATGCTCCGCACGTAGGTGTCGAGACCGACAGCGTCGTAAACCACATCGACACCGCGGCCGCCGGTGACGCGTTTGACGACGGCCTCGAAATCTTCGTGTGCGTAGACGACGACCTGGTCGGCGCCGGCTGCGCGCGCGATTTCTGCTTTTGCAGGGGTAGAGACGGCGCCGATCACCAGCGCGCCGCGAATTTTCGCCATCTGGCAAAGCAGAATGCCGCACCCGCCGGCCGCCGAATGAACGAGGCAACTCGAGCCTTGATCGAGCGGGAAAGTTGAGGTTGCAAGATAATGGGCGGTCAGGCCTTGGAAAATTGTCGCGGCCGCTTCTGCGTAGTCGACGGCGTCCGGCAACGGCACGACACGGTCAACTTGGGCGATGGTGTGCGTCGCATAGGAAGGAGAAAAAACCCACGCCACCCGGTCGCCGACTTTCAAATCGGCAACGTTTGCTCCGATCGCTTGAACGACGCCCGCGCCCTCGCCGCCGAGCGTTTGAGGGAGATCACGCTTGTAAAGTCCGCTGCGCAGCTGGGTGTCGAAAAGGTTTACACCGGCGGCTTTCACCTCGATCAGCACTTGGTCTTGGCCCGGCTGCGGCAGCGGCAGCTCTTCGAGCCTCATCGCGTCGACACCGCCAAATTCGTGCACTCTGATGGCTCTCATGGCGGTCTTCCAGCGGCCCGCGATCAGCGCGAGACAAAAATGAAATCGAGCGCTTCGGGGGTCGCTTTGAAATACGCCTCGCGAAATTCGGACGGATCAGCAAATTTATTCTGCCCAAGCCGCCGTAGGATGAGCTGGACGCGCAATCCATTTGCGTCGAACGGGAAGGGGTCGATTTCGACGCGGTTTGCTCCGGCGCTTTTAAGCGTCAAGCGGACGGACGCGGTGCGCTCGCCATACGAGGTCGGCACCGGCTCGATATAATCGTCAATCACATCCTTGTTGCAGATAAACAATGAAATCAGATCGAATGCCTGCAGCAGCTGATAGTTGGTCCAGAATTCGGATTCGTCGTAGTCGCGCAGTTGCACGGCTTGCGCGTCTTCATTGCGCGCGAGAAAGTTTTCATTGTCTTCCGGGAGGTTCTGGGTATTGAAGAATTTTGGATGAGCAACCTTGTCGTAACGGCCGCGCTGCAATCCGGTGCGGTGCTTGCTCAGAAGAAGGCCCGAATAAGGGTCGATCCGGGTCATCCACTCGATCGCCCATTCGAACGCCTGCCGCTGCGGCTTGCCCCACGGGACCTGGATGAAATTAAACGGTCTGCCCGTGTCCGGCGCGATTGATGGGCTTGCCTCGTAGTCGTACCAGCCACTGTCGTGAAACATGGCCGCCCGCACTACCGCTTCGTAGGGCTTCGGCCGTGCGAACATTTGGTTGCCCCAATGCGCTGCGCACTGGCCGGAAACCTTGGCATGGTCCGTCTGCGCGATCAGAATGAGCGCGCCGTCGGCTCCCTCCCGTACAATCATGTCTTTGATTACCTATTGAAGGCGTGATGTGTTTTTCGTTGGCGGTGCGAACCTAGCAGAAGCACCGCGAAGACGGCAAACTTGGGCGCATAACCCCTAGTGGGCGTTGCGCATCCACGATTTAGGTTGCGTAATCGCGAGTTTTTTGCTGCGACGTGCCGATTAGCCGGCTCGCATTGTCTGGGCCCCGAGGCTCGCTATATTCGGGGCTTGCTGCGCCCGGAGGGATGGCCGAGTGGCTGAAGGCGCTCGCTTGGAAAGCGTGTATACGGGAAACCGTATCGTGGGTTCGAATCCCACTCCCTCCGCCAGCGCCGGAGTTCGCGGTCGTCAGTCAGCCCCCGAATGAAACGCGAATTTGCGTGCGACGGCCGGTGTCCCAGGAGCACCGACCGGCGTTGGAAGTAAATCCAATCGATACCGGAATGCGGCAAGCTAAAAAGAGCGCCGCGATAAATAAGCTTGCGTCAGGCAAATGGTGGCCGCGAACAATCAGCAAATCTCTTCGGCTTCGCGGCCGTACCACTGCCTCACCTCGCGCATTCAGTGGGCGGTGTGTCATTGCGCAATCAAAACTGTGTGCATTAGGTTAGGCATCAGGCACATGAGCGGATCTCGGAACGGAGAATGACGATGTGGCGAGCGAACGGACGCGGCCTCCAGGGGGTGATGTTCTTAAGCCGTTGGCTGCTGGTGCCGCTGCTTGTGGGACTCATTTGCGGAGTTATTCTCATCGTCGTTCGGTTTTTTATGGATTTATACACGCTGGCACTGCATCTGCCGACCTACCCATGGCAAGATTTGCTGGTGGGCGTCCTGAATTTGATAGACCTCACGCTTACGGCGAATCTGATCCTCATCGTCGTTTTCTCCGCTTTCGAGAATTACATTCGCAAGGTCGAGCTTGCAGATCAGCCCGATTGGCCTGCCGGGCTCATTGACATCGACTTTTCGGCGGTCAAACAAAAACTGTTAGGTTCGATTACCGGTATCGCGGCCGTCGACGCGCTGGCCTGGTATCTGCATCTTGAAGAATACGCAGATACGGCCAAGCTGTACTGGGTAGTCGCCTTTCCGCTGATGTTTGTGGCCGCCATGGCGTTGCTGGCGCTGGCCGATTGGCTGGGACGGCGCTGACGCGCTGTCGATCCACACCTCGCAGACTGAGCTTTCCCCGCCGATGAAGGCTGCAGCGCTATTCAAGAGCCGCGAAGGCGAGCGCCCTGCGCGATTGCCTTCTGGCTTTCACAACCACCTCGCTGATAAGAAGGTGGCATTCGACCTGGATGGAGGAGGGCGCGATGATTTTGGTGTTGATCCAGATCTTAATCACGGTCGTCATCGGCGCGATCTTGTTCTGGCTGATTGACCGGTTCATCCGCGACCGGCGGCTTGCGAATTTGCTCAAGATCTTGGTGGTGCTGGTTTGTCTGGCGTCAATTTTGCAGCGACTTTTGCCGATGGCCGGGATCGGTTTCTAGAGCGGCGCTAAGCCGTGCCCTCAACGCTCGAAAGAGCGTGATTCGTTAATTTCGCCTCCCGTCGCGCCCGAATCGGTCATCGTCCTCTGTTGAATTGCCACCAAATAGTCACTTTTCGAACTTTTTTTGCTCCTGCGGCCCGGTGCCAATAGAATCGGGTCGTCAGAAGGCTTTGAATCATCGAGCTAATTGTGTTTTGATTGATCGAACGTTGAATCGGTGCCGGGGCGATGATGCGGGTTTATTTGTTCGCGGCGATGCGGCTGAGCAAAAACGGCGGGGCGAATTGATCTGATGAAAGGCATCCGCACGGCGGCCAGTGCAGTTGCAGTCATTCTTGCAGCAGGCTTTTGCCAGGCGCATGCCTCGGACGCGCCTGCTGTCGCGCAGAATAGTCCGCCCCTATCTGTTGCAGAACAAACAACGTCGGTTGATGCCTTCGGGTACCTTGGCGGCCTAC
The DNA here is from genome assembly GCA_963846055.1 of uncultured Alphaproteobacteria bacterium. Lineage (GTDB taxonomy): Bacteria > Pseudomonadota > Alphaproteobacteria > Rhizobiales > Xanthobacteraceae > BOG-931. The sequence goes on from CAWJUQ010000023.1 coordinate 74,032, forward strand.
TCGAGGCGCGTTTCTATGAGCCTCACGCGACGACCGATGACCCGCGAGAAGAGATCCGCCAGGCGGCGTTGCTGTATGGCATCGATTTGCCGATGATGCTGTCGATTGCAAGGGTGGAGAGCGATTTCAATCCCCGAGTACGGACAGGGTCGTACAAAGGGTTATTTCAGCTCAGCGATTACGAGTTTGAAAAATACGGCGACGGCAGCATCTGGGACTCACGAGATAACGCCCGCGCGGCCGCGCACATGTTTTTGGTGCAGGCCGAGAAATTCAAATGGGCGCTGGGTCATTTCCCCGATTATGCCGAAAGATACATGGTGCATCAGCAGGGGATCGACGGCGCTATTGAACACTATGGACATCCCGAGCGCGTCGCCTGGCAGTCGATGTGTGCGACGACCGAAGGCCTGCTCAAGGGCGAGCAGTGGTGCAGGAGATGCATCTGGGGAAATCTTTTGCCGCAATGGAAGCGGTTTTTCGGGAGCGTGGACAAAATATCGAGCGCCGACTTTGTCCGCGTCTGGACGGGGCGCATCAATCTTCTCGCCAACAGATACGCCGGTGTAGAAGAGGCCGGCCCGACCGATACAACCGGTTCGACAAGTTCAACAAGCTCGACGAGTTCAACAAGCCCGGAAATCTCAACCAGCTCGACTAGTTTGGTTGGCTCGGCGGCCTCGAGTAAAGTGAGAGCGCATCTCCACGTCATCGCACGGCGAAGTATTTCTCTCGTGCGCCGCGTCGCCGTACGGCCAGCCCGTGCGGCTCCGGCTTCGGCAACTCCGCCCGCTTCAGCGACTGCACAGGCTTCCGCGGCTCCCTCCGGTTTGGCAAGTATTAGCCGTCTGGTTTCGCGCGCGTTCGCTCCGGCAAGTAGTGCCGCGGCGGCGGTCAAGCCTGGTGCGATCGCGGCGACGGCCGCGGTGGAGCGCCGACGAGGAGGCGCCATCATTTTGCGCCGTCCTCTGCGGCAGGCGTCCGCAACCTCTCGGTGAGCTACTGCACCCCGTAGAAAGGGCTATGACGCGGTCACATTTCGATCCGGCGACCGATCTCCACCAGCGAGTTTGCCGGCAGGCCAAACCGGTCGACCGCATGGACTGAGTTCCGGAACATGAGAGCAAACAAGGCCCGGCGCCAGCGCCACCAGTATGAAGCGCCTCGCTTACCGACGATTTCGTCGCGCTCGACAAAATAGAGCGAACCTTCAAGAGAGATGTGGCTGGTAGATGTCTCGCACGCCTTGGCTAAGGTCGTGGCGACGGCGGGATTTTCGAAAAATCCGTAACGCAAGGTGACGTGCCAAAACGACGGACCGAGCCGCTGCCATTCGACGCGGTCTTGGTTCCGCACGCGCGGACGGTCGACGAACTTCACCGTCAGGGCGACGAATGTCTGCGGGATAACGCCGATCTGCCGAACGTGTTGCAGGATGAGGGGAGGGACGCGCTGCGACAGCCGGGTCAGGAATACTGCGGTGCGCGGGACACGCGAACGGCGATCTTTTTCGATCTCGCGCAGGAAATCGCGGACGGATGCGGACGAGCGGTTCTGGACCCGATGCATGGTGTCGATGCCGGCGTGCCATGTGGTCATGGCCGTAAACACGATCAGCGCAAGCAGAAGCGGTACCCACCCGCCTTCGGAGATTTTCAAAAGATTGGCGGAAAAGAACGCAACGTCGACGACGATGAACGCGCCGAAAAGCAACAGCGCCAGCCATCGCGGCCAGCGCCAGATACGGCGCATGACGTCATAGAGCAGAATCGTGGTCAGCAGCATGGTGGTCGAGACCGCGGTACCGTACGCGCCGGCAAGGCGGTCGGAGTTTTTGAAGCTGACTACGAGCGCGACGGTTAGGATCATCATCGTCCAGTTCACGGCGGGGACATAAATCTGACCGTACTCTTCGCGCGATGTCTGTCGGATGGTGAGACCGGGAAACCAGCCGAGCTGCATGGCCTGCCGGGTTAGCGAAAACGCCCCCGAAATGATGGCCTGACTGGCGATGATCGTGGCAAACGTAGCCAGAGCGACGAGAGGATAAAGGCACCATGTCGGCGCAAGGTGATAAAACGGGTTTGCCGCGGCGTTGCCGCCGTCGAGGAGGAGCGCCGTTTGTCCTGCATAGTTGAGCAGGAGAGCGGGTAGCACTAGACCGAACCACGCCAAACGAATGGGTGTGCGGCCGAACTGGCCCATATCGGCATAAAGTGCTTCGCCGCCTGTAATAGCGAGGAACACGGCGCCGAGCATGGCAAAGCCGGTGAAACCGCGTTCGATCAGGAAATCGACGGCAAACGCCGGGTTTGCCGCCGCAAAGACCACCGGGTGTTGAACAATGCCCATAACGCCAAGCACGCCGATTGCAAGGAACCACAACAGCATGATCGGGCCGAAGGCGCTGCCGACGCGCTCCGTGCCCAGTGACTGGACGGCAAACAAAGCGACGAGGACGACAACGGCGAGCGGCATCGCGTAATTGGCGAATGCGTTGGTCGCCACGCCCATTCCTTCGAGCGCGCTGAGCACCGAAATCGCCGGCGTGATAACGCCATCGCCGTAAAGCAAGGCGGCGCCGAACAGTCCGCAAGCGATCAGCGGCCATTTGCGGCCGCGCCAGCGCAACCGCGTCACGGCCATGAGCGCCAGGATGCCGCCTTCGCCGTGATTGTCGGCCCGCATGACGAACCAGCAGTATTTCACGGAGATCGTGAGAATAAGCGCCCAGAAAATGAGTGACAGGCTGCCAAGCGCGGCGGTTCGGTCGAAAGTACCTCCGGTCGCCTGTGCTATCGCCTTGTAGGTATAAAGCGGGCTGGTCCCGAGATCGCCAAAGACGACGCCAAGCGCGGTGACGACGATGGCGGTGTTTGTCCGATGCTGATGCGGTGTGTGCTCGACCGCACCCCCGTCGTCGGCGCTTTTTTCGCATGGACGCTTTGACGCCACGACGGCGTGGCGTCTCACATCACTTGCGTCCTCGGCCATTTGCGATTTTTCGCCGCAGCAATGCGGAAAGGATCGATCTTTCGCTCAAAAAAGTCGCGCGTGCGCCGAAAGTTCCGAAAGCTTCGGGCTTGCGCCTATCCGCCTTTGCTGTCCGGCTCGGGTATCGCCCGCGCCTGCATTCCGCTCTTGGTGCGGTGGTGCTCGCGGTGGAGAAACTGCGCGATCGGTTCGCGCATCCGCTCACCCTCCGCCTTCACGGCTGCCTCGAAAAGCTCCTGCTGAATGGGTTGCGGCAGGTTGCTCCACGCGCACGTGACGCCGTGTCCCAACGTGCGATAAATGCGCTCCTGCGCCTCGCCCGTTAATTCCTTCGAATTTTCTCGCCCCTCAGGCATTTGGCCCGCCGACCTTGTCTTTGCGGTAGCAGTCAACGTCTGGAAAGCAACATTAGTTCCCGCCATCGACATATTGAGGTCGGTGATGAAGACGACGAGCGGGTGTGGCCCGGGTCGCTTCTCGTTTCAAATGCCCGCCCACCCGGCGGGCGGCTTTTTGCCCGGATGCACGGCGCCGCATTTTTTGCAGATCCGCGCCTTTTCGTTATTAAAGAAGGCCTCGTAAAGCGGCGGCAGGTCGCGGACCAGATGCGAGACCTTGACCTCAACACGATGCACCAACGCACCGCAGTCGAAGCAGTACCACTCAAAAGCATCCTTCTGATCGGCGGCGCGCTGCGGCTCGACGACAATACCGATTGATCCGGCCGGCCGCTGCGGCGAATGGCTTACGTGTGGCGGCAATAAAAAGACATCGCCTTCCTTGATCGGCACATCGTAGAACTCACCGTGGTCGGCCACTTTGAGCACCATGTTGCCCTTGAGCTGATAGAAAAACTCCTCCACCGGATCGTCGTGAAAGTCGGCGCGCTCGTTCGGGCCGCCGACTACCATCACGGTCATGTCGCCGTCTTCGAACACTTTCTTGTTGCCGACCGGCGGCTTTAAAAGATGTTCGTTCTCGTCAATCCACTTCTGAAAATTGAAAGCCTTGAGGCGTCCGGTTTGCACGGCGGGTTCTCCTGCTATCACGCGGCCGACGATTTGCGCGGCGCTCCAAGACCAAGCCCGCACGTCGGCGAAGGCGCGGCGGATCGCATTCTTTCTCGGCGTCGGTCAATTCGAGCATCGGCGGCCGCACTCGTCCGCCCGCCTGCCCGAGCAGTTCCTGCCAGTATTTGGAATGAGCCGGGGGCTTTTCGGCTGGCCGCGTCTGCCGGAACGCTTGGCGCACCGGTTCAAGACTGTCGCGAATGACTTTCGCCTTGGCGACCTCGCCTTTGAACGCGAGATCGGTGTAGTCGCGCATTCGGCGGTCGCTTTTTGTCTGGTAGAGGTAAGGCGGGGACGAGCACAAATAGAGCCGCCAGCCGAGCTCGACGATATTGTCGAACCATTCGGCTTCCGACGCAGTGCTGATCTGGATCTTGTCGCCTACCATTTGTGTCAACTGCACGTACATCGGACGCGGCACGCTGTATTTGATGGCGACGATATTCGGCAGCTCGGCGATCCGCGCGCAAAGCTCCGGGCTCATGAGATAGCCTGAATCCTCGTGGCTCCACATCGCGATGCCGACGTCAACCCGCTCGCTGATCGCCTCATAATATCGATAAAGCGTCTCGTCGCGCGCCGTGAGGAAATGCAGCACCGGGGCATGAACGACGATGTAGGGCGCTCCGGCCGATTGCGCATGCCGCGCCAACTCGATCACGGTGTCCATGTTCTGGTCGGAGCAAGAGGCGACCACGCCGGCCTTTTGGCCAATCTCGTCGACGGCGATCTCGACCAGACGCTTGCGCTCGGCAAGTGACATTGAGAAGAATTCACTCTGCTTGCCGCCGACGAAAACTCCATCGATGCCGAGCTCATCGATCCAATGGCGCAAGTTCCGGCGAAAAGCCGGCTCATCGATTGTCAGGTCGTCGACGAATGGCACCAGCGCAGCCGCCCAGATGCCCTGCATGTGGGCGCGCGCGTAAGCCTTGGCATCTTGCCGGGAATACCGTTTCAATTTTCGTCTCTGCGCTGCGATTGACGTACACCAAGAAGCGGTGCCGCGTCGATGATCGGTTTGGCGATAGTCGGCTTCTCGAGTGGCTTAGCGCCTACCTGAGGTTTGGCGGGCACCAATACTCGTCAGCTTGCGCCAGCTTCCGCCTGCCTGTTAACGTGCCCGATCAACGCGGGCTAGAGGCGCCCGCCACAAAAATAAATCTCGAGGAGGCGGCCATGAAAGTCACGATGTTTCATTTCATGCCCTATCGCGACCTGCCGGACAGCTTTCCGGACAAGCTGCATTCGGCCTGGATCGATGCGCCATGGTGGGAATACGGCGACGCCAACAAGGTCACCGACGTTTACAACTGGTCGGTCGACGAATTGATGCTGGCGGCAAAGCTCGGCTTCGACGGTGTCGGCACCAATGAGCATCACCAGAATCCGTACGGATTCATGTGCAATCCGAACCTGTTTGGGGCGATTCTCGCGAAGATGACGCGGGATCAGGGGCTGGATCAGGTGGCGCTGCTGCAACTCGGCGCGACGATTTCGTCCTGTCCGCCGATCCGGCTGGCCGAGGAGTACGCCGTGCTCGATTGCCTAAGCGGCGGACGTTTGATCGCCGGCTTGCCGACCGGCCTCGGCGCCGACGTATCGATCAGCAACGGTATCACGCCGATGGAGCACCGCGAACGCTGGCGGGAAGGCATCGATCTGATGCTCAAGGCGTGGACCGCCAAAGAGTTCTTCGCCTGGAATGGGAAATACAATCAGTTGCCGAAAGTGAACCTGTGGCCGCGGCCGGTGCAGGAGCCGCATCCGCCGGTTCTTATTCCCGGAGCGGCCAGCTCATCGACCTGGGATTATTGCCACGAGCGCAATTTCCCCTACGCGTACCTCAGCTATTTCGGCGGCAAATCTTCCGAAAACGTTATGGACCGGTTTTGGGAGCGCGCAGCGGCGAAGGGCAAGGATGCCAATCCTTACCGCGCCGCGTTTCTGCAAATTGTCGGCGTCGCCGAGACCGACCGCAAAGCCGAAGAGGATTTCGGCAAGCACGTGGAATATTTCTATCACAAGCTCTTGCATCAGCCGCTCGGTTACATCGCACCGCCCGGCAACGCCGACTACAAGAGTCTCCTGAACGTCCTGACTGCCGGAAAAAAACTGCTGACAATCAGCGACTTCACCACCGACCTGAAGCCGCTGAAAGCCAAGGATATGATCGAGCGCGAGTTTGTTGTCGTCGGCAGCCCCGCGACGGTGCGCGACAAGCTCACCGCCATCGCCAAGCGGCTCAACGTCGGCCATCTCATGGTGGCGCTGCAATTCGGTTCGCTGTCGCACGCGGGCGCCAAGAAAAACATCGAATTGTTCGCGCGCGAGGTGCTGCCGCATCTGCAAAGTTTGTGGGAAGACCAGCCTTGGGAAAATCACTGGTGGCCGAAGAAGCTGCGCAAACGTCCGGCGCGGCAACGCGAGATGGCGACCGCCTGATCGACACATCGACCAGCGGTCAATGATGCGTCAGCCCGCGATTTCATGTTCATTTGATTGGATTTGAGCCATGGTCACCGCCACAGTCAAAACGATCCCGGTCAAGCATTGCAACTTTGAAGCCAAGGTGAAAACCGCGGGCAGCGGACCGCCGCTTCTTTATCTGCACGCCGCCGGCGGCCCGCTCTGGGATCCGTTCATTGAAGGTCTGTGTGAGCGCTACACGGTTTATGCCCCACACCATCCCGGCACCGGCGAAACTGCGCGTGATGCAATCTACTCGGTTGAGAACCTGTGGGATCTTTTGTTGATCTACGAAGAGACGCTTGATGCGCTCGGGCTCAAGTCCATGCCCGTCATCGGCACCTCGTTCGGCGGGATGATGGCGTGCGAGCTTGCGGCGCATCAACCGGATCGCGTGAGCAAGATGGTTTTGCTCGATCCGATCGGCTTGTGGCGCGAGGATGCGCCGGTAGCGCCGTATATGCTGATGCCGCCCGACAAGCTCGTGGCGACGCTCTACAAGAATTTGAGCTCGCCGGCGGTGCAGGCGGCGCTGAAAATGCCTGACGACCCCAACGAAATCGCGGTGATAACCGCCGACCTAGTCTGGGCGCTCGGAGCGACGGGCAAGTTCGTCTGGCCGATACCTGACAAGGGCCTGAAGAAACGACTGCACCGGGTAAAGGCGCCGACGCTGATCGTCTGGGGCGAAGACGACGCGCTGGTGTCTTCCGTTTACGCCAAGGAGTTCGCGTCGCGCATTGCCAATTCGCGGATCGAAATCATCAAGGATTGCGGGCACGTCCCGCAGGTCGAACGGCTCGACGTGCTGGCGCCGATCGTCGCGAAGTTTCTCGAAAGCTAGCGCTCCCGACGCTTTGCCGAGGAAGGGGGTGCGGACGGGGAGGGGGCAGCGAGAAAGAACCAAGCTCGCAATTGACGCGAATTCAGTTTTGGCTAAGGTTCACTTGGGCACGTCGTCTCGGCCGCTAGGCTGGGACTTTTAGAAACACAACACTGCCTGTTTGAACCGACGGGGCGGCTCATTTTGGAGGAGACAAAGGACATGATTGATAGAAAGAAATCGGGACAAAAATCCGGCCTGTCGCGCCGGGGTTTTGTTGCTGCGACCGCGGCTGGTGCGCTTTCGCCACTGGTTTCCGGGCGCGGCGTTTGGGCCGCGGATTCGGAGAATGTGATCCGCGTCGGTTTCGTCAGTCCAGTCACGGGCAACCTGGGCGGGTTCGGCGTTGGTGATGGATACCTGACCAAGCAGGTACGCAAGGCGCTCGACAAGGGTCTGAAGGTCGGCGATAAGACCTACAAGGTCGTACTGCTCGATCGGGATTCTCAATCTGACCCGGCGCGCGCGGGCCAGATTGCGAAGGCCCTCATCAGCAGCGACAAGATCGATTTTATGCTCGTTACCTCGACGCCCGAGGTGGTGAATCCTGTGGCTGACGCCTGCGAAGCGGCGGGCGTGCCTTGCCTTTCGACGGTTATGCCCTGGGAGGCCTGGTATTTCGGTCGCGGGGGGAAGCCTGGCCAGCCGTCACCTTTCAAGTGGACCTACCACTTCGCCTTCGGTGGCGCCCAGTTCGCCGGATTGTATCTTTCACTGTGGAGGCAGATCCCCAACAACAAAAGGGTCGGGGTCATGTTTCCGAACGACGCCGATGGCAACGCCGTCCGTCCGCTCCTCACGGAGGCCTTTAAAAAGGCCGACTACACGGTGATCGACGCCGGCCCATTCGAAGACGGGACCAGCGACTATGCCACGCAGATCGCGCTGTTCAAGAAAGAGAAAGTCGATCTCTTTGTCGCGCTTGGTCCTTCCGCCCGACTTTTCCGCGTTGTGGCGCCAAGCTGCGCAGCAGGGTTTCGCAAAGACCGTGAAGATTGTCACCCCGACGAAATCCGGCGGCAATCCGACCGAAATCGAGGCGCTCGGCGCTCTAGGTTACAACCTTACCACCACCTCGCCCTGGGTCCCGGCAGCGCCCTACAAGTCGCCGGTTCTCGGAATGACCAGTCAGCAACTTGCGGACGGTTACGAGGCGGAGTCCGGCAAGCAAGTGACGCAGCAATTGGGATCCAGCAACGCGGTTTTCGACGCCGGCTTTCAGGCCCTGCAAATGTCCGGCAACCCGTTGGACAAGGCTGCCGTGGCCAAAACGATGAGCAATTTGAAATGCGAAACGACGGTCGGTCTGATCGACTTCAACACTGGTCCGATGCCGCACGTCATCGCTGTCACGCCGTTGTTCGGCACGCAGTGGCGTAAAGGCGCCGAAAGGCAGCAAATGGAAGGTCGTAGCAGGTGGTCGCAGAGAACGCGGCGGATCCGAACTATAAGGTGACCGACAAGCTGATTGCTTACAACGCCTGACCGCTGAAGTTCTCTCGCGTGCTTGGCGAGGGCAGAGGCTGTGGCCCGTCCGGGGCCACAGCCTATTCTTTTTGCGGCGGCACCATCGAATTAAGCGGGCTTCGATTGCGACAAATATAATCGCCCGGCCGATCAATTAGCCGCAATGCTCTCATTCGCGTCACCGCCGTTGGCGGACGGCCCCGGCATCCGCACGCGGTAACCGACGGGAAGAAGCAGCACGTGGAAACGATCCTCGATGTAGCCCCATATGCCGCCGGGTAGAAATAATGAGAAGAGGAGCGCTGTCATGCCGAGGATGACGAGGTACCAGACGCCGGCGGTGCCAAACCAATAGCTCGATGAGGAAGAAGATAATGGCGCCGAGAATAGGCCCCTCGAAGCGGCCGATGCCGCCGACCAGCACCATGAATATCATGTAGGCACTCCACTGAATGCCGAAGAAGCTTCGCGGCTGAAACGTCGTGAAGGTGGCGAGCCATAGGCCTCCGGCCAAGCGCGCAGCCGATCGCCGCAGTGACAAAAATAATGCGCTTGGTGACGGATACTCTTACGCCGACCGAGGCGGCTGCTTCCTCGTTGTCGCGGATGGCTTGAATTGACGAGCCGAGCCGGCTTCGCAGCATCACGAAAATCACCGCCAACATGACGGTCATGGACGCCAGCGTCATCCAGTACGTCAGGTCGCGCCGTAAAGCTGCGTCGAAGCTCGCAAGCGCAATCAGCGATCGGCCGGTATCACCCTGAATGATCGGATCGAGGTTGACCAGAAGACGGACGACTTCGGCAATGACCCACATGCCGATGGCGAACTCGCCGCCACGGAGCCGCAGAACAATCGCCGAAATGGGGAGCGAGAATATCCCCGCCAGCAGCGCGGCGAGAATAAGCGCCACGTAAGGCTCAACGCCCCATTCGGAGAGCCTGATAGCGAGATAACCGCCGAGACCAAAGAACGCTTGCTGTCCGGCGGAGATCATTCCGCCGTAGCCCGCGAGCGCATTCCACATCACGGCGAGACAGACATAGATGAATAACACCGTCAGCCGGTCGATAATATTCTCGGACAGAAAAGCCGGACTGGCGGCGAGCAACACGAACAGCGACCGCGACGGCGATGGCGACGCCGATCGACAGATTGGTCCAGCGTTGAATTGAGACGTGAGGGCTAGCAGTCATGCACTACCAACCGAGCCTTGCTTTGAGGAAGCCGCGAAGGACGTGCCGCGAAATGTAAAGCCGGCCGACAAGCACCAAAAGGAATACGCCATGCCCGGCGAGCAAGAAGCCTTGCGGGTGAATGTGCGCGCCGAGCGTCTGCGCGAGCCCGAGGATGATACCGCCCGCCAACGTTCCCCACAAACTTCCAGTGCCGCCGATAACTCCCGCTTCGAATGCGAAAATGAGTTGCAGCGAGCCAGAGTAAGGATCGAAATTCGTTCGCAGCGCCAGAAACAGCCCGGCGAGCCCGACGGTGACCAGCGCAATAGACGCAGCGACGGCGTTGACGAACCGGGAATTAACGCCGACCAGCTCTACCGTGTCAGGATCTTCTGCGGTCGCGCGAATTTGCCGTCCCAACGGTGTGTAGGTGAGAAATAATTGCAGGCCGCCCAATAACAGAATGGCGGCAGCGAACGTGAGTACCGCCAGCTCTCCGATGTAAGATCCTCCGCCGAGGTCAAAACTGTCGTAGGCGAGCGAACCTACATACGGCGCGAGCGAGCGAATGTCGGCGCCGAAGCACTTCGAACAACACGTTCTCGACCACAATCGCCAATCCAAACGTACTGAGGATTGGGATTAGTTCGCCCGATCGCGCGCCTGCGTTCGAGGATGCCGCGCTGGAGCAGCCAGCCGAGGCCTCCCATCACCGGCAGCACAACGATCAGCGCCAGAAACGGATCGTATTCATACCGGTCGGCGATGGTCCAAAGCGCGAACGCTGCAACGATTGCAAGGCTGCCGTGCGCTAAATTGATGATCCTCATGACGCCAAACATGAACGATAGGCCGCACGCAATCATCGCGTAGTAGCCGCCGAGCAGCACGCCTTCGATCAGGGCGGTGATAAAGCTCATGATCTATCGCGGCTGCCCGCGTTTTTGGTGACCGAAATAGGCGTCGGTGATCTGCTCTCGCGTCAAACTTCCGGCATTGCCTTCGACGACGATCTTTCCCTCCAGCAAACACATGACCCGGTTGGCGACTTTCAATGCGCGGTTGAGGTCTTGTTCGACGAGCAGGATGGTGGCTCCCGACGCGATTAGAGCCTCGACCGATTTGTAGACAAGGTTGACGGCGAGCGGTGAAAGTCCGAGAGAAACCTCATCCAGCAGCAACAAGCGCGGATTGGTCATCAGCGCGCGTCCGATCGCCGTCGCCTGCTGCTCACCGCCCGAAAGCGTGCCGCAGCGGGCCTTGCGACGTGCCTTGAGCATCGGGAAAGTTTCCATGACGCGATCGACGGTCCAGTCGCCTTTACGTCCGCTGGCGCGCGCGATCTGCAAATTCTCCTCGACCGTCATCGCGGCAAACAGCCGACGCCCCTCCGGCACCAGCGCAATTCCCATGGCGACGCGCTGGTATGCCGGCATTCTCGTGATATCGGTCCCGTCGAGACGGATTTGCCCGTTCGACGGACGATGCGATCCGGCTATTCCGCGAAGCAGCGTGGTCTTGCCGGCGCCGTTTGCGCCAATCAAAGCAACGGTCTCACCTTGCTCGACCTGGAAGCTCACCTCGCGGACCGCTTGCAGCAAACCGTGGCGAATATCCAGAGCATCGATCGACAGGAGGCTCATTCGATGCCGCCTCCCAAATAGGCGTCGATCACGGTGCGATCTGCCATGACTGTGCGGGGGTCTCCGTCGGCGAGGATCGTGCCCGCGTTCATGCAAACAAGCCGCTCGGCGACTTGCAGCAGGACGTGAACGATATGCTCAATCCAGACGATGGCGATGTCGCGCTTGCGTAGCGTTCGGATGGTTTCCACCAGCTCCGAGGCTTCGGCATCGGTCAGGCCGCCGCCGATTTCATCGAGCAGTAGCACCACTGGATTGGTGGCAACCGCGCGCGCAAGTTCGAGACGCTTGCGATCGAGAAGACCCAGGGTCTCCGCACGGCGATTGGCGAGTTGCAACATCCCGCAAAGCTGCAGCGAGTCGATACAGCGATCGTAAGCTTGACTACGCTGAAAGCCGCCGCCGTTCGCGGCCGCGACGAACAAGTTTTCGAAAACGGTCATTCCCCCGAACGGCCGTGGAATTTGATGCGACCTTGCAATTCCCCTCCGGCAGCGATCTTCGACCGGAAGCTCGGTGACGTCCTCGCCGCGAAACGACACGCTGCCCGCGCTGGGTTAATAGGCGCCGGCGAGAATATTCAGCAAGGTCGTCTTGCCGGCGCCATTGGGACCGACGATACCGACCGCTTCACGTTCGCCGACAGCGAAGTTGACCTGGTTCAACACAACGAGAGCGTCGAAACGCTTGTCGATTGACGTCGCTGACAGAATGGGTAGCCGCGACTCTGAAGCCACTTTTCCCTTAACCCCCCGAAGCGAACTTAAACTAAGCGGCCTGGTGCCAGCCGTCTCTTCGTTTCCGACCGTTGAATTGGATGAGTACGATGAGATCGGCGGGTCTCGAACTCAGGCCTTCTCCAACAAACCACGTCTGTACCCGACCTTACTCTAGTCCCAAACAGAAGCGCCAAGCGTCCTCGCGGGCGCCGACGCAAATGGCCGCATCTCACGAGGCGCCTTGCTGGAGATATGCCAATCGCTTATGAACATTATCCGAAACAGAATACGCGTCAACAATGAGTGTTGTTCTAATCGTCAAGGCAAGTTGAAGTGTTGAGACGCCTGGGGCGGGAATTCAGCTTTTAACACGTCAGCGGCGTCCAGTGGGGAGAAGAGATGAAAATCGAAGCCGCGGTGGCCCGGGCCGTAGCCGCTCCGTTGCGTTTTGAGAATTTGGAGCTGGAGGAGCCACGCCACGACGAGGTGCGCGTGAGGATCCTGGCCACAGGCGTGTGCCACACCGACGTGGCGATCCGTGATCAGGTGATCGTGCCGATGCCTCAGCCGATAGTTCTTGGCCATGAGGGTGCGGGCATCGTCGAAGCGGTAGGCGAAAGCGTCTCCAAGGTAAAAGCCGGCGATCGGGTAATCGTCAGTGGAGATTCGTGCGGCAAATGCCCGAGCTGCCAAGTCAGCATGCCGTCCTATTGCTACGAGTTCTTTCAACGCAATTTCAGCGGGGGCCGTCCTGACGGAACAACGCCGCTCTCGAAGGGCGGCGAAAAGGTTCACACGTTCATGGGGCAGGGGTCGTTCGCCACCCATGTCGTATGCCACGACCGCAACATCATCAAAGTGGCTGACGACGCTCCGCTTGAACTGTTGGGGCCGCTCGGATGCGGCGTCATCACAGGCGCCGGCGCGGTGATCAATTCGCTGAAGGTCGGTGTGGGCAAATCGATCGCGGTCTTTGGTACCGGTTCTGTCGGGCTCAGCGGCATCATGGCCGCCAAACTCGTCGGCGCCGGGAAAATCATCGCCGTCGATTTACGTGACGATCGCCTGAAGCTTGCGCTCGAGCTCGGTGCGACGCACACCATCAATCCGAACAAGCAGTCAATTCCGGATGCAATCAAATCGATTACCGGCACAGGCGTTGACTTCACGCTTGAGACTACGGCGCTGATGCCAATCCTGCGGTTGGCGATTGACGTTCTGGCGTTGCGCGGTACTTGCGGGTTTGTCGGCGGCGCGCCGGAGGACTCTGAGCTCACGTTCGTGACGTCGCACGTAATGAATGGCGGACGTACAATCCGCGGTATTATTCTCGGCGACACGAACCCCGAAGAGTTCCTGCCGAAATTAATCGAGCTTCACGCGCTCGGTCGTTTTCCGCTGGAACGGCTCATCACGTTCTATTCGTTCAAGGACATCAATCAGGCGATTGAAGATTCACTGACGGGAAAATGCGTCAAACCCGTTCTTCGATTCTGATTGAAGGGTCAGGGCTGCCCTTGCATTTATGAACAATCCTCAATAATGAATGGTGTCCACGCCCGGTATGCATGTGCGTGCGCATGATTGATTTGAGGCGATCCAACGGAACCGCATGGCGAGCGGCCATGCTTTGACGTCGGTATCGTTATTGCGAGCGGCAAAATGACAGCAAAGTCTAATTTGGCCGTGGAATCGAGAGTTGACCGGCGCAAGCGGCGCAACCGCGATGCGCTCATCGGCGCCGCCTACAAAGTAATGACCGAGAAGGGGATCGACGCGGCGACCATGTCGGAAATTGCCGAGTTGGCCGACGTCGGCGCCGGCACCGTCTACAACTATTTTGAATCGAAGGACGAACTCGCCGTCTGTGTGATGGAACAAGTGATGCATCGGCTGGCCGAACGCATCGAGCGAGTTACAAATACCTTCGACGATCCCGCCCAGGTTTATGCGTTCGGCGTACGCAACGTGATGAAGGCTGCCACAACCGACCAGCGCTGGCGCTGGCTGTTGATGCGTTCGGAAGTGATTGCCGGAGCGATGTACCGCGTCATGGGACCGTATGCGATCCGCGACATCCAGCGAGCTTGCAAAGCGGGACGATACAGCGTCGAAGATCCTGAATTGGCCTGGCGTCAGGCGACGCACGCCATCGTTGGCTTCAGCATCGCCGTGTGCGATCAAAACATCGACGCGGTGAAGATCGATGAAGCCGTCGTGAACTTGCTCGGGATGGTCGGCGTCACCCGCGACGAAGCGTGGGAAATCGCACGGAGGCCGTCTCCCGAGCTTCCTAGAGAATAAGACATAGCATGCACATTCTCGTCACTGGCGCGGCCGGCATGATCGGTCGCAAGCTCGTTGCGCAGCTGGTGAAACATCAGGCGCTGAGCGGCCGAAGCGCCGATCGCTTTACCCTTGTGGATGTCGTGCCGCCGCTGCGTCCGGACGGTTTTGCCGGCAAGGTCGAGACAATCGCCGTCGATCTCGCCGCTGAGGGAGGCGCTGCCGCCGCGGTCGCGGCGCAGCCGGACGTGATCTTCCATCTTGCGGCGGTGGTCTCCGGCGAGGCAGAACGCGACTTCGAGAAGGGAATGCACGCCAATTTCGGCGGATCGCATTCGCTCTTCGAAGCCATTCGCGCCGTTGACAACTATCGGCCACGCGTTGTCTTCACCTCCTCGATCGCCGTATTCGGCGCTCCATTCCCCGACAGAATCCCGGACGATTTTGCTCTGACGCCGCTCACTTCGTACGGCACGCAGAAGGCAATGACCGAGCTGATGCTCGCCGACTACACGCGCCGAGGATTCCTCGACGGTGTCGGCATCAGGCTCCCGAACATAGCGGTTCGCCCCGGCGCGCCGAACCAGGCGGCCTCCGGCTTTTTCTCGTCGATCATTCGCGAGCCGCTTAACGGCAAACAAGCAGTGCTGCCGGTCGATGATGATGTGTTGCAGTGGCACGCGAGCCCACGCTCGGCGGTCCGATTTCTCATCCACGCCGCCGGCCTAAAAGCTGATGCGCTCGGCCCGAGGATCAATCTGAACATGCCCGGGGTATGTTGCACGGTCGGGGAGCAAATCGCCGCGCTCCGTCGCATTGCCGGGGACGAAGTCGCGGCGCGGATTCGCCGCGCGCCCGATCCTTTGATTGCGCGTATTGTCGCGAGCTGGCCGCGCCGTTTTGATCCCCGTCGCGCAATCGCGCTGGGGTTCACTGCGGAGCGTTCGTTCGATGAGATTATCCGCGTCTACATCGAAGATGAGCTGGGCGGAAAAATTTCCCGGTCAGGATCAAGTTGAACGATCTTTAAGGGTGCTTCGCGTTTGTTGCTATTCGGCCGGCAACGCCGGGCAGGGGCGCAGTGCAATTTCCCAAGCCTCGTCGCGGCGAACACCGACCATCCCCAGCAAATTGACTACAGCCTCATCCATTTTTCCGGGCGGGACACTCTTGTCGGACACAGCGAGGCTGAAGCCGGCAATCGCATGCGATGCTTGCCACCAGGCCAACTCCGGATCCTCCACGCGATAGCGCCCCGCCGAAACCGCGTTGCGGATATCTCGGATGGCATAAGGTCCCATCACGCGATACATCGCGCCGGCAATCGGCTTCCGAATGGCGCAGCACCCATCGCCATCTCTGGTCGGTGGTGGCCGCAATCATCACGTTGCGGATTCCAAAAGCGTAGACTTGCGCTGGATCGGTGAAACCGTTTGTCACAGCTTCAATTCGCTGCGAAAGGCGATCCATCACGTGATCCATGACGTACATGGCCGGCTCGTCTGTGGACTGGCTAATTCTATGTCCGCCTCCGGGGGCTTCTCCCGTGCCGCCTGCGCGGTTCCCGCGGCGATGAGTTCCCTATCTTCGCCAGACGCCGGCCAAACGGGAATGCGATCGTTACCAATCATCATACCGAAATTGCATTGACAAATGAATGATGCTCATAAATGATTGATAGCCATATTGCGGTCGGATAGAGCGCGAAGGCTCATCCGGACCAAAAAGAATCCGCGAGGGAGGAGAAATGCTGGCTCAATCGCCAAAGGGGGAAGAGGCCAAGCGCAAAGATTTGCTCGCGCGGGTCGATGGAATTGCTGAAATCCTTCAGGCATCTGGCGGAAAGAGCGAAGAAATAGCCACACTCGCCCCGGAGGCCGTTGCTGCGTTGCGCGGCGCGGGCCTGTTCCAGCTCAAACTGCCAGAGGCGGTGGGTGGGCTGGAAGCCGATCCCGTCACCGAGATGCTGGTACTGGAAGCGATCGCTTACAACGACTTCACCAGCGGTTGGTGCACCATGGTTGGTGCAACCGGCATCGCATCGCTTGGCGCGTTCTTGCCTCAGGCCGGACTCGACCGCGTCTTTGCCGGCGGGAAAATCCCGACCGCGGCCATTTCGTTTTTTCCGGCCGGACGAGGCGTGCGCGAGAAAGGTGGCTACCGGATCAGCGGCCGCTGGCGTTTTAATAGCGGCATCCGTCATTCCGAGTGGGTGCTGGGCGGAACGGTCATCGAGGGGACGGAGAAAGAAAATAACGGCAAGCCGCTCGTGATATTCGCCGCGTTTCCGGCGGAAGACGTTACGATTTACGACAATTGGCGGGATGTCGTTGGTCTCCGGGGAACTGGAAGCTCGGATTGCTCGGTCGAGAATTACTTCCTGCCCGAGGAGCTTTCTTTTGTCTGGGATGTGCTCGAACCAAAACCGCGCCGTGGTGGCCCATCCTATCTTTTTCCGCCCTTCAGCTTTGTTGCCAAGGAACACGGCAGCGTGGCGATCGGCGCGGCGCGGCGCGCAATCGATGAGTTGGTCAAGATCGCAACGACGACGCGCGGCACGTTCCGGTCGTCCAAGCTCGACGAGCGCCAGGTCGTCCAGCGCAAGATCGCGGAGGCCGACCTGAGAATCCGATCCATCCGCGCGCTGATGCACGAGCGGTACGACGAGCTCTATCGCAAGACTGCCGCGACGGGGCGTCCGCTGGAGGGGGCCGAGATCGCTGACGTGCGCGCCATGGCGGTTTACGCGACCGACATCGCCGTCGACGTTGTAACCATGGCGTATCACTTCGCCGGAAACACGGGCTTGCGGCACCCGCATATTCTTGGTCGATTATTGCGCGATCTGAATACCGCGGGGCTGCATCAGGTGATGAGCGACACGTCTTATGAAAACCACGGCAAGTTCCGGCTAGGGCTTGCGGCCGACCCGTTGGCGTAGACGGACAAGTTCGGATTGCGATCATGCGCGATGATCCGATAGAGCCGGCGGACGCGCCGGTTGCGGCAAATCCGCTCGTGAGCCAGCCGTTTCGCGACGCCATGCGGCGGTTCGCGACGACAGTCAGCATCATCACCTGCACCCACGGGGGATCGCGTTTCGGCATGAGCGCAACGGCCGTAACGTCGCTCTCGGTCGACCCGCCGTCGCTTCTGGTTTGCGTGAATAAATCAGCCTCTACGCACCGCGTGATGAGCCGCGGTGGCAAATTCTGCGTGAATGTGCTCCGCAGCGTTCACGCCGGCCTATCCCAGGCTTTCAGCGGCAAAATCAAAGGCGAAGACCGCTTTCAGCTGGGCAACTGGAAGCAGACAGAGGATGGGTTGCCGTTTCTCGACGATGCCCAGGCAAACCTGTTCTGTGAAATCGTCCGCGTTGTGGACTACGAGACGCATACGATTTTTATCGCCCACGTTTATTCGGCCAAAACGCAGGAGAATGTCGATCCGTTGCTCTACCAGGACGGTAAGTACGCGGTCGCGTCACCGATTTCCGTTGAGCAGGTGGAGAAGCTCGCAAGCGCTGTGGCGACGGCCGCATAAGCCTGCAATTGCCGCCCGGGGCCACGCAGCCGATCACGCCGACCGACGCGCCGCTTTTCCTACCCCTCACTGACGCGTTGGGCTTGGTCGTCGTGGGTTTTCCGTGGCAAAGTCTGCGGTCACCCTCGAGCTTATTGAGCATCGCATAATGGCTCGATCACCTCGTCCACGCGTCTTCGTCACTCAGCCCGTCGCTAAAAGCGCCATCGCGCGGCTCCGGCAGGTGGCTACTGTAAAAATAAATCCGGATGCGAGCCGAATTCTGCCCCGGCGCGCCATGCTCATTTCGATCCGTCAATGCGACGTTTTGTTCTGCCTCCTGCACGATCGCATCGATGCCGGTCTGGTCGCCGCTAATCCCAAATTACGAATGATTGCTTCGATGGCGATCAATCCGGTTCACGTCGATATCGAAGCTGCCACCGCGCGGGGCATTCCGGTTACGAACGTGCCGCCGCTGACCGCAGATACCACCGCAGACCTTGCCTTCGGTCTGATGCTCGCCGTCACGCGCCGT
The DNA here is from genome assembly GCA_963846055.1 of uncultured Alphaproteobacteria bacterium. Taxonomy (GTDB): domain Bacteria; phylum Pseudomonadota; class Alphaproteobacteria; order Rhizobiales; family Xanthobacteraceae; genus BOG-931. The sequence continues at coordinate 92,802 of CAWJUQ010000023.1, forward strand.
ATTGTCGAGGGCGATCGCCTGGTTCGCCGCGGGAAATTTCCCGGAGCGCAGTCGAGTTATCTGCTCGGCCCGCTGGTTTGGGGCAAAACCATCGGCTTGATCGGCGGTGGCGGGATGATTGGCAAGGCCGTGGCGCGCCGCGCCGCGGGCTTTAACATGCGGGTGCTGTACTGGGCCCCACGGGGCAAATCCGAGCAAGAGGAGCGCGAAGCCGGATTAATCTACACGCCGTTCGAGACCCTGTTGCGGGAATCCGATTTCGTATCACTGCATACGCCGCTCAATTCCGGCACGCGGCACCAGATCGGCGCCAAAGAAATAAAGCTCATGAAGAAGACGGCCTACCTGATCAACACCGCGCGCGGCGCGATTGTCGACGAGACCGCGCTCACTCGAGCGCTGGCAAAAAAGCGGATCGCCGGCGCCGGACTGGATGTCTTTGAATACGAGCCGAAAGTGGGCAAGGACCTACGCAAGCTGAACAACGTGGTGTTGACGCCGCACCTCGGCAGCGCGGTCGGCGACATGCGCGAGCAGATGGCGCATTTCGTCGTCGACAACATTCTGGCCTTCCTTGCAGGCGAAAATCCGCCCAATTGCGTCAATCCGCAGGTGCTCCCGGTCAAGTGATCGGTTCGGCACGACGTCCTGTGGTATCTCTCCCAAAAGCCAATGTGAGGAGATTGCGATGAGTGCGACAGGCGCGTCCGCACGTGTTGTCCGAATGGCCGCGTGCATGATGTTGCTGGTGCCGGTCTTCATGAACGGCGAGGGAAGGGCGCAATCGGCGACTGACTATGCCGCGCTTCTTGCGGCGCCGGACCGTAGCGATGCGGACCGGGAGGCCGATAAGCGGCGCGATCCAACGCCATTCCTGGAATTTGCCGGCCTCCGTCCCGGCATGAGAGTTCTCGATATGGGCGCCGGCGGCGGATACAGCAGCGAACTCATGGCTCGCGCCGTCGCGCCAGGAGGTACGGTTTACGCGCAGAATCCTCCCGATCTTCCGGAAAAACCCAAAGCGAAATTTGACGCCCGAGTGAAGACGGCCGCGATGCGCGACGTTGTGGTCGACATTCGCCCGTTTGACGATCCGCTACCTGCCGACGTGCACGATCTCGATCTCGTTACTTTCCTGTTCTTCTACCACGACACCAGCTACATGAAGGTCGATCGGGCCGAGATGAATCGGAAATTGTTTGCGGCGTTAAAGCCGGGTGGTTTTTTTGTCGTCGCCGATCATTCCGCTCTGCCGGCGCAGGGAGTTTCGGTGGCGAAGACGTTGCACCGTATCGAAGAGGCGACGTTGCGCGCCGAGGTCGAAGCTGCCGGCTTTCATCTCGCCGCCGAAGGGAATTTCTGGCGAAATCCAAACGATCCCCACGATTTCCCGAGTTATCAGCCGACGGTGCCGGTCGACAACTTTGTGCTCAAATTTCAGAAGCCGATGTGAGCGGGCGCCGCCGTGTCTTAGTCAGTCTTGGGGTCTCATCCAGGGCCTGTTGGCGCGATCGTAGGCTTTGAAAGCGGCTATTTTGTCTTTGTAGCTCTCGGTCAGATCGACATCGTCCCAGCCGTTGAGCAGTTGATTGCGGCTTACCGGATCGATAGCGAATTCGAACGTGCGGTCCCCGCAGGCAACCGTCTTTTGTTCGAGATCGACGGTTAGCGGTCGGGTGGGCTCAGCCGAAATTGTTGCGCTCAATTCGCTGGTCGAACTTTCAGGAAGGATCGCGGCAAGCAGCCCGTTCTTGACCGCATTCTCCGCAAAGATGTCGCCGAAGGAAGGCGCGATGACGCAGCGGATGCCGGCCTCGTAGAGTGCGTAGACCGCAGCCTCGCGCGACGATCCGCCACCGAAATTGCGTCCGGCAACAAGTATCTTGGCGTCTCGCCAGATCGGCCGGTTTAGCGGGAAGTCGGGCCGCTCGGCGCCGTCGGCGTCGCGCCGGAGATCGTGGAATAGTACGCGGCCCAGTTCGGCCGAGCGGGGGACCTTCAAAAAGCGGGCCGGCAAGATTTGGTCGGTGTTGACGTTCGGAAAATCGAGCGGGCACGCTTTGGCGGTCAGCTTGGTGAATTTATCCATCCGGCGATCTCCGCTAAACGATGCGCCCGGCGAGCAAGGGACGGACGTCGGCCAGGTGGCCGGTCACCGCGGCGGCTGCGACCATCGCCGGTGACATCAGATGGGTGCGCGCGCCGGGCCCCTGCCGGCCGCGGAAGTTGCGGTTGGTCGTCGAGGCACAGCGCTCGCCGGACGGAACAAGATCGCCATTAATGCCAACACACATCGAGCAGCCTGACTCGGCCCATTCCAGACCGGCCGCGCGGAAGATGCGGTCGAGGCCTTCCTCTTCGGCCTGCTGCTTGACCAACGACGAGCCGGGGGAAACAAGGCCGGGTACTTTGCTGACACGTCCGGACAACACCGCCGCGGCCGCGCGCAAATCCTCGATGCGGGCGTTGGTGCAAGAGCCGATGAAAACGCGATCGATCTTTATGTCGGTGAGCTTCTTGCCGGGCGCGATCCCCATGTAGTCGAGCGCGTCGCGTACGTAGCGAGCGCGAATCGGGTCGCTTTGTGCGGACGGGCTGGGCGCGATGCCATCAATCGGCAGCGCGTCATCTGGCGTGGTGCCCCAGGTGACAATCGGCGCGATTGCTGTGGCATCCAATGTCACTTCGCGATCGAAAGCGGCGTCGGCGTCGGAATGCAGCGCCCACCAGTTCTCCATCGCCGCGTCGAATGCGCTTCCCTTCGGGGCGAATGGGCGATTTTTCAGATAGGCGAACGTCGTTGCGTCCGGCGCGATGGCGCCGAAGCGGCCGCCAGCCTCGATGGACATGTTGCATAACGTCATTCGCGCTTCCATGGACAACGCGGCAATTGCGCTGCCGGCAAATTCGATGGCGTGACCCTGTGCGCCGTCCGCGCCGATCTGCGCGATGATCGCCAGTGCAATATCCTTGGCGGCGACGCCTAAGGTTATCCGACCGTGAACGCCGACGCGCGTCCGTTTCGGTTTCTTTTGCCAGAGCGTTTGCGTCATGAGCACGTGCGCGACCTCCGAAGCGCCAATGCCGAATGCGTAGGCGCCGAAGGCGCCATGGGTGGAGGTGTGGCTATCACCGCAGACGACGAGCAATCCCGGCAGCGTCAATCCCTCTTCGGGACCGACGACGTGAACGATGCCCTGCCGCGGGTCGTGCAGGCCGAAAAGGGTGATGTTGTTGGCGGCAGTGTTTGCTTGAAGCCTCTCCACCATGGCGGCGATGGCGGGATCGGCAATCGGGCGGTCTCGCCCGCGCGTAGGAACGTAGTGATCGGCGACCGCGAAAGTGAGCCCCGGCTCGGCAACCTTGCGCCCGCGCGCCTGCATCTGGCTGAAGGCGTGGAACGACCCCTCATGTACGTAGTGGCGGTCGACCCAAAGCAGCGTGGCACCATCGTCGCGGCGGACGATTTCGTGCGCCGACCAGAGTTTGTCGATCAGGGTTTGCGGCTCGCTCATGCCGGCGCTGGGTCCGCTGCGTCGTTACCGCGCTTGTCGGCGCTGCCGCAAATATTGTACGCTAAAGAATACCAAGTAAAGCGGCCGCCGCCGGGTTGGTGGCGCGGAGGGAAACTTGCGCGATTGGCTCGGCGAGGCAAAGGCGAAGCAGGTCTACATGGTGCTTCGCGACCGCATTCTCAGCGGTGCGCTCGGGCTTCGGCGTCAAACTTCCGACCGAAAACGACCTGGCAGAGAATTACGGCGTATCGCGGGTCACGGTGCGGCGCGCGCTCGGCGAACTGGCGCGCGAGCGGCTGATCGAACGGCGGCCGAGCGCCGGCACGCGAGTGACGTATCGGCCCGGACCAGCGCCGATCACGGCCGATATTTCTGGCGTTCTGGCCAATCTCGCCGACATGGGCCGCCGCACTGAGGTGAAGCTCGTCGCGTTCGACTACGTACCGGCGACCGGCGCGGTGGGGCAGGCGCTGGGCGTTGGGCCGGATCAGCTCTTGCAGCGATCGGTTCGGGTGCGGTCACTCGATCGAGTCCCGTTCTCGTACCTAACAACGCACGTTCCTGAAGAGGTCGCGGTCACCTTCAGCAGGGAGGAACTCGCTTCGCGCCCGCTTCTTGAACTTCTTGAACGCGCGGGCGCGAAGATCGGCCATGCCCGGCAGCGCATCAGCGCCGGATTGGCGACACCTGAGGTGGCGGCGGCGCTTGATGTGCGTACCGGATCGCCGCTGATCGAATTGATCAGGATTGTCTCGGATCGCTCCGGCCGGGCCGTCGAACATTTGCACGCCCTGTATCGTCCGGATCGCTACGCGTTCGAAATGGATTTAGTCCGGTCAGGCGTGGCCGCGGAAGCTTGGTCGCCGGTCGTTCACCGCACTGGCCGCCAGCGCAATGAAAGCAAGACGACCGTTCTTGAGTGAGTTCGATGGCGGCGTCCGTTACGGACGCCGCTTCGTTTGGAGGAGGGTATAGTAATGGCGAAATTTCACGCGCGGCTTAGCCGCCGGCATTTTCTCGCGAGCGCGGCCGTAGGCGCGGCGGCGGCGGGTACCGGCACAATTGCGGGGCCCTCGGTTCTTTGCGCGCAGGGATCGGCAGTCAAGCTCGGCCTTTTGCACCCCATGACGGGCGCGCTGTCCTACTCCGGGCAGCAGGGCAGGATCGGCGCGACCATGGCGGTCGAGGAAATCAACGCCGGTGGCGGCATCAAGGCCCTCGGCGGAGCGAAGATCGACCCTGTACTTGGGGACGCCCAATCGACTCCCGACGGCGGGACCGCGGAAGTGGAAAAGATGAACGCCGCGGAAGTGTCCTGCATTGTCGGCGGCTATGGCTCGTCGATCTGTCTTGCCGCCAGTCAGGCGGCCGCGCGCTACGAGCTGCCTTACGTGGTGGATGTCGGTGTCGCAGATTCGATTGTGACGCGCGGGCTCAAAAACACATTCCGGTTCGGTCCGGGCTTTGGCGTCATTGCCAATACGGCGCTGGAAAATTTAGTGCTCATCAACGACCAGGCCGGCAAGCCGGCTAAAACCGTGATCATCGTCAACGAGGATTCGCTGTTCGGCTCCGGTCTTGCCAAGCTGTTGAACGCGCAGTTGCCGGCGAAAGGTTTCCAGATCCTCGAGACTATCTCGCACCCAACGCCGACGCGCGACTTCAACAACGTCGTGCTCAAGATCAAGGCGCAGGCGCCCGATCTCGTCATCCCGGCCAATTACTACAACGAGTACGTATTGCTGGCCCGCACCATGCTGGAGCAGCACGTGCGGCCCAAGGCGATTTATTCGGTGCTCGGCGGTGCGGCATCATCCTACAAATTCGTCCGCGAGTTTCCAGAGGCCGCCAAGTACATCATGGATTGCAATCATTGGTTCAATCCAAAGAGTGCGAAGGCGCTGGAGCTGAAGAAGAAGGTTGAGGACAAGGGGCAGTTCTACACGTACGAGCTTTATATGAACTACACTGCGGTAATGCTGGTCGCCGACGCGCTTGAGCACGCGGCTTCCGCCGATCGCGCCAAGCTTACAGCGGCACTGGAGAACTCCACGTTCTCGGCCCACATTATGCCGTATGGTCCGACAAAATTCGTCAACGGCCAGAACCAGGGAGCCGCCCCGGTAAATACGCAGGTCCTTGATAACGACATCAAGGCGATCCTGCCGCCGGAGTTCGCCAACGCCAAGCCCGTATTTCCGATGCCGGCATGAGAATGAGGCATCGCTCTCGCTGGCGCTGACGCCGTGCTTTCCGCTCCGATCCTGATCTCGGCGGTTGTCAACGGACTTCTGACCGGTTCGATTTACGCGCTGGTCGCGCTTGGACTCACTTTGATCTATGGCGTTTTGCACATCATCAACTTCGCACATGGCGCATTGTTGAGCGCCGCACTGTTCGCGGCATTCTTCGCCTATCAGAAAGCGGGCATCGACCCTTATCTTGCCGTTCTGGTTCTGGCGCCCGCCTTCTTCGGCCTCGGCTATTTGTTGCAGCGGGTGGTGATCGGCCCGGCCGCGCACGGCGACGAGCGCGCCATGTTGCTGGTGACGCTTGGCCTCGCGGTGCTGATCGAGAACGCGCTTCTCTATGCATTCCGCGCGGACACGCGCACCATCGATCTGCCTTACGCGTTCAAGAGCGTCGATCTGGTTTTTACCTTCGTCGCCGTGCCGCGGTTGATTTCCTTCGCGGTGGTGTTCGTAGTTGCCCTGGCGCTGTGGTTGCTCATGACCTGGACCGACACCGGTAAAGCCATTCGCGCCGTGGCCAAGGAAAAGCTCGGTGCCGAGCTTGCCGGCATCGACGTCACTCACATTTATGCCATGACGTTCGGTATTGGCACGGCCTGCGTCGCCATAGCCGCTTGCCTGTTGATTCCGACCTATTACGTCAACCCGAGTGCCGGCAATGCGTTTGTCCTTATCGCTTTCACCATCGTCGTCCTGGGAGGCATGGGCTCCGTGCCCGGCGCACTGATCGGCGGCCTTGTAATTGGTGTTGTTGAAAGCCTCGGCGGTTTCTTTTTCGGCGAGTCGCTCGGCCAAGCCGGAATCTTCCTGATCTTTATTGCGGTGCTGCTCGTTCGCCCGCGCGGCCTTTTCGGAGCGAGTGCGTGAAGGCGTACCTCTCTATTTTTGTCGTCGTTGCCGCGCTTGCCGCCGTGCCGTTGTTCGTGCAGTCGAATGTCGTTCTCAACTTTCTGATCGTCGCGCTGATGATTACGCTCGCCGGCCAGGGCTGGAACATTCTCGGCGGTTATGGCGGGCAATATTCCTTCGGCCACGCAGCCTTCTTCGGGACCGGCGCTTATACGACCGCTATCCTGCAGGTGCATTACGGCGTAAACGCCTGGCTCGGCTTTCTCGCCGGCATCGCTGCGGGTGCGGCGGCAGGAGCAGTCATCGGGGGCCTCGCGTTTCGGGCCGGGCTGCGCAGTTCGTATTTCGCGTTGGTGACACTTGCTTTTGCCGAAGTCCTGCGCATTTTTGCAAGTGTTGCGCCGATTACCGGCGCCGGCGTTGGTCTCTTGATCAAGCTCGACCTGCATGCCGAGGCATTTCAATTTCGCAGCCGGGCGGTTTTTTACCTGATCATTCTGGCGCTGGTCGCCGTGTCCTTGATCATCGCGAAGGCACTGGAGCGCTCGCGCTTTGGCACGTGGCTGGTAGCTGTGCGGGAGAACGAAGACGCCGCCATGGCGCTCGGCGTCAACGCGACTGCAATCAAGGTCGCAGCCATGACGATTTCAGCAGCCATCACCGCGGCGGCGGGTTGCTTCTATGTGCAATATTTCCTTTTTGTCGACGCGCCTATCGGCTACGGGGCGTGGATTTCGATCGAGGCACTGCTCACGCCGATCATCGGCGGCGCCGGTACGGTGTTTGGCGCGCTCATCGGCGCGCTGGCGGTGAAATCGATCGGCGAGGGCGCCAAATTCCTGACCGGCGACATTCCCGGCCTCGATCTGATGACGTTTGGCGCGGTATTGGTGCTGGTGATCGCGTTTGCGCCGCGCGGATTGGTCGGCGCCCTGACGGATGGACGCGAATGGCTGGCGCGGCGCTTCAGTCCGATGCGAAAGCCTGTTGAGGGAGCGGCGCATGGCTGACGCGCTCCTCTCGGTTGAAGGCGTCTCGCGCGGCTTTGGCGGCTTGATGGCGGTCAATGGCGCTTCGCTTACGGCGTCGGCGCGGCGGATCACGGCGCTGATCGGTCCGAACGGCGCCGGCAAGACCACGCTCTTTTCAATCATCTCCGGATTTCTCAAGCCAAGCGCCGGACGCGTTATTTATAACGGAATGGACGTCACCGGCGAACCGCCGTATCGCCTCGCTCGCCGCGGCGTTGCGCGGACCTTTCAGATTGTTCAACCGTTCGCGGGCCTTTCGGTTTGCGACAACATTTTGGTGGGCGCGCATTTGCGCCATCGCGCCCGCGCGGCGGCGCGATCGGCGGCCGAAGCGATTGGTCACGAGGTCGGTCTGGGCCACCTGCTTCATCAGCCGGCAAATTCCTTGACGGTCGCCGGCAGAAAACGTCTCGAGCTCGCCCGTGCGCTTGCCACGGAGCCGAAGCTCCTGCTGCTCGACGAAGTGCTGGCCGGATTGAACCCATCCGAAATCAACGAAATCGTGCCCGTCATCCGCGCGCTTGAGCGCGCGCGGCATGGCCATCGTCATGATCGAGCATGTGATGCAGGCGGTGATGAGTTTGGCCGAACACGTTTTCGTTTTGGCGGAAGGCCGCGTCATCGCGCAGGGCAGTCCGGCGCAAGTTGCGGCTGATGCCCGGGTCGTCGAGGCTTATCTCGGCCATGGCGCCGCCGCCAAACTCGGAGGCGCCAGTGTCCTCTGAGATGCTTCTCGACGTCCGCGACGTGTTCGCCGGCTACGGTGACGGTGACGTGCTGCGCGGAATTAATCTCAGCGTCAAAGCGGGCGAGATCGTCTCGTTGCTCGGGTCGAACGGCGTCGGCAAATCGACGCTCAATCGCACCGTTTCCGGAGTTGTGCGCTCGCGGGCCGGCAGCATCTTTTTCGACGGCGCGGCGATCGAGCGCGAGACGCCTGGGTCCATCGTCGCGCGCGGCTTGATCCACGTTCCCGAGGGCAGGCGGCTGTTTCCGAATTTGTCGGTCGACGACAATTTGGACCTTGGCAGTTATCGGCGCGCGGCCGCGCGGCGTTCCGATAATCGCGAGCGCGTGTTCGCCATTTTCCCGCGGCTTCGCGAGCGCCGCACGCAGCGGGCGGGAACGCTGTCCGGCGGCGAACAGCAGATGCTCGCCATCGGCCGTGGGCTGATGGCCGAGCCGCGGCTTCTTATTCTCGACGAGCCGTCACTCGGGCTGTCGCCGATCCTGGTCGAGGAATTGTTCGCGTTGATTGCCCGTATCCATGCTGAAGGCGTCACTGTGCTCCTGGTCGAGCAGAATGTCGTCCAAGGGCTGGCCATCGCGAGCCGCGCCTATATCCTCGCCGAGGGCCAATGCGTCATGTCCGGGCCCGCGGCGGAGGTTGCTGCCGATCCGAAACTCAAACGCGCTTATTTGGGGTTGTGAACGTGACTGCAAATGCATCGTCCTTGTCCGAACGGCTCGAGCGCCGCCCGATTTTGCTTGCGGCCGGCGTGTGCAACGCACTCACCGCGCTGGTTGCCGAACGCGCCGGCTTCGAAGCGTTGTACGTCTCGGGTGCCGGTATCGCCTACACGCAGCTCGGGCGCTCCGACATCGGCCTCGTCAGTCTGAGCGAGGTCGTGCAGACGGTGGAGTTGATCCGCGACAGGGTCGGCGCTCACCTCATTGTTGACGCCGATACTGGTTACGGCAACGCGCTCAACGTCCAGCGGACGGTCCGCTTATTGGAACGGGCGGGTGCCAATGCCATCCAGATCGAGGACCAGGCCTTTCCCAAGCGCTGCGGTCATCTTGACGGCAAGACGCTGATCTCCGCCGCGGAAATGGCCGGCAAAATCAGGGCGGCGACTGACGCGCGTGCCTCGCGAGCTACGCTCATCATCGCTCGCACCGACGCCATAGCGGTTGAGGGTTTCGATCGCGCAATGACGCGGGCGGAGCTTTTTCTAGAGGCTGGCGCCGACGTTCTGTTTATTGAGGCGCCGCAGCAACGCGACGAACTCATTCGCATCGGCGAACGTTTCGGCAAATCTGTTCCCCTGCTCGCAAATATGGTGGAGGGTGGCAAGACACCGATCCTCCCGGCTAGCGAACTCGAAACGCTCGGCTTCGCCGTCGTCATCTTTGCAGCCGGTATCGTCCGCGCGCAGGCCAAAACCGCCGAAGAGTTCTATGCGTCCTTGCGCAAGCACGGCAGTACGCAGCCGTTTGGCGCGCGCATGTTCGATTTCGACGGTCTCAATGGACTTCTCGGCACACCCGAGTTGCTGGAGCGCGGCCGACGTTACGAAGGCGATGATGAGACATCGGATACGAAAAAGCCCGGCCGTGCGTCCGGGCGCAAATGAGAGTGAAAATGGCAAAGACGACTTCCAAGACTTTTGACCTGGCGATCAAGAATGCCCGCGTGGTGCGGCCGAACCAGAGCGGCGTCGACTGCCTCGATATCGGCATCAAGGACGGCAAAATCGCGCAGCTTTCGCCGGAAATCAGGGCCGACGATGCCGCCGAGATATTCGACGCCAAGCGCCTTTTGGCTTTTCCCGGCTGCGTCGATGCGCACATGCACATCGGCATCTACCAGCCGCTCGCCGACGATGCCGTGACCGAAAGCAAGGCCGCCGCCATGGGCGGAGTTACCTCAAGCCTCAATTACATCCGCACCGGGCAGTACTATCTCAACCGCGGCGGACCTTACCGCGAAGTGATGCCGGAAGTTCTGCGGCTTTCGGAGGGGCGCTTCTGGGTCGACTACGGCTATCACGTCGCGCCGATCGAAGCGCAGCATCTTAAAGAGATGGACTATCTTGCGACCGAGCAGGGCGTGACGTCGTTCAAGATTTTCATGTTCTACGGCGGTTACGGACTGCACGGAAAGTCGGGATCCCAGAACCAGTTCCTGATGCTGGGGCCGGACGATCATTACGACATCGCGCATTTCGAGTTCGTCATGCGCTCGGCGCGGGCGATCGTGGAGAAGCATCCGGAACTTGCCGAGCACATCAGCGTGAGCTTGCACTGCGAGCTGGCCGATATTCTCAACGCCTACACCACGCTGGTCGAGCGCGAAGGCAAGCTCACTGGCCTGAAAGCTTACAGCGCGGCGCGGCCGCCGCATTCGGAGGGGCTCGCGGTCTGGATCGCGTCCTACCTCGCTAACGAAACGAATTGCATGAACATCAACCTGCTGCATTTAAGTTCCCGCAAGGCGGTGGACGCGGCATGGACCATGCAGCAGGTGTTTCCTCACATTGCCTTTCGCCGCGAGGTGACCGTCGGCCACCTTTTGCTCGACACCGATTGCGAGTGCGCGGTGCATGCCAAGGTCAACCCGCCGATACGCCCACGCGAGGATGTCGAGGCGCTGTGGCAAGCCGTGCTTGATCGCAAGATCGACTGGATCGTCAGCGATCACGCTTGTTGTTCCGCCGAACAGAAGTGGTCGCAAAGCGATCCGAACAATATCTGGCTTGCCAAGTCGGGCTTCGGCGGCACGGAATATCTACTCTCCGGTGTAGTGAGCGAGGGTTCGAAGCGCGGCATGTCGTATAACCGCATGGCGGAATTGCTGAGCTGGAATCCGGCGCAGCGGTTCGGCTTGCGGCACAAAGGCGACATCGCGCCGTCATTCGATGCCGACATCGTGCTGGTCGATCCGCACGAGAGCTTCGTCGTGCATGCGGCGGAATCGGAGTCCGATCAGGGCTATTCGCCGTTCGAGGGCCAGGAACTCAGCGGCCGGGTCAAGAGCACGTTTCTGCGTGGCGAATTGGTCTACGACAAAGGAAAGGTCGTGGGTCCGGCGCGCGGCCGTTATCTGCGGCGGCCTACGGCCTGAGTTGGCTGTTCTTGACCAACGCGGCGGCGCTCGCGCCCGATATGCGGCCTAGCACGGTCGCGGTCAGCAATCCGTTGCCGGACAGGTAACCGCTGGCGACCGAGCCGGATACGCCGGCGGCAGCGCCTCCGGCCGCGAACAGGTTCGGCAGCGGCGCGCCGTCGTCGTTGAGAACGCGGGTCGTAACGTCGATGGCGAGCCCGCCTTGGGTGTGAAAGAGCGCGCCGGTCACACGGACGGCCCTGTAGGGCGGGGCGAGGTGCGACGATCCCGCCAATGATCGTCCGAAACGATCAGAGGCTCTTCCGTCTTTCGCGCTCTCCACTTGGTGGAAAGTTTCAGTCAACGCGTCGCACGGCAGTTTCATCTTCTCCGCCAACTCCTCAATATTTTCCGCCGTGATGACCGCACCGCCGGCTTCTGCTTGCCGAAAATCTTCGAATTGCCGGGCAATGGCGGCAATACGTTCATCGAAAATGTCGAAGGCCATGCCGTCCGGCTGCTTAAGCACCACCGCGGCTTGCTCGGAATATCCGAGGCTTTCGTCGGAGAAACGCTGACCCAACGCGTTTACCTGAAAGCCGCCTTCCATAATTACCGCCCAGGTAATCAGGATGGCGTGCGGATGAGCGACCGAGCCATGGCCCTGATAGCCGGACATGTTCAAAAGTCTCGCGCCGAGCGCCTTTCCCCACAGCACGGCGTCTCCGCGATTGCCCGGATGGCCGAAATACTGCGCGGTCCGCATTTCCGGAATGTATTTTGCCACCAGATCAGGCGCGCCGCCGTAGCCGTTGCAGGCCAGGATCAGCGCGTCACAGCCGACGCGATCGCGCGAACCATCCGGCCGGGTGACTTCAAGGCCGCGGACGACGCGCTGATCGTCCGCAAGAAGCGCGCTGACGGTTGCGTCGGTGACGATGGTGATCGCCGCCTGTTCGGCGGCGCGATTTAACCGGTCGATAAGCTCCGCGCCGGAGCGGCTCGGCAGGCCGTGCATGCGGCGTGCAGAATGACCCGGATAATCGAAATCGTGGACCAAGCTGAATGGAAGCCCATACCGCTCGGCGAGCCATTCGACGGCCGGACCGGATTCACGTGCGACGAGTTCGGTAATTGGTGAATTGCCGTCGTCGTGGGCCTTTCGCCGGATATCTGATGCAAACAGTTCCGCGCTGTCGACGATGCCGAGCGCGCGCTGAAATCGCGTAGCAGCGGCCGGGATCAAGCCAGCCGATAACGCCGTGGAGCCGCGCGGCAACGGATCTCGTTCGAAGACGACGACTTCGGCGCCGGTCTCGCTGGCGGCCAGTGCCGCGCAAAGCCCGGCAGCGCCGGCTCCGACAATGGCGACCGGCACACTGGTCGTGAAACCTTCCGTCGCCGCGGGCTGCACGCTCAACGGATCAGCTCCGCCATCAACTCAGGCAAACGGGGAGGAGGGCGGCACTCACGCCGCGTCAAGCGTGTCAGGTTTTCGCGAGTCTTCGAGCAGCACGCCGGATTCGGCGTGCCAGCACAGCATCTCCCGCGCGCCGACCTTGTAGGTCCGGTCCTGGGCGTGGCGATGCTGCTCGACGTGGACATATTGGCCAGGCGCAACCTCAAAGACGTCTGTTTCCAGCGAGCCGAGGAATTCGCTGGCGATAAACTTGCCTTCGACGCGGTTCGCCATGTCCTGCTTGTCGCCGGTGCTCATCAAGTCGGCACGGACCGAAAACCATACGTCTTTGCCGATGGGCACGCGTTTGATTTGCGCTGGCACCTTGACGTAGAGGAGCTGGCCGAGGGACTCCACGAACACAATCGAGCCGCTGCGCGAGCGGATGCGGCCCTGGAACAGGTTATTGTTGCCGATGAACTCGGCGACGAACTTGGTGCGCGGGTTTTCATGCACGTCGCGCGACGTGCCGATCTGCTGAATGACGGCGTCGCTCATCACAATGACCTTGTCGGCAAGCGACATCGCCTCCTGCTGCGAGTGCGTGACCATAATGAAGGTCATGTTCAGTTCGCGCTGCACCCTTTTCAGCTCGATCATCATCGCCTGGCGAAGGTTGAAATCGAGCGAGCCCAGGGGCTCATCGAGCAGGAGCACGGTCGGCCGGCTGATCAGCGCGCGCGCCAGGGCCACGCGCTGTTGTTGGCCGCCGGACAATTCCCGCGGACGGCGGGTGGCGAAGTGGGCGAGCCCGACCATCTCCAGCATTTCCCAAACGCGGCGGTCGCGTTCGCTCTTCTCCATGCCCTTCATCTTGAGGCTGAATTCGACGTTCTGAAAAACCGTCCGATGCGGGAACAGCGCGAAGCTCTGGAACATCATCGAGGTGTCGCGAAGCGCCGGCGGCAGGTCGGTGACGTCCTTTCCGCCAATCAAAATCTTGCCTTCGGAGACTTCCTCTAGCCCGCCAATCATCCGCAGCGTCGTCGTCTTGCCGCACCCCGACGGGCCGAGCATGGCGACGAATTCGCCGCGGTTTATTTCGGCGTTGAAGTCGATGACCGCCCGGGCCCCGCCAGGAAAGGTCTTGGAGACATGCTCCAGGACGACGTCAAGATTACTCATCGACCCGACGCTTTAGCCGGCTGCTTTGGCGACCGCATTGATCATGTTCCACACCGAGTCGAACGGCACATTATCGAGCGCGCCTTCTTGGTTGAACTCGGAGAGAACTTTGATCGCCTGACGCAAGTCGGCGTTATCGCCGGCATGTTCGCCTAGCCTCGAAATGGCTTCAGGGAACGGCACCTCGCGGGCCTTCTTGCTTCGCAGATGCTCCTGAACGAGCGCGTTCAGATGCTCGTAAGTCTGCTTCAGCGAGCCCCCGTTATACGGCTTGCCGAGCAGGCCCTGGAAGCCGTTGGCGCTGAGCCGCTGCCGCAAGCCTTCCGGCATGGACTGCGTAATGCCCTCGAGCACTTCACCGATACCAAATCCTTGCGTGAACAGGCCACGGATCGTGTCCATGGTGTTGTCGCCGCCGCCATACATGCGGATTTGTGCTTGGGCGAGCGCGCTGCCCATCGCCTTGGCCTGGTCGATGTGAACGTCGCGGTCGGCCTCGATCCGAAGCTTCGAGAGCTCGAGGAAAGTCGCCGCCTCGTTGTACTTCTTCAGCGCCTCGGCCTTCGCTTCCAGCCCGGTCGCCTCGGCTTCGAGCTGGCGCTGGGCATTGGCGATGCGAAGCATCTCGACTTCCATTTCCGCCCGCCCGCGGGCACCGGCCTCGCGCTCAATACCTTCGGCGCCGATTTTCTGTGCCTCGGTTGTCGCGCGCGCGCGCGTGAGTGTCGCCTGCGCTTCAAGCTCGGCGGCCGCTTTGCGTGTCTCCGATTGCGCCATAGCGTGCATGCGGGTCACGGCGGCCTTGCTTTCTTCGTCGATCCGCCGCGCTTCGGCTGCCTGTCCCGCCACTATGATCTCGACTTGTCGAGCGCGCTCGGCGTCGGCGACGACGCGGACCAACTCGACGGTGTGTTCAGCGCGCTCGCGGTCAGCGGTGCTGGCGAGGCGTTTGGTTTCGGCGACCTCGAGCTCGCGCGTCTTGGCCGCAAGTGCAATCTCGCGATCGCGCTCGGCTTGTTCGCGGGCCAGGAAGCGTTCGATGTCCGTCCGCTCGCGCTCGCCTTCCTTGGCAATCAACGCGATGTCGCGATTAACTTGCTCGACCTGGGTGGAAAGCGCACTGCGCACTTCGGCCTGCTCCAGTTCGGAGTCCTTCTCGACCAGCGCGATCCGCCGATTGCGGTCTTCCTGTTCGCGCGCCTTCTGGCGGCGAATTTCGGCAAGCTCGAGTTCCTCGGCCTTGGCGACCAGTGCGATATCGCGGTCGCGTTCCTCCTGGGAGCGGGCGAGGACGCGGCGAATCTCCGCGGCTTCACGCGCTTTCGCTTCCTCGATGATGGCGATTTCCTTCTTGATCTGCGCGGCCTCCGACGCCTGACGCTTGCGGATTTCTTCCTGTTCCACTTCCCAGCGGCGTTCGAGCACGAAGCGTTGCTGTTCGCTCAGGATTTTCGCCCGCTCGTCGGAGATTTCCTTTTCCTGTTTGGCCGCGGCAACGGCTTCGTCGCGGTCGAGCTGCAAAATGCCGAGCCGCGTCTCCAGGCTCCGCTTGCGGACCGCGATTGCGGTTTCCTCGCTGATCTGGTGGCGCTGGTCGCGGGCGCGGTCTTCCGCGGCGGCCACCGCGGTGGCACGGGCAATCTCGGCCTCCTGGCGCTCGCGCTCCTTGGCGGCGAGATCGACATCCTTTTCCCGCTCGGCACGCTCGCGTGCGAGATTGCGGGCGATTTCCGCGACTTCGGCTTCGCGTGCCTTGTCGATCAGGGCGATCTCGCGATCGCGGCGTTCCTGTTCGAGCGCGAGCTCTTTCTGCACCTGCGCCACTTCGCGGCGCTTTGCCTCTGCGGTGAACGCAATGTCGCGCTCGGTGCGCAGCTGTTCCAGCGATTTCTCGTTTTCGATTTCGCGCTGTTCGACCGCCAAGCGTTGGTCTAGGACGAATGTCTGCTTCTCGCGCAGCTGCTTGGCCTGTTCGTTGGCGATGTCCTTGTCCTGGCTGGCGCGTGCCACCGCCTCCTGGCGTTCGATTTCGAGCAATTCAAGTTGCGTCGTCAGGTCTTTGTTGCGAATCGCGACGGTGGTTTGCTTCTCGGTAGTGTGGACCTTGCGACGGGCTTCCGACGTGATCTCGGTAATGACCTTGAGACCCTCGGCGTCGAACACGTTGTCGGACCGGAAATATTCTTTGGTCGATTGCTCGAGCGAAACGATGGTCACCTCTTCGAGCATCAAGCCGTTTGCAGCAAAGCTCTCGCTGACGCTTTCCTTGATCTGCTGCGCGAACGCGTCGCGGTTCTCGTGGAGCTCCTTGAGCGTCTTGGTGGCGGCGAAGCTGCGCAGTGCGCCGACTACCTTGGCTTCGAGCAGGTTACGGACTTTCTCGGCATCGAAGGTCTTTTCGCCGAGGGTGCGGCTGGCGGCCAATACGGCGGCCTCAGTGTGCCCGACGTGCGCGTACAATTCGGCATTGATGTCGACGCGGATATTGTCGTGGGTCAAAACCGCCTGCTCGCGAGCGCGGCTAACGGCGAATTTGATCGTTTCCAGCGAGACCCAGGTTATCTCGTGAAACACCGGAAGCACGATCGCGCCCCGGCCCAGGCACACCTTGGTGCCGAGAAAGCCGGTGCGGATGAAGCACATGTTGGACGGCGCGCGCTTATAAATCCAAATCGAGACGATGTAGAAGATCGCGATGAGGATAATCGCGGCGATGAGGAGACTGACCACAACTTCAATCATCGTGCATTCGCCTTGTTTGCCGATTGTCCGGCGTTACGCGTTGACCATGACCGTTCAACTCGCGATCGCCCGGAGCTGCGTTGCTCCGGCTTTGCGTTCGCCAAAGTCGAACAGTTTCGGAGTTTTGCGGTTGCGCCGCATGCTGGCGCGCAACTCATCCGTCGCCCGATGATCGACGACCAGATCGGGGCCGGTGAGAACGACGCCATACTCTTCGCGCGCCTTGGCTTCGCTCATCAGTTTGCGCGCGACGTCGTTACGGGTGCGAAGCGCATCACGCTCCATGGGATCGCCCCAACCGCCGCCGCCGGCTGTGCGGAAGATGACCCGATCGCCGGCGTGCACGCGCACGTTATCGATTTTGGATTCCAGAGGCCGGCGGGTGCCGTCCTTGCGCACCAGCCATTTCTCGGAGCAGGCGCCTGGGCGACCACCCAGAATACCCCAGGGCTGCGAGATATGGCGATCGTCGTGGATCGAGATGTCGCCTTCCTCGAGCAGCAGATAAACTTTCTCCACGCCGTTGCCGCCGCGATGTTTGCCGGCGCCGCCGCTATCAACAATGGTGGTGTAACCATCGACTAGCATGGGGTAGTAGGTCTCCAGATATTCACTCGGGATATTCTGGAACAACGGCCACCATGAGTGACCATCCATGCCGTCGCCCATCGGTCGGCCGGGAATTCCGCCGTAAAGAATTTCCATGAGCTGGAACGGCCGGCCGGCCTTGTCGACGCCGGAATAGAGAAAATGCGGGCTTGAGCCGTAGCCTGCCGCGGTCGCCATTTCCGGAGCGTTGTAGCTCAACGCGCCGCCTAGCACGTCGAATTGGCGTGACAGCGCATGGGTGCGAGAGCCCAGAGGCGCCGGGAAATTCGGATGCAGCAATGATCCCTTGGGCAAGGTCACGTGAATGAGATCGTAGAAGCCATCGTTGAACAGGATCTGGGGATCAAACACCATGATCATGTAGACCCCGATGAACATCTTGAACATGCCTTCGTGCAGATAGAAGTTGATCGGCCCCGGCGCCTGCGGCGACGTTCCGGTCCAATCGAAATAGGCATGCTCGCCTTCGCGCCAAACGGTAAGCTTCATCTTGAAGGGGCCGTTACCGCAGCCATCGTCGTCGATGTAATCCTCGAAGGATTTTGGCTCCTCCGGAAGGTTCTGCACGATGAGCTTGCGCATGGCGCGGTTGGTGCGCTCCAGCAAAGCTTGGCAGGCCAGTTTGTAGGTCTCCCGGCCGAAGCGCTCGCAAATCTCGATCACGCGCTTCTCACCGGCGCGGCAGCCGGCGATAATGGCCATGAGATCGGAGTAGTTCATCTCCGGCGTGCGCGTGTTGTTCATAATCAGGTCGAGCACCGCCTTGTTGAGCTCGCCGCGCCGGTAGAGCAGGAGCGGCGGGATGCGCAATCCCTCGCCGAAGATCGATGTCGCATTCGTTGGCATGCTGCCGGGCACCCAGCCGCCAACATCCATCAAATGGCCAAACATCGAGGTAAAGCCGACCAGTTCGCCCTCGTAGAACACCGGGACCAGGATCATCCAGTCGTTGATGTGGCTGATCGAACCGCCGCACTTGTAGGGATCGCTCTGCAGAATGACGTCGCCCGGCTCGAGATCGAATTTTTGCTCGGCGAGCATCTCATTGATGTACGAGCCGAACTGCCCGACGATCATGCGCCCTTTCGGGTCGGTGATCATCGGAAACTCGTCGTGCTGTTCGCGGATCACCGGCGACATGGCTGAGCGGAACAACACCGCATCCATTTCATGGCGCGCGTTGCGCAGAGCGTTCTCGATCAAGTCGAGCGCTACGGTGTCAAGCCGCGTGCCGTCACGCTGTTGCCGCACCGGGGATCGTGAGGCCGCCTCGGGAGCAGCGCCCGCAGCGGGTCCGCGCGGGCGCGGCGCGCGCTCAGTACGCGCCTCGACGGGAGCCTCGCCGCCAAACATGTTTGCACAGTGCCGCAGTGCCGTTTCGGTAGCGCGGCGCAATGCGGCGCCTTCGTCGCCGTTGGCTCGCGCCGAGCCAAATTGCTCCTTTGAGCTGCCGTTGACCGTCAGCTTACAGAGAACGGTCACCGATCCACGCTCGGTTTTGTGCTCGATGACCTCGGAGGACCAGCCGGATCCGAACCGCGTGTTTAGCATTGCGTAGACGTCGGTCGACGTTTCTGCGGCCGAGGCAAGGCTGGCCGAAGCCAGATCTGCATCCGTCGGCGGCCGGTGACTGACACCGAGCACGCCCAACTCCTCGGTCTGTGCCGAGAAAATGCGGTCAAACTGCTGCTTGTTGGCCTTAAGCAGATCGTCGAAGCTTACCGAGCTGCTCAGGGGATTGAAGTTCGCCATCAATACGGTCCTTGGCTGCCTTTAGGAGGCACGGTCGGGTGTGATCAGAATATTCAGATACTCGTCGACCTCGCCAGTATGGTTGGGGTGGATCACCGTTGTTGCATCCATTTGCACAATGATAGCCGGGCCATGGACGCGATTGCCAGCCCGCAGTCGGCTCCGGTCATAGACATTAACGGACGCGAAGCTGCCGTCGAAATAAGCCCGGTGCTGCTCGACTACCGCGGCTGCCGCATTCGGCCCTTCCTTGTCGAATTTGGGCAGGCTGATCTTCTGTACCGCGCCGACGCCAACCGCGCGCAAATTTACCAACTCGACAGGTTGTTCGAGCTTGAACCCATAAATGCGCTCATGCGCCAGCCCGAAACGCCGGGCGAGATCCTCGAGTGCGCCGTCGCCGACGCGCTCCGGGTCCAATTCCAGAGAGAACTCGTAACCCTGACGGAAGTAGCGGACATCCGCCTCGTAGCTCAGCCGCTGCCGGGACTCGTCAACGCCCTCCTCACGTAGCCATGCCCGTGCGTCGCGGCCGAGCTTGGTGAGAATGTCGCCGATCTGGCTGGGGTCAGCCTCGTCGACGGTGCGGACGAAGGTCTGAGCAAACTCGTTCTTCACGTCGGAGTACAGAAAGCCCAAAGCCGACAGCACGCCCGGCGTCGGCGGCACGATCACCGGATAGCATCCGGCGAGCATGGCCATGGCGTTCCCATGCAAGGGTCCGGCGCCGCCGAACGGGACGAGGGCGAAATCTCTGGGATCGAGGCCTTTCTGCACCGTGACGAGCCGCAGCGCACCGAGCATGTTCTCGTTGACAATGTCCAGAATGCCCTGAGCGGCCTGATGAAGGTCGAGGTTGAGCGTGCGCGCAATTTTGGCGACGACTTCTTCCGCGGCCTTCACGTCGAGCATCATTTTGCCGCCGAGCAGGCGCGGCGGCAGGCGTCCTAAAACAACGTTGGCGTCCGTCACTGTCGGCCGGTCGCCGCCCTTGCCGTAGCAAGCCGGACCCGGGACCGCGCCGGCGCTTTCCGGGCCGACACGCAACGCCCCGGTCATGGGTACGTGCGCGATCGAGCCACCGCCGGCGCCGACGCTGTGCACGTCTACCGACGGCACCTTGATTGGATAATATCCCACAGTCGTCTGGCGAGAGATCGTCGGTTTGCCGTCCTGGATAAGCGAGACATCGGTGGAGGTGCCGCCCATGTCGAAGCCAAGCGCGTGCGGGTGCCCCGAGAGTGAGGCCATGAACGCCGCGCCGGATACGCCGCCCGCGGGGCCCGACAGCATGGTGTGCACCGGCGACTGGCTGGCGCGCTCGACACTCATGAGGCCGCCGTCGGAGCGCACGATGTT
Source organism: uncultured Alphaproteobacteria bacterium (assembly GCA_963846055.1). Classification (GTDB taxonomy): domain Bacteria; phylum Pseudomonadota; class Alphaproteobacteria; order Rhizobiales; family Xanthobacteraceae; genus BOG-931. The sequence goes on from CAWJUQ010000023.1 coordinate 113,324, forward strand.
AACGCTGGGCTGAAAATTAACGCTGCGGAGTTTCTCTTCGAAGCCGTTCAGGTAACGCCGCATGCTCGGGCTCACGTAGGCGTTCATCACCGTGACCAGCGTGCGCTCGTACTCGCGGAATTCCGGCAGGATGTCGGAGGAAAGCGACACCACCATCTCGGGCGCTATTTCCTCGACGATCGCTTTGACGCGCTGCTCGTGCTGCGGATTTGCATACGAATGCAGCAACGATACGGTAATCAACTCCGCCCCCAGCTCGACGAGCTCGCGTACGGCGTTGCGCGTCGAAGCTTCGTCCAGCGGCGTGATGACTTCGCCGCGCGGGCTGATGCGCTCGCGAACGCCGCGGGTCAGTTCCAGATCCGCCAACGGATCGGGCTTTTGCATGATGATCCAACCCGCCAGCGGTCCGGGCGTTTGCGAGCGGGCGAGATGCAGGACCTGTTCGAAATTCTCCGTGACCAGGAGTCCGACCTTGGCGCCTTTCTCCTCCAACACAATGTTGGTCGACACCGTCGTACCGTGGAGCAGGGCGGTGACTTCGGAAGCGGCGACGCCGGTTTCCTCGAACAACTGCTGAATTCCGTTCAAAATCCCGATCGACTGATCGCTCGGCGTCGAGGGTGTTTTGAATAGGCGCATCCCGCCGGAGCGCTCGTCGAACAGCAGCAGATCCGTGAATGTCCCGCCGACGTCTATGCCGAGCCGGCTACTCATAACACCCCCTGTGCTCGCCGCTTCGGTGCGATGTTGCGCCGAAGCGAAACTATCCCTCTTATTGCTCCCCAGAGGGGCCGCGCCGCCGCATGCGCACGGAAGCGGATTCCACGCCGGTCGTCACAATAATGGTCCCGGAGCAAACACAATAGTCCTGTAGCAACAGCCCCTTGTCAACAAGTCAGTGTCGCTTCCTGCAAGCGCTTGCACGGCTTTTGACAACACCCCGGAATGATTTACCATTAGCGGCGGATCAACCAAAATAGCGAACATGGCCGACGATACAACCAAACAGCAGCAGTTCTGGAGCGCGGTCGTCGCCGCCATCATCCTGCTCATCTTCCTTTACTTTTATCGTCCCTTCGAGACCTATCTGGTCGCGCATATTCCGTTCATTCACTTTAGCAACGTGGTGTTCTGGTTCGCGTCGCTGGTCGGAATTGCCGCCTACGGCTTTGCGCATTGGCAATCGTTCCGGAACGAAATCTTCCGCAATGTCGCCGATCTGAACGTCGACAATCTGGTTTTCGACACCCTGCAGGCGGCTATTCTGGTTGCGGTGATTTTTTGCGCCGGCGCGACCCTGCAGGCGATCGAAGTTTTGAGCGAATACTTCGTCAGCCGGGGTCCGATCTTCGACGCCGCGTTCGGCGAGAGGATCCTGTCGATAATCTTGCTGGTGATCCTGGCGCTGCTGTTCTATTTGCTGCACTACGCCGTCCGCGCCGTGCGCACCGGCTGGCGTGCCCGCACAGCGCCGCCGCGCGCCCGCTGACGGCTTCAATACTTCGTAGTCAGGCCAATTTGCCCGGAGGCGCGCGCCAGCCGCGCGCGGTCTTGGCCGTCACGCATCAACGGAATTAAGCGGTGCGCGCCGCTTCGGCGCCGGCTTTCTGACGTGGGAAGCGCCGGCGGAAATCATCCGCGATCTGGTCGAAGGTCGCGAACTTTATGCCGGGATGCTTGGAGATGTAGTCGTAAATCCGCTCCAGCATCAGCAGGACTTGCGGGCGCCCTGAGACGTCCGGGTGGATGGTCATTGCGAATACCGCGTAATCGTATTCACGGTAGACCCAATCGAACTGATCGCACCATAGCTCCTCGATGTCGCGCGGCTTCATGAACCCGTGACTGTTCGGGGCGCTCTTGATGAACATCATCGGCGGCAGGTCATCGAGATACCAGCTGCCGGGTATGTCGATCAGGTCGGTCTCTTCGCCGCGCACCAGCGGCTTCATCCATTCGCTGGGCTGCTTGGAATAATCGATCAACGTCCAGCTATCGCCGACCCGCACGTAAAACGGGTGGAAATCGTTATTCATCAGGCTGTGGTCGTATTTGATGCCTTTTTTCAGCAGAAGCTGGTTGGTGACCTGGCTGAACTCCCACCACGGCGCGACGTAGCCCGTCGGACGGCGGCCGCTCAGCCGCTCAATGAGCTCAATGCATTTGTCCATGACGGCTTCTTCCTGTCCGGGCGTCATGGCAATCGGATTCTCGTGCGAGTAGCCGTGCATGCCAATTTCGTGGCCGGCATCGACCACGAGCTTGCATTCTTTCGGGAACGTCTCGATCGAGTGTCCGGGAATGAACCAGCTGGTCGGTATACCGAGACGGTCGAACAAGTTGACAAGGCGCGGCACGCCGACTTCGCCGGCGAACAGGCCGCGGGAAATGTCGCAAGGCGAGCGCTCTCCGCCGTAGGAGCCGAGCCAGCCTGCGACCGCGTCGACGTCTACGCCGATCGCGCAGAAAATTTCCTTTTTGCCGCCACCCGGCTGCGTTACCGAGCGCGCACTCCGCGCGGTATCCGCGCCACCGCCGCCGACGAGTGAGCGCGGCTGGTAACGCGGTCCGGTCCCCGAACCGTAGCCGGCGCGGGTGCCGATGGCGGATGGACGTGAACGAGTGTCGTCGGTCATTAACTGCCCCACTAACGCTAGGAATTTAGACGCGTGAAATTCTTCCATCTCGTAACGTTCGCCGGCAACCAACGCTAGCGCGGCGGAACAGTCCCACGTCATGTGCATGTCGGCAAGACCCTGCAGGAACGCCAATCTTGCCGGCGCAAGCTGTGGCGATGGCTCGTTGACAACGAGGACAGGGCAACGCCATGTTTGGGCGTCCGCTGCCGCCTCGGAGACGAAAAATGAGTGACTGGCAAAAATCCACGCGCGCCGACTACGAGCAGAAGGGCTTTGCCGCCCGGTCAGGTTACGGCCGTAGCCCGGCCTTTTTGATCGTCGATTTTATTAACGGTTTCACCGATCCGACGACGCCGCTCGGCGGTGACTTCGCGTGGGAGATCAACGCGACACGGCAACTGCTGGAAGCGTTCCGCCGCGGCGGATTGCCGATTTTTTATACCACCACCGCGTACCGCAAGGATTTGCGCGACGGCGGTGTGTTCGTCAAGAAAGTCCCGTCCCTCGCCATCCTGCAACAAGGTTCGCCGCTGGTCGAGGTCGACCCGCGTATTGAACCTCTGCCGGGCGAAAAGGTGATTGAAAAGAAATACGCCAGCGCATTCTTCGGTACCGACCTGGACGCCGAAATGCGCAAAGTCGGGGCTGACACCCTCGTAGTGGCCGGTTGCACGACAAGCGGTTGCATCCGAGCCTCTGTTATCAACTCTCTCTCATACGGCTATCAAACGATTGTTGTGCGCGAAGCTGTCGGTGATCGCGCCGCGGGACCGCATGAGGCGAACCTGTTCGATATGGACGCCAAATATGCCGATGTCGTGCATCTTACTGACGTACTTCAGTATCTCCGGCAATTCGCCGACAAGACCGATTTTGCCGCCAAAGCCGAACAAGATTTCGACCGCTTTTGGCCGCGGGCCCAGCGCGGCTAGGCAAGGCGCATGGCCAATCGGCAGAACACCAGCCTGTCGTCGGTTTTCGACGGCATGTTGACGCAAAGCAAAAAGCAGTTCGACGAGCTCTACGGCGGGTCACGTGGCGGCCTTGGCGGACTTGGTAAGTCGGCCGCGGCGATGTTCGGGGGCGAGAAGGTTTCCCCAAGTGTAGCGAGCCCGACGTCGTCGGTAGATGCCAAAGAAGAACTCTCCGGCCGCGCGTCGCTTGCGCGAGCGTTTCGGCGGCGATTGGCACTATGACATCAAGGAGCGGCATCGCGACGGGGACGAGGCGATCGTTTTGGGCAGGCTCACTTTCGGCAAGGATCGCGCGGTAAGAACGCAATTCGGCCGCGCCAAAATCCCGGGCGCGCGCGGTCGCCGGGGCAAGCGGCGGCGTGCAGTTTCGCGTCGGGGAGGGGAGCGGCGCGCGGGATGAACAAGACGCGTTTCGGCGCGCGGCCGAAGCGGCACTGGCAAACTGCGTAGATCTTATTTAACGGCGCCGTTGCCGGGGCATCGCACGCTAGATCGCGCGCTTAATGGGAGGCGGCACTCCGTAGGACGCGTCCTGCCACCTCGCTCTTCTCGGCATACTCCCCGCACCAGTCATTGCCGAATGTGATTGGCCAGGCGCCGACACCGTTCTCACGTCGCGACGGCGGGAAGCGACGACAATAGCCGACCGCTCGTTCGGAATCGGGATCGGCGCCTTCGGTCGGATGAAAATGCCACCATCGGCAGTTGGAGCAGACCAAATTGGCGGTTACGGCCATCGCTGCGTGTCCTGTTTACTGGTCATTCAACCACTATTTGTTGCGTTTGCTCAACTCCCCTAACAAGGTGTAGTTCGATCTTGCGCGCATAACCGCGGTCCGCCGGGGGTTGCACGCAAAGAGTATTGCTGACAAACTTTTGTGATTAAGTCGCCATCACGCGTCGATCCGGGTCTTGCGCGGCGAGAAGGGGTTATCTGGCAAGCCATGGCGCGGGTAGGCGTTGACGTGGGCGGCACCAATACCGATCTGGTCCTCGAAGCCGATCACGGCGTTTTTGTGCACAAGGTTGCGAGCACGCCGCACGACCAGTCGGAAGGCGTCCTCAAGGGCCTGCGCGAGCTCTGCGACATAGCCGGAGTTTCTCCGACCGACGTCTCCTTGATCGTCCACGGCACGACCGTCGCCACCAACATCACCATCGAGCACAACGGCGCTGAAGTCGGGATGCTGACGTCGCGCAACTTTCGCGACATTTTGCATATCGGTCGCCACAAACGTCCGTACAATTTCTCCCTGCATTTCGAAGTGCCGTGGCAATCGCGACCGCTGGTAAAGCGGCGCAATCGTATTTCGGTCAGCGAGCGTATCCTGCCGCCCGACGGCACCGTTGAAGTTCCCCTCAACGAGACGGAAGTGCTCGAGGCAACGCGGTTGTTCAAACGCCGCGGCATCAAGTCCGTCGTAATTGGCTTTCTGTTTTCGTTTCTCAACGACGCGCACGAGCGGCGTGCCGCCGAAATCGTTCGCGCCGAAATGCCGGACGCCTACATTTGCACGTCGTCGGAAGTAGCAAATGTTATCCGCGAGTACGAGCGGTTCTCCACGGCAGCAATGAATGCGTTCGTCGGTCCAAAGACGTCGCTTTACCTGAAGAATCTGCAGCAAAAGCTCGTCGACAGCGGCTTTGCAGCCAATTTGCGCGTCATCCAGTCGAACGGCGGCGTTGCCACGGTCGAGACCTGTTCGCAAAAGGCGGTTGGTATTTTGATGTCGGGTCCGGCGGGAGGCGTCATTGGCGGCCGCGCCGAGGGGTTGCTGTGCGGCCGGTCCAATCTCATCACTGTTGATATCGGTGGTACGTCGGCGGACATCAGCACTATTCCGGATGGCCGCATCAAGATCATGAACGCGCGCGACTCATACGTCAGCGGCCATCCGATCCTGGTGCCGATGATCGACCTGGTGTCTATCGGCGCGGGTGGCGGATCGATTGCCTACATTGATTCCGCCGGCGGATTCCATGTCGGTCCGCGCTCCGCGGGCGCCGAACCCGGACCAGCGTGCTACGGCAAAGGAGGCGAGGAGCCGACCGTTACCGACGCCCAAGTGGTGCTCGGGCGCCTCGACGCTGACAAGATGCTTGGTGGCGATCTGCCGCTCGATCCGGGCCTTGCCTACAAGGCGGTCGAGACGAAGGTAGCGAAGCCGCTTGGCATTTCTCCGGTCGAAGCCGCGCTTGGCATCATCAAGGTGATCAATTCGAATATGGCGCTGGCCATTCGCTCGAATTCGGTGGCGCGCGGCATCGATCCGCGTGAGTTCGCGCTCGTGCCGTTCGGCGGCGCCGGGCCCTTACACGGGGTTGCGCTCGCCGAAGCCATTTCGGCGAAGGACATTATCGTGCCGGTGGCGCCGGGCATTACTGCGGCAATGGGTCTGCTGCAGACGGACATGCAGTATGAGCACGCGCGATCGCTGATCGTGTCGCTGCGCCACGCGGATCAAACCGCCATTGAGCGCATCAACGCGGTCATCGACGAACTGCTGGAACTGTGCCGTCGCGATCTGGAAAAGGACGGTGTTACCGCCGGCCGCCAGAAGTTTCAGCGGCTGGGTGAATGCCGCTATCACGGGCAAGGTTTCGAGCTTCGCGCGCAACTTCCCGAGGGACGCCTCACGGCCTCGAACCTCGCGGCGGTGGTCGCAAGCTTCCACCAGCAACATCGGCTCGATTACGGCTATCACTTCGAAGATGGCGAGGTGGAGCTGATCACCGTTCGTGTCATCGGTAGCGAAGATGTGGCGCCGCTGAAGGTTGCGCGCGTCGACAAAGCCGACAGCAGCGACATTTCCGGAGCTTTCCTCTACAGCCGGCCGACGACTTTCGACGATGGGCATACGGCCGACACGCCGCGCTACGATCGGAACCGTTTGCGAGCCGGGCAACAGGTTGCGGGACCGGCGATATTGATTCAGCACAATTCGACGACGCTCTTGCCGCCCGGCTACGTGGCCGCCGTTGCCGAGTTCGGCAACCTGCATGTTTATCGCGGAGCGTGAGTTAGCCGATGGCCGCAACAATCGACCCCATCACCCTCCAGGTCATTAACGGCGCGCTGCAAACCATCGCCGAAGAGATGGGGCATGTGCTGTATCGGATGTCGTTCTCCTCGATTATTCGCGAGTTGCAGGACCTCGGCGCCGGATTGTTCGATACTGACTTCAATACGCTGTGTGAATTTGAATCGACGCCGCTGCATATCGGATCGCTACCCGGCTATCTCGCGGGCATTAAAGATACATTGCAGGACGGCGAGTGGTACGACGGCGATCTCGTCATTCACAATCACCCGTACCACGGCTCGAGCCACTCGCCGGACATCGCGGTCGTGGTCCCGGTCTTTCACGAGGGCCAGTTGGTGGGCTTCTCCGCCAACACTGCGCACCATGTCGACATCGGTGCGGCGACGCCGGGCCTGATCATCGACATACCGGACGTGTTCGCAGAAGGCATGCTGTTTGCGGGGACGAAGCTTTACGAGCGCGGCAAACGCAATGAAGCGCTGTGGAAATATATCGGACGTAACAGCCGGGCATCGCGGCAGCTACAGGACGATCTCGACGCGCAAATTGCGTCGGCGCGGCTTGGCGCCAAACGTTTCGCCGAGCTGATGGATCGCTACGGCCGCCAAATGGTGCTCGACGCGACCAGACAATTGATGGATTACACCGAGCGGGTCCTGCGCCAGCGGATTGCCGCCATTCCCGACGGCGAATACCGCGCCGAAGGGTTTCTCGACGACGACGGTAAGAATCGCGACGTCCGCCTGCCGATCAAGGTTTGCGTCCGCGTGAAGGGCGACGGTATCGAAATCGACCTTACCGGCTCCTCCAAGCAAGTTGAGACGGCGTTCAATGTGCCGTTCGACGGCTCGACCAAAGTGGCCTGCTTCTGCGCTATTCGGTCGTTGTTGCTCGATGCCGCGACCTCGGACGTCAAGGTGCCCTCCAATCAAGGGTCGTTCCGGCCGGTCACGGTAATTGCGCCGAAAGGCTCGATCTATAATCCGATCTATCCCGCCGCCGCGGAGGCGCGATTCGCCCAATGCAACCGGGTGATCGATTTGATCTACAAGGCGTTGGCGCCGGTATTGCCGAACGACATTATTGCCGGCAGCTCGGCGAGCCTGTCTTTCTGCTCGTACGCCGGCGTGCGGCCGAGCGGCGATTATTGGGTCTTTCTCGAAGTCAATGAAGGCGCTTATGGCGGCCGCCCGCGCGCCGACGGTCCCGACTGCATCGACAATCTGATGGCGAATACGCGCAACAATCCGATCGAAGATTTGGCAATGCACTTGCCGATGATTTGCGACCGGTACGAGTTGCGCGACGACGTCATGCCGGGCGCCGGCCGCTGGCGCGGCGGCATCGGTGTCGTGAAGGCGCAACGGGTTTTGACCGACGCCTTTATCACCCACGAGAACGAACGTCACTTCGACGTTCCGTGGGGTATTTTTGGCGGCAAGCCTGGTCAGGTCGGGAAGGTCCAGATTTACAATGTGGCCCAACCGAACGACATCAAACACATGCCGGCGAAGTTTTCCGGGCTACGGGTTGCTGCCGGCGAGGTGCACGTCTTTTACGCGCCATGCGGCGGCGGTTTTGGCGATCCACTGGAGCGGCCGACCGCGCAGGTGCTGGAGGACGTGCTTGATGGCTTCTGCACCGTCGACCATGCGCGCGCGGCTTACGGCGTCGTTGTCGATGCCGTCACTGAGACGGTGGATGAGGCGGCAAGCAAGGCCTTGCGAGAGCGCATGCGCTCGGGCGGAGCGAGCGCGGCGCCTACGCCTCCCGCCACGATCGCTGCGACGCCGCCAGTGCCGCACGTGCAGGAGCCGGCGCGGCAGGTGCCAGAGCCGTCACGGCTGATGTCGAGGAGCGGGCTGAGCCCGTTGCGTGAAAGGCCGCTTCGTCCTGCGACTGACGGACATCCGCCGGGCGTTCCGAGCGCCGATCGCCGCGACCGCCCGATCAGGGAGATTATTCGCGGATTGCGCGACGCATATGGCGAGACGTGGAGCTTTGAGGTGCTCGAGCACAGCGCGACTGCGGGCGCGGTCGAGGTTGTCGGCCAATTGCGCGCCAATGGCACGAGCGTGCGCGAATCCGCGACAGCCCCGCGAGAAAACGGTGCGAGCCGTGGCGAGTTGTTGCAATTGGCCGCGGAGGAGAGCCTTCGCAAATGCGTCGAGACGCTGTTGCATAACCAACGCTAACGCGGGCCGACAGCCCGGCAACCGGAAACAAGTAAGGCCGCAACTTGGAACAACGAGCGACAGATTTCGTCGAAGCGATGGCGGTGATTGCGGTCATCGGCGTGCTGGCCTTTTTGATCGGCTGGCTCGTGCGCATGCCGCAAGGCCAGAAAGCGCCGGCGGGCAGCGTGGTGCCGACTGGACATCCGCCGCGCTGGTACGAATTCGCCTTGGCGCTTCTCTTGCTGGCGGCAATCGCCGCCTTCCTGATTTGGCTCATTTCGAGCGGACAACAATGGGTCTGGGGCGAAACGTTCTTCGACTGGCGTTCGGATCCGCGTGCTATTGCCTTCGCCGCTATCATGATCGGGATCGGCGTCGTCGGTCTCGCCGTTTCGCTTGCTTACACGGTTGTTCAATCATCGCAGCCCGCCGTCGCGCCGCGAGCGAGGGAGATGGCGGCGACCGAGTCAGCGGCAACGTCCGCCACGGCTGCGGTGCCCGCGGCTTCGCCGCTGCGGCTTCTTGGATTGATCGCGCTGGTCGTCGCAATTGTGCTGCTGTGCTGGATCGCGCTGCCACATGGCGATCAATACGGACTGCTTGAGCAACTCATCTACCCGGCAAGCGTCGGTCTCGCGCTGGTGCTGGTGTTCGACAAAGCGACGCGGACGTGGGGCACGAAACGCGGCGCTGAGACATTCCGCGAATGGCTGCTCTGCGACTTATTCGCGTTCTTGCTCGTGCTGGCATTCCTCAACCTGCGCGGCGCTGGAAAGCCCGACTCCTATACCGCCAGCTTCTGGGACATGCTCAACTTGTTGCTGTGGTTTGCCGCTTTCTGGTCGGTCGACCGCGGCGCCGCTCGCGGCCGCTTTCTCGTCGGTTATGGTTATCTCGTTATCGTGCCGCTGCTGCTGCTGATCTGGCAGGCGGTCATGGGGACGCCAGCGCCGGCGTCTTGGTGGGGAACGATTTGGCCGTTTTTTATTCTCGCCGCCGTCTTCTTCGTGCTCGAGGCTATCACGCTCGTCGCCTCGAGCGGCGAACGCCAAACCCTGGCAGCGGTCAAAGATACGTTGTTCGTGATCCTTTACGCCGTTCTTCTCATCGTTGCGGCGAAATCCCATGGCTGAAGGCTGTGACAGCAAGCTTGGCCTGGCACTTGCCGTTGGCCCCTTGTCGTGCTCCAGTCCGCTTGCCGGGGATGGCTGTTAAGCATCAAGGGGCCTGATTGAAATGACGGGGTGGCGGCTGTTTTGGGCGCTTGTTGGCTACGTGGCCTTCATTGTCATTCTCATTTTTCTTTACTTCTACAAGCCGTTTGAGGATTTCTTCACGCTCGTCATCAACGGGCTCGGCTATGACAACGCGATGTTCTGGGTGGTGCTGATTGCCGCCATCGTCGGCTTCTGCGCGTTTCACTGGCGCGCTTATCGCCTCTACATCGTGCAAAGGCGCAGCATCGATGGCATGGTTTTGGCTTCGCTGCGCGGTTCGGCTTTTATCGCCGTCCTGTTTTGCGCCGGCGCCGCGGTGCAGTCGCTGCTGATCCTTTGCGCTTATTTGCTGCAGCCGGATTATTCGCTCGGCTCCGAATTTGGCAGCCGGCTCGGCGCCGTTGTTGCGCTGGTGATCCTGACGGTGTGTTTCTGCCTGATTTACTGGGTGCTCAAGGTCATCCGGCAGGCGGCGCCGGTCAGTGAGAGCGCCGATACAGGATCGTATAGATTACAATAAACAGCCCGATCATCAGCAGCGAGAATATGGTCGAGGCCGTACCCAGCGCGAACAAAGTTGGCTGCACGCGCTGAGTCAAAGACGCGTTGATATCGAGCGGCAGGGTATTTGACGCGCCGGACAACAGCGTCGTGCGGGCAAATTCGTCGTAGGACAACGTGAAGCCGAAGAGTCCGGCTGCGACAATGCCGGGCAGGATGAGCGGCAACGTTATTTCCTTGAACACCGTCCATTCGTCGGCGCCCATGTCGCGGGCGGCTTCCTCCAATCGCGCATCAAAGCGGTTGAAGACCGCCATCATGACCAGGAAGCCGAACGGCAGCGTCCAGACCACGTGCACCGCGAGGCCAGATGACCACCAGTTCGGCGGAATGCCGACTTGGCGCAGCAAGGTGGCGAGGCCGAGACTGAGCAGCGTACCTGGCACCATCAGGCCGGCCATCACCGCGTAAAACAGCGCTCCCGAGCCGCGAAAGCGTTTGCGGAACGCCATCGCAAGCATGGTCGAGAACAGCGCGGTGATGATCATGACGATCACCGCGAGAATGAGCGAGCGGACAAGCGACGCCTTTAGGTCGCCGACGGCGGATGGGCCGGTCAGCTTTTCCCACCAGTAGAAGCTGAAGCCGCGCATCGGAAACGTCACGCCGCCGCGCGGTCCTTGGAAGGACAACGTGAACATGGCGAACATCGGCCCGTACACGAAGATGAAAAAGATCACGTAGTAGACGCTGAAGCCCGCCTTGATCCGAGCCTTACGGCGGCTTTCCGGTGTCGAGCGCGCCATCTCAAAGTTCCTTGCGGATGTCGACCAGGCGCAGGATGATCACGACGCCCATCATCATAGCCACCATCAACATGAAGGCGTTTACCGCAGCGAACGGGTAGTTACCGGTGACGTAATAGGTGAGAATAACCGTGCCCGTGGTCGAGGCTTTGCCGCCGTAGACCACGACTGCGGTCGCGAATTCGCCCATGACGGCGACGAAGATGAAGATCATGCCGATCGCGACCCCCGGCAGCGACAGCGGCGCAATGATTTCGCGGAAAATCTGAAAGGGCGTCGCGCCCATGTCGCGCGCCGCTTCAAGCAGTGTGCGGTCGATCTTGGCGAGCGAGAAGAAAATTGGGCCCACCGCTAGCACGACGTAGAGCTGCACCAGCGCCATGGTGTAGCTGAATTCGGAATAAAGGAAGAAGCTGAGCGGCTCGTCGATGGCGCCAACACCCATCAAGAATATATTGATCAGCCCTTGGCGCCCGAGCATTGGTAGCCAAGAGACAGCGCGAATAAGGTAGCTGGTCCAGAACGGCACCATGACCAGGAGAAACAGAGCGAGCTGCCATTTGAAATTCTGCACCTGCATCGACAGGAAATACGCCATCGGATAGGCGAGGATCAGGCAGATCGCCATGGTCGTGAGGGTGAAACGAAAGGTCAGCCATAACGTGCGGATAAAGACCGACGGCGTGAGAAAATCCGGTTTAGTTGAATCAAAGAACCCGTCGGTGGCGAAAAAGGCCCGATAATTTTCGATGGTGAAAGCCGGCGTCATGCCGTGGCCGGTAGACTTCCAGAAGCTGAAAATAAAGATGCTGACAAGCGGCAGGAACAGGAACACCGCGAGCCATAGCGTCGCCGGCGCAATGAGAATCGGCACCGGGAAGCCGGGCTCGCGGCGATACTTGCGTTTGACGTCGGCCTCGGTTGCGACGGGCGGGGCGCTTCCGATCAATCCGCGCGGCGGCGCGACATCAGTGAGCTTGGCGTAGCTTTCAACAGTGGTCACGGATCAATCATATGCGAAAACGCCGCCGGCTTGGAAGGCCGGCGGCGTTGCCCAACAAATGAGCTGACTAGCGTGAAATCAGGCGTTGAGGAACTCCGTCCAACGCTTGGTCAGGTAGTCGTTTTCGTCCATCACCGAATTCCAGACTGCGATCTGGAAGCGCTTCCAATAGGAACCGCCGGTGCGGATGTCGCCCTTCTTGATGATGATGGTGCCGAACGGATCGGGCAGATCTTTCGCCGCGGCTTTGCCGTCGTACCAATAGTCCCACTCGACCGGTTCGAGGAACTTCTTCGCGTTGTCCGGGATCGAGTGATAGTAACCCTGACGCGCGACGAACGCCGCCGGCCAACCTGCGAGCCACCAGTTGATGTACTCGTAAGCCTGGTCGAGTTGCTTGCCCTGGACCTTGGAAGAGATCGAGAAGCCGCCGTGCCAGCCGCGCATGCCCTCTTTGAGGAAGGCGTAGACGCAAGGCACGCCCTCGGCCTGGATCGCGGCGACCGCTGGCGACCACATGCTCTCCAGCACCACTTCGCCGTTCACCATCAGGTTGACCGATTGACCGAAGTTTTCCCAGAAAGCGCGGAAGTGACCGGCTTTCTTAAGCGGGATGAGATACTCGATCATGAAGTCGATTTCGGCCTTGGTCATGTTGCCTTTGTTGGCAAACTTTTTCAGGCCCATGGCTTCGATCGCCATCGCGCAGTCCATCACGCCGATGGACGGCACGTTGAGCAGGCCGACCTTGCCCTTCCAATCCTTATTGAGGAGTTCGGCCCAGCTCTCGATCGGGCGGCCGGTTGACTTGGGGTTGTAGCCCAAGGAATCGGCGTTGTGCCAACCCGGCACCATGGTGATGTAACGTGACGGCTCTTGCTGTCTTTTGCCGTTTTCGTCGCAGTAGATCATCGTATAGGGCGCGGCGCCCTGTCCGACCTGCGACTCCGGCGTCAGCTTTCCGGTCTTGGTCAGGTTGGTGACCTTGTCCCAGTCCTTGATCTTTTTGGTGTCGATGGGCTGGAAGACCTTCGCCGGCCACAAGATCGCGAGGTCGTGGTAGTAGCCTTCGGCGATTTCGTACTGATCGGGCTGATTAAGCATCTTGCCGATCATTTCGCCGTACCCCATCGCCTGGCCGGTGACGGAGAAGCCCAAGTCTTTCGTCGCTTTATCCTGGATTTCGTTGATCTCGCTTACGCCGAGACCAATGCTTCGCAAACCTTCGGCTGCCGATGCTTGTCGCGAGAAGCCCCCCACCATGCCGGTTGCTACACCGGCCGCGGTCGCCTTCATGAATGATCTGCGCGACCACTTACTCTTCTGCACGCGCATGCAAGTCTCCTCTGTTTGAACCACCCGACTTTGTTTGGAACGCTCGAATTTTTGGCTGTGTTGTTGAAGCCCGGAGCGGCCGCCCGCCAAAAAGCCCTTGTGCACCGCTTCAATTTACGAATGATACATTAGCACAAGGGCCTGTCAAACCGCCAAAAGGACTGCAAAGTGACCGTATTGATCAAGAATGGACGCATCGTGACTGCCGTTGATGACTATCAGGCCGACATCTTCATTAACGGCTCGACGGTGGCGCTGATCGGCAAAGATCTGGTGATCGATGCGGACAAACAAATCGACGCGTCTGGGAAGCTGGTCATCCCAGGCGGCGTCGACCCGCATACGCATCTTGAATTGCCGTTTGGGGGCACGACAACCTCAGATACATTCGAGACCGGGACCCGCGCGGCGGCCCATGGCGGCACGACCTGCATCATCGATTTTGCAGTGCAAACCCGGGGCATCTCGACGCTTAAGGCACTCGACGACTGGCATGCCAAAGCGCAGGGCAAAACCGCGATCGACTATTCATTCCACATGATCGTTACCGACCTGCCGCAGGAACGCACCGGCGAGATGCGAAGCCTCGCCGACGGCGGCGTCACGAGCTACAAGCTGTTCATGGCCTATCCTGGAGCGCTGCTCTCGGACGACGGCACCATCTTCCGCGCCATGCGCAAGGCCGGCGAGGACGGTACGCTGGTTTGCATGCATGCCGAAAACGGCATCGTGATCGACGAATTGGTGAAGATCGCGCTCGCCCAGGGTCACATTGAGCCGAAATATCATGCGCTGACCCGGCCAACCCGGCTGGAAGCCGAGGGCGTACACCGCGCTCTGTCGATCGCGGAAGTCGCCCGCGCGCCAGTCTATATCGTGCACTTAAGCTGCTACGACGCGCTGCAGGAGTTGCGGCTTGCCCAAGCTCGTGGCGTGATGGCGCACGCGGAGACTTGCCCGCAATATTTGCTACTCGACGTCGACCGTTACGACGAACCGGGGTTTGACGGCGCCAAATACGTACTAACACCGCCGCTTCGGGAGAAATGGAATCACGACGAGCTCTGGGGCGGCCTGCGCTCGCATGCGCTCGACGTGATTTCGACCGACCATTGTCCATTTTGCCTGAAGGAGCAAAAAGAACTGGGACGCAACGACTTCAGCAAGATACCCAACGGCGGCCCGGGCATCGAAAACCGCATGAGCCTGATCTATCACTATGGGGTAGGGCGCGGCCAAATTTCGCTCAACCGCTTCGTCGAACTGACGTCGACTTCGCCGGCGAAAATCTTCGGTCTGTTTCCGAAGAAGGGCACGATCGCCGTCGGCAGCGACGCCGACATCGTCATTTTCGATCCGGAGCGCGAAGAGACGATCAGCGCATTCAATGGCCATACCCATCACATGAACATCGACTACAGCGCCTACGAAGGCTTCAAGGTCAAAGGCTACACCGAGACTGTCATTTCGCGCGGTAAGGTCGTGATCGAGAAGGGCAACTATGTCGGCCGCCCCGGCGACGGCGCGTTCGTCAAGCGGCGGCCGTACGGTGGGCAATACGCCAATACCCACGCCAACATGGCGCGCGATGTGCTGACGCCGCGAGCGGCGCTGGGATCGCCGGGCCGGCGATTTTCCTGAGCGTGATTTCTTGATAAGCCGCATGCTAACGAGCGACTTCCGCCGCGCGGAATGTCGAGGGAGGATAAGTATGACCAAGCGACAACCAGTCGGACTTGCGCGCGCGGCTGCGCAAGAAAGAACTGTTTGTGGCGCCCGGCGTGTTCGATGGCATTTCGGCCAGGATCGCCGATCAAATGGGTTTCGAGGCGCTTTACATGACGGGCTATGGCACGGTCGCCTCGCATTTGGGACTGCCGGACGCCGGCATTGCGACCTATTCGGACATGGTTGGCCGCGTCGAGGTGATCGCTGGCGGGACAACGACGCCGCTGATTGCGGACGGCGATACCGGCTACGGCGGTCTTCTCAACGTGCAATATACGGTGCGCGGTTACGAAGCCGCCGGCGCCATTGCCATTCAACTTGAGGACCAGGAGTTTCCTAAAAAAGTGCGGCCACATGCTCGGGCGCCGAGTGGTACCGATCGAGGACATGGTCGACAAGGTCAAAGTCGCGGTGGCAAGCCGTGATTCCAAGCGATTTTTTGATCATCGCTCGCACTGATGCGCGCACGACGCTTGGGCTCGACGAAGCCTTGCGCCGCGCGGACGCCTACGCCAAGGCCGGTGCTGACATTCTGTTTGTCGAGAGTCCAGAAAGCGTCGAGGAGATGCGGACTATCGGCCGGACTTTCGATCGGCCGCTCGTTGCCAACATGGTCGAAGGCGGACGCACGCCGATCCTCGATCGAAAAACGCTGGAAGAGATCGGGTATTCGCTTGCGATTTATCCGGCTTTCGGCTTTTTGGCCGTCGGCGATGCGCTGCGAAATGTCTACCGGCACCTGAAAGAGAACGGCTCCAGCGTCGGCTCCAATGTCCCGCTCTACAAGTTCAGCGAGTTCAGCGAAATGATGGGGTTCGGCGCCGTCTCTGAATTCGACAAGACTTATGGCCGGTAAACGCGTCGCAAATCTGGCGCTCGCTTAAACCGCGACCAGCCGGAATGACTCCCACTCGGTCGGCGTCTCTTTGAGCAGCTTCTGCCAAGAGCCATTTGCTTCACCGGAGCGCGGCGCAAGGCGCCGGCCGGCATAAGCAAACTCCGCCCAGTTGGCCGCGAACGGGAAGGGGGAGAGCGCATAGACACCGTTGCCGCGCGGCTCCACGGTCACTGTCGTGTCCTCGGTCGCGCTCAGCGGGACGTTTTCGAACGCTTGCTTGACGCGTTCGCTCGGATGAATGCGATTGAAATAAAGCGCAAACGTGTCGAGGAATTGCAGCTGCTTGTAGTTCTGGAACAGCTTTTTTTCATCGGTCCAAGACGCGCACTCCGGGTCTTTGGCTAATTGCTGCTTCAACCGGTTTTGCCGCTCAAGTTCGCCGGCGAGCATCCGGTCGGCGATCGGCCGGTCTTGCGGCGGGATGTTGTTGATGAGCACAAGCTTGGAAAGACCATAGCGGCCATTGTAGAGGCCCCAACTGTGCATGCTCGACATCAGGCCGCAATACGGATGATGCCGCTCGTTGAATTCCGGCGAACGCCGGCTGGTCACGGTTATCAGTTCCGCGGGCGTCTCGATGAGGTTGTAAGGCAGTCCGGTTTTTTTGTCCGACGGCGGATCGCGGTCGAAATCCACCCAACCGGCGTCGTGGTTGGAAACGACGTAGATCATCGGTTCAAGCGGCGACAGCGGCTCGAACAGTTCGTTGCCAAAGGCGCGCGCAAACTGTCCCGAAAGCGCGGTGTGCTCGTACATCATAATGGCCAATCGCGGCGTACCGGCGGGAGCGGTCTGGATGATCATTTTCTGCCTCGCATTGCCATCGACTTTCGCGATCACGCCGCGGATTTGCGCAAAGACCGCGGCATGTCGATGACCGGCCGATTGCCGCCGGTGCTTGCACTATCTCGCCCTGTTGCGATGTGGTCAAATGGCTCGACGCAAGGAGGGCTTGGATGACGGCGGCGGCAATTGAAGAGACACGATTAACATCCGATCCGGTTGCACCCGAGCGTTTGCGCGCCGACACCGATGCGCTGTTTTCGGCGCTCGATGCCGGCGGTATCGGCATTGTGCCGCTTGACGTCGCTTATGCAGTGGTGGCGACCACCGCGGCTGGCGTGCGGCGCATTTTCGAAGTCAAGCGCCGCTCTTACGACAAGCCGTCCGGCATGTTCGGCAGTTGGCGATTGAGCCGCGAAATCCACACCATGGACGAGCGGCGACACGAGATTGTCCGGGAGATGATCGAGGAGGAGCGGATGCCGTTTTCGGTGGTGGCGCCGTTTCGCGCCGATCACGAACTCCTGGCAGCCGTCGATCCGTTTGTCATTGCGAACTCGTCAAAAGCCGGCACCCTCGACATGCTGCTCAATGCCGGCCAATTCCACGACGCCATCGCGGAAGCCTCGATCGCGAAGGGCAGGGCGGTGTTCGGCTCGTCGGCGAACTTGTCGCTCACCGGCAGCAAATACCGGTTTGCCGATATCGACGAGCCGGTCCGCGCCGCCGCGGCGATCCATTTCGACTACGGACAATCGAAATTTGCGCACCCGGACGGGCTTGCCTCGACCATCATCGACTTCCGGGATTTCACCGTCGTCCGCGTCGGTCATTGCTTTGAACGCCTGAAGCGCGCGTTCAGCGACCGTTTCGGTGTAACGCTCAAGACGAGTTAACAAGGGGGCGGGCGTGAGCGATCCTTATCTCGAGAGGGGTTTTGGTACCGGGCGAATAGGATTCGGCAGGCGCGCCGGCGTGGTCGTCGTCGATTTTCAAAGGGGCTTTACCGAAGGCCGCTTTCCGCTTGGCGGCCGCCCGATGGTCGAACGCGCAGTCGGGAATACGGTCACGCTCGTCACCGCTGCGCGCAAAGCCGGGTTGCCGGTCGCCTGTTGCTATACCGCTTATTCCAGCGCGCGCGACGCGCCGCTCTGGAAGATACCCGCGGTGGTCAGCGATTTCCGCCACGGCGACGTCTGCACCGAACTTGACGAGCGCATCTACGACAAGAGTTACGACATGGCGGTGTGCAAAAGCGCCGCGTCGATCTTTTTCAACACTTCGGTCGCGGCTTACTTCATCAAGGACGGCGTCGACACGGTGATCGTGTCCGGCTGTAATACGTCCGGGTGCGTGCGCGCCTCCATTACCGACGCGTTCTCCTACGGCTTCCGGGTGATTGTCCCGGAGCCGTGCTGCGGCGACGTCGACGAGGGGCCGCACTGGGCCAATTTGCGCGATGTCGAGCGCCGCTATGCCGACGTGGTCGGATTGGAAGAAGTCCTTGCCTACATCGAAACATCGGGGCGGCGGAACGACTGAGCGTGCTTGCCGCCAGTGCTCCGCGCCACAATTCACACTCGCGCCCGTAATCCGCCGATAGCATAAGGACGAGAGCTAATGGGTCTTGAGGGAAAGCGCGTTGTCGTTCTCGGCGGCAGCTCAGGGCTCGGTCTCGCCGCTGCTCAGGCCGCGGCTTCAAAAGGCGCGTCGATCGTCATCGCTTCGAGCCGCAAGGCTCGGGTCGATGAGGCGCTTGCCGCGCTGCCGGCCGCCAGCGAGGGACACGCGCTCGATCTCGCCGACGAAGCAAGCGTAAAGGCGCTCTTCGCCAAACTCGGGCTCTTCGACCATTTGCTGTTCACCGCCGGCGAGACGCTTCGGCTCGGGCCGCTGCCGGAAACCGATATTGACGCGGCGCGCCGGTTTCTCGATTTGCGCTTCTGGGGCGCGTATATGGCCGCGAAATATGGCAGCGGCAGCATCCGCTCTGGTGGCTCCATCGTCTTTACTTCGGGCACTGCCGGTGCGCGCCCGCGATCGGGTTGGTCGCTGGGCGCGAGCGTATGCGCGGCGATGGAAGGCCTGACCCGCGCGCTCGCCGTGGAGCTGGCGCCGATCCGGGTCAACATCGTCGCGCCCGGCATGGTGAAGACGCCGCTTTGGTCGAGCGTGCCGGAAAACCAGCGCGAGGGTATGTACCGGCAAGCCGCCGAACGGTTGCCAGTCGGCCATGTCGGCGAGGCTGACGAGGTCGCGCAAGCTTACGTTTATTTGATGGAGCAGACTTACATCACCGGTCAAACGCTCAACGTCGATGGCGGCGGTACGCTGGTGTGACGCGGCGTCACGCGCCGAGTGCTTTCGGCATTTCGAGATGAATGTTGGTCTCCATCTGAAACCGGTGACCCAGTCGAAACAATAACGCTTCACTGAAGGGCCGGCCGATAAGCTGGAAGGATGTCGGCATACCGTCGGAGGTAAAGCCGCAGGTCACGCTAAGCGCCGGCAGTCCAAGAAAATTGATCGGCCGGGTGTTGCGCGTCAGCGCGACGACCATTTTCAGATAAGCCGGACCGTTGCTGTAAGCGGTTTGCTCGAGCGTCGGCGTGGGGATCGGCAATACCGGTGCAAGCAGTGCGTCGACGTGGCTGAATACCGCGTCGGTGAACTCCTCGAGAGCAAAGACCCGATATTGAAGGGCATTGATGTAATCGACAGCGGAAATGAAAAACCCGGCCTCGAGCCGCTTCCCAACTTCCTCGGAATATTCGGCTTTGCGCGTTCGCTGCCATTGCCGGTGATTGGCCGCGCCTTCGGACTTCATCACCAGGGGATGCAGGTCTGAGCAAAGTGAAAACGATTTCGGGATATCGACATGGATTAGTGTGGCGCCGGCCGCGCGAAACACGTCAAGGCTGGCGGCAATCGCTTTTTGCACATCCGCGTCCAAATCCTGGTCGAAGTAGCCGCGCGGAATGCCGACGCGAAGCCCGGAGAGCGGTTGCTCAAGTCCCGCTTCATAATCCGGTATCGGGGTCGCGGCCGGTGTGTCGTCGAGTTCGTCCGGGCCTGCGATCGCCTTGAGGACTCGTGCCGCATCTTTGACGGTGCGGGTCAGCGGCCCGACGCAATCGAACGACCATGACATCGGCATGGCGCCGCGGCGGCTCACCAATCCGTTAGTGGGAAGGCAACCGACAATGCCGTTCGCTGCGGCGGGACACCGGATCGAGCCTCCGGTGTCTGACCCGAGCGAGCCATAAACCATGCGGCTAGCTACGGCGACGCCGGAACCGCTCGATGAACCGCAAGGCACCCGATCGTGGCTCCATGGGTTGCGCGAGCGGGGGAGGTGAGCGTTGAAACCATGCGGTCCCATCGCGAACTCCACCATTGCCAAACCGCCGAGATCGATCGCCCCGGCGCCGTCGAGCTTGCGCAGCGCGGTCGCCGTTGTCCTCGCCGGCTGGTTGCTGCGAATTCGCGAACCGCAGCCGGAAACCCGTCCGGCCCGGTAATACATATCCTTGTGTGCCAGCGGCACGCCGTGCAGTGATCCGATCGTCTCACCCTTCGAGCGGACCGCATCCAGCCAGCGCGCGCGGGCCAGGGCGCTTTCCCGATCTTGCCAAACGAACGCGTGATGAACGGGCTCGAGTTTGTCGATTTGCGCGAAACAAGACTCCAGCACTTCGACTGCGGAGACTTGGCCGGTTTTGATGAGATCGGCGGTTTCGCTCAAAGACAAATTCGCAAGACCGTCTTTTTGTGGCGCCATTGCTAGGCTCTTTTCTTTCTGATCACGCGCGGCGCGAACGAAGTACGGCCTGAAAATCTGCCGGGTCACGGTCGAAATCGTGCACCGCCAATGCCGTTTCGGCAGCCGTGCGCAACTGGTTCATTTCGACAGCGAGCTCCGGCCACCGCTCCTGCGCGATCGGAACTTTCTGCGTCTCGTCGTTGAGCTCTTTAAGAAGCTCGGGCTTTATCGGCATGGCAAAACTCCTTTCCGGCGAGGCCGTGCGGCCTAATTGAGTGGCGGCCACTTATGCGCAAATCCGAGATTGTGCTGCAACGTGAAAGCAAAGCGCAGCAAAATATCTTCGGCGAACGGGCGGCAGACAAGCTGCAAGCCGACCGGCAACCCCGACGCCGTCCAACCGCACGGAATTGACAAGGCCGGTAAGCCGAACAGCGACATGGTGGCGGTCGGCGCCATGTAGTCAATGATGCTCGCCATCGGCTTGCCGTCGATCAGCAACACGTCGCTCTGCGCGTTAGGAAATGCCGCGATGCTGGTCGTCACGCAGATGAGCACGTCGTAATCGCCAAAGAAGCGCGCAACGTTCTGCCAGATGCGGCTTCGTTCCTGCTCGGCCTTGAGGAAATCGTCGGCCGAGACATTTTTGCCGCGTTCGATATTCCAAATGACGCTCGGCGTCAGCTTTTCACGTTCGTTCTCAAGTAAATGGCCGAGCGTGCGGTGGAGGATAGGGCCGCGCAGGCGCATAAAGGCGTCCATGGCGCCGGAAAAATCGGGGCCGCACTCTTCGACGTCGCCATAAAGTCCCGTGATCTTTGCAACTGCGGTCTCGAGGACCGGCCGCACCTCGCGATCGATCGGAACCACGCCGAGATCGAGCTTCACGGCGATCCTCAATCCGGAGACGGGTTCAGGTTGGAAGTCGGGCATGGCGAATTTCTCATGCCCTAGGGAAGTGGGATCGGCCACGTCACCGCCGGAGACGACCGAGAGTAAAAGGGCAACGTCTTCGACGTTTCTCGCGATAATTCCATGGACGTTCAGGTCGTCCCATAGCAGTGGCTTGGCGGGATTGGCGACGCGACCAGCAGTGGGGCGCAAACCAACGACACCGCTCAAGCTTGCCGGCATCCGGCAAGAGCCGCCGAAGTCGGTGCCGTGCGCAATTGAAGCCATGCCGGTGCAGACGGCGACAGCGGAGCCGCCGCTCGATCCGCCGCTGGTCCGCGTCGGGTCGTAAGGATTTGCAGTTGGGCCGGTGAGCCGGTTCTGGCAAATGGCGCCGTAGCCGAATTCAGGCGTAGTGGTCTTTCCGATCATCACGCCGCCGGCCTCGAGCACTCGGTCGACAAACAATTCGTTCTCTGTCGGAACGTTGTCGGCATAAACCAATGAGCCGTAAGTCGTCCGCACGCCGGCGGTCGCAATCAAGTCCTTGAAGGCAATCGGTAGGCCGTGCAGAGGACCGCGGCGGTCCGGGGGCAGCGCATCCAGCGTGTTCGCTGCCCGGCGCGCGCCGGCGTCATCGACGGTCATGAATGCCTTAAGCCGCCCGTCCAGAGTTTCGATGCGCTCAAGTGCAGCGTCGACGAGATCCGCGGCGGAAATCGCGCCTTGGCGGGTTTGTCGTGCCGCTTCGACGGCCGATAGTGTCGCCAGCTCCTTCAAAACTCGCCTTTGAAAAACGCCGCGACCACGCGGCAATTCTCTTCGGTGCCGTCGAACAACGTCGAATGGTTCGAGCCTTTGATGACGTGCTTCTTCGCGCCCTTGATGTGCTGAGCGATATACTCCTGGCCGGCGCCGCTTGGGCCTTGTTGCCAGGGCGTCATGATGTCCTCATCGCCGCCAATGACGAGCGTCGGTGCGGTGATCTTCGGCAGAAGCGGCCGCAAATCCATATCGATCATGGCCTGGCAAGCGCGCTTGAACACGTCTACGCGATTACAGCTTCCCAATATCTGCTGAATCATATCGACGGCACGCCGTCCGTCCGGGCCATCGAGGTAACGGCGCGATAGCGCCTGCATGGCGATCAGTTCGGCCAGCGTCCGCGAACCGACGCCAAAGCGCTCGGCAATGTCGATCCAGCCGCGAAAGGTCAGAACGCCGGCATAGTCGAGTTTCGCAGCCGAGCAATTGATCACCAGACGCCGGGTACGATTGGGATATTTCGCTGCGAACTGCTGTGCCACCATGCCGCCCATCGACGTGCCGTGGACATGGGCGCTCTCAAGACCCAGATGATCCATTAATCCGGCGAGATCGTCAGCCCAAACCTCCATGTCATAGTTCTGAAAGGGCCGTTCCGACTCCCCGTAGCCGCGCATATCAAAATCGATGCAGCGAAAGCTGCGCGACAGGATCGGCGTCGCGGTAGCGAAATTGAAATGGCCGAAGCCGGCGCCATGAATTTGTACAACCGGATCGCCTTCGCCGCTTTCCTGATACCAGATGCGAACACCATTGACTCTTGCGTCGGGCATATTTTCCTCCGCCCCGGACTACTCGTGATTGGAGCGTAAAGCTTTTGCGGGTCAAGCTGCAATGTCGGCTAGCGGCCATCCGGCGTGCGTAGACCAAACCAGGCGTCCCGTACTTGGAAGTAGTGTGTCGATGGATCGTAGATTGGTGCCGGCAGATGTAACTCCCGGGCCGAAAGCCGTCCAACGGCCGAAAGCAGAAAGTAGGACGCAACCACGCGATCGTGTTGAGCGACAATAAGCGCCACGCGCGCATTCACCAACGCCTGTTCCGCGTTGAGCACATCGAGCGTCGTGCGTTGCCCAGCCTGGGCTTCGTTGCGAACACCAGTGAGCGCCCGTTCCGCGGCATTGTTCTGACGGATGGCGGCTTCGATCTGCGCCTTCGCCGCCTCCAGTTGGCCCCAGGCTTGCACGATATTGGCACGGGTCTGGTCGCGCAGTTGGTCGGCATTCAGTCGCTGCTGACCGACAGTCTCCTTGTCGAGACGAATGGCCGAATATTCCGCGCCCCCTTGGTAGATCGGGACCGAGAGGTTGAGCTGGACGGTTCCCAGAAACAAGTTGGGCTGCAGAATGGTCGGGTAGTTTTGTTGTTGCACGCTGCCTTGCAGCGCCAATGTCGGCCAAAGCGCGCCCTCAGCGATCTTGACCTGCAGCTGCGCGACGTCGACGCCGTAAAGCGCCGCGGTGACTGCGGGGTTCTCAGCGAGGCCGACAGCGATCGCGGCGTTCAACACATTCGGTGAGAGGCGGTCGACCGGGGATGCCGGCGCGAGATTCGCCGGCTCAACGCCGATCACGCGGCGATAATTGGCGCGAGTTGTCATCAAGGTTGACTCGGCAGAGTGCAGGCTGGCTTCGCCGGCCGCCAGTTGCGCTTCCGCCTGCGCTACGTCTGTCGTGGTTACCTGGCCGGCGTCAAAACGGTTCTGGGTATCTTTGAGCGTCCGCTGCAAGACGCGGGTGTTGTTCTGTTGCACCTCAAGGTTTGCGGTGTCGCGCGACATGTCCATGTACGCCGTCGCTGCCGCGAGCAGCACCGACTCTTCCATCATCCGCATTGTCTCGCGCGCCGCGGAAACCTGGCTTTCGGCTTTGCGAACGGTATTGGCGGTACGCTGACCGTTAAACAGCGTCTGCGCGCCGTTCAGTCCGACGGAAGTCGGCGTCGTATATCCCTTTATCGAAAACGCGACGCCGTTCGGCAGGCCCGGCGGGATCGGGGGCAGCACCTCGGTGGTGTTGGTGAATTGCTCGCCGACAGAAGCGGTAGCAGACAACGTCGGGCGGTAGCCCGACAGCGCCTGCGAGACGCCTTCGTCATTTTGCCGCACGATGGCCCGCTGGGCGTTAAGCTGCGGATTGTTCTCGTAGGCTTTGGCCAGCGCCGACTGCATGGTCTCGGCCGCAAGCTGCCGCGGCGCCAGCGCGCCGAGCGCCAGACCTACGCAACACGCCAAAACACTCGCACGGCTGAACCGTTTTTTCGGCCGGATTTGCGAGCGTTGCTGAGCCTCGAAACCGATAACGCTACGCTTCACTACCAGCCCCAATTTACGCGGCGGCAGAGTAACTTGAGGGTACCCGCCTTACAAGCTCGGGGGGCTCGTTATCACCGCGATTTCCCGCCGCGTGACAGCACTCGCAATTCGCGGATTCCGAGCGAGACGCTGGCGAGGAATAGCGGCAACAGGAAGTAAAGCGCGCGAAAAGTCAGCAACGCCGCCAGCAGCGCTTCTCTGGGAAATTGTGGCAGCCCCAGCAGCATTGTCGCCTCGATGACTCCCAGACCCGCTGGGGCGTGGCTGACAGTCCCAAGCAGTGTGGCCGTGAGGAATACAACCATCATGTTGGGGAGTTCCACCGCGGGCGGGGTCGGCAACAAGACAAACATGGCGAGCGTGACCATCATGAGATCAAGCGCTCCGATACCGATCTGCAAAAGGGTCAAGCGAGAGTTGGGCAGTTCGATACGCCAGCCGGAACGGCCGACGGCACGCGGCGCCGGCGCGAGCCACAGCAAATAGCAACCGATGCAAAACAGGCCGGCCAATCCGATGACGCGATTGGCCCACGGCGGCAAATGATCGAGAGCCGTCGCTGCTTCTGGAATGTAGGCGGCAGTTACTCCGAGGAGAAAGGCATTTCCCAACCAGAACGTGATGCCGGTCAAAACGGCGATCTTGGCGATGTCGGAAACAGTTAAGCCCCAGCCAGAATAGATGCGCAGCCTGATCAAGCCGCCGGTCAAAATCGCGGCGCCGAGATTGTGGCCGATGGTCGAACTGGTGAAACTCGCCAACGCCGCGACCGAGTAGGGAACGTCTTGGCGGCCGATGATGTGAAGCGCAAAGAAGTCATAAAAAGTCAGCGCGACGTAGGCAGCAGCGACCAGCGCGCCCGCGATCACCAGTTTTTGTATGGATTGGCCGGCAAGCGCGGCAAGGACTTTGTCGAATTCGATACCGCGCAGCAGTTCATAGAGGGTGTAGCCGGCGACGGCGAGGATCGCGACGCTGATAGCGGCGCCGATCGTGCTGCGGCCTAGTCGGGAAGTCTGCGTCTGCGCGATAGGAGCGGTCACGTCTCTCCGGCGCGCGGCGCTGAAAATTCCAGCCAAAAAACGGCTACGCGTCGCACGGAAACTCTCATTTGCATGTAACAGCAATGTTACGAACCAAATAATTGAATCACTGTCGATAGATGAGCCGTCACACGACTGAGACATGAAATGGCAATTGTTGTCGCACCCGATTCGATATGGAGAGGAGCGGCGTCGCCGTCCCTTGATGCGAATACTTGTTGCGACAGATGCCTGGCATCCGCAGGTCAACGGCGTTGTACGCACGCTCGGGTCTTTGGCCCGTGCGGCCGACAAGCTCGGAGCGAAGATCGATTTTCTTACCCCGGAAGGTTTTCCGTCTTTTCAGCTGCCAACTTATCCGGGGCTCAGGCTCGCGCTGCCGGGGCGGCGCGGCATCGAAGATCGCATCGAAGCAAAGAAGCCTGACGCGATCCATATCGCTACTGAAGGTCCGATTGGCTTCGCCGTACGCGCGTATTGCCGCCGCCGTGGCCGTCGCTTCACCACGAGCTACACGACGCGCTTTCCGGAATACATTTCCGCGCGGCTGCCAATTCCGGCGCAATGGGTTTACGCGGTGCTGCGATGGTTCCACTCCGGCGCGACTGTGACCATGGTTGCCACTCCCTCACTGATGGAGGAGCTTGCCGGTCGCGGCTTTAACAATCTCGGTATGTGGACGCGCGGTGTCGACATCGATCTGTTCCGGCCCGACCGCGCGGCCGACTTGAACTTTCCACGGCCGATTTTTATGACGGTAGGACGCGTCGCCGTTGAAAAGAATCTGGAAGCTTTCCTATCGCTCGATCTGCCGGGCACCAAAGTCGTCGTTGGCAGCGGACCGCAAGAAGCGAAATTGCGACACAGCTTTCCAAGCGCCAAATTTTTAGGTCCGCTGGAAAACGGCACGCTCGCCGCTCACCTCGCGGCCGCAGACGTTTTCGTGTTTCCGAGCCGAACGGACACTTTCGGCATTGTGCAACTCGAGGCGCTGGCGAGTGGCGTACCGATCGCGGCGTTTCCGGTCACCGGCCCGAGGGACGTCGTGGCCGGCCATCCGGTCGGGGTTCTGGACGACGATCTCCGTGGCGCCTGCCTACGAGCGCTCGAACTTTCACGCGAGGCCTGTCGACAGTTTGCGCTCGATTATTCCTGGGAGAACAGCGCGCGGCAGTTCGTCAGTCATGCGCGCAAGGTCGCGAACGATACTTTCGACGTCGAAACGGCGACGAGGGCCGCAGAAGAAGCCGCTCCCGTTTGAGCCACGCCGGTAAGCTACCGCGAGGAGGAAGCAGAAATGACGAACCTGTCAAATACTGAGCTCGACAAACAGATGGTGACGACGGCCTATGATCGCTGGGCTCCGGTTTATGACCTCGTGTTCGGCCCGGTTTTTGAGCGCGGTCGGGAAGCCGCCATCGCTGCGGCCGAACAGGTCGGCGGGCGAATTCTCGAAGTCGGTGTCGGCACCGGCATTTCGTTGCCCCGCTACTCGGCCAATTGCCGGCTTTGCGGCGTCGACATTTCCGAAGCGATGTTGCGTAAGGCTCAAGCCCGCGTCAGCGAATTCGGCCTCGACAATGTCGAAGGCCTTTGGGTCATGGACGCCGAGCATATGTCTTTTCCGGACAACTCTTTCGACGTCGTGGTGGCTCAGTACGTCGTCACAACGGCGCCGAACCCGGAGGCCACGCTCGACGAGTTCGCCCGAGTTTTAAAACCCGGCGGAGAAATTATTCTGGTCAGCCGCGTCGGGGCCGAGGCGGGGCTGCGGCGGACGCTTGAGCACTGGTTTGCACCGGCCGCACGCAAGCTCGGGTGGCGGACGGAATTCTCCTTCGAGCGTTACGAAAGGTGGGCGGCGCGGACTAAAGATGTTCGTCTGCTCGAACGCCGCGCCGTGCCGCCGCTCGGGCATTTCTCGCTCATCCGCTTCACTAAAGGCGATGGCGTTCGCCAAACACAGCCACGCGCTTCGGCGGTCGCTTAGCTCGGGGCCAAAAGCGGCCGCGCGGGCTGCTGCACAGCGTTAGGCCGTTCTCCTGTCATACCGGATTCACGGAATCGCCATACCCACAAGGGATGAGCCAACAAGGGGCAGTTATGGAAGGTTTTCTCGCTGCATTGCGGACCCAGCGCTGGGATGATCATCGCTATTACCATCACAGCAGGATCAACCAATCGCTTCACCTGGTGAGCGCGCTCAGTTTTTTGTTTGCTTACGTGATGATTTTCAAAGATCCGGCTATCTCGGCGCTGGCGGGATGGCTGGTGGCAATGACCACGCGCCAATGTGGTCATTTTTTCTTCGAACCGAAAGACTATGACGACGTCAATCACGCCAGTCACGAATACAAAGAAGAGATCAAAGTCGGATATAATCTTCACCGGAAAGTCGTGTTGTTGACGATCTGGGCATTGTCGCCCCTGCCACTGTTCGTCGACTCAACGTTCTTCGGTGTCTTTGAGCCCGCAGCGGGTGTCTCCGATTTCATCCATCACGTTGCAATAATCTGGCTCGTGATCGGGGCGGGCGGCCTGGTCTTCCGCACCGTACAACTGTTCTTTATCAAGGACGTGCAAACTGGCCTCGTGTGGGCGACCAAAATCCTCACCGATCCATTTCACGACATCAAACTCTACCACAAAGCCCCATTTGCTCTGCTGCGTGGCGAGTTGATCGATCCGAACATCGGCCATGAAGTGGCGGAGTGGGAAGAGCACGATGCAGAGGAAGCGCCGCGCCTGACTTAAGCGGCAATTGTTTCCAACGCCGCGTTGCCTCGCTTTTGCGGCCTGATCAGGGCATCAGCCGATGGGCGAGCATCTCGCGCAGGATGGTTCGCTTGATCGACCGGTTGGTGAGAGCGGGATCGCTCCACCACCAGCCGTCTTCTTTCATCTGTTTTGCTGCGGTAAGGAAACGGCCGGCGACCGCGGCGAAATCGGCGTCGGTGTAATCCAGGCTGAATATAAAGCGTCCGGTTCCGATCCAGCTCAACGCCAGGCCCTCGCAACGCAGATAATATTGCAGCAGCCAGTTGTACCGGGACGGTTGCGCGTAGCGCACGGTCCAGATCGAAGACAGATTGGCAATCGCGACGGGCAGCCCGGCTTGTTGCAATCGTTCATTAAGCGCCTGCGCGCGGTCGTTCCAAAGACTATCAAGATCGCGGTAGATTGCGCGCATCTCCGGCTTCTTCAGGTGCCGCAAAAATTCATTCATCGCCGCCATGACGTAAGGGTGCGAGTTGAACGTGCCGCGGGCGAAACAGATGTCCGCCGGACGGTCGTCGCGAAAGCGCTTCATCAGATCGCGCCGTCCGCACACGACGCCAACCGGAAGCCCGCCGCCAAGCGATTTACCGTAGGTGACGATATCGGCGCGCACGCCGAAATATTTCTGCGCGCCACCGGGCGCCAGGCGAAAGCCGACGAACACTTCGTCAAATATCAGGACAATTTTGCGTTCGGTGCACACCCGACGCAATTCCTTGAGCCAGGCGGCGTAACCGTTCCTGTCAAAATGCCCGCCGCGGCTACTGTCGACCAGAGAGGAATCGCTTGGCGCGGAAGCATTCGGATGCAGCGCCTGCAGCGGGTTGATCAGCACGCAGGCGATGTCGCGCCGCGAAGCGATCACTCGCAGCGCCTTTTCCGACATATCGCGCAACGTATAGGTCTCGTGAGCGGGCAGGGGATTGCCTACACCCGGCTGCACGTCGCCCCACCAGCCATGATAAGCGCCGCAAAATCGCACGAGATGCGATCGGCGGGTGTGATAGCGGGCAAGCCGCACGGCCTGCATGACCGCTTCAGTGCCGGACATGTGGAAAGAGATCTCGTCGAGGCCCGAAATCTCCTTCAGCATTTCGACGTTTTCGGTGATCACAGGGTGATAAGGGCCGAGTACCGGGCCGAGATCGTGCATTCGCACCGCGGCGCGCTCAATGGCGCCCTTGTAAAACTCATAGCCCAACAAGTTCATGCCGTAAGAGCCGCTGACGTCGTACAGTTGATTGCCGTCGAGGTCGGTAACTTGCACGCCTTCGCTCGCCTTCACGAAAGCGGCCGAGGGAAGGTTGCGGCCGACGTAGTCGCGGTATTGAAACGGCACCCGGTATGCATCGGTGAATTGCAGGTCGGAGATGCTTTCCGCCGCCGCGGTCGTTGCGCGAATCGTTTCGGCAAAACGTGCGCGGTAGAGGCTAGAGAGGCGCTCAAATCCATTCCGCCGGCGCGCCGCGACATCGGCGGGTGCGCCGTCCGAGCAGAAAAACCGGGTTTCGTCGTACGCATAGAATGGGATCAGCGCTGCAAGGCTTCGCGCCATCCGCGCGTGTCCGGCGACCGATCGATGCTTGGCTTTCGACAAATCGATGCGCTGGCGCACTCGCGCAAGGGAGCCGGCGAAAGTCGCTCCGCCAATTCCATAAAGCGCCAGTGTGGCCGCTTTCCACATCGAATCGCGGTTTACGCGCTGGAATTGACAGTCCCATGACGGTCCGCGCGAAAATGCTCCGAGTGCTGGCGCAGGAGGACATTAATTTCCTTTTGACCAATCGCATTCCCCGCCGGCTCGCCACCCAATTTATGGGTTGGTTCAGCCGCATCGAAAATCCGCTTGTGCGTGAAGTATCGATTGCCGTTTGGCGTTTGTTCAGCGACCTCGACCTGCGTGAGGCGCGAAAGACCGAGTTCAAAAGCCTGCACGATTGTTTTGTCCGCCAGCTGAAAGAGGGATCGCGGCCAATTGACGGCAGGGCGGACGTTCTGGTCAGCCCCTGCGACGCCATTGTCGGAGCCTGCGGCGCTATCGCCGGTACCACGGTCTTCCAGGCGAAGGGCTTTCCCTACGCGCTGGACGATCTATTGCCCGATAAGGATCTGGTCGCGACATATCGCGATGGTTGCTACGCGACGTTGCGGCTGACGGCGGCCATGTATCATCGCTTTCATGCCCCGCACGATTGCCGCGTCGCGCAGGTGATCTACATCTCCGGCGATACCTGGAACGTCAATCCAATCGCGCTCAAGCGGGTGGAACGGTTGTTTTGCAAGAACGAACGCGCCGTTATCCCGACGCGCCTGAGCGTAACCGGCGCGCCAGTCACGCTGGTGGCAGTCGCCGCAATTTTGGTCGCCAGCGTCCGCCTGCATTGCCTTGAAGGTCCGCTCTCGGTGCGGCAGCGCAATGCCGACGTCTTCGCCTGCGATGGGCATTTCCAGAAGGGCGAGGAGATGGGCTGGTTCGAGCACGGCTCGACCATTCTGGTGTTCGCGCCGAAAGGCTTTAGGCTCTTCGACACCGTGAGCGATGGCACTCACATCCGCATGGGCCAACCGCTGATGAGAATCGACACTAGCGCGTAGCGATCAACGTCAGAGGTTAGCGTATCTCGCTAAAGACTTATCCGGCGGCTTTTTGCGGGGGCATCAGCGCGTCATCGAGTTCACGCGCCTGCGCATAAGCGGGCCGGCTGGATATTCGCTTCCAGTAGCTTTCGAAGGCTGGACGCTTGTCGAACGTGTTGAACATCAGGCCAAAGCCGACCTGCGAGCCGACATACACATCGGCGGCGGTGAAATTGTCGCCGAGCAGATACGGCGATTGCGAAACCGCTTGCTCGAGCGTGTTCATAACTTGCCCAAAGTTGCCGTAGCCGACCGACCCTTGCCGCTCCGCCGGTACGTCAAAGCCGAAAGTCTTGTTGGTGACCGCGGCCTCGACCGGCCCGGCCGCGAAGAACATCCAGCGATAATACGGGGCGCGCAGGCGGTCGCCTGGCGGAGGCGCCAATCGCGCCTGCGGGAAAGCGTCGGCGAGGTAGGCGCAAATGGCCGCGGCCTCTGTGACTACCGCATCGCCGTGGCGAAGCGCCGGCACTTTTCCCATGGGGTTGATGGCAAGGTAGGCAGGCTCTTTCATTGTCGTGGCGTAATGCATCACTTCGGTCCGGTAAGGCTGACCGACTTCCTCCAGCATCCAGCGCACGATGCGGCCACGCGATCTCGGGTTGGTGTAGAAAACGAGTTCGTCGGTCATCGCATCTTCCTTTTGCGCGTTGCAAGAAAGCGGCGCACTATGGAGCGCACGTCAGTAGCGGGCAATACCCGTGCGTCACAGTGACAAACCGGTCAACTTGCGACGGTGCGCCGAAAACCTAAATTCAATCAGGTGCCCGAAGACGATAGCCGACCCCTGTTTCGGTGAGGACATATTGCGGCCGTTCCGGATCAGACTCTATTTTCTGGCGCAGCTGACGGACGTACACCCGCAAATATTGGGCGTCGGTCAGATCGTCCCACAGCGCGCCCAGCAGGAACTTGTGGGTGAGCACCTTGCCGGCGTGCTGCACAAGAAGGCGCAGCAGATCGTATTCCTTCGGCGATAATTTCACATCCCGATCGCCGACCTTGACGAAGCGGCGCACGAGATCGACCGAAAGATCGCCGACGCGGAACACCGGCCGCTCGCCCTGAATTTGAAGCTGATGACGAAGCGCCGCGCGCATGCGGGCAAGTAGCTCGTCCATTCCGAACGGCTTTGTCACGTAGTCATCGGCGCCGAGATCGAGCGCCTCGACCTTGCCGCTCTCATCGTCGCGGCTCGACAACACAACGATAGGCACGCTTTCGTTGCGAGCGCGGATCGTCCGCAACAGATCGTGACCACGCGTATCGGGCAAGCCGAGATCGAGAATGATCAGATCCGGGGCCTGGCCAAGAAGCTCGAGCGCCGTCTTGGCGTTGGGCGCTTCAAGCGTCTGATAGCCTTGAGCGGTCAGTCCCATACGAAGGAGTTTGCGGATCGGGGGCTCGTCGTCGATCACCAGGACACGTACTGGAGAAGCGCTCATGCGGCGGCATCCAAAGGTTGCCGCACCCGCGGAATTGGCAAGCTGATGGTGAAGATGGCCCCCGTACGGTCGGTGCGATTTGCCGCGATGATCGTGCCGTGCATGGCCTCCACAAATCCTCGCGAGATGGCAAGGCCCAATCCAGTGCCGGCACGAACCTGATCGATCTTCTGGGCTCGATAAAATTTATCGAAGATGTGATCGAGATCGGCCGACGGAATACCGCTTCCCTCATCGAGAATTTGCAAGGACACGGAGTTCCCGGCCCGCCAACTCTGGATGCGCACCGTCGTTTCCGGCGGGGCGTATTTTGCGGCGTTATCGAGGAGATTGAACAGGACCTGTTCGAACAGAACAGCATCAAGTTCGAGCATGGGCAAATCGGGCGCGAGTTCGAGCTCGACCTGATGGTGGGCGAGTATGCGGCTCGCCCGTCGCAAGGCGCTGCCAACGATCTCGCCGAGATCGTGCAAGGCGACGTTCGGGGCAATGGCGCCGGATTCGAGTTTGGTCATATCCAGGAGGTTGGCAATGAACCGGTTAAGCCGCTCGGATTCATCGATGATCGTCGCCAGTAGGTCCGCCTTTTCGGCGTCACCGAGCTTACTGTCGAGATCGCGTAACGTGCTGGCGGCGCCGAGCACTGCGGCCAACGGAGTCTTGAGGTCGTGCGAGATCGAAGTCAGAAGGGCAGAGCGCAGACGTTCGGTTTCGGCGGCGCGTTCGACCCTATCCATTTCTTCGACAAGCCGTACACGCTCGATGGCGAGCGCACCCTGGTCGCGCAAGGCATCCAACAAACGCCGCTGATCAGGCGTAAACAGTGGGCCTGGTTTATCGCTGTCTATGCCCATCACGCCGATGGCGCCGCGTCCGGTGTGCATCGGCAGGAAAAGTCGCTTGGCGCCCGGCAGTGTATCGGAGCCCCGGCCGGCGATGCGGTCATTCTCCCAGGCCCATTTAGCGGCCGCGATGTCCGCCTCGTCGAGGATGTCTTCGGGGGGATAGCCGGCCTTGACTGCGATCCTGCCACCCTCGGGCAACAACAGGACCACGCGGACCTTGAGCATCAATGCGGTTTGATAAGCAGTCGCCCAAAGTACGTCGTCGAGCGTGCCGGCTCCCGCGAGCTTGCGGCTGAACGAATATAATGACTCGGTGGTGCGGGCGCGCTCCAACGCCGCGATCGCCAGAGTGCGGCTGCGCGCGGCGACGCTGGAGACGATGATAGCTACCAGCGTGAATAGTCCGAAGGCGACCAGATTGGCGGGATCGCTGATGGTCAGCGTGTAGACCGGTGGTAAAAAGAAAAAATTGTAGGCGAGCGCCGAAACGACGCTGGCGAACAGAGATGGCCACAAGCCGAAGCGAACGGCGATCGCGACGATTGCAGTTAAAAAAACCAGATCGACGTTCCCTACGCCGACCCACGTCTCGATCAGCGTGCCAAAACCAAGCGCCGCCGCGATGGCTACCGTCGCCGCCAGGTAGGGCTTTGGGTTGAATGTTTCGTTGCGTTCGGCGCTGCGCACCGTTTTCTTCGGAATGCGCTCACCGGTAATCGTGTCGCCGGCAATGACATGAACGCTGATGTTTCCCGACTGGCGGACGAGATCATGGACGACCGACCCATGCAAAATCTCGAACCAGCGGTTCCGCGTCGATTTGCCGATGACGAGCTGCGTTACGTTGTTGGCTTGCGCGTAGCCGATGAGGTCTTCGGCGATGTTACGGTTGCCTCCCGGCAGGGTCACCGGTTCGCCGCCGAGCGCCTCGGCAAGACGCAGCGTGTCGGCGATGCGGTCGCGCTGCTCCTCAGTGAGCTGGACCGCGCGCCGACCCTCGATGTGAAGCGCGATCCAGGGTCCGTGCAGCCGATCGGCGAGACGCTTGGAATAGCGCACCAATCCTGCGCAGCGCGGATCTTCGCTGATGCATACCAGAATGCGTTCGCCGGCAGGCCAGGGGCCCTGAATCGCGTGCGCCTGCATCTCGCTGAGTAATTGTTCGTCGACGCGTTCAGCAGTACGACGCAGGGCAAGTTCGCGAAGCGCGGTCAAATTAGCTGGTGAAAAGAAATGTTCGAGGGCACGTTCCGCGTTTTTTGGAACGTAGACTTTTCCGTCTCTCAGACGCTGGATCAAATCCTCTGGTGTGAGATCGACGAGTTCGACCGCGTCGGCGCGGTCGAACACGGCGTCCGGCACAGTCTCGCGCACGCGCACATGAGTGATCTGTGCGACCACGTCATTAAGACTTTCAATGTGCTGAATATTCACCGTGGTAAAAACGTCGATGCCATGACGCATCAACTCGTCGACGTCGAGGTAGCGCTTGGGGTGTCGGCTTCCCTCCACGTTGGTGTGCGCAAGCTCGTCGACCAGCACGATCTGCGGCCGGCGCGCAATGATGGCGTCGAGGTCCATCTCGTCCAGGCGCTGGCCTTTATATTCGATACGGCGTCGCGGTACGATCTCCAGTCCCGCGAGCAACGCTTCGGTCTCGCGCCGTCCATGGGTCTCAACAATGCCGATGACAATGTCATAGCCATCGCGCTTTCGCGCGTGGGCTTGCTGAAGCATCTCGTAGGTCTTGCCGACACCGGGTGCCGCACCGACAAAGATTTTAAGCTTGCCGACACGGCTCTCTTCGCGGCGAACCGCTTCGAGCAGAGCGTCCGGCGAGGGCCGATGATCGGAATCGCGTAGCTGATCCATCATGCCTGATCAGCTCTCTGGAATGGCGTCGCTATCCGGCAGACAATTCGTCGAGCGCGAGATTGAGCTTTAACACATTAACCCGCGGCTCGCCCAAGAGACCGAGGAAGCGATCCTCAACATGATCGGCGACGAGCTGGTGAACCTGATTTTCCGTCAAGTTGCGGGCTTTGGCAACTCGCGGAACCTGAAAAAACGCGGCCTCCGGCGAAATCTCCGGGTCGAGCCCGCTCGCCGATGTGGTAACCAGGTCGGCCGGAACGGGCATTGACGGGTTCTCTTGCCGGAGCTTCTCCATGTCGGCCTTGACCCGGTCGATCAGCGTCTTGTTAGACGGGCCGAGATTAGAACCCCCCGAATTGGCCGCATTGTACGGCGCTGCGATCGTCTTGCTCGAATCATTCGGATCGGCGGCTGTCGTCGCTGACGGGCGGCCGTGGAAATATTTTTCGCTGGTGAAGTTTTGTCCAATGAGCGCTGAGCCGACGATATGGCCGTTGCGTTCAATGAGGCTGCCTTCCGCCTGACGCGGAAAGAGCACTTGCGCAACTCCGGTCATCGCCAGCGGGTAGACGAGGCCGGTGATAATGGTAAGGGCGATTAGGACAACGATCGCTGGACGGATTTCGCGCAGCATCAGAACTCTCCTCAGGCCAGATGCAAGGCCGTAACCGCGAGGTCGATGGCCTTGATACCGACAAACGGAATGATCACGCCGCCCCCTCCGTAAATCCACAAGTTGCGCCGGAGCAGAGCGGCGGCTCCAATAGCGCGATAGCGCACGCCTTTGAGCGAAAGCGGAATGAGCGCGATAATGATCAGCGCGTTGAAGATGATGGCCGAAAGAATAGCGCTCTCCGGCGTCGACAAGTGCATAATGTTGAGCGTTTGCAGCTGCGGGTAAAACGCAACGAACATCGCCGGGATAATGGCAAAGTATTTCGCGACGTCGTTGGCGATCGAAAAGGTTGTCAGCGCGCCGCGCGTCATCAGAAGCTGCTTGCCGATCTCCACGATCTCGATGAGTTTGGTCGGATTGGAGTTGAGATCGACCATGTTGCCGGCCTCGCGCGCAGCTTGCGTCCCGGTATTCATGGCGACGCCGACATCGGCCTGTGCCAGCGCTGGCGCATCGTTGGTGCCGTCGCCGCACATGGCGACCAGCTTCCCCTTTGCTTGCTCGTCGCGAATGAGGCGCAACTTGTCCTCGGGTGTCGCCTGGGCGAGGAAATCGTCAACGCCGGCTTCCGCAGCGATCGCCGCGGCGGTGGTCGGATTATCCCCCGTGATCATGATGGTGCGGATGCCCATGCGGCGCAGTTCGGCGAAGCGCTCGCGGATGCCCCCCTTAACAACATCTTTGAGGTGAATGACGCCGAGCAGCCGGTTGTCCTTGGCCACCGCCAAAGGCGTGCCGCCGGATTTAGAAATCGCGTCGGCGATCGCAACGGCTTCACGTAGGGTTTCGGCACTCACATTTGGACGCAGCGCCTGGACGGCGCCGCCGCCGACCACCACGACCGGCGACGTGTTCAGGTAATTCAGAATCGCGTCCACGGCGCCTTTGCGCACCCATGATGAACCGATCTCCACGCCGCTCATGCGCGTCTGTGCGGAGAAGGGAATGAAGTTGGCCTGCATCTCAGCCAGCTCGCGTCCGCGAATTCCGTATTTTTCCTTTGCCAAAACCACAATCGAACGGCCTTCGGGCGTCTCGTCGGCGAGCGAGGCCAGTTGCGCGGCGTCGGCAAGTTCCTGCTCAGTGACGCCGCGGACCGGCTTGAATTCGGTGGCCTGCCGGTTGCCGAGCGTGATGGTGCCGGTTTTGTCGAGCAGGAGCGTGTCGACGTCGCCGGCGGCTTCGACTGCGCGGCCGGACATCGACAGCACGTTAAACCGTACCAGCCGATCCATGCCGGCGATGCCAATGGCGGAGAGAAGCGCACCGATCGTCGTCGGGATTAACGTTACAAACAGCGCCACAAGGACCACGACGGAGATCGTACTGCCTGCGTAATACACGTAACTCGGGATCGTCGCCGTGGCGAAGACAAAGATAATGGTCAAGCCAATGAGCAGAATGTTTAGCGCGATTTCATTCGGCGTTTTCTGCCGCTCCGCGCCTTCGACCAGCCGGATCATCCGGTCTAGGAAAGTCGAGCCGGGCGCCGCCGTGATGCGCACCTGAATCCAGTCGGACAGGACTTGTGTGCCGCCGGTCACGGCCGAACGGTCGCCGCCGGACTCACGGATGACCGGCGCTGATTCCCCGGTGATAGCGGCTTCGTTGACCGAGGCCATGCCCTGAACGACCTCACCGTCGGAGGGGATCAGGTCGCCGGCCTCGACGAGAACGAGGTCGCCAACCTTTAATTTCGTGCTCGGCACCAGCCGGAATTTCTGATCGTCCGCTCCGGTAATCAGCTTCGCCTGGGTTTCGGTGCGCTGCCGCCGCAACGTGTCGGCTTGCGCTTTGCCGCGCCCCTCGGCGACGGCCTCCGCGAAATTAGCGAACAGGACCGTGAACCACAGCCAGAGAATAATCTGAAACTCGAAAACGATATGTTCGCCGCCCGCAAACAGGTCGCGGATTAAAATAACGGTGGTCAGGACGGTGACGATCTCCAGAACGAACATCACCGGATTTTTGATCAGCGTGCGCGGATTGAGCTTGACGAAAGCGGACCCGATCGCGGGCAATACAATCTTGGAATCTGACAACGCCGATACGGGCATGCGCTTGCGCAGGGTCGCGGTTTCCATGGCGAATGCTCCGACTAGTTGGCAGCCGAGAAAAGGGTGCCGGCGTTGATCGCGAGTTGTTCGACGATCGGACCGAGCGCGAGCGCCGGGAAAAACGTCAGGCCGCCGACGATGACGATGACGCCCACGAGTAAACCGACGAACAGGCCGCCGGTCGTCGGGAATGTCCCCGCGGAAGCCGGTATGGATTTTTTGATGACGAGCGAGCCTGCAATCGCCATTGTTGGGACGATCATCAAGAACCGGCCAACAAACATCGCGACTGCGCCGCTGACGTTGTAGAAGGGCGTATTGGCGCTAAGTCCGGCGAACGCCGATCCGTTATTGCCGTCCTGCGATACGTATGCGTAGAGCACCTCGGTAAAGCCGTGGGGTCCGGGATTTCCCATCGCCGCCACAGCCGACGGCACCAGCATAGCTACCGCGGTCCAGCCGAGATACATCAGCGGCAAGATCAAGATAGCCAGCATTGCCATTTTGACTTCCTTGGCTTCGATTTTCTTGCCGACATATTCGGGCGTGCGGCCAACCATCAGGCCAGCGACGAACACCGAAATGATCGCAAACAGCAGCATGCCGTAGAGGCCGGAGCCGACGCCGCCGACGATAATTTCGCCAAGCTGGATGTTGATCAGCGGAATCATGCCGCCGATCGCGGTGAACGAATTGTGCATGGCGTTGATGGCGCCGCAGGAAGCGGCCGTGGTAACCACGGCGAATAACGCGGAAGCGACAATCCCAAAGCGGACTTCCTTACCCTCCAGGTTGCCGCCGGCCAGACCGAGTGCGTTGAGAGCATCGTTGCCATGCGCCTCGGCTGCATAACAGGTGATGACGCCCGCGATAAACAAAACGCCCATCGCGGCGAGGATGGCCCAACCCTGCTTTTGGTTGCCCACCATGCGGCCGAACACATTGGTTAGCCCAGCGCCGAGCGCGAAGATCAGGATCATCTGAATGTAGTTCGTAACGGCAGTCGGGTTTTCGAACGGATGGGCGCTATTGGCGTTGAAAAAGCCGCCGCCGTTTGTGCCCAGCATCTTGATTACCTCTTGGGAGGCGACCGGGCCGACGGCGATAGTCTGTTTGGCGCCTTCCAGCGTCATGGCGTCGACGTAGGGTCCAAGTGTCTGCGGCATGCCCTCCCAAACGAAGAAGAGTGCAATCGGAACACAGATCGGGATGAGGACGTAGAGCGTGATGCGGGTCATATCGACCCAGAAATTGCCAACCGTGCGCACCGAATGGCGGGCAAAGCCGCGGATCAGCGCCATGGCGAGCGCGATACCGGTTGCTGCAGAAAGGTAGTTTTGATGCGTCAGGCCGAGCATCTGCACGAGGTATGACATCGTGCTTTCGCCGCCGTAGTTCTGCCAGTTGGTGTTGGTGATGAAACTTATGGCGGTGTTAAATGACAGGTCCGGCGCGACCGCGGATTGTTCGGCTGGATTGAACGGCAGCCAGCCTTGCAGCCGCATCAGCAGATAGAGAATCAGAAATCCGCCGACATGAAACAGAAGCATGGCGACCGTGTAGGTCACCGCATGCTGTTCGTTCTGTTCGTTGATGCCCGCGAGTTTGTAGATTCCGACTTCAATCGGGCGCATGAGCGGCGACAGAAACGTGCGCTCGCCGGAAAAAACACGCGTCATGTAAGCGCCGAGCACAGGCGTAATTGCCACGACAATCGCGCAATAAAGCACAATCTGAACCCAGCCGATGGCGGTCATGGTCGCGCGTCCTTCAAAACTGCTCGGGCTTGAGCAGCGCGTAAGTCAGATAAATGAGCAATGCCGCAGTGACCAAGCCAGCGAGCGAATAATCAAAGATCATGTCGCTGATCTCCCTAAAGCAGGTCGCAGGCGTAGACGTATGCAATCGACACCGCGAAAAAGACGAGGCCGATCGCCAGCATGGCGGCGTCCATCATGAGAGCTCTCCGATCGCGAACTGGCTGTGCAGGATGCCTTGCGGGCGCGGTACAGGTTTGACGTGGGTCAACCCGTGCAAGAATTCTGCTTACCTAGGTCGCAAGTCTCCCCTAGGAATTCGAGAGAGCCGAAGGCCAAAAGCTATAGGAATCCTGATAAGAATTGACGCCAACCGGCGCGCATGGTGGAAAAGAAGCGTGGCGAGAAAAACGTGCCGCGGCAATCTGATACGCACTGCTGAAAGCCCGCTTGCGCACCCGCCAGCAGACGGACGGCCGAGACGCTCTTTTTGCGGGTTACCTTCAAAAGCGCTGCGAAAGGCCTGCGTAGACCTGGACCGCGGACGTTGCACTGGTGAGGCCGATATTGGCGCCAACGTCGATCTGTGTATTCGGCAAGAACACCCACGATAGCGCAACGTCGAAGCTCATAAGCGTCGCCGTCGCGGTGGGGTCCGCATTGTAGTCCGTCCAGAGCTCAACGTATGCCGTCACGTTTTTGACCACCTCCCGGCTGAGGTTCACGTCAAAGACGTAGTTGCCGTGATAGTCGCTGGTAAGGCTGTCCTTGAGCACATCGATCTCCGGCACCAGCAACAGAGTAAAGCTGTTGGACATGCTGAACGCGACCGGACCGATCAGGCCGCCTTCGACCGCACCGTTGCCGACGCCGATGGGCGCCGAAGGAGCTTTGATGTAGGGAATGATCGCTGCGGCAGTATCACCGCCGTCATTGCCCCACAGATTGATTTTCGAGCGCACGAAGGCATCGCCGATGCCCCAGAGGGAGCTCGGCGGCGTCGCCGTGCCGTAGGTGTGAACGCCGGCGAAGGGTACGTTGACTTCAAGATCGGCGTTGTTCGTCACGCCAACTTTGAACGTCGGGTTCGGCACAAGCAGAGTGTCGGTGCGGGTCGTACCGCTGGCCTGATGGGTGAAATTGACCAGATCGGTTTCGTATTGGAAGTGGCCGGCGTCCACTGTGTACGGCACATTCGATTTGGTCGGCCGGTCGGTGCTGAAACTCCGCATCTGGTCGGCCGGCACCGGATTTAAAAGCCAGTACTGGCTTTTGTCAGGCTTTGCCGTGACGCTCCGCTTGGAAGCTTTAGTGACGGCTGGCTTGTTGCCCGGCGGATTTTGGACCGCATCTGCGAGCGCGAAATGTGACGAGGTGCCAAACAGGCAGATGGCGATTGCCGACAGTATGACCAAAATGCACCGCATCGTGGCTCGCCTTCGCCCAGCTTGCATGGCTTGTTGTTCATGAACCTCAGAATAGAAAATTTATAGCCGGAATGCCGTGCTCAGGCGTTCGTGCACAGTATTTTTGCAAGTTAGTGGCACGACGATTACAGTCAAATGCCAAGCCGGTCGCGGGACGCCGCTAACGGACCGTCACGGCCGACGGTGTGCGAATCGCACCGTTAACGCTCCTATAGCCGGGTTATGAGATCGGCCGAGGCGTCGTCTCGAATTCCTATGTGACCGGCGTCACGTTACTGACGCGTGCAAGGTACGCATGGGATAAGATCATGAGCTTTGACGTAAGCCGCCTCGGCGGTTCGTTGACGCGCAGCGTGGCAGTGGCGAATTTTCCGCAGCGGCCGAATAGCGGCGTTCTCAGCGAATCCATTCCGCTATTTTTCATCAGCCGCAACAAACTAGGCTTCTGGATCGCCCGCGAGGCGCAGGGGCGCACCGGCGGCGTGTTCCTGTTCAAGCGGTCTGCGCGGCGATTCGCCGACAGGAGCAGCGCGCCGACGGGTTGCGCCACGATGTCTCTCAACGAGCGCATGGAACTCGATTTGGAAAACCAGGGCAATCCACTGGCGGCTTGGCTTGTCCGCTTCGCGTCTCGATTAACCGCTCTCATTCCTCGGTATCCGCCGCCGATCGCATTCGGGCGGCAGCTTTCTAAAAAAGGAAGATGGCGATGATCCGGGAAAAACAACCAGAGCCTCCTTCGTGGTTACGGCCGCCACTCTTCATGTTGGGCCAAGACGTCTGCGGAAATTGGGTGGTTCAAGAGCAAAAGGGCGCGCGTGGCGGCCTGTTTGTCGACCGGGCAGCGGCACTGCGCTTTATCCGCGCTGAAACTGGATACCAGCCGCAGACTGTCGTCATGGTCTCAGGGATTCTCGAGCTCGACACCGGCTGTAAGGCCAACGCGATCGATCGAGATCATGCCGCTCCTAACTACCCGGCGTTACGCCGAACTGGCTGAGCGACACGAACACCATGAGGAAATCAGTCGTACGAGTTCAAATGGTCGCTTCGCCCGCCGAGGGTTTTTACAAGACGGCGGCCTCGATGCACGCATTGGTGTTTTGCAAACAAACCTGGCGGCAACTGCGCGCGACGTTTGCCGATCGTTATCGCCCGGAACGGCACTATATGCGTGGGCCCGGTCCGAAATGGCGCGCAATCCGCCGCGTGAATCCGGGCACGCACTAGACCGTTCCCCACACCGAGATCAATCCGGCTGGTAGGGGAACCACCAAAGACCGCGTAAGAATCCCTCTCGCTTGTCGGCGTCGGGGACCGCCTTCGCTTCCCCGGTGCCGACATCGAGAGTTTTCTCAGGAAGTGGAGCCGTTCGATTCCACCAACCGCCGCCGAGCGACTGATATAGCGCGACCGTATCCGACAGGCGGGCGGCGCGCGCCTGTACCACTTGAATGACCGCCTGCAAATAGGTCTGCTGAGCGGTGAGCAATATCAAAATATTCGCATAGCCGGTTTGCATTTGCTGTTGCGCGAGATCGAAGCTGATTTTCGACGCGCTTTCGAAACCGCGCGCCGCCTTGAGCGCGTCGGCGTCGTTTTGCAAGGCTCGTAGCGCGTCAGTCACGTTTTGCACGGCGCCGACGACAGTGCCACGATAGCTCCACGCCGCTGCGTTATAGTTGTCCTTGCTTTCCTGCAACTGGTGGAAAAGGGTGCCGCCGTCGAACAATGTCTGCGTGGCGTTCCCTGCCACGGTGAAAAACAGGTTTTGCGGCGCGAGCAGGCCGGCCAGTGCCGTATTCATGTAACCGACATTGCCGCTGATAGTGAAATTGGGAAGGATGGTCGCGATGGCGACTCCAATCTGGGCGCTTGCCGAATGTAATGTCTCTTGCGCGGCGCGAATGTCCGGCCTTTGCTCGATCAGTTTCGACGGTAGGCCGATCGGCAGGTCGACCGGCAAGTGCAAGTCATCAAGCCTAAACGTTTCACGCGGCTCTTCGCTCGCGTATGCACCAGTAAGTGCCGCCAGGAGGTCTCGGTTCTGTTGCAGGGCTTTGCGGAGCGGCGGCAATGTTGCCGCGGCTTGCGCCAGCGCCGCTTCCTGCAACGCGACCTCATTGCGGTTGGTGTAACCGGTCTCCAATTGCCGCTTCAGGATGTCGAGCATCTTTGTATTTATGCCAATGAGCTGATTGGTGGCATCGATTTGGGCGCGGAGCGCCGCCTCGTTGATCGCGGCGACGGCAATATTGGAAACGAGCGTGAGATAGGCGGCCTCGACCTGGAAGCGCTGATTGTCGGCTTGGGCCTTCAACGATTCGACCGTGCGCCGATTTAGCCCCCAAACGTCCAGAGTGTAGTTCACCTGTAACTGCGCCGTGTGGAGCTGGTAGGTCAAATTGTTGTTTGCTGGGATCGGCGTCAAAGCAGCGGAAGTCTGGTTGTAAGTGGGATTGAAGTTGCCTTCGACCAGCGGAAAGAACTTTCCCTCCTGCGCATAGACCGCCTGATTGGCTGCACGAAGCGTCGCCATCGCCG
Organism: uncultured Alphaproteobacteria bacterium; assembly: GCA_963846055.1. Lineage (GTDB taxonomy): Bacteria > Pseudomonadota > Alphaproteobacteria > Rhizobiales > Xanthobacteraceae > BOG-931. Next base: position 157,309 of record CAWJUQ010000023.1, read on the forward strand.
ATTGCAGGTTGGGGTTATTATTCAGCGCCCGCTGGATCAGTGTGTTGAGCGCCCTTGACCGAAACAGCGTCCACCATTCCTGCGGAATGTCGCGGCCCTGCACGAAATGCTGTGATTGCCCGGTCGGCGCATTTACCGAGGAGGTCTGCGGCGGCAGCGGCTCTTTGGTGTAGCGCCCGACGTCCGGAGGCGCCGGATGCAGAAAGTCGGGGCCGACCGCACAGCCAGTCAAAATCATTGCCGCCGCAAAAACGGCGACAGCCCGATTGAACCGCCTGAGCGACGGATTCGACATGAGCAAGTGACTAATGACTGATACTGAGGAACGACTGGTGGCGTCGAGGCCTGGTCTTCTCTGCCATTATTGTCAAAATGCTCCGCTCTGGCTGTGCTCGCACTGCCACAGTGCACATGTTTCAGTGCGGATTTACACTGATATCTTTGACAGTGGCGAGAGCAGGTACTGCTCGAATGCAAGCACGGGGTCGGCGCCGATGCTGTTCGGTTTGCTGCTGCAGACGTAGCCAGAAAATAGCGGCGCAGAGGCTTCACGATCGGCACAGAAGCTGCATGATCGGCATAGAACCTTCATGGTAAGGTATTATCGAATCGCGTCGTGAGGCTCTGTTCTCGCTAGGAACCGCTCCAACTTCGTCCAAGCCACGATCTGTGACCAAGTCCTGTGATTAGTGACAGTAGACGGCCCGGTTACGCGGTGGCCATTTGCCGGACATTTTGATTTATCTGGGTCGGTACGCATGACGAACAGCCGCACGAGGGCGCTAGTTGCCGTCGCCCTTATCGTGTTCGGGCTTGCCGGCTACGGCGCGTGGCGCCTGAAAGCCGGCTCGACGGCCGAGCTTGGCGCCACCACCAGCGCTAACGCGGAGCAAAGCGCTGCGCCAAACACGCCCGCGCGCGATCGCAACAGCGTCGATCTTTCCGACTCACAGCTTGCATCCGTCAAAGTCGAGCCCGTCGAAGCCCACGAGTTCCCGATCGAGAAAGAGGCGATCGGCAGCATTGATTTCAACGAAGACATGTCAGTGCAGGTATTCACGCCCTATCAGGGGCGGATCATTGCACTCTACGCCTCGGTCGGTGATGACGTGAAGAAAGGCCAGACCCTCTTCACTATCGACAGTCCCGATTTGCTGCAGGCGGAATCCACGCTGATCGCCGCTGCCGGCGTCCTCGAATTGACGACGCGAAATCTGATGCGCCTGCGCGAGCTTTATAAGACACAAGCCGTCTCGCAGCGCGATCTCGAACAGGCAACCTCGGATCAGCAAACGGCGGAAGGCAATTTGCGGGCAGCGCGGGATGCAGTCCGTATCTTTGGCAAGCCCGATAGTGACATCGACTCCATTGTCGCCGCTCGGGCCGCGGATCCGACGCTGATCGTGTCGAGCCCGATTGATGGGCGCATCACCCAACGCAATGCCGCGCCGGGGCTTTTCGTGCAGCCGGCCAACCCGCCTCCGCCTTACGTTGTCGCCAACATCGATACGATGTGGATGTTGGCGGAGGTTCCGGAAGCGGACAGCCCGGCATTTCGCGTTGGCCAACATGTCGAAGTCCGGATCGCCGCTTTCCCGGGCCGCAAGTTCGACGCGACCGTCACAACTATCGGCGCAATGGTGGATCAGGCGACCCGGCGTGTTCTGGTGCGCTCCGAGGTCGCCGACCCGTCTCACGAATTGCGCTCGGGGATGTTCGCGAATTTTACTATCAGCGTTGCCGCTCCGGTGCGCTCGCCCGCAATTCCGCTTGACGGGGTGGTGCGCGAAGGCGACGGCACGATGACGGTGTGGGTGACGACCGATCACCGACGCTTCACCAAGCACACCGTCGAAATCGGCCAGCAACGGGAAGGGCTGCGGCAAATTCTCGACGGCGTTCGAGTCGGCGAACTGGTGGCGACGGACGGCGCGATCTTTCTCAGCAATATGCTGGCGATTGCCGGAAACCAATGAAGCCTGGGGGCGCAACCACGCTTAGAGGCTAAGGTCTGCCGTGCTTAAGGGTATTCTGGCGTTCGGGCTCACGCGGCGAGCAATCGTTTTGCTCAGCCTCCTCGTCTTTATCGTGGCCGGGCTCGTTGCCTTCTCCAGGCTCAATATCGAAGCCTATCCCAATCCCGCGCCGGTTATTCTGGAAATCACCGCGCAGGCGGCCGGACTCTCGGCCGAGGAGATGGAGCGGTACTACACGGTGCCGATGGAGGTCGGGCTCTATGTGACTCCCGGCGTCGACAACATCCGGTCGACCTCCTTCTACGGCCTGTCCTTTGTCCGTGTGACCTTCAAATACGGCATCGACTATTATTTCGCCTACACGCAGGCGCAAATGAACCTGCAGCAGAACGTCAGCTTGCCCGGTGGCCAGTCGCCGGTCATTCAGCAATCGAGCTTGGTGGGAGAGGTTTTCCGCTATCAGATCGTCGGCCCTCCGCATTTTGGGCTGACCAATCTGCGCACGGTTCAAGATTGGATTGTCACCCGGCGCCTCTACACCGTGCCCGGCGTCGTCGCGGTGAACTCCTGGGGCGGCACGACCAAACAATACGACGTGGACGTCGATCTGCATAAGCTCGACGCTTATAATGTGACCATCCCGCAAGTAATCGGTGCGCTTGGCAATGCCAACGTCAATGTCGGCGGGCGCGAGATCACCATAGGCCAGCAATCGGTGAACATTCGCGGCATTGGCCTGATGGACTCCGGCGGCGACGCCGACCTCACGCAAGGCTGGCGTGTCAACGACATCGAGAACGTCGTGTTGGCGCAAGCCAATGGTGTTCCCATCCAGGTCAAGGATGTCGCAAAGGTCTCGGTTGGTCACGTGCCGCGGCTAGGCATCGCCGGCAAGGACCACGACAGCGACGCGGCGCTCGCCATCGTGGTGATGGGCCGCACCTACCATACCAACGATGTCATTCCGCGGATCAAGGCGAAGATCGACCAACTAAACTCGGACGGCAGTCTGCCGCCCGGGGTCAGGCTGGTGCCGTACTACGACCGCTCGACGCTGGTGTCGGTGACGACACACACCGTATTGCACAACCTGATCTTCGGTTGCCTGCTGGTGTTTGTCATCCAGTGGGTTTTTCTCGGCAATTTGCGCAGCGCCATTATTGTCGGCGTCAACATCCCGTTCGCGCTGTTTTTCGCCGTCATCATTATGGTCATGCTGCGACAGGACGCGAACCTTTTGTCGGTCGGCGCTGTTGATTTTGGCATCATTGTTAATTCGGCGGTCATCCTCATCGAGAACATTTTTAGAAATTTCCAACAGCCTGCTGAACGGCAAAGCCTGTTGCAGCATCTTGCCGAAGGGCGGTTCGGCAGCGATCTGACGCGCAGCCTCGACGCTCACGGTGCGGCGGGCTGGAACGATCGGTTGCGTTTGATCTTTGCCAGCGCGCTGCAGGTCGACAAGGCGATTTTCTTCTCCGCAACAATCACCGTCGCCGCTTTCGTCCCGTTGTTCACGATGCAAGGCGTCGAAGGGCAGATTTTCAGCCCCATGGCGCGGACCTACGGGTTGGCGCTGCTGGGCGCTTTGCTCTCAACCTTCACCGTTACTCCAGTTCTGGCATCATTCCTTTTGCCCGAGCATATCGAGGAGACGGAAACAATCGTTGTCCGCGCACTACGCCGGATCTACGTGCCGATCCTGCGCTGGTCGCTCGATCATCGGAAAACCATGCTCGCGTCAGCGCTCGGCTTTCTTGCCGTGGTCGGCGTTTTACTGACGCAACTCGGCAGTGAGTTTTTGCCGGCTCTTGAGGAAGGCAATTTGTGGATTCGGGCGTCGATGCCGCCCACCATCGGATTGGAGGCCGGCGAGCCGGCGACAGCAAAAATGCGCGAGATTTTGCTTCGCCATCCCGAAGTCATCACCGCGGTGTCGCAGCACGGCAGGCCCGATGACGGCAGTGACGCGTCGTCGTTCTCGAATGTCGAGCTATTCGTGCCCCTTAAACCCTACGATCAATGGCCGACCGGCTTTACCAAAGACATGCTGATTGGGCAGCTGCAAAAGGAATTTGACGCCGAGCTGCCCGGCATTGACTTCAACTTCTCGCAGTACATTCAGGACAACATCGAGGAAGCCCTCTCGGGCGTGAAGGGCGCCAACTCGGTCAAAATTATCGGACGCGATTTGCCAACGATCGAACGGCTGGCCGACGATGTGATGCGGCAGATGCAGCAGGTGAAAGGCGTAACCGACCTCGGCATTTTTCACGTCCTTGGCCAGCCGAATTTGAATATCAAGGTGAACCGCGAAAAAGCCGCGCGTTATGGTCTCAATACCGGCGACGTGACCACGGTGGTGCAGGCGGCACTGGGGGGCACTACGGCAACCACTCTGCTCGAAGGCGATCGGCAATTTGCGGTATCGGTACGCTTGCCGCCAGAATTTCGTTCAAGCCTTGAGGCGGCAAAAAGCCTGAAAGTTGCCTACCAGACGCCGAGCGGAACCAACGCCTACATTCCGTTGACTGAACTGGCTGAAATCACGCTCGATACCGGCGCTTCATACATCTACCACGAGTCCGGCGAGCGCTACATTCCGGTAAAGTTCAGTGTCCGCGATCGTGATCTCGCCGGAGCCGTTGCCGAAGCGCAGCGGCGGATCGCCGCGAACGTAAAGCTGCCGGGCGGATACCGCATTGTCTGGGCCGGCGAGTTTGAAGACTTGCAGAATGCGCAGGCGCGGTTGGCGATCATCGTGCCGATCAGCTTGCTGCTGATCGTCGTTCTGCTCTATGGCCTGTTCAATTCATTGCGCGACAGTCTGATGGTGCTCGCCGGCATTCCGTTTGCTGCCGGCGGCGGGGTACTGGCGCTTTACCTGACCGGGCTCCATTTTAGCATTTCGGCAGCGGTCGGGTTCATCTCGCTGTTCGGTGTGTCGGTCATGAACGGTATCTTGATCATGACGTACTTTAACGAAACTAGAGCGGCAGGCGTCGTAACGCTGGACGCCATGTTTCACGCCGCCTCACAACGCATGCGTCCGATGCTGATGACGGCCTTGTCGGCCTGTATCGGGCTGTTGCCCGCGGCAGTCTCGACCGGCATCGGCAGCCAGGTCCAGCAACCACTTGCAACTGTTGTCGTGGGGGGAATGCTAGTTGGTCCGATCATCCTCCTGGTCGTCGTACCGGCAATCCAGGTCATGTTCCTCGGTCATGAAGATAGGGTCGGCCGCGCGGAGCAACGGCAGCCGGCTGAGTGAGCGCATCATGATCATCAGCCGGATGAAACTGAAACTCGTTGGTTTGTCGTCGATGCTTGTCTTGGCCGCGGCATTGGCAACGAGCGCGGTAGCCGAGGAAGTTCCACCGAAGCCGTCAGGCGACGCGAAAACGACCGGTTCCGCGGCGCACACACCCGACTTGTTACCGGCCGGCAACGGTTCGGCGCCGGCTACGGGCGCGGCGAACACCGAGGAAATCGATACGCGCATCACTGTGCAGCCGCACGGGCCATTGTCCGGAAAACCGGGCAGGGTAGGGAACTCTGCGAATCCGATTGTGCCGCTCAAGCTGATCAATCCGCATCGGCGCACGTTTTCCCCATCGCGGACGGCCAATCGCCTGCCATCAAACACGCCGAGCATTCCCGGTGCACAGCATCAGAACGTGCAGCAGAATCTGGGCGAGCGTTTGGAATACAAAGGCTTGACACCGAGACCTGTCATTGCGGGGACGAATGGAGCAGTAGGCCTTGGACAGGGAAACTCTCTCGGCCGCTCGCCGGCGGTTCAATCGACTGCCATTGCCCCGCTCGCCGGCGGAGCGAAGACCGTCATTCGTGGCGGCATCGGCGGCGCGGGCTTCAACCATCGCGGCGTCGGAACAAGCGCCGTCGGAATCGGCGGGCCAGCGCGGACGGTAACTGGGATCAACGGCACATCGATCCACGAGACTCACTAGGGTTGAGCCGTTTTCGATTCGCCGGCGCGGTCGCTGCAACCCGCTAATTTTCAATCGGATACAGTGTCGCTGCCCGCGAATTGGGCAAGCGGCGAGTGCAAACGGCGTATCCGGCGCCATTGTCGCCGCCCACCGCGTAAAAAGCTCCTCGTTTTATATGCGTTGCAGCAATTATGTATATGCGATCTATATTTCTTCGCCGATGCGGTCTATATTGGACCTGTTCTAGTCTGCTGTTGACGGAGCAGCGGAGATTAAGATCGTGTCCTGGATCCACCTGGATAGGGCCGCGCGAACTAGCCCTTCAGGAGCTACACCGGCCTCGGAAATTTCACCGGGTTTGCGGCTCCTCGGCAACACGCTGCGCGTCGCTTTCATTATCTGTTTGCTGGTGCTCACGGTACGCGTGAGCATGCCGCAGAACGAAACACTTTGGACAGTTTACGACACGCCCGGCGACGTGGTGCGCTTGGCACTCGGTTTCGCGGTCTGCGTCTGGGTCGCGATCCAGCTTTTCAGACCGCCCAAGGATGCGCATGGCTACCGCATGTGGGCCTATTTCGGTCTGATCGGCGTGCCTTTCGCCGTCATTTGTCTTTTCGCCATCTGGTAGCTCTCAATCTTCGAGACTTTGGGCGTCGGGCTCGCGCCCGTTTTCCGCGCTAACCCGGCGCGAGAGGTGATGACCCGAATGCGTTGCTGAGGTCGCGGCGCGCGGCCAATGACGGATACAGATAAAGATCCATCAGCTGGATGCGTTGTTTCTTGATTCGGTCGTTGAGGACGTCATCGGCTTGGGATTTAGCATTCGGAAATCGCTTGCCCCATCCGGCGAAATCACGTGTCAACATCTCCAGCGATACGACAATGACCGCGATTGCGATGAAGACTTCGTTGGCCCGCCTGGCACCGCGCGATCTGCACGCACGCGCGAACGCCTGCGTCAATTCGCGGTCACTTTCGATGATGCTGCGAGCCTGCGACGTCCACAACATGTCAGGCAGACCCGCAAAACCGTGGATCGTATGATAACTCTCAATCAATGTGCGGCATTTGCCGGAGAGATCCACCGGCAGAAAGCCGAAATTCGATTTCGATTGAGCCGCGTCATGCGCTTGGCGGTCGCTGGTAATGTCTTCGGTCATACCGGGCTGGATGTCTCGATGTCGAAGGCAGTTTAGCCCTCCAGCTGTAATGATTCGATATTGGCTTTGGCGCGCCGAAATATAAAAAATATAGTCTTGGCTGCTCCGCGAAGCGGTCAGAGATTGCGGTCCGCTGGACTTGCCGGCTTCGACTCAATTGAGTGGTTCGCCGCGTATTTTGGCTACTGTGTCCGAACTGTAACAGAGCAACAAGACTTCGGCCGAATCACCTGTTTTTTGTTACCATAACCTTCTGATGTGGCAGTGGTTCTGCGGGCCGGCGATGGCGAAACACGCCAAAACCGCAGGTGGATCGCGCGCCGATTAAATAAGCTTCAGTCCAATCAATAGCCCAATGCCGCGGCAAGTTCTTCTGGAGAAAGAGCAAGCGCAACTTTTTGGCTATAAAAAATCGGTTCCGCTCATATCGACTTCCTGCACCCGCCGCTGCGAAAAATCACAGCGGTCCGTTGACCTGCGTCAAAGTCGAGCGGATCGCCGCCAATTCATGATGTTGGCGGAATGGAAGTGGGGGTTGGGATCATGAAGCGATCGTTTTTTATAGTCGGCATTTTGTTGTTGGTTGCCGCGTCCACCGCCAACCGCTCGCTGGCGGCAGACGCCTTCGGCGCGTGGACAAACGGACTTCCCAGCGCATGGGTCGAGCGCCCGGCTTGCGATCCGTACGTCGACTACGGGTGTGCTGCGAACAGTCACATGCTGGCCGCTGCCAAAGCCGCGGCTGCGGCGAACGGATATTGCGACCCCTATGTCAACTACAAATGTCTCGACGCCTACCTCGGCGATAATTTTTTCACGCGCTTCTACCGGTACTACGAGTTGGAGTGGGGCAAGGCTGTAGCACCCGCCGACCCGCACGCTCCGGCCGGCAGCCGTTCCGACGCCGCCTGGCCGCCGACGCCGCAGTCCACACCGCCGATGCCGTTCACCGAATGGCCGTATGGCGGCACCCAAAATATTGGCAAGACGCTGCCGAACTCGGTGGATTCGCCGCTGATGGTCGCGCTCGGCAATACGCAACTCGGCAACGCCATGAGCGACGCCCATGTTCAGGTCTATGGCTGGATCAATGGCGGCGGCAATTTTAGCACAAATACCGTAAGACCAGGCGGCAATGCGCCGGCGGCGTATGATTACACGCCCAATACGGTTCAATTCGATCAAGCGGTTGTTTACATCGAACGATTACCCGATGAAGTGCAGAACGATCACTTCGATTGGGGCTTCCGCATTGCCAACCTCTACGGCGAAAATTACCGCTATACCATTGCCTACGGCTTGTTCAGCAATCAGTTGCTTAACAACAACCAAGTCTACGGCTTCGATATGCCGATGGTGTACGCGGACTTCTATTTCCCGGTGATGCAGGGTTTCAATTTGCGCGTCGGCCGCTTTATCTCGATCCCGGACATCGAGGCCCAGCTCGCGCCGAACAATTACACGTACGTCCACTCACTGACGTACTCGTTCGACAATTACACTAATACCGGCATCCAGGGGACGCTCGCTGTCACCAAGAATTGGATCGTCCAAATGGGCTTGACCGTCGGCAGTGACACCATGCCGTGGAACGCGGGTGCGCACATTCCCAACTATTACGTATTGGCGGGAAATGCCGATCCGCTTTATCCCGGCACGTCAATGCTCAAGGATCCAGGCGCGGTACCGTCGGTAACACTTGGGGTGCGCTGGACAAGTGATGACGGCAGAGACGACCTGAACCTCGTCGCCGATGCCATCAATGGCGGACAGTGGGGCTACAATAACCTGCAATGGTATGGCTTCACCTATTATCATAAAATGAATGATTACTGGCACCTGGCTGTTGAAGTGTACAACCTTCACGAAAACAACGTGCCGAACAACACCAATCCAACAGTTCAGGCCATTGTTGCCGGTGGCGGTACGCCGTTCAGTCCTCAATTTATCCCATTCAACGCCCCAGGCACGGCGATCTGTTCGAATGCAACAGTGCTGACCTGTACCGCCGATACTCAATCCTTTCTCATGTATCTCAACTATTCGCCGAACAAATTGAACAACTTTTCGCTGCGCGCCGAATGGTACGATGACATGCAGGGACAGCGGACCGGCGTTGCCAGTCGCTATATCGACATCGGTGCGTCTTGGCAGCACTGGTTGTCGCCGCAGATCGAAATTCGCCCCGAAATCGCATACTATCGGTCCCTGGATGCGCCGGCGTTCAATGGCGACGCCAACGCTGGAATAGCGCCCACCAGGAATTACGCCGTCATTGCGGCCAGCGACATCATCATCCACTTTTGAGCGCGGAGAACTTGTGCAGCGCCGGTTCGGGGCTGCACAAGTTGCGGGCAATGACCGAGGCGCAGGAGCAGAGATTTTATTATTTTCTTATATCCACGCCTAAAAACAAATCTCGACTTCTTATGTGCAACTTTGGGAAGGTGGGACTGACATGCCGGCCGGGTGCGTGCAGAGCTCAAAACTGAGCGCTTCGGAAAGGCAAAGAGGTGTCAACGCTTCAAGCGCGACGCAGACTGCGCGGGCTGTCTCAAGGTCTCCGTGAAGACGACGTCAACGAGCGGCTCCGTCCTCGCCGAGCGCGGTGGCAGAGCTACTTGTCCGCCAACGCTATGCCCGTCGTGGCAGCGCTGGCATTGGTGTGGCTTGCCACCATCGCTCTCGCCGTCATCAAGCAGTTCGCGGCATTTGATCCGATAACGCTCATTTATCTATTGCCCGTCGTCGTTGCGGCGACCCAATGGGGGATTGTGCCCGCTGTCGTCGCGGCGGTTGCGGGGGCAACGGCAGCGGACTTTTTCTTCTTTCCGCCGCTTTACACGCTCTGGATTCGCGACCCGCAAAATGTCGTCGATCTGATCCTCTTCCTCGTCGTAGCGCTGGTTACCGGCAACCTTGCCGCCCGCTTGAAGAAAGAAGCACTGATTCTCGGCCGCCGCGAAAAACAAATCCGCGAGTTACACGATTTCTCGCAGCAACTCGCCACCTGCCTTAACGGCCCCGATTTGATTTTTGCGGTACAAGACTACCTTTCCAAGGCGCTGCGCCATCGCGTCGCGCTTATCGCGAGCCAGCCCGGCCAACATGATCGCGATAGCGCTGCTCCTGAGGATGTTCGACGTCGGGCTTTACAACTTATCGCTGCCGAAAAGCTTCGGCCGTCAGCGCTGGTCGCGTCGCAGGGCGGCAACTCCTGGCTCCTCCACGTCATTTCCCCGGAAATCCTTGATTACGGCGCCATCGCCGTGGAACTAAACGACCGCCCCAGCGAACAAGTGGCGGAAGTCGTCCAGCATGTCGAGCGATTGCTTGAAGAAGCGATGGCGACTCTACGTCATTTGAACGTGAAAGAAGCGATGGAGCAGGCAGCGATAACCCATCGAACCGAGATCCTTCGCGACGCGCTCATTGGCGGTGTCTCCCACGAATTGCGCACGCCGCTCGCCGCGATTTTGGGCAGCTGCAGTGTGCTCAATGAAATACCGACAATCGCGGTTGATGAACGGGCGAAGGCGCTAGTGTCGGCGATCGACGACCAGGCGTCTCAGCTCGACAATGAAATCCGCAATTTACTCGATGCCACCCGAGTGAGTGCAAAAGGTGTACGTCTGCAATTGATCTGGACCGATCCGCACGACATCGTCGGCGCGGCCTTGAAGCAAAAGCAGCGCAGGCTGTCCTCGCATCGCGTCAGGCTTGATCTCGCGGGCGATCTTCCGCTGGTTCATGTCGACGCCATACTGGTTGAGCGGGCTCTCAGTCAGCTTTTGGACAATGCGGCAAAATATTCGCCAGTGGGAAGCGACATTGTCGTCAGCGGCCGCTGCGAGCAAGGCGAGGTGGTTCTCACGGTGACCGATCGAGGAATTGGATTGACGGCGGACGAACAAGATCAGCTGGGCAAGCACTCGTTTCGTGGCCGCCACCGGTCGGGAGATGCCGGTGGTTCCGGTCTGGGTCTTTGGATCGCCAGCGCCTTCGTTACGGCCAACGGCGGCAGCCTTCACGCCGAAAGCCGAGGTACGGATTCCGGGTCGACGCTTTCGTTGCGCCTGCCGTCCGCTGCGCGAGACATGGCGGAGCTAGCTGAGGCGATCGATGACTAAGGTGCTGATCATCGACGATGAGCCGCAGATCAGGCGTTTTCTGCGGGCCGGCTACGAATTGCACGGCTTCTCGGTGCTCGAGGCCGAAAATGCGGCGGCCGGGCTGCGCGTCGCGACAATGAACAGTCCCGATTTGATCGTTCTAGATCTCAATCTGCCGGACCTAGATGGCGCCGAGGTACTCGAACGCCTCCGTTCCTGGTCTAGCATTCCCGTCATCGTGCTCTCGATCCAATCTGACGAGCAGGAAAAGGTACGTCTGCTGAAGGGCGGCGCGGACGATTATGTCGTCAAGCCCTTTGGTATCTCGGAGTTGCTTGCAAGAAGCGAAGCCATCGTGCGCCGGCAGATGCGCAGCGCCAACAGAGAGCCGGTGGTGAAAGCGGGGCCTCTTGCCGTTGATCTAATGTCGAGAATGGCAACACTTGACGGGCGGCGACTGCAACTGACGCGAAAGGAATATGCGCTGCTTCACGGCCTCGCTGCGCATGCAGGCTTAGTCGTGACCCACAAGCAGTTGATCGGCGAAATTTGGGGCGATCACGCTAGCAACATCCAATATCTTCGCATTCTGGTACGCAAGCTGCGGCAAAAAATCGAGATCGATCCAACAAATCCGCAATTGATCATCAGCGAATTGGGCATTGGGTACCGTCTGGAACGTGGCGCGTCGGCAAAGCCTGATGATCGCTGTCGTTACGCGTCTGACGCCGCTTGTCTGACGTGAGACTTGGCGGATGGCACCGCCGGCCGGTCTCACGGTTCGATGAGACGTCCGGTATTGGCTTTGATGACGGCCTCGGTCCGGGTCGCTGCCCCCAGCTTGCTGCGCGCGTTGTCGATGTGAAAATCGACTGTGCGTTTGGTCAGGCCGACGATTTGCGCAATTTCCGATGACGTCTTGCCGCGCGCCACCCAGGTGAGCACCTCCACCTCGCGATCGTTCAATTTGGCGAGCTTCGGCAATAGTCCGGTTCTGGCAACCCCGGCCAAACGGGCCGCGATAATGGTCTCGAGCACCTCGAAATCGATAGGCTTGGTGACGTAATCATCGGCGCCCAGTCGCCGGCCCTTGAGTTCATTATCGCGGTCGGTGAGCGCGGTGAGGAATACGAAGGGCATTTTCTCGAACCGCGGCGCGAGCCCTATAAGCCGTTCCAGCACTTCGAAGCCCGACATCACGGGCATGCTGATATCGGAGAGCACAAGGTCAGGCATGGTTTTGAGAATTGTGGCGAGGCCCTCGCGGCCGTCATGGGCCAGCGTGACCATGTACCCGCGATCAACCAACTCCTCGGCAATCAAGGCCGCGGTTTCTTTGTCGTCTTCTATGCAAAGTATGGTCTTTTGGGTGTCGGTCATGGTCGGGCCCAGGCGTTCACACGGCGATTAACTTTTGCCCGGACAGGACGGACAATAGGGTCGCCGCCGGATAGCGCTGCGGCGCTGGCGGCTTGATATAGTGGTATATATAGAGTCTGCCTGGACAGGGTACTGCGAACAATCGCAGTTTCCGGGCGCCAGTTTTGCACCGATGGTTCGCGCTCATGCGGCAGCCGTACTCCATTCGCGTTCATCTCACCGGCGTGTTTCTAATCTTTTTTTTGCTGGTCGTGGTCCTCGGCTCGTTCAGCATTTGGCGGCTGAATAACTTCAACCATCTGTCCGCCGACGTTGCAGAATTGTGGTTGCCTGAAACCCGCGTGCTCGGGGATCTTAACAATTTTACCTCTGACTTTCGGGCCTTCGAAGGCGGCAACCTATTGTCGTCTGATGCAGCCGAAAGTGCGGCGAGCGAACGGCGAATGGCGGCACTCGATCATTCCATTGCCGATGCCGAGCGCGCGTTTGAGCGAATTCGGCACGATGCGACCGAAACCGAATTATACAATCAGTACAAGGCGCATTGGGGAGAGTATCGGAAAATCGTCGATCAGATACTTGTGCTGTCGCGCAGTGACCGCAAGGCGGAGGCGCTCTCGATGTACGGAACCGCCTCTCGTGCTCCCTATGACGCGGCGAGTGACGCACTCGACCGCCTCACGGACCTTGCCGTCGGCAATGCGCAGAGTGCGAGCGATCGTTTGGGCGCGGCGTATCGGCAGGCGTTTTGGCTCATCCTGCTCGGCATTGTGGTCGGGGGCGTGATGGTGGTCGCAGGAACTCGTCCACGTCACACGCTCAATATCGTCTCCGCTTTTGAATTTGGCGGGACGCATGCGTCAGCTCGCGGCGAACGACACCGATACGGAAATTCCCGAGACCGACCGGCGCGATGAGATCGGCGAGATGGCGCAGGCGACCGTGGTTTTTCGCAACAACGCCATCGAACTGATGCGAAGTCAGCGTATTTTGGCGCGCCAGGCCGCGATGCTCGAAGAGCAACTAGCCCAAGAGCAGCGTCTTGCTCTGTTACAGCGAAATTTCGTCTCGATGGCTTCTCATGAGTTCCGCACGCCGCTGACGATCATCGACGGACATGCGGGTCGGCTGAGTAAAATGAAAGATTCGATGAGCCCCGACCAGATTGACGAACGGGCAGGCAAAATCCGCGCGGCGGTGCTGCGCGTCACCCATTTAATCGACAATCTACTGAACTCGGCGCGGTTGATCGACGGCGGTGCCGAGCTCTACTTCCAGCCAACCGAAATGGACGTGGCATCGCTGTTGCACGAAGTCTGCCAGCTGCATCGCGAGATGGTGCCCAGCGCGCAAATCATCGAGCGGTTTTCGCCGACGGTGCCATTGCCCGTCACCGGTGATGTGAAGCTGCTGTTTCAGGTGTTCAGCAACTTATTGTCCAACGCGGTCAAGTATTCGCCTGCTGGTGGCGCAATTGAAGTCGAGGCAGGCGTCGTCGGCGATGCCGTCGTTGTGGCCGTTGTCGACCTTGGAATAGGCATACCTGCCGCGGACCTCAATCGCTTGTACGAGCGCTATCATCGTGGCAGCAATGTCTCCGGTATAGTGGGGACGGGTGTCGGACTTTATCTCGTTAAGATGGCGGTCGACCTCCACAGCGGCCGCATCGATGCGCAGAGTGTAGAGGGTGAGGGCACGCGCTTCACCGTTACGCTGCCGGTTACCATCGCTGCGGTGCGCAAGGAGCGGGTGTTGGTCGATGCACCATCGATTACGGTTCCCTCGGACGGAGTGACATGAAAAGAATTGCTCTCATCGTAGCCATGCTCTTTACGCTGAATTTCAATGCTTTCGCGGCTCCGCTCGCACCGCTGACCGCGCCGTCGTCATTGCTGCGCCACGTGGATTGGCAAACGCCGGAGCAGCTGCCGCGGCGGTTGCGGAATCACTGCGCCTACGACGTCGAAAGCGGCCGGCCCTATTGCTCGGACCACTGCGGTTTCAACTATCAAGTCTACGCTTGTTCACCCGGCTCATTCGGTTGCTGCCGTCCGGGATTTGGCTATTGCGACTGGCGCGGCATGCTGCGCTGCCATCCCTAAGAGCGAACCGATAGCCCAACATTACGAATTCGGATGCGGCCTGCGTTTGCGTGGCCGATTTTTCGGGTTTTCAAATACAGCCGCTCTCGCTCAACAGCGACCGCGGCAGTTGCATAGGGAGAAGATAAAATGGAAGAAGAAGCGCGGTCTGCTGCCGGCCTGCCGGGCCGAAACGATGTGCCCCCGGTGACCTACGATCGCCCGCCGGCCTACCGGGGAATGATCACCGAAAAAGACGTCGTCGTGCCGATGCGCGACGGCGTCAACCTCTCGGTCGACATCTATCGGCCCGATGCGGACGAAAAGTTTCCGGCGCTGCTGGCGTTTGCGATTTACAATAAGGATTTTCAGGGGCCCGACATCAAGGATGTTTTGCCGCCGCAGCCGAGCTGGTCGTCATTGTGGATGGGTCCCATTGAAGCCGGCGATACCAAGTTCCTCACTTCTCGTGGATACGTACACATCATCGGCTCGCCGCGCGGCGTCGGCAAATCCGACGGCGGCGGCAGCCGGGAATTTGACAGTTACGACCTGATTGAATGGATCGCCAAGCAGCCCTGGTGCGACGGCAATGTCGGCATGGTGGGCATTTCCGGTTTTGGCGCCGAGCAATTTCACGTGGCGCGGCAGAACCCGCCGCACCTGAAGGCGGTCTTCCCTTACGATCCGCGCGGAGCTTACGGCACGCTCGGCAGTTTCCGCGAGGAATATCCTGGCGCGATGCTGCACTTGTTTCGCTACCTGGTCGCGCATTTCTCCGCGATTCATCAGAACAAGGGCAAGCCCGGCCAGCTGCCGCCCGAGAAGGAGGCGTACTGGCGGGAGGCAATGAACAATCCCGACTACAAGATGTATCCGCACCTCTACAACGTGATCGCCCAGCGCGGCCAGCACATGCCGCCGATTTTCGAGATGTTGATCGATCCCTACGACAAGGAAGAAGTCGTACGCGCGGCAGAGCAATCCTTCGAGCGCATCAAAATCCCCGCTTATACCGGCGCAGGTTGGTACGGCTACACCTACAAAACCCATCTCAACGGCGCGCAGAGCTATTTCGAGAAAATCAAAGCGCCGAAGAAGCTGCTTTTTGCCGGGCCGACGCACCTCGAGCGCCCGTTCCACACAATGCACGCCGAGATTCTACGTTGGTACGACCATTGGCTAAAGGGCATTGATACCGGGATTATGGACGAGCCGCCGGTGCGCTACTGGCTCATGGGAGCGAATGAGTGGCGCACTGGCGCCGACTGGCCGTTGCCCGAGACACAGTGGACAAAATTCTATCTCAACAGCTGGGAACGCTTGCAGGTGCACCCGTTCGTGCCCGCCAGCGCCGAGGAAGAACTGCCGCCCGATGCTTTCGTGCAGATGCCGCCGACGCAGACCAACAAGATATCGAAATTGCGCTACCTGACCGAGCCGTTGCCGTACGATATCGTCATGGTCGGACCCTCGGTGCTCAATCTGTTCGCCGCGATCGATCAGGACGACACCAACTGGATCGTCACGCTCAAGGACGTCGGTCCGGACGTGTCAGTGCGAACCGTGCGCGAAGGTGAACGGGAAATCCCTGACGATTTGCGAGAACGGGAGCTGACGCGCGGCTGGCTCAAGGCATCACACCGCGCGGTCGATGCAGAGCGGTCAAAGCCATGGCGGCCCTGGCATCCGCTGACGCGCAGCGCACAGAAGAAGGTCGTCCCCGGCGAAATAACCGAATACAACATCGAAATCATGGCGACGGCGAATCTGTTCCGCCGCGGACACCGTATCTGCCTGGAGATCGCCAGTGCCGATATGCCGACCGGCGTGGCCGGCGCGACCAATGTCGAATACATCGCGCCGCACGTATGCAGCAGCAAAACGACATTGCACAAAATTTATCACGACGAGAGGCGGCCTTCGCACTTGTTATTGCCGGTCATTCCGCAATGACGATTAGTTAAATTGCGAATGAATTCGTTAAGCCCGGGCTGACCATCAGCGGGCAAAACCCGCGAGCTTGCGTGCTTATTAGCGGGCCGTTCGCCGTGGCGTGCTGAAATACGCGCATGGACACGGGTGGACTCCGGTTTGGCGCATGCGTCCTTTGATCGTTTTTGCCGCCTTGGCGATGGCGGCCGGCATGGTCATTCCGCGCTACGCATCGCAGTTTGGCGCGGTGACGGCGCCGCGGCCGGCTCCCGCTGCCCCTGCCGCCCCCGTATCGGCAGCAAGCGCGTCCAGATCGGCAACAAGCGCATCCAGTTACGCGCGATCGGTCGTCGTACCGCGCGATAGCCGTGGTCACTTTCAGGTCGACGCGCATGTTGACGGCCGGATTCTCAATTTCATGGTCGATACCGGCGCGTCGGTGATAGCGCTGACCGCCAGCGATGCTGCTCGGCTCGGCATTCACCCATCGGCCAGCGAATTCGTGGCTGAAGTGAGAACCGCGAACGGCACTGTCCGCGCGGCACCGACACGGCTCGATGCCGTCGAAGTCGGCGATCTGGTGGTTCGTGACGTCGCGGCACTCGTGCTTCCGGACGAAGCTCTGAGCGACAACCTCCTCGGCCTTTCATTTCTGTCGCGACTGAAGCGTTTTGAATACAGCGACGGCAAGCTGGTCCTTGAGCAATAAGTCACGGCGATATTTGGTTAACCATTTCGCCAAAGGCGCGGCCGCACGCTGCGGAGTTAACTCTAAGCGTGCGCCAGTGTTCTTTTCGCGCAACGAAATATCAATGCCTTTCACGTATTGGTAACGAACGGAAAGCACGAACTTCGACATAAAATCACGAGCTTTGTTGTATCAATCAGGTCGGATTGCACGGCATGTCGGCGAAAGCGGATTGCCCAAATAAATCGGGAAGCGTGATGCGAGGCCTGGCCCGGTTTATCCGCGGCGCCACGCCGCGCGTGTCGCGGTTCGCGCGTTCACGCGAAGCCGCAACCGCGGTCGAATTCGCTCTTATCGCGCCTGCGTTTTTGGCGACCTTGATTGCGGTATTTCAAACCTGCGTGTTTTTGTTTGCGCAGACCGTTTTGCAGAATGCGGCCAATCAGGCGGGCCGGTACTTTCTCACCGGACAAGCACAGAACGCCGGCTGCACGGCAACCCAGATCATTAACGGCGGTTGCGGGACGCTGGCCGGCGTTTGCCCGGCCGCGATGTTTACCTGCGCCAACATGTATCTGGTGGTGCAAAACTACTCGTCATTTGGTTCCGCCAACACATCGTCACCGAGCATGTACAGCGGAAGCACCCCGATCACCACTTACGCCTACGATCCGGGCACGCCGGGCGACATCATGGTCGTGCAGCTTATCTACGCCTGGCCGGTGATCGGCGGACCGTTGGGGTTCACTCTTGCCAACCTGCCAAACGGCTCGGCCGAAATGGTGGGAGTCAGCGTTTTCCGGGTCGAACCCTATTGATGGTCATGATGATCGAATTTGCCATAGGCCGAGTGATGGCCGTGATGATGCGACATCGGGTGTGCCGGCGTTTTTTGGCATCGCAACGCGGCGTCGCCGCGATCGAATTTGCGATGATCATGCCAGTGCTGCTTATCCTGTTCCTCAGTTCATTCGATGTAGGCAACGCAATCATCGTTTATCTGAAAGTGCGCACGGCGACGTATGAGCTCGCCGCTATCACCAATCAATACGGCACCGGCAGCACTGCCCAGATATCGACGGCGACCATGTCGGCCATAACATCGGCGACGACCCAGGTGATGGCGCCATATTCCAGCTCATCCACCGCCGTCACCATCTCACAGATCAAAGCGACATCCGCGACGGCGGCGACGGTGAGCTGGAGCTACACGGTCAATGGCACGGCGCTGTCGGGCAGTTACACCGGCTTGCCGGCCAATATGGCCAAAAATTCCTGCAACAGCACCTATCCTTGCTATTTCATTTTGTCCTCGGTGTCCTACAGCTACACGCCGTTGTTCGGTCACTATATGACCGGTCCACTGACGCTGTCCGATACTCTGTTGATGACCCCGCGCGTCAGCAAATGCGTGCAATACAACAGCGTGCCCTCGACTTGTTAAAGTCCGAACGGGGCAGCCCCCTAGCTGCTGGACCCGCCGCTGGCCAGCTCGGCCAATAGCGGCCTAAGGAATGGCTCATAAGGCCGCGAACGACCGACCGCCGTGTCGTAGAGCGGTTGGCGTACCTGCACAGCGCTGGCGGTGCGAATAGGCCGTTCGGTTTTGTAGAACGACAGGCAACGTGGATCCCATTCCAGCCCGCAATGTGAAATGACACGGCGCGCTTGCCTCTCCAAATCCTTGATCACGTCTTCGTATTGCAGTTCGAGAATGCGCCCAGCCGGCAGTACACGCTGCCAATGTGCCATGAGCGTCCTGTAGCCGCGGTAATACCGCCCCAACTCGGCCAGGTCGTAAGTGAAGTTTTGTTCGGCGGTGAACAGCTTGGAAAAGCAGGAAAAGCAAGTGTCGACCGGGTTGCGGGAGACGTGGATTATCGACGCTTTTGGCAGCGCTAAATGGATGAGGCCGGCCAGCCGGAAATTTCCCGGCATTTTGTCGACAATCCGGTAAGCGGCCGGCGCGAGTCCCTGAACCTGCGCCAGATACCGCGCACCGAGATCGTGAAAATCGGCGGCGCGCATCGCACCCGTCACTTCGGGAAAATATTGCGAGCTGCCGATCTGCGCGCCAACTCCTTTAGCGGTCGCTTCAAAGTGACCGAGCTCGCCGGCCCCGTACACATCCGAATGGCTCGCGAGTATTTGCTCGACCAGCGTTGTTCCCGAGCGTGGCATTCCCACGATAAAAACTGGCACCGGAGAAGAGTGACCGGCGTATTGCCACTTTTGCATAAGCTCGGGCGTGAACGCCGATTGAATGCGGTCGAAGGCTTTTAGCTCAGCCGCTTCATCATACGCGATTTGCCGACGTTTGAGCGCATTGCCGTCGCGCCAATGAGCAAACGCTTTTTGGTTTTGCCCAATGTCGTCGTAGGCTTTGCCCAGCGCAAAATGCAGCTCTAGTCGATCGTCGACGGAAAGCTGCGCCGCGTGTTTGGCCAAGTCCTCCAGCGCCGCGAGGCGAGCATCGCCGGTCACGTACTGCGCCAATTCACCGAGATAGCGGCGGTGTTTGAGGTTTCCCGGCGCCAGGCGGAGCGAGCGCTCCAGAGCTGCGCGGCTTTCCGGCGCGCGGCCGAGCTCCATGAGCGCCGTCCCGAGATTGCCGTGCGCCAGAGCGGAATCGGGGGCGATAGCGATGGCCCGGCGATAGGCCGCAACCGCCTCCTCAAGCTTGCCCTGGTCGTTGAGGGCGGCGCCGAGATTGACGTGGGCGGCGGCAAGCTTCGGATTCAGTTTGATGGCTTGGCGATCTGCGGCGACAGCTTCAGCGGGCTTCTGAGCGTCGCGCAGCGCCGCGCCGAGGTTGGCGTAAGCTTCGGTAAAGTCAGGCTTGCTCTGAATGGCCTGGCGATAGGATGCAATGGCTTCGTCGAATTGCCGAAACTCGTGAAGCATGGCGCCGAGGTTAAAGTGAAATACCGCTTTGCCCGGTTCGAGTTGAACTGCTTGTCGAAACGCGGCAATGGCTTCCGGAATTTTGCCCTGCGTCCGTAAAGCGAGGCCGCGATCGGAATGAGCGTCGGCAGTTGAACTGGCGACGGAAACCGGGCTCTCGGCCGCACTGGCTGCGGTCGAGCCGCCTGAAATTCGGGATGTCGATTCCAGCTTCGCGGCCGCACGGCGCTGACGCCGGTTCATGCGCGTGCCCCTCGTGTGGCCGTCGCATGTCGCCCCTGCACGACATGTCGCGCAGAACGATTAAGAATATATCTACATCATAGGACTGTATATTTAAGGCACTGGTCGAGCGTTGGGTCATGCGCCGCGGCCCACGTGCACGCAAGCAAGTCCATGTTGATTGACGACAGACGCGGCGCCGTCGCCAAGCGCCCGCTGTTGTCGTGGGAAAACGCCCGCGCTACGGGCGAGCGTTTTTCACCATCGGTTGTTGGGTCGGTTTAAGCGTTATTGCGAGATGTGCGCGGTAGCGACAGCTTGCTCGAACATCGTCACCAGCGCGTTCTGGATGTCCGTCGGCGTCGACGCCGTGTAGAAAAAGCCCGTCGACGCGCACGCCTGTAAGTTAGCGGCATACGTGCCGTTGGTGACGTTGGTGTTGGCGTAACCGTCCTCGTTACTGGCGAAGCTGGCGTTCGGGTTGACGATGGCTCCGTACGGAATGTAGAGCACCGCGACCGTTATTCCGGCGTTCTTCATTGCTGCGCAGTAATCGGTGTTGTCTTCGCTATTTGGCGGAATGCCGGTCGAGGAATTCTGATACGGGGAAGTGGCGTTCGACGTCCAGTTCTGCGATCCCCAGTTTCCGCCGGATTGTGTTTGATAATCCTGCGAACCATCGCTGACGATAAACACATACGGCAGCGTGTTGGTGGGACCGGATCCGGTGCCGACCGAGTTGATGTAAGAGCCCATCGTCGACAGCGCATTCTCGAAGTGCGTGCCGCCCGATCCAAGCGTGGTGTTCACGCCGGTATCCAACAGGTTCGCCAATTGCTGAGCGAAGGTGGTGATGGTGCTGCCGCTGAGGCTGGTGGTCAGGCCAACCGAGCAGGAATTGCTCTTGTTGACGTCGCCGGTAGCGGTACTGCCAGGGCTGCACATATTCTGGATGAAAGGAAACAGTCCCACCCGGAATTGGTTGGATATGCCGGTGCTGCCCTCGGTCGTTATCGCCTGCGTCAACAGTGCTGTCACAGCGTAACCGACGGCATCAGCGCGTAGTTGGATGCAGGACGTCGTTCCTGCGGTCGAGCAAGTGGACACCTGCGAGTTGGTCCAATTGACCGAATTCCCGTTGGTTGAATTGGTTCCGCTCGAGAACGTGGCCGGCGTCGTCCCTAGCCGCGAAATAATGAATCCCTGGCAATAGCCGCCGGGATTTGGGTTCGTGCTTTTGCCTACGGCCGGGATCGGTCCTTGTGCAGACTGGCCGCAAGCGCCTTGCGACGTGAAATGGCAAGCGAACTGGCAGCCGCCGGGATATGAACCCAGATTGTCGGGATTGACCGCCATCAATCGTTGCTGTTCACCCGTGGTCGACGGGAAACTCATGGAACCAGAGACGTCGAGCATCAGATAGAAATCGATGTAGGTCGGTAGCGTGAAGCTAGCGGTAGAAGAGCCCTTAACCGTGATGCTCGAGTAACCCATGATTTTCAAAAAGTACGTCGGCACCGCATAGGTGAAGCTCGCGGTGGCGCTAACCGACTGTCCGGTTTTTGTAACCGTGGGAGTAGGGGAGAGCGATATGCCGGTAAAGGCGCTGGTATCCTCGTTGAAAAAATTCGTCAGATAGGTCGAGCCGCCGGAAACACTGCCGTTTCCGGTCATGCCCTTGGCGGTGGTGACGATCGGCGAGTTGTTGGAGACCGTGGCAAGCGTGGCCGCATCAGCTGCCGCTTGAAGCTTGGTCTTGATCATCGACGCATAAGAGTAGTCGATGACGCAGCCAACAGCGCTGATGATCGGCAGCGCAGCGATGGCAAATATGATGGCGGAGTTGCCGCGCTTCGCCGAGCCAAACTCGCTGGCCAGCCTACGAATGCGGGCACAAGAAATCGCCAAACTTTTACAAGCTGATCTCAACATGGGCGCCTACTCCAACAGGCCGCTTCTATGCTGAAATTGCTAGAATACTGTTACTTCGATCGTAGACGCTGACGCTTTGCGCACGCGTGTTTCTCAAACATTAACCATGTCGCGTTGCGCCGGTCGTTTTTCCGACTGAAAAGTCGAGATGAGTAGCTGGTCCTGAAGTCGGTTGATCGACTTGTGGCGTGATATCAGAGGTAGCCGGCGTGCATTTCGGCCGCGAACCGCGCCGGGTCGCCTTGCCAGGCGATACGGCCATGATCGAGCAGATAAAGCCGATCCGAATGCGGTAACGCGAACGTTACGTTCTGCTCGGCGAGCAGTAGTGTCAAGGAGCGCTCCTTGCGCAGCCGCTCTATCGCCTTGGAGATCTGGCCGAGGACCACCGGCGCGAGCCCCAGTGTCGGCTCGTCGAGGATGAGCAGTTTCGGCTGCATCATCAGGGCCCGGCCCAGCGTGAGCATCTGCTGCTCACCGCCGGAGAGCGTTCGGGCCGCCTGGGCGTGCCGTTGTTCGAGGATTGGAAAGAGATCGAACACCCATGCCAACTGCTGCCGCCGCTCGCTGGCGCTCAAATGTCCGCCACCGAGATCGAGATTCTCACGTACGCTCATGTAGCCGAACAGCTCGCGCGTTTCCGGACAATGCACGATGCCGCCGCGGGCAATGGCTGCCGCTGTCCGCTTGCGCAAATCCGTGCCTGCAAAGCGGATCGCGCCACGATAGGGAACGAGGCCGGAGACGGCGTTGAACAGCGTGGTTTTGCCGGCGCCGTTCAGCCCGACGATGGAGACGAATTCGTCTTGATGGACCCGCAAATCGATCCCATCGAGCGCCTGCGCCTTGCCGTAG
Organism: uncultured Alphaproteobacteria bacterium; assembly: GCA_963846055.1. Taxonomy (GTDB): domain Bacteria; phylum Pseudomonadota; class Alphaproteobacteria; order Rhizobiales; family Xanthobacteraceae; genus BOG-931. The sequence goes on from CAWJUQ010000023.1 coordinate 180,510, forward strand.
AAAACATCGAGAGCTTCGATGTCCAGAAGAGTGGCCGCCTCGGTGCGGGCTTCCTTGCGCTCGACCGCTTCGATGGCGCCGCCGAGATAGACGCGGCGCACGGTCTCGTTCTGCATCACTTCGTCGGCGCTGCCTTCGGCGATGCGCTCGCCGAGATACATGGCGATGACGCGATCGGCGAGCGCCGCGACGCTCTTGACGCTGTGATCGACCAACAGCACGGCCCGTCCGTCGTCACGCAAGCTACGGATGAGATCGGAAAATGTTTTGATCTCGGCCGCCGTCAGACCGGCAAACGGCTCGTCGATCAGCACGACTTTGGGATCGCGGGCGATCGCTTTCGCGACCTCCATCCGGCGCAAGTCGGCGAAGGGCAGGGTCCAGGGATGCCGGTGCAAGACTTCGCCGAGGCCCACGCGCTCGGCGATCTCTCGCGCTCGTTCCGTCACTGAAGCTTCAGTCGCCAGCCGCAGCAGCGAATCCGGCAGCATCGCCAATTTGATGTTTTCCAGAACAGTCTGCCGCTGCAGCGGACGCGAGTGCTGGAACACGATGCTGATGCCGGCCCGGGCGATCCGATGGGTCGGCCAGCCGGCAATCTCGGTCCCGTCGAGCGTGATCGTACCAGCATTCGCCCGCTGGATTCCCATGATCAGCGACATGACGGTCGACTTTCCCGAACCATTCGGGCCGATCAGGCCGACGATTTCACCGGCACGCAGATCGAAACTCATGTTCTTGACGGCAATCACGCCGCCAAAGCGCTTGTTGAGTTCGCCGACCCGCAAGCTTACCGCGCCGGTCATTCGCGCTCACCGCGATGCAAGGCGTAGCCAAGCAAGCCTTCGGGAAAGAACAGGATGACCGCCAGCGCCACGGCGGACACGACGAAGGTGTTGAGCTGGCCCAGCGGACGAAGAAATTCGTTGGCGACAATCAGGAACACGGCTCCAAGCGCGGCGCCGAGGATGGTGCGGCGCCCGCCAAGCACAGCCGCGATGATGATTTGCACCGCGATCGACAGGTCGATGACGGTGTTGATCGAAGCGGTGCCCATGTAGAAAATCAGCATCGCGCCGGCGGTGCCGGAAAACAGCGCGCTGATGCAGAACGCTGCGATCTTGTGCTTGGTGACGTTGAAACCGAGCGCCGACGCTTCGACCGCATCCTGGCCGCTTGCTTGCAGGATAAGCCCCACGGCCGAGCGCGACAGGCCGTAAAGAAGCACGGCGCAGATCGTCAGGAAGGCGAGCGCGTACCAATAGTTGACCTTCTCGTCGATCGACAGGACATCCGGCACCGTCATGCCGATCTCACCGCCGGTCACACCGGCGAAAATCACGATGAAATTTTGCAACAGCAAAACGGCAACCAGCGTCACCAGGCCGAAGTAGGGTCCGCGTAATCGCAGCGCCGGGACCGCGAGCAATATGCCGCCGACAACGGCGGCGAGTGCGCCGGCGATGACACAGACCGGGATTGGCAGGCCGAATTCACTGTTGAGAATGGCGGCGGTGTAGGCGCCGAGGCCGATCAGGAAAGTCGGACCGAAATTCACCTCACCAGCAAAGCCGAAGAGGAGGTCCCAGGCCATGGCGAAGACGCCGAAATAATAAGCCGCGGTCAGTACGCCGAGCAGATAGGCCGAAAGCCAGAACGGTAGCAGCGCGGCTATCACAACCACCACCACTCCGATCCACAGCACTCGCGAGCGAAGGAAGGCCACGTGCGCTCCTATCGCCGTCCGAGCAGGCCTTGCGGCCGCACGTAGACCACAAGCACCAGCAAAATGAGAGCCGGTATCGGACGCAACGTCGGCGCTACCAGATATGCCGTCATCGTCTCCAGATAACCGACCACGTAAGCCGCGATCAGCGAGCCTGAAACGCTGCCAAGTCCGCCAAGGACGACGATTGAAAACGCGCTCGCCGTGAGCTGCCCGGTGTTGGCGGTGCCAACGCCCAGGAAAGAAGCGAGCAGCACGCCGGCGATGCCGGCAAGCAAGCCGTAAATCGTCCACGCCACGAAATAAATTCGCGTCAGCTCATAGCCGAGCAGTGTCACGCCGCGCGGGTTCATCGAGGCGCCGAGCAGCGCCTTGCCGGTGCGGGTTCGATTGACCAGAAGCCAAAGCAGTCCGATGAGCGCCCAGGCAATGGCGGCGATGAGGATTTCGTTGGTCGGCGTTCGCACGCCGAGAATGTTCACCACGCCGGCGATGAGCGGTCTTATCGTCACCGGGTTGTCGCTGAACAGATAAGCCATCCCGACCTGGATCATGATGCCCCAGAGCAACGTGCCGGTGAGCACGAAGATCTCGGTTTCCTCGGGCCTGATGGCACGCGATCGCTGGATCGGGCGAACCACGATGAGATAAGTCGCGTAGGCTGTTGCCAGACCGGCCAGGATGCCCAGGCCGGTTCCGGTGTACCTGTCAAAACCAAACTCCGCTGACGCAGCCCATCCGATCAATGCGGCGACGACCATGATGCCGCCATGCGCGAGATTGAGTACGCCGGAGACGCCGAAAATCAGCGTGAAGCCGACGGCGGCCAGCCCGTACAGTGAGCTGATCGCAAACCCGTCGACGAGGATTTGGACCGCCCGCATCGTTTAGCTGAATCGCGCGCTGGCCGCATAAGCCAGGGCCGGAAGAGGAAATCGGCCCAACGCGTCGCCCCCTAATTTGCCGAGGCGTGCAGCTTGACGAACGACGGGAAGGCGATTTTGCCGTTGGCCTTGTCGCGCGGCCACACACACATTTGCTTGCCGTCCTGCCATTGAATGGCAATGGTGGTGACCAGACCCGGCCCATACTTCAAAGCATGCGTATACAGATTATCGCGGCCGTAAAACTGAATCCGCCCCATCGTGCCGAGGTGATCGGTTGCTTCCAGGGCAGTGACCAGCTTTTCCGGATCGGTCGCGCCACCCGCCCGCTCGATCGCTTCGGCAATAACGTGGACCATGTCGAAGCTGGCATACCCGGTGTAAGACGGCGTAACGCCGAAGCGCTTCTCGTATTCGGTCACAAACGGCACTGTTGAAGGCGTCAGCGCGACGCCTGGCGCCGCGGCCGTGTCGGTGATCACGCCTTCGGCCGCGCCATTGGTATCTTTCCAGAAGGTGCTGGTCGTGGCTTGCGAGCTTTGGCCGACCATGGGGATCGGCACCTGCTGATCGTGCCATTGCACCGTCGGCTGCACGCCGACATGGCTGATGCCGGTGACGATGACGTCAGGGTGAGCGTCCTCGATCTGATGGAAGATCGGCGTAAAGTCGCTGGTGTCGGGGTTGAAGCGGATATGGTCGAGCACCTTCAATCCGATCTTCGGCAGACAGTCCAGGTACGCTTCGTCGAGCGGCTTGGTCCACGCGGCGTCCTCGCTCATGACCACCGCCGTAGTCATGTGGCGGGGACCGACGAATTCATCCTTGGTGTAGTCGCAAACGGCTTGCGCGATGAACGCGGACGTCAGCCAGCCGTGAAAAGTGTATTTGTAATGGTCGTAATCGTCGTGCACCGCCTTGGAGATCAAGTTACTGGCGGCGCCGGGCGTGATAAAGGGCATGTGCAGCCGTGCCGACCAAGGTTCGATCGCAAGCACGACCTCGCTGATATAGCTGCCGATCACCGCGACGACCTTGTCCTGGCTGACGGCGCGCTGGAAGGCGCGCACCGCGTCCGCGGCGGACGAGTGATCGTCATAAGTAATGACTTCAACCTTCCGGCCGCTAACCCCGCCCTTGGCGTTGATCTCGTCTGCGGCCATTACCGCGGCCTTAGTGAGAGATGCGCCGGCGACTGCAGATTCCTCGCCGATGACGCCGATTTTGATAGGGTCCCCCGATTGGGCAAAGGCGCTAAACGGGAACAGCCCGACGGCGCAAACGGCCCCGGCGAGAAGCCCGTCGCGGACACCGGTCAGGATGGTCATCGCTTCCTCCCAGATTTTGTTACGGCCAATCGGGTGGTTTGGTCCGCATTTCGGCGCTGTCCCTGCGGTTAAGGCTATAGGAAGCGCCCACGGCTTACAAACATGGCGTAATGGCGCATGTTCCAACCGATCGCCGGCGTTTTTATCGGTGGCGCAAATGCTGTATGAGGTGGCGCGGCGCGGGTGTAGCTCAATGGTAGAGCAGAAGCCTTCCAAGCTTATGACGAGGGTTCGATTCCCTTCACCCGCTCCAACCTCTTTAGTCACTTAGCAGCAGGCGCAGCAGCAATTCGACGTGTCCGCATAACGGACAAAAAAGAGGGCGCCACTTTACGGTCGCGTCGGCTCGAGACAACTTTCGGGAGGACGTGACGAGCAACTGCTCAGGTCGGGTGCTATGGCATGGGGGATCGGCGCGAGATTTTGACTACCCACGTCGGCAGCCTGATCCGTCCCCCGGCGCTGATTGCGTACTACCAGGCACTCGAAAAAGCATTGGATGGCGGACCGCCCGTAGACCAAGTGGCGTTCGAAAACTGCGTCTGGGAATTGGTTGCCGCCGCCGTTGAGCATCAGGCGCGAGTCGGCATCGACATCGTTAGTGACGGCGAATTCGGCAAAAGCTGGCTTTGGGCGAACTACACGATCGACCGCATGTCCGGGCTGGAGCAGCGCGAGCTCTCTCCGGGTGAAAAGCCGTTCTCACCCATTTACGGCAAGGATCGGCGCGATTTCGGGGAGTTCTACGCCGAGTACGATCAGACTCGCATATTCTTTGGCCGCGAGCGCGGGCGGACGCGGCGTTGGACCGTCACCGGGCCAATTAAATATGTCGGCCACGCCGCCGTCGCGCGCGACATTGCCGGTCTCAAGCAAGCGCTTGCTTCCGTCACCGTTGTCGATGCATTTATCGCCGCGGTTGCTCCCGGCAGTATGTTGCCTGAGCGCGACGACAGGTATTACCGCAGCGAAGAAGAGGCATTGTTCGCCATCGCTGAGGCGCTGCACGAGGAATATCGCGCGATCATTGACGCGGGCTTCATTCTCCAAGTGGACGATGCCTATCTGGCGAGCTGGTATGACATGATGTTGCCGAACGGCACCCTTGCGGACTATCGCAAATGGGTCGGGGTTCGAATTGCCGCGCTCAATCATGCTTTGAGGGGTCTACCGGAGCAGCGAACGCGGGTGCACGTATGTTGGGGAAGTTGGAGCGGACCGCACTCGACTGACGTGCCATTGGAGGCGATAGTCGATCTGATCCTGACGATCAAAACCGGTGGCTACGTACTTGAGGCCGCGAACGTGCGTCATGAACACGAGTGGCACGTATGGGAGAACGTCAAGCTGCCGGAAGGGCGCTCCCTGGTGCCGGGCGTCGTCAGCCACCACACCAACCTGATCGAGCACCCGCGGCTGGTGGCCGATCGCATTGTTCGCTTGGCCCGTCTGGTCGGCCGCGACAACGTGGTGGCCGGCACCGACTGCGGCTTTTCGCCGGGACCGTTTCAGCGCCGCTTCCATCCCTCGATTATGTGGGCCAAGCTCGAGACATTGGTAGCCGGCGCGAAACTCGCGACTAAAGAGCTTTGGGGGAACGCCTAGCCTTCGTTCTACTCGCTTGCGCGGCAAAGTTGGTCGGGGAGACGCAACCCCCGCAAGGATTGCGGAGTTGGACAATCCGCCTACAGGGAGGACTGGGACGTGAAGCGCAGCACGGAACGCACACTCACTACACACGCTGGGAGTTTGCCGCGCCCGGAAGACTTGATGCTGCTCTATCGGGAAGAAGCTCCTGATTCGAATTTGCTACCTCGGCTTCAATCGACGATTACCGACGTTGTGAAGAGGCAAAGTCAGATCGGCATCGATGTCGTCAACGACGGCGAGTTCGGCAAGGCGATGCACCGTGCGGTCGATTTCGCAGCGTGGTGGGCGTACGTCTATGACCGTTTGGCCGGCTTTGAGGTCAGAAAAGAAAACGCCAAAATAGGACGAGGGGTATATTCGTTCGGCAGCAAGGAGCGGAAGGAATTTGCCGAATTCTATGCGGAAGACGGCGGCATGGCTGGATCCAGCCCTTCGCCGATATTCGGCCTTATCTGCACCGGACCAGTCAAATACGTCGGGCAGCAAGCGGTCCGTCGGGATATCGATCTGCTGACGGCGGCCACCCGTGGCGTCCGGGCTGAAGAAGCGTTCATTACCGCGGTGTCGCCGGCGACGCTGCAGATCCTGCCAAACGAGTACTATAAGACCCAGGAGGATTATACGTGGGCGTTAGCGGGGGCGATCCGTGAAGAATATAAAGCCATCGTTGACGCCGGTTTCATCCTCCAGATCGACGATCCGGCCTTGGTCGATATCTGGGACCTGTGGTTCTCGCTGAATGGTGACACGGCGGGCTACCGGAAATGGGCGGAGTTCCAGGTCGAGGCCGTCAATCATGCCCTGGAGGGAATCCCGGAGGATCGCGTCCGTTTCCACATCTGCTGGGGAAGTTGGCACGGCCCGCATAGCGGCGACATCCCGCTCAAGGAAATTGCGGACCTTTTACTCAGAGTAAAGGCGCAGGCTTACTCAGTAGAAGCCGGTAACGTCCGCCACGAGCTTGAGTGGAAGGTGTGGGAGCATACAACGCTACCAGACGGCAAACTTTTGATTCCGGGCGTCGTCAGTCACGCGACCAACCTAATTGAGCCTCCCGAACTGGTGGCGGATCGAATTATCCGGTTTGCCAAGATTGTTGGCCGCGAGAACGTCATTGCCGGCACGGATTGTGGGCTTGGTGGACGGGTGCACCAACAAATAGCCTGGGCAAAGCTCGCCGCCTTGTCCGACGGCGCTCGACTTGCGAGCAAAGAACTCTGGCAGTAGCGCGGGCACCTGCGATTTTTCGCCAGAGAGCTCTACGGTGTCGGCTACGACGATGGCAAGCCGATGATTGGCGACACGCATTTCGCTCTGCTGCTAAGGGATACCGCTTTGCCCCTCTTTCGTTCTGCGGGCGCATCAGTAGGCTGCCGAGCTTTACGCGGCACGCCGTTTGCAGCTGTTAACTGGAGAGAGCAATGTCCTTTAGGCTGCCTACCACAGATCAAGTGCGGATACTCGGCAATGACCTTGGCATGGAGGTGACGGTCGATTACGCGAACGGTTTTATCAATTTCATCCGCCCATTCGCCGATGGCGCGGCTTGCTCGCTCTGGCGCTGCTACCGGCAAGCGCGCTGCGCTGGCCGCTACTTACGCTGAGCAGGCGTGGTATGCCGCCGCCACCGCGAATCTTGTTGGCGATCCGAGCTTATGACGAGGGTTCAATTGCCTTTACCCGCTCCAATCTTTCGGCACTACTTCAGTAAAATACGCAGGTGAAACGTATCGCTGGGCGCGTTTCTTTCAGTGCTTGAACAACGCCCGCAGCGATTCCGGTTTGCCCTCGCGCACCGAGGTAATGTCGCTGATGCGCCAATCGTTCTTGATCTTGACGAGGTCGAGAACGATCGCGGCCGGCTGATCGAGATTGGTGAACTTGACCGTCGCCTTCGCCTTGCCAGGTCCGGCGTCGGCAACTTCGATGTCGAACTTGTCGATGTTCCAGTCCTGCGCATCAATAAACGGATCGCCATCGAGCGCGCCTACTTCGCCGTGGGCTTTTTTGCGGTCCCGGATGATCAGGTTGGCGAGCGACGGCTCGAAATACCGTCGAACTGCACTTTCGCTATCGAGCGGAAGTCCTTTGGCGCCGCTGCCCTTGTAGCTGTCGTAGATGCCGGTAATGAAGGCAGTGGCAGAACTGTCCGCCGCCAGCGCCGGCATGGCGAAAAGGACGAGGGTGGTGGTCATCAGCGTCCGGCGCGTCGGGCAGGCCGAGGTAAGCGGCGCTAAGGGATCGTTTCTTTCTGTTGCTCGCGTCATGTGGCCACCGAAGGGTACGTTCGGGCTTGCTTTGACTGTCGGCCCGAGGCATTTGAACAGCGCCTAGGAGTGTAGCTCAATGGCTAGAGCACCGGTCTCCAAAACCACCGGTTTTGCGTTGTGCATCAAAGCACGTTCTGAAAAACAAGCGCAAATCACACCATTTGCTATCAATGCCTTAGGGGACACTTCAGAACGGCGAGGCATGGCCGATCGGTCGGATTACATCGATCACTAGTCGCTTGAAAACGAATCAAACGGCAGCGCGCCCCTTAGTTTTTCACCGGCTTCGAGAGCGCTATAGTGCTCAACATGCACGATCCGCGCCTGCTGATTGCTCTCGCGCTCCTCTTGGGCGGGTTAGTCGCCATCGATCATCTCAGAAAAATGAAAACTGGCGCTCCCACCTTGCTTGGCGCGCTTCCTCGAAAGCAGCCCGGTGGCTTCCGCAGGTACTTCTATAGCGACTGGACTGTGGTGGGGTTCTGCGTCGGAGTTATCGCGTACGCGCTGCTCTGGAGGTTTTAGGGGCGTGCCATGCGGCACACACCACACTGCCCTACATAAGTGACTGGAGGGAGCGAAGGGGGTTTGTGGGAGCATGCCGACTTCAGAACATTATAGGCGCCGCGCTGAAGAGTGCCGGGCCCTCGCCGAGCAAGCCACGATCAGCACGAACGCGCCACCATTTTGAGGATCGCCCGACAGTGGGAGCTTTTAGCCGAGTACAAGGAATACAAGGAAAAGGAAGCCGGGGACTAAGTCAGCCTTAGACTTGGTCGGCAATGATCTTGTAGGCACTCCATGCCGCCTCGTATTCGCGCTCCGCTTCGAGTTGCGCGGGCGTGCCTTCCTTAGTGTCGCGGAGGCCCTCTCTGGCGACGATTAGGCGCTGCACGGCTTGTCGCCAGTGTGGATACCACGGCTGATTTTCTACAGTTGTGGTCATTGGAGACAACCAAGCAACAACATGGCCGCAATTCACTACTTGTCCGTTGTCTTGGCCTTGAGCCCGATCTCCACCAGATACCGAATCGCCTGCGCCCTGTTGGGAAGGGTCGGCTGTTTGCGACGCCACTCATCAAGCGCCCGCAGTGGTTCCGGTTGAAATCGCACGCCAACAAGTTCACCGGCCTGTGGGGCGCTTGCCGACGAACTCGGCCATGCCGACGCCTTGCTCAAAGGCGCCGAAGCCGAATGCAAAATACTCAAAGAAGAATTCAAGCGTCGGGGGCTGCTGACCGTAGCCGGTGAGCAATTCACCGTCAGCCGTTCAGAACAAATCTCCGGCCGGCTCGATGTGAGCGCCGTCAAGCAATACCTCGGCGATTCCTGGCGCCGCTTCGAGATCGCCACGGTCTCTACCGTCATCCGCATCAAAGCCGCTCAGCGACTGGCCAGCGCGGCCTAGCGCTGGTTCAGACCGCTTTGCTGGGCGCGTGGGAACCCCGCGCGCCACCCCTTCATCCCAAATTCTAAGGAACCCACGTCATGTCCAAACCGAAACCGCGTCACCGCGGCAATTCACCGTCGTCGGCTGTTCAAACCAAAATCACGCCAGAATCAATCCCGCATCCTGACACGATGCCGGATCGCTATGTCGTACATTGTTTGGGCACTTGCCTGGAGCCAGATATTACGGACGGCACACCGGTGCTGGTCGAGAAGCACGGCAAAATCGCACCGGGCGATCTGGTTGTTCTATTCTTCAAACCCGAGCACGCGCCGGCCGGGAAATATCAGGCAATTCTAAAGCGTCTGGTCATGGCGCCACCGCCTTATGTCTCGTTCCCCTGGCGCGAGCACCCCGAGAGTGACGTCCACGCGTTGATCATCGTGGAAATGCTCAACCCGCACAAACAGTTTGCTTACAAGTGCGAGTATCTGCTTGGCGTCCACAAGTGCATCGGCCGTGTGCCCGAGGGCATGACCTTAGATATCAAAGGGCAGACTTACCAAACATATGCGGGCGAAACGATTTTGTCGGATGCTGAGAACAGCGCGGCGAAGTCACCGATCCTTCTCCGATCGCACCCCGGCGCGAACATCACGGAGAGGTTTTCTCATGAATAGTATGGTGTCTGCCGTATCCATCGCATCTGCCGCAGCAACCGAATCCTCGGCAAGTGCCGTCGCTGCCTCTGGCGATGATGTTGAGTTCGGCAACTCTCGGCGCCCAACTCGACAGCGTGGAGGCGGAATGGGTGGCCCTGTCCGTAGAAGATCACCACGAAATCGCGCTCTTTGAGGAGAAGGTTTTCGCGGCAACTGGCATCGCGTTCCGCTATGCGCCCCCTCTAACCGAAGACAGGGAAACAGGGTACTGGGCGACCCGCTGAAAATCGCCCGTACGACACCGCGTCCTTATCAGAACTTCTGCGGTGGGGCGTCAACTCGAACCGGCTCTTTCCGTTGGCGGATAAAATTCTTGCGCAGACGCCCAAAACGCTCTCCGGGTTGAAGGTCAAATAGTGTGCGCCATGGTGTTGGTCAATCAGGAATGCTTCGAGGCCGATTACGAAGACGAAGACGGTAACTGTTCGGATCTTTTTCTCAAGGCCGTGTGCTCGTTGGTAGGCGTAACACCGGCTCCCGTCCAAGCCGCGATATTGGCCGGCAGCGACGCGCAGATTCCTTACGCGAGTGGCTATGCCGGCCACTGTCCTTACACCGCGAGGCTGACGCCGGGACGAACGTGAGCAAATGGAGCAAGGTGCGGCGCCCAGTTAAGCGATCGAAGGGCGGCTTCGGCCGCCCTCTATTAGTCTCACCGACGACTGTTCAAACAACACGTATTCATTGAACAGAGATGTATCCAACAGAGCTA
>CAWJUQ010000024.1:0-124119 GCA_963846055.1 uncultured Alphaproteobacteria bacterium
CTCTGCCGGCTCGTCAACCCGCCGAGCCGGCGCAAGACCCTGGTGATCGCGGTCGAGGACCTGCACTGGCTCGACCCGGCCAGCGAGCTGATGCTGGCCGAGCTGGTGGCGACGGTGGCGGGGACGCGGACGCTGGTCGTCGTCAACTACCGGCCCGAGTACGCGCCGCCCTTCGCCGCCGATCCCGGCTACCGCGAGCTGGCGCTGGCGCCGCTCGACTCCGGCCGGCACCGGTGAGCTGCTGCGCGGGATCGCCGGCGAGGACCCCTCGCTGGACGGGATCGAGGAGCCGATCCACGAGCGCACCGCCGGCAACCCGTTCTTCATCGAGGAGATCGTCCGCGACCTCGCCGAGCGCGGCTACCTCGACGGCACTCCCGGCGCCTACCGGCTCGCCCGCCCGGTTGAGGACGCCGGGGTCCCGGCCAGCGTCCAGGCGATCCTCGCCGCCCGCATCGACCGCCTCGATCCCGAGGCCAAGGCGCTGCTGCAGGTCGCCTCGGTGATCGGCAAGGAGGTCGGCGCCCGCGCCCTGACGCTGCACATCTGTTCGGCGGTGACGAGGCGGCGAGCGAGCCGACGGTGGCGGCGCTGATCGACGGCGGCTACCTCTACGAGGCGGCGATCTACCCCAAGCGGGTGCTCGCCCTCCGCCACCCGCTGACCCGCGAGGTCGCCTACGGCAGCCAGCTCGCCGAGCGCCGTCGGGCCACCCACGCCGCGGCGGCGCGGGCGACGATCGAGCTCGAGGCCGAGCGGCTCGACGAGCTCGCCGGGCTGGTGGCGCACCACCTGGCAGAAGGTGGCGAGGACCGCGAGGCGGCGCGCTGGTACGCGCGCGCCGCCACCAGGCGGGCCACAGCCAGCCGGGCGAGGCGATGCGCCTGTGGCGGCGGGTGACCGAGCTGACCGACGCGGTCGAGCCCGACCAGGAGGCGATCGAGCTCGGCCTCTACTCGCGGATGCTGCAGCTCGAATACGCCTGGCGGCTCGGGATCGACCGCGAGGCTTCGAGGCGCTGGTCGCCGACGCGACGGCGATCGCCGAGCGGGGTGACGACGTCAACTCGCTGACCCTCTGAAGCTGCTGACCACCGCCCGTCCCGGCGCCGCCGAGCGCTCGGGCGAATGGGTCGACGCGGTTGCCGAGGCGGGCGAGCTGGCGCAGCGCTCGGGCGAAGCCGGGCGCTGCAGGTCTCGGTCCGGGCGGCGGGGGTCTACGCCCACATGTGCGCCGGCGACCTCGACGGGGTCGAAGCCGACGGCGCTGGAGCTGCTCGACCTCGTGCGCGACGACCCCGACCTCGGCGCCGGCGTGGTGCTCGGCCAGCCGGCTGCGCCTGGGCCCTGACCTCGCGGGCGATGGCGCTGCGCGAGCGCGGGGGCGTCGGAAGAGGCCGGGGGGCGCTGCTAGACCAGGCGCTGGCCGAAGCGGTAGCGCGCGAAGACCTCGAGATGAGACCTGGGCGCTGGCCTCAAAATCCCAGGTCGTCGCCGACCTCGGCGACCTCGAGGGCGCGCTGGCCCTGGCCCTGCGCAACCGCGAGCTCGCCGACCGGCTGGGCGACGTCTTCTCGCGGACGATCGCGCTCACCGCCCTGGCCTACGTGCGGACCGAGGTCGGCGAGTTCGACACCGCGCTCGCCGACATCAAACAGGCCGATGGCGAGTACCGCGCGGCGATGGGGGTCGGCGGCGAGACCGAGCCTGGCGCGGGACGATCGCCGCCCGCGCCCTGTCGGTGCCCGCCAATTCGGCGCCGCCCGCGACACCGCCGAGTGGGCGGTCGCAACGTCGCGGCGACGGGAAATGCGAGTAAGTTCCGGCCGCCCTGCACGTGCTGGCGATGGCCCGCGCCGGCGAGGGGAGCGACGGCGCCCGCGAGGCGCTCGACGAAGCCGAGGCGCTGGCGCGCCAGCTCGGCCACGCACTGACGCTGCGCCGGATCGAAGCGACCCGCGCCGACTTGGTCACCGCCTAGCCGCGGCGGCGCTCTAGCTCGGCGACCATCAGCTTGGTGTGGAGGGCGGCGATCAAGTCCTTCAGCGGCTGGGCGCCGGCTTCGAGCAGCTCGACGACCCGCTCAGGCGAGACCTCGCCGGCCAGCCGGTTCATCACCATGTCGACCTCCTCGCGGACCAGCGCTTCGAGAGCGTTCTTGTAGCGCAGGGTGTCGTAGACGGTGAAGCCGATCTGCTCGTCGTAGCCACCTGCCCGGAAACGGCTGATTGCCTCGATGATCGTCACGTCGGAGGGTGAGTAGCCGCGCTGTTCGGGGTGAGGACGGCGAGCTCGGCGAGGCGGTCGAGCACCTCCTTGGGGACGCCGTAGCGCGGCGCACGTCGGCGGCGCTGGTCCGGGAGCGCTCGCCGGCCAGCGCCCGGTCGAGGATCTGGTCCTCCAGCGCGAGCAGCGCCTGGCCCGGTCGGTACCCTCGTCGAGCACCCCCTTGATCGCCTTCAGCGGCATGAACCGCTCCTCTTGGAGGCGCTCGATAGGCGGATGCGGTCGACGAAATCGGCGGGTAGTAGGCCATGTTGCGGCTGGTCTTGGACCGGCTCGGGGCAGCAGGCCCTCGCGCAGGTAGTGCTTGATCGTCGGCGCCGGCACGCCCGAGGCCTCGGCCAGCTCGCCCATCCGCAGCAGGTCGGCCCCGGCCGCACCCGTCGCGCGTTCGCCCGCGGCGCTCGCCGCGCTCCCTTCTGGCGCCGCGCTCATGCCGAGAACTCGGTCGGCTCGGCGCCGCCGATGCCCGCCGCGGCCCCGGCCGCCAGCATCGCCTCGATCTGCGCCGGCGAGTAGCCGGCCTCGGCGAGGATCGCTTCGGTGTGCTCGCCGAGCGCCGGCGCCGGCCGAGTCGGGTCGCCAGGGGTGCGGCCGAGCTTGACCGGGACGCCGAGCCCGCGCACCGTCCCCAAGACTTGGCCGCCCGATCTCGACCACCATCCCGCGCTCCCGCACCAGCTCCGAGTCGAGCGTTTCGTCGAGATCGAGGATCGGCTCGACGCAGCAGTCGTGCTCGTCGTCAACGACGAGACGAGGACGCGCCAATCCGCCGTCCACGCATGGTGCGCATTGAGGATGGCAATGCCGGCGAGCAGCGTCGCCATGCCGGAAACGGCGATCAGCACCGGACTGTGCGCGCCCTCACCGACGGCGGCGGCATAGAACGTGGCGTTAACGATCATGCCGACGCCAAGCGCCGCGAATAGCGGTCCGATAAGTCTGGCGATCAATGTGGCGGCTGGCATTATTCCTGTCCCTTCGCCGGCATGACCCGGATCAGGTTCAAAGGGTTTTTCTCAGCCCGTTTCGGGCACCCCTCGGAACGCCTTTAATGTAGGCCGCTCGGGACCCAAGTCAACGCGGCGGTCGTCGAGCGGAACTCACCGTCGTCGATGTCCGCGAGCATCGAAGACGGCCGAGGGGACCAATTGGACGTCTCTCCTCACCGCGGCACGACGTGCGTTGCCGGCACAAGGCGTGGCATGACGGTCGACGACTAAACAAACTGCACGGCGATGCCGCCGAGCGCGCCGAAATCCGCGTGCAGCGTGTCGCCCTTCTTGGCGAACACCACACGCGTGAAGGAACCCGCGAGCACGAGATGGCCGGGCTCGAGCGCGACGCCGTGCTGGCCGAGCTTGTTGGCGAGCCAGGCGACGCCGAGCGCCGGATGGCCGAGCACACCGGCGGCAACGCCGGTCTCCTCGATCTCGGAGTTGCAATACATGATGCCGCCGACCCAGCGCAGATCGATCTCCAGCGGCGCCGACCGGCCGGCCGCCGATGACAATGCCGGCGGCGGCGCCGTTGTCGGACACGGTGTCGAAAATCTTGCGCGGGTCTTGCAGGCGCGCGTCGACGATCTCGATCGCCGGCACGACGTATTCGGTGGCGCGCAGCACGTCGGGCAGGCCGACGCCGGGACCGCGCAGTTGCTTGCCGAGAATGAACGCCAGCTCGATCTCGACCCGCGGCCGGCAATAATTCTCGTGCGGCACCTTGGCGCCGTCGGCAACCATCATGGTGTCGAGCAGATGGCCGTAGTCCGGCTCGTCGATCTGCGAGGAGCGCTGCATCGCCTTCGAGGTCAGCCCGACCTTGTGGCCGATCAGTTTGGCGCCGGCCGCGATCTTGCGCTTCGCGACCTCGGTGGAGATCGCGTAGGCGTCCTCCATGGTGATGTCCGGCCAGGTCTTCGAGAGCTGCACCGCCTGCTTGCGGTCCTTCTCGGCGGCCATGAGAATATCGGCGGCCTTGCCGCGATCGGTCTTCGACATCATCGCGCTTAAACCCTCCTGGGATATTCCGTCATTTGCGGTGATTTATCTCGCGCCAGCGCGACCACACAAACCAGGCCACGGCGGCGAGCCCGACCAGCGCGATGACCGCGTCGAAATCATGGAACAACTTGCGCATGGTCGGGTCGCTGTCCCAGCGCGCCCCGAGAACGTAGCCGATATAGGCAAGCGCAAAGCACCACGGCCAGGAGCCGAGAAAGGTGTAGATCTGAAATTTCAGCATCGGCATGCGGGCAAGCCCTGCCGGAAAGGCGACAAACGTTCGCACCACCGGCAGAAGCCGGCCGAAGAAAACCGTGGCCGAGCCGTAACGCGAGAAAAACCGGTCGGTGCGCTCAAGGTCTTTGTGGGAGATGAGAATGTATTTGCCGTAGCGCTCCAGCACCGGCCGGCCGCCGAAAGCCGCGACGTAATACGCGATGGTCGAGCCGATATTGCAACCGATGGCGCCGGCGGTCGCTACGCCAACCAAATTTGCCTTGCCCAGCGAGACCAGATAGCCGGCGAACGGCATGATGATTTCCGACGGCAGCGGAATGCAGGTGGATTCGATCGCCATCAAAAAGACGATGCCGAGGTAACCGCCGGCGGAAATAACCGCCACGATCCACGATCCGAGCACGGTGATGAGCTGATCGATCATCGGCGGCGGCGGAGAAGCGGATCGGCAACGCGCGCGCGGCCGGCGGCGTCATCGCACCAATCGTGAAGGCGGCAGGGCATGGGCGGGCAGAGCATGAATCCGGAAAAGTGGAAGCCGAATTTCCGAAACGATCATGCTCCCGAAAAAAGCTAGACCATGATCTGTCGATCATGGTCTAGCCGCCAGTAGGGAGGATTGTCCAACGAATTGCGGCGCGTCCGGTCGTATTGACCTCGCCAGGGCCGGCCGGGTCACACCCGGCCGCTGGCTAAAAGCGCCGCCGCGCCGTCAGTAGCAGGCCGGATACGGGTAATAGCCGCAGGCCGCGCTGTTGTAATAATACGGAGAAGCCGCTGCGCCGATCGCCGCTGCACCGAGCGCCGCCGCGCCAACGCCGGCAGCCACGCCCCAGCCCGGTCCCCAACCCCGACGGGCATAGCCGCCGTGCCAGCCAACGCCGCCGCGGGCGACGCCGCCGTGCCAGCCAACACCACCGCGAGCGACGCCGCCGCGGTACGCGAAGGCACTGGTCGAGAAGCTGGCAACGCCGATCGCGGCGATTGCAGCCAAAGCGATAATCTTACGATGAGCCATGAATTGTCCTTTCCTGAGCCTCAGGCTTTGCACCTTGCTCCGGAAAAGTGTCGCCCGCGTATTTTTGCAGCCGCAAAAGCGCGCCAATTCCCGCGACAGTTTTTAGATAATGTGTCGGATGTTTTCGTCAGGCGGCGCCGCACGGCGCGGCGGCTCAGCGCCGCTTGCGGACGCGGCGGCTTTCGAGCGCGATGATCTTCCGGCGCGAATTGTCGTCGAGCACTTTCTTCGGCACTTTCTCGGCGATGCCGAGAAGCCGCTCGCGACGATCCATTTCCTTCCAAACATCTTCAGGACGAATGCCGGCGGCAACCCACAGCACCACGAGATTGTAGAGCAGGTCGGCGCTTTCTTTGGTCACCGCAAAGCGGTCGCCATGCATGGCGTCGATCACGACCTCGACCGCCTCTTCGGCGAGCTTCTTCGCCATCTTGCTGCGGCCCGCGCGCAACAGCCGCGCCGTCCGCGAGGTGGACGGATCGTCATGGCGGCACGAGAGCACCGCTTGATAAAGACGATTGATCGAATCAGTCATGGCCCATCACCATAACGCGATAACGTCGCAATTGTGTTAAAGTTCTGGCGATGGTTACGGTAAATGGGCAACGGTTAACGTCCCCGCAACCAACACGCGCGGCGGCCGGTAACGCCGACGGCCGTGCTAGCCGGCGCGCCGAACCGCCGGGGCGGTCTTCGCCAGATCGTCGGCCATGCCGAGATAGCCGCGCTCGCCGTACGGAAAGCCGGCGAGCTCGCAGTTCGCATCGTCAGCCGACATGAAGTAGGCGCGGATCTCAGCGATCTTGCCGCTCCGCATGATGTACCATTCGCTGCCGCGCAGCATCAGCCGCTGATCAGTGCGCCGCGGCGTCCAGATGCAGCTCCACTCGCTGACGACTTCGTCATCGCGGGCGAGGAGATGGTCGACCGACCAGACCGGATTGAGCGCGAGCTTGTAGGCACGCCAATATTTGGCGAGCGCTTGCGCGCCTTTGATCGGGGGAAACCGCGACGGCAGGAAATAATGAATCACGTCCGGATCGAGCGTAGCCGCTATGGCGTCGAGATCGCCGGTCTGACAGCCCGCGAAATATCTGCCGCACCACGTCGATGTTGCCGGCTTCGGTCGCGTTCATATTCGCCTCCCATCGGCCCGCTGGCGAACTCCCACTTAAGCGCCGGAGCGGATCAAACAATCAATCATCCTGCGCCAGCAGGCCGGCGTTGCCACCGACCGCCGCCGTGTTGACGGTTATAACCTGCTCGGCGGCAAAGCGGTGCAGATAGTTCGGCCCGCCGGCCTTGGGTCCGGTGCCCGACAGTCTCGGTGCCGCCGAACGGCTGCGTGCCGACCACCGCGCCGATCATGTTGCGGTTGGCATAGACGTTGCCGTGCGGCAATCGCGCCGCGATCCGCGCAATGGTCTCGTCGATGCGCGAATGAATGCCGAGCGTCAGCGCGGTGTTGTTGGCGGCGATGTCGTCGAGCAGCGCATCCAGTTCGTCTGCGTGCCAGCGAACGACGTGCAGCACCGGCCCGAATATTTCCTCCGTGAGATCGCTGGCGCGATCGAGCTCAATGATCGCCGGGGCGACATAGGTGCCGGCGGACGGCAGCGGCCCGCGGTCCCAGCGATAACGCACGCGGCCGGCGCTACGCATCCGCGCGATCCAGCCTTCGAGCTTGTCTTTTGCGTCGATATCGATCACCGGGCCGACATGCGTGTCGACATCGCGCGGATCGCCGACTTTTAGCTCCGCGGTCGCGCCGATGAGCATGTCCAGCATGGGCGCGGCGACATCGTCTTGCAGGCAGAGCAGGCGCAACGCCGAGCAGCGCTGCCCGGCGGAGCGGAAGGCCGAGACGACCACGTCGTCGACCACCTGTTCGGGCAGCGCCGTGGCGTCGACGATCATGGCGTTGATGCCGCCGGTTTCGGCGATCAGCGGCACGATCGGCCCGTCTTTTGCCGGCCAGCGCCCGGTTGATCAGCGAGGCCGACCTCGGTCGAGCCGGTGAAGGCGACGCCGGCGGCGCGCGGATCGGCGACGAGGCCGGCGCCGACCTCGCCGCCGCCGGGCAGCAAATGCAGCGCGCTTGCCGGCACGCCGGCTTCGATCAGGAGCGCAATCGCCTGCGCCGCGACGAGCGGCGTTTGCTCCGCCGGCTTGGCCACCACGGCATTGCCGGCGGCGAGCGCCGCGGTCACCTGGCCGAGAAAGATCGCCAGCGGAAAATTCCACGGGCTGATGCAGACGAAGACACCGCGGCCGCGATAGCGCAGCACGTTGCTTTCGCCGGTCGGTCCCGGCATGTCCTGCGGCGCCAGAGCGGCGTGCGCGCCTGCGCGGCGTAATAGCGGCAATAATCGATCGCCTCGCGCAGTTCCGCCAGCGCGTCGTCGAGCGTCTTGCCGCCTTCGTTTTGCAGAAGCGCGAGCAAGCGGCCGCGATGGTGTTGCGAGCAGATCGGCGGCGCGTTCGAGCACAGCGGCGCGTTCGCTCTGACCGGCGTCGCCGCCCAGGCCGGAAAGCCGCGGGCAGCCGCCGCCATGGCCGCGCCGATCGCAGCCTCAGTCGCTCTCGATGACGGTGCCGACGACGCGGCCGTCGATCGGCGACAGCACCGGACGCTCGTTTCCGGCGAGCGCCGCGCCATCGACGAGCGGAGCCGCGCGAGCCGCGGCGCGCCGCCGGCGCGGACTTCCGCGAGAAGGCCATCGAGACTTGCCCGGTCGCCGAATTCGATGCCGGCGGAGTTTTCGCCGCTCCGGCCGATAGAGATCGCGCGGCAGCGGAATCTTTTTGTTGCGCGCCTCGCCCGCGCCGGCGATGCGGCTTTGCGGCCGGCGCAAGATCTCGGCGATCGGCACGCTCGCATCGGCGGCGACCGACGACGAACGATGAATTGGCGCCGTTCTCAAGCAGCCGCCGCACCAGATAGGCCAGCAGATCGCGATGGCCGCCGACCGGCGCATAGATGCGGCACGCGACGTCCGGCAGCTCGGCGAGCAGCGCCGCGTAAAGCGCCTCGCCCATGCCGTGCAGGCGCTGGAACTCGAAGCCGGTGACGCCGCGCGCCTCCTCGATCACGCTCGCGACGGTGAGCGCGTTGTGCGTGGCGAATTGCGGATAAAGCCGGTTGCGCGCGGCAATGAGCTTTTTGGCGCAGGCCATGTAGCAAAGGTCGGTCATCGCCTTGCGGGTGAACACCGGATAATCGGCAAGGCCGCGTTCCTGCGCGCGCTTGATCTCGGTGTCCCAGTACGCGCCTTTGACCAGCCGGACCGTCAGCCGGCGGTTGAGCGCCGCGGCGCTCGCCTCGATCCAATCGATCACCGCCGGCGCGCGCTTCTGGTAGGCCTGCACCGCGAGGCCAAATCCGTCGAAGCCGCGCAGCGACGGATCGCGCAGCACGGCGCCGACGACTTCGAGCGACAGTTCGAGCCGGTCGGCCTCCTCGGCGTCGACCGTGAACATTAAGATCGTGCGCCTTGGCCAGCCGCGCGAGTTCCAGAAGCCGCGGCGGAAGTTCGCGTAACACGCGCTGGCGCGAGATCGCCTCGTAGCGCGGATGCAGCGCGCTGAGCTTCACGGAAATTCCCGGACGGTCGGCCGCCGAACTGCCGGCGCTCGCGCCGATCGCATCGATCGCGTTCGGCATAGGCGGCGAAATAGTTTGGCCGCGTCGGACGCGGTGCGCGCGCCCTCGCCGAGCATATCGAACGAATAGCGGAATTCCGGATGGCTGCGCGCCCGCTCGAGCGCTTCGCCGATGGTTTGGCCCAGCACAAAATGCGAGCCAAGGAGCCGCATGGCCTGCCGGGTCGCCGCCCGAAGCGCCGGCAGTCCGAGCCGGCGCCCGAGACTGTCGAGAATGGTCTCCGGCGTTTCTCCGGCGTGGATGATCCTGGCGGCGATGCCGAGCGTCCAGGCCGAAGCCGACACCAGAAGCGCGGTCGATTTGACATCGCCGTCGAGCCAATGGCCGCCGGCCAGCTTGTCCTCGATGAGGCGGTCGGCGGTGGTCGCGTCGGGCACCCGCAGCAGCGCCTCGGCCAGCACCATCAGCGCCAGGCCTTCTTTGGTCGACAATGAATAAGCGTGCAGAAAATCCTCGATGCCGCCGAGACGACCGGACCTGGCGCGGATCGCTTCGATCAGCGCGGTCGCGCGTGCGTCAATGCGGCGCTCGGCTTCGGCGTCAGGAGAAATGGCAAGGAACTGCGCGGCCAGTTCCTCGTCGGGCGGCGCAAAGGAGGCGGTGAAAACCGGCGGCGACCCGGTGGACGCAGTCATGACGGGTTCCACATCTGCGGCATCCGGCTGCGCGTTAACAATGCAGGTCCATCGAAGCCCCGCATTGGCGGCTTTTGCTTGCGCTTTGCCGCAGCATGTTCTTTATCAGAAAGCGGGAAGGCCTGGGGCGTCGCTCACGTATGTAAAGCGCAAAAGGGGACCGGGCATGTCTGTTGTTGACCTCATGCGGCTAACCCGGATCGCCGCTCCCCTCCTCGCTGCGGTTTTCGCCGGACCCTTGCCGGCGCTGGCCGAAACAACCGTTCATCTGAAACTTGATCGAAAAATTGACGGCCCGGCCGCGCCCTTCCTGGTCGCTGTCGACCGGGGCTACTTCAAGGGCGAAGGGCTCGACGTGATCATCGATGCCGCGGTCGCCGATCCGCAAGACACCGCGAAGCTGCTGGCGACTACCAATTATGACTTGGCCGTCGCCGACCTTAATTTGTTGATCAAACTCCGCGACCAGGGCGCTACGGGCGCGAAGGCTGTGTCCGTGGTATTCGACAAACCACCCGCCGCCATTATCGCGCGGCGAAGCCGCGGCGTCGCCACGCCGGGCGACCTCGCCGGCAAGATCATCGCCGCGCCGGCGAGCGAACCGGCCTCGGCCCGATGGCCGATCTTCGCCAAATTAAACGGCATCGACGCGGAAAAAGTCAGGATCGAAAACGTCGGCCTGCCGGTGCGCGACCCGATGCTGGCTTCGGGCGAAGTCGATGCCGTCACCGGCTGCGCGTTCATTTCCTATATCGACCTTAAAGATCGGGGCGTGCCAAAGGACGACCTCGCCGTCTGGCAGATGGCGGATTACGGCGTCGAACTCTATGGCGCGAGCATCGTCGCATCGGAAAAGTTCATCGCCGAAAAACCCGAAGCGATCCGCGGATTTCTACGCGCTTATGTCAAGGCGCTGAAGGAGACCGTGAGCGATCCAACAGCCGCGATCGAGTCGGTGCTTCGCCGCAGCGACGCCAAGAAAGATATCGAACTCGAACGCCTGCGCATGGCGATTGCCGACAACATCGTCACGCCGGCAGTGCGCACCGGCGGATTTGGCGCGATCGATCCGGCGCGGTTTGCGGTGTCGCTCGATCAGCTCGCGCTGATCTACCGTTTCCAGTCCAAGGACAAGGCCATCAGCAGTTTCGATTCGTCGTATCTGCCGCCGGCCAACGATCGCAGCATCAGCAACACGGCGTCACGCTGAACTTTTCCGTAGCTTTATGCTGCCGCTAGACTTTGGCGAGGTAAGCGCCGAGCCGGTCGAGCGTTCCGGTCCAGGTCGCTTTCATGCCGACATGCGAGGCGTCGAAAGTTTTCTGTTCCACTTCATTGGCGTTGTGCGCCGCCCAGCGGACATTGAGCTTGCTCTTTGCGGCGCCTTCTTCCTCGAACGTCACGGTGATGAGGGTTTCCATCGGCCAGGTCGGCACGATCGGGTGGCGGGTGACGCCGCCGGCCGCGTTCGAGAACGAATTGACGAACACCAGGCGTTCCGGCGGCACGATCTCGCGATAGACGAACTTGCCCCACATTTTGTAGCCGTCCACCGCGCGCAAGCCGCAGTGGAAGACGCCGCCGGGACGCAGATCGATGTTGGCGGCAATCATGGTGAAGCCGGTCGGGCTCCACCATTCCTTCAGGTGCTCGGCTTGCGTGAGCACGTCCCAGAGCCGCTCGCGCGGCGCATCGAATACGCGGGCAATGACGAAATCTTCGCTCTTGCCTTCCGCACCCATTTATCAAGCCCCCACAACGCTATCCCCGGGGGTTAGTGTGCCACATTGATCATCCAGCCGACACCGAATTTATCGGCCACCATGCCGAACCGGGGCGAGAAAAACGTCTTGCCCATGGGCATGGTGACCTTGCCGCCCTCGGAAAGTCCCTGGAACAGCTTGTCGGCCTTGGCCTCGTTGTCCACCTGGATGGACAGCATGATGCCGCTGAAATTCGGCTGACCGCCGCTGCGGCCGTCGGACGCCATGACCGTGGTGTCGCCGACCGAGAATTGCGCGTGCATGACTTTTTCGGCGTTCTCCGGCGTGCACATGGTTTTATCCGGGCTGTCTTTCCAGCGCATCAACATCCCGACCTTGGCGTCGATGGCTTTTTTGTAGAATTCCAGCGCCTCGCCGCAGCGGCCGTTGAAATCGAGGTAAGGTTGGACTTGCATGGCTTGCTCCCGGTGACAAAAATGTTGATCGCTACGGCCGGCGCACTGCGCAAGTTCGCAGACTGGCCGAGCGGCTTATCTTGACATAAAAGTTGACGGCTCGAAGGCAACCCAACAGCCGAGCGGCCGGATCGCGCGGTCATGAATTTTCTACGAATCTACTTGCGCGTGCTTGGGTTGCTCGCCCCCGAGGCGCGGCTTGCCGTCGCGCTGGCGCTGGCGAATATCGTGCTGGCGATGGCGACATTCATCGAGCCCATCCTGCTCGGCCACATCATCGATGCGCTGTCGGGAACTTTGCCTGCGAGCCTGAACGGCGCTGCCGCCGTGCTGGCGCCGCTGATCGGCGCTTGGGTGGGGTTCGGGCTGTTCATCATCGCCGCTTCGGCGATGGTGGCGTGGTTTTCCGACCGCCTCGCGCACCGCCGCCGCAACCTGGTGCTGGCGGATTTCTTCGAGCACGTCCTGCAACTGCCGCTGTCTTATCACGCCGGCGCGCATTCGGGACGGCAGCTCAAGATCATGCTGGCCGGCACCGATACGCTGTGGTGGCTGTGGGTCTCGTTCTTCCGCGAACATTTCGCCGCCTTCGTCTTCATCATCGTGCTGCTGCCGGCGTCGCTTTATCTGAACTGGCGGCTGGCGCTGCCGCTCCTGGCGCTGTGCGTGGTTTTCACCGGTGGTGACGACTGTGGTGGTGCGCACGCGCCAACGCTTTGCAGCAGGCGGTCGAGAAGCATTATTCCGATCTCGCCGAGAACGCCGCCGACGCGCTCGGCAACATCGCCGTGGTGCAGAGCTACGTGCGCATCGAGAGCGAAGTGTCGGCGCTGCGCACGCTGGTGAATTCGCTGTTGCGGGCGCAGATGCCGGTGCTGTCGTGGTGGGCGGTGGCCGCGGTGCTGACGCGCTCCGCCACGACGCTGACGTTGCTGGTGATCCTGTTGACCGGCGCCTACCTCAAAATCGTCGGCCTGTCGTCGGTCGGCGCGATTGTCAGCTTCATGGCGATTGCGGCGCTGCTGATCGCGCGGCTCGAGCAAATGGTCGGATTCGCCAACCGCCTGTTCCTCGATAAACCCAGACTGGCCGAATTTTTCGGCGTGCTCGACACGGTGCCGGCGGTGCGCGACGCCCCGAACGCCATCGACCCGGCGCGGCTGCGCGGCCTGGTCGAGTTCAAGGACGTGTCGTTTTCCTACGACGGCAAGCGCGCCGCGGTCGCCGACCTGCGCTTTACCGCGTTGCCCGGCGAACAGATTGCGCTGGTCGGGCCGACCGGCAGCGGCAAGTCGACCGCGCTGGCGCTGCTTCATCGCACCTTCGATCCGCAGTCCGGGCTGATCAGCCATCGACGGCATGGATATCCGCGGGCTGACGCTGACCGGGCTGCGCCGCAACATCGGCGTGGTTTTTCAGGAGACGCTTCTGTTCAACCGCTCGATCGCCGAGAACTTGAGAGTCGGCAAGCCCGACGCCACGGATGCGGAAATGCGCGAAGCTGCCGCCCGCGCGCAGGCGCTGGAATTCATCGAGCGCAACCCCGACGGCTTCGAAGCGCGCATCGGCGAGCGCGGCCGGCTGATCTCCGGCGGCGAGCGCCAGCGGCTTGCCGTCGCGCGCGCGCTGCTGAAAGACCCGCCGATCCTGATCCTCGACGAGGCGACCAGCGCGCTCGATCCGGTGACCGAGCAGCGCGTCACCGCGGCGCTCGACGAAGTGATGAAGGGACGAACCACGTTCGTGATCGCGCATCGGCTCGCGACCATCCGCAACGCCACCCGCATCCTGGTTTTTCAGGAACGGCCGCATCATCGAGAGCGGCAACTTACGACGAACTGGTCGCGCGCGGCGGCTTCTTCAGCCGAGCTCGTGCGAAGCGCAATTCGGATCTGAAACGCCGCTCGGCACCGCGTTGCACTCGCTCGATACGCCGGTGGTGCCGCGCGAACGCGCGTAGCAAATTTTTGTGTGATTATTTTGCGAGCCGTGGACGCGCCATTTGCCTTCCCTCTCGCCTTGCGGAAGAGGGTCGATCTAGCGCAGCCGTTCGAGAATGCTGACGTAATTGGCGACCGCGGCGCCGCCCATATTGAAGATGCCGCCGAGCCGCGGGTTCTTGACCTGCATGTCGCCGGCTGTGCCGGTGAGCTGCATCGAAGCCAGCGCGTGCATCGACACGCCGGTCGCGCCGATCGGATGGCCCTTGGCCTTGAGCCCGCCGGACGGATTGATCGGCAGCTTGCCGTCCTTGGCGACAATGCCTTCCGCGATGACGCGCGCGCCCTGCCCTTCCGGCGCCAGCCCCATCGCTTCGTACTCGATCAGTTCGGCGACGGTGAAACAGTCGTGCACCTCGGCAAACGACAGATCGGCCAGCGCGATGCCGGCGGCGGTCAGCGCCTTCTGCCACGCCACCGCGCAGCCTTCGAATTTGAGGATGTCGCGCCGCGACATCGGCAGAAAATCCTGCACGTGCTCGGCGGCGCGGAACACCACCGCCTTGCTCGAGTTTCAGCGCGGTCTCGACATCGGCCAGCACGATCGCCGCCGCGCCGTCGGAAACCAGCGAGCAATCGGTGCGCTTGAGCGGCCCGGCAACGCGCGGGTTCTTGTCGCTTTCGTTCCGGCAGAACTCGTAGCCGAAATCCTTGCGGATCTGCGCATAGGGATTGCCGACGCCGTTCTTGTGGTTCTTCGCGGCGATCATGCGCCAGCGCGTCGGACTGGTCGCCCCAGCGCTGGAAATAAAGTCCGGCGATCTTGCCGAAAATCCCGGCGAAGCCGCCCTCGATATCGGCTTCCTCGCGTACATACGAGGCCTTGAGGAGATTGCGGCCGATCTCGGCGGCCGGCGTCGTCGTCATCTGC
This sequence comes from uncultured Alphaproteobacteria bacterium, assembly GCA_963846055.1. Classification (GTDB taxonomy): domain Bacteria; phylum Pseudomonadota; class Alphaproteobacteria; order Rhizobiales; family Xanthobacteraceae; genus BOG-931. The sequence goes on from CAWJUQ010000024.1 coordinate 14,890, forward strand.
TCGACGCCGACGACCAGCACGATGCGCGCCGAGCTTCGCCGCGATGGACTTCAGCCCCTGATGGACGGCGGCCGAACCGGTGGCGCAGGCGTTCTCCACGCGCGTGGCGCGCTTGAAGCGCAGATCGGGCGAGGCCTGAAGCACGAGGGACGCGGTAAAATCCTGCGGCGGAGAAGCCGGCGTTGAAATGGCCGAGCACGATTTCGTCGACATCCTTGGCGTCGATGCCGGCGTCGGCGAGCGCCTGCGTCGCCACCTTCACGATCAGGCTTTCCACAGTTTCATCGGCGAGCTTGCCGAACGGCGTATGTGCCCAACCCACGATGCAGGCGGTCATGATTGCTTCCTCTGCCGAATTTCGGTCGCTTTTCCTTGGCTAACCGCGACACGTATGTTCCGTGCCGCGCTACCCTATCCGGATTCACCTTTGCCTTCGAGCCTCTGTTTCGGTTAGATAGTTCTCCATCCGGGCATGCGAAACCTTTCGCGGACCACACCCCTTTGCCGTCGCACGCCAGCGGCGGCGGCTAATCGAGCGGGCCACAGCGCGTGAATTCAAGGCAAACAATCCGCACGCTGATATTGGCGCTCGGGCTCGGCCCGCTTTGCGCCGCGGCGCTGCCCGCCGCGGCCGCCAACGCCGAGGCAACCATCCTGGTCGAAGCCGACACCGGCAAGGTGCTTGAAGCCGAAAACGCCACCTATCCCTGGTATCCGGCGTCGGTGACCAAGCTGATGACCGCCTATGTCACGCTTGAGCGCGATCAAGGCGGGCAACGATCACGCTCGACAGCCTGTTCACGGTGTCGCACATCGCCGCGGCGCAATCGCCGACCAAGATGGGCTTCCCGCCCGGCACGCAGGTGACCGTCGACAACGCGCTGAAGATGCTGATGGTGCATTCGGCCAACGACATGGCCGTGGTGCTCGCCGAAGGCGTCTCCGGTTCGATCGAGAAGTTCTCCGACGAGATGACGAAGACCGCGCATCAGCTCGGCATGTCGCAATCGAATTTCGTCAATCCGAACGGTCTGCCGGCCGACGGCCAGATTACCTCGGCGCGCGATCTCGCCATTCTGGCGCGCGCGCTCATTCACGATTTCCCGGAATACGGCCCGTACTGGCACATCGGCGCCATCAAGTTCGGCCGCCGCATCATTCACAACACCAATTCGCTGGTCGGCCGCTATCCGGGCCTCGATGGCATGAAGACCGGATTTATCTGCGCGTCCGGCTTCAACGTTGTGGCCACCGCGACGCGCGGCGGCAAGCGGCTGATCGCCGTGGTGCTCGGCGCGCCGTCGTCGCCGGCGCGCGCCATCAAGGCCGCCGAACTGCTGGAGCGAGGATTTACGCAGAACCCGCTCGGCTGGCTGACGCCGGCGTTGGGCTCGGTCAACAATCTCACGCCGGTCAACGCCGATCCGCCCAATCTGCACGACAGCGTGTGCGGTCCGCACCGCAAGCGCACACCGGCCGAGGAAGAGGAAGAAGGCGGCACCGAGAATACGCCTGGCGGCGTCGACACGCCGTTCTCGACGCTATTGTCGAGCCTGCGCGCGCCGACGCCGAAAGGCGCCGCGCTTCTTTCCGACTCCGGCAGCGAACCGCCGGTCGTGGTTTATACCGGGCCGACGCGTGCGCCCGGCGAAGTAGCGAAACTCAACGCCATCGAGCCCGCGGCCCCGCACAAGAAGAAAGCCGGAGCAAAGACCGCGGCGGCGAAGGACGCCACCGACGATAAGGCCGCCGACGGGAAGGCAGACGCGAAGGCGAACGGAAAAACGCCGGACCGAAAAGCGGCCAAGGACAAATCCAAACTCCCGGCCAAGACCACCGCGGTTGTCGAAAAGCCGAAAGCCAAGAAGCCGCAAAAGACGGAACCGGCAAAGCCCGCAGCGGCACAATAAATCCCGGTCAATCGGCGCGTTTTCGCCCGAATTTGCCGCAGCTTGAGCGGCCCGCCTCTCAAGCGCCCAAAAAAGGGCGCTGACAGCAATTTCCTGATCTTTCGTCGGGGCGTTTTGGTTGAAACCATTCGCGGCGGCACAATCAAAAGCCGAAATTTTCACTCTACTTATTGTATAGACTTATATTATTGAGAGGGCGCATGAGATCCTGGCAGCGGACCGCAACGTTTCTGGCTTTCGCTGGTCGCGGCGTCATCGTTTTTGCCGGCCGCGACAGGCCCGTCTCAGTGCCGGAGACGAAGTCGCCGCCGTCGAGAAGTGCGCGTCGGCTTGATGTCGAAGGTTTTGATCTGGCTCTATTCCCTCTCCGGCTTTCTGGTCGGCATGCTGGTCGGATTGACCGGCGTCGGCGGCGGCTCACTGATGACGCCGCTGCTGGTGCTGTTGTTTGGCATCCATCCGGCGACGGCGGTCGGCACCGATTTGCTTTACGCCTGCCATCACCAAGACCGCCGGCACGCTGGTTCACGGCTTAAGCGATACCATCGATTGGAAGATCACGCGGCGGCTGGCTTACGGCAGCGTGCCGGCCACGGCACTGACGCTCGCCGTCCTCGCTTACTTCAGCAATCGTAGTGGCGGAGGCGCCTCCGGATTAATCACCACCGTGTTAGGTTTTGCGCTGATCCTAACGGCGATCGCGCTGGTGTTTCGCAAGCGCATTCTCGACTTTTTCGCGAAGCGGGTCGGCGAATTCGAGCCAGGGCAGACCAAAGACGCTCACCATCGTGCTCGGCGCCGTGCTGGGCGTGCTCGTTTCATTGTCTTCGGTCGGTGCCGGCGCCATCGGCGTCACGGTGCTGCTGATCCTCTATCCGCGGCTGCCGGTGGCGCGGATCGTCGGCTCCGATATCGCACATGCCGTACCGTTGACGCTGATTGCCGGCATCGGGCACTGGTTGCTCGGCTCCGTCGACTGGGTGTTGTTGGTATCTCTGCTGATTGGGTCGATCCCCGGCATCACCATCGGCAGTTACATCGGCGCGCGCATTCCCGATCGCGTGCTTCGCCCGATCCTGGCTTCGACGCTGGCGGTGGTCGGCGGCCGCTTGGTGTTTTAGGCCGCTGACTCTGGCGTAGCGCTCACGCTGCGCGATGCAGCGGCGCGTCAGTCGCTTCCTGCAAATTCTCGAACGTCAGCCCCGGCGCCATTTCACGCACGGCAAAACCTTCCGGCGTGACGTCGAGCACCGCAAGGTTGGTGTAAACGCGGGTCACTGCGCCGGGTGCGGTCAGCGGATAGGTGCAGCGCCGCACCAGCTTGCTCTCGCCCGACTTGGCCGTGTGGTCCATGACCACCCACACTTGTTTCGCCCCGACGGCCAGATCCATCGCGCCGCCGACCGACGGCATGTCGGTTGGCGACATCGACCAGTTGGCGAAATCGCCGTTCTCGGCGACCTGAAAGGCGCCGAGGATGCAGAGGTCGAGATGACCGCCGCGGATAATGGCGAAGCTGTCGGCGTGGTGGGTGTAGGCGCCGCCCGGCCGCAGCGTCACATATTTTTTGCTGGCGTTGATCAGCCAGCGATTGATCTCGTGCGGCGCCGGCTCCGGGCCCATGCCGAGGATGCCGTTTTCCGAGTGGATAATGACTTCGCGCTCGGGCGGAATGTGATTGGCCACCAGCACCGGAATGCCGATGCCGATATTGACGTACCAGCCTTCGGGAATGTCGCGCGCGGCGTTCGCCGCGATTTGATCGCGCGTCCACGGCGTGCAGCCGGCCTGCGCTCGGGCAGCGCGCGGATCGGCCTTTGTGTCCGCTTCCATCACGTCACCACCGGTTCGCCGTAAGGAACGTGCACCACGCGCTGCACGAATATTCCGGGCGTCATCACCTTTTCCGGATCGAGCACGCCGAGATCGACAATGTGCTGCGCCTGCGCGATCGTCAACTCGGCGGCCATCGCCATCACCGGATTGAAATTGCGCGCCGACGACTTGTAGGTGAGGTTGCCCCAGCGATCCGCTTCCCAGGCTTCGATCAGCGCGACGTCGCCATGGAGCGCCTCCTCCAGCACGTATCTTCGCCCGGAAAACTCGCGCTGCTCCTTGCCCTCGGCCAGCAGCGTTCCGACCGAGGTCGGCGTGTAGAACGCCGGGATGCCGGCGCCGGCGGCACGCATGCGCTCGGCCATAGTGCCCTGCGGCATCACTTCAAGCTCAATGCGGCCGGCGCGATAAAGCTCCTCGAATACCACCGGATCGCTGGTGCGCGGATAAGAGCAGATGATTTTGCGCACGCGTCCGACTTCCATCAGCCGCGCCAGGCCATTGTGACCGACGCCGGCATTGTTGGCGACCACGGTCAGATCCTTGGCGCCCTGCTCGATCAAACCTTCGATCAGGGCGTTCGGCTGGCCGATGCTGCCAAATCCGCCGATCAGGACCAGCGAACCATCGCGGACGCCAGCCACCGCTTCCGCCATGGTTTGCACGATCTTGTTGATCATCGCCGAACCTGAAACCGAAACTCACGCCGGCGCGAACATCGGCACCGGCTGGCCGTTCTCACTTTCCTTGAACACGAGCGCGACCGCCTGCCCAATGCGTAGCCTGTCCAAGTCGCAATCGACAATGTTGGTCAGCATGGTCGGGCCTTCGGCAAGCGTCACATGCGCGATGGCATAAGGCTCCTTGACGCGGCGCATCACGCTGAAGGTGTAGATGGTGCCGCGGCCGCTTGCCGGCCGCCACTCGATTTTTTCGCTGTCGCAAAACGGACAGATCGCCCGCGGATACCAATGCGCCTTGCCGCATGCGGCGCAGACCGGCACCACAAAGCGGCCTTCGCGCGCCGCATTCCAGAACGGTTGCGTCTCCACCGTGACGACGGGCGAAGCGATTTTTTGCGGCATTGCCCTACTCGCGTTCCATGATCAAGGTGGCGCTGCCATGCCGCGTGGCGAGATGGAAGCCGGTGCCTTGCGCCAACGCCAGATCGCAATTCTTCACTTGCACCGCCGGATGGGCTTCGCCGCGCAACTGCCGCACCGCTTCGATGATTTTGGTCATGCTGCCGCGATTGGCCGGATGGTTGTTGCACAAGCCGCCGCCGTCGGTGTTGAACGGCAGCTTGCCGACGCCGGAAATGAGGTTGCCGTCGGCGACGAACTTGCCGCCTTCGCCCTTGGCGCAGAAGCCCAGGTCTTCGATCTGCATGACCACCGTGATGGTGAAGCTGTCGTAGATCGAGACGTATTTGATGTCTTTGGGCGTCACGCCGGCTTCGCCAAACGCAATCGGTCCGGAGCGCGCGGCGCCGGATGTCGTCAGATCGAACGTGCCGCCGGCCAAATGCTTCACGGTTTCGCCGGCGCCGATGATTTTCACCAGCGGGCGCTTCAATTTTTTGGCGATTTCCGGCCGCACTACCACAATCGCGCCGCCGCCGTCGCTGATCACGCAGCAATCGAGGCGATGCAGCGGATCGGCGATCATCGGCGAATTGACCACGTCGTCGACGGTGACGACTTCGGGCAGCATGGCGTGCGGATTGTGCTGCGCGTGATGCGAGGCCGCGACCTTGACCCAGGCGAGCTGTTCGCTCGTGGTGCCGTACTGGTACATGTGCCGCATGGCGCACATCGCGTAACCGTTGGCGGTGGTGATGGCGTAAGGCATCTCCCAGCCGGCTTCCGGCTGGTTGGGATCGCGGGCGCGCGGCGCGGTGCCGGTCGCCATGCCTTCGCTACGCGGGCGGCCCGCGAGCGTGATCAGCGCCACGTCGCACTTGCCCGCCGCGATGGCCTCGGCGGCGTGCGCCGCCAAGGTGATATAGGACGTGCCTCCGAGCTCGGTGGATTCGGCGTGGCGAAGCTTCAAGTTCATGTATTCCGCCATGGAGGCGGGGCCCGGTCCGGGCGCGTCGCCGGAGCAGAAATAGCCGTCGACATCGGCGCGCGTCAGGCCGGCGTCCTTGAGTGCGCCGAGCGCGACTTCGGCATGAAGCTGCGCCACGGTCTTGTCCGGCGCGTGCCGCGTCGGGTGCTCGAAGGCGCCGGCAATGTAGGCTTTACCGTTGATGGTCATGCGGCGGGGGAGTTCCTGTGACGCGGCAACATATCGGGGCCGCGTGCGATGTCCAATATCCGAAAAGGCAATCGACCCTTGCGGCTATTGCTGATGGCAGGCCATGCAGGAGATTGTCGAATTGATCATGATAACCGGCTTACTGCCGCCCGGCGGCGCGTTGAACGCAGCCACGTTGGCTTCGGCGGACGCGATGCGCTGCTCCAGCACGTCGCGGTGCGGCCATGTCGGGTATTCGTGGACAAGCTTCGCATTGGCGTAAATCTTCCGCGCGGTTTGCCAATCCCCCGACTTCACCAGCATGTCGCCCATGTTGAGAAAAAAGCCCTCGAAATTGTGCGGGGCAATCCAGGAATTCCAGCACACCCGCTTTGGGCCTTCCTTGGTCTCGAGCGCCATGTATCTGGCGTAGTCGGGATTGGCGCGGTCGATCTTCTCGCCGACGCATAGGTCGAGCGTTCGCCACTGCCATTCCAGGCCTTCCTTGAATTGGCCGGAGTTCGCCGGTTTCTGGCTCAAGACATATCCGCCGGTGAAAAGATTGAATTCGGGCCACGCCCGGATGGCGTCGAGCAGCATGAAATAGCCGCGGCGGAGCGTCGCCTCTTCTTTGTCGATGGTGCCTTCAGCGAGCGTCATGCTGGCGAGGAAGCCGAGGTAACGCGCCTCGGAAGGGTTAAGCTCTACCGCTTCGTGGAAATACCGGCGCGATACCCTGATGTCGTCGGTGATGGTGGCCGGAATTGCTGTCAGACGCGTGCGTTCCGAAACGCGCCAGACGTGAAGCCAGGCGGCGTGAGCCGCGGTCACCGCGTCGTCAGGCGTCTCCAGATACGCCGCGGTCAGTGCTTCGAGCGCCGGCTGGATTTCATCATAGCGTCCGCCGTGAAGGGTTTGCCAGAACAGCTCATCGGCCTGGCGCGCAGCTTCGCTGCGCGAGGTCGCGGCCACCTTGTTCGGCGCCACCGCCACCGCGATGCGCGCCCAATTCGCCCAGACCAAGCCGGCAATAACCAAACCCGCAAGGCCCGCACCGGCTCCAATGACCCGCAGCCGCAATGCTGTCTCCCCGCCGATAAATCCGCGCCGATTGCAAGTTAGCGAACGGCGCGCGACGTTGCTAGGATGACGGTGAGTGAACCCCGATTGGCTACACTGGACCAATGAAGCGCGCGCACGACATCAAGCCCGCCGGGCACTGGGACGAAGCGACCGCCATCGATGCGGTCGCGCTCGATGCGCATGACCGTCATCGCCGCCGGGTTGTTTTCAGCGGCGAGCGCGGCACAAAATTCCTGCTCGACCTTCCGCAAGCCACTGCGCTGCGCGACGGCGACGGCCTGGTGCTCGAGGATGGCGCGATCGTTCGCGTCATCGGAAGGCCCGAGCCGCTGGTCGAAATCGCCGCGGCGAACGGCCACGATCTGGCGCGGCTAGCCTGGCATATCGGCAACCGTCACGTCGACGTTCAGATCGTCGGCGAGCGGCTACGCATCCGGCGCGATCACGTCATCGAAGACATGCTGCGCGGGCTCGGCGCGCGATTGACGCCGGTCGAGGCGCCGTTCGATCCCGAGCGCGGCGCCTACGATCACCATCACGAACGCGCGCACAGCCACGGCCATCATCATCACGACCATGACCACAATCACGATCATGGCGAGCATGACTAGGTCACTTGTCCGCTCGTCCCCGCGAAAGCGAGGGCCCAGTAAGGGCCGTCCGAAGCTTGATCCGGCTTGCGCGAGAATGAGCGAGACAAATCTGCCATCGACTCGCTCGATAGCTCCGCCGCGCTTTACCGCCTCATGGCGTGGATGTCGCCGGCCTACCCGATTGGTGCGTTTTCCTATTCCGCCGGCATCGAGTGGGCGGTCGAAGCCGGCGACATCAAAGATGCAGAAACGCTGCGTGAGTGGCTGGCGGTGATGATCGCCGAGGGCGCCGGCTTTGCCGACGCGGTGTTGTTCAGTCATGCCCACGGCGCCATCACCGCGAACGACGACGCGGCGCTCGCCGCCGTCGCCGAACTCGCCGCCGCGCTGGTCGCCTCGAAAGAGCGTTTCCTGGAAACGACGGCACAAGGCCGCGCTTTTTTGGAAACCACCCAGGCGGCGTGGCCGACACCGGCGCTCGCGCGGCTTCATGCAACGTGGAGCGGACCGGTTGCGCTGCCTATCGCCGCTGGCGCCGCTTGCGCCGGTCACGGCATTGCTCGCGCAGTGGCGGTGCGCGCGTTCCTGCAGGCGCTAACCGCCAACTGGATTTCCGCCGGCATCCGGCTGATCCCGCTTGGGCAGACCGACGGCCAGCGCATTCTTGCCGCGCTGGAGGGTATTGTGGCGGCGACGGCTGCCCGCGCGCTTGAAACGCCGCTCGACGAATTCGGCACCTGCGCCTTCCGTGCCGACATCGCCGGCATGAAGCACGAAACCCAATACACCCGACTGTTCCGATCTTAGTTGCGGAGGAGAAATGGTTCAGCTTGTCGACAGCGATATCAAAACCCGCGAGGTGCTGGCGTGGAAGGGCATCCACGTCCTGCACGGCACCATGTCATCTTGCTCGAAGAAGTTGCGGATTTTTCTCAATCTTAAGGGCATCGAGTGGCAGTCGCACGTCATCGATCTGCCAAACAACGGCAACATGACGCCGTGGTATCTCGGCATCAATCCGCGCGGCCTCGTTCCAGTGCTGGTCGACGACGGCGCGGTCCACATCGAGAGCAATGACATCATCACTTATCTGGAAAAGAAATTTCCGCAACCGCAGTTGATCCCGGCGGGTTACGAGCACGAGGTGGCGAAGCTGCTGCACCACGAAGACGAGCTGCACCTCGACATCCGGACGCTCAGCTTTCGCTTTGTGTTCAACCCAGCGAAACCGCGAAAATCCGTGGCCGACCTCCAACAATACAAACTGGGTTCCGGCACCGTCGGCGGACGCAAGGACGCCGAGATCGACAAACAGATCGCGTTCTGGGGGAACTACGCAGAGCACGGCATCTCGGACGAGGCAGCGCGCACCTCGGCGTTGAAATTCCAGACCGAGTTCGGCGAGTTGGACAAGAAACTCGCGAGCCAGCCCTATCTGATGGGCGACAAGCTCTCGGTGCTGGACATCGCCTGGTTCATCTATGTCGACCGCCTGACGCTCGCCGCCTATCCGTTCAAGCGGCTGCATCCGCGCGTCTCCGACTGGTTCGCGCGGCTGATGCAGAAGCCGGAATTCGCCAAGGAGGTGGCCTTGCCGCCGGAGATCAGCGAAAACTTTGCCGCTACGCGGCGCGCGCACGCGCAGGCCGGCAAGTCGCTGGAACTGGTCGCCGGTTTTTGAGCGGAGCGAGGATGACAACCCATCACGGTCCATTACGTGTCGGCGTCGGCGGCCCGGTCGGCTCGGGCAAAACCGCGCTGATGGACGCGCTCTGCAAACGCCTGCGCGAGCGCTATGAGATCGCCGCCATCACCAACGACATCTACACCAAGTGGGACGCCGAATATCTGGTGCGTTCCGGCGCGCTGGTTCCCGACCGCATCGCCGGCGTGGAAACCGGCGGCTGCCCGCACACCGCGATCCGCGAGGATGCTTCCGCCAATCTCGCGGCGATTGCCGACATGCGGCAGAAATTCCCCGCGCTCGATCTGGTGCTGATCGAATCCGGCGGCGACAATCTCGCCGCGACGTTTTCGCCCGAGCTTGCCGACCTGACTATTTACGTGATCGACGTCGCGGCGGGCGACAAGATCCCCTCGAAAGGCGGCCCGGGCATCACCCGCTCGGATCTTCTGGTGATAAACAAAGTCGATCTCGCGCCGCATGTCGGCGCCTCGCTCGAAGTCATGGATCGCGAGTCGAAACGGATGCGCGGCGAGCGCCCGTTCGTCTTCACCAATCTGCGCGCCGGCAAGGGCGTGGCCGAGATCGCAAACTTCATCGAGGAGAAGGGCGGGCTATCGGCGGCGTGATCCGAACCGGAAAGCTCCGCCGTCGCAGCGCCCGGCGAAGGTTAAAGCCGCCCGAGATTGAGAGCGTCAGAAAAAGCCGATCTTAGTCTTAACGGCGACAGCCCGATTTTAAGACTTTTCATTCGTTAAATCAGCTCGTTACGTCCGCCGCATTTTCTCCTTTTATGCGACTTTTGTGCGGCGCACAAAATTCTAGATTTCCCGGTCATAATGCGTTAGCGACAGGCCTTCCACCAAACAAAAGAGGGGAACTTTTGCCGATGAAAATGCTGTTTGCTGCGTGTCTGATCCTCGGTGCTCTGAGCACCAGCGCAAGCGCCATTGATATGGCTGAACTCGCACCCTGCAAGCCGGCTGCGGCGCGGCTGTGTGACCGCTCTGGCGGCATGACCTGGAGCAACCTGCTGCAATGTGGCGCGACGCTCGCCGCGCAAAGCTGGCGCGTCGGCAGCTCCTGCCGCGAAGTCCTGCGGAAGTACGGGCAGCTATAACCTTCCCCGATACTCTCGCAGTAATGGCCCCGGCCTCCGCGCCGGGGCTTTTCTTTTGGGCCGAAAATTTTTTGCCCGGCCCGGGAATAAACCTCGCCGTCGCCAAGTCTCGACCCTGAAAGCCCGAAAACCGCCAGTTCCGGCGGCGGCTTAAAGGAGACAGGCAGTGAGCGATCTCGATGGCGAAAACGGCCTTAACCGCCGCAAGGTTCTGGAATGCATGACCTGGGTCGGCACCGGCGTGCTGTGGACGATTGCCGGCGGCGTGCCCCACTCCATCGGCCTCATTGGCGAGGCCGAAGCGGCGCAGCCGCGCGGGCTGACGTTCGCGCAGATCAGCGACAGCCATGTCGGCTTCGACAAGCCCGGCCAACCCGAACGCGCGCGGCACGCTGGAAGAGGCGATCGCCAAGATCAACGGCCTGCCGGAAAAGCCGGCATTCATGATCCACACCGGCGACATCAGTCATCTGTCGAAGGAAAAGGAATTCGACGACGCCGACAGCATTATTTCGCAGTCGCGGCTCGACGTGCATTACGTGCCGGGCGAACACGATTTTCTCGATCCCGAGCAGAAGCTTTATCGCGAACGCTACGCGCGGGGCGCCAAAGGCGCGGGCTGGTACAGCTTCGACGCCAACGGCGTGCATTTCATCGGCCTGAACAATGTCGTCGATCTGAAAGCCGGCGGGCTTGGCAATCTCGGCGCCGAGCAGCTGGAATGGCTTGAGGACGACGTGAAAGGCCGCTCGGCGTCGACGCCGATTGTGGTGTTCGCTCACATCCCGCTGTGGACGGTCTATCAGGAGTGGGGCTGGGGCACCGACGACGGCGCGCAGGCGCTGTCCTACCTCAAGCGCTTCGGCTCGGTGACCGTGCTCAACGGCCACATCCACCAGGTGATGCAGAAGGTCGAAGGCAACGTCACCTTCCACACCGCGCGCTCGACCGCGTTCCCGCAACCGGCGCCCGGCGCGGCCGCCTCGCCCGGCCCGATGAAAGTCCCCGAGGAGCAATTGCGGCAGATGCTCGGCGTTGCCGACGTCACCCTGAAAGAGAGCGGAGCAGCGCCTCGCCATCGTCGATTCGCCGCTGAAGAGCTAAAGGAAACAAAAATGTTGCGTCATATCATTGCCGCCGCCGGGCTCGGCGCGGTGACCGGCTTGTTGCTCGGCGCGGGCGTGCTGCTCGCCGCCGAGCCTGCCGCCACCGTCTCGATCGACAACTTCACCTTCACGCCGGCAACGCTGACGGTGAAGGCCGGCACCACCGTGACCTGGACCAACAAGGACGACATTCCGCACGGGATCGGGTCTTCGACCAATGCGTTTGCCAAATCGAAGGCGCTCGATACCGACGACAAGTTCTCGTTCACCTTCACCACGCCGGGGACCTATAAATATTTCTGCTATTTGCATCCCCACATGGTCGGCTCGATCGTGGTGGAAGCCGCGACCGGTAGCGCCGCCACCCAATAATGTTACAAAGGCCGCCGCCACATGACCGCTGGAGCGCCGGACTTCATACGATGGCAGAGGATGAAGCAGCCGAACACGAGCGGATGCGGCGCTTTCGCGACGCCGCATTACCGTATCTCGACGACGTGTTCACGCTGGCGCGCTATCTCGTCCGCAATCCGGCCGACGCCGAGGACGCGGCGCAGGAGTGTTATGTGCGGGCGCTGCGCCATTTCGACAGCTACCGGGGGCCGGCCATGAAGCCCTGGCTGCTGGCGATATTGCGCAACGTATGCAACGACGAATTCGCGCGGCGCCGCGACCGGGAAATTCCTACCGATTACGCGGCGGATGAAACCGCGGCGGAAGCGATGCCGGTATGGCAGGAGGCGCAAGCCTCGCCGGAAGGAGCGATGTTGAAGGAGCAAGACGACGCCACCATTCGCCGCCTGGTTTCAGAGCTGCCCGAGCCGTTTCGCGAGTCGATCGTGCTGCGTGAGATCAACGATCTTTCATATCAGCAGATTGCCGAAGTTTCAGGCGTTCCGGTGGGAACGGTAATGTCGCGGCTGGCGCGGGCGCGCACCATGCTGCGTTCGGCGTGGAACGCCGCGGAAAGCCGCCGCGCCCTCGATCGCTCCGGCAACGCCAAACCTGAAGTTAAGCCCATGAATTGCGCCGAGTCAGAAGTTCTGTTGCACGCGCTGATCGACGGCGAGCTTGACGCCGGCCACGCGCGTGAGGTTGAGGCGCATATCGCCGGCTGTGCGGCATGCGCGGAAAAGCTCGCCTCATTTCGCGCCATGCGGAACGCCATGGGCGGCGCCGCGCTGCGAGAGAGCGCGCCGCCGCAGCTGCGCAATCGCATCGAGCAAATGCTGACGCCGCCGCAGCCGGTGTCCGCTCCGGCGTCCAACGTCATTCCCCTGCGGAGCGGCTTTCAGCCGACGCGGCGATCGTTCTTCGGCGGGTTTGCGGCCGGCGCGGGGCTGTCAGCGGTAGCGGCGGCCGCTCTCGTCCTTGCCGTCATTCCCAACAAGCAGGGCCAGGAAATATCCGACGATCTGTTGTCGGCGCACTTGCGTTCGCTGCAAGCCAATCATTTGCTCGACGTGGTCACGAGCGACCAGCACACCGTCAAGCCGTGGTTCAACGGCCGGCTCGAAGTGGCGCCGCCGGTCATCGACCTGACCGCGCAGGGCTTTACGCTGCTCGGCGGCCGGCTCGATTATCTCGCCGGCGAACCGGTGGCGGCGATCGTCTATCAGCGGCGCAAGCACATCATCAATTTGTTCATTGCCCGGCATTCGGCGAAACTTGCCGGCGCGGCGTCCGAGAGCATGCAGGGCTACAACATCCGCCACTGGACGGAGAACGGACTCGACCTGTGGGCGGTGAGCGACCTCGCCGGCAGCGAGCTCGACGAGTTCGTGCAGAAGGTCTCAGCCGGCTTGCGCCCGGCCGGCGCTTCCTGACCGGCTGACGTTCGGTCAACTTTCTCGCTGCGCCCCTGCTCGATTCATTTTTCGCGCGGGCGCCATGAAGGATGGAATTTTAGACTAGTTGTTCCGGTATTTTTGCAATGGGTTTGCAAGCCCGGCGTGTTCGCTTGTTATAGAATATAATGTCTATAGATTATTTCGACTGTCGGTCGGAGATTGCCATCCCCGGCAACCGGGTGCGACTCCAGTTATTGGCTTGCGGCGGCAGGAGAGGTCCATGAAAATAATCCGCGCCTTGCTCGCGGCGGCGGCCCTCGCCTGTTGCGCTGGCGTCTTTCATCACCGGCGCAAGTACGGCGGCGGACAAGGTCGTGACCATTGGCTTTCAAAAATACGGCAACCTTATCCTCCTGAAGGGCCGCGGCGGCCTTGAGAAGCAAGCTTGCGCCGCTGGGCTTCAGGGTTGAATGGCGGGAGTTCCAGTCGGGGCCGCCGCTCATGGAAGCGCTCAACGCCGGCGCCATTGATTTCGGGCACGCCGGTGAAACACCGCCGATTTTCGCCCAAGCCGCGGGCGTTCCCTTCGTCTATGCCGCGTACGAGCCGCCGGCCCCGAGAGGCGAAGCGATCCTCGTCCCGAAGGATTCGCCGCTCAAAACGCTGGCCGATCTCAAGGGCAAGAAGGTCGCGCTCAACAAGGGCTCCAACGTTCACTTCCTGCTGGTTCGGGCGCTGGAAAACGCCGGCGTGAAATATTCGGAGATCGAGCCGACCTATTTGGCGCCGTCCGACGCCCGCGCAGCTTTCGAACGTGGCGCCGTCGATGCCTGGGTGATTTGGGATCCGTTCCTCGCGGCGGCGCAGGCGGCGACCGGCGCGCGCACGCTCGCCGATGCAACCGGCCTCGCATGGAACCGGCAATTCTATCTGGCCGGCCGAAAGTTCTCCGACGCCAATCCCGCCGCGGTCGACGCGATCCTGAGCGGCATTTCCGAATTCGACCAGCTGGGCCGCCGGGAAGGAAAGCGCGGTCGCCGAGCGAACTGAGCGCCGGCATCGGAATCCCGGCGCCCATTCTGGAAGTGGCGGTGAAGCGCCAGACCTATGGCGTACGTCCGCTCGAACCCGAAGTCGTCGCCGATCAGCAGCGTATCGCTGACGCCTTCTACGGACTCGGGCTGGTGCCGAAGCAAATCGTCGTCGCGGACGCCGTGAGGAAATCCGGTTCATGAACGATCGCCCCACCCGCCCAAGCCAACGTCCTTTGGTTCTTGCCGACCCACGGCGACGGCCGGCATCTCGGCACCACGATTGGCGCGCGCGCAGTCACTCTTCCTTACCTGCGCCAGATCGCACAGGCGGCGGACGAGCTCGGCTATTTCGGCGTGCTGCTGCCGACCGGCCGCAGTTGCGAGGATTCCTGGGTCATCGCGTCGGCGATTGCGCCGTGGACCGAGCGGTTGCGCTATCTCGTCGCCGTGCGTCCCGGGCTTGCAGTCGCCGACCGTTGCCGCGCGCATGACGGCGACGCTCGACCGCGTGTCGAACGGACGTCTGATGATCAATGTCGTGACCGGCGGCGACCCGGTCGAGAACAAAGGCGACGGCATTTTTCTGAGCCATGACGAACGCTACGAGGTGACGCGCGAGTTTCTCGCGGTCTACACCGCGCTGCTCGCCGGCGAAGCGGTCAACTTCAGCGGCGCACCATATCCGCGTCGAGGACGGCCGGCTGCTATTCCCGCCGGTGCAGAAGCCGCGTCCGCCGCTGTATTTCGGCGGCTCGTCGGAAGCGGCCGTCGATGTCGCCGCCGACACCATCGACAAATACTGACCTGGGGCGAGCCGCCGGCGCAGGTCGCGGAGAAGACTTGCCCCGCGTCGCCGCGCTCGCGGCAAAACGCGGGCGACACGCTGAGTTTCGGCATCCGCCTGCACGTCATCGTGCGCGAGACCAACGCCGAGGCCTGGAAAGCCGCGGACGAACTGATCGAACACGTCAGCGACGACACCATCGCCAGCGCGCAAGCGATCTTCGCGCGGATGGATTCGGTCGGCCAGAAGCGCATGGTCGCAGCTGCACGGCGGCCGCCGCGACAAGCTCGAGATCAGCCCGAACCTGTGGGCCGGCGTCGGCCTGGTGCGCGGCGGCGCCGGGACGGCGCTGGTCGGCGATCCGCCGACAGTCGCCGCGCGGATGAAGGAATACATCGCGCTCGGCATCGATACCTTCATCCTGTCGGGCTATCCGCATCTCGAGGAAGCCTACCGGTTCGCCGAGCTGGTGTTCCCGCTGTTGCCGCTTGGCCAACGCCGCGCGCACGAAGCGACAAGCGTCAATACCGGGCCGTTCGGGGAGACCATCGCCAACACGCAGTTGCCGCAGCGCCAAAGCGCGCAGTCGTGAGGCGCATGAAATTTTCTGCGACCATCGGCCGCCGATCGGACGACCTGACCCAATGGGTGCTGCCCGTTTGCATCATTGCGCTGTGGGAAGCGTTGTCGCTCGCTGGCTTCATTCCGGCGCGGATTTTACCGGCGCCTTCGGCCGTGATCGCCGCGGGCTGGCACGCCACGCTCACCGGCGAACTGCCGCGCAATATGTGGGTCAGCTTTTGGCGCGCTATTGTCGGCCTTCTGGTCGGCGGCGGCATCGGCTTCGCGCTTCGGTCTCGCCAACGGGCTGTCGCGGCGCTCGGAGAGGATTTTCGATTCGACGCTGCAGATGATCCGCAATATCCCGCATCTGGCGCTGATCCCGCTGGTCATCCTTTGGTTCGGCATCGACGAAGAAGCAAAGATCTTCCTGGTCGCGCTCGGCGTGTTTTTTCCGATCTATATCAACACCCAGCACGGCATCCGCACCGTCGACCCGCAGCTGGTCGAAATGGGCCGCACCTACGGCATGTCGGCAACGACGCTGTTCTGGCGCGTGATCTTGCCCGGCGCGCTGCCGTCGATTTTCGTCGGCTTGCGTTTCGCCCTCGGCATCATGTGGCTGACGCTGATCGTCGCCGAAACAATCTCCGCATCCTCGGGCATCGGTTACATGGCGATGCAGGCGCGCGAATTTCTGCTGGTCGATATCGTGGTCATGAGCATCCTGATCTACGCGCTGCTGGGCAAAATCTCCGACAGCGTGACGCGGCTGCTCGAGCGGTGGTGCCTGGCGTGGCATCCGGCATTTCAGCAAGCCGGGCTGAGATCGCTGACATGACGATCCAGCCGCTCCGCACCACTTCGACAATTTCGTGGAGGTCGTCCGCCGGACGCCGGTGAAACAGCACGCCCCCGCGCGGCGCTTGCGACGAGCCTTCGCGGGCTGCGCAAAGATCTTTCTGGACAAAATCAGGTATTGCGCGGAATAGACCTCGACATTTACGCCGGCGAGTTTGTCGCCATTGTCGGGCGGAGCGGTTGCGGCAAGAGCACGTTGTTGCGGCTATTGGTCGGACTCGAACAGCCGAGCAAAGGCGAAATCCGGTTTGGCGACGGCATCGATACCGACGCTCGCAGAGCGGCTCGATCAGAATCATGTTCCAGGAGCCGCGCCTGCTGCCTTGGGCGACGGTGCTGGAGAACGTCGAGATCGGCTTCGGCGAGAAGCGCGTCTCCGCGAGATGCGCGCGATCAGGCCATTGCGACGCTGCGCAAAGTCGGACTCGAAGAGCGCCGCGCGGATTGGCCGTCGGTATTGTCAGGCGGACAAAAACAGCGCGTTGCGCTGGCGCGGGCCCTGGTCAGCCATCCGCGCTTCTTGCCTTCGATGAACCGCTCGGCGCGCTCGACGCGCTCACGCGAATCTCCATGCAGCGGCTGATCGAGCGCGTCTGGCTCGATCAGCGGTTCACCGCCGATCATGGTGACCCACGATGTGGCGGAAGCGGTGACGCTCGCCGACCGCGTCTTAATGATCGAGGACGGCGCAGATCACGCTCGATCATCGCATCGATCTTCCGCGCCCGCGCGAACGGGGCTCGCCGAAGTCGCGGCATTGGAGGGCCGAATTTTGCGCGAGCTGTTCCGGAATAGTTAGCGTCGTACCGTCAAAGCCGCCCCGTCCCGCAGCGTTCTCAATCGTTCTTGATCGCCGCCTTGGCGTCGGCGGTCGCCTTGCGCCGCATGTCCTCGAACAACTGGCGGCCCGGCGCGATTTCCTGTCTCTTGCGGAAAGCCCGCCATGATGTCGTCGAACAGGCCCTGCACCTCGTCCTTGAACTCGCCGTGCGGAAGAATGTAGGCGTCGTTACGCTGAATGCCGAGCAACACGCGCTCGCCGAGCTCGACCGGATCCATGCCGTCGGCCATGTCCGGGTTGAACAAATCAGGCTTCTCGCCATCGCCTGCGCCCTCCGGCTCGTGCCCGGGGCGATGCTGCTCCGCTTCCAGGATTTTTGTCCGCGTCATGCCGGGGCACAACACCGATACGCCGATATTGTGTGCGCCGAGCGCCAGCCGCAGTGAATCGGTCAAGCCGCGCACGGCGAATTTCGACGTTGCATAAAGCCCGCCGGCCGAGGGCAGCGGAATAAGCCCGGCCATCGACGAGGTATTGACGATGTGGCCGCCCTCGCCGTGCGCGATCATTTTGGGCAGGAAGCTGACAAGCCCGTTGACGACGCCGCCGAGATTGGTGCCGAGCACCCAGTCCCAATCCTCGTAGGTCGCGCTTTCGATCGGCAAGTTGCCGTAAACGCCGGCGTTGTTGCAGAGTACGTGCACCTTGCCGAACACGCGTTCGGCTTCGTCCGCCGCCGCCGCCATCGCCTTGCGGTCGGTCACGTCGACCTTGATGAAGTGATAATCGCGGTTGGTGCTCGCCGCGAGCGTGCGCGCCGCGTCATCGAGGCGCTCCTGCAACACGTCCGCGATGATGACTTTCATACCGGATTTCAGGAACACCTGCGCCATGCCGAAGCCGATGCCGCTGGCGCCGCCGGTGATGAACGCAACTTTCCCCTCGACGTGCTTCATCGCTTCCCTCCCCGCTATGACGCGCGCTTCGAAGTTTTCTTAAAGCTAATCGGCGACGCCGACCTGCATGCCGCCGTCGATGACGATTTGCGAGCCGGTGACGTAGCTCGAGGCGGGCGAGGCGAGAAACAGCGCCAGGCCCTTCATCTCCTCGGTCGCGGCCATGCGGTGAAGCGGCACCACTTTCGAAAACCCTTCCTGGACCGGCTGGGTGTGGCAATGGCCGCCGCCGATGTTGGTGATGAACGGCCCCGGCGCGATGGCGTTGACGAGAATGTTGTATCTCGCAAGCTCCAGCGCCGCGTTGCGCATCAGATGCGCGGCGGCGGCTTTCGCCGCCATATAGGCGGCGCCGATCGCGCCCTCGATCACCAGCGCCGCGACCGAGGTGGTGACAATGATGCGGCCGGACTTGCGCGGCTTCATGTGCTTTGCCGCCGCCTTGATGGTGGTGAAGACGGAATTCAGATTGGTGTCGATGACGTGGTCCCACCGCTGGTCGGTGTAATTCTCGATGGCGCCCTCATCCGGACGCGTTTTGCGATCGAAGGTGACAAATCCCGGGCCCGGATCGATGCCGGCATTGGCGAACACCACGTCGAGACGGCCGTATTTGGCGGCGACTTCGTCAAAGGCACGATGCACGGCGGCACGGTCGGTGACATCGACCACCTTGCCGTCGACGTCGTAGCCAAGCTTTTTCAGCCGGGCGACTTCGCGGTCGATACCGGCGCGATCAAGATCGAGCATGGTCACGCGGGCGCCGTTCTCCGCCAACACCTCGACGTAAGCCAGGCCAAGACCACTCGCCCCGCCGGTGACGATGGCGCCGTAGCCTTCGACCTTGTACATCTCCGCCGCTTTCATTCGTTCCCTCCCCTTTCAGTCTGTGGCTTTAATTTTTTGCAACGCCGGCATCGCCGCCGATTTTCCGGCAGTAAAAATGTCCGGTGTCTATTATTCAGTCTGACATGACTTAAGCGCGCCCCGTCTGCTTTCGCGCCGCTTCAAGATGTCCGTAGCTCTGCACCGGCGCGCACATCAGGAAGCGATAGCCTTCCTTGACCACACGCTCGACATTGCCGGCCTCGACATGCGGGTGGCCGACCACGACGTTGTGCTTCTTGCAGGTATCGACCACGCGCTTCATCCATTCGAGCACCGTCTTGTGCTCGTACTGCCGCGGAAAGCCGAGTTCTTGCGACAGGTCGCCTTCGCCGATCAGGATGGCGCCGATGCCCGGCACGTTTTTCAAAATGTCGTCGAGATTTTCCACGCCGCGCGTGTCTTCGATTTGCAGGATGCAGAAAATCTCGCCCTGCGGATTGAGCGGCCACACGTCGGCCTTCTGATAATATTCCTGCTGGGTGAGGCCCCAGTAGCGCGCCGCGGTGGTCGGACCGTCGCCGCGTATGCCGGCGGGTTCGTAATGCGGCGCGGATTTAAGCCGCGGATAGCGGCAGGCGCCGACCGCGTTGGCCGCCTCCTCGACCGTCGAAATATGCGGAAACACCACGCCGTAGCAGCCGAGGTCGAGCGCCTGCTTGGCCTGCCACTGCGCCATCTCGACGCCGTTGACCGGGACGCGCGCCATCGGCGTCACGCCGGGCACGACGGAACCGGCCTTGGCGATCTGCGCGCGGTTGAGCATGTATTGCAGGCAATCGCGCAGCATCCGGCCGTCCCACGGCTGGTGCTCCATCTCGAACACGCAGCCGTCGAATTTCGACGCGCTGATCGCGACCGCGCTGTTGATCTCCGCCGGAGAAAAGCAGGTCAGCGCATGCTGGCCGGCTTCGAGCGCGCGGATAATGCCGTTCAATCGCGGTAAATCAGCCATTTTCGATCATTCTCCCGAAATGCGGGCGGCATCCTAACGCCTTCGTTTCATCATTGCGAGAAGCGCAGCCGCGAAACGACGACGGGTTTGACAATGCCGCCGCGGACCGTAGCATCCGCCCCCTAACCCCCAACAACGAAGACCACATGATCATTGATTGCCACGGCCATTACACCACCGAGCCGAAGGATTTGCATCGCTTCCGCAAGGAACAAACCGCCGCCGCGAACGCCAAGGACAAGACGGCGATGCCGTCGCGGGCCAGCTTGAAAATATCCGACGATGAAATTCGCGAGAGCATCGAGCAGAACCAGCTCAAGCTGCAGCGCGAACGCGGCACCGATCTGACGATTTTTTCGCCGCGGGCGTCCGGCATGGGGCATCATGTCGGCGACGAGAGCGTCAGCCTCGAATGGTCGCAGATCTGCAACGATCTGATTGCGCGGGTCTGTTCGCTGTATCCCGCAGAACTTCATTGGCGTTTGCCAGTTGCCGCAGTCGCTGGGCGTGCCGCCGCAACATTCGGCCGCCGAGCTCGAGCGCTGCATCAAAGAGCTGGGCTTCGTCGGCTGCAATCTCAATCCGGATCCGTCGGGCGGCTATTTCAACTCGCCGCCGCTGACCGACAAATCGTGGTACCCGCTCTACGAGAAGATGGTCGAGCTTGACGTGCCGGCGATGATCCACGTCTCCGGCTGCTGCAATCCGGCGATGCACACCACCGGCTCGTATTATCTGAACGCCGATACCATGGCGTTCATGCAGCTCATTCTCTCCGACTTGTTCAAGGATTTCCCGACGCTGAAATTGATTATTCCGCACGGCGGCGGCGCGGTGCCGTTCCACTGGGGACGGTTCCGCGGACTGGCGCTCAACAACGGCCGCCCGGAACTCAACGAGATCATCAAGAACAATATTTTCTTCGATACCTGCGTCTATCACCAGCCGGGAATCAATCTGCTCGCCGAAGTGGTGCCGGTCGACAACATCCTGTTCGCCTCGGAGATGGTCGGCGCGGTCAAGGGCATCGATCCGAAGACCGGATTCAATTTCGACGACACCAAGCGCTACGTCGACGCATCGCCGCGGCTCGACGACGCCGCGCCGGCGCAAGATTTTCGAAGGCAATGCGCTCAAGGTCTATCCGCGGCTGAAGACCAAGGCGCCGGTGAAGGCCGCGGTTTAGACGCTGCGCTCAGCCGAGGTTGGAGCGTTCCGCTTTGGCAAAGCAGGCTCGAAAGCGCAGCAACAACAAATCGCATCTCGTTCGGTTCGGTCACCGCGAGATCGAGACGCTCGGCCTCGACCAGGGCTTCTGGACCGATCTCTATCACCGCTCGATGACGGTCTACTGGCCGGTGTTTTTCGGCGCGGCCGCTTTGATCTTTGTGCTCCTCAACGCGTGTTTCGCGCTCTTGTTTTCGCTCGGCAACCAGCCGGTCGCCAACACCGGCGATCGCTACCTCGATCTGTTCTACTTCTCGATCGAGACGCTGGCGACGGTCGGCTACGGCGACATGCATCCGCAGACCGAATACGGGCATCTCATCGCCACCATCGAGATTTTCACCGGCATGTGCTTTCTCGCCGTGTTGACCGGTCTGGTGTTCGCGCGTTTTTCGCGCCCGCGCGCCCGCTTCGTGTTCGCAACGCATGCCGTGGTGACGGCCCACGAGGGGCGTCAAACGCTGATGATCCGCACCGCCAATGCCCGGCATAACACCATCTCGCGCGCCACCGCGCGGCTGTGGCTTATTCGCGCCGAGCGGACCAAAGAAGGCGACCAACTGCGCCGCTTTTACGAACTGCAACTCGAACGCAGCGAACATCCGATGTTCGTGCTGAGCTGGATGCTGTTTCACTTCATCGACAAGGACAGCCCGCTTCATGGCGTGACCGAATCCGAGCTCAAGGAGGCGATGGCGCTCTGTTCGTGCTGAATGTCAGCGGCCTCGACGACAGCTCGGCGCAGCAGCTTTATGCCCGGCACATCTATTCGTCGCACGATGTCCGCTGGCACCACCGCTATGTCGACATCACCAGCATTTCGCCGACGGGCCGCTTTCTGCTCGACTACCGGAAGTTCAACGACACCGTTCCCGACAAGCAGAGCCGCGAAGCCCGCATCGCGCCGTGAGCTTTGGTATCATCGGTGTGCCTTCTTGGTTTTTGCTTCCCCTGCCCCATTTTCCGTGGCGAAGGTTTATCGTGGGTCAGATAAAGGGTTAGGCCATGTCGATCCGGCCCGTTAAGCGAATTGTCTCGTCGAAACCGACCATCGAGGGCGCCGGCGTCCATCTGCGCCGCGCGTTCGGTTTTGGCGACACCGCCGAATTCGATCCGTTCCTGTTGCTCGACGATTTCCGCAATGACCGGCCGGAGGAGTATCGCGCCGGCTTTCCCTGGCATCCGCACCGCGGCATCGAAACCATCACCTACGTGCTGGCAGGCGACGTCGAGCACCGCGACAGCCTCGGCAACGCCGGCAACCTCGGCGCCGGCGACGTGCAGTGGATGACCGCCGGGCGCGGCATCCTGCATCAGGAAATGCCGCAAGGCGACGCGCAGGGCCGCATGCACGGCTTCCAGCTTTGGTCCAATCTGCCGTCATCGTTGAAAATGACGGCGCCGCGCTATCAGGACATCAAGGCCGGCGAGATCCCCGAAATCGTCGATGACGACGGCACCCGCGTGCGCGTGGTCTGTGGCGACTTCTGGGGCAAGCGCGGTCCGGTCGAAGGCGTCGCCGCCGATCCGCGCTATCTCGACATCGCCGTTCCGCCGGGAAAGCGCAAGACCCTGGCGGTCGAGCTCGAGCGTCACGCCTTCGCCTACGTGTTCGAAGGCTCGGGCAACTTCCGCGCCGCGTCGAAGCCGTTCGGCGTTTTGACCGAAAAGACCGACGGCGTGAACGAAATCCTGGTGCGCGAGCAGACCGGCGATCGTTCACTCGTGTTGTTTGATTCCGGCGATGAGGTCACCGTGCAGGCCGGCGACAAAGGCGTTCGCTTCCTGCTCGTTTCCGGCAAGCCGATCGAGGAGCCGGTGGCATGGTACGGCCCGATCGTCATGAACACCCAAGCCGAACTGCGCCAGGCGGTGGCCGAACTCCGCAGCGGCACTTTCATCAAGTAAGTCAGCCAAAAGCCGAACTCGCCGGCGTCTGGAGGGTCAACCTTTAGGCCGCGCGTACGCGTACTTCGCGATGTCTGCTTCACGTCCGACAGCGGCACAAAGGCAGACGTCAGTCGATGTCGGCTTAGTGCCATGTGTGGACGGCGCCCCGTTGGCAAGAGCTTTCTTGACAGATGATACAAGGCTGGTCGGTGCGGCCATGTGTTCGACCTGTTAAAGCGGCGCGAATGGCCGCAGGCCATGATGCCCTCCGCGAAACGGGTCCCGACCAAAAACACGCATTCAAAGAAGATGCCCTGGCACATTTGGGTTGTCCCGCTTCCCGGTTATCGACCGGCTTAATGCATCATCGTCTCGTTGACCCTCCCAACCTCTAGAACACAGTCAGTGGCGGCGGCGTATTGTTACGCCGTAGCAACGACGGGTTCTCGATATCGTTCTCCCTTAGCCATGAGGGCCCATGCCATCCTGGCCATCTTGTTGGCGAGAGCGAGCGCGGCAACCTTGGTCGGCCGGCGCATCAGCAGTTTGACGATCCAAGGCCGCCTGGTGCCATGCCGCTCGGCGTAGCGGATCACCGCAAGTGCGCCAATGGTGAGCATCGAGCGTAAATATCGATTGCCTTGCTTTGTGATGCCTCCGAGGCGCTCTTTTCCTCCGCTGGAGTTCTGCTTCGGAACCAACCCGATCCAGGCCGCGAAGTTGCGCGCAGACGCGAAGGCTCTGGGATCAGGCACTGTGGCGACCAAAGCGGTGGCAAGCAGCGGACCGATACCGGGGATCTCTGCAAGCCGACGACTCATCTCGTTCGAGCGATGGCACGCAGTGATCCGGCGATCCATCTCCAGGATTTGCTTCTTCACCAGCAGCAGCTGCTGCGCAGTTGCGATCAGGCAGTCGCGTGCCAGCGCTGGCACACGGTGGTCATCGATGTCCGAAAGGACCGCCAGAAGGTCATCGACACCACGCCGGCCGATCGGAGCGACCACACCAAACTCCGCCATATGAGCACGGATCGTATTTGTCAGCATCGTTCGCTGATTCACTAACATCAGCCGGATACGATGCAGCATCAGCACGCTTTGTTGTTCAGGCGTCTTGGTCTGAACGAACCGCATCGTCGGCCGCAGCACGGCTTCGCAAATGGCCTCGGCGTCCGCCATGTCATTCTTTTGGCGCTTAACGTAAGGCTTCACGTACGATGGTGGCATCAGCTTTACGCTGTGGCCTAATGCTCCGAGCTGACGCGACCAATGATGTGACGTTGCACACGCCTCGATCCCAACAACGCAGGGAGGCAGCGACGCAAAGAACTTCAGGACATGTGATCGGCGCAGTTGGCGGCGGACTACAGCCTGGCCAGCTCTATCAACGCCATGAACCTGAAACACTGATTTGGCGATATCTAATCCAATCGTCGCAATCTCGGCCATGATTCGCTCCTTCGTTGACCGGCTTCGACAAGCCTAGGCTCGTCGATCGCCTCGAAGGGCGCCGTCCACAGCATCAGAAGCGGACCTCAAGGCCGAGCAACACTGCCCAGGCCGCCGCTTCGATTCGGGACCTTGGCGGATGAATTTTCGAGGAGGATTTGAGCTTCTTGTTCCTTCCTTCGTCATACGGCGAAACCCGAACCCTCCTCAATATATACCTTCTACCATAGGCGTTAATGGATGAGAGATGTCGTCAAGACTTGATGAAAGAGAGCAGGTCGGGATTGAGGACATCCGCGTGCGTGGTGAGCATGCCATGAGGATAGCCGGGATAAGTTTTCAGCGATCCCTTCTTAAGCAGGTCGACCGCACGCGGCACTGAACTTGCGAACGGGACGACTTGATCCGCCTCACCGTGCATCACCAGCACCGGCACGGTGATCTTCTTGAGGTCGTCGGTATAATCTTCAAGCCAAGAGGCGACAGTCTCGTAGTGAGCGAGAGCGCCGCCGGCCATGCCTTGGCGCCACCAGTTCGCTATGATTGCCTCCGAGGGCTT
This sequence comes from uncultured Alphaproteobacteria bacterium, assembly GCA_963846055.1. Classification (GTDB taxonomy): domain Bacteria; phylum Pseudomonadota; class Alphaproteobacteria; order Rhizobiales; family Xanthobacteraceae; genus BOG-931. Next base: position 40,194 of record CAWJUQ010000024.1, read on the forward strand.
GGCCCCATCTAGGTTGTAGCCGTAAAACGGATTTTCAGGGACGAAACGGTAGAACTCCGCCCGGTTGCGCAGCATGCCTGCCCGGATCGATTCGAACCACTCCGGCGGTTGACCGGACGGGTTGTCCTTGCTCCGGAACATGTTCGGCGTCAGTGAAGCGACCAGCACCGCCTTCGCGACGCGCTCCTGGTGGCGAGCGACATAGCGAGCCACCTCACCGCCACCTGTCGAGTGCCCGATATGGACCGCGTCGCGCAGGTTGAGGTGTTCAGTCAGGGCCGCGAGGTCGGCAACCCAATGGTCCATGTCGTTGCCGGTGCTGGGCTGGTCGGACCGGCCGTGGCCGCGCCGGTCGTGGGCGATCACCCGATACCCGTGCTGAAGGAAGAACATCATCTGGGCATCCCAGTCGTCCGCTGTCAGCGGCCAACCGTGGCTGAAAACGATCGGCTGACCTGATCCCCAATCCTTGTAGAAGATGTTTACGCCGTCTTTAGTAGTGATCGTGGGCATTGTTCGGTTCCTTTCAATTAGCCGCGGGTTGAGTTTCATCGCTCGCTGGCGCGGCGCTCCGGCGGGTGATCTCTGCGAAACGGGTATTGCGCCTCTGTGACAGGAAACGCGGCGGTCACACTTTATAAGATGACCAGTCGTCTATTATCTCGACAAGCTTTTAGGCAAGTAGGCATGGCAACACATACCTTTCGAAACTGTCGAATGGCTTCCCACTGCGTTCCACTTTCGCACGCATGACGGTTCCTTCGAATGTGTCTATTAGCGCTACGGCAAGCTGCTTCGTGTCTTTGCGTGGAAGTCAGTTCTTTGCTGGCCTGAGCTTCCCGCAAACAATCGGCAAGCTCTCCCGTCCATTCGCGGTAAACGGCGACAAGCTTTGCACGCACGTCCGCGCTGGAAGGTGTAACTTCAAGAGCCATATTTCCGATCAGGCAACCGGACGCGTAACGATTACGCTTATGAAACTCAGCCAGCCCTCGGAAGTAGTTGGCAATGCGATGGCGAGGCGAGGTCTTCTTATCGCGCAAGAGCGGCCCATAGTCCGCTGCGACCGATCCCCAGTATTCGCCCAACACTTCCACGGCGAACGCTTCCTTGCTTTCGAAGTAATTGTAAAACGATCCCTTCGGCACACCCGCAGCAGCGGTTATTTCCTGTACGCCGGTGGCATTGAAGCCGATCCGGCTAAGGAGATCGCCCCCTTTTTCGAGGAGCTTGTTGCGGGTATCTGGGTTCGCGGGTCTAGGCATGCATGTAAGATGACCGGTCGTCTTATTATTGTCAAGCGGTTTTTTCGTGTGGGCACCCGTTCGTCCGGTTGAGTAGCGTTCCAGCCGCTGAAACTACCGGATAGCTCCACGAACACGCGGCGATGTCCGAGATGGGTCATTATCGCTGTTTTGGCGACACCCGACCACACCCGCTGTTAGCGCATAATCGGACATCAAATGGCGCTCCAACGCTTTTGCTCCTATCGGGCAAGCCGATCGAGGAGCCGGTGGCATGGTACGGCCCGATCGTCATGAACACCCAAGCCGAACTGCGCCAGGCGGTGGCCGAACTCCGCAGCGGCACTTTTATCAAAAGGCAAGCCGAAGCCGGTCGCGCGTTCAGTAGGGCACTCGCCAATTCGCCATGTCCGCTTTCTGTACGATAGCAGCGGAAAAGCGGACATCGTGCGAAGCTGCGAAGTGCCAAGAGGCGACGTCTGCCACGGCAAATCTGCAACGACTGGGCCAAAAGCGAAGCATTCTGTGCCTCACGTCGTCGCTGATTGTTTCGTCGGCGGCGATTCTGAGCGCGAGCGTTGTACGCGATGCTCGTAGCGAATGGAGTTAGCGCGAAGGTTGGCGCGAGACTTTTTAGCTTGGCAACGCGGGCGCAAGTTTTATTTCACTCAGATTTTTTGTGATTGCCGCAAGTTGTACTGCAATCATATCGGGCAACTTTGCGCACGCGCAATCAAAAAGCCATCAGCAACTAAAGACGTTTCAGAATTCAATTTCCTTGGGAGCATGGTTTCGCCTAGGCTGACCGTGCGAATGCGAAAATCTCCGGGGCGACCGGACTCGCAAGTTTATTTTTGTTCGGGAGAGAACTGATGTCTTACAAGCGAAAACTATCTGCGTTCAACGGCGGTAGACCTGCGCTCAGGCGTGTGGCCACCGTTCTTCTTAGCGGTGTCAGCCTTCTCGTGCTTTCCATGAATCCAGGCTTCGCCGAAGCCGATGGAAAGTTTCTTGACGCCAAATCTTGCGAAGACAATCTCCAGCTCAACTCTAGCAGCACCGACGAGGGCGGGGCGTGTCAACTCTGGCAGCTCATTCCCGATTCCGATGGCTGGTCGCGGTTGCAGCTGAAATACAACAAGAAGAATGTCGATGACGAGGAGTGCAAGGGGGATTTGTACCTCAATCCGGGCAGCAGAGAGCAGGGCGGGGCATGTCAATTATGGAGACTCGTTCCCGATTCCGACGGCTGGTCGCGGCTGCAACTCAAGGATAACAAGCAATATCTGACCGCCAAAGATTGCGACGACGTCTCGTTGGACGATCAAGCGTCCGGAGACGCCAGTGGTGGACAGCTCTGGCGGCTCGTCCCTGACGAGGACGGTTGGTCGCGAGTGCAGGCTAAATGTTCGGTCGGTTCGAGTCCGGCGGCAGACAGCGGTGCGCCCGACACCTACGCCTTAAACGGTCAATCATACAGCTGGTATGACGACGGCTGGAACGGCGCGGGCTGGTACATCGTCGGTTATGAATTTCGCCGCGGTTTTGGCTTCGGCGGCGTCGAGGGCTGGAACCACTGGCGGCGTGTGATCCGCCACGGAGACCATCCTCACCATATGCACGGCGATCACCCCCATGGCGATCATCACCATCCTAAAGGGGATCACGATCCCAAGGGGGATCACGATAAGGGCGGTAAGGATAAGGGAGGAGACAAGGACAAGGGAGGCGACAACAAGGGAGGCGACAACAAGGGAGGAGACAACAAGGGAGGAGACAACAAGGGAGGCAACAACAAGGGAGGCGACAAGGACAAGGGAGGCGACAACAAGGGAGGCGACAACAAGGGAGGAGACAACAAGGGAGGTCATCAGGGTGGCCACGGCGGCCAAGGTCACGGCGGCCAAGGCCAAGGTCACGGCGGCCAAGGCCAAGGTCACGGCGGCCATGGCGGCTTCGGTAATGGGGGTCATGGCGGCTTCGGTAATGGGGGTCATGGCGGCTTCGGTAATGGCGGTCATGGCGGCTTCGGTAATGGCGGTCATGGCGGCTTCGGCAATGGCGGCCACGGCGGCTTCGGCAATGGCGGCTTTGGTCACGGCGGCTTCGGTAATGGCGGCTTTGGTCACAGCAACTTCGGCAATGGCGGCGGCCAGTTTCATTCCGACATCCGGCTCAAACATGATGTCGTTTTGCGGGGTCAGCTCGATAACGGCCTCGGCTTCTATCGCTTCAGCTACAACGGCAGCGATCAGGCCTATGTCGGCGTGATGGCGCAGGAAGTCGAAGCCGTCATTCCGGACGCAGTCACCCGCGACAAGGACGGATACTTGCTCGTCCGTTATGACCGGCTGGGCCTGCGCATGCAGACGTGGGAGCAATGGCTGGCGTCGGGCGCAAAAATCCCGGCCGGTCCAGCAACATTGCATTGAGGATGCCGCTCTGGAGGTAGGCACCTCCGCGCTCCACACGATCATAGAGGACACCGTGCCGGGCAACGACCCTGGGCACGGTGTTCTCGCTCAGCACCGCCAGGAGGTCGCTATGTCCAAAACAAGCACTGTCATTTGTTTAAGCTGGATCGCCACCGCGCTCGCAGCGTGGCCCGCGCTTGCTCAGAGTACGACACCGGCAACTACCAATGCAGACGAACCGGAACAAAAGTCGCTTACTGTCGGCGCATTGCAGATCGGCTCCGCCAACAATCTGCAAGTTCAGGGTGTCGACATCAATGTCGGAATTGACAGCGTCGCATATTCCTACTTTCTGAAAAATATCGGCTCGCAAACGATCACGGTGGCCGCGTCAGTTTCGATGCCGGAACTGCAAGCCAGCGCCGACCGCAGTCAAATTTGGAAGCTTGCTACCAATGACCCGGTGAACCCAGTCGACTTGGCGATTACCGTCGCCGAAACACCAGTGACGACGCGCCCTGAAGTCCGTGCCTATGCGCTCGGAGTGGATCGCCTGTCCGAGATCAACACAGCACACTTGCCCCTCATCCCGTTCGGCCCGGAAATCGATAAGGCACTCGGTGAACTTTCGGCGGATGCCGCCGATCACCTGGCGTCGTTAGGGATCGTCTCGGTCAGAAGTCCGGATCATCCTCAAGCACCGATGACGGCCGATTGGTCGCTCGACGTCGTACGAAACTGGAGTCTCTCATTACCGCCGCACAAGACGACGGCGATTGTCGTGAAGTTCACACCGATAGTGGCTCAATACATCGAAGCAAAAGGCGACGAGGGCGACCTCGACAACATGCAGGACGGTATCTGTTTGAGTTCCCAGGCCTTGAATACGCTCAAGGCGCTCCTGAAGAATAATGGCTCTTGGAAAACGACCGACATATCGCTCGCCGCCCCCGCGCCCGCGCACTGGATCGACAGCCCTAAGTTCTCGATCACGGTGCGTAAACCTGGCCCTCGGGCAGTTGTGACCTTTTGCGGCATGGACGAGAAAACCGCGGGCAAGCCGATCGTGCTCGGCAATGTTGCCGATGACAGCGACAATGTACGCATCGTGATTTTCGAGCCGCGTTAAAATGAACGCTGCAGTCAGCGCCGGCAGTCTCTACTCGAGACCCTATCTTTCCGTGGCCCGCGCAAGGTGCTTTGCTCGGCTTTAGAGGCGATCGGGCCGAATGTCGCTGTCGGGTCATTGTCGCCGTTTCAGCGATGTCCCCGCCACGTCCGCTGTTAGCGCATAATCGGACATCAAATGGCGCTCCAACGCTTTTGCTCCTATCGGGCAAGCCGATCGAGGAGCCGGTGGCATGGTACGGTCCGATTGTCATGAACACGCGAGCCGAACTGCGCCAGGCGGTGGCGGAGCTCCGCAGCGGCACTTTCATCAAATAGCCTGGGTCGAAGCCGGGAGCGCGTTGAGGATCGGCCGCTGCTGCGGCTGTTGGCACCGACAGGCCAATCTCGATCTAGTTTCTCGCCGTCCGCACCATCCATCCGGTGAGAAGGCCGGCGATTGCCACGGGAAGGAGAGCTGTAGGCAGCAGTAAATAAACGCCTTGCGCTCCCTGCAAGGCGCGGTGCAAGCCACCCGCGACCCATGAAGCGAACGGTAGAATGACTATGGCTAGCGACAAAAGACTGCCCAGGATCGCATAGCTGACGGGCGATGCCTCGATCCGTCCGGAACTGAAACTCACGATCACCGCGACCACACCAAACAAGACCGCCGCGGCAACAGCACCCATGATGACCACTGGAGGTACCCACAAAATCATAAGCGCCGCGAAATCACCGGCATGTCCAGTTCTCCCCGTCGACCAGAAGATCGAGGCGCACGAGCCGCTCGCGAAGGCGGCAGCCGCGCCGAAGATCGCACCCCATCCTACCGATCTGCCAACTAGGTTACTCATGTTTGTGTCCGCCAGCACACCAACCGATAGTCTTCCGAAGAACAGCGTGGAACGAACCCTATAGACGTCGGACCTTTCGCCTCGATTAATCGACAAATCCGAGAACTGGCCTTCCGGCGCCGCTTCCCGATTTTGCCCGGCGGCCGCCGAACCAGGCGGCGGTACTTTTACCGAAAAACTTTTTTCTAGCGGCCACTTGCATTGATCGCCGTTGGCCGTATGCCTTAGGCGGCATGAACAAACTTCTGGTGATCGACCAAAACGCCGCGATCTATCGCGACCGGCTGCAGGCGGAATTTCCCGCGCTGCAAATTGTTTCCGCCCGCGACGGCAAGGAGCTGCCGCAGGACCTCTCCGGTGTCGAGGTCTTGATCGGTTTCGCCATGGGTCTGCCGCAGGATTTTTACCGGCGCGCGACCGGACTGAAGTGGCTGCAGTGCCTGGCGACCGGCGTCGACCATCTGTTGCGCCAACCGGACCTCGACCCGGCTGTTCTGTTGACCAGCGGACGCGGTGTTCACGGCGCGCCGATGCGCGAAACCGTGCTTTATCTGATGCAGGGCGTAAGCCGCAACGTCGCGCGGCTGGTCGAGGACAACAAGGCGCATTTCTGGGAGCGGCGATTCTATAAGTTGTTGTACGGCAGGACAGCGGTGGTGGTCGGCATCGGCGTTGTCGGCATCGCCATCGGGCAACTCCTGAAAGCCTTTGGCATGCACGTCGTCGGCCTCACGCGGACGCCGCGGGAGGTCGAGGGCTTCGATGAAATGCTGCCGATGACGCAGCTGCACGATGCCGCGGCGCGGGCGGATTATTTGATCAACGTCCTGCCGGCGACAGCGGAGAATGCGCATATTTTCAACGGCAAACTTTTCGCCGTCATGCAGACCTCGGCTTATTACATCAATGCCGGCCGCGGACAGACGACCGACGAAGCCGCTCTGATTGAAGCGTTGCAGCAACGGCGCATCGCCGGCGCCGGCCTCGACGTTTTTGAGACCGAACCGCTGCCGCCCAGCAGTCCGTTGTGGGCGTTGCCGAACGTCTTCATCACCCCGCATCTCGGCGGCTACACGGCGGACTACGAGGACTTGATCATGCCGCTGATCGCCGGAAACCTGCGGCTCTACATGGCCGGCCGGCACAGCGAGATGCAGAATATCGTCAAGCGCTAGAGCGGTATTTTATCGCTGAACCTGGCCGCTAGCCCCACGGCAGCACAACAATGCGGCCGACGATATCTCCCGAACTCACCAGAAAATCGTGCGCTTCGCCGACGCGCGCCAGCGGGAAGCGTGCGGCGATCCGGGTGCCGATGCGCCGCTCGCTCAGCAGCTTCAGCACCGTCAGCATGTCGCTCATGCGCGCGCCGCGAATGCCGAGCAAATTGAGTTCAAGCCGGATCATGTCGCTCGCGGTGAACGGCATCGGTTCTCGGCCTTGCTCGCTGGTGACGACGAGACTGCCGCCAAGCCGCATCACGCCGCCGAGCAGGCGCAGCATGTCGGGGCTGCCGGTATAATCGACCGCGTGATCGACGCCCTCGCCGCCAGTGAAGGCAAGTATTTCGCCGCGGGCTCGTTCGGGATCCGCGGTGACGACCGCAGCGTCGGCGCCGAGTTCGCGCAGCACCGCGGCCTTGTTTTCGTGGCGCGTCGCCGCAATGACGCGCGCGCCGGCGAGCTTGCACAGTTGCAGCGTCGCCTGGCCCATGCCGCCCGAGGCGCCTGCAATCAGCACCGTGTCGCCGAGCCGCACCCGCAACCGGTCGTGCACCACGCGATGCGACGACGAGAACGGCCACAGCGCGACGCCGGCCTGCTCGTAGTCGATGCCGTCGGGCAGCGGCAGCCACATGCGTTCGTCACGCACCAGGTACTGCGCGTAAGAGCCGAACGCCTGATGGCCGGGGATGGCCAGGTTACGCGACAGATTGCCGAGCCCGCGCGCGGTTTCGCTGCCATAGGGATCTTCGGGATGGGTGACGCCAACGACGCGGTCGCCCGGATGAAATTTTGTCACCGCCGATCCGACGGCGACCACTTCGCCCGCGGCCTCGCGGCCCAATTGCTGCGGCAGCGGAAATGGCGCGCGTCCGGGAAGCTGATAACGCGCGAGGTCGCCGGCGCGATATTTCACATCCCAGCGCGATACCGAGCCGGCGAAATTCTTGACCAGCACGTCGCGCTCGCCGAGCGGCGGCAAGTCGTATTCGCCGTAAATCAGTTTTTCCGGGCCGCCGTATTCGAACAAACGCACGGCAAACGTTTTTGTCGGGATGGTCATCGCTGGACACAGTTCCTTATTGCGGCGGCGTACCGTTTAACGCCAACACCTCGCCGGCAAGATAAAGCGAGCCGGTGATGATGACGCGCGGCGCCGGCGCAAGTCCGAGATCGGCGGCGGCGGCAAGCGCGCCGCCGATATCCTCGCGCGCAATTGCCGGGATGCCGATGCCACGGGCGATGTCGGCAAGCTCCGCCGCGGGCACGGCTTTGTCGTTTGCGATGGGCACCGCGATGACGTGGCGGGCGAGGCCAGTGAAATTGCGCAAAAAACCTTCGCAGTCCTTGCTCGATAGCATGCCGACAATCATCACCAGCGGGCGCGAAACACGCTCCTCGAGATCGGCCAGCGCGGCGGCGATGGCGCGGCCGCCGTCGGCGTTGTGGCCGCCGTCGAGCCACAGCTCGCTCTCGGTTGGCAGCATCGCGGCAAGCTGGCCGCCCGACAAGCGCTGCATGCGCGCCGGCCACTCAACCGAAACCATGCCGGCTTCGAACGCGGGGGCAGGAATTTTCAAACCGGCGGCGCGAAGCGTGGCAATCGCCAAGCCGGCATTCTCGAATTGATGGCGGCCGTAAAGCTTAGGCGCCGGCAGGTCGAGCAGGCCGTCGTCGTCCTGATAGACCAGCCGGCCGCGCTCCTCGGTCGCCGTCCAGTCCTCACCGGCGATGACGAGCGGCGCTTTAACCCGCGCCGCCTGCCGCTCAATCACGGCAAGTGCGTCGCGCACTTGCGAGGCCACCGCCGCCGGCACGCCGCTCTTGAGGATGCCGGCCTTCTCGGCGGCGATCGCAGTGATGGTGTCGCCGAGAAAATCGCGGTGGTCGAGCGACACCCGCGTGATCGCGCTCGCCAGCGGACGCTCGACGACGTTGGTGGCGTCCAGCCGTCCGCCAAGTCCGACTTCGAGCAACAGCATGTCGGCCGGATGCCGCGAGAACAACAGGAAAGCCGCCGCGGTCTCGATTTCGAATACCGTGATCGGCTGACCGCCGTTGGCGCTTTCGCATTCGGCGAGCGCCGCGGAAAGCTCATCGTCTGCGACGAGCTTGCCGCCGCCGGCGGCGCCAATGCGGAAGCGCTCGTTGATGCGCACCAAATTCGGCGATGTGTAAACATGCACGCGCTGCCGCGCCGCTTCCAAAATGGCGCGCATGAACGCGACGGTCGAACCTTTGCCGTTGGTGCCGGCGACATGGATCACCGGCGGCAAATGCCGCTCGGGATGGCCGAGCGCCGCCAAGCAGCCGCTCGATACGGCCGAGCGAAAGATCGATGCGCTTGGGGTGCAGCGCCAACAGCCGCGTCTGCAGGTCGGCCAGAGGGCCGCCCGCCGAGCGCGCGGTGGTCACGCCGGCGCCGGCAGGCTGAGGCTTTCTGCCGCCGCGTGCGCCGCCGGCGCCTTCAGCAAAACCCGGCAAAGCCGCGCGATGGTCGAGCGCAAATCGTGCCGATGGACCACCATGTCGACCATGCCGTGGTCACGGAGATATTCGGCCTTCTGAAAACCGTCCGGCAATTTCTCGCGGATGGTCTGTTCGATGACGCGCGGACCGGCAAAGCCGATCAACGCACCGGGTTCGGCGATGTGGACGTCGCCGAGCATGGCGTAAGAGGCGGTGACGCCGCCGGTCGTCGGATTAGTGAGCACGACGATGTAAGGCTTTCGCGTCTGGCGCAGCCGCTGCACGGCGATGGTCGTGCGCGGCAATTGCATGAGCGAAAGAATGCCCTCCTGCATGCGCGCGCCGCCGGAGGCGGCGAACAGCACCAGCGGGCACGCCTTTTCCACCGCAGTGTCGAGCCCCTTGATGATGGCGTCGCCGGCCGCCATTCCGAGCGAGCCGCCCATGAAATCGAAATCCTGCACGGCGATCACCATCGCCAGACCGTCGAGCCGGCCGTAACCGAGTTTCACCGCATCGTTGAGGCCGGTCTTGTTGCGCGCGTCCTTCAATCGGTCGACATAGCGCCGCTCATCGCGGAACCGCAGCGGATCGAGCCGGCACTTCCGGCAGCTGGATGTCGAACCAGGTCTCGTTGTCGAACATGGATTTCAACCGCGCCGCGGCCGACATCCGCATGTGGTAATTCGAGCCGGGTATGACGAATTGATTGGCTTCCACGTCCTTGTAGAAGACGAGCTGGCCGGTATCCGGACATTTGATCCAGAGATTCTCCGGCACCTCGCGCCGGAGCATGCCGCGGATCTTCGGCCGTACTACGTTGGAGATCCAATTCATCGCGTGTGTTTCGGCAAGCCTGAAATTCCGGCGGTGCCTCATTTTGAGCCCCGCTCTATATCGTATTTCGCCGGCAAGGAGCTACCCTTCCGCGACTTGTCCGCAGGGCGAAGCTGCAACGGCGGGCGAAGTTTGTTATTCTGTTACGCATGGTTTTGCGCACACTTAGATAAGGGCGCGTTCCGCGCCGTCCAAGCACAGCACAAGGGTCCGAAAATGCGCACAGCGCGCCTGATCGTCGCCGCGGGGTTAATTGCGTTGCTGGCCGGTTGCGGCCAAGGCCCCAAGGGCGACTCGGGGCCGCCCGGTCCGCAAGGCCCCAAAGGCGATACCGGGGCTGCCGGCCCGGTCGGACCGGTCGGGCCGCCCGGCCCTCCGGGACCGCAGGGCGAACAGGGTGCGCCAAGCCCGACGGTCCGGGTCATCCGCAAAGACTGCCTGACCGGCGGCGGCTGCTCGGCGTCGTGCCGCGGCAACGAGACGTCTGGTCAGCGCCTATTGCGGGCCTTCACGAAATCCCGCGACGTTTGTCGGTGAACGCGACGTCACCTGCGGCGTTGAGTCCAATGCGGCCAACGTGCCGCTGGTCGCGATATGCGTCGCCTCCCCGCAATAGGCGGTCGAGGCCTGCGAGCGCGCTGCCGTTACTTACTAGCGTTGCGAGGACTCGATGCCGCAAGACGACCTTCCCGAGTTGTCGGTGTCCGCCGAGAAATTGTGTTTCATTATCGAGAAGGCGCGCGAGTTTGACGTCAAGGACGTCGTCACCGATCCGGACGATGCGTCCAATCCGACCGACGACGCCAATCTCGCCGTACTTGAAGATCACAAGGACGACCCGGTCGTGAAAGAACTCTCGGCCGTGATCAACTCGATGAGCGTGGACGAACAGATCGACCTCGTGACGCTGACCTGGATCGGTCGCGGCGACGGCGGGATTGAAGATTGGGGCGACTTACGCGCCGAAGCCGCGCGCGCCCACAACCGCCGCACCGCGGCTTATCTGTTGGGCATTCCTTTGCTCGCCGATTATCTCGACGAAGCTATTTCGCTGTTCGGCATTTCCTGCGCGGAAAGTTAATGCGCGCCCCGGAACTTTGAGCCGCGCGAACGCCTTGTGGCGGGCTCAGGTTGGGCTCAATTTTGCCGTCCTGGCCAATAGAGTCCGCCCGGAAAGCCGGTGCGGAACTCTGCCGCCCTAACCATATTAGTAAGCGACAGGTAACGCTGCCTGTCCGTCGTTCATAAGGCGACGGTAACGCCGGTGTGGCTAGAACGCCGCCACTGGAAAGGACCGATGAAAAAAGCGTTTGCCGGAGGGGTCGCTCTGAGTTTGCTGCTTTGCGCTTCTGGCGCGATGGCGGCCGACCTTTCCGTTGCGCCGCTTTACAAGGCACCACCCGCCCCCACGCCAGCCTACGACTGGAGCGGGTTTTATGCCGGCGTTAATGGCGGCGGCGGCTGGGGCCATTCCTGGTGGAACGCCAACTCTACGGGATTTCCTCTCTCAGGCGGACAGGCCGGCGGCACAGCCGGTTACAACTGGCAGCTCGGCAACGTCGTGCTCGGCGTTGAAGGCGATATCGACTGGTCGGGCTTAAGCGGCAGCGCCACGACGCCTGGCTGTCCGGGCGGTTGCAGCACCAGCGACAGCTGGCTTTCAACCGTGCGCGGCCGCGTCGGCTATTCCTTCGGCCGGGTGATGCCTTACCTCACCGGCGGTCTTGCGGTCGGCGACATCCGCGCGGCGACGCCCGGCTTTACCGGTGGCAACGCCGTCAATCCCGGATGGACGGTGGGCGGCGGTGTTGAATTCGCCCTGCCCGGCAACTGGACCGCCAAGGCGGAATACCTCCACGTCGGGCTGGGTCACTTCGACTGCACCGGCTGCACTGCCCTGCCTCCCGACAACGTCTCGATGCAGCAGGACGTATTCCGCGCCGGTGTGAACTATCACTTCGGATGGGCCAAATAGCCTTTTAAGCTTTTGTTGATAGTTGTGGCGTTTCTCCCGGCGCGGTCGAGACGACGTCCTTAAACGCGAAATTCGCGTTGCGTTAAGCCATTCACGACAAACTCTCGATCATCAAGCGGCGCGGAAACCGGACCGCAAGGGTGCAGTGGTGATAACGCGGACGCTGCTAGTCCGGGGGGACGTAACGTGCCGACGATCGCCGCGCCGCATTTCGTGATCGACTTGCATACGTTGTTTGTTGTGACCGTTTTCATTTCGGGCACGGCAGGCTTGCTGCTGCTTTTCGCCTGGATGCAGAATCGCCGCACGACCGCGCTCGCGTTGTGGGGCATCGGTTATCTGTTAGGCGCCGCGGCTGCCGCGCTGCTCGCATCGCCGGGATTGCTACCCGGTACGCTCGGCCTCGGCGCCGGCAACACGCTGCTTTGCACCGCATATGGGTTGATGTGGGCCGGCGCGCGTTCGTTCGAATGCCGGCGCGTTCCACTCTTGCTCGTTGCCGCGGGCCCGATCATCTGGATCTTTGCTTTTGAGTTTGCCGGCTACACGCGCTCGGCGACCGCTTGCATTGAACTCGTCTCCGCCATTCTCGCCGCCTACGCCCTCTTGGCCGTCCGCGAAATTTGGTACGCCAAGGACCGCGAACTGATCTCGCGCTGGCCGACATTGGCCGTGGTGCTGATGCACGCGGGCTTTCTGCTGGCGCGCATACCGTTCGCCGACGTGCTGGCGGCTTCCGCCGCGACCGGCCATCCGCAAAGCGCGTTCGTTCCGGTGATGGGGTTCCAGGCGCTGTTCGTCACGCTTTGCCTGCCGTTCCTGCGCGTCGCCATGTCGAAGGAGCGTACCGAGCTTGAGCAGCGCAAAGCGGCGCTGACCGACTCGCTGACCGGCGTCGCCAATCGCCGGGCATTCTTCGAGCGCGGCACCCCGTTGCTCGCGTGGGCCCAAGCCGAACGCCGCTCCGCGGCGCTGTTGCTGTTCGATCTCGATCGTTTCAAGGAAGTCAACGATACCGTCGGCCATCAGGGCGGCGATCGCGTGCTCAAGGCCTTCTGCAATCTGGTCGGACCCGCCATCGGGCCGCGCGACCTGTTCGGGCGTCTCGGCGGCGAAGAATTCGCCTGCCTGCTGGCGGACGCCAATATGGCGCAGGCGTTGCAATTTGCCGAACGGATGCGCGGCGGATTCGCCGCACTTCGTCTGGCGGGGATCGAAACCCAGCCGACGGTCAGTGTCGGCGTCGCCATGGCCGGCGAAGCCGGCCGCACCTTGCCCGCGCTGCTGGCAACCGCCGACCGCGCTCTTTACCGCGCCAAGGCCGAAGGCAGAAACCGCGTTGCCCGCGCTCCGCTGGTGGTGATCGACGACGGCAGGATCGAAACCTCCACGCGGCGAAACCGCGACCGGGCGCCGGCGCTCATTCCAGCAGCCGGCTGATTTCTTCCTCGTCCCGGTTTGGCGCGCGCCCTGCTCGCAGGTAGTAGGTTGCAGCGCGGAGCTAGCCGAACCAATATCCGCTCATGTCGGACACCGCTTCGCGGCCTGCGCCATCGCTGCCGCAGCAACCAGACCCTTACGCGGCGCTTCGTGCGATGCTGCGCGCGGGCAAAAACGACGAAGCCATCGTCCGGCTGTGCGCCATGACGGTGATGCGGCCCGATGACCTCGTCGCCAAGGAACTATTATTCGACGCGTTCTTTCAGAAACGCGAGTACCCGCCGGCTTTCGCATTGATCAAACAACTGGCCGATGGCCAGCCGGACAATAGCCGTTTCCAGCGCCAACTCATCGTCACGCTCAACAATATGAAGCGTTACGAGGAAGCGATTCCGCTGGCGGCGAAATTCATCGAGCAGCACGGCGAGGATCTTACCATTCTCGACGTGCTGAAAGTCGCCAACTTCTATACCGGGAAAGTCGACGAGGCGGTTCGTTACGGCCAGCGCGGTATCGAATTGCGTGACGTGGAAGCCTGCCGGCTGCCGCGCAACATGATCATGAGCGAACCGGCTTCACCGCCGTCCGGCGCCAACATCATCTCGTTTTCGCTGTGGGGCGCGCAGCCGTTCTACAGCTATGGCGCCATGATCAACCTGGTGCTCAGCCGCAGCGTTTATCCGGGGTGGGGTTGCCGCTTCTATGTCGGCGCCGACGTGCCGGCCGCTTGCGTCAATTTTCTCGCCGACCGCGGCGCCGAAGTGCGAAAAATCGAGGACGAATATCCCGGCGTCGGCCTGTTCCAGCGCTTCCTGGTGATGAACGACCGCTCGGTCGGCCGCTTTCTGGTGCGCGATTGCGACGCGCGTTTATCGGCCGCCGAAGCCGATCTGGTGCGGCAATGGATCGACTCCGGCTATCCGTTTCACGCGGTGCGCGATCACGTGCTGCATTCCGAGCTGATGATCGGCTGCCTGTGGGGCGGCCGCACCGATTGCGGCATCGATATTGTCGCGCTGATGCGCAGTTATTTCGGCGCCATGCCGAACGCCCGCTACGGTCACGATCAGTTCATGCTCGGCCGCCTGTTGTGGCCGCTGATCCGCAGCCGCTGCTTCGTGCACGACAAATATTACCGGCTTCCCGGCGTCCACACCGTCGCGCTCACCGATCCGCAGAGCCGTTTCGGCGCCGGCCACCAGAACATCGCCGCGGTCCGCGCCGAAGCGGAGCAGCTCGGCATTCCGCGGGTGCTTTAAAGGCTTCGCGTAAGCGCCAGGTTTTGCCAATCGCGGCGAGATTTTTCTCAAGCAAGGCGATTATGCGCGTGCGGCGAAGGATTTCGACAATGCGCTGAAGCTTTCGCCCGACCTCGGCGTCGTGTGGAACGAAAGGTGCTGGGTGCGCGCGGTCACCGGCGAATTGCAAGGCGCCCTGACCGACTGCAACGAAGCCATCCGGCTCGAGCCCAACCTCGCTGCCGGATTCGACTCGCGCGGGCTGATCCGCCTGAAATCCGGCCAGTGGGATTTGGCCATAGCCGACTACAACGCCGCGCTGCGTCTCGACCACGACCTGCCGAGCGCGCTTTATGGTCGTGGCCTGGCGCGGCTGAAGACCGGCAATCAAGCCGCGGGCAAAGCCGATATCGCAGCGGCCAAGCGCGGCGATCAACAGATCGCCGAACAGTTCGCGCGCTACGGCCTGCAATAGGCGCTCACTCGGCGACCACGCGTGAAAATCCTCTAGATCGCGCGGCAGCGCATCCGCGAAAATCCAAGGCCTGCCTTGTTAAACGGGTCTGCCATACTGAAATGATGCGCGGCCGCGACTGAACATTGCCGCTATAATTGTGCTGAAAAGCGATCGCGGAGACGAGCGATGGTGACGGAGCGCGAAAGCGCGCTACTGACGGACCTCTACCAGCTCAACATGGACCAGGCCTATCTGGAACATGGTGAGACTGCGACCGCGGTGTTCGAGTTTTTCGTGAGGAATCTGCCGGCACGGCGCGGCTTCCTGCTCGCGGCCGGGCTCGAGCAAACGCTCGATTTTCTCGAAGGCTTGCGCTTTACCGGCGAGGAACTGGCGTGGCTGAAAAGCACCGGCCGGTTCGGCGCGGATTTGCTCGACTATCTCGCCGGCTTTCGTTTCTCCGGCGACGTCCACGCCATGCCCGAAGGCACGGTGTTTTTCGCCAACGAGCCGATCGTGCGGGTCACCGCCCCGATGCCGCAGGCGCAGCTCGCCGAATCGCGTCTGATCAACATTCTGCATTTTCAAACGCTGATCGCGTCGAAAGCGGCACGCATGATGTTTGCCGCCCCCGGCAAAACCATTGTCGATTTCGGCATGCGGCGCGCTCATGGCGCGGAGGCCGGCTTGTTGGCGGCGCGCGCCAGCTACCTCGCGGGCTTCGCCGGCACGGCGACGGTGCTCGCCGGAAAGGAATTCGGCATTCCGATCTTTGGCACCATGGCGCATTCCTTCGTCGAGGCCTTCGACGACGAGATGGCGGCGTTCGCCGCATTCGCGCAATCGCGGCCGGACAATCTCGTTTTCCTGATCGACACCTACGACACCGAAGCCGCGGCGCATAAAGTCGTGGCGCTGGCGCCGCGGCTCAAGGCGAAGGGAATTACCATCCGCGGCGTACGGCTCGATTCCGGTGATCTCGCCGCCATGTCACGCAAGGTGCGCCGCATTCTCGACGCCGGAGGTTTGAACGACGTCACCATCTTCGCCAGCGGCGGCCTCGACGAGGATCGGCTGGCGGCACTGACCGAAGACGGGGCGCCCATCGACGGGTTCGGCGTCGGCACCAGCCTGACGACGTCGTCGGACGTGCCGACGCTCGATTGCGTCTACAAGCTCCAGGAATACGCCGGCCTGCCGCGAAGAAAGCGCTCGGAAAACAAAGCCACCTGGCCGGGGCGAAAGCAGGTGTGGCGGCGCTACGGCGCCGACGGCCGGATGGCCGGCGATCTTGTCGCCCGTGAGGGCGATAGTCACGACGGCGAACCGCTCATCGAGCTCGTGATGCGCGACGGCCGGCGGACAAAGCCCGCGCCGACGCTCGACGAGATCCGGCACCGCGCCAGGCAACAGCTCGAGCGCGTGCCGGACGCCTTGCGCGCGGTCACGCCCAAAGCAGTCTATCCGGTCAAAGTCGCCGGTGAACTCGATGCGCTTGCCGCGGACGTCGACCGGCGTATCAAGGAAAGAGCCTGAACCAGCCGTGCCCGCGATTGCAGATGAAAAAATCCGCGACGATGACGCGCTCATCGTCATCGACGTACAAAACGATTTCTGCCCGGGCGGCGCTTTGGCGGTGCCGCGCGGCGATGAAGTGGTGCCGATCATCAATCGCCTCGCCGCACGTTTTCGCAATGTCGTGCTGACGCAGGACTGGCACCCGTCCGGACATTTCTCGTTTGCGTCGCGCCATTCCGGCAAGAAACCGTTCGAGACAATCGCCGCGGATTATGGACCGCAAGTGCTGTGGCCCGATCACTGCGTACAAGATAGTTCGGGCGCGGCGTTTCATCCGGCGCTGCACGTTCCGCACGCGGCGTTGATCGTGCGCAAAGGCATGAACCCGGCTATCGATTCCTATTCGGCATTCTACGAGAACGACCGCAAAACCCCGACCGGACTTGTCGGCTATTTACGCGACCGCGGCTGGCGGCGGCTTTTTTTGCCGGCCTCGCCTTCGACTTTTGCGTCCGCTATTCGGCGGAAGACGCCAAGCGCGAACGCTTCGAAGTCGCCGTGATCGAGGACGCATGCCGCAGCATCGACATGAACGGCTCGGCAGCGGCGACGCGGGAAACTCTTGCCGTGCTCGGCGTTAACTGTGTGCCGAGTTTGGCGGCGGTCTGAGCCGCCGTTCGCTTCGTGAAAACTCGGAAAACATGAGCTGTTTGCACGCATCTTACGGCACCGCAGCGGCGCGATGTGTGCAACGCACAAAAATCGTTGACAAGCGTTAGAGAGAGTCGGAACATTACCAAATTGTGAAGACAGGCAGCTCCCACGTGGATCGCTAAATGGGCCACCCAACGGTCGTACCGCCGTCAAGTCTGCCCTCACTGATGATGCCCTGTCCGGTATGTTCCGGCCGCATGGTCTACAAGAACTGCCGCCCCATCACCGCCGAAGTCGAAGACACCACCTATGCCTGCCGGCAGTGCGGCACCGAATTGATCCGCACCACGGTGTGTCAGTCGGCGCCGACGCGGACGAAGAGTGCGCGAGCCGCGTAGGCTTCAGCCGAGCCCCATCTGTTTCAATCGCGCCCGGCCGGCAACGCCATATGGATTGGCGATCGTCTCGATCAGTTCGAAATGATTGTAGCCTTCCGCGAAAATGGCTTCGGCCGGCTTGCGGGCGTTTCTCAGCGCGCCCAGGAAATCACGCGTCTGGCGCTGAAACTCCGGCGTGTCGCCGCTACCGTAAACGAGAACGATCGGCGTCATGATGCCATCGAGGTGACGCTGCGGACTTAAGTCGCGCTCCATCTCGTCGGTGAACTTCACATAAGCCGAGCGTTTCGACAGCCGCACCGCCGCGAGGTCATACATGCCACTGACCAATACGGCGCCCTTGCAGAAATCGGCCGGCAGTTTTTGTTCGCGCCAGCCTTGTGAAAGCGCGCAAGCCGCGAGATGCGCACCTGACGAGGCGCCAGACACATAGAGGCGGCTCCTGTCGCCGCCGAAGCCTTCGGCATTCTTCCAGATAAAGGCGATTGCACTACTGACCTGACGGTACATCGACATAAGGTCGCCGCCGGCCTCATCGACATTGATGAAGTCGAGAATGAAGGCGTGCGCCCCGGCGTTGACGAGCGGCTCGGCATTGAGCGCGCTTTCTGCGGCGCTACCTACACGCCAGCCGCCGCCGTGAATGAACACATTGATCGGCGCGAGCGTGCCGCCCGAGCCGGTTGTGCGCTTGGCGCGAAACAGATCGAAACGCTCATGCTCGCTTGCGCCGTAGCGCACGCGCTCGGGCGCGCCAAGATTTTCTCGCGCGCGATCGCTCGCAGAGCGCATCCGCCCAAGGATGGTGTCGCGGTTCGGCGCGTAGACCAACTGATCGTAGGCGTTGTCGAGCGCCTCCTGATCCATGTCGCCCCAGACCAGCGGGCCGCGTTTAGTCGCTGCTTGCTGCATTTCCGTTTCCTTATGTCACCGGTGCGCTTCGGTGGTTACCCCAAATTCAGCTCTTTGAAAAAGTCGTTGCCCTTGTCGTCGATGACGATGAACGCCGGGAAATTCTCGACCTCGATGCGCCAGATCGCTTCCATGCCGAGTTCCGGATATTCCAGGCATTCGACTTTCTTGATGCAATGCTCGGCGAGGTTCGCCGCCGCGCCGCCGACGGACGCGAGATAAAAGCCGCCGTGTTTTTTGCAGGCTTCGCGCACCGCCGCCGAGCGGTTGCCTTTCGCCAGCATCACCATGGAGCCGCCGGCGGCCTGGAAATCGGCGACGAATGAATCCATGCGGCCCGCGGTGGTCGGCCCGAAAGCGCCGGAAGCGTAGCCCTCCGGCGTCTTCGCCGGCCCCGCGTAATAGACCGGGTGGTTCTTGAAATAATCGGGCAGCTTCTCGCCGCGCTCGAGCCGCTCGCGCAACTTGCCGTGCGCGGCATCGCGCGCGACGATCATCGGACCCGACAACGACAGCCGCGTCTTGATCGGATATTTGGCGAGCTCTTTGAGAATGTCCGGCATCGGCCTGTTCAGGTCGATCTTTTGCACGTCACCGCCGAGCTTTGCTTCGTCCACCTCGGGCAAATACTTTGCCGGATTGTGTTCGAGCTCTTCCAAAAACACGCCGTCTCGCGTGATTTTTCCCAGCGCCTGGCGGTCCGCCGAGCAGGACACGCCGAGCCCGATCGGCAGCGAGGCGCCGTGGCGCGGTAGCCTGATCACCCGCACGTCGTGACAGAAATACTTGCCGCCGAATTGCGCACCGACGCCGAGCGCCTGGGTCATTTTGTGGATCTCGCGCTCCATCTCCTTATCGCGGAACGCGTGTCCGTCCTCGGAGCCGTGCTCCGGCAGCGTGTCGTAGTATTTGCAGGACGCGAGCTTGACCGTTTTCATGGTCAGCTCGGCGGAAGTGCCGCCGATGACAATGGCGAGGTGGTAGGGCGGACACGCAGCGGTGCCGAGCGTCAGCACTTTTTCCTTGATGAAGGGCAGCAATCGTTCGGGCGAAAGGATCGACGGCGTCGCCTGGAACAGAAACGATTTGTTGGCCGAGCCGCCCCCTTTGGCGATGAACAAAAACTTGTAAGCGGCGTCGTGCTCGCCGGCAGCTTCGGCGTAAATCTCGACTTGCGCCGGCATGTTTGTGCGTGTGTTCTTTTCCTCGAACATGGAAAGCGGCGCGACCTGCGAGTAGCGCAAATTGCGTTTCAGATACGCGTCGCGGGCGCCCTCCGCTAGCGCACCCTCATCGGAGCCGTCGGTCCAGACCAACCGGCCTTTCTTTCCCATGATGATGGCGGTGCCGGTGTCCTGGCACATCGGCAACACGCCGCCGGCGGCGATGTTGGCGTTCTTGAGGAAATCATAGGCGACGAACTTGTCGTTATCCGAAGCTTCGGGGTCCTCGACGATGTGTTTGAGGCTTCGCAGATGCGCCGGGCGCAGAAGATGATTGATGTCGGTGAAGGCGGCTTCGGCAAGTGCCCGTATCGCCTCGCGCGGCACGATCAAAACTTCCTCGCCCAGGACCTTCTCAACGCGCAGGCCTTCGCTCGAAATCTTCCGGTACGGCGTATCGTCCTTGCCGAGCGGAAACAGTGGCGTGTGCTTGTAGGGTGGGGTCGGATGGGCGGTGAGCGGGGCGTTCATGAAATGACCTGTTCCTTCGGCATCGTCATACGCGGGCCTGCGCCGCGTATCCATGCCGAATTGATACCGGTGAATGCATGGCCGGCTCTTTTGCCACAACGGATGTCGGGGCGGGCGGCCTGATCAAGTCCGCGACCGACACCGGCGGCCTGCGAGATGCGCCGCGAGCCACAAGCTACGAGCGGCCTCCCCTCAAATTGCATGGTGCTCGTCAAAGACGTGTTGGTGCCACCGGCGTCCTGTCATTGAGCATTGTGTGCTGGCGAAAAGTTTCGACGCCGCGAGGTATGACCGTGCCGTTCCGGGCAAAGTCCACGAAGATATGCCGGATTATTTCAGGCGAGCGGCCGAACCAGTTCGGGTCATCAAATGTGCCGCCGTAGACACCGTATATCGTAGGAAATCGCTCGAGCTCGAGATAAAGCTTTGTACCGCAGACCGAACAGAAATTAATGGTCACCCGCTTGCCGCTGCCCGCGGAGGCTTGCGTGAAGGTCGCCGGCTTACCGGCAGTTATGTTAAAAGATGTTTTCTCGAAAATGGGCTCCACCATATAGGCCGATCCGGTTGCCCTTTGACAGAATCTGCAATGACAAAAAATGACCTGTATTGGTTGGGCGCTGGCGCTGTACCGAACCGCACTGCAGAGACATCCACCATAATAAACGGACAAATCGACCTCCCTCAACAATACACCTGCGATAAGAACGGCATTCACGTCTTGCGCACTTTGCCCTTCTCACCCAAAGCACATTCGAGCGCGGCGCGATCCCATTTTCCCAACTCCGCCGCCGCGTCGTAGGTGGTTCGCAAAAATTCCAGCAGCGCAGCTTCCGGGTCTGCCGCGGTGCGCACTGCATCGTACGGCAAGATGAATTGGCCGTAGTCGTTGGAATAGAACGCCGCGACGGGACCTATTTTGGCGGCGGCAAAGCCTTTCGGCTCCGGATAGGCGTAGGAATAATACGCCGGATAGTCGATCGGCCCGCCGCCCGGCCAAAAGCCGGCACTAGAGACCTCGTGCGAATAGGCTTCGCGCGCAACTGCAAGCGGCAGCCCCGGCGTCGCGCTTTTGGTCATAAGCGGCGCCGGCCGGCCGGAAAACCGCGTCACCGCGAGATCGAAACTGCCCCAGAAGAAATGCACCGGGCTCGCTTTGCCGAGAAAGCCAGTGCGGAAATGAGCAAACACGCGGTGGCTGGCAGCGAGAATACGGAAATGCCGATTGGCAAAGTCGCGGTCATAGGCGGCATGCGCGCGGTCCTTGGAAAACGGCACGGCGTTCTCGATCTCGTTCGGCATCTGGTCGATGCGCACGTCGACGCCGAGAGCGGCGAGCGCTTCCATCACCTCGCCGTAAAACTCCGCGATCGATACCGGCCGCAGCATGATCTGCCGGAAGCTGCCGTCGCTCGTGTTGATCCAGAGCACGTGGTCGAGAAAGTCGAAGTCGATCGAAATATCGCGGCCGGCGAGCGGGATCGGCCCGGTGCTGAGCCCTCGCACCGTGACGTAGAGGGTGACGCTCCAGGAGTGGTTGAGCCACGGCGTAAGCTCAAAGCGCACCTTGCCGACGATCTGCGTCCATAAGATGCAGTGTGGCGTAAGTGTTCTCGCCAGCCGGCCAAGGGCAATTCCGGCCAGACGGTTTCTTTGGTAATTTGCGTCACGCGCGTTTTCCTCGCCGGTTGGTCTTACCGCTTTCGCTGATGAGCGCCTAGCGTGACGGCGCGACGATGCGTCGTCATCTGCAGGGCGACCCGCGTATCGAGTTACCTCCAATTTTATCCAACTTTCCGCGAGGCTGTTAATGCACCGTCGATAAAGTCCCGCTTGCGTTCACGACGGCGCAAATCAAACAAAACAAAGGCTTTCGCAATGGGTTTCGGAACACGCGTTGCCGCCCGCCCGGACAGCCCGGCCCAGGCGAAGAAAGAGACTTGCGTGCGCTGCTACGGCACGGGTTGGGTCCGCGAGCGCGGCAGCAAGATTATCTGCAAACCGTGCAACGGTTCCGGCAGGGTGGACACCAAACCCAAGCAGGCCTCCTGATCGGCCCGTACTGCGAATTGCCCCCGCCGATCTAAAGCGGCCTAACGCACGCTTCGCTATGCTAAAATTTCGCCCGACTCACGTGGCGAGCCGTTCTCGGGGGCAATGATGGCGGATCGAAATTGGTACACCGGGATCAGCGGCCGGCAGGATGGCCCGTATTCGGATGAGCAGCTGCGCGCGCTCATCGCCAGCGGCCGCGTCACCGCCGATACGCTGGTGTGGGCCACCGGCATGGAGAACTGGACGACGGCCGGCGCCATCCCCGGGCTGATGGGGAATGCACAACGGCCGCCGCCGATCCCCTCGCCTGCTGCCGCGCTGCCGCCGGGCGCCCTGCAAGCCTTCTCGACCGACGTGCGGGTGTGGCCGCTCATCGGCCGCTCGATTGTTGTCGTGCTCGCGCAATTGTTGATCCTGCCGGCGCCGTGGGCATTCGCGAGCTTCTATCGCTGGTTCGTCGAGCATTTGCAGGTGCCGGGACATTCGCGCGTGGCGTTTGCCGGCAAGGCGGAAGACATCTGGTACGTCTTCATGCTCAACGCGCTGTTGGGCTACGCCGGTCTGATCAATCAATACTTGCCGCTCGTGGCGTTCTTCCTGGGACCGCTGTTCGCTCTCCTCATCTCGCGCTGGTTCGTTCGCAATCTCACCTGGGAAGGCCAGACAGCGCCGCTCCGCTTCACGGCGACTTACTGGCCGCTGCTCGGCTGGTATCTGCTTTTCGCCGTCTCCGTCTTCAGCATCATCGGCTGGGCCTGGGTGTGCACGGCGTGGACGCGCTGGATGTGCCGCCGGGTCGAGGGCGGCACGCACCGTTTGGTGTGCACCATGAGCGGCTGGGGATTGTTGTGGCGCACGGTGCTGTTCAGCCTGTCGTGCATTTTCATCGTGCCGATCCCGTGGACCTTGCGCTGGTTCATCCGCTGGATGGTTTCGCAATTCGCGATTGCCGGCGGCGGGCCCGCAGCCGGCGGCGTAATCCATCCCACGCCGCGTCCGAAACACCTCTCCCCGCCGGGAGAGGTGTAACAAAAAAAAGGGCCTATAACCCGGCCAGCGCTTACAGCTTGAACAGCTTCTCCGCGTTGCCGTGGGCGATACGCTCGCGGTCCGCGGCGCTGACCGGCAACTGCTGAAGAAAAGCCATCGCGTCCGCCATCGACTGATACGGATGGTCGGCTGAGAACATGATGCGATCGACGCCGCCAAGCTCGAGCAACAGAGCGAGGAACGTCGCGGGGAAATTAAACCCGCTGATGGTGTAGTGCACATTGTCGCGCAGATAAGCCGTGATCGGACGCTTCAGCTTGGTCACCTCCGGCGCCATGATGTCGACACGGCGGAACATGCCGGCGAGCCCCTCGCCGAGATGGCCGATAATGATTTGCAGGTTCGGAAAGCGGTCGAAGGCGCCGCCCAGAATAAGCCGGATCACGTGCACCGCTGTCTCGATGTGCCAGCCCCAACCGGGGCCGGAAAACATTTCGGTAACCAGCGGCGAGAAGCCGCCGAACGAGGCGTCGATCACCGCTTTCGGCGGCTTGGTCGGGTGCAGATAAATCGGCGCGCCGAGCTTTTCCGCGCATTCCAGGATTGGCCAGAAAAATTTGTCGTCGAGATAGCGTCCACGGTGATGGCCGTTGATCACGGCGCCGGCGAATTTTTGCGAGCGCACGCGCTGCTCAAGCTCTTTCGCGGCCTTGTCCGGTTCGCCGATCGGCAAGGCGGCGAAGCCGCCGATACGTTTCGGATTTTTCGCGATCGCCGCGGCAAGGAAATCGTTGGTGTCGCGGACGACAGCGCGAGCGCATCGGCGGCTTCCAGTTGCTCGACGCCAGGTGCGGTAACCGACACGATCTGCATGTCGACGCCGGCCGCATCCATGGCGGCAATGCGCTTGTCGCCGAGATCGCAAAGTTCGGGAATGAGCTTCTTGGCGCGGGCGTTGTTGAATTTTTCCGCCTGCTCCTTGAAGTCACGGCCGGGGCCGTCGAGAAAAGCCGGCGTGGCAAAGTGCTCTTCGAGCGTGATGGTACGCATGACGTTCTCCCCATTCGCTGCGCCGTTTTCCGCGCGCCCCAGTTCATAAACTGTCCGCGCCACGGCCGCCAGAGCGCGGCGAATGCATCAGCCCCGCGAATTGCGCAGCACGACGCAGGCGCCGCCCGCGGCCGTCAGCTTGCCGCACAATTTTTCGAGCGGGGCACGGTCGTCGTCGGCGATAGTGATGATATAGCGCCTGACCCGGCCCATGCCCGGGATTTGCTTGTGCAACACAATCGGCTCGCGATCGCCGATCAGAGAGGCATAACGTTTCTGCACGTCACGATAGATTTGCCACGCCTTGCCTTCGGACAGGTGCGCGGCGATTTCGACGCCCCAGCGCGGCACATAAGCCGCGATCTGCTGCGCCTTCTCCTTCGGCGCCAAAATGATATTGGCGAGCCGCGCGCACGGCACGCCTTGTGGGATAGTGGTTTCGGCGTTCTCGGGCGGCGACGGCGAGGCCCATTCGTCCGCGGTCCAGCCGGTGATAATGGCGACGTAGTTGCGTGTTTCGCCCGGCAGCGCGCGGGTGCCGGCAAGCCATGCACTGACCCGCCCGGGACCGGCATTGTAGCTCGCGGCGGCGAGCCCAAGGTTGCCGAATTTGTCACGCAGCTCGCGCAAATAGCTTGCCGAATGCTTGAGCGCTTCGATCGGATCGAACGGATCGGCAAGGCCGTGCCAATCCGCGGTGCGCGGCATGAATTGCGCAATGCCTTGCGCGCCCTTGCTGCTCACGGCGAGCGCGTTGAAGCGGCTCTCCTGCCAGATTACGCGGGCGAAAAATTCGACCGGCAAGCCATTTTCCGCGGCATCCTCTTCGACCGCGCGGCAGATGTCTTCAGGAGTGGGAGGGCTTTGCGGCGGCTGATCGATTGTTCGCTGCGGCATCGGTGGCGTGGCACCGGCTTGCGCATGGGCGCGCACGCTCAAAAAAGCGAGCGTGCACGCCAGAACGATCGAAGCGAAACGAGCCATCGCAATCTAACGCGGCAAACGGGCGGCGGTGCCGTCAGGC
The DNA here is from genome assembly GCA_963846055.1 of uncultured Alphaproteobacteria bacterium. Lineage (GTDB taxonomy): Bacteria > Pseudomonadota > Alphaproteobacteria > Rhizobiales > Xanthobacteraceae > BOG-931. Next base: position 65,750 of record CAWJUQ010000024.1, read on the forward strand.
TTTTGACCTTACGGATAAGCCGACGACGTGGTGGCGGGCGCCTTTATGCCTTCAACGCCACACCGATCTCGTCGAGTACTTTCGGGTCCTCGATGGTCGCCGGCATCGACCAGCTCTCTCCGTCGGCGATTTTCTTCATGGTGCCGCGCAGGATTTTGCCAGAGCGCGTCTTCGGCAGGCGGACGACGGTGACGACCCGCTTGAACGCCGCGACCGGTCCGATTTTCTCGCGGATCAGAGCAACGCATTCCTGCTCGATCTCCGCGGGGGGGCGGTTGACGCCGGTCTTGAGCACAATGAAGCCGCACGGCACCTCGCCCTTGAGCTCGTCCTTGATGCCGAGTACCGCGCATTCGGCAACGTCCTGGTGCGAGGCGAGCACTTCCTCCATGCCGCCGGTCGAAAGCCGGTGCCCGGCGACGTTGATGATGTCGTCGGTGCGGCCCATGACGTAGATGTAGCCGTCTTCGTCCTTGTAGCCGGCGTCGGCGGTTTTGTAGTAGCCGGGAAATTCCTCGAGATAGCTTTCGCGAAAACGCTCGTCGGCATGCCACAACGTCGGCAGGCTGCCCGGCGGCAGCGGCAATTTGACGACAATCGAGCCCATGGTGTTGTCGGCTAGTTGGCGCGACGCCTCATCGACCACGCGCACGTCGTAGCCCGGCATCGGCACCGTCGGCGAACCGTACTTAACCGGCAGTTGCCCCAAGCCCACCGGATTACCGGCGATGCACCAACCGGTTTCGGTCTGCCACCAGTGATCGAGCACCGGCCGGTTCAGAAGCTTCTCCGCCCAAATCAGCGTATCGGGATCGGCGCGCTCGCCGGCGAGGAACAGCGTGCGGAATTTCGAGATGTCATACTGGGCGAGGAATTTCCCTTGCGGGTCTTCTTTTTTGATGGCGCGAAACGCCGTCGGCGCAGTGAACATCGCGACGACGTTGTGCTCGGAAATCACCCGCCAATACGCGCCGGCGTCCGGCGTGCCGACCGGCTTGCCTTCGTAGAGGATCGCGGTGGCGCCGTGAAACAGCGGCCCATAAACAATGTAGCTGTGGCCGACCACCCAGCCGATGTCGGAAGCCGCCCACCAGGTTTCGCCCGGCTCGACGCCGTAGAGATATTTCATCGACCATTTGAGCGCGACCATGTGGCCGCCGTTGTCGCGCACCACGCCCTTCGGCTGTCCGGTCGTGCCGGAGGTGTAGAGAATGTAGAGCGGATCGGTGGCCGCGACCGGTACGCACTCGTAAACCGAACGAGCGTGAACCAGCGAGTGATCGCGCATGGTCGCCCAGTCGTGGTCGCGGCCAGGCGTGAGCGGAGCTTCAGCCTGCGGCCGCTGCAGGATCAAACAGGCGGCGGGCTTATGCTGTGCGACGGCGATCGCTTCATCGAGCAGCGGCTTGTAAAGAACGATGCGGCCGGGCTCGAGCCCGCAGCTCGCCGACAGCACGACCTTAGGCTTGGCGTCGTCAATGCGGGTGGCCAATTCGCGCGCCGCGAAACCGCCGAACACCACGGAGTGAATGGCGCCGATGCGCGCGCAGGCGAGCATGGCGATGACCGCTTCCGGCACCATCGGCATGTAGAGAATGACGCGATCGCCCTTTTCGACGCCGAGATCGCGGAGCATCGAGGCGAGCACCTGCGTCTCGGTCAACAGCCGATGATAGGTCAGCACCCGCTTTGAACCGGCGAGCGGCGAGTCGTAGATGATCGCCGCCTGATCGCCGCGCCCCGCATCGACCTGACGATCGACGGCGTTAAAGCACGTGTTGGTGACTCCACCCACAAACCACCGGCCGTAAATGCCGGCCTTCGGGTCGAACACGGCTTTCGGCTGTTCGAACCACGAGATCTCGGCGGCGGCTTCGCCCCAAAAACCTTCGGGATCGCGCTGCCAGCGCGCGTACACGTCGTGATAGCGGCTCGAACGGGCGTCCATGCGTTTCTCCTCCTTCACCCGCGTACACGCGAAGAGGTGAGTTTGATCTTAATCCATTGTCCCCGCAGCCACCGCGTTTGCAAGCCGGGACGCAGCGACAGCGCAGCCATGCAGCACAAACTGGCGCAAACGCGTCAAGTTTGATCTATGTCGCTCTGCTGGCGCCCGCATCCCATGATCACTGACCCGCTGTTCTACATCCTTGCCATCCCGGCCGTGACCCTCATCGGGCTCGCCAAGGGTGGCTTCGCCGGGCTCGGCATGATCTCGACGCCGCTGCTGGCGCTGGTCGTTCCGCCGCTTGAAGGCGCGGCCATCCTGTTGCCGATTCTCATCGTGCAGGATTGCATCTCGGTGTGGAACTATCACCGCGCCTGGAGCGCCTGGAACCTGAAAGTGCTGTTGCCCGGCTCGGTGCTGGGCGTCGGCGCCGGCTGGCTGTTCGCGATCTATTTTTCCAATGCAGTGATCGAGCTGACGATCGGCTCGATTGCGCTCGCCTTCGTCCTTTATACCTGGATCGGATCGTGGTGGCGCGCCCGCCGCGGCGAGCCACCGGCAAAGCCGCGGCGGCCGCCGGCGGCAATGGGCATTGTGTGGGGCGCGCTGTCCGGCTTTACCTCGACGCTGGTTCAGGTCGGCTCGCCGCCGTTTCAGATCCACATGTTGCCGCAGCGCCTCGACAAGCTGACGCTGGTCGGCACAACCGTCATTTTCTTCGCTGTGTTGAATTGGATGAAGGTCATCCCGTATCTGGCGCTCGGGCAATTTTCGCCGCGCAACCTCGCGACGTCGGCGGTTTTACTGCCGCTCGCCATCGCCACCAACTTCCTCGGTTTCTGGCTGGTGCGCAAAACGCCGACCGAGCAATTTTACAAGATCGCCTATTTGCTCATGCTGGTGATCGCCATCGCGCTGTTGTGGCAGGGGGCGAGCGGTTTCGAACGCGGCCACGCCCTCAGTAAATTCGGTTTGAAGTCCGCTTTAATCCAGTCGAACAAAATGCTGTGGCGCAGCGGGTCGAAGGTTAACCTTCCGCTATGCGGCGTGGCGCCACAGGCGGAACCGGTGAAAAACTTTCTGACTTGCCATTCAGCAGCCGAGGGGGCTGCGGCCAAATCCACGGAGATCTCCCAGTGTCAGGCGTAAAGCAGACTTCCAAGGCAAGAGGTCGGAAAAAGGCAGCCGTCACGGCGCTGGGACTCGCCGGCGCGTTGTCGCTGGCCGGCAGCGCATCCGCTTCAATCGCTCCGGACACGGGCGTACCGGCGCAGAAGGCCGCATCAGTCATGCTGGCGGACGAGGAAATCTCCGACGTCAGCCTGGCGACATTTTATGTGTTCGACAAAGACAGCATCGGCCCGGCGTCGGGCCTAAAGCTTGCCGCAAGAGGCGGATGCGGCCATGGCTGTGGAGGTCACGGCTGCGGACACGGTTGCGGCGGCAGGGGCTGCGGTGCGCACGGCTGCCGGGGCTGCGGTCACGGTCACGGTTGTAGAGGCTGCGGTGTCGGCGGATGTGGTGGCTGCGTCGGTGGATGCGGCGGCTGTGGCGGCGGTTGCTGCATCTGGATCGGGCCGGTTCGCGTCTGCTAACTCTCGATCTTTTAGCATCCCGCGCAGCGTGAGTTCGCATTAGCGGCCGGATTCCGAGACGGGATCCGGCCTCGAAGCACACTCTATTTTCCGTGTTTTTTTAATACCATCGCGGTGACCGCTTTCAGCGTTGCCTGGTTTGGGCTGATAACCGGCCGAAGGTTTCGCCGCAGCGCGATCGCGTCGAACATCAACATCAATATATGCGCGGTGGACAGATCCGCAGGCTTCCTGCCGGTTTCGCCGAATGAGCTCTGGATTATTTCGGCAATCTTTCCCTCGGTCCATTGCAGCAGTTCGGGACTGTAGACATCAGTCGGCCTTGCAGTCGCGAGCGCTTGTACCAGCGTCGTCGTGAGGCCGCGCTTCTCATTCGGAATCTGGTGCAGTATTCCGTCGACCAAACATTAAATCTTTAGCGCCGGCGACCGTTTTCGTCCGACCGCCCGCTCGAGCAGGATAATCTGCTTTCTGAACCATGGCTCATACACCGCCACGGCAATTTCGAGTTTTGATTTGTAATAAACATATATGTTGGAGGGCGCGGTGCCGGCCCTCCTGGCGATTTGTCCCATCGTCGTTTTCAGATACCCGCGCCTGGAAAATTCCTCGGCCGCTGCGGCAAGTATCGCTTGCCGCACTGCTTCCCGTTTCACCCGCACGAGAAAACTCCAATCTTCAGTTCCAGTCTTAAACGAACGCCAGTCGCCATTGACGCGTTCCAAAATGCGCTGTTAGTGTTCGGAATTCAGGATCGCCGCGCAGCCTGGCGCCCGTACCTTTGATCGAAACGAAGGACCCCGCTCATGGAAAGCATCACAATCAATAACCATCCGATGACCTATGTCGAGAGCGGTCAGTCGAACCCGCGCACGCTCGTGCTCCTGTCCGGGTGGGCTCAAGACGATCGGCTGTTTAAGAATCTCGCTCCGATTTTGGCCAAGGACTTTCACGTTGTTTGCCCGAATTTTCGCGGCCACGACTCCAAGCAAACGCTGCACGGCGATTTCACGGCGGACGATCTCGTCGATGACGTTGAGGCCTTCATCAAGGCCAAGGGCCTGTCGAACGTTCACTTCGTTTCGACGTCGCACGGTTGCTGGGTCAACATCGGTCTATGCGAACGCATGAAGATCAACCGGACCGTCGTCATCGACTGGCTGATGCAGCCACATCCGGGCTTTTGGCAGCAGCTCAAGGAGGGGCAGGATCCTGACCACTACCACGTCGGACGGCAGAGCTTCTTCGATGAATGGGTGGAAGCCACCGACAATGCGGACGTGATCAATCATATCCGCAACGAGATGGCTTGGTTCAAAGGCGAGATGTGGATACGGGCGTGCCGGGAAATCGAGAAGGCGTATCGGAAATGGGGCAGTCCGCTCGATCGGATGAAAGCGTTGCCGTTCCCGATTGAGGTGGCGCACATCTACTCACAGCCGCTGTCCGAGGATTATCGGCAGTTTCAGAACGACTTCGCGGCAAAGAATCCGTGGTTTCATCCCGTGCACATCAAAGGACAAACCCATTTTCCGACGCTGGAAAGTCCTGGCCCCGTTGCCGATGCTATCCGCGCCTTCTACGCGAATTCGTAAGCTCCCCGCGCATTTAGAATGGCGAGGAAATTGAAGGCGATCATCGCCGGCGCCGGTTTCGGTGGTCTCACCGCTGCAGCCGCGCTGGCGCAGCGCGGCTGGGAGGTCGTGGTCTACGAGCGGCAGCCGGAAGTGCGGGCCGCCGGCTCCGGCATCTACGTGTGGGAGAACGGCCTTCGGGTGCTGGACGCCATCGGCGCGGCTATCCCTCACGACGAGCTGTTCCGCGGTCGCGCTATCGAGCAGCGCAATCACCTCAATCAAATGATCGACGATGGTATTTTGCCGCCGGACGTGCGGCTGGTCACGATTCCACGAAAGGAATTGCTCAGCGCCATCCGCGATGCGGCGGAGAAATCCGGCGTCGTCATCAACACCGCGGCGGAAGTGATCGGCGCGACTGCGCAGGGTGAACTTCAGTTCGCGGCAGGACGCACCGAAACTGCCGATCTTGCGATTGGCGCCGACGGCGTGTGGTCCACCGTTCGTCAGGCGCTGGGGCTCGAATTATTTCATGAACTTACTTTTGAAGGAGCAATACGCACCATCGTTCCTGGCACTCAGGCCGAACTCGGCGAGGACGGCAGAGACAAGTACATCGAGTGCTGGCACGGCGACCGCAGGTTTCTGATCACGCCGTTGAGCAATGGCGAGATATACCTCGCGCTCACTTGCCCCAAATCCGACGAGCCCGGGCGGCGCGATCCGTTCGATCACGCGAGCTGGAGCGAGTCATTTCCGGCGTGGCGCCATTTGATCGAGCGCGTTTCGTCAGTTCTGACATGGAGTCCCTACAGCACCATCAGCGTGAAAGCCTGGTCGGCCGGACGTACCGCCATCCTGGGCGATGCTGCGCACGCCCAGCCGCCCAATCTTGGTCAAGGCGGCGGCATGGCGATGCAAAGCGGTCTAGGGCTGGGTGCAGTCATGGACGGCGTTACCGATAGCCGGGACATTCCCGAACGTTTGGCGGCGTGGGAGCGCAACGAGCGGCCGCTCGTCGACCATTGTCAGAAGTGGTCCCGCCTGTACGGTGAAATATCGTTTTTGCCGGATGATGTGCGCGTACGCGCCATCAAGCACGCCATGGCGGACCCTTGGGTGCGGGATCAGATATCGCGTGCCGCGCGCAGCGTGCCGAACGGCAGCCGTCAGGCCGGATAGCGGCGCTTTTCGCGACACCAAGAACCGGGCCTCTTCGCTATTCGCCGCCGCGCGTTTTTTGCTAGGCTTGTCCGCCCGGGAGGCGACACGATGACGACGGCGTACGACACCGATCTCGACCGCAACGCGGCGAATTTTCAGCCGCTCACCCCTTTGTCTTTTCTGGCGCGTGCCGCCGGCGTCTATCCTGACGTAACCGCCATCGTCCACGGCAAGCGGTCCTGGAATTACCGGCAGTTCTATGCCCGCGCCCGGCAGCTTGCCTCGGCGCTCGCCCGCCGCGGCATCAAACGCGGCGACACCGTCGCCGTCATGCTCGCCAACACCCCGGCGATGCTGGAGGCCCACTACGGCGTGCCGATGGCGGGCGCGGTGCTCAACACGCTGAATACCCGGCTCGATGCCACCATCATCGCCTTTACGCTCGACCACGGCGAAGCCAAGGTTTTGATCACCGACCGTGAGTTCTCGAAAACCGTCAAGGATGCTTTGTCAAAATGCAAGGCAAAGCCGCTCATCGTCGATTACGACGATCCGGAATTTACCGGCAGCGGCGAGCGACTCGGCAGTCTCGAATACGAGGATCTGTTGCGCGAAGGCGATCCCGATTTCGAGTGGCTGATGCCGCGCGACGAATGGGACGCCATCGCGCTCAACTACACCTCCGGCACCACCGGCGATCCGAAAGGCGTCGTCTATCATCATCGCGGCGCCTATCTGTTGGCGATCGGCAATGTCGTGACCTGTGGCATGGGCAAGCATCCGGTCTATCTGTGGACGCTGCCGATGTTTCACTGCAACGGCTGGTGCTTTACCTGGACGCTGTCGCTTGTCGCGGGCACGCATGTGTGCCTGCGCGCGGTGCGCGCCGCGCCGATCTTCGATGCCATTGCCACGCAGAAGGTCACCCATCTGTGCGGCGCGCCGATCGTGATGTCGACGCTGCTCAACGCGCCGGCTAACGAACGAAAGCCCTTGCCGCACGTGGTCGAGTTCATGACCGCAGCGGCGCCGCCGCCGGAGGCGGTGCTGGCGGCGATGAAGGGCGCCGGCTTCAACGTCACTCACCTTTACGGGCTGACCGAGACTTATGGACCCGCCGCCGTAAATGACTGGCATCGCGAGTGGGACGCGCTTCCCGCCGCGGAGCAGGCCGAGAAGAAAGCGCGGCAGGGCGTCGCTTATACGGTGCTCGACGAACTCGATGTGCTCGACCCTGAAACCATGCGCCGGGTGCCGCGCGACGGCGAGACCTTGGGCGAGGTGATGTTCCGCGGCAACGTGGTGATGAAGGGTTACCTGAAAAACAAAGCCTCGAGCGACGCCGCATTCGCCGGCGGCTGGTTTCATTCCGGCGATCTGGGCGTCATCCATCCCGACGGCTATATCCAGCTCAAGGACCGCTCCAAGGACATCATCATTTCCGGCGGCGAAAATATTTCGTCGATCGAAGTCGAAGACGCGCTCTACAAGCACCCGGCGGTTTCGGCCGTCGCTGTAGTATCGAAGCCGGATGACAAATGGGGCGAGACGCCGTGCGCGTTTGTCGAACTAAAGCCGGGAGCGAGTGCGACGGCGGAAGAACTCATCGCCTGGTGCCGCCAACATCTCGCCGGCTACAAATGCCCGCGCTATGTCGTGTTCGCCGAAATTCCGAAAACGTCGACCGGTAAGCTGCAGAAGTTCAAGCTGCGGGAAGCTGCGAAGGCGGTTTAGCATCGCCCTCATCGCCCCGCCCAGCGATAGCCATATTTATTAGACCCGCGCCGCACCTAAAAAGCGCGTCACCGCCAATCGCGATCAACGCTGACATTGACAGCACCGGCCGCCTTATCAGCGGCCGATCAAGAATCGAAGAAACGAACCGCCTAGTGGACGAGCGTATCGTGCTGCAGGCGCGCGATTTCGTCTTTGAGGTGGAGCTTGAGCCGCTTGAGCTCTGCGATCTTCAAGCCGTCTGATGATGGATGATTGAGAGCTTCAGAGATTTCGACTTCAAGTGCCCGGTGCCGTCTTTCAAGTTCTGCAAGATGCGATTCAATCGCCATCTGGCTATCCTCCTTGCGTCCGATCGACTTGACCCGTACCCCTCATTACGGAACGCCTCACCCTGAGCAGTTTCGAGCATACTCCCTTTCCATCGCGGCGAAAATACCCGGTGCAATCGGGCCACCGCGGACTTGTGGGAGAACGGCCAAAACGCGATAATCCATAGCAGCTTATCTCCCCGCGCCCCGGGCGCCATCATACTCGCGGCGCGAGCAAGTGCGGCGATGACAGACGAAGAAGAGCGCGAACTTCGGGCGCAGCTGGCGCGCCTGCTGCAGGACCATCGCGATCTCGATGCCGCGATAGCGGCACTGGAAGGGTTGCCCGGTGCCGACATCATCCAGGTCCAGCGGCTGAAGAAGCGCAAGCTGCATTTGCGCGACCGCATCACCTTCATTGAAGACCAGCTTACGCCCGACATTATCGCCTAGCGCAAAGTCAACGCGTCACGACGCGCTGCCGTTCCGCTTTGCGCGCGTACATTTCGGCATCGGCGCGGGCGAGCACCTCGGCGGCGGAATCGGTCGGACCGCAAACCGTCACCCCGGCCGACGCACCCACCGCCAGCGTCGACCGTCCCCAGACAACCGGGGTCGCGTACGCCGCGGCTTCGAGAGCGGCGGCCTTGGCTCGCGCGTCCGCCGCGCTGATGTTCCACAACAGGACCGCGAACTCGTCCCCGCCGATGCGTGCTACGACGTCGGACGCGCGCACGCGCGAGCAAAGCGCCGCCGCAATAGCCTTGAGCACGGCATCGCCCGCGGCATGGCCGTGGCGATCGTTGACCGGTTTGAAATCGTCGAGGTCGAGGTAAATCAGCGCCGCGGTCGCGCCGTAGCGTTTGACGTAGGCGAGCGAGCGTTTGAGCTCGCGCTCAAATCCGCGGCGGTTGAGCGTCTCGGTCAGCGGGTCGATATCAATGGCAGCTTCGAGGTTGGCGATGCGCTCGCGCGACGCCTGCCAGTTCGGCTGCGAGGCGCGCGACTTCGGCAGCGAGACGCGCGGCCACTCCGCGTGACCGAGGTTTTTCAGGCCTTGTTGCTTCTGCGGTGGCGTTGCTCGCGCGTTCAGCCTGACGCGCCGGACTCCGCTGCATCGGCGGCGCATTTAGTCGATGTGTCGTTTTTCCCCGCAACGACGGCCCCTCCCCGCGAATCGGCAGAGCTTACTCCGGCTAGCGTGCGGCGGAACGACGCAGTTTTGGCGGCGGTCACCGTTCAACCAGCCTGGATAAAGCGTACCGGGTCGGTGCGGTCTTCCGCGAACAGCGCCGCGGTCAGCGGGCCACCATAGACAGCGCCGGTATCGAGGTTCAGACGATTGGGCCGAAGATCCGGTTCGCCGGTCTCGACCGGCGTATGCCCGTGGACAATCAGGCGCCCATAGTCGCGGCGAGCGGAAAGAAACGGTTCGCGAATCCAGATCAGGTCGCGCGCTTGCTGCGCGTGCAGCGGTCGCTCCGGATCGACACCGCCATGAACAAAAAAGCGCCGGCCGTCATCGTAACTCAAGGGCAGCGAGCGAAACCAGTCGAGGACCGTTGCCGGCAACTCTTGCACCCGAGCCACACCGTAACTGCGCAGCGTAGCGGTGCCGCCTTGGCTGAGCCAAACATCCGGAGGACACATCCCATCACAAACATCGAGCGCAACCGCCTCGTGGTTGCCCTTGAGCGCAACGAAACGTTCGCCGCGGCGCGATTGCATCTCCATCAGATACGCGACCACGCCGGCACTATCGGGACCGCGATCGATGTAGTCGCCGAGAAAGATGAAGGTTAACGGCCGGCCGCCGGCGGCGTCCTCGCAGCGGGCGACAAGGGCTCGGAGTTTCGCCAGCGACCCATGGATGTCGCCTATAGCGCAAACCAGACCGCCGGTTTGGCGCTGTTTTTGATCCGACGCTGGCAAATGATGGCCAATTTCAGGCGGCATTGTTCAGTTACCGTTCAACCCATTAATGGGAACTTAGTCGGTACGGGGTCAGTTTTGGGTGCAGTCACAAGGATACCAATCGAGGTGAATGTCATGAGGAAGATCCTGACCGCTGTTGCTGCGGCGGCACTCATCGGTGTCACGGCTTTGGCGAGCTCAAGCCCGGCAGAAGCCTGGGGCCGATGGGGTTGGGGCTGGGGCTGGGGTCCTGGTCCGTTCTGGGGCGGCGTTGCCGCCGGAGCTGTCGTCGGCGGAGCTATCGCCGCGTCGCCTTACTACTATCGTCCGTATTACCCGTATGGCTATTACGGATATGGACCTGGCTACGCCTACTATGGCTGCCGCCCGGTTTGGAACGGGTACGGCTGGGTCCGCGGCTGCTAGAACGCTCTGAAGCGTTCCTAAAAGCGCAAGACGGCGCTTGGCGAGGGCTAAACGCCCTCGCCACAAAAGGTGCGCGCACCAAATTTCCGCCAAAGAGTCGGCACTTAAGTGTCCGTGAAATCGGCTGACGACTTCGGAAGTTCACGGGGGCTTCCGTTGAATCCAATATAGGGGCCGGCGCCCGGCCGGTCGGACGAGGAAACCACATGCATAAATCGCTTATTGCGCTCACCGGCGCCGCCAGCATCGGCCTTGCGTCGCTAGCCGCGCCGGCGCCCGCGAACGCGGGGTGCGTCGGCTGCTGGGTAGGCGCAGGAATACTCGGCGGCCTCTTCGCCGGCGCGGCCGTTAGCACCGCCATCGCTAACAGCCCACCGCCCGGCTACTACTATCCGCCGCCCGGCTATTATCCGCCGCCCCCCGGATATTACCCGCCGCCGCCCGGCGCCTACTATCCACCTCCGCCCGGCGCGTATCCGCCTCCGCCTCCCGGCGCTTATGCGCCGCCCCCGCCCGGCGCAGCGCCTGGACCCGCCTATGCGCAGCTTGCGCCTGGGTGTCACTGGGCCAAGCGTCAGGTCATGGTCGAAGGCACCTATCAGTGGCGAAACGTGCAAGTTTGCCACTAAGCACCGAATCCATGTGACGAAGATTCCGGCCGGCTTTTCTAAAAGCCGGCCGGTTTTGTTTTCCGCCATTGTTAGGTCGTCGCGCCGTTGCAACAGTCTGATGCAAGATGCGGGATAGTTCGGAAGCGCCGCCTTTGACGGTTTGAATTTGGACGGCCTGATACATGGACACATTTCCAGCTGCGCAGCCCTCTCATGCGGTGGTCACCGGAAAGGAACGCGCCGCGACCAGCGCGGGGCGGATCGGCGACCGAACACGAAACGCGCTGCGCCGCGCTGACGCGTGGCATCGCGACATTGCCGCGCGTTTGCCGCTTCCGACATTTTGCAAGTCGCGCATCATGCTGGCGTTGATCGCACTCTGCACCGTTCTTTTGTTTGTTTATGTCGGTCTCGCCGCGATGCTTTATTTCTCGCAGCGCTCCATGATGTATTTCCCGGAGACAATTCATACGTCGCCGGCGCAAGCCGGCTTGCTCGAGGCCGAGGAAATTTCGCTGACCGCGGCGGACGGCGTCCGCCTCGTCGGCTGGCATGTGCCCCCGCGCGATGGCCGACCCGTCATTCTGTATTTCCACGGCAACGGCGGGGCGTTGCGCTATCGCGTCGAGCGCTTTCGCAAGCTCACCAAGGAAGGCCTCGGCCTCGTTGCCGTCGAGTACCGCGGGTACGCCGGGTCGGAAGGAAGCCCTAGCGAAGCCGGACTCTTCGCCGACGCCGAGGCAGCATATACGTTTGCGGCAAACCGCTATCGGCCGGAGCAAATCGTGCTCTGGGGCGAATCGCTCGGCACCGGCGTCGCCGTCTACCTGGCGGCGGAAAAGCCCGTTGGCCGCGTCATCCTTGAGGCGCCGTTCACATCCGCGGCCGCGGTCGCCGCCGAGCGCTACTGGTTCATGCCGGTTCGGCTGTTGATGAAAGACCAGTTCCGTTCCGACGAGCGCATCGGCAACGTTACCGCGCCGGTTCTCATCCTGCACGGCACGAACGACCGCGTCGTCCCCTATGCCATGGGCGAACAGATGTTCGACCTCGCCAAAGGCAACAAGCACATCGTGCGTTTTCTCGAAGGCGGGCACGAGGATCTGGACCAGAACGGCGCATTGCATGCCGTCGGCCGGTTTCTCGCCGGCACTCTCGATCAACCGCCGGCGCCACCGGCCAAACCCTGAGCGTCTGGTGACGGCCGCGTCAGTGCGACGACGGCGCTTCGCCTCGCAACGACGAGCTATTGCGCGACGGTCATGAGTTCGAGCACATGGCCGTTGATGTCTTCAAAATAAAATCCACGTCCGCCGTTCCAATGATTGAGCTTGCCGTCGTTTAGGCTCCACGGCGCGCTGCCGATGGCGATGTTCTGCTTTTTCACGCGCGCGAGAATGGCATCGAACTCCTTGTTGCTGACGTGAAACGCCAGGTGATGACTTTCGAACTTGTCTTCCTCGTCGAACAGCAGCGTCAGCGATTTGTTGACCTTCACCGGCGCGAAATATCCGGTGCGGCCGGGCTTGAGACCGAAAATGGCGGCGAAGAATTTCGCCGACGCCGCTTTGTCATGCGCCGGAACGATGGTGTGGTTGAGCGTGATGGTCATGACACCCGTCCTTTTCAGAACGTCTGATACGATTGTCCGGCTTTGCCGCCGACGCGGGCAAAGCCGGTTTTCGCAGGCTCGTATTTTTCGTTGAGGTTGAGCGCTTTGGCGTAAGAGCCGGCGGCTTTCTCCTTCGCACCGAGGCGTTCGTAGGCCAATCCGCGGCTGGTCCACGCCTGCACGTTTGCCGGCGAGATCTGCACCGCTTCATCGAGATCGCTCGCCGCAGACTTGGCGTCACCGACGGCGAGATAGCTTAGCGCCCGCGCCACGTAAGGATCGGCCTGTTGCGGCGTGAGCGTGAGCGTGGTGGAGAAGTCGTCGATGGCGAACTGATGCTGACGCTCACTCTGGTAGAGCAGACCGCGATTGTAATAGCTCTGCGCGTTGTCTGGCTTGAGCGTAACCGCCTTGTTGAAATCGGCGAGCGCCTGAGCGCCGCGGCCTTGCTCGCGATAGATAATGCCGCGGCCGAGGTAGGCCGGCACGTAACCTGAGTTGATCGAAAGCGCCTTGTTGTAATCGGCCAGCGCGAGTTCAAGCTTGCCGCTTTGCCGGTAGAGCAACGCGCGATTGGCGTAGGCCTGGGCGTAATTCGGGTCGAGGCCGATCGCCTTGTTGAAGTCGGCCAGCGCGGCTTCGGGCTGACCGCCTGCGGCAAGCACGGTGCCGCGCATGTTGTAGGCTTGCGGGTCTTCCGGATGCTTCTGGATCACCTCGCCAAGCGAGGCGAGGTTGGACTGCGACGTGGCGTTAAGCGCGTCTTCCTTCTCCGGCGAATCCAGATGGCCGCAGGCGACGAGCGCGAAGGCGCCGAGAATGGGAATAAGCGCCGGAGCATGCCGCCCTAACGCGCGGCCTGGACGGCCTGGTTATCAGATCCCTCGCCACCGTCATTCGACGCTCGCGGCACGCAACGCCCCCACGGCCTAACGGTAGATCACGCCCACCTTCGGCGATAGCCCGGCGACAAAAACGAGCGGCGCGGGCAAGGACCCGCGCCGGCGTCGCAATCCGTTCAAAGTTTAGCCAAACCGCGGGGCGCGCGGCGGACCCGATCGGCCGCCGCCCGGGCCGGCGCCGGGTGCCGGCTTCGGCTTCATCGGCAACAGGCCCTCGCGCTGCAACCTCTTGCGCGCAAGCTTGCGGGCCCGGCGGATCGCTTCCGCCTTCTCCCGCGCCTTTCGTTCCGATGGTTTTTCGTAATGGCCGCGGAGCTTCATCTCGCGGAAAATGCCCTCGCGCTGCATCTTCTTTTTCAGCGCCTTGAGAGCCTGGTCGACGTTATTGTCGCGAACGAGAACCTGCACGCATCCTCCTGTTCAAGTGCGCTCGGTATAGTGCGCCGGGGAATGAAATAGCGGCGCAGGCGATAACGCCTGCGCCACCTTGCGCGCTGTCTATCAGAAAGGGGCCGGGAAGTCCACAAGGCCGGCGCGGCGCCTCCCCCAGTCCATGCGGCACCCCCACCCCCTAGTCGGCAAACACCCGCGTGACGTGGCCGATCATGCGGCGGGGCTGACGGCCCGGCCACACCAACAGCAATTCGCCGCGGACTGTCCTACAATTAGCAACGGCCCATGATCGAACGACCCCCGTCCGAGGAACAATTAGGATGGATTGGAACGAACCCGTGCTCGTCGAGCGCAAGTACCGAAAAGGGCCGGATCAAATCGCCATCACGGTCCGGTTGGGTTTCCCGCGATCAACAGAGCGCCCCATGAATGGGCATGTTCCTTTCAGTTCCTCGGCTTAGGCGACGGCCGCATTCAGGTCGCCCGCGGAGCAGACGGGTTGCAGGCGCTTACGATTGCCGTGTAGCCATCCGGCAGACACTTGATGACGCGGGTGACGTATGCCACCTCAAACGAAATTCCATAGAAATCGTTTTTCCGAAGTTTGTCCCGTTCGCGCATGGCTTGGATTACCACAAGCGCCTTTGCAAATTATTGGATGACGAGATTGAGAGGATAGAAAAGGAATTGGCGGCTAAACGTATCGCACGTAAACGCGGATCGTCTGACAATATTGAGTAACACTAGCCTCGACTTTGTCACGGAGGCGAACCCAGTATGCCGACCAACGTTCGCCGCTTTGTTTGGCTCTGGTTGGGTTCTTCGTGCTGGGCTCGATCGCTATTGCATTCCTGCCGCCGCCCAATCCATCGGTCCTTGACTTGGGCATCACGCGGGCGGCCGAAATGAGGCTGGCTACAGACGTTTCCGCAATCATATTCGCAATATTACTTCCGTTCTTCTGGCTTGCGGTTTGGCGACGGAAGAATTGGGCGCGATGGGTTCTATTGGTGGCGTTCGTAGCGGCCAATGGTGTCTTTCTGATCCCGGCGCCGCCTTCCATCGACGATCCTAATTGGCTGCATATGCCGCCATTGCTGATTTTATTTGGATCTCTCTCCATCCTTTGTGAAGCTGCGGCCTTTTACTTCCTGTTCACGGCAGATGCACAAGCTTGGTTCAAAAAACGAATGTGACCTGAAAAGCCCTGTCCGTTAATCAGCAAACACCCGCGTGACGTGCCCCATCTTGCGCCCGGGGCGGATTGCCGATTTGCCATAGAGGTGCACGGCGACGCCTGGCACTTGCAGCCACTTGCGGAAATCCTTCACCTCGTCGCCGATCAGATTGATCATCTCGACGCGACCGTGGCGCAACGGCTTGGCGAGCGGCCAGCCGGCGACGGCGCGGATATGCTGCTCGAACTGCGAGACCGACGCGCCGTCAAGCGTCCAGTGCCCGGAATTGTGGACCCGCGGCGCGATCTCGTTGACCAGCACGCCACCGTCGCGGAGTACGAACATCTCGACCGCCAGCACGCCGACATAGCCGAATTGTTGCGCGATCTTCTCCGCGATGCCGCGCGCTGTTTGCGCTGCCTCGGCGGAGACGCGCGCCGGCACCCGCGAGGTTTTCAGGATATGATTTTGATGCTCGTTCTCGGTGACGTCGAAACATTCGACAGCGCCGTCGGGTCCGCGCGCGGCGACCACCGAGACCTCGCAAGCGAACGGCACGAAGGCTTCGGCGATGCAGGGCTGCGCGCCGATCGCCCGCCACGCCGCTTCCGCCGAGGCCGGCTTGTCGATCATGGCCTGGCCCTTGCCGTCGTAACCGAAGCGCCGGGTCTTCAGCACCGCCGGCGAGCCGACCTTCTTGAGCGCCGCCGCCAAATCGGCCGGGCCATCAGCGGCGGCGTATGCCGCGGTAGCGATGCCGAGACCGCTGACGAAATTCTTTTCCGCGAGGCGATCTTGCGTGATCGCCAAAATCTTTGGATCGGGACGAACTGGAATGCGCGCGCCGAGAAACGCCGCCGTCTCCGCCGGCACGTTCTCGAACTCATAGGTCACGAGATCGACGCCACTGGCGAAGCGGTCGAGCGCTGCCGTGTCGGTGAAATCGGCGCAGGTGACGCGATGGACGACGTCGAAGGCCGGCGATTCCGGATTGGGGGCAAACACGTGGCACTTGAAACCAAGCCGGGCCGCAGCCTGCGCCAGCATGCGGCCCAGCTGGCCGCCGCCGAGGATTCCGATTGTCGCGCCCGGATCGAGCACCGGCGACGCGTCACTCACGCGGCAAATCCTTCGGCCGTTCGGCGACGCCGGCGGTCTGCCGCTCGCGCCACGCTTCGAGGCGGCCGCGCAGCCCGTCGTCGCTCAGCGCCAGAACGCTCGCCGCCAATAGCGCGGCGTTGATCGCGCCGGGCTCGCCGATCGCCAGCGTGCCAACCGGAACGCCCGGCGGCATTTGCACAATCGAGTAGAGCGAATCCTGTCCCGACAGCGCCTTCGACGTAATGGGAACGCCGAACACCGGCAGGCTGGTCATGGCCGCCGTCATTCCCGGCAGGTGCGCGGCGCCGCCAGCGCCGGCAATGATCACCTTGAACCCCGCGCTGCGCGCGCCCTTGGCGAACGCGTAAAGCCGCTCCGGCGTGCGATGCGCCGACACGATGCGCGTCTCGTAGGCGACCTGGAGGGCGTCGAGTGTTTCGGCGGCGTGCTTCATGGTCTGCCAGTCGGACTGGCTGCCCATGATAATCGCCACGGATTTTGCTTCCGGCGCCAAGGCCTGCTCCTGCGCGGAGGAAGCGCCGGATTATAGGTGCGGTCGGCCAAACGGCAAGGCGCAGGCGTGCCGCAGGAAGTGCATTCTGGAATTAAGGTGACTCGCCCTCGACTCTCAAACGGCGCTTTCCGTGCGTCCGATGGTCGCCAATGCGGCGGCGCAGAGCCGTTCGGGGTTGCGTTCACCCCTCGACGCCAGGGCGATAATCCGCCGCGCGGCGATTTCGCGAAGCGCGCCCGGTTGCCGGCGACTTGCAATTCGTTCAATCGCCGTTTCGTAGGCCGCAATCAGGATGGATGTTGTTTCAAGATCGAAAGCGGTCTCGCGGCGGGCAAACGGTACAAGCTGACCCATGACCAAACCCTGCTAAAAAAGATCTTCGTACGTTACCCGCACCAAAATCGATTTTTTCCCAACTGGAAATGTAACGCCGGGCCGAGCGCGCAAGTTCCAATTATCAATTAGCCGAAGTGCTTTCAGGAGGTTTTGTCGCAGCTTACGGCTTCGCTCGCCGGCAGGCCTCCCACAATCTCGCCGCCGTCACCGGCATGTCGAGATGGGCGCCGCCGCCATTCGGAATAGCGTCCGCGACCGCATTCATCAGCGCGGCGGGCGACGCCGTGGTGCCGCCCTCGCCTACGCCCTTGACGCCCAGCACGTTGGTGGTCGCGCGAACATTGAGAAGCTCGTCGCGCAATGTCAGCGGCATGTCATCGGCGCGCGGCATGGCGTAATCCTGAAACGATCCGGTGACGAGCTGCCCATTGTCGTCGTCGTAAAACAACTGCTCCATCAGCGCGTGACCGAGACCTTGCGCCAGTCCACCGTGCAATTGTCCCTCGACAATGCGCTGGTCGAGCGCGACGCCGCAATCGTCGATCGCCGTGTAATTGACGATCTGCATTCGTCCGGTGTCGGGATCGATTTCCACTTCGGCGATATGGACGCCGTTGGGAAAAGTAAGCGGCGTGTCGGTGGTGACTTTGGTGTCCAAATCTTCTTCGACAAGCCCGCGGCGTTTGAAGTCGGCCGCGTGCGCGGCCACCTCGAACAGAGAAAGCCGCCGATCGGTGCCGACGACTTCGAAGTGGCCTCCGGCGTAGGCTATGTCGCCTTCGGAAGCTTCGAGCGCCATGGCCGCCACGCGCTTGCCCTTCTCCAGCATGACCTCGATGCCTTTGACGATCGAGGCGCCCGCGGTCATGGCCGAACGCGAACCGACCGAGGCGTAACCGGCAATTTCCATGGCCGAGTCGCCGTGCCGATGGCTGAGCTTGTCGCGCGCAACGCCGAGCCGCTCGGCGACCAGCGGCAGAAAGACGGTGGCGTGACCCTGGCCGGTCGACTGAACGTTGAGATTGACGCTCAGCGTGCCGTCGCCGGGGAAGGCAAGCAGCGCGCCCTCGGTCGGCGTCCCGCCCGCGTGCTCGACCATGCAGGAAATGCCGATGCCGCGATAACGGCCACGCGATTTGGCCGCGCGACGGCGGGCCTTGAAGCCGTTGTAGTCGGCGAGTTGCAGCGCGCGGTCCAGCATCGGCGCGAAGTCGCCGCTGTCGTAGGTCGTGCCGACGGCGGTCTTGTACGGCATCGCCGCCGCGCGAATGAGATTGCGCCGGCGCAATTTCACCGGATCGATTCCGCTGATGCGCGCGGCTTCCTCCACCACGCGCTCAATCGCGTAATTCGCTTCCGGACGCCCCGCCCCGCGATAAGGCGCGGTGAGCACCGTGTTGGTGAACGCGCAGCGTACGCTGAGGTCGATGAGAGGAATGTCGTACATGCCGGGAAGGCAGCGCCCGAAACTCAAGCTCGGAATCGCCGCACCCACCGGACCGATGTAGGCGCCGAGATTGCAGGTGTTGCGAATGCGCAGCGCTAAGAACCGCCCCTTGTCGTCGAGCGCGAGCTCGACTTCGGAATAAATATCGCGCGCCTGATTGTCGCTGAGAAAAGCCTCGGAGCGCCCCGACATCCAGTGAACCGGACGGCCGAACTTTTTGGCGCCGAGGAGCAATGCGACGTATTCCGGGTAAGGACCGGTTTTCAATCCGAAGGCGCCGCCGACATCGTCAGTCAGCACTTGCAGCCGCGCCGGCGGAATTTTCATGATGGCGGCGAGGTTGTCGCGCATCACGCGGGCGCCCTGCGAGCACACGCGCAAAACAAACGAGTCGCTTTCCGCCACGTATCTTGCCGTGCCGCCGCGCGGCTCCATCGAGGCCATCGCCATGCGCTGATTCATGACCGCGATGCGGGCAACGAATTTTGCGCCGGCAAACGCGGCGTCGACCTCGCGCGCGTTGGCGTCCGGATCAGCTGCAAATCCCGGCCAGTCGATGGCGAGATTGCCAGGCGCCTCCGGCCACACCTGCGGCGCGCCGGGGGCGAGCGCCGCGCGCGCATCCATAACCGGCGTCAGCGGCTCATAATCGACCGCGACAAGTTCGGCGGCGTCCTGCGCGGCGGCGGCGCTGTCGGCCACTACCATCGCCACGCATTCGCCGATGTGGGTTACTCGCTCGGCGGCGAGAGCCAGCCGGACGCGGCAGAATGAGCGGCTTACCGCCCCGCCCCGCCATTGGCGGATGGCTGCTGATGTTACCGAGCGCGCCAATGTCCTTCGCAGTGAGAATGCCGACAACACCGGGGCTTTGCGCCGCTGCTTCGATGTCGATCGAGGCGATGCGGGCCGATGCATGCGGCGAGCGTACGAAATAGGCAAACGCCTGATCCGGCAGAGGAACATCGGCCATGAAGCGCCCGTGGCCGCGAACTAGAATATCGTCTTCGAGGCGCGGTTCGCTGCCCGCGCGTCCATCTGTTTTTGCATCCATGACTGGTCGGGAACGCTCTACTTTGAGGCCGGCGCGCCCCTTATAAACGAAATTGCCGGTCGCTGAAGGAACCCTCTCCCGCCGGTGTTGCAGGCTGTTATGCCTCAGCAAGGCGTTGACAAGCCGAATAAGTGGCGGGGACAGAAAGAATCCGGATGCTGCGGCCGGGTACGTTCGCATTGACCTTGCTGTTGGCGGCGCTGACCACGATCGGCCCGCTCTCCATTGATATGTACCTGCCGTCATTGCCCGAGATCGGCCGGGCGCTCGCCGCGCCGATCGCGCAAGTCCAACTGACGATTTCGAGCTACCTCATCGGTTTTGCCGCCGGGCAGATTGTCTACGGGCCGCTGTCGGATCGTTACGGCCGCAGGCCCGTTCTGTTTGCCGCGCTTGCCGTGTACGTCGTCGGCACCGGGATTTGTGCCGGCGCGCAATCCATTGGTCCGCTGATTGCCGGACGCTTCTTGCAGGGCGTTGGCGGGGCCGGCTCGAACGTGCTCGCTCGCGCCATTGTCCGCGACCTTTATTCGGGCGTGCGAGCGGCGCGCGAACTTTCGCTGATGGGATCGATCATGGCGTTTGCCCCGATCGTCGCGCCGATGATCGGCGGCGTGCTGCAGACGCAATTCGGCTGGCGCGCCAATTTCATCCTGATGGTCGTCGCCGCCGTCATCGTTTTTGCCGTCGCCAGCCAACTGTTGCCGGAAACGCTCCGGCAACGCAGCACCGAGGCGTTTTCGCTCAAATGGTTAGGCAAAGGTTACCTTTCGCTGCTCCGGCATCGCAGCTTTGTCGCCTATCTCGGCATTTTGACCATCGGCTACGCCGGACTGTTCGCCTGGATCTCGGCAGCCGCTGTGGTGCTCGAGGGCATCTACGGCATGTCGGCGGTGACGTTCGGCTTCACCTTCGCACTGGGCGCGGCCGGGTTCATGGCAGGAGCGGCAGGCGCGGCGCGGCTTGTCCAGCGGTTCGGCATCGATCGCATGATGGGTCTGGGCGGCTCGCTGCTCGCCGTCGGCGGTACAGGGTTTGCGCTTATTGTCGCCCTGCAAATCCCCAATGGGCTTTGGCTTATTGTCATGATGGCGATTTATCTTGCCGGTCTTGGTCTTGCGATGCCGCAAGCCATGGCAGGCGCGCTCACGCCGTTTCCGGAACGCGCCGGCATGGCGGCTTCGCTGCTCGGTGTGGTTCAGCAGTCGGCCGCGGCCGCGGCCGCGGCGACGATCGGCGCGTATCTCGGACCCTCCGCGTGGCCCGTGGCCGGCGCGGTGCTCGCCGCAGGCTGGCTTACTTTCCTGGTCTGGGCGTTCACGCGCAGCATCCGCGGGCGCGAAGCGTCGAATCATTCTTAATCACAGGCGCCACAATTGCGTCGTTGCCTGACGCGGCATGTTTGTTAGGATACCGGAAGGGGGTGGCCGGTATGCTCCGCGAGTCGCGCCCGAGTTTCCCCAATTCTCGCGACTTGAGCTAAGGCCGTTAAAGAGCAGGGCAAATGACGTCGGGCAGTCCGCTAAGCCGCCGGACCTTTTTGGCTGGCGTAAGTGCCGCGGGTGGAGCCCTTACACTCGCTCTGGCGATTCCCTTTAGGCCGGCGCCGGCCGCCGCCGACGCTGCCGAAATCACGGCCTGGCTCACCATTCAACCTGACAATTCGGTCGTCATCCGCGTCGCGCATGCCGAAATGGGGCAAGGCGCAATGACCGGCCTCGCCATGCTCGTGGCGGAAGAACTCGAATGCGACTGGAGCAAAGTCCGCACTGAATTTGTCTCGGCGAGCGAGAACTTTCGGCGCCATCGGGTTTACGGCGACATGACAACGGGAGCCAGCCGCTCCATTGGATCGTCGCAGCTTTATCTGCGGCAAGCCGGCGCCACCGCACGCGAAATGCTCATCGCCGCCGCTGCCGCGCGGTGGAACGTCCCGGCGTCGCAGTGCGTCGCACGCATGGGCACCATTACCCATAATCCGAGCGGCCGCACGACGACCTTCGCCGCCGTCGCGGTGGACGCCGCCAAGATAGAAATTGAAGACCCGCCACTGAAAGACCCGAAGCACTGGAAGTTGTTGGGCACGGCGCAGCGCCGCCTCGATGTGCCCGCCAAGGTCACCGGCCGCCCGGTTTATGCGATTGATGTCCGCCTGCCCGGCATGCTGTACGCCGCCATCCGGCAATGTCCGGTATTTGGCGGCACGGTGAAATCTGTCGATGAGACCGCGATCGCGGGCATGAAGGGCGTGCGCCGCGTCGTACGCATGGCCGATTCCGTCGCGGTGGTGGCCGATTCCTGGTGGCGCGCCAAGCGCGCGCTGGATGTTCTGCCGATTGTTTGGGACGAGCAGGGAAACGGCGGTGTGTCGAGCGACAGCATCGCCGGATTGGTGCGAGGCGCGCTCGATGAGGAAGACGCTCAGATCGGTCAGTCCGACGGGGACGTGACGGCGGGGCTAGCGGGTGCGGTGCGGCACGTCGAGGCCGAGTACGCTGTGCCCTATCTGGCGCACGTCACGATGGAGCCGCAGAACTGTACGGCGCGGGTGCGGGACGGACGTGTCGAAGTTTGGGCGCCGACCCAAGGCTCGCCGACCGCACTGGTCACCGCCGCCATGGCCGCGGGCGTCCCCAACGAGCAGGTCACCGTTCACACCATGATGCTCGGCGGCGGTTTCGGCCGCCGCGGCGCAATCCAGGAATACGTCCGACAGGCGGTGCTCATCGCCAAGGAAGTCGACGCCCCGGTGAAGCTCGTGTGGTCGCGTGAAGAAGACATGCGCCACGATTTTTACCGGCCGGTCGGAATGGCGCGGCTTACCGCCGGTCTCGACGCCGAAGGAACGCCGACCGCGCTGAAAATACGGCTCGCCGGCCCCTCGTTCGTCGCCACTTTCGTGTCGGCGTTCGGCGCCAACATTATCGACCGGACTTTCCTCAGCGGTCTCATCGAAGAGGAAATGGCCTACGATCTGCCGAACTATCAGGTCGACTACGTCATCCGTCAGACGCCGGTACCGGTCGGGGTGTGGCGGGCGATCAATTACAGTGAGAACACTTTCTACAAAGAATGTTTCATCGACGAGTTGGCGCATGCCGCCGGAGTTGACCCGTACCTCTATCGGCGGCGGTTGTTGCGCAACAGCCCGAAGAACCTCGCCGTACTCGACGCCGCGGCAAAGAAAGCCGGCTGGTTCAATCCGCCGCCGAAAGGCGTATCGCGCGGCATTGCCGTGACCGAGGCTTGCGGCAGCTATTGCGCACACGTCGTCGAACTCTCGGTGGAGCGCGGCCGCATCCGTGTCCATCGCGTGGTATCGGCGCTCGATCCCGGTTACGTGGTCAATCCGCTTTCAATCGAAATGCAGACCCAAGGCGCGATTGTCTACGCGCTGACCGCGGCGCTGTACGGCGAAACCACGATCAAGGACGGCGCCGCGGTGGAGGGAAATTTCGACGAGCACGAGATGCTGCGTATGGCCGACGCTCCGAAGGTCGAGACGGTCATCGTCCCGAGCGGCGACTTCTGGGGCGGCGTCGGCGAGCCGCCGGTGCCACCGCTCGCGCCCGCGCTGTGCAACGCGGTATTCGCCGCGACCGGCAAACGCATTCGCACCCTGCCGCTCAAAAATCACGACTTGACCCACGCGATTTAGCGCGCGTTGCGCTTTTCGGCGAACGGAGCAACCGCCAAATTCGGTGGCTTTCGTTATCTGATTGGCCGCCACCGTTCGCGGCGGCGAACGCGACTAGATCCAATAATGCGCCGACGCGGCAATCCTTCGCGGGAACTTTTTGCTATCTCGCGGACGTGAAGACCGAAATAGTCTGTTGAAGGCCGTGTCGGGCGCTTCTTGGGTAGCGAATCAGGGGCGAGCAGCCGATACTCGCTTTGTCGGGCTTCGCAAGAGCCCAGCGTCTGGTTGCGCTTTCGACGGGGCAACGCGCAATGACATTCAATGACATAATACCGGGATTTACGGGACGTCTCGCTGTCTACGAAATCAACGACGAAGCTCGGGCGACGGTCAGCGGGTTGTGGGGCCTGTTCGCGCCACATCTCGATGATGCGATCGAAGACTTTCTCGATTCAACGTCGAAACTGCCGGCCGTCCGCGCCGTCGTTGACGCCGCCAAGATCGTCCGCGAGAACCGCGACGCCATCAAGGCGTTCGAGACGGCGCACTTCAAGACGTTGCTCTCCGGGAAGTTCGCAGAAGAGTATGCCGAATCCTGCCGGCGGACCGTCGAACAGGAAACCGCCGTGGGGTTCGACGCTCGCGTCCGGTGCAATGTCGGCAACTGCGTGCTGCGAACCATGCTCGATGTCCTGGCGCGCCGCCAGCCTTTTATCTCCGCCAAACTGGTGAAGGGCGTTCGCATTATTTCGCAAGCCGTCACTTTGGATATCGCCAATGCCATGACCCTGCACCGGGACGGCGCGATGCGGGCGACCCAGGCAAGGCGCACGGAAGTCGACGCAGCGATAACTGATTTCAATGGCGCCATCGGCGAAGTACTTGGGGCAATCCAGGAAGCCTCCGCCTCGCTGACTTTAACGTGCACCAATCTGAAATCCGCCGCTGAGGACACGTTGGACCGGGTAACTTCCGCTTCGTCGGCGTTTTCCGAGACGGCGCAACGCGTGGAATGGACGGCAGCCGCCACGGAGCAATTGTCGCATTCGATTCAGGAAATCGGAGATCAAACCTCTCGGGTCTTGACCAGATCGCGCTCGGCTGTGGGCGACGCCGACCGCGCGCGGCACGCAATCGGATCGCTCGACGATGCCGCCGAACGCATCGGCTCGGTGGTCGGCACGATCTCCGCCGTTGCCGGACAAACCAATCTGCTGGCGCTGAATGCGACAATCGAAGCGGCGCGCGCGGGAGAAGCGGGCAAAGGCTTCGCCGTCGTCGCGGCGGAGGTAAAAGCTCTCGCCAGTCAAACCTCCAACGCAACGAAGGACATCTCCGAGCAAATTGCAGCCATTCAAGCCGCCACTAAGGGCTCGGTGGATGAGATACATTCCATTTCGCGCACTATCGGCGACTTGTCGACCGTATCTACAAGCATCGCGGCGGCGGTGGAGCAGCAAAGCGTTACCACGCGAGAGATCGCCATAAGTGTTCAGGATGCCGCCGCTCACAGCGTACGGGCGTCCACCGAAATCGACTCGATCAAGCAGGTCGCTGCCCAAAGCGTGACGTCCATTGCCGACATTCAGACGTGGACCAACCGCGTGTCGAAAAGCGCTGGCGATCTTGAAGCCAAAGTGACGGACTTCTTTTCCAGGGTTCGGGCGACCTCCACAACCAACGACTGGCAAAACAGACCGGCCGCGGCCGCGCAGCAGGGTTCGTAACCAGGCCCATTTGCGTAAATCCGGGCGGCTTACAGGGCCCGTACGGGTGATGCCGACCGTGGCTCTGCTACCTCGCGCCGTCCGGCGGACGCAGGTATGATGGTTTCTTTGCCTTGCTGAACCAACGGCTGCGGGCCACGCTTTATGAAGCGGCGCGTACCAAAAGGTCAAAAGCGCAAACCGGCGCGGCGTACCGGCGCCGCCCGCCCGTCACGCCGATCAGCCAAGCCGCGCAAGGCTTCGGGCAATTCCCAGAAGACCGAGCTGCAAAATCTCAGGCGGGAACGCGACGACGCGATCGAACAGCTTAAAGTAACCTTGGAGCAGCTGCGCGAATCGCTGGAGCAGCAAACGGCGACGTCGGAAGTTCTCAGCGTTATCAGCCGCTCGAAGTTTGACCTTCAGCCCATCTTGCAAAGCGTCGTTGAAACCGCCGAGCGGCTGTGCCGCGCCGAACAGACAGTCATTTTCCGGCTGGAGGACGGAGCATATCGTTTCGCAGCCGGGCATAGCCGCACCCCGGAATACCTGGAAATTGAACGCCAGACGGTCATCTTCCCGGGCCAAGGGACGGTGGTCGGCCGCGCTGTGCTTACGCGGCATGTCGCCCGCATCGACGACGCGTGGTCGGATCCGCTTTACGAGAAAAAGGGCGACGCCAGGATTGGCGGGGCCCGCTCGATGATCGGCGTCCCGCTGATGCGCCAGGGTGAGCCGATCGGCGCCATCGGGCTCGCGCGCAGCCAGGTGGACCCCTTCACCGACCGCGAAATCGAACTGGTCGTGACATTTGCCGATCAGGCGGTGATTGCGATCGAGAACGCGCGACTGTTCGAGGCCGAGCAGGAGCGCACGCGAGAACTATCCGAATTGCTGGAGCAGCAGACGGCAACTGCAAACGTGTTGAGCGTCATTTCAGCATCGCCCGGAGATTTGGCGCCGGTGTTCGACGCCATGCTTGAGAGCGCGACACGGCTTTGCGGGGCGAATTTCGGCACGTTTTTCCTTCGCGACGGCGCGGCCTTGCGGCTCGTGGCGAGACACGTTCCGCCCGAAGGCAGCACCTTCTTCGAAGTTGGTTCCAAACTGGTTCTCGCAGACAACGAGGGTCATCCGCTTGTCAGAGTCCTGGAAACAAAAAATGTTTTTCACGTGGCCGATTTGCGAGCGGACCCCTCCTACGCAGCCGGCAATCCGCGCGTCTTGGCCTTCGTCGAAAAAGTCGGCTCGCGTACCGTTCTGGGCATGCCGCTGATAAAGAACGACGAATGCATCGGCGTGATCGTCACCAGCCGGCCGGAAGTGCGGCCGTTCAGCGACAAGCAAATCGATCTGGTTAAGAATTTTGCCGCACAGGCGGTGATCGCCATCGAGAACGCGCGGCTGCTCAGCGAATTACGTGAATCACTGGAGCAGCAGACGGCGACTTCCGAAGTGCTAAGTGTCATTTCTGGTTCACCGGGCGACCTAGAGCCGGTCTTCCAGAGCATGCTCGCCAACGCCGTACGCATTTCCGACGCTCGGTTCGGTATTATTCACGCTTGGAACGGCGAAACACTTCGGCTTCTTGCAACGCATAACCTGCCGCCGGAGCTGGAAAATGCACGCAGGGGCGCGCCGGAATTCCGGCCCGGCCCAAAAACCGGCCGTTCACCGCGCGGCCGCCACCGAGCGTGCGGTGCATCTTCGCGATCTGCGCGAGGACGCCGGATATCTCGAGGAGCGAGCGCCGCAGGTGGTCGCTGCCGTAGAAATCGGCGGAGTTCGCACCATGCTCGCCGTTCCGATGCTCAAGGATGACGAAGTCGTCGGGATATTCACGCTTTATCGGCAGGAAATTAGGCCCTTCCCCGAAAAGCAAATCGAACTGGTCAAGAATTTCGCGGCGCAGGCCGTTATCGCCATCGAGAACGCGCGGCTGCTCTCGGAATTACGCGAATCCCTGCAACAGCAGACAGCGACCGCCGACGTGCTGCGCGTCATTTCGAGTTCGCCCGGCGAATTGCAGCCGGTGTTCGACGCCGTGCTCAAAAACGCCGTGGATATCTGCGATGCTAAATTTGGTAACATCTATCTTTGGGATGGCGGCACCCTCCAAGCCGGCGCGGCACTGAACACGCCGCCCGCGTTCGCCGAGCTTCGTAAGCGAGAATCTCTCCGTCCTACATCGATCAATCCGATCAGCCAGGTGATTGCGACGAAGAAGCCAGTTCACGTTGCCGACGCGGCGCAGTCGGAGGCTTACATGACGGGCGATCCGGCGGCCGTCGCATCGGTAGAATTGGCGGGCCTGCGCACCTTCCTCGGCGTTCCTTTGGTGCGGGACGACCAGGTCGTCGGCGCCTTCACGCTCGGACGTCAGGAAGTTCGTCCGTTCACCGACAAGCAAATCGATCTAGTTAAAAATTTCGCCGCGCAAGCGGTGATCGCCATCGAAAACGCGCGGCTGCTGAGCGAACTGCGCAAATCCCTGCAACAGCAGACAGCGACCGCCGACGTGCTGCGCGTGATCTCGAGTTCGCCGAGCGAATATCGAGCCCGTTCTTGAAGCGATCGTGCGCACCGCGGGAGAGCTTTGCGCCTCGGAATATTCCATCTTTTTCAGGCTGAAGGACGGCCAATGCCACGTCGTCTGCTCGAATAATGCCGAGGCGGACTACATCCGCTATCTGACTGAACATCCGATTAGCGTCGATCGCGGCTCGCTGATCGGCCGAACGGCTCTCGAACGCCGCGTCGTGCACATTCCGGACTGCATGGCCGATCCAGAATACACGCATAGAGACTACGCGCGGGTCGGGAAACACCGCTCGATGCTTGGCGTGCCGCTGCTTACGCGACGGCGCCGTGATCGGCGTCATCGGGCTGCTGCGAACGTCGGTGCGGCCTTTCACCGACAAGCAGATTGCGCTGGTGAAAACTTTCGCCGACCAGGCGGTAATCGCCATCGAGAACGTGCGGCTGTTCAGTGAACTCCGCGAATCGCTCGAACAGCAAACGGCAACCGCCGACGTGCTGCGGGTCATTTCCAGTTCGCAAGGCGAGTTGCAGCCGGTGTTCGCGACAATGCTGGAAAATGCGGCGCGCATTTGCGATGCAAAGTATGGCAACATTTATCGGTGGGATGGCGAGGCACTGCATCTCCTCGCCACCTACAACACGCCTGCCGCATTCGCCGAAGCGCGCCGCCGCAATCCGATTCGTCCTGACCAACCCGCAGGGGCTCTACGAGCGTATGGTGGCGACCAAATCGACTATTCACTCTCACGATGCGGCTACGGACAACCAGCGCGCTGCCGAACGCGGCCTCGACCACTACGAGACCGCTATCGAACTTGGCGGCGCCCGGACCGATGCTTGCGGTACCATGCTTAAGGATGATCGAACTGGTCGGCGCATTTCGCCTGTTTCGCCAGGAAGTGCGGCCGTTCACCGATAAGCAGATCGCCCTGGTGACAGAGTTTCGCCGCGCAGGCCGTCATCGCCATCGAGAACGCGCGGCTGCTCAGCGAACTGCGGTCGCGCACCGACGAGCTTGCCCGTTCGGTCGAGGAATTGCGCGCGCTCGGCGAGACGTCGCAGGCCGTCAATTCCACGCTCGATCTCGAAATGGTGCTGAACACCATCGTCACCAAGGCGGTGCAGCTTTCCGGGACCGAAGCCGGCGCCATCTACGTGTTCGACGAGGGGCAACGCGAATTCCGGTTGCGCGCCACCGTCGGGATGGAGCAAGCGCTCATCACCGCGCTTGGCGACGCCCACATCCGCCTCGACGAGCAGAATATTGCACTGCTGCTGGCCAATCGCGAGCCGGTTCAGGTCGCCGATCTCGGCGAAGCAACGCGCTCGCCGGTCGACGAAATCGTGCTGCGCGCCGGTTTTCGCGCCCGGCTGGCCGCGCCGCTATTCTCCGGCGACGACATCGTCGGGCTCCTGGTCGTACGCCGGCGCACGCCCGGTACGTTCCTGCTGAACACCGTCGACTTGATGAAAACCTTTGCCGCGCAATCCGCCTTGGCGATTCAGAACGCGCG
The DNA here is from genome assembly GCA_963846055.1 of uncultured Alphaproteobacteria bacterium. GTDB lineage: Bacteria > Pseudomonadota > Alphaproteobacteria > Rhizobiales > Xanthobacteraceae > BOG-931. Next base: position 94,968 of record CAWJUQ010000024.1, read on the forward strand.
GCTGTTCCAGGAGATCGACGACAAGGGGCGCGAGCTCGAATTGGCGAGCCGGCACAAATCGCAGTTCCTCGCCAACATGAGCCACGAGCTGCGCACGCCGCTCAACGCCATTCTCGGCTACACCGAGCTCATTCTCGACAACATCTACGGCGAGGCGCCGGAAAAGATGCGCGCGGTGCTGGAGCGGGTGCAAACCAACGGCAAGCACTTGCTCGGGCTGATCAACGACGTCCTCGACTTGTCGAAGATCGAGGCCGGGCAGCTGACGCTGTCGCTCAACGATTATTCGTTGGCCGAGCTGGTGCAAGGGGTTTACGTCGCGGTCGAGCCGCTGGCGTCGCGCAAGAGTCTTGCACTGACCACGAAGGTCGAAAAGGGCTTGCCGGCCGGACACGGCGACGAGCGCCGCCTGGCGCAAGTGCTGCTCAATCTGGTCGGCAACGCCATCAAGTTCACCGACAAGGGCGAAGTAGCGATCGAGGCGTCGGTCACGAACGGATCGTTTAACGTCGCGGTGCGCGATTCAGGTCCGGGCATCGCCGCCGCGGATCAGCAGAAAATCTTCGAGGAATTCCAGCAGGTCGACAACACCTCGACCCGGCAAAAGGGCGGCACCGGCCTGGGGCTCGCCATTTCCAGGCGCATCGTCGAAATGCATGGTGGCCGCATCCTGGTCGATTCCGAACTCGGCAAGGGTTCGACCTTCACCCTCGAGCTGCCGGTGAAAGCCGGCGAAGGGCAAAGCGCATGAGCAAGCGGATTTTGGTGGTGGAAGATCAGATGGATAACCGGCAAATCCTGCGCGACCTCCTGACCAGCGTGGGCTTCAATCTGGTGGAAGCCGAAGACGGCGCCCAGGGCGTCGCCGCGGCGGAAACCCACCGCCCCGATTTGATCCTCATGGATATCCAGATGCCGGTGCTCGACGGCTACGAGGCGACGCGGCGGATCAAGGCCAATCCCGAACTAAAGGCGATCCCGATCATCGTGGTGACGTCGTACGCGCTGTCCGGTGACGAGGAAAAGGCGCGCGCCGCCGGCTGTGACGATTACATCACCAAGCCCTACAGCCCGCGTCAGCTTTTAGCGAAAATCCGAGAGCATTTGCATTAGCTCATGTTTACTTCACCTGCATTTGTTGTTGCTCGTATTTAAAGATGCACAATCCGCCACGCATTCTTATCGTCGACGACAACGAGACCAACCGCGACATTCTGCGCACGCGGTTGGAACCGCAGGGTTACGAGCTCATCGAAGCGGCCGACGGCGAAGCGGCGATCGCGGCTGCACGCGAGCACCAGCCCGATCTTATCCTGCTCGACGTGATGATGCCGAAGATCGACGGCATCGAAGTGTGCAAGCGCCTCAAAGCCGACGCCGAGTTGCCGTTCATCGCCATTATCCTGGTGACGGCCAAGGCCGATACCAAGGACGTCGTCGCCGGCCTTGAGGCCGGCGCCGACGAATACCTAACCAAGCCGCTCGATCAGGCCGCGCTGGTTGCGCGCGTCAAATCGATGCTGCGGGTGAAGGACTTGACCGATCGTGTGCGCGAGCAGGCGGCCGATCTCGCCAAATGGAACAAGACGCTGGAAGAGCGCGTGCAGGAGCAAGTGACCAGGATCGAACGGCTGGATCGCTTGAAGCGTTTCCTGCCGCCGCAAGTCGCTGAGTTGATCCTGACTTCCGGCGACGATCGTGTGCTCGACAGCCATCGCCGCGACGTCACCGTGCTGTTTTGCGACCTGCGCGGTTTCACCGCCTTTTCCGAAACCTCGGAACCGGAAGAGGTGATGAACATCCTGCGCGAATATCACGAGGCGATCGGCGGCATCATTCACAAGTTCCAGGGCACGATCGAGCATTTCGCCGGCGACGGCGTGATGGCGATGCTGAACGATCCGATGCCGTGTCCGGAGCCGTGCGTGCAGGCGGTGCGGATGGCGGCGGAAATGCGCTCCGCCGTCGGCGCGCTCACCGACAAGTGGCGCAAGCACGGTTTCGAGCTCGGCTTCGGCATCGGCATCGCCCACGGCTACGCCACGCTCGGCCGTATCGGCTTTGAAGGCCGGTCCGAATATGCCGCCATCGGCGCCGTGCCAAATCTCGCCTCGCGGCTGTGCGACGAAGCCAAGGACGGTCAGATTTTGATCGACAACAAGGTGCGCGCCGCCGTTGAGGCCATTGCCGAGCTTGAGCCGGTGGCGGAGTTAAAGCTCAAAGGCTTTCATCGTCCGATTGCTGCCGCCAACGTGCGGGGCGTTTCCGCCTGATCGAGCGGGACGACGCGGCGGCCAATCAAAAAGCAAAAGCAGTCGCGTTGGCCGGCAGCAAAGCCGCGCGATCAATCGCCGTCTTTGAGAGGAGCGTTCAGCATCTCTGCCGCCGCTTTGGTGTAAATCTCGCCAAGAGTTTTTATCTGCTCGCCGAACGACATCAATTGAGAGTGCACGAATTCGCCGTGAATTGGCACCGCCTCCTGAATGGTAGTTGCCCGGCTTAGTTTGTGCAGGTAGTCACGGGCAATAGTCATGTTCTTCTCGGCGCAGTCCTTTGCTTTCCCGCCCAGCTCGGTATCGCCCAACGGGTACGACGAAATCGTCTTCTGAATAAAATCAAAATACTTATCGACTGACTTTCGCACTTCTTCTCTGACCTGGTCGGTAAATTGATCCAGCGATATGTTCCAATCCAACATGGTCTCGTTTGGCATCGAGGTGTCCTCCGAGGAAACCGATTGGTCTGACGCGTCACAGGTTACAGGCCGAAGACAATGACGCGGCAACGTTCTTTACGGTAATCCCGCTCCTATAGTGGGTGTAAGTCAATAACAATCCTTATCTTGAGCGAAACCGGCACGGAAGAAAACGGGCTTTTCTAATTAGCGGTCGTGGTGATTTTTTTGGGTACCCGCCGGCCCCTTCCATTGGCGCCGCCGAACACGCTGTCCGCCGCCGGATCACGTGCGGCGCGCGCATGGTCGGGGGTGAATAGTGGGCGGAAACCTGCTAATTCCTGCCGCCAAGCGGTTTGGACGATGCAAAGAGGTATCCGATGTACGCCAATCTCCAGCTCTATATTGACGGTCAATGGATCGACGGCGGCGGACGCGCCGGCGAGGACGTGATCAATCCGGCAAACGAAAAGCCGCTCGCGCACCTGCCGCACGCCAGCGTGGCCGATCTCGACCACGCTCTCGAAGCCGCGAAAAAGGGCTTTGCCGTCTGGCGTAACGTCTCCGCCTACGACCGCGCCAAGATCATGCGCAAAGCCGCTGACCTGATGCGCGAGCGCTACGACGCGATCAGCAAGACGCTGGTGCAGGAAGAAGGCAAGGCCTACGCGGAAGCGCGCGCCGAAGTCATCACCTCGGCGGACATTATCGAGTGGTACGCCGAGGAAGGCCGTCGCGCCTACGGACGTATCGTTCCCGGCCGCGGCAAGTTGCGGCAGATCGTCATTCAGGAACCAGTCGGCATCGTCGCCGCTTTCACGCCATGGAATTTTCCGGCGCTGACGCCGGCGCGAAAAATCGGCGGCGCGCTCGCCGCCGGTTGCTCGCTCATCCTCAAGGCGTCCGAGGAGACGCCCGGCACGTGCGTCGAGATGGTGCGCTGCTTCGCCGACGCGGGCCTGCCGGCCGGCGTGCTCAATCTCGTATTCGGCGTGCCGGCGACAATCTCCGAACACCTGATCGCCAAGGACGAGGTGCGCAAGATCTCCTTCACCGGATCGATTCCGGTCGGCAAGCACCTCGCCGTGCTCGCCGCCAAGGGCATGAAGCGCGCGACCATGGAGCTCGGCGGTCATTCGCCTGTTGTCGTGTTCGCGGACGCCGATCCGGAGAAATCCGCCGACACCATCGCCGGCTTCAAGTACCGCAATTCCGGACAGGTCTGCATTTCGCCGACCCGCTTCTACGTGCAGGAGCAGGTCTACGATCGGTTCCTCACCCGGTTCACCGAATATGCCAAGGGACTCAAACTCGGCGACGGCTTGGAAAAGGGCATCACCATGGGACCGCTTGCCAACGCCAGGCGCATTGACGCGATGGAATCCTTCGTCCGCGACGCCAAGGACCGCGGCGGCAAGATCGCGACCGGCGGCGAACGTCACGGCAATCAGGGCTACTTCTTTGAGCCGACCGTAATCACCGACGTGCCTGACGATTCAAAAGTCATGACGCACGAGCCATTCGGACCGCTGGCTCCGGTGGTGAGGTTCAAGACGCTGGATGAAGTCGTCGAACGCGCCAATTCGCTGCCCTACGGCTTGGCGGCTTACGCGTTCACCACTTCGGCGCACACCGCGAACCTTATTGGCGACGCGTTGCAGTCGGGCATGGTTGGCGTGAACTCGATCGCCGTCTCGACGCCCGAGACGCCGTTCGGCGGTATCAAAGAATCCGGCTATGGCAGCGAAGGCGGGCTTGAGGGATTGCAGGCCTACTTGAACACCAAGTTCATCTCGCAGGCCTAAAGCGCAATCGCGTTTGTTGAAACGACAGTCGCGCCGGCATCTTGGTAGAGCATGATCTTTTCGGAAAACGGATCTCCGCTTTTCCGGATCGTGCTCTAACCCCTGCCGCCCGCGCTGTGATCGAGCAGCCCGAAATGCGGACCGAGTTGCCGCCGCACCCGCGTCATTGCCGTGCGGGCCGCGAAGGCGTCCGCGGCAATCCGCGCCAGCGGGCGGATCTGCGAGGGACGCGCCATCACATTGCGTATCATTGCCAGAACATTGGCGCGGCCGTCGGGACGCATTTCCAGAAGCGCGGCCGGTGGTACCGTCCGGTGCGCCGGATCGACGACAACCCGCACCGCCGCAAAGGCCAGGCGATGCTCGGCGGCGACGCGCGCGACGTGATGGGATTCCATGTCGACGGCGGCGGCACCGGTGGTGCGATGCAGCTCCCGCTTCTTGGCGGGCTCGGCGACCGGATGGTCTACGCCGACAATCGGCGCATGCACTGCGCCGTCAATCAATCCGAGGAGCTTGCGCGACCATACCGCGTCCGTTGCGCGCACGGTCTGTGATTCACGGATGGCGGATGCGACCACCCAGTCGCCGGCGCGCAGATGCGAGGCGAGACCCCCGGCGACGCCAAAGCTGATCATTCCCCGATAGCCTTGACGCGCGGCAGTTGTAGCGACTTTTTCCAGTTCGTTGCCGGCGGTGCGACAGGCGACCAACACGCCTGGCCCCTCGGCTATGCGGGCCTCGAAAGCAAGACCCACGAAAGCGATGACGAGACGTCTGGGAGTTTCGACTGCTGCTTCGCTAACGAAAAGGGTTTCTTCGCTATCGTTGACCAGTCCATCGACGAAAGCGCCACCGGCAAAATCCAATTGGGATGCCATCAGAAGCCTTTGCCTCGGGTCTACAACCTAGCCAGGATCACGCCCCCAAAACGCGCGCCTCGCAGACTTCTCGGCTTCTTCCGGCAAATCACCGAGTGCAGGCATAAATCCTACCACAATCTGTCATCATTGCTATCGGTAATGCAAAATTTCTCAATTTATTCTGTGGCCTGTGGCATAGCGGCAGGGTGTTTCACTATAGAACTCTTGGCTCCTGAAATTGGCCGGTCGCGTATCGAATGGGAACAACGCCGTATACATTAATAACTGGCGCGTCGGGGCTCGTGGGATCGGCTGTGGCGCGAAAGCTCGTCGCGGCTGGATTTCGCGTGCGGGCGCTGGTCCGCTCGACGAGCCCCCGCGCTCACCTGGACGGCCTCGATCTCGAGTACGCGGTCGGCGACATCCGGGATGCCGATTCGGTGCGCCGCGCCATGACCGGTGCGCGCTACGTTTTTCACGTCGCCGCCGATTACCGGCTATGGGCTCCCGACCCGCGCGAGATTTTCGCCGCCAATGTGGACGGCACGCGCGTCATCATGCAGGAGGCCCTGAACGCCGGCGTCGAGCGCATCGTTTATACCAGCAGCGTCGCCACCCTTAAGCTTCCTGGCGATGGAACTGTGGCAGACGAGAGCATTCCGCTCACGGTCGAGGCCGGCATCGGCGCCTACAAGCGCAGCAAGATCGCCGCCGAGCGCTTGGTGGAAGCGATGGTCGCCGAAAAAAGCTTGCCGGCCGTCATCGTCAACCCCTCGACTCCCATCGGCCCGCGCGACGTCAAGCCGACTCCCACCGGGCGGATCATTGTCGAAGCGGCGCGCGGACGCATGCCGGGCTTTCTCGATACCGGGCTCAATCTCGTCCACGTCGACGACGTGGCCGAAGGCCATTTGGCGGCGCTCGCGCGTGGCGCGATCGGCGAACGCTACATTCTCGGCGGCGAAAACGTTTTGCTGGCGGACATGCTCGCCGACATTTCCCGCATGTGCGGCCGCAGGCCGCCGCGGCTTAAGCTGCCGCGCGCCGCCGTCATCCCGGTGGCGTTTCTTGCCGAGGCGACGGCGCGGCTCACGGGCCGGGAGCCATTCACGACGCGCGATGGCATTCGCATGGCCGCCTACCGCATGTTCTTTACCGCGGCAAAAGCCGAACGCGATCTCGGTTTTCGCGCCCGCCCCTACCGCGAGGCATTGGAAGATGCGATCCGCTGGTTTCGGGACGCCGGCTATCTCGACGGGAAGCGCAGAGCATCCGCGTAGCCGCCGACGGCATAGCCGGAGCGGCGCATGGCGGCGATGCAGTCCGCATCGCACAACGCGGCAAGCTCGTCCGCGTACCGGTAACCGGGAGCCGCGCCGGTGAACGCCGCTGTCGTCGCCGGATGAAAATAAATTTCGACAAAGCCCGGCGGCAAGCGGCCGAGCAGAGCGGCGACGCGGGACTTTGTCATCGCGCCCGACCACGCCAATCCGAACACCGCGTCGGCGGTGATCAATCCGGCGCGCCGGATCTGTCCGCGGAGCCACGCCGCCCACGGCGCCACTACGCGGGCGGCAATGCGGCTCGTCTTCGGGTCAATGTCGGCGACGATCCGCCACGGTTCGACGGGAACGCGCAACCCGCGCATGCCGTAGCGCCGTCCGATGTCGACAATCGCAGCGGCGACGACCGGATTTAAATGAAAATGCCGATGCGTGTTGACGTGATCGAGCGGCAATCCGGTGGCGCGATACGCTTCGAATTGCGCCGTGATTTCGGCGCTGATTTGCCGCCGCACCGCGGGCGCAAAGACGCTGCGGATGCTGTAGCCGACGAGGTCGTTGCGCAAGCGCCCGGACGCATCGACCAGCGCCGGGATTTCCGCACGCGGCATTATCGGGTGGTCGTTGACGAGAACGAGGTGAAGCCCGACGCGCAGATTCGGTAACGCACGCGCGCGTTTGATCGCGTCGGCCGCGGCCGGGGCGCCGACCATCAGACTTGCCGCGCTGAGAATGCCGCGCCGGTGCGCCTCCTCGACCGCGGCGTTGACCGGTTCGCTGAGCCCGAAATCGTCGGCCGTTATTGCCAGTCGATTCAATGCGCCGACTCGCGGCGTTCACGCAGGAACGAGAAGAACTCAAGGCCCTCGCGCAAGCGGCGGCGCATCATCTCCGGGCTTCTCACCATTTCCGAAGCGATGGAGGCGATTTTGGGCGCGCGGAAATAGAAGCGCCGGTAGAAATCCTCGACCGAATGGAAAATTTCGGTGTGCGACAGATGCGGATAGTGCAGCGGCGCCATCTGCACACCATGAGTATCGATCAGTTCGGCATGCTCCTCGTCGAGCCAGCCGTGCTCGAGCGCCTCGCGGTGAAGTTCGGTGCCGGGATAGGGCGCGGCCAGCGACACCTGGATGGTATGCGGGTTGATCTCACTGGCGAAACGGATGGTTTCCTCGATGGTCTCTTTGCTCTCGCCGGGGAGCCCGAGAATAAAGGTGCCGTGGATGGCAATGCCGAGTTCGTGGCAATCTTTGGTGAAGCGCCGGGCGACGTCAACGCGCATGCCTTTACGGATATTGTGCAGGATCTGCTGATTGCCGCTTTCGTAACCGACCAGCAATAGCCGCAAGCCGTTGTCGCGCATCACCTTCAAAGTCTCGCGTGGCACATTGGCCTTGGCGTTGCACGACCAGATCATCCCGAGCTTGCCGAGTTCGCGCGCAATCGCCTCGCTGCGCATCCGATCATCGGTGAAAGTGTCGTCATCGAAGAAAAACTCTTTCACCTGTGGAAACGCCTGCTTCGCCCAGCGCATTTCCTCAATCACGTTGGCGACACTGCGGGTGCGGTAGCGATGGCCGCCGACGGTCTGCGGCCACAGGCAAAAGGTGCAGCGCGACTTGCAGCCGCGTCCGGTATAGAGCGAGACGTAAGGGTGCTTGAGATACCCGATAAAATAATTTTCGATCGCGAGGTCGCGCTTGTAGACCGGCGTGACGAACGGCAGTTCGTCCATGTTCTCTAAAATCGTACGCGGCGGATTGTGCCTGATGGCGCCGGAGGCATCGCGATAGGACAACCCCGCGATGGTGCCCCAGTCGCGCTCTTCGGCAATATCCTTGATGGTGAAATCGAACTCGTTGCCGGCGACGAAATCGATGGCCGGCGAACCCTCCATGCTGGCCTGCGGCTCGACCGCCACCTTGGCGCCGACAAAACCAACCTTGAGGCTTGGCTTTGCCGCCTTGAGCGCTTCGACGACGCGAACGTCCGAGGAAAACGACGGCGTCGAGGTATGCAGCACGGCGAGATCGTATTGGTGCACGTCGCGCAGGATATCGCCGAGCGTCAGGCGGTGCGGAATGGCATCGATGAGCTTGCTGTCGGGCACGACCGCCGCGACCTGCGCGAGCCAGGTCGGATACCAGAAGGAGCGGATTTCGCGCCGCGCCTGGTAGCGCGACCCGGCGCCGCCGTCGAAACCGTCGAACGACGGAGCCTGCAGACACAATGTGCGCATTACGATTGCCTCAGGTCTTGTCCTTCGATCAGGCTGCCGTTCGCCGCCACGCGATAATCGGCGCCTCGCCAGTGTACCGTAGCTCCAAAGAAACTTGTCACGTAAACGGCAAACGCAATCAAATCGTGGAGCGGAATGAGCATGTAGTTCTGCCGCGGCAAGCCGAAGCGCCATTCGACGCAGCGGCACAGCGTCACGCGCGCCAGCAGGACCGCAATAGTCACCATGACGCCAGCAGGATCGCCCCACAACAGCGCCAGCAGCGCGAACGGCCACGGATGGGTCACGATGGTGCCGGCGTAGGCGATCGGATCGATGCTTTTGATGGTGCGCGCCACCCGCATCTGATGGCGGAAAAGTTGCTGAAAACTTTCTTCGAAGCAATGGTGCCCGACCAAGAACGGCGCGGTCACCACTTCGTATCCGGCCGAGCGCACTCCGAGCCCGATGGCGTGATCGTCGGCGAGAACGTCGGCAAGAGCGGCAAAGCCGCCTATGCGGTCGAGGACGGATCGGCGTAACGCAATCGTTGCTCCGAAGCACGGCTTCGCTAACCCCAAGCTCACGGCGACGATGGCGTGTGGCAGGAATTGCGCGTTGATGGCCAGAGCCGAGAACCGCGCCCACAAGCCATCACCGCCGATGCCGTGGTAAAGGCAGGTGACCGCCCCCGCCCCCGGCACGGCAAGCAACGACGTCAGCGAGTGCAAGTAATCGGGGCCCACGGCGATGTCAGAGTCAGAGAGCACCAGCGTGTCGTGCCGCGCCCGCGGCAGCATATTGATCAGGTTGGATACTTTGCGATTGGCGCCGCGGCTGCGCGGTTCGACGGCGACGTCGATCTCCACGTCCGGGAAATCAGCCGCGATGGCGCGAACGGCGGTAACCGCCGGCGAATCCGGACGTGGCGTGCCGCAGACAATTTGCACCGGCGCCGGATAATTCTGGCGGCAGAACGCCGAGACCAGACCGCCAATACCCGGCTCGAAGCCGTGCAGCGGCTTTAGCACGGTGATCGGCGGCGCCTCGCCGGTGCTGTGCAATTTTGGATTGGGGAAGCTGACAACGCAGAAGCAAGCCAGCACGGTGAACAAACACCCGACAATGGCGAGGGCAATAAATGAATCGCACACAAAAACCGGCAGCGCAGCGGCGTCAAAGTTGTGAGGAATAACCTGAAAAAAATTGTGAGGCATGCTCTCGATAAAGTCGTGAGGAATGCTCTCAACAAAATTCATGACTATTCACACTTCGATCGACTTTAGGCAGGCGCACCAAAATGTTGTTCAAGGGCCCGCCGGGACAGATAGATCGGCACCCGGACACGGCGCAGCGTATTGAGATGCAGCGCACCGATGCTCCGGGCAGCGACAATCAACGAGATGAAAACGTTTTCTCCCCAGCGCTGCAGCTTTTGTTTGAGCGTCAAGGCATCCGGTTCGGCGATCACCTCGAAGCCGTAACGAGCCATGATCCGGCCGATCTGGTCGAATTTTTCAACCCCGCCGGACGGCACATCGCCGAACACGACTTGAATATCGCCAAGATCGGGCCGCGATCGGAGAAAGCGCGCCAACTCCGCCAGCGAGATCTGAATACCGCGATGCAGCGCGCGGCCCGAAGCGATGGTCGGGCCGCTCGGCGGGATCGGCGGCATCTGCTCGGTCCAGTAATGCAGTTGCGCGAACCGCTGGCCAGCCAGCAGCGCGGTCCCGTCGCGCAACACACGGTCATGCGTACAACGGGAGATTTGCAGCCGAAAAACGCAAGATGGGTGGCTGGTGTATTCAAAGACGCCTTGGCGGCGCCGCATCACGCGGTCGAACGCAAACACCAAAGCCGCCACTCCAGAGTGGCGCCGTTTCGCCCGAAGATCCGGCTCTGCGGACTCCCACACGGTCATGCAGGGGGTCTCCGCGTCTCCCCGACGTGACGGCAACGCATGCCAACTAACAAAGTTGCTGTCCCGACATCACTATAGCCGAATTTGCGGCGGCTGCGCGAGACCCTAAAACAGATCAGGAACGCAGCGTGCCTCTCACGCTTCTGCATCACCATAGATTGTCGCCAAGGTGCTTTTCACCAGAAGCGCGATGGGCACCGCGAGAATGACGCCCGGAATACCGAGCACAATGCCGCCGGCCAGAAAGCAAAAGATAATCAGCACCGGATGCACGTGGGCGGCGCGCCCGAGAACGACCGGACCGACGATCTGGTCGATCGACAGGCGCAGAAGAGTCGCGTAGGCGGCATATTCGAGAATATTGATAAAGCCGCTCGCCGTGCGGAGCGACGCGAGCCCGGCAATGACGGCGGCGGCCGTCGGCCCCACGAACGGAACGATCTCGAGAATGCCGGTCAGCAGGGCGAGAAACACGGCCTGTTTTATGCCGAGAATGACACCAAGGCCGATATACGCGGCGACCGTCGCGTATGCGACTACGATAATCACACCGATGAAATAGCGCATCAGGACCGGGTCGAGCCGCGCCCAAATGCGCGCGACCAGCGGCCGCCGATGCGGCGGGACGATCCAGAACAGCCCGGCCGCCACGCGCTTGCCGTCCGCCAAAAAGTAAAACAGCAGCACGACGGCCAGAAAGGCCCCCATGAATGCGGCGAGGCCGTAACCGGCGAGAAGCGCAATCTGATCCGTCTGGCCGATCCAGTCGCGGACGCGTGTCAGTACGGTCTCAACGAGGTCGTGGGTATTCATTGAAAGGCCGAACAGGCTCACGGTCTTGTCGCCCTCGGCCTGGCGGACGAAGGTCTCGAGCATCCCCTGCAACCCGACCGCGATTTCTTTTGACTCAGCAATCAGCCGCTTCCCGGCAAAGGTAATCATCAGGCCGGTGATGCCGACCAGGATGAGAAACATGCCAACGGCAAACAGCATCCGCGGCCACCTGGTGCGCCGCGCCGCCCAATCGAGCAATGGCGTGCAGATATAAGCGACGATCGCCGCCAACACGAACGGCAGCAAAATCAACTTTATGAAATACAGAAAGACCGCGAGGACCACGGCCCCGATCATGATGGCGCGCGTCTCGCCCAAATCCAGCGGTCCGATGGCGCGGGCCCGTTCGGCCGGAGTCTTGTCGTCGGTTTTTTGCTTCGACGTTTTCATGAATAGGTGCGGCCTTTCCAGCTGACTTTCCCGCTCAGCCGAAGACGGACACTGTCGATCGCCATGACGGCTCCTACCGAATAGCCAATCGGAAAAATCAAACCGTACCAGAACGGAATGCGAAAGTAGGACGCCGCCGCGATATGCAGGCCGAACGCGGCGCCTGACGCCGCCAGCGCCAGGCACAGCGCAATCCCCGCGCCCCGGACTCCGATGAACCAACTTGCCAGGTCCACCAGCGGAATCACCACCGCCGCCCACGCCAGGACTAAAGCGGCGAGAGCAACGGTCACCGTCGCGACCGGACCGCCAAACGTATCGATAAGGTTCTTGGCAAGGCCCGGCCAAAGCGTTTCCCAGCCGGTATACATCCGCGCCGCCAAGAGGCTTTCGCCGCCCATGAGCAAGACGGAATATCCCGACGCTTTCAAACGCCGGGCCAATTCCAGATCCTCGCAGATCGCGCCGCATACGGCAGCATGCCCGCCGGCAGCTTGATAGGCATCGCGCCGAACCATCATGAACTGCCCCGTCGCGGTGACATCGCGGCCGGTGCGTGCCTGAAGCCGCCGCAAGTTTTGCAGAAACGACAAGAGAATGAGTCCGCACGGCAGAATGAGGCGTTCGGCAAAACTTCGCAATTCCTGGTGCGGCGCCAGCGACACAAGGTCGAGATTGCGCAGTGTGGCGGCCGCAACAGCGCTCGAAAGCGTGGCCGGCGCCAACGTCACATCGGCATCCACGAAGCAAAGCCACTGGGTCTCGCCGAGCACCGCGCGCGCCCCACACCAGCAGGCATGGGATTTTCCTACCCACCCGGCCGGCAAGGGCGGGCTACGCAGCAGTTCGACTTGTCCATGGCGCGCCGCCATCCGGCCGACGATAGAGGCGGTCGCATCCTGCGAATGATCGTCGACAACAAGAACGCGCCAACGCCCGGCTGGGTAGTCCTGCGCGACCAAAGACTCCACGCATCGCTCGATATTTTCTTCCTCGTCGCGCGCGGGAATAATGATGGCGATCAGCGGCGCCTGATCGGGAGATGGCGGCGGCGCGACAACGAGGCGGGGCAAATGCCCGCGCTGCCTGACGGCTCGCATGATCAGCAATGCCATGATCGCGAGCCACGCTGCCGATACCAGAAGCTCCACAGCCTTACCGACGCCGCGCTCGGGGCCGGAACGAGACGTCCCGGCAAGGAACCCTTGGGCGAGCCTATAAGTTCCGCGAAGTTAACCGCAGCGGCAATTCGACCGTCAATCGGCAGTTAGAGCATGATCCCGAAAAGCCTGCCCTTGGACTTGATCCGAGGCTAGACGCCGGCTTTCGGAAAAGATCATGCGCCTTGAACGTCGCGCTTATTTCGCCGGCACCACCAGCGAATAGCGCTCGTCGGCGGCGAGGCATTGCGCTTCCGGAATACCCAATTCCTTGCGCACCATGTTGGTGCCGAGCACCAGAGAGACCATTTTGTAAAAGGCGTGACGGCGGCTCATGCCTTCGCGGCCCATGCCGCAATCCGACGAAATGACCAGGCGCTCGGCCGGAATGTATTTGAGCGCGGCGCGGATTTGCGCCGCGACCTCGTCGGGGCTTTCCACCTGCAGCGTGTGATGATCGATCACGCCGATGGCGATCTTCATATCTTTGATGGTGTTGCCGATCGCTTCGAGATCCATGCCGCCGGAGCTCGACGACTCGAACGTGATCACGTCGGCATCGACCTTGGTGTAGGTTTCCAGCGACGGCTTGTAGCTCTGCACCTTGGCGAACATCCGCTGCTGCGAAGGATTGCCCCAGCACGAATGCGCCCAAACTTCGGTCTTGGCGCGCAAGCCTTTTACGGTGCGATTAAACACCTCGACCAGCAAGTCCGGCGTGATCACCTTGTCCTGGATGCCACGCGCGGCGGCCAGGTGAATTTGCGGCTCCTCGATCTGGATCACCGGGCAGCCGGCGTCGGCGAGTTCGTGATACTCGGCGTTGAACGCATCCGCGACCGCCAGCATCCGCTCCGGGACGCTCTTGTAATATTTGTCCTGGGACGCGAACGCGACGATCTCCGCCGATACCGCGCCGAATTTGACCGGCCGCGTGGTCAACCGCTGCGCCGCCTTCCACAGCGCGGTGTATTGCAGATCGCCGCGGCCGACCGGGCCGATGATCACCGGCATGACGCGCGATTCCAGATAATCGTGCAGGATGTGGCCGCGCGGAAACCATAAGCCGCCGCGTCCGGCCGGCGTCGGCCGAGGATCGCCGCGCTCATAGCCGCTCATGTGATGCGGCGGATAGCTGGTCCAGCTTTGACCGCCGACATCGTCGTCGAAGCGGCAATCGCCATCGGTCAGGATATCGAGCCCGGCAAGCTCCTGGTCGCGCAGGTAGCAGCACAGCGTATCGATATATTGCTCGCGATAGCGGCGGCTGACCATCGCGTCGAGAAACATGCGGGTGCCGAGGTTTTCGGTGTACCAGCTGGGCCGCGGCAGCGAGCCGGTGATGGTCGTCGGCAGCAGAATGTCCTTGGTACCGCGAAACATCTTCAATGCCTCCCAAACTTGACTCGCGCGGCGTCTGCGCCGCTTTGACGGTGATCCTCGGCGGCTTCTAAGCAGCAAAAAACCATCGCGGCAACCGGGGCGGCCCTGCGCGGCGCGAAAAGCCAAAAATGCCGGTTGGGCGCTCGCCCCGACGACACGGGTAAGTGAGCCAATTCACCGGCGCGATGCGACGTAACGCGCGGGCGCCGGCCCTTTACGGCTGCCCCTACAAATCGACGGGCTGCCGCTGCCTGGCCTTTGCAATAGTCCGCCACCGTGTCACGTCCGGTTTGACGGAGATCAACGCCCGGACCGGCAAATTTGCCGATGCGTTATGGGTCGGCGTGAGCCTCTGGCGCTCGGTCGCCGCAGGTGGCCCATGCAGCAGGCGCTCGAGCACAGTCATACCCGGCAAGCGATAAAAGAACGCCTCGCCCGCGGCCCGCACAGCAATTACCTGCGCGACTGGATCTACGGCGGCATCGACGGGGCAGTGACGACATTTGCCATCGTTGCCGGCGTCGCCGGCGCCGATCTTGCCGCAGCGGTGGTTCTGATCCTCGGCTTTGCCAATCTTCTCGCCGACGGTTTCGCCATGGCGGCGTCGAACTACAGCGGCACCAAAGCCGAGCACGACGACTATGTCCGCGTGCTCAATATCGAGCGCAAGCATATTGCCATGGTGCCGGAGGGCGAGCGCGAGGAGATACGCCAGATCTTCGCGGCCAAAGGCTTTTCCGGCAGCGACCTGGAGCGGATCGTCACGGTGATCACATCAAATCCGCGGCTCTGGGCCGAGACAATGGCGGCCGAGGAATACGGGCTTTCGTCGGTGCCGCGGTCGGCGAGCGTCGCGGGACTAAGCACCTTTGCCGCCTTCATCGTCTGCGGCCTCGTCCCGCTGGTCACCTACCTTTTCGCCGGTGGCTTGGGCGCCAGTGCCATGGCGGCCGCCGTCACCTTCTTCGGGGTGGGCGCGATCAAGAGCCGCTGGTCGCCAGCGCCGTGGTGGCGTTCCGGCCTTGAAACCTTGTTTATCGGCATGAGCGCCGCGGCCGTGGCCTTCGCCGTCGGCTTTGGTCTCAAAGCGATTTTGCAGCTCCCGGTCGCTTAGCCCCCATGAAGTCATTGGCCCCGCAGCGATCGGGGCGTGCCGCCGGCGAAATTTCCTTGATGCAAATCAAAGCGAGCCGGCCTTCGCCGTCTAATCTTTGCAACGACTTCAAGGAACGCAAAATGCAACAAGACATACCCGGTACGACCATCTTTGACGGTGCCGAGGCACAGAAGGGCCTTGCGCTTAACCGCATGTGCTTTTCCTTCAACAGCGCCGACAACCGCGCGGCGTTTCTCAAAGACGAAGACGGTTACTGCCGCAAATTCGGTCTCAACGCACAGCAACGGGCCGCCGTGAAAAACCGAAATGTGCTGGCCATGATCGAAGCTGGCGGCAACGTCTATTACCTCGCCAAGCTGGCCGGAATCTTCGGCCTTAACGTGCAGGATATCGGCGCGCAGCAGACCGGCATGACGGTCGACGCATTCAAATCGAAACTTTTGTTAGCGGGGGCATAATCGTGGCAACTATTGTCGGCGGCATCGCAACCACACACGTTCCCGTCATCGGCAAGGCCATCGCCGAGCAAAAGCAGCGCGACCCCTACTGGCAACCTTTCTTCAAAGGCTTCGATTACGTCCACTACTGGCTGGCGCGCACCAGGCCCGACATCGCCGTGGTGTTCTATAACGACCACGGGCTCAACTTCTTCCTCGACAAGCTGCCGACCTTCGCCGTCGGTGCCGCCAATGAATATCGCAGCGAGGATGAAGGCTGGGGCATTCCGGTGTCGAAGCCGATCGGCGGCGACGCGGCCCTGTCCTGGCACATCATCAACTCTCTCGTTGATGGCGAGTTCGACGTCACCACGTGTCAGGAGATGCTGATCGATCACGCAGTGACGATACCGATGGCGCTGATCTGGCCGGCGCCGGCTAAGCCGATAAAGATCGTGCCGATCGAGATCAACACCGTACAGCACCCGTTGCCGTCGTTGTCGCGTTGCCTGAAACTGGGCCACGTCGTCGGCAAGGCCATCGGATCATACGCGACGGATTTGCGCGTCGTCGTTATCGGGACCGGCGGCCTGTCCCACCAGCTCGACGGAACGCGGGCCGGTTTCATCAACAAGGATTTCGACACGTTCTGCCTCGACAAGATCGTCGCCGAACCGGAAACACTCGCCCGCATATCAATCCACGATCTGGTGCAACAGTCGGGCTCACAAGGCGTTGAGTTCCTGAACTGGATGGCGATGCGCGGCGCCATGACCGGACAGGTCACCGAGTTGAACCGCAACTATCATATTCCGATTTCCAATACCGCCGCAGCGACTGTCGTGTACGAGAACAAGACCGGCGCCGAGCGCCTGGCGGCTTGAGCCGGCTACTGTATTCTGCAAAAGCTTGTTTGCGCCCGCCAACGCGTGCGCGAAGGGCTGGCGGAAATGAGTAAAAGCACGACGCTGATGTGGGCCGCCGCGATCATTTTGGCGGCGTTGCAGCCGAGCTTTGCCGAGGGAAAACTCACTCCCCTGCAACGGCAAGGCCGTGCGCTGGCGGATCAAATGTGCGCGCAATGTCACGCCGTTGGGATGAGCGGATCAAGTCCTCACGCCGCTGCCCCGACCTTCCGGTCGCTGGCACGCCGCATCGACCTGGACACGTTCACCCGTCGATTGCGCGAAGGGCTTATCAGTGGCCATTCCGACATGCCGACGTTCCGTTTCAATCGCGAGGATGCCCGCGCCTTGGTGGATTATCTGCGCGCGATCCAGGTGCATTAGTCTTTGTTAGCAGCAGGAAAGCCGGTTCATTCGTGCCGGTGATGCGGCGCGTGCTGATAGTGCAGGCGCAACAGATCGATGCCGTAATCGTTGCCGTTCGGCGTGCGCACAATGGTGTGCACGTGAAACTTCGCTGGTTCCGCATTGGTCAGGAACACACCGGCGTGGTGATCGAACTCGATGAAGATCACCGGACTTTGGATGCGGTAGTAGAACGGACTGTGCTCCTCAAAACCGCCGATCCAGCAAAAATGCGTCTCTGCGAGATGGCGTTCGACTTCGGCAAGCCGCGCGGCGCGCGGACCTTCCGGCAGCGGCGCTACATAGGCGGCAATCAGGTCCATTAAATCGCGCCGTTGCTCCGCTGAGATTTGCGATGCAAGCAAGCCTTCGTACGGCACGATGCGGTTGTCCTGAAAGGCGCCGCCGAGATGCAGATTGTCGGCAAAGTGACGTCGGCCCTCCGGCAGATCGCCGCCCATCATGGAGTGCGCGACAATGGCGCGCTGCTGCTGCTCCGGCGAAAACGAGCGCATCAGCGCCAGGCCGCCGCGTTCCTCGTCCTCGAACAATCGGGTGCCGGCAAACCTTCCGGTGTCCGAATAATTCGGCTCGGCGCCGAAGAAGCACGGCGTGAGCACCATCTGGCGGCCGATCACCAGGCAATTGAGGCACAAGTGATGGCCGAACAACTGCCATCCCCACGGCTCGGATTCCGAGGGGGTGCCGAACAGGCAGAAGATGAAAGCCCACTCACCGAGCACCGCCGGGCCGCCGACAAGATCGCCGAGAAACTGATTGAGCCGCATCACATCGCGCGTGATCTGGTAGCCTTTGCCGCTCAGCGCCGCGCGTAACACATTCATCACCGCCTGCTTGATGGCGTCGTCCACCTCATCGAGCCGCAGGCCGTGATGCTCGACGTAAAGTTCGGTGTTCTGCCAATGCCGCCACAGTTCGGAGTCGACCGGAAAGCACATCGCCTTGACTTGCGACGCGGAGAGACCGGCCAGCAACGTGCTCACCGCCTCGATCATGGCCGGCGTCGGCGCGTTGTCGGCCTGCAGTGAAAAGAGGTCGGGCCGCACAATGCCGTCGGTGGTTATTCCCTTGAACGGCGCCGCGCCGAGCTTCGCCCAAGTCCCGAACAAATCCTTGGCGCGGGGATTTTGCAGGCGCGCCTGGGCGTGGGCGCGTGGTGTTTCGCCGGCAATGTTGCTGTGGCCCGGTGCGGGAACGAACGGCCGATAATCAGGAAGATCCATGACGGACAGTAACGCTGATGGCGGGGTAACGATATTACCCGGCGAGCCTGAAATACAGCAGCGGCAGTTTTTCCGGCAGCCGCTCGATGCGATCGAGCTGAATGACGTTGGACCGGCCGAAGATGCGGGTGAGATAGGAGTCGCCGCCGGCATCGAGCCCGACGCAGAACAGGTCGATGCCTTGATGACGGAGCGACAGCACCGCGCGCCGGGCGTCCTCGACGAGATAACGGCGGTCGGCGATATCGACGTCCGACGGTTCGCCGTCGCTCACCAGCAGCAAAAGACTTGCGGTACGAATGGCACGCGGCGAGATCGCGACCGGCATGCCGCAACGCCGCTCCCATGCGGGTCGAGTACTTGCCGATGACGCCGGCAAGCCGGCGCTTCGCCAGCGTATCCCAGCGCGTATCGAAATCCTTCAGCCGGTAATAGTGCACATCCTCGCGGGTATCGGAACAGAAGGCGTGAATGGCGAACGGATCGCCCATGCCGTCCATGGCGTGGGCGAGCAGCGACGTCGCGTCGCGTTCGAGTTCGAGCACCGGGCGGCCCGCGCCCTTGACGATGTCATTGGTCGATTGCGAGGCGTCGATCAACACCAGCACCGAAAGATCGCGCCAGCGCCGCTCCAGCCGGGCATAGATGTCGGAGCTCGGCGTCAATCCGGCGCGCAGATCGATGGCCGCGCCGATGGTCGCCTCAAGGTCGAGGCGATCGCCCTCGCGCTGGCGCCGTAGTCGCGTCGGGCGGCTTACCTTCGCCGCTTGCACGAGTGCGTCAATGCGGTACGCGGTTTCCGGATAGCGTTCGAAAATCGCGTCGATCTTTTCGGCGCTGCCGTCGGCGGGGTTGTATTCTGAAACCGTGGTCCACTCGTTGCGGTCGCGGCTGATCATGTAATCCCACTCGGGATAGCGGGCGACCGGAATGCCGATCTCGGACTCTTCCGGAACCAGCTGCGCCACGTTCACCGAGCCGTCGCCCTGGGCTTCGTTTTCGCGTTCGCGATCCGCCGGCTCGGTTTCGGATTGCTCGAAACGCACCGAGTCGTACACCGCCTCACCCGCCGCAGCGCCGGCCGACGGCAGGTCCCAGAGCCCCTGATTGTCATCGCGGTACGCCGGCTCGACGACGTAAGTGCGCGGATTGAACTGCGCGCGCATCTGGCCGAGATCGTTGCCGAGAAGACCGCCAATGGTGCGGCTGATGGCGGGATCGCTCCAGCGTACCCGCTCGGCCAGGAACAGGTCGCGGCCCTTGTTCACCCAGGCGTGCGGATCGAAATAATCCGGGTCGATCAGCGCGCGCGCGAGCCGCGCCATCAGCGCCGGCGCCGTCACTACACCGCTGGCTTCGGCCAGATGGAACGGCAGCCAGAAGCGGCGCAGTCCGGGAAAATGGCCGATGGCAAGCTGCTCGACGCGGGCGTCCTCGATCAGCGAGACCAGGGCGATCTGCACCGGCTTGAGACTGCCGACCGCGAATTTGCCTGGCGTGAATTGAAAATGCGCAAGGACGTGCGCCAGGGTCGCGCGAAACAGATCCTTGCCGCCGACCCCGTCGACGCCCCGCGAGGATTGCGGCACGCGTACCACGCCGTTGACGAAGCAGGTGCGCCGCGGCGTGTCGAAGCCCGCCGGCGGCAGCACCCGGATCGGCGGGATCGTTCGCCACAGCGCGGCAACGAACGCTTTCAGCTCGCGCTCGACGTCGGTAAACGCGACCGAGCCAGCGCCTTGCTCCAGCGCGTGCAGCGAGCGAGTGTCGAGCAACGCGAAAAATTTCAGCCGCTGCTCGGGATCGTTCTCGGCGGCGCGAATACCACCGAGCGCCCAGGTCTCGAACGAGCGGACGTCGAGGCCCTCGAGTACACGTCCGGACTTCTCCAGGAGAAGGCTTACGGATTCCGGCGCCGCCTCGGCAATGCGCTTGATGACGCGAAGCCACTCGGCGAAATTTTGCGCGCTGCCGAGCCGGCGCGCAGCGATCGGCGCCGCAACCAGCAGCGCCAGCGCGGTGTGATCGCCGGACAGCTTCGCGAATTCCGGTGTCAGCTCCGCCAGCGCCATAACGGATTGCGGCCCGGCGGCCGCCGCCACCGAAGGCGAATTACGGATGAAAGCGATGGCGGCATTGCTGCCGACGCGCGCGGCGATGTCGCGGCAAGCGCCGACCCACTCATCGAGCAGCGATGACGGCAAACTCGCCCGCGCCTGGCGCCATACCAGTTCGAGCGTGCCGGCAATCTCCGGCTGGTCTGCGAGCGATGCGACGAGCGACTGTTGCTGCTTGGACAGACTGGTGGCCATCGGCCTTAGATCGACGCGGCGATGGCCGCCGTCAGTGCGCCGCGAATGTCCGCGTCATCGGTAATCGGGAGCACCAGCGCGATCTGGCACGCGGCTTCTATCGCGACGCCGTGCGCGATCAGTCGTCCGGCTTGGATGAGCATTCGGGTCGACGCGCCTTCGTCGAGCCCGTGGCCTTTGAGATTGCGCGACCGCTCGCCGATGGCGACCAGCTTGTCGGCCACCGCGCGGTCGATCTTGGCTTCGTGAGCAACAATTTCGGCTTCGATCGGCGCCGGCGGGTACGCGAAGTCCATGGCGCCGAAGCGCTGCTTGGTCGATTCCTTGAGGTCCTTGAGCACGCTCTGGTAGCCGGGGTTATAGGAGATCACGAGCTGAAAGTCGGGATGCGCCCGGACCAGTTCGCCGCGCTTCTCGAGCGGCAGGACGCGGCGGTCGTCGGTCAGCGGGTGAATGACGACGGTGGTGTCCTGACGCGCTTCGACTATTTCGTCGAGGTAACAGATCGCGCCGTGGCGCACCGCGATAGTGAGCGGGCCGTCGTGCCAAACGGTGCCTTGGGCGTCGAGCAGGTAGCGCCCGACGAGATCGGAGGCGGTCATATCCTCGTGGCAGGCGACGGTGATCAGCGGTCGATCAAGCGTGAACGCCATATACTCGATGAAGCGGGTCTTGCCGCAGCCGGTCGGCCCCTTGAGCATGATCGGCATGCGCTCGGCATAGGCCGCTTTGTAGAAGCTGACCTCCTCGCCGATAGCGCGGTAATACGGCTGCTCGCCGATCCTGAAGTCGTCGAGTTCCATCCGATGTCGAACCTATGCGACTGCGGGCGCCCTTTTCTCCCCTACCAAGCTGCCGAAAGCAACAACGGCAAGGAGCAAAAGGACGCCCGCACGCTGATCAGCGATGGGCCGCAGTTTTCTGGTTCGGAATGCCCTCGATCGGGCACTCGTCGGTTCCAACGGTCGGACGCGTCAACGCCTCGACCATGGTGCGCGTGCCTTCCGGATCGGTGACCCACTTCTTGTAGAAGTCGTACGGGCAGATCGCCTCGCCGCGCACGTCCTCGCGGGAATTGATCTTGCCGGTGTAGCCGCGGTGCACCAGCTTGAACAGATGGTTTTGCGCTTGCAGATTGCGGCGCGCATCGCGGATCAGCGACTTCGAGAGCTGGGCGTATTGAATGCCCATGTCCTCCTCGCCGGTCTCGCCGAGCGTGCGGCCGTCAAAGCCGATGATCGCAGAGTGACCGAAGTACGAATACACGCCGTCGAAGCCCGACGCGTTGGCGACCGCGACGTAAACGTTGTTCGCCCACGCCATGGCTTTCGCCATCAGCACTTGCTGATCCTTCGCCGGGTACATGTAGCCCTGGCAGCGAACGATGAGTTCGGCGCCCTTCATGGCGCAGTCGCGCCAGATCTCCGGATAGTTGCCGTCATCGCAGATGATGAGGCTGACCTTCAGCCCCTTTGGGCCTTCGGAGACATACGTGCAGTTGCCCGGATACCAGCCTTCGATCGGCACCCACGGCATGATCTTGCGATATTTCTGAACGATCTCGCCTTTGTCGTTCATCAGGATCAGCGTGTTGTAGGGTGCCTTGTTCGGATGATCTTCGTGCCGCTCGCCGGTGAGGGAGAATACGCCCCAGACTTTTGCTTTCTTGCAGGCGTCGGCGAAAATCTGCGTCTCCTCGCCGGGCACGCTCGCCGCCGTCTCGTACATTTCCTTGGAGTCGTACATGATGCCGTGGGTGCTGTATTCCGGGAATACCACCAGATCCATGCCCGGCAGACCGACCTTCATGCCGACCAGCATCTCGCCGATCTTGCGTGCGTTATCCAGCACCTCCGCCTTGGTGTGCAGCCGCGGCATTTTGTAATTGACGACGGCAACACCGATGGTGTCGTTGCTGCTGCCGATATCACCGTGAAGCATCTCGATCTCCTGTTGTTTGTTTTCGCTCGCCGGCACGCTCGCGGCGTACGCTTCGCCGCCGGTGGCTTTCGCGACGTGCCTGCTGAGAGAAACACCCGGCTCATGGACATAAAAAAAGCCCGCTTCGCCACTGTTCGTGGTCGCAGCAGGGCTTCCTTGCCCATCAATTTTCGCGGCGCCATTGCCGCGCCCCTGAACTTAGGAGGCTAGCAAAAACGCTAGCCGAGAATGTCATTTAAGTCAATGATTGCGGCCGCGACTGCGGCAACGGAGACACGCTGGCTCATCGCTTGCCGGCGGATGAAATGGTACGCCTGCTCCTCATCGAGCCGGCGCTTGTCCATCAGAATTCCCTTGGCGCGTTCGACGCTGCGGAACGACCGCAACGTTTCATCAAGCTTGTCGATCCGCGCGCGGAGACGCTGCTCGTAGAGAAACTGCGCCCGGCCCACCGCGAGACTTGTGAGCACGGTGGCGCCGGTGAACGGCCGCGGCAATGCGGCGTGCGGCGCGCAATCGCGCAACAATTTGAACTGCGGCGCACTCATCGCGTTGGTGATCACTACCAAAGCGGCCGACGGCTTGCCTGGCACCCACGGCAGGCATTGCGGCAATTCGGGCACGAGTTCGCAGAACATCACGTCAGCGGACGCCGGCAGGCGCTCGGGCAACGGCCAGATGCGCCGCACACTGCCCCGCGTCCGCGACAACTCGCGCGCCAGCATGTCGCCATGCTGGTCGGGAGGAACGGCGACAATGATGTCCAGCGCGGAAATGTCGCCTGCGCCGTTGTCGCGCGCAGCCGCTCCGGCCGCGTTAGGCCCCGGCTCGCTCATGGGTGCGCCGGCGCCGCGGCCAGATTGCCGCGCTCGGTCAGGAACGGATCGGCCCAGACCGAAGTCGCCGATTGCTGTACGATCTCGAACTGACCTCTGACGGTCGACCCGGCCGACGCGCGACCATAAATCGGTGTGGCTGGTCGCGGGATTGACGGAAACACGCCCTTGCGGTGCTTCGAAATCCGTCCCGAGCACGCTTTGTTTGATGACGTCGGTTTCCATCGAGTCCGCCCAAGCCAGCGCCTTGGCAAAAAGATGGACCTGAAAATACGCGGCTTCGGCGCACATGTTGGTCGGCTCGTCCTCGCCGTAACGCTTCTTATAGCGCCGTACGAAAGTGTCGTTGCGATCGCTGCTCACCGACTGGAAGTACGGCGCCGCGGTGATGTGTCCGGCGGCGACGTCAAATCCCATGGCGCGTACTTCCGACTCGGTGGTGGTCAGGCTGCCGATCGGGACGATGCGGGCGTCGAGGCCGGCCTCGGCGAACGCCTGGTAGAGATAAACCGTGGAATCGCCGACCACCGTGGAAAAGATCACGTCGGCGCCGGCATTTTTGATCTGCTGCATGACCGGACGGAATTCGCCGCGCTTGGCGCGAAGATCGAGATACTTCTCGCCGACCACGGTACAGCCGCGGCTGCGGAGCAGATCGCGCATCACGCGATTGGACTCGCGGGGATACAGGTAATCCGAGCCGACCAGATAAAACCTCTTGCCGTAGGTCTCGGCCAGATACGAGCAGAGCGCGACGCTGTTCTGGTTCGGCGCGGCGCCGGTATAGATCACGTTGGGAGAGAACTCGAAACCTTCGTAAAGCGTCGGGTACCACAACAGGCCGTTGAGACGCTCGACCACCGGCAGCACCGCCTTGCGGCTGCTCGAGGTGTAGCAGCCGAAGATCATGGTGACGCCGTCTTCGATCATCAGCCGCTTGGCGAATTGGCCGTAAGCCTGGGCGTCGGATTGCGGATCGTAAATCAGCGGTACGAGCTCACGCCCGTTGACGCCGCCGGATTGGTTGATTTCGTCGAAGGCGAGCAGCGTAGCCCGCAATTGCGTCTCCTCAATAATGGCCATGACGCCAGACTGAGAAAACAAGACGCCGGCCCGCCAGGGCCGAGACCCGATATCTTGCCGCCGCGTCAAAGGCTTCTCCCTAGTCGCCTCGGCGCGCTGACGCCCGTTGGCGTCGGCCAAGTACATTGCCACCAAGTAAATGCCGTTCACGGCGCCATAGCAAGCGCCGGAACCCTTCGTTACCAAGCAGGAATAGTGCCAAGCGAGGGCGGCGATATCGCGTCGGCCGGTGATCGGCAAGCTGCCGGTCACCGCCAAGCAGCTCGGACGAAGCTCGGCTTAATCGATTGCACCAGAGGTTGTAGAGCGCATTTCGCTCAACAAAGGATGATGCGCCGGCGAGCGCCGCTTATTCAAACCGCCAGGTGCCGTTGCACGACGTCCGGGGTTAGTTCGCCAATGTTGCCGCTAGCGACGATCCGGCCGGTATCCAAGATCGCGAACTTCTGGGTGATGGCGCGAACAAAATCGAGATTTTGTTCGACCAGGAGGACCGCGCAGTTACGCTCCGCCGGAATACGCTTGATGATCGGCTCGATCTCTTCCACGACAGACGGCTGCAAGCCTTCGGTCGGCTCGTCCATCAGCAAAAGCTTCGGCTCCTGCACCAGCGCGCGGGCGATCGCCAATTGTTGTTGTTGGCCGCCGGACAGCGTGCCGCCCTTCTGGCCGGTAATACCCTTCAATGCCGGGAAATATTCGAACACGAATTCCGGCACCTTCTTGGGTTTTCCCTTGCCGATCAGCGCGACGTAGATGTTTTCGGCGACGGTGATGTCGGGAATGATGTCGCGGCCTTGCGGCACGTACGAGATGCCGAGCCAGGCGCGGCGATGCGGTTTGAGCGAAGCGATTTCGGTGCCGTCGAGCTTGATCGATCCGCGTTTCGGCGGGTTGACGCCGGTGATGCTGCGCAAGAAGCGTGGTCTTGCCGGCGCCGTTCCGCCCGAGCACGGCAAAGAGTTCGCGATCGGCTATTTCCAGTGAAACGCCGTGAAGGATGTGGCTGGTGCCGTAAAACGTCTCGATACTGCCGACTTGCAGCGTCACTGGAATTTGGCCTTTCCCAGATAGACGCGGCGAACCGTCTCGTTATTCATCACTTCGCTCATCGGCCCTTCCGCCAGCATCTGCCCCTGATGCAGCACGGTGATCCGCTGCCCGATCTGCCGGACGATGTCCATGTCATGCTCGACCAGCAACACCGTGTGGGTTTGCGCGATCTTGCGGATGAGCTCCGCGGTCTTGTGCTTGCCGTCTTCGGTCATGCCGGTCGTCGGCTCGTCGAGCAGCAACAGCTTCGGATTGGAGGCGATCAGCATGGCGAGCTCGAGCCATTGCCGCTCGCCGTGGGAGAGCGAGTCGGCCGGATCGGAAGCCTTGTCGGCCAACTCGACGAATTCGAGGATTTCCCAGATGCGGTCGCGCTCCGGGCCGCTCAGCCGCTGGAACAGCGTGGAGAAGACCCGGCGCCGTCCTTGCAGCGAGACCATGACGTTGTCGAACACCGACAGCGTCTCGTACATGTTCGGCACTTGAAACTTGCGGCTGATGCCGGCCTGAAAAATGTCGTCGGGCGCCCAGCCGGTGATGTCGCGGCCGGCGAAGTGGATCGAGCCCGAAACCGGCTTGAACTGGCCGGTGATCATGCAAATTAGCGTCGTCTTGCCGGCGCCGTTCGGGCCGAGCAGCACGCGCAGCTCGTTCTCCTCGATGCTGAAGTCCAGATTGTTGATGATGGTGAAGCCCGACACGCGCGTGGTGAGGCCTTTGATTTCGAGAAGGTTGGTCATCCCGCTTGCTTCCTGATTTCGCCTCGCGCCGTCGCCGCGCCGCTCCCTCAATCCTCAACGTACCGGCTCGTCTGCCGGCGGCGGCCCGCCGGGCTGCCAATCGAGCTGGCGGTCGTGGGCCCGCTGATCCGAATCCTCCATGACCTCCTCGATACGTCGCGCCCTTGCGCCACTTGCGCAACACGTTGCCGATGGTGCCGACAATGCCGTCGCGCATCACCAGCACGACGAAGATGAACAGGCCGCCGACAATGATCTGCCACCATGAGGCCAGCGCGCCGCTCAGGAAAAATTCCGCGCCCTTGACCAGGAAGGCGCCGATGAACGGCCCGATCAGCGTGCCGCGGCCGCCCACCGCGGTCCAGATCACGCCCTCAATCGAAAACACCGGCCCGGCGTCGAGGAAGGAGATGATGCCGACCCACGCGGCATAAAGCGCGCCGGCAGCCGCCGCCATGAAGGCGGAGACGCAGAACACGAAGATGCGGTAATTGGCGACGTTGTAGCCCATGAACTCGGCGCGCACGTCGTTGTCGCGGATCGATTTGAGCACGGTGCCGACGCGCGAGTGTGTCAGCGCCCGCGACACAAGGAGAGACACCACGCAGATCGCGAGAATGAACCAGAGGAACGCCGGCGTGGCGTAGTTCGAGTAATCGGTGATGCCGTTGAAGCCGCCGGTATAGGCCTGATACTCGATAATGGCGTCCTGCAAGATCAGCGATTCGGCAAGCGTGATCACCGCGCAATAGACGCCGTAGATGTGCCGCTTGAAGGTGATGACGCCGAACAGGAGCGCGAGCAAAGTCGGAACGATG
Source organism: uncultured Alphaproteobacteria bacterium (assembly GCA_963846055.1). Classification (GTDB taxonomy): domain Bacteria; phylum Pseudomonadota; class Alphaproteobacteria; order Rhizobiales; family Xanthobacteraceae; genus BOG-931. Next base: position 122,396 of record CAWJUQ010000024.1, read on the forward strand.
AGCGCGCAGACGACCGCGAACGGCGTGTTGGCAAGCGGCGCCATGAAATGCGGCAACTCGGTCAGGCCGTTCCATTCCATGAAGTCGGGAAATTTGCCGCCATAGCGCGTCGGATGGTCCATGGCGTAGTTGATCTTCAGCGAAAGCGCGACGAAGTAGGCGCCGATGCCGAAGTAGACCGCCTGCCCGAGACTGAGAATTCCGGTGAAGCCCCAGATCAGGTCGATGCTCAGCGCAAACAGCCCAAAGCAAAGGAATTTGCCGAGCAGCGACAGGACGTAGGCGTTCGAGCCGTAATACGGATAGCTGCCGATCAGCGCGACGACAATGACGCCGCCGATCAGCGCCCACAGCGGCAGGAAATTCGGCGCCCGGTATTGGCGTCGTATTGAGCGCCCGGCCTTTCGCATTGGCGCCTGCATGGGTTTGGTTGCGAACGAGCTTCTGCCATGAATGTTAATCCACCGTCAGCGCCGTTCGTAGTAGCCAAAAATTCCGCGCGGCACGACGCGTATAATGATGACGATGAACAAAAAGACGAGCAGGCGACCGATCACGTTATTGAAAATGAAGGAGAGGATGGTCTCCGACTCGCCGATCAATGCGCCGCCGGCGAGCACGCCCCAGAGACTGCCGACGCCGCCGAGCACGAGCACCATGTAGGAATCGACCGCATAGGGAAAACCCATCGTCGTCGACACCGATTTGATGGGCGCCAGCACGGCGCCGGCGATACCGGCCAGGCCGCAGCCAAAGGCGAAAATGGTCATGTCGACCCTGGCGGTATCGATGCCGAGACAGCCGGAAATAGCGCGGTTTCTTCGGACGGCGCGCACCTTCAGGCCGAAATTAGACTTGAAGATCACATAGAAGACCAGCAGCAGCAGCAGGATCGCCATCACGATCAGGAACAGCCGGTACCACGGGAACGGCAGCCGGCCGATCACACGGAAGCCGCCTTCGAGAATCTTCGGCGCGCCGACGTAATAGAGTTCCGGCCCGAAAATCAGCTTGATGACGACCTGAATGATGATGCCGACGCCCCAGGTCGCCAGCAGCGTCTCGAGCGGCCGATCGTAAATCCATCGTGATGATGCTGCGTTCGATCACGCAGGCCGAGAAGGCCGACGACGACGAAGGCGACAGGTATGGCGGCAAAGGTATTGCCGCCGAGCTTGCCGACGATCGGCGGCGGTGTAGGCGCCGACCATGATCAACTCGCCGTGCGCCATGTTGATCACGCCGGCGACGCCGAAGATGATCGCAAGACCAATCGCCGCGATCACCAGGATCGCCACCACACTGAAGCCGCTTAGAAATTGCGTGATGATGGATTGCAGCATTCCGCGCCCGTGCGATTCCCCCGTGTCGTCCACATGCTTGCAGGGGCGCCGATCAGCGCCCCTGCAATGGTTGCGTGCCGTGACTAAAGATCGATCGTTCCCGAGCGGTTCTTTTCCGCAGCCCACGGCTTCTTCAGCCGGTCAAGCACGCGCTTGTCGGTGAAGTCGCAGGTCTTGTTCGGATAGAGATACGGCACCCACGGCTGCGGGCGGATCCAGTCTTCCGACTTCCACACGATATCGAACTGGCCTTGCTCGTTGGCCTTGCCGATGCGCGACCACAGCCAGGTGTGGTGGTTCTTCTCGTCGATCTTCACCTTGCCCTGCGGCGCCATGAATTCCTGGCCGGGCAAGCCCTCGAAGATCAGCGCGTCCGCGTCG
>CAWJUQ010000025.1:0-8763 GCA_963846055.1 uncultured Alphaproteobacteria bacterium
CCTTTACGCGCCATTGCAGCCGGATGCGGGTGGATTCGAACACCAAGAAAAACAAGTTCGCCATCATCCAGGCCGAGGATGAGTTGGCTTCAATCGGCATGGTCATCGGCGCCGCCTGGAATGGCGCGCGCGCCTTCACCGCCACGTCCGGCCCTGGCATCTCGCTGATGCAGGAGTTTCTCGGGCTCGCCTATTTCGCGGAAATTCCGGCGGTGATTTTCGACGTGCAACGCGCCGGGCCATCGACCGGCATGCCGACGCGCACCCAGCAGACGGACATCATCTCCTGCGCCTACGCCTCGCACGGCGACACCAAGCACGTGCTGCTGTTCCCCGAAGACCCGGCGGAAGCCTTCGATTTCGGCGCGGTCGCATTCGATCTTGCCGATCGGCTGCAAACCCCGATCTTCGTGATGCTCGACCTCGACATCGGCATGAACCATCGGCTGTGCCGTCCGCTCGCCTGGGATGACACCCGCAAGTTCGATCGCGGCAAGGTCATGACCGCGGCCGCGCTCGAGGCCGGCAAGGAATTCGGCCGCTATCTCGATGTCGACGGCGACGGCATCCCCTATCGTACTTATCCGGGCACGCATGCCGCGCGCGGTTCGTTCTTTACGCGCGGCACCTCGCGCGACCGCTATGCGCGCTACACCGAAGAAGGCCCTGCTTACGCCGACAACATGCAGCGGCTCCTTCGCAAATTCGAGACCGCCAAGGATCTGGCGCCGCGCCCGCTGCAGGCGAACGCGCACAAGCCGACCAAATACGGCGTCATCTATTTTGGCTCGACCTCGCCGCCGATGGATGAGGCGATCGAGCTCCTTGAAGCCGACGGCCACGCGCTCGACCGGCTCCGGGTGCGCGCGTTTCCGTTCCACTCCAGCGTGACGAGCTTCATCGGTGAGCACGATTTCATCTTCGTGGTAGAGCAGAACCGCGACTCGCAATTGCGCTCGCTGATTGTCAACGAGTGCAATATCGATCCGGTCCGCCTGGTGCCAATTCTGCATTATGACGGCACCCCGATCACCGCTCGTTTCATCGCGCGGGCGATTGCCCATCACCTCGATGCGCTGAAAGTCACGCCGCTGCGCAAAGGCAAGGTTGTGTCATGACTTACGTCGTCAAACCGAAATTCCATCATCCCGATTTGCCGAAGAACGAGCTCGGCTTTACGCATCGGGACTATGAAGGCGCAGTTTCAACGCTGTGCGCCGGCTGCGGCCACGATTCCATTTCCTCCTCGATTATCGAGGCCTGCTTCGAGCTCTCGATAGCTCCGCACCGGGTGGCCAAACTTTCCGGCATTGGCTGCTCGTCGAAGACCCCGACCTACTTCCTCGGCAACTCGCACGGCTTTAATTCCGTGCACGGGCGCATGCCTTCGGTGCTGACCGGCGCCAACCTCGCCAATCGCGATCTTATCTATCTCGGCGTTTCCGGTGACGGCGATTCCGCTTCCATCGGCTTCGGCCAATTCGCCCACGCCATCCGCCGCGGCGTCGACATGGTCTATATCGTGGAGAACAACGGCGTTTACGGCCTCACCAAAGGCCAGTTCTCGGCGACCGCCGATCCCGGCTCGAAATCGAAGCGCGGCGTGGTCAATACCGACGCCTCCATCGACCTGGTTGCTATCGCCTTGCAGGTCGGCGCGAGTTTCGTCGCGCGGTCGTTCTCCGGCGATAAGACGCAGCTTACGCCGCTGATCAAGGCCGCGATCGAGCACCGCGGCGCCGCTTTCATCGATGTGATCTCGCCCTGCGTGGCCTTCAACAATCACCCCGGCTCGACCAAGAGCTTCGACTACGTCCGCGAGCACAACGACGCGGTCAACCGGCTCGACTTCATCACCGGCCGCGCCGCAATCACCGTCGATTATGCGCCGGGCAGCGTTGAACTCGTGCAACAGCACGATGGATCGACCATCGCGCTGCGCAAGCTCGGCGCCGAATACGACGTGCATGACCGCCTCGCGGCCATGCATTTCCTGGCGAAACACGCCGCCAAGGGACAGATTGTCACCGGGCTGCTCTACGTCGCTGAGGAGGCGGACGAACTGCACGGCCACCTCAACACCGTAGATACGCCCCTCAACACGCTTGAGGCGGCGGACTTGTGCCCCGGCTCGGCGGCGCTCGACAAGTTCAACGCAAGCCTGCGCTAGGCGGCCATCGCCTAGGCGGCATTCTCTGCCGCGCGCTTTTGCGCATCCTCGTCAAACGATGGCTGCAAGCCGCGGCCGGTTTCAATAAAGCTCTTCAAGCTCGACAGCACGGCGGGCCAGCCTTTGCTGATGAGCCCGAAAATCTTGCTGCCCTCGTCGAATTCATCGTGCGTGATGGTGAGGCGGGTCTGCTCCTTCAGCGGGGTCAACTCGAACGTCACTCGGGAAGGCCGTTCCCCCTGCAAGTCCTTGTAAAGCGGAGCCCACGCATACGACAGACGCCGGGGCGGATCGCTTTCGATGATTGGATCATCGTGGACCAGCTTTCCTTTCGGATCCTTCGCCGTCATGCGTTCGCCCGGCTTGCCGTTGGCAGCGACGCGAAAGCCGAACCAGTACTTCTCGGTGATGTTCGGGTCGGTCAACGCTTGCCAAACCTTCTCCGGCGTCGAGGCGATGTGGATCACGTAAACGAATTTCGGCTTGCTCATCTCGTTCTCCAATTTGCTTGAATTGCCGGGACGCTGGCCAATCAGGCTGCAGCCGCGAGTGGGGCAATGCGTTCCCACGTCGTCTTGGTGAAGCTGTCGCGAGCGAGCATGCGATCGAGCCAAGCCGCAAGATTGGTGGTCTTCGCCGTCAATGGCGCCCATTCCGGCGTCCGGCAGAGAAAGTCGAATTGCGGCGCCACCATCAGGTCGGCGAGGCTCACGGCATCCCCGGCAAAATACGGATTGCCATCCAGAAGGCGTGACAACTCGTTGATGACCGCGTGCGCCTTCGGCATGGCCGTTGCGATGGCGGCTTCGTCGGCTGGCTGGCCCAACAGCCGCGGCCGCACGATGCGCTGAAAACCAATCACGTTGCTGACGCCCTGGAACAGGTACCAGTCGCAAATATTCATGACCTGATCCATTCGTGCGGCGGCTTGCAGCGCGGATGGAGTCAAAGGCGGCTGTGGCAGGACGCGGTCGAGATGGCGCAAAATCGCCTGCGTTTCGTAGAGCAGCAAATCGCCGTGCTGGAGCACCGGTACGCGGCCGAATGGATGCCGCGACAGATGCGGCTCGCGCTTGGAAGTTTCCGGCGTAAGTGAAGCGAGCCGATAATCGGCGTGCTTTTCTTCGAGCCCGGCAAAAACAGCTCGGCCGTAAGGGCTGCCCGGAATGCTATGAACAATGAACTCAGACATGACTCTCTCCGCTTCGGGCGTCGGCCAGCCGTCGACCTCGTGGTCGGCTAGCGATCGCGCCGCTCCAAATCCCGCTTCATGTCGCTCAGCGCTTGCAGGCGTGAACGTTCGAACTTTCCGATCCAGCGCTCGGCAATCTCGTGGATCGGCACCGGATTGAGATAGTGCAGCTTCTCCCTCCCCCGCCGCACCGTGGCGACGAGATTGGCGTTCTCCAAGATCGCCAGATGCTTGCTCACCGCTTGGCGCGTCATGTCGAGACGCGCGCACAGATCGCCCAGCGTTTGGCCGTTCTCGGCGCGCAGCCGGTCGAGCAACTCTCGTCTGCTCGCATCCGCTAGCGCTTTGAACACGTCATCCATGGCGACAATGTGCAACCATTTAGTTGCCTGTCAAGACAAAAGGAAACGCCGAACGAAACAACATGTATTTAAATCGGGCACCGTATTCTCCGGCCCTGGAACCGAAGGACCCGATGTCAGACATTGGTCCCGATCCGCGCCAAGACCGTGCCCGCCGGCTATCGTTCGCCAAGATTGCGGGGGCATTTCTCATCCTCGGACCGCCGCTGTTTGGTCCATTGTTCTGGCTGGCGGCATCGCTTGCCAATCCTGTCGGCGATCCCGTTCACGAAAAGATCAGCGAAGCTCTTGGCGTGGCATTCAGCTTCTTCGGTCTGCTGGCGTCCTACGCCGTGGGGCTATTGCCATCGCTGATCATCGCGCTGGTGTATGCAACAAACCGCCGGCGTATCATCGGCGTTGGCCGGCGGTTTCTTGTCGCGGCGCTGACCGGAGCCGTAGTTTATTTTGTTCTGTTCGCGCTGTTTATGATCGGAATAAGCGGCGGCCTGCGACACGATCACTTATTATTCACGGGCTATGCGGCCACGGCCGGCGCAATTTCGGCGTTCGTTTGTGCCTTTATTCTGGAAGAGTTTCTGGCTGCGGCTACTCCTCTACCTTAACTTCAAGATCTCGGCAGAGCGTTTCGGGCTGTGGTATCAGCCGGCGAGCAGCTTTACTCCTCCGGCGCTTCCACGATCGGGTCGTAACGCGCGGCGTCGAACCCGAGCAGATTCCACGACTGCTGCATGTGAGGCGGCAGCGGCGCACTCACGTCGATCACCCCGCCCCGGGGGTGCGGCACGACGATGCGCCGCGCCAACAGATGCAGTTTGTTCTGCATGCCGCCGGGCAGCTGCCAGTTCTCGATCGAGAAGTATTTTGGATCGCCGACGATCGGATGATCGATGTGCGCCATGTGCGCCCGAAGCTGATGGGTGCGGCCGGTCACCGGTTTCAGCGATAGCCACGACAGCAGCGGCCCCGCAGTTTCCACCACGGCGTAATACGTCACCGCATGGCTCGCGCCCTTCTCGCCATGCCGGGCGATACGCATCACCGACTCGTCCTCACGCTCTTCCTTGGCAAGATAGGTCGAGATGCGTCCCTGCTGAACCTTCGGCACACCGGCGGCCAGCGCCCAGTAAATCTTGCGCGCGGAACGCGTGCGGAAAGTCTTGGCGAGCGCCGTGGCGGCAAACCGCGTCTTCGCGACGAGCAAACAGCCGGCGGTGTCCTTGTCGAGCCGGTGGACCAACCTCGGACGCTGCCCGCCGGCATCGCGCAGCACATCGAGCATGCCGTCGATATGGCGTGTCGTACCGGAGCCGCCCTGCACCGCAAGTCCCATCGGCTTGTTGAGCACAAGAACGTCGGCATCTTCATGGAGCGTAATGGACTTGAGGAATTCCCGGGTTTTCTGGTCGGCGTCGCTGCCGCCGGCATGCGGCTTCGGCGCATCAAGCCGCAGCGGCGGAATGCGCACACTTTGCCCTTCCTCCAGCCGGTTCTTCGGCTGGGTGCGCTTGCCGTTCACTCGCACTTCGCCTTTACGGATGACGCGCTGGATATGGGAGAAGCTCAAGCCCGGAAACCGCGCTTCGAGAAAGCGGTCGACCCGCATGCCGGATTCGTCGGCCGTCACTGCGACGTTTTGAACGCCACTGGAGATCGATACGGCCGCCTTCAGTTGACCGCCATGATCAGCTGCGCGCTCGTTAGCGCGTTCACGCACATCTTCGACGCGCTGCGGGCGTGCCTTAAATGATGCTGCTCGAGCGCCATGGCCGTCACCCTTCGGAGCTCGCTCCGCTCGCATTTCAGGGTGGCGGCGGGCGAAGCGACGCTGCTGACGCGATCCCGCGATCTGCTTACCGCCGCCCGGCTGCCGCGGTCCTCTGGAGCCTTTCAAGACTGGCCTCGCTGTTCAATCAAGAGCCGCTCCGCTGTTGCCGGAGTTTCGCCCAATATTCGAGGCGCTTTCTGATCTCGCGCTCAAAACCACGCTCAGGCGGGTCGTAGAATTTTTGCCGGCCGAGCTGCTCCGGGAAATAATCCTGGCCGGAAAACGCCTCTTCGCTGTCGTGATCGTATTCGTAACCTGCGCCGTAGCCTTCGGTCTTCATCAGCTTGGTCGGCGCGTTGAGAATGTGCTTGGGCGGCAACAGCGATCCTGCTTCCTTCGCCACGCGCTTGGCTTCCCCGAACGCCATATAAGTCGCGTTCGATTTCGGCGCGGTCGCGACATAGATCACAGCTTCGGCAATCGCGAGCTCACCTTCGGGAGAGCCGAGGAAGTCGTAGGCCTCCTTGGCGGCGTTGGCGACTACGAGCGCCTGCGGGTCGGCAAGCCCGATATCCTCGACGGCCATGCGGACAATCCTCCGCGCCAGGTAAAGCGGATCCTCGCCGGCATCGAGCATGCGGGCCAGATAGTAGAGCGCCGCGTCCGCATCCGAGCCGCGCACCGATTTATGCAACGCGCTGATCAAGTTGTAATGGCCGTCCTGTTTCTTATCGTAGAGCGGCGCACGGCGTTGCACGATTTCGGTCAGCGCCGCGACGTCAAAAATCTCACCGGCTCGCGCGGCACGCCACACCTCTTCGGTAAGCGTCAGCGCCGCACGCCCGTCGCCGTCAGCCATGCGGATCAGCGCGGCCCGCGCGTCTTCGCCGAGCGGCAGCTTTCTTTCCTCGACCTCTTCCGCCCGGGCCAGGAGCCTCTCGAGTGCGGGTGCATCAAGCGACCGGAACACCAGCACACGCGCGCGGGAGAGAAGCGGCGCGATCAGCTCAAAGGAAGGGTTCTCGGTGGTCGCGCCGACCAGGACCACGGTGCCGTCCTCCACCACCGGCAGGAAAGAATCCTGCTGCGCGCGGTTGAAGCGGTGAATCTCGTCGACAAAGAGAAGCGTCCCCTGCCCGGTTTCGCGGCGGGCCCGCGCGGCGTCAAACACCTTTTTCAGATCGGCGACACCGGAAAAGATCGCCGAGATTTGCTCGAAATGCAGATCGGTCGCTAGCGCCAGCAGCCGCGCCACGGTCGTCTTGCCGGTCCCCGGCGGCCCCCAAAAGATCATCGAGCCAAGCGAGCGCGTCTCCAGCATGCGGGTCAGTGCGCCATCTGGGCCAAGCAGGTGGTCCTGGCCGACCACGTCGGAGAGCTTACCCGGCCGAAGCTTGTCCGCGAGCGGCCGCGGAGCGTCACGCTCGAGCCCTGCGGCAGCGAACAGATTGGGCGATTTGGTCTTGGGACGCGAAGTCATCGTCATAACCTTACCGCGTCATGCCCGCGCTCGTCGCGGGCATCCACGTCTTCCCTGCCTTCGCGTCGAGTAGGACGTGGACGGCCGGGACAAGCCCGGCCATGACAAAAGACAAAAGGCTCAGCCGGCCAGCATGACCGTGATCTGCTGCCCACCGCGATTGATGGTGATGCGCCACTGGCGGCCGCCAGCGCGAACGACGCGATCGAGGTCGCCCGAGCGCTCTATTTTCTGATTGTTGACGGAGACAATCACGTCGCCCTTCTGGAAGCCCAGTGACTGCGCCTCCGATCCGTCGGCGACTGCGACAATGACGACGCCGCGGGACTGGCTGTCGAGCCGCAGATCATCGGCAAGCGCCGGCGACAGGTTAGCCACGGTAGCGCCAAGAAACGGCGAACGCGCGCGAATCTCAATCTGCTCGCGCGGCTCGTCCGGTGCCGTTTGCAGCGCAACCGTAACGGCCAACTCTTTGCCGTGCCGGACCACGCCAACTTCCGCGGTGCCGCCGAGCGGCTTGGTGGCAAAACGATAATCGAAGGCGTTCGCGTCTTCGATCGCGGTGCCATCGATGCTGACAATCAGATCGCCGGTCTTGATGCCGGCTTTGGCCGCCGGCCCATCGGGCGGAGCGCTCGCCACCAACGCGCCGCTCGGGCGCTTCAATCCGAGGCTCTCTGCGATCTCCGGCGTCACGTCTTGCAGTTTCGCGCCAAGCCACGGCCGCTTGACGGCCGCGCTGCCGCCTTTCGCCGAAGCGACTACGACGCGGACCATGTTCGAGGGAATGGCAAAGCCTATGCCCTGCGATCCGCCCGAACGCGAATAAATCGCAGAGTTGATGCCGACGAGGCGGCCGTTGAGATCGACCAGCGCGCCGCCTGAATTGCCCGGATTGATCGCCGCATCGGTCTGAATGAAGAAGCGGTAATCGCTGATTTCGACTTGGGTGCGCGCCAACGCCGAGACAATGCCGTGGGTCACGGTTTGGCCGACGCCAAACGGATCGCCTATTGCCAGCACGACGTCGCCGACTTGCAGTTCATCGGAATTCGCAAAATCAAGCACGGGAAAGCGCTCTCCGGCCGCCTTAATGTGCAGCACGGCAAGATCCGAATGCTCGTCCTTGAGCGCCACTTCCGCGTCGAACTCGCGCTTGTCGGCGAGCGCAACCTTCACTTCGCTCGCGCCTTCGATCACGTGATAATTGGTGACGATGAGTCCGGCTGGATCAACGACAACACCGGAACCGAGCGAGCGGAGCACCTGCTCGCGCGGCACCGCGCCGAAAAACTGCCGGAATAGCGGATCGTTCATGAACGGGTTGCGGTTTTCCACGACCCGGGCCGCGTAAACATTGACCACCGCCGGCGCCACGCGCTTGACCACCGGCGCGAACGAAAGCTGCAACTCGGCGGCCGAGGCCGGCACGCGGCGATCCTGGGCGGATGCCGCCGAAGACAACGCCACCAGCGCAAAAACGGCCGCGGCGCACTTCGTTGCTAAACGCCGCGAGCGATGCATGAAAATTTCCCAAATCCGCGTAGCCGATATAGGCGCGCGTGTGGGCCTTTAGAAGCGTTGGCGCGGCCTACGCGGCGGCCGGAGCCGGCTCTTCGGCGCGCACTTGGACCGGACCGGAATCCTTGCCCTTGGCCTCGACGTCGCGATCGACGAACTCAATGACCGCGACCGGCGCGGAATCGCCGTACCGGAAGCCCGCCTTCATCACGCGCAGATAGCCGCCGGCGCGGCCCTTGTAGCGCGGGCCGATCACTTCGAAGAGCTTTT
>CAWJUQ010000026.1:0-28747 GCA_963846055.1 uncultured Alphaproteobacteria bacterium
TGGCCACCCGTCCCGGACGGCGCACATCTCGATCTGCTTTCGCGCATCTGATTTCTGGAATTACGCGGTCAGCAGGTCGCGCTCCTGCTTTCCTTGCCGCTAGCCGGATGCGCGGGGACTGCCCGGGATGGGCACGTATTTCTTCGGCTGTCAGCCTGAGGAGCTCGCCAATTCGTGGCGCTCACTTCTTATTTTGGCCGCCAACCGACCACTCCGGCCCCTCAGCCAGTCTCCTCGCTCGCAACGGTCCCGCGCCCCGCCGCAATGGCCTCCCCGGTCAGGTTTGACCAAAATACGTATTACGTTTTTTACGGCAAAAATTACATTTTTAGACCTTCTAAGCAGTAGTGCAGCGAGATCAATAGCAGGAGGTAAACTCTAACCCCAAGTCGCTGTCCAAAATGCGATCTAAATCCTCCCGGTCACCCAAATACATTTCCGGGGTTTGCACATCTTTTGCCCACAGCCAAACCACGAGCAAGACCGTTATTACCAGCGATTGCCTCTTCGACGCCAACTCTCTGTCCTTGCCTAAATCCAAGAACGTCTTGACCGCCACCGCCAATCGCTGAAGTTCCCCAATTGCCACTTGGCGTCGGCTGAACACGTTCAAAATGCTGGCGATGATCACTTCACACGGCCCAAGAGGCGATGGGTCCCCGTTCCCTTTCTCTCGGTACCAATGTACGCGCGAATGATGCCCGCATCCGCCCACAGTTGAAGAGAACGTCGCTTCGCCTTGCTTGAACGCACCAGATCCGAGAGCGTGTAATCCATTTTTACTAAATACGCATTGCGCACTTGCATGTCAATATCTATGTCGTGCCGGACGGTGATCCGGCTAGCGGCCGCCGACTTCCACCATTTCAAGGCGATCCGAAAGAGAAGCCCTAGATGGCTGAAAACAAATTCCTTACCCCAGAGGAAGTGTCACAGCGTTATCGCTGCGAGATCAGTATCGGGACATTACGGAATTGGCGGGCGATGCGCATCGGCCCGACATTTGTCAAGATCGGTAAGGCCGTTCTGTATCCGCTTGAGGAGCTTGATGCCTGGGACAAGATGAATACCGTGATCTGCCGTGCGGCGAAGACAAGCAACGTGAAAGAGCGTGAGGGAGCGTGAAGATCCCGGCGGTTCGCCGGATACCGCTCCCTGTCGCCGCACCCACCACCCGGTTTTTCAGCGTGATGGCTTTGCGCAGTAGGTTGGTGCAGAAGCATCCATGATTGAGCTGTTCGGCCTCGTTTACTACTGTCACATTCACCTCGCGCAGCGGCCGTCAACATCTGGGGGTTAGAAAAGTGCGCCTTCCGCATTCTTGAAAACGGAGATCAGCCTACCTGCCTTTTTCGGGTCCAGTAGGTCAGGGTTGGCAGGAGACTGCCTGCACTCGTTGCAGCTGTTCCGATCACCGCGAGCATTAGTATGAGCTCGGATGCCCGGGAAAACGGAACGGTCTCGCTGCCAGGATCGCGAGCGCGGGTTTATTGAGCCAGCGTGTGATTCGTGCTTTGTACAAGGGCGGAATGCGATGGCCTTCACCACGAACATCACCGGGCTGCGCTCGGTGTCGCAGCCTTCGTCCGCTTCATCGGGCAGACGACGCACCTGGTCGAGGCCCGCCATCATGCGCGCTGCCGCGTAGGTCCGCCCAAGCGCCTGGCTGTTTGAAAGATTGAGCGGCATCCGCGTCCTCGGTTTCTGGCGATAGAAGGATCGTGAGAGGCCTTTCGATGTCCCGACAGCACCTCCCATCGAACTGGTGAGCTTCGTGGTGGGGTGGAACCGCGGCCTTCAACAATGGAAGACGACGACACTCGCCGACTTCGCCCGCGTTTCCGTCTCTGTGACCCGGATCAAGGCCGTCATCGCCGGCATGCCGCGGGTGGAAAAGCTCCCCGCACCGCCCCTACCGCAGACGCTGGTGCGCGAGCTGCAGCATGTGACCTCGGAGGCCTCGCAACAGATCCTGTCGATCGTCGCCAGATACTGGACAGGCACGCTCGCGGATGAGCCGGCCCGGCGCGGGAAGAGAATGCGCACCCGACGGCGAATTTCGACGCCGGTCGTGGCATATGGACTTCATCTGTCGCATCGGCGGCGTGGCGTCGGCCGGTACGCAGCTGCGGCCGTTCTACAACGAGACAGGTTCGGTCAAGAACGAAATTGATCTGCCCAAGGTTGTCGGGAAGCTCAACCTCACCCAGCCGATCTTCGCGGAAGACTTCAAGTTCCTGCAATCGGCCACCAAAGCCACGCCGAAGCTTTCGATTCCGTCGCCCAGCATGTTGCACGGCCTCGGTGCCATCGAGGACAAGAGTATCTACGGAACGCCGGATGAATTCTGGGCGGATCTCGTGAAGGTTTACACCGATGAATTATGGGCATTGAGCCGCATCGGCTGCACGTATTTGCAGATCGACGACACCATGTTCGCCACCTTGAGCGATCCATCGTTTCAAAAGAAGCTCAATCCGTCCGCGCACGGTCACGACCAATTGTACAAAACCTATATCCGGCTGGTGAACGACTCGCTCGCGCAAAGGCCGCCGGGAATGACGCTGTGCGTCCACACCTGCCGCGGCAATCATCGTTCCGCATGGGTCGCCGCCGGTGGTTACGATCCGGTAGCCGAGGCGGTGTTTAACGAACTCAACGTCGATGGATTCTTTCTGGAGTACGACGACGAACGCTCCGGCTCGTTCGAGCCGTTGCGCTTTGTGCCGAAAGACAAAATGGTCGTGCTTGGGCTTCTGACCAGCAAGAAGGGAACGCTCGAGAACAAGGACGACGTCAAGCGGCGCATTGATGCCGCCGCGAAATATGTCGATCTTGATCAGCTTGCGCTGTCACCGCAATGCGGATTTGCATCCACGTCGCTCGGCAATCTGCTGACGGAAGACCAGGAATTTGCGAAGCTCGCACTCGTTGTCGAAATCGCGCGCGAAGTTTGGGGCGAGTGAGTTCCACGCCGCGATTCGGCTTCCAGCACGCCTCAATCTCGCAGTAATCCGGCGTGACTGTGCAAGCCAATTCATCGTGCGGTGCGTACAGGAGATGGCGGCATGAAGCTGCGGCGTTGGAGTTGGGTTGCGTTGGTATCAGTGGCGCTCTTCGGATTTCCACTCGCCAGTTCCAACGCGCAGGTGATCTGCACCGGCAACGCCAGTCCGCCGCCCGAACTGCCGATCTACGATCAGCCGCCAATGCCCGAGCCGGGTTACATCTGGACCCCGGGATATTGGGGCGGCGGGCCGCTCGGTTATTTCTGGGTTCCCGGAACCTGGGTCGAGCCGCCGTCGGTGGGACTATTGTGGACGCCTGGCTATTGGGCCTTTCGTGACGGCATTTATGTCTGGAACGCCGGCTATTGGGGACCACACGTCGGCTTCTACGGCGGAATTGATTACGGCTTCGGTTATGGTGGCGCGGGTTACCTGGGCGTCCGCTGGACAAACGGCGTGTTCACCTACAACCGGACGGTCAATAATTTCGGCACTGTTCGTGTCACGAACGTCTACGAAGAAAAAATCACCATCAACGGCGCAACGCGAGTTCAGCTTCAACGGCGGCCCGAGTGGCATAGCGGTGCGGCCCACGCCGGAAGAGGAGGCGGTTGCGCGGGAGCAGCATGTCGCCGCCATTCCTCTGCAAGTTCAACATGAGCGGACAGCTGGCGCCAACAAAGAGCTGCTCGCGTCCGAAAACCACGGTCGCCCGGCGATTGCCGCCACCGCCAAACTCGGGGAGTTCGCCGGCAAAGGTGTGATAGCAGCGCGCGAAGTGACCCCTGGTGAACGCAAGGTGCGGCCGGGCGAGCGCGAGGTAAGACCTGGCCAAGAAGGTGTGCAACAGCAAAACAACGCGATGCGCCCGGCCGATGTCGGCCGCAAGCCGAAGGAGCGGGACGACACGCCGAAAGCCAAGGAGACGCTAAAACAAAATCTGGAACCGAAGGCGACGACAAATGAGGTGGCGTTGCCGAACACCAGACCACATCGTGAGGAAGCCAAACTGCCGCCCGCTGACAAGGTGGAAACGCCGAAGCCCGCTGAAAAGCCGCCTGCAAGCGTAGCCGGTAACCCGCCTGCGCCAAAGGTTGCGACGAACCCGCATCCGAAACCGAAACCCGGTTCTGAAGACAAAAAGCCGCCGCAATAACGGGGTGAGCGGCGGCCCCATGATTTGGGCGCGGAACCGGCCGATTAATCTTTCGGTGAGATATCGGGCGTAGTCATCAACAGATGCGGCAATTTCTGATTGCACTGTTCCTGGGCCTGGGCATCACGGCTGCGGCGGATGAAGTGCTCTACGGTGGCGCATACGCGATCGCGCCGGCGAAAGTCGCCGGGTCGAACGCGGTCTACCAGTTCAACTATCAACTGAGTCTGCTGTTGAGCAAAATCCCCTGAGTTTTAGGGGATAGTGACCGTACACCCGTGCTCAGGCCCCGGAGAATTTTGCAGGGCGCTTTTCAAGGAAGGCGTTGACGCCTTCCTGAAAGTCGGCGGTGGCGCCGGCAAGCCGCTGCATGCGGCACTCAAGATCGAGCTGCTGCTCGTAAGAGTTCTCGGGGCTCTCCCAATAAAGACGGCGGATGAAACCGAGCGCCGTGGTGGGGCCGTCCGCCAGTTCGCCGGCTATGCGCAACGCTTCAGGCATCAGTTGTTCGTCATCAAACACGCGATTGATCAGTCCCCACGCCAGCGCCGTTTCTGCCGGCAGGCGCTCGCCGAGAAGCGACAGTTCGATCGCCCGCGCGCGCCCGATCAAGCGCGGCAGCAGCCAGGTCGAGCCACAATCCGGCACCAGGCCGATCCGGCGAAATGCCTGCAGGAAGTAGGCGGAACGTGCGCACAAGATGAGATCGCCCATCAGGGCCAGGCTCATGCCCGCTCCAGCGGCCGGCCCGTTAACTGCCGTGACAATCGGGTAGGGCAAGTCGCGCAACCGGCGGAGGAAGGGATGGAACACGGTCTCCAGCGTTCGCCCGGCACCTCGCGGCGAGAAGTTCTTGCCACCGCGTCCCTGCAAGTTGGCGCCGGTAGAGAAAGCCCGGCCGGTTCCGGTTAGCACCAGGCATCGGGGCCGCGTCGATGATTCGGCGAGTGTATCGAGCGCTTCGGTCATGCCTTGCAGCATCTCTACCGAAACCGCATTGAGCACTTGCGGATCGTTCAAACTGAGAACCGCGATCGATCCTTTAAGCTCCAGGTTTGCCCGTTCGAATTCGAGATGCGTCTTCATCGGTGATGCCTCGCTATCAAGTTCGTTTTGTCTCGCGGCTAAACCATATTAGTCGCAATTAGGCGGGTCTCGGCAATGACCGAGCCGACGGCGTTCCCGCTGGGAACAAAAACGTTTAAATAGCGGTCGCCTTATTTGCGGCGCAGACGGCTGCGACGGAAACAGCGAAGCCGGGGGCAGGCGTACCGCCGACAAATCATAACGGTCTTGGAAGTGCTGATGCTTACAAGCGGTGCGCGGCGCATTTTTCTGGCAGGGTGTTTGGCTGCGGCGACCGGCGCGTGCTCGACCAGCATCGACACGTACCTGGTCGATCCCGGTCAATATAACGCTTATCACTGCAATCAGCTCGTCGACCGGCTGAAGCAGCTGCAAACGCGCGAAACCGATTTGCGCAACCTCATGGACAGGGCGAGCGAAGGGGGCGGCGGCGTATTGATCGGAGGGATGTCTTACCGTGCAGACTATGAAAAAGCGGTCGGCGAAGAAAAGGTGTTGCGCCGGACCGCGGCCGAAAAGAAGTGCGCATTGGAGCCGGCTCCCGCGGAGAGCGATCAAATCATTCGATGACGCCCGTCCTTGATCCTCGCGCTGACACAGCTCGCGCCCTAGGGGCCGGCGAGGAAAACGGCGAAGCCGACGCCAACGGCAGCGAGCAAGACCAGCACGATGGCGCTCACCGCGGTCGCGCGCCCGCCGGCGAAGAACGCGGCATAGAGGGCTTTCAGGACATTATTTGAGGAAGCAGCGATGAGGACCGCGGCGGCAAGCGTCGAGTTGGTCATGCCGGTCGTGCCGCCTTGGGCGAGGTTGAGTACGAAAGGGTCGATGTCGGTGACGCCGACAATGGCGGCGAGCGTGTAGATGCCGGATGTCCCGAACTCGGCCTTCGCCCAGTTCGAAACCAATGACACCGCGATAAAGAGAACCGCGAAGACTACCGCTGGAATAAGTTCAAGCGGATTGGCTGCAACGCGCTGCGCTGTCGAGGTCTCGGCTTGTTGGGTCGCGCCGGATGTTTTGCCGATCCGGTATTGCAGCGCGCAAATGATCAAGCCGGCCACGGAAAGGCAGCACAGCCATGGCGCCAGTGTTCGCGCAAGATCGAAATTGAAAAACGCAACCACGACCAGGATGCGCAGATACATGATCGCCGTCGCAAGCGTAATGCCGGCTTGCGCATGCTGGCGCGTGACCGCGCCGGTTTTGGCTTCGCGCGCCAGTACGACCGTCGTCGCCGTCGAAGAGTAAAGGCCGCCGAGCGCCTCCATCCACAAGCCCCGTGCCGCGGCGGCCCAGTAGCGCTGCGCCAGATAGCTCGCATAGGACAGTGCGGCGACCACCACCAACGCCAGCCACGCCTGGCGCGGCGTGATGTTCGTCAGTGTCGTCACCGGTGTGTTGGGCAGCAGCGGTAGAACGATGCCGGTGAGGATCAGGAATTGTCCGGCGGTTACGATTTCCTTCGGGTCGGTGCGCCGTGCCAGCTGATGTAGTTTTTCTCGCCCGGTCAGCAAAAGAACCGCGGCCACGGTGAACGTCACTGCGACCCACGGGGGGAGCGCAAGCGTAATGGCGCCGAGAAGGTAAGCGTGAATGTTGAGGACGGGCACGACTAGCCCGGCATTGGTCTCTCCGCCTTCGTCCTTTTCCTGAAGGTGTCGGGAGTAAAAAACCATCAGCCAGGCGCCGAGTATGACCAAGCCGCCGGTGAAGGGAACGAGGTGAGCCGGATCGAAGAGGTAGAGGATGCCGCCGGCAAAGGCGAGCATCGGGAACGTTCGGATGCCGCCCGGACGTTTCGGCTCGTCGGTGGCAAAAAAATCCTCGAAGGCGAGGCCTAAAAACAAGCTCAAGCCCAGAAGAAGCGCGACGCCTGTCAGCGAAGGCGGGGAAATCGACACCCTGAGACACCTAGATCGATTAGATCGCTGCCGCCGTTGGCGGTTTGCATGTTCCTATCATACATTGATACGCGTGAATGAGCAGCGCGGCGGACGGCGTGGCGCAGTTTAGGTTATGAAAAGCCGGACTGAGCCGGTTGGGAGGGCAAAACCATGAGCTGGATGCCGGATAAGGATCCTGTCCTCGGCGACAAGCGCTCTTGCGACGCGCTCGAGTTGATTGTCGTGCCGCGCGCTCGCGATCTTGGCGACGGCTTTTCGGTGCGCCGGGCACTTCCGCATACCCAGCGCCAAATGGTTGGTCCCTTCATCTTCTTCGACCAAATGGGCCCGTGGCAGCTGGTGGCGGGGCGGGGCATGGACGTGCGGCCGCATCCGCACATCGGATTGGCGACCGTCACCTACCTGTTCGACGGCTCCATCATGCATCGCGACAGTGAAGGCAACGCACTTGAGATTATGCCCGGCGCCATGAACTTGATGACGGCCGGGCGAGGTATTTCGCATTCCGAGCGCACGCCGCCAGAAGTACGTACCACTGGCGGGGGCGTGTACGGCATCCAGAGCTGGATTGCGTTGCCGCAGCAACACGAAGAAATGCAGCCGTTATTCGAGCACTTCGACGCAGCCGTGCTGCCCGGCATCGACGATCAAGGCATTCGCGCGCGCGTTATCGCCGGCTCGGTCTTCGGCCAGAAGTCTCCCGTCGGCATGGTATCGGACTGGTTTTACGCCGAGGTGCTGCTCGAGCCGGGCGCGAGCGCACCGCTTGATGCCGATCACGAAGAGCGCGCGATCTATGTCACCGACGGCGAGGTCGAAATCGCTGGTGACAAATTCGAAGGGCCGCGACTCCTGATCTTTCGTCCCGGCGATCGCATTACCGTGAAGGCGATCCGCAAATCCCGGCTCATGTTCCTCGGCGGCGCCGCGCTCGAAGGCCCCCGTTACCTTTGGTGGAATTTTGTCTCCTCCCGCAAGGAGCGGATCGAAGAGGCGAAGGAGGAGTGGAAAAGCGGCCGCTTCGCCATTATTCCCGGCGACGAGACCGAATTCATTCCGCTGCCGGAGCACTAGCGCGGCTTGAGAAGCGGCAATTTCCGCCGCATTTTGGCTGGACGCGCCGGTCGTTGCGGCTAACGCCCAAATCGTGATTTAGTCGGGTTTCGGTCGCTCTATGATTCGAAGCCCTGGCCCTTGGCAAATCTGGACAAACTCAATCCGCAGCAGCGGCGCGCCGTCGAATACGGCGGGCTGCCGCCGTCCCATTCCGGACCGCTGCTGATTATCGCCGGCGCCGGGTCCGGCAAGACGGCGACGCTGGCGCATCGCGTCGCCTGGCTGATCGAACAAGGCGCCGATCCCCGCCGGATCATGCTTCTCACTTTCTCGCGCCGCGCCGCGGCGGAGATGACCCGGCGAGTGGATGTGCTGCTGTCCGAATTCAGCCGGGGCAGGGGATTGGCCGTTTGCGAACCGTTGTCCTGGGCCGGCACTTTCCACGCCATCGGCGCGAGGCTTTTGCGCGAATATGCCGAAGCCATCGGCCTCGCCCCGGCCTTCACCATTCACGATCGCGAGGATTCGGCCGATCTGATCAATCTCGTGCGCTACGATCTCGGCTTTTCGAAAATGGAGAAGCGCTTTCCAGCGAAAAGCACGTGCCTCGCGATCTATTCGCGCGTCGTGAACAGCGAGCAAAAGCTCGACGATGTGTTGGGCCGATCCTTCCCTTGGTGCGCCATGTGGTCCGAGCAATTGCGGGCGCTGTTCGCGCAATATGTCGAGGTCAAGCAGCACCAGCGCGTGCTCGATTACGACGATCTGCTGCTCTACTGGGCGCACATGATGGAGGAGCAGGCGATAGCGGCCGAGATCGCCGGCCGTTTCGACCACGTGCTGGTTGACGAATATCAGGACACTAACGCGTTGCAGGCAAGGGTACTGCTGGCGCTGCGCCCCGAGGGCACCGGCCTGACCGTGGTCGGCGACGACGCGCAATCGATCTACTCGTTCCGCGCCGCGACCGTGCGCAACATCCTCGATTTCCCAGCGCACTTTAAGCCACGGGCGGAAGTGGTGACGCTGGAGCAGAACTACCGATCGACCCAGCCGATCCTCGCCGCCGCCAACGCCGTCATCGGGCTGGCGCAGGAAAGGTTCACCAAGAACTTGTGGTCGGAACGAAAATCGGCTGAGAAACCGCAACTGACCAGCGTGCGCGACGAAGCCGTTCAAGCGCACTACATCGTCGAGAAAGTGCTGGAGGCCCGCGAGCAGGGGACCGCACTCAAAACCCAAGCGGTATTGTTCCGCGCGTCGCATCATTCCGGGCCGCTGGAAGTCGAGCTGACCCGGCGGCACATTCCGTTCGTGAAATTCGGTGGGCTGAAATTTCTCGAGGCCGCCCACGTCAAGGACGTACTCGCGCTGTTGCGTTGGGCGGAAAATCCGCGCGATCGCATCGCGGGCTTTCGCACCATCCAGTTGTTGCCAGGCGCCGGTCCGGCGACGGCGGTGCGAGTTCTTGAGCACGTCGCCGGCGCGGGCGTCGACGGCCTGGATGCCATCAAACCACCACCAGCGGCGGCCGAGCACTGGCCGGAATTTGTCGACGCCGTTCGCACGGTTCACAGCGGCACGACGCCCTGGCCGGCGGAATTTGATCTCCTGATCCGCTGGTACGAGCCGCATCTGCATCGCATTCACGAGGACGCGCATATGCGCGAAGCCGACCTCGGACAGCTCGCTCAGATCGCCTCGACCTATCCGAGCCGCGAACGCTTCTTGACCGAGCTCACGCTCGACCCGCCGGAAGCCACCAGCGCCCGCGCCGGAGATCCGCTACTTGACGAGGATTACCTCATTCTTTCGACCATCCACTCGGCCAAGGGCCAGGAATGGAAGTCGGTCTTTGTCCTCAACGTCGTCGACGGTTGTCTTCCGTCTGATCTCGCGACCGGAACCAGCGCCGAGATCGAGGAAGAGCGGCGGCTGCTTTACGTCGCAATGACGCGGGCGAAGGACCACTTGCATCTGATCGTGCCGCAGCGGTTTTTCGTGCACGCGCAGCAAAAGAACGGCGACCGTCACCTCTACGCGTCGCGGACGCGCTTTATTCCCACAGCACTGCTGGAACACTTCGAAAGTTGCGCGTGGCCGCCGGCGGTCGCGCAGGCCTCGGCGAAGTCGTCGCGCGCTCCGGTCGATCTTGGCGCGCGGGTACGCCGAAGCTGGGGCTAACCCACGGCGTTTTCGGATGTCAAAGTTCAACCGTCCGCAGCCGCAGCGCGTTGCCGATGACGCACAACGACGACAACGCCATCGCCGCGGCGCCGATCATCGGCGACAGCAGCAGACCAAACGCCGGGTATAAGACACCGGCGGCGATCGGGATGGCGGCGCCGTTATAGATGAAGGCGAAGAACAGATTTTGCCGGATGTTGCGCATGGTCGCGCGCGCAAGCCGCCGGGCTCCCACAATCCCGAGAAGATCACCTTTGACCAGCGTGATGCCGGCGCTCTCGACGGCGACGTCCGTGCCGACTCCCACCGCGATGCCGACGTCAGCCGCGGCAAGCGCTGGCGCGTCGTTCACGCCGTCGCCGGCCATCGCGACCACGCGGCCCTGGCGGCGTAACTCTTGCACCACACGATTCTTCTGGTCCGGCCGGACTTCAGCCTCGATCTCGGCGATCTCGAGCCGGCGCGCCACGGCGTCCGCCGTTGTCCGGTTATCGCCGGTCAGCATTACGATGCGCAGTCCGTCACTTCGGAGATTTTGCAGGGCCGCAGACGTGCTCGGTTTGATCGGGTCGGCGATGCCGAACAGCCCGGCAAACTTGCGATCGACGGCCGTAAAGATGACTGTTGCGCCGCCGCGCCGGAGCCGCTCGGCTTCTTCACTCGGGACATCCTGAACGCCGAGTTCAGCCAGAAAGCTTTGGCTACCAAGCGCTACCTCGCGGCCTTCCACTTTGCCTTTGACACCGCCGCCGGGCATGGAATGAAAATCGCGAACCTCAGCAAGATTGAGGTGACGCTCGGCGGCGGCCGCGAGGATCGCGGCCGCGAGCGGGTGCTCGCTTGATCGTTCCACGCTGGCCGCAAATCCCAGGAGGGCGCTCTCGTCGATATCGCCGGCCGAGACGATATTGATGAGCCGCGGTTTTCCTTCAGTCAGTGTTCCTGTCTTGTCGACAACAAGGGTGTCGACTTGCTCGAGCCGCTCCAGCGCCGCGGCATTCTTGATCAGAATTCCGGCCCGCGCGCCGCGGCCGACGCCCACCATGATCGAGACCGGGGTAGCGAGTCCGAGCGCGCACGGGCAAGCGATAATGAGGACGCTGACGGCGGCGAGCAGTGCGAAGGTGATCCGCGGTTCTGGTCCGTAGACCAGCCCAGGCGGCAAACGCTGCAAGCGCCACCGCGATCACCAGCGGCACGAACCAGGAGGCGACGCGGTCGGCCAGGCGGGCAATCGGGGCCTGCGAGCGCTGTGCCGCAGCAACCATCTGCACGATCTGTGCAAGCAGCGTGTTGCCGCCGACTTTGTCGGCGCGCATGACAAAGCCGCCATTCTGATTAAGCGTTCCGGCAATCACCTGGTCGCCGGGCGCTTTCGCAACCGGCATCGACTCGCCGGTCACCAGCGATTTATCGACGTTTGAGCGGCCGTCTATGACAATACCGTCGCCCGGTACCTTCTCGCCGGGCCGAACGCGCAGGCGGTCGCCGACGGAGAGCGCGTCCAGTGGCACGTCTTCGTCGCTGCCATCGGCCCCAACGCGCCGCGCGGTCTTTGGCGCGAGTTCAAGCAATGCGCGAATCGCGCCGGAAGTGGAGGCGCGGGCGCGAAGCTCCAGGACCTGGCCGAGCAGCACCAGCACGATGATGACCGCGGCAGCTTCAAAGTAGATCGCCACGCCGCCATGCGCATCCTGCACTTGAGCGGGAAAAAGCTGCGGCGCAAGTGTGGCCACGACGCTGTAGACGTAGGCAACGCCGGTGCCGAGTGCGATCAGCGTGAACATATTGAGGTGGCCGGTTCGCAGCGATTGCGCGCCACGTACGAAGAAGGGCCAGCCACCCCAAATCACGACAGGCGTTGCCAATGCGAGCTCGGTCAGAGCGGACGCCCGATGCGAGAGCGGCATAAAACCGAACAGGTGTGCGCCCATTTCCAGCACGACGACCGGGAGTGCCAGTATCGCCGAAAGCCAGAGCCGCCGCGTCATGTCGGCGAGTTCGCCGCCATCGTCCTCGCCGCCGGCTTCGGGTTCGAGCGCCATACCGCAGATCGGGCAAGCGCCCGGGCCGATTTGGCGGATTTGCGGGTGCATGGGGCAGGTGTAGATCGTGCCAGCTGGTCGCGGCGGGCGCCGCCGCCGACGGGGCGCCGTGACGATATTTTTCAGGATCAGCGATGAACTTGTCGCGGCAGGAGGCGCGGCAGAAGTAGTCCACCCGCCCATCGTGGGCGTGCCGGTGCGGCGTCGTCACCGGATCGACCTGCATGCCGCAGACCGGATCGGTCACTGTTACCGGCGCGCCGTGCGAATGAGCCTGGTGCTCCACCTTGGTCCGCCTTGAAACGGTTACCCCGTAGGGGTATATACGGAGCATGCGAACGGATGCCAAGACATCGGTGCTTAAGCGCCTCAAACGCATCGAAGGGCAGGTGCGGGGGCTGGCGCGCATGGTCGAGGACGACCGTTATTGCATCGATATCGTCACCCAACTCTCCGCGGCACGCACCGCGCTGCGCCGCGCGGAGGAGGAGATTCTCGCCGACCACGTCGCCCATTGCGTCGAGCACGCCATTGCTTCGGGCAATAAAGGCGAACAGCGGCGCAAGGTGGCCGAATTGATGGACGTGCTCAGTCGCGCCGACCGCTGACAGCGTCAACAGCTACTGCGGTGGTTATCCGCCGAAACGCTCGCGCGCCAGTGCCGCGCCTTTCGCCAGCGCTTCGAGTTTCTCGATCGCAATCTCGCGCCGCATCGGCGCCATGCCGCAATTGGTGCAGGCGACGATACTTTGCGGCGGCAAGTGGCGGGCGGCTTCCGCAATCACTGCCGCGACTTCCTCGGCCGTCTCCACGCGATCGGTCGCAACGTCAATCGCGCCGATCAGCACGTCCTTGCCTGCAAGCAGCGCCAGCAGGCTGATCGGCACTCGCGAGTTAATGCACTCGACCGACACCTGATCGATGCGGCTCTTGGCCAGGGCCGGGAAGAATTTTTCGTATTGCCGCCACTCGCCGCCGAGGCTTGCTTTCCACTGGATGTTGGCGGGTATGCCGTAGCCGTAACAAATGTGCACGGCGCTGGTCGCGTCGACGCCGTCGATGGCGCGGTGCAACGCTTCAATCCCCCACGTCGCTGCTTCGTCCATATACACGTTGAACGCCGGCTCATCGAATTGGATAACGTCGACGCCGTCGGCGGCGAGACCGCGGACTTCGGCGTTGAGCAGGTCGGCGAACGCCATCGCCATTTTGACGCGGTCGCCGTAATGGGCGTCAGCGATGGTGTCGACGATGGTCATCGGGCCGGGCAGGGTGAATTTCAGTTTGCGGCCGGTGTGGGCACGGGCGACGCGCGCTTCGCGCGCGTGAACCCGGCCGCGGAGCCGCACTTCGCCGACGACGGTCGGACACATCGCCTTGTAGCGGTTGTTGCGGATGCCCATTTCGACGCGCTTTTCGAAATCGATGCCGTCAACCGCTTCGAGAAAGCCGTGCACAAAATGCTGCCGCGCCTGCTCGCCGTCGGCGACGATGTCGATTCCGGCATCTTCCTGCAGCTTGACGGCAAGGATGGTGGCATCGTCCTTGGCGGCCTCGAGCTCCTCGCCCTGGAGACGCCAGGGGGCCCAAAGCCTGTTGGGTTCGGCGAGCCAGGAGGGTTTGGGCAGGCTGCCGGCAATGGTGGTCGGAAACGGCCTCGAGGCGATCGCATTCTCGGACATGGGACCCCGCCGGCGTTAGCGCTTGACGGCGCAAGCGCGTTCGAAATTATCCGGGTATCGCCGCAACTCTGCAACGCCTTTTGAGGAGACCGCCTTGACCCAAGCACCGTCGCCGCCGCGGCTCGAATTTGTCTTCGGGGCTGACGTGAAGGTCGACGAGCCACTTTCCGTCGGTCATGTCGGCAAAGGCACGCGCCGTTTCGTTCCCATTGCCGGCGGCGAAGTCTCCGGACCAAAGGTCAACGGCAAGGTGCTGCCGGGCGGCGGCGATTGGCAGATCATCCGCGACGACGGCGTTGCCGAACTTGAGGCGCGTTATACGGTAGAGACGGACGATGGGGCGCTAATCTTCGTCCGCAATTACGGATTACGGCACGGGCCGCCCGAAGTCATCGCCGCGCTCGCCGCCGGCAAAGCGGTCGATCACGGCAGCTACTATTTCCGCGGCGCGACCTTCTTTGAAACCAGCGCCGCGCAATACGCTTGGCTCGCCAGGCAAATCGTCGTCTGCGCCGGTGAGCGCGAGCCTGACCGGGTGAGGCTTAAGTTTTATCAGGTGCTTTGAGCGGCCGTTTTCGTGCCCGGGTTTTCTGCTCCAGAAATTTCTGCAACGCGACAGCATTGTTGTGGGTTTCGTCGCGGGCTGCGTAAAGGAGCGTAAGCGGCTGCTTGCGAACCAAGGCGCGCAGGTTCGCGAGCGCGGTCGCCGCCGGCTCTTGCTCAAGTTCGCGGCCGTAGGCTGCGACGAATTCTTTCCATAATGCCGGATTGCCGTGGAAGCGCTTGCGCAGCGCGTCGCTGGGCGAGACGTCCTTGAACCATTGGTCGATGTGCGCTTTGGCCTTGGACAGGCCGCGCGGCCACAGGCGGTCGACCAGCACGCGCAGGCCGTCATCTTTTGCCAAAGGCTCGTAAACGCGTTTGATGCGCAAGCCGCGTGCTTCTCCGGGCCGTTTCGCCGCGGTCATGTGCCAACCGGCCGATCGCCGCTTTCTCGGCCGTTGCCGAATATCATCAGCGTCGACGTGCCATGAGCCAAAACGCGTCCTTCGGCGTCGAGCACGCGGCCCTCCGCGGACATGATTTGCTTGCCGCGGGTCACGACGCGCCCTTCGGCGCGTACCCTTCCGGTGTCGGCTCTAATGGCGCGGGTAAAATTGGCTTTGGTCTCGATCGTGGCGTAGCCGACATTCGCCGGAAGTAGCGTGTGTCCGGCGACGCCGGTGACGGTGTCGATCAAAGTCAGCGCCCAGCCGCCGTGAACTGTTCCCAGGGGATTGAGAAAATCCGGCTTGGTTTCTGCTTCAAACAGCGCATAGCCGTCGCCGACCTCGACAATCCAAAAGTTCAGGGTTTGGGCGATCGGCGGCGCCGGAATTTTGCGATCGATCATGGCCTGGAGCAACTCACGGCCGCTCATCCCCGCGACCTCTTTCGGGTTCGGCAATCCATAAACAAATGAAGCGGCCGACATTCGAAAATTTCCTTGTAAAGAGACTGGCCGGCCTCAAGCCTTCCCGCCGGGGATGACGATCTGCGTCTGGATCACCAGCGCGCAAAGCCGGCCGTCACTCCGGGTGATGCGAGTCTGCCACACCATGGTGGTGCGGCCACGGTGCAGTGGCGTGCACTCGGCGCGCGCCGTTTCGCCCACCGGAATGGCGGAAAAGAAATTGGTCTTGCTCTCGATGGTGGCGGTGCGGGCGCCCTCCGGCATATTCGCGACCGTGGCGACGCCGCCGAGGTTATCGGCCAGCGCCATGATCGCGCCGCCGTGCAGAATGTCGGGAACAGTGGCAAGCTCCTTACGTACGTCGAGTTCGGCCTCGACCCGCTCGGGAGATACATGGGTCAGCTTGATCCCCAGGAACGCGGCGAAGGGCGACTGAAAATCGCTTGGGTTTGCCATTGCGAACGTCCTTGGCGTTGCCGGTAGCGCGCGGGCTTTCTAATAGACGACGACGCTGCGAATGCTTTTGCCGGCATGCATCAGGTCGAATGCCTTGTTGATGTCGTCTAGCGGCATGGTGTGGGTAATCATCGGATCGATTTCGATCTTTCCTTGCATGTACCAATCGACGATTTTCGGTACGTCAGACCGGCCGCGCGCGCCGCCGAAAGCCGTGCCGCGCCAGACCCGCCCGGTAACGAGCTGAAACGGTCGCGTCGCGATTTCCTGACCGGCACCGGCAACGCCGATGATGATGCTCTGGCCCCAACCGCGGTGACAGCTTTCCAACGCCGCGCGCATCAGATTGACGTTGCCGACACATTCGAACGTGTAGTCGGCGCCGCCGATCTGGTCGGCCCCGCTTTTGGTCATGTTGACGAGGTGCGCGACGAGGTCGCCGCCGATTTCTTTCGGATTGACGAAGTGGGTCATGCCGAAGCGTTCGCCCCACGCCTTCTTCTCGGGATTTGCATCGACGCCGATGATCATGTCGGCGCCGACGAGGCGCAGGCCCTGGATCACATTGAGGCCAATGCCGCCGAGGCCGAAGACAATGCACTTCGCTCCAGGCTCGACCTTGGCGGTATTGATGACGGCGCCGACGCCGGTGGTGACGCCGCAGCCGATGTAGCAGACCTTGTCGAACGGCGCGTCTTCGCGAATTTTTGCCACCGCGATTTCGGGAAGCACGGTGAAATTCGCGAACGTCGAGCAGCCCATGTAGTGGTGAACTTTTTCGCCGCCGATGGAGAAGCGCGATGTGCCGTCGGGCATCACGCCTTGGCCCTGGGTGGAGCGGATGGCGGTGCAGAGATTGGTTTTGCGCGACAAGCAGGAAGGGCAGGTGCGGCACTCGGGGGTGTAGAGCGGGATGACGTGGTCGCCTTTCTTGACCGACGTGACGCCCGGCCCGACGTCGACAACGACACCGGCGCCCTCGTGCCCGAGCACGGCCGGAAAAAGCCCTTCGGGATCGGCGCCCGACAGCGTGAACTCATCGGTATGGCAAATGCCTGTCGCCTTGATCTCGACCAGAACCTCGCCGGCGCGCGGGCCATCCAACGTCACCGTCGTCACTTCCAGCGGTTTGCCCGGAGCGAACGCTACTGCCGCACGCACTTCCATGAGAGAGTCCTCGTAAAATCTGCAATGTTTCTGTGATCACTTGAGCTTACGTCTGCACGCGTCAGCGGCAAAAGCAAGGGCGCGAGCGCGGCCTTAAACGGTGTATCCTCCGCGGGACTTCCGCCAGGATGGATACTGCAAGACGGCAAAGCTGGAGGTGATTTCCATGCGTCAGATTTGGATTCCGAAAGCCGGACCACCCGAAGTGCTCGAGATCAAGGAAGCGCCTGACCCCCAACCGAAAGCGGGTGAGGTGCGCATCCGCGTCGAAGCGAGCGGCGTCAACTTCGCCGACATCATGGGCCGGCTCGGAATTTATCCCGACTTGCCCCCAATGCCGGTCGTGCCAGGTTATGAGGTCGCCGGGCGGGTCGACGCGGTCGGCGACGGCGTTGATACCGGCTGGACCGGCCGTGATGTTTTCGCCGTGACGCGGTTCGGCGGTTACGCCGATGTCGTCTGCGTTCCGCTCAACCAGGTTTTCGCGCGTCCTGCGGAAATGTCAGTGCTGGAAGCCGCCGCCCTTCCGGTGAACTATCTCACCGCCTGGATACTCATTGTGGTGATGGGTGGTTTGAAGCGCGGCGAGACGGTTCTGGTCCATTCCGCGGGCGGTGGTGTAGGAATTGCTGCGACGCAGATCGCGAAACACATCGGCGCCCGCGTCATTGGCACGGCGTCGGCGGGCAAGCACGCCGAGTTGCGCGCGCTCGGCGTCGATGACTTGATCGACTACCGCACCGAGGATTTTGAAACGCGCGCGCGGGAGATGACCGGCGGTCGCGGCGTGGAACTGATCCTTGACGCGGTCGGGGGTGACTCCTGGAAGAAGGGCTATCGTCTGTTGGCGCCGACGGGACGGCTCGGCATGTTTGGTCTGTCCGCGGCGGCCACGGGGAAGGGCCGGAGCGTCGTGTCCATGCTGGCGGCAGTCGCGCGCATGCCGTGGTTTCAGTTCAATCCGCTCGCGTTGATGAACGCCAACAAGGGAGTCTTTGGCGTTAATCTCGGACACTTGTGGGGCGAGATCGATCGTCAGCGTCAATGGGTCGACGGGCTGATGGAGCTGTGGTCAATCAAGGCGATCAAGCCGAAGATTGCGAAAACCTTCCGGTTCGACGAAGCCGCCAAGGCGCATCATTTCATTCAAGACCGCGGCAATATCGGCAAAGTGTTGCTGGTGCCGTAATGCGGACCGGCAAAATAAAAGAGCGCGGCCGAGCCGCGCTCTTTGTCTCGAGCTTGGAGCGGCGTGCTTACGAGCGCGGCGCCGGCACAATGCGGATATACGGCTTCGGCGATTTCCAGCCCTGAGGATAAAGCTTTTTCGCCTCGTCGTCGGTAATCGCGCCGCCGAGAATGACGTCTTCGCCTTGCTTCCAGTTGGCTGGCGTCGAGACGCGATGCTTGGCGGTCAGTTGCAGGGAGTCGATCACCCGGAGGACTTCATCGAAGTTTCGGCCGGTACTCATCGGGTAGACCAGCACGAGCTTGATTTTCTTGTCCGGGCCAATGACGAACACATTGCGCACGGTGGCATTGTCGTTGGGCGTACGGCCCTCCGACGTACCGGCCGTGGCCGCCGGGAGCATGCCGTAGAGCTTGGAAATCTTCAGATCCGTATCGCCAATCATCGGATAGTTCGGGGCGAACCCGACAACATCCTTGATGTCGCCGGCCCACTTCTTGTGATTTTCGACCGGATCGACCGACAGACCGATGATCTTCACGTTGCGCTTATCGAACTCCGGCTTCAGCCGCGCCATGGTGCCGAGCTCGGTCGTACAAACGGGCGTAAAATCCTTGGGATGGGAAAACAGCACGACCCAATGGTCGCCGATCCAGTCGTGAAAGCGGATTTTGCCTTCTGTCGTCTCCGCTTCGAAATCCGGAGCGGTGTCGCCAATTGCAAGAGCCATGGAAGACCTCCCGTCGTCTGAATGATGCGCGCGATCCGAAATATCGGGGGAAAGCGTTTCGCGCTGGAAATAGCGTTTTCGAGAGAGAATACTAGTCCCTCGGCGGTAGATTGTACTTCCGATTTGGAGTGACCGCTAAGAAGAATTGCCGTTCTTCGGTAGGCACTTGCGGAAGAAATTTCTGCCATTTTGTCGGGAGTGAATGCCCGAAATTGGCAGATGGTTTGTGACGTCAACGTGATCGCGGTCACATCCCTCCGTCGCGAGTTTGCCTTAAGCATGCCATTGGACGGCCAGCGTTGGGTTGTATGAGTAAGCTGCCGGCTGAAAGAAACAGGAACCGCCTAACGCATGGGACGTTAAGGGCGGGAGGCGTCGATGAAGATTTTGATGGGCGGAGAACTCTCCCTGCTGGAGACGATACTGGCGCTGATCGGCCGGTCCACCATCGTCATGGCGAATCCTGTTGCCGCCGAGCCGAACGCCCATCTGCCCGCTGGGTTTACCGTTGATGACATCGCGGTCCTCGATTGGATTGCCGCGGAGGGGCGACGCATCGGCCGCGGCTACGCCCATCATTGAAGCCCGGCGCAAAAGCAGAACTTCCGGGACCTAGCGCCCGGAAATAAGCGGCGTAACGGACAGGCCGACTGTTCGGCCTGGAAATCCGGCGGCGTCGAAGTAGCGGGTATCTCCGACTTCCTGAATATTGAGCACCGTCGAGAGGCCGTTCGCGGCCGGCTCTGAAATAACCACACGTCCGGTCGTTTCAGGCAGGGTGCCATTGGGCAGCGCTTCGGTGAGCACGCGGCCAACGAGCCTGCCGTTGTCGCTTGTCTTGAAACCCAACACGTGAGCGACGGTGCGGCCGACATCGGCGTTGCTGGCCGGCGCCGGATCGACGAAGTGAGTTTTGAAATCTGGGCCCTGCAGCGCCATGAAATTCCAGGTGTCGGCGCGGCTGAACGAGCCGTGCATGCCCTGGCCCTCCTGCAAAACGGTGTCGGCGATTTCGACCGTGCAGCGCACCGGCTCGCCGCAAATGGTGTCGAAGGAGCGGAAGCTGATGACGATTGCCGGATGCGGCGTTATCGCACTGCCTTCGAGCGCAATGTCGTCGAGCGTCAAAGTACCGGGAAATTTGCCCAGCCGGGTGTCGACGAAGATGCCGCTAACGTAATCCTGCGCCAGCAAGGCCTCGACCACCCGCTTGGCGATCGCGCGGTCACCATCAGGCAGATAGATCATATCCGAGCCGCCGTTTGCGGTGACCACGAGTTTCGGATTGCTTTTGTCTCCACCGACGAGGCCGTTGCCGAATTTGCTGTGCTGGCCGTCGGCGACCGTCGCGTAGTCGCTATCCGGATCGATCAGCGGCAAATCGAGCGCGCGCGCGAGATCAAGCGCGACAAAGCCGAGCGGCAGGCGGCCTTCCGGCGTGTCGGCGAATTTCGTCTTAACCGTCGAGCTGGTTTGGCTTTGTTTGGTAATCGTCGAAAAACCGTGGTCGGCAATGGCGATGATGTCGGTGGTATCGAGGAGCCCAAGTTCGCCGAGCGCGTCGCGAATACGCGCCAGATCGTCGTCGGCGTTGCGGATGGCGGCAAGCGAAGTCGGTCCGTTAATTCCGGGCACCAGCGAATTGAAGCTGTCGCCCTGATAGTGCTGCGTACCATCCGGATCGCGCGACCAGAATACGAGCACGAACGGCTTTCCGCGCTCCTTGAACAGCGGCAAGATCGTTTTGGTCGTCACGGCGGCGAAGTAATCCTGCTGGACGATGTTGGGCGTCAGCGTGCCGGGCGTGTTCATGTCGCCGAATTTGCCGTTGTCACCACGCGGCGGCGCCGCTAGCGGCAGATTTGCCGCCTTGAGCCGCTCGATCACCTCAGCGGAAAGCGGTACGCCCTTTTCACTGCCGGTCGCGTCGTCGACGATGATACTTTGCGCTCTACCGTCCTTGGTGTGATCGAAGATAAGGGTGGGCCCGATCTTGCCGACGGTGGCGGTCGAGAAACCCGCCTCGCGTGCGAGCTTCAGGATCGTCGCCTCATCAAGGTAATCGCCGGCGAAATGGTCGTCGACGTCGGCCAGCACCTGGTCGTTTTCAAGAAACGGTGTGACGCTGCCGTGCGCGCCTGGAACCGCAAATCCGGCGTAGATCGTGTTGGAGAAGTCGCCTGTGTCGCCAAGCATGTGGCCGGTCGCCATGGCCGAAGCGTTGGCGGTGGTAAAAGTCGGGAACAGGGAATGGCCGTTGCGCAGATACACGCCTTCGCGCGTCATGGCCGCCATGGTTGGCGCAGTCGTCTCGTCGACCATGCGCGAGCGCAAGCCGTCGGCGACGAACAAGACCACGTTGTGGGGATGTTCTCGTTGAGTTTGCGCGGTAACCGGCGAGGCGGGCAACACCGCCGCAAATACCGCCAAAAGGACGAACCATGTGTTCACCTCGCCGCCCAAACCCTTAAGTCCCATGCCTGCCGCCCAAGCTCATTCAATCTACCCGCGCCGGCTTCGATGTTAGCTCTCCGCATTGACATTTTGGCGTCAACACCGCAAAGGCAAGGGGCCGGCTCGCCCAAGAAATCGCCGCAATGTTCAAGCGCATCCTGATTGCCAACCGCGGCGAAATTGCTTGTCGGATCATCAAGACCGCCCGGCGCATGGGGATCGAGACCGTCGCGGTCTACTCCGACGCTGACCGTGACGCGCTGCATGTCGAAATGGCCGACGAGGCGATAGCGATCGGGCCGCCGCCGGCTGCGCAAAGCTACCTCGTGATTGAGCGCATCGTTGCCGCCTGTAAAGAGAGCGGCGCGGAGGCGGTGCATCCGGGCTACGGCTTTCTGTCCGAGCGGGCGGCTTTCGCCGAAGCGCTCAAAAAAGCCGGGATTGTTTTCATCGGGCCCAACGCTGCGGCCATCGCTGCCATGGGCGACAAGATCGAATCGAAAAAGGCCGCGGCACGCGCCAAGGTTTCGACGGTTCCCGGACATCTCGGCGTCATCGGCGACGATGCCGAGGCGATCGCGGTGGCCGAGAAAATCGGATATCCGGTGATGATTAAAGCCTCCGCCGGCGGCGGCGGCAAAGGCATGCGGATCGCTTTCAGCAAAAGCGAGGTTGCGGAAAATTTCGCACGCGCGCGATCGGAAGCGAAATCCAGTTTCGGCGACGACCGCGTCTTCATCGAAAAATTCATCACCGACCCGCGTCACGTCGAAATTCAGGTCTTGGGCGACAAACACGGCAACGTCGTCTATCTCGGCGAGCGCGAATGCTCGATCCAGCGCCGCAACCAGAAAGTCATCGAGGAAGCGCCGAGCCCGCTATTGGACGCCAAGACCCGCGCCAAAATGGGCGAGCAGGCGGTCGCTCTGGCCAAGGCCGTGGGTTACGACAGTGCCGGCACGGTGGAGTTCGTCGCCGGGCAAGACCGCAGCTTCTATTTCCTCGAAATGAATACCCGCCTGCAAGTCGAGCACCCGGTGACGGAACTGGTCACAGGTATCGATCTTGTCGAGCAGATGATCCGCGTCGCGGCCGGCGAGCCACTTTCCTTCAAGCAAAGCGATCTGAAGCTCGACGGTTGGGCGGTGGAAAGCCGCATTTATGCGGAAGATCCCTATCGCAACTTTGCCCCGTCGATCGGACGATTGGTGCGCTATCGTCCGCCTGCGGAAGGCGAGCACGACGGCGTGACGGTGCGAAACGACACCGGCGTGTATGAAGGCGGCGAAATCTCACTTTATTACGACCCGATGATCGCCAAGCTCGTCACGCACGCCGAAACGCGCGCCGAGGCCATTGATGCTCAGGCCGATGCGCTCGACGCCTTCACCATCGAGGGAATCCGTCACAACATCCCGTTTCTTGCCGCCATCATGCAGAATCCGCGATGGCGCTCCGGCAAGCTCTCAACCGCGTTCATTGCGGAGGAATTTCCCCACGGCTTCGAGCGTACGGTGCCAAGTGGCGCCGTGGCGCGCACGATTGCCGGCGTGGCGGCTGCGATCGATCACGTGTTGGGTGAACGCAAACGCCGAATTTCCGGACAGCTCGACCGAGCGGTCACGCGCGAGCGGCGGCGTGCCATTTGGCTTGGCGGCGAGGAGTTACAGGCCGACGTGGCTCACGACGGTAACGTCGTGACGGTTCTATTCGAGGACGGCAACAGTCACGCTCTCGCCTCGGATTGGGTACCCGGCATGCCCGTCTGGAACGGTACCGTCGACGGCACTCCGGTCGCCGTGCACGTGCGCATGATTCCGAATGGCTTTGAACTTGCCTACCACGGCTTTGAGGTGAAAGCCTTTGTCTACACCGAGCGTGAGGCGAACTACGCCCGCTTGATGCCGGCCAAAAAACTTTCCGGCAGCGAGAAATCCGTGCGTTGTCCGATGCCCGGCCTGGTGGTCTCGATCGCGGTCGCCGAAGGGCAGGAAGTCAAAGCCGGCGAGACTTTGGCGGTCGTCGAGGCCATGAAGATGGAAAATATACTTCGCGCCGAACGCGACGGAGTTATCAAAAAAATTCCGGTGAAACCGGGCGACAGCGTTGCCGTCGACGCGGTGATTATGGAGTTTGCCTGAACCTTCTTTCGCCCAGCGGGATTTTGCTGCTTGCCGTCGAAGTCGTCCCCAGTGTGCGTGCGCTCGGAACGACAATCGGGGCGGCGGCGCAGCCAAGCCGCCAATCGCGCGTGCCATGATCCTGCATTTCGCTTACGGCTCAAACATGAGCCGCGCGGTCATGCGCAAACACGCGCGGTTCGCCAAACCGCTGGGCGTTGCAACGCTGGCGAACCATCGTTTCCTGATCACGGCGGACGGTTACGCTTCCGTCGCTCCGCGGCGCGATGAAGAAATTTACGGCGTTTTGTGGCGGCTGACGCCGCGCGATCTGGTGACCCTCGCCGCTTGGGAGAATACCGCGGGCGGCCTCTACCGCACAAAAATGCTCCCGGTTCGTCAGGCCGGGCGGCAACACCGTGCGTTGATTTATTTGGGCCGGCCGTGCCCGATAGGCCGCGCCAAGGCCGGCTACATGGAGCTTTTGATCGCCGCGGCGCTGGAATGGGGTCTGCCGGAACTTTACATTGACACGTTGCGCGGCTGGTTGCCCGAACGGGCAACCGGGACACCGTCGCCTCATGGCAAGGCGTTTCGATGGAGATGATCTGTCGTGTTGTCGTCCGCGGACGAGTCCAGGGCGTCGGTTTCCGCGCCTGGGCGGAGGTCACCGCGCTCGAGCTCGGCATCGAAGGCTGGGTGCGCAACCGCCGCGACGGCACGGTCGAGGCCGTGCTCGCAGGCTCCGAGGAAGCCGTTCTGACAATGGTGGAAAGCTGCCACGACGGGCCGCCCGGCGCCAAGGTGAGTGCCGTCGATCAGACCGAGGCCGGCGAGCGTGATTTGGAAATGCGCCGGGCAGGCGAATTGTTTTCCGTGCTGGCAAGCGGCTGAGCATCAACGACTGCGCCGAACAGCGGGACGAATTCACGGCGCAAGATTTGATCAACTTCCGCCATGGAAGCACCGATGCCGAGCGCGGCAAGTGAGGTTATTCCGTAGCGTGGGTTGGAAATCCCGCATGGCACAATGCCAGAGAAGTGCGACAGATCCGGCGCAATGTTGAGCGCCACGCCGTGCAGGGTCACCCATTGCCGAACGCGCACGCCGATCGCAGCGATCTTGTCTTCGGCGTCGCCATCCGAGCCGCGGCGCTGTACCCAAACACCGACACGGTCGTCGCGGCGTTCGGCGGTGACGCCGACATCTAGGAGCGCGCGGATCATCCATTCCTCGACGGTGGCGACGAAGCGGCGAACATCGAGCGCGCGGCGCTTGAGATCGAGCATCAAGTAAAGAACGCGCTGTCCGGGGCCGTGATAGGTGAACTGGCCGCCACGCCCGGTCTGATAGACCGGGAAACGGGCATCCATGAGTTCATGCGGCTGTGACGATGTACCGGCGGTGTAGAGGGCAGGGTGCTCAAGCAGCCAGACCAGTTCACGCGATTCGCCGCGCGCAATCGCCGCCGTCCGTTCGGCCATGACGGCGAGCGCGATTTCGTAATCGACCGGGTCATGGCTTTCCAGCCACTCGACCGGCGGCGTGCCCGGGATCGGGAGCAAGCCGACCTGAACTTCGCCGCGCGCTTTGGTCGCTTCAACCCCGCTCATGAGGAACCGTTAGCATGGGTCGCCGCCGCAATATGAAGGACTTAGCGATGGTTAGCGGCCGACCGACCAAGGCGAATATATGCGCTCCCGCCCTTGTCGGCATCCGGCCTAACTGTTACATCGGCGCCGCCGAACGCCATCGTTCGGCGTGTTCTCACCCCACATGCGGCCGTGGCGGAATTGGTAGACGCACTAGCTTGAGGTGCTAGCGGGGCAACCCGTGGAGGTTCGAGTCCTCTCGGCCGCACCACCCAGATTTTTTGATATTGTTTTCATTTACGTTTTTCCGCAGGTGCGACACTCGACATTCAAAGGTGCGACAATAGAAGTTCGCGCCTCGTTCCCGAGCTTGTGCATCGCCTCTAATGCCAACCGGCGCCGGTCGGCCGCGCGAGTGTAGAGCGAAGCCATGCCGCCGCCTGACCAGCCAAATATTGCTTCGAGCTGCGCCACGGTCGCGCCGGCATTGGCCGCCCTCGTAGCCGCGATCTTGCGGACGCCATGCGCCGAGCCAGGAACCTTGGCGGCGTTGCACGCCACCCTGAACTCATTACCGAACAATTCCTTGGACAGCGGTTGGCCGCTCGCGCCGACAATGAACGTCAGATCCCCACAAGGGCCAGCGGCCAATGTCTCGGCCAGGACAGGCAGGATCGGAAGCGTTACTTCAACGGCCTGCCCACTTTTCTCTGTCTTAAGCGTAGCGACGCCGTCGCGGACATGTTGCCGTCCTAAACGTACCGCGTCGCCGCGGCGCAAGCCCGTATAGAGCAGAACGTCAAGCCAGACCCGTTGACGCGTCCCGACCGGCCACCGCTTCTCATAGGCGGCAACGTCATCCTCTGTCCAAGGCCTGAAACCCTGGCCTGTCTTGCGCGGCGGGTTTTTAATGCCAGCGGTCGGATCGGAGCGCACAAAGCCTGCCTCCGTTGCCCAGCGAAACACGCCGCGCATGGCATCGAGGAAGTTGCGAGCTTGGGCCGGAGTGTTCTTTCGTCGGTCGCGGCCTGCAATAATTGCCGCGGTCGTGATCTTTGCGCAGTTCTGTACGCCGGCAGTTTCGATCACATGGACGAAGATGTTCTCACGTTGCCGCTTGGTGGCGGCCGAAAGGGGCGCCCAGGCAAGCAAATCGCGATAGCGCTCGATCAGCCATGCCAGCGAGCCCTGCGGGCAAGTAATCGCCTTTGGCGGGAGTGCCACGCTCGCCTTTGCAGCCTCATATTCAGCCTCAAATTCTGGCGTTCCGAACTCCGCCCGGATGCGGACTCGACGTCCAAGTCGCCGGAAATACCACACCAGCGTGCCGTGGCGCGTGCGCTCGTGGCTCAGAAAGGGCGCTCGAGGGCGGGGCATAAGTCTCATCACAAGACGACCTCCGCCGTAGGTGCAAGCGTGGTCTCTGCCCCTGTGGACGGCGTAAGCCTAACCAGCAGGGTCTGCTCACCCATCTTGATCTCGACTTCGGCCGCACCAGCCTGCTTTGCCGCTCGGATGATCCGTGCAACATCGGCTTGGGTGACGCTGGCAGCGCGACGCGACATCAGCGAGCCTCACTCCAGTCTTCCGCCGCAAGCGGGTCTAACAGCACACGAGGTCGGCCCGGAGGCTGTGCCGGTGCCGTTGCGCATGAGTGCGTGCCTCGGCGTATTGAAATCGACGCCATGCGGCAGCGCGATTGAGGCGGCGAAAGCTAAATCCCGAGCTGCATCATTAATGACGGAACCGCCGGTCAGAATTGTGATGTTTGCCGAGTCAAAGTCTGCCTGTGGTGCGTTCGCTACAATGCTTACTAAACGTTCTTGAAGCGTTGCCGCCGGCGTTTGTCCCTTGATCAAAAGAACGCGGCACGCGCGGCTTACGGAGACGCGGGTCATGGCACCCCCGTCTGCGGCAATTGTGTTTGGCCTACCAAATCCGGTAGGCAATCCTCCACTAACACGTGTGTTATTCTTCTACCGTCCCCCTCTCGGTCCTCTTTTCGGGTTGCAGCACCCCAAACATATCGTGCGGGGTGTCCTTTGCGAGGCTTTGAAATCTGAACGATTATGCCCTCGGCGATGGCGCGATGCCGGGCCTGAACAAATTGGCGGCGAGGCCAACCAAATTTGCACCGCAAGCCGTCGGCAACCAAAAAATTGGCGTTCGGTTTGTTGTGCGCCTTTAGCCAACTGATCAAGGTATAGAGATGCGGATCACCTACCAGCCGATCAACAAGGCCAAGCGGCAGCCATGCGCCATTTTGACCGAAGCGGTTGCGGCCTTCGGCGGTCATCTTCCAGACCGATTTTGTTGTGCGTACGACTTCTGCATCGTCTAATGGCTCGGCGAACTCATCGTTAAGGGTCCTCGCTTTGTCTAAAAGCGCGTCGAAGTCATCACAATGATGCGCGTCACTCGCAATTTTTCGGAAGAGAAGATTATTGCGTCCCGTACCGACCGTCATGTTCGGCATTTTTACACTGCCGAGGTTTGCTAAAGGCGGCAGGCGGTCAAGATCGTCCAGCGAACCCTGAATTATTTCGTACTGGCCATGGGCGGCACCGCTGTTCGGCGCGACAACGACACCGTTTCCCAGGATATCAATCGGTACGGCAGGAGAAGGTCGTATCAGACGCCGCTCGCCGTTCCAGCGATACCATGCTTGATATCGTCCGCGAGCAGTTCTCACGATCAAGGGTGATTTGCCGTGCCGAACCACTGCGTCGGACAACACCGTTTCGTCCGAACTATCGACATCGAGCACGGTGATCTTGTTGCCTCTGCCACAGACGAAGCCAAAGGCCGGCGCGTCGGCGAATTGCCTGATCAGTTTTGCGCTGCCCCTGACGCCGATCCGCTGATAGTTGCGGAGGCTTGGCCTTTTCGCTCCATCTTGCGTGATTTTCACAGGAAAAAGTGAGATCCCGTGTTCGGCATATGCCTTTTGCGCTTCCAAAAAGGCCATCAGGCTACCCCCGGTTCGCCGGGCGCGCCGCGTGGTTTAGGGCCACCGAACTCTGCAATGCCCATCAGATCACAGAGCTGATCCAGGAAGGCCATCGCATTCTGCTCGGTGATGAAGACGAACGAGTCCTCATCGCGGTCCCACGCGGCTTGTTGCCGAATGATGACCGAGTTTTCGCGATTGCGATAAATCGCGGTTGCCGGTTGCTCCTTGAGCACGATGAACTCGTCGTTGATCCAATCGAAATGATCGGGATCATCGCGTCGGACTACGAGGTCATGGGGGCCGGAAGGTAGTTTGCCGCCAATAGGAAGCCCGCTGGCTGGCTTTTCTTCGGATGGCTCTTTACCAGGGCGACCATCCGCACCCCCAACGTGTCAGTCTCCACGTTGGGCCACGTTGGGGTTTGCGTCGTGCCAACGTTGGCGACATTGGGATGAACAAAAACGTTGGGGCTTGCCACCGGAGCCGGCGCGAGACGCGAACTGCTC